>NZ_JBSYVH010000001.1:0-1364283 GCF_054114205.1 Rhizobium sp. LEGMi-198b | reverse complement strand
CAACGGTTCGCTCGAGGTGCGATAAACCGCAAAGCGGTTTACGCTGGTAACGCGGGGTGGAGCAGCCCGGTAGCTCGTCAGGCTCATAACCTGAAGGCCGCAGGTTCAAATCCTGCCCCCGCAACCAAGCCTTCCCAAACAACATTCCAATATCAATACCCCAAAGCATTCCGCTTCGCTGGCGATACCGCCGCAGCCGACGGACCATAACCGGAAAGCCCAAGCTTCAAAGCCTCCCACCGATACAAAATACACCAGAGCCCCCCATCGCGCGGGCTTTCGTGTATTTGCTAACCGCTCGACGACCTAACGCCTGCTCAGGCAACGAGGCACAGCGCGGCGGCCACGGCGCAACAACTGCCTTGAATCCGAGCATTCAGGGTGAAGCATAAGTGTCGCCGCCGGCTATCTGCACGCACGGCGAACCCAGCCAGTGCCCGAAGTCGCAGACCAGGGCGCGCTTCCACCAGGATTTCCATCCGCCCGATGTATCCGACCTGTACTTTGGCATCGTGTGGCCAATGCTTCCGTTCGATAGGCTCGCGCGCCGAGCTGGCGCATTCTCCCCGGCATTGGTCGTGACCGACCGCAAGAGCAACGCGATTTTAAAAACCGCAAATCGGGAGACTGGACATGAAAATCCTTATTATTGGCGGCACGGGCCTCATCGGTTCAAAGACGGCGGAGAGGCTGCGCAAGAAGGGTCATGAAGTGATCGCCGCCTCCCCGAATACGGGGGTTAACACCATTACCGGCGAAGGATTGGCCCAGGCCGTCGCTGGAGCGCAGGTCGTGCTTGACCTGGCAAATTCGCCATCCTTCGAGGACAAGGCCGTTCTGGAGTTTTTCGAAACCTCCGGCCGAAACCTGCTTGCCGCAGAAGCGGCCGCCGGCGTTAAGCATCATATCGCGCTCTCGGTCGTCGGGACCGAGCGCCTGCCGCGCAGCGGCTATTTGCGCGCCAAGATGGCCCAGGAGAATCTGATCAGGAGTTCCGGGATACCCTATACCATCGTTCACTCGACGCAGTTCTTCGAGTTCCTGGCCGGCATCGCTCAGTCGGCAACCGTCGGTGAGACCGTGCACCTGCCGGCCGTCAATTTTCAGCCGATCGCGTCGGACGACGTCGCTGATGTCATGGCGGACGTGGCGCTTGCGCCGCCGGCGAACGGCATCGTTTACATCGCCGGGCCGGAGAGGGGGCGCTTCACCGACATTGTCGCGCGGTTCCTGAAAGCGGCCAATGATCCGCGCAAGGTCGTTGCGGATCCGCACGCACTCTATTTCGGCACGGAGTTGGATGACCGCTCGCTCGTCCCGGAGGAAGGCGACAACCCGCGCTTGGGCGCCATCGGCTTCGACCAGTGGTTCAGCCAATCTGCTCGCAAGAGCTGACAATCGATCATCACGGCGTCAGTGAAAATGCCAGCAAAACAATGCGTGCTCGCCCGCTCGCGCATTCGCACAGTGGCTGACGCTGTGGGTCCCCATGACTTGCTGGGGTTGTGAATGGGGCGCCGCGTCGCGCCGCCACCTCGATCGGGCTCTTCGGTCTCGGGGATAGCCGAAACCTCGAATGAAATACTTGTCGCCCCTCGGACACCTCAGGAGGCCATGATGCGGATCGAACGACTAAACACAATGACATCGGCTCGCCTGATGGTGATCGATGTCAACGCCACGCTGGAAACCGCCGCCCTCTCGCTTTCCAATCCCGGGATAGGATTGGCTGTCGTGAGCGGCGAAAATGGCAAGGCAACCGGCGTGCTCAGCAAGTCCGACCTTATTCGCCACCTTATGGACCGAGAACCGGACGCTTCGGTGGTGACACTCATGAGTCGGAATATCGTTTCCTGCGATCCCGATGACGAGCTCCTGGCCGCCTGGCAGATCATGGTGGCGCAGCGTCTGCAAAACATGCCGGTACTCGGCGCGGATTCGAAGCCTCTCGGCGTTCTCGATATTCGCGATGCGATGAAGGTGCTGTTTGAGCAAGAGCAGCTACAGGAGCATATGCTCGCAGATTACATAACGGGATTGGGCTACCGGTAGCCGATGGCGGCCTGAGATTGCCTAACCGGCCCGATGTTCAAACATTGCCGACATTAGCCGTCGTCGCATCCCATCGCGCCTGGGATTGAGACGGTTCCTTCGCATTTGCCCGAGCCGTCCGGCTCGCAGGAAGCTTTTCCACGCGCGCCGAGATGATCATCATGCTGCAGCTATATCTTGAAGGACTCGCGAGGGCTTCACTTGCATGGCTGATCACTCTCGAGCTGGCCGGGATCGTCGTGTGGCATTTGATCCCGCGCTGGCGCGTGAACCTCCGGCTTGTCGTTGAGATTGGCTTCTTTGCCGCGATGACCGCCGTTCTTATCGGCAGCGACATCTCGCCTATCCGGTTTCAAGGCTACGGCCTGGAAGACGCGCATGCTTTTGCCGTCATCATGGCGAAATTGCTGTGGTGGCTTCATCTCGCATGGGCGATCATCGGTTTCGTGCGCATCTACCTGGTTCTCGAAGGCAAGCCACACGAGGAGCACCTTCTCCAGGATATCGTGGTCGGGCTGGTCTATCTTTGCGTCACCTTGTCGGCGCTGGCCTTCGTGCTTGGCATTCCGATCGGAACGCTGGTCGCCACATCAGGCGTGATTGCTATCGTCCTCGGTCTGGCACTGCAAAACACCCTCGGGGATGTCTTCTCCGGCATCGCTCTTACTCTCGGGCGGAGCTATTCCCTGGGCGATTGGATTCTGCTCGCGGACGGGACGGAGGGGCGTGTCATTGCCAGCACCTGGCGGTCGACACAGGTTCTGACCGGAGCAAACAACGTCGTCGCTCTGCCCAACAGCGTCCTTGCCAAACTCGGACTGACGAACATCAGCCAGCCCGATGAAACGCATCTTCTCAAAATGACGGTGCGGGTGGCGCCGACGCGGATGCCCTCCATCGTCGAGGACGTCATGCAGTCGGTCTTGGCCGGTTGTAATTCGATCGTCAGGGAACCGCCCCCACAGGTGGCGCTGAAGAATTTGGACGCTGTCGCCCTGGAAATCGAGCTGCAGTTCTGGGTCAGGAATCCATCGCTGCGCACGAAAGCCCGAAATGAAGTGATGGATCTGTTTTATCGCCACTGCAAATCCGCCGGATTGCTGTTGGCGATGCCACCATCGGCTATCGCACTTATGAACGAACCGCCCAGCGAAGAGAGCGCCAAGCCGCCTGAAATAACGCCGCTTGCCCTCATTGAGGCGATCCCCATTTTCTTTGGTCTGACGATGTCCGAGAAGGAACTTCTGGCCCGATCATGCACGGTCCGTGAATATCAGAAGAACGACGTCATTGTTCATCAGGGACAAATGTTGGCCTCGATGATGATCGTTCGCGCAGGGATCGTCGCAATGCGCTATGGCGAGCAGGAACAGAGACGGCTTTCGCCCGGGGATTTCTTCGGCGAGAGCGGCTTGCTTGCGGGGATGGGCGAAGTCTGCACACTGCAGGCGCTCACGCGCGTCACCGTCTATGAAATCGATCAACAGAGCTTTGCGCCGCTGCTCGACGCGCGCCCGGCCATGGCGGAGGAAATAGCCGCAAGACTCTCCGCCCGAGCCGATCATGTGCGCCATCTGCCTCTCTCCAAAACCGGACAGGAGCGCAGTGCGCGCGCCCTCCTGAAGGCAATGCGGACGATCTTCGGCAGCTAACGCTTATCAAGCGTACCGCCATCAGTGACAGCCTGTGCGAACCAAACCTCATTGGAGCCACCGACATGCTCGGCAGCTTCCCATGCGACGGCTTGGCTGTTGCCTCGGAGATACCGAGCCTTATCTCGTGCCAGTCAATTTCGAGAATGGTTGAGGTTCTGGTGCTTTACCGAGGATGGGCTTTTTTCCCCTGAACTTGATGAGAATGTCTTCGCCGTCCACGGAAGCCCGCGTGCGCTCAAGATCTTCCCGCTCGGCAACAGCCTGATTCCAATGTTCCTGATCGCGGCCGTGCGGACGGCCCGCTTCTTCCCACAGAGAATATGCACGTCTTTTGATCCACTCATGTCCCTGTTCAGTCGGCATTATGCTCTCCTCCACATCAATGATTGTTTTTTGGAAATTTTTGTCTCGATGCATGCCGTGCCGGCGGACGCCAATGCTTTGGTGGGAATTTTCGCGCCCCTCGATCACGCACAGAAAACCATCATCTGAAGGGAATGTTCCCGGCCTTTGATAAGAATCATGGACGCCGTGGATCGGCGCATTTGAAAGGGGTGGCTGAGCTCCCTTTTGGAAGCCATGACAACCATGGCCCTTGACGCTCAAAGGATGCTTCACAATTATCCGTTTAGTTACTAGCGTCGCGCTTGGTTCGAGAGACATCGCGTTGGCGAGCGTCACCTATTCATATTCCAGGAACCAAGCGGAGGATGCGATGGTTACCGCCATTGACGTCAAAGCCCCTCTGATATCGCTGGCATTTTCGACACTGGGCTGCGCAGAACTGGAATTGGATGAGGCCCTGGCTCTGGCCGCACGTCATGGCCTCGATGCGATCGAAATTCGTGCTCTCGGCGGTATGATCGATCTGCCGGCCTATTTTGCCGAGCGGTTCGGCACTCCGGCAGGCCTTGTCCATGCGCTCGAGCGAGCCCCTGTGGCCGTTTGTGCGCTTAACACGTCGATGCGCCTCGTCGGCGCTACGCCGCAAGCGAAGGAAGAGTTCCTGCGTTATCTTCCCTGGGCCGAGGCGGCCGGCATAAAAGCGTTGCGCATTTTCGATGGCGGCAGCACCGGTGATGCCGGCGAACTTTCCGAGGCGCTGTCGACGCTCGAATGGTGGCGCGAGACGGCAAGGCGCGAGGGTTTTGCATCGGATATCATGGTGGAGACACACGATTTTCTCGTTTATCCGGATGCGCTCGGCCGCTTTCTGGAAGCGGCACCCGATTGCGCCCTGCTCTGGGACACGCATCATACCTGGCGCAAAGGCGGACAAGATCCCGCGGAGACCTGGAAGCAAGTCCGTCGCAATACCAGGCACCTGCATGTGAAGGACAGCATCTCGAAGCCGAGCGGGAAGCTGCCATATACTTACACGCCCCCCGCCGCCGGCGAGTTTCCGATGGCGGCGCTGCTCTCTGCATTGGCCGCCGATCGCTATGACGGCGTCATGAGCCTCGAGTGGGAGCGGCTGTGGCATGCAGATCTCCCGCCGCTCGACCACGCCCTGCGGGAGGCAAGGCAAGCGAACTGGTGGCCGCAGTCCGACGCAGACGCTACCGAACAGTAAATCCGTTCAGCACTTTGATTGAACCCGCGCCGGGAAAAACTTGGGCGCCTGAGCCACCCCTCAATATAGCGGCCCTTTGGCTCGCGGCGGAAGATTGTCGCCGCCCGCTTCGGCAGTAATTGAATTAGTAACTAGAAAAACTCGTATCAATTGAATGTTCGATGACACTAGTTTACATATTAGTAATATAGTGATTCTAAGTCAGTTGTCGCCCTGATGCGACATTTCTGCTTGGGGAAGGAAAATTCTAGTTACCTTGAGCTAAAGGGTCCGGGAGATGGAAAAGGCGGCTTTTAGGCACCAGAAATCCCATGCTCCCCCCTTCTTTGCGTCTTTTTCAGACGTTCCCTTTTCTTTCCGAATTTCTGTTCGCTGCCCATCTTGCAGCCTTTGGAGGCTTGATGAGCGGTAGAGGAAACCGGATTGACAAGGGGCATAGCGCCCTGATTTTAAAGGCAATCGCCAAGGGCGGCTTGAGCTTTGTCGTACAACCGATCCATGACGCCCAAGACATTGAAGCGATCCTCTATGCCGAATGCCTGGCGCGTGTAACGGATGCCGAGGGTGTCGTTCACACCGCAGGCGCCTTCGTGCCGCAGTTGGAGCGACTGGAAGGTCGCTTCGACCTCGATCTCCGCATGCTGGAGTTGGTTCTGTCTGCCTTGACGGCGGATGCGGCACTGACACTCGGCTGCAATCTATCCGCAGCCACTTTGTCCGCGCCGGATCGATTTGCCGATATCTTCAATCGAATCAGCCGCCAGCCCGAGCTCACGTCCCGGCTTGTCGTTGAAGTTACCGAGACCTATCCGCTCGTCGGCGCGCCCGTCGAGCGGTTGAAGATGATACGTGCACTCGGTTGCCGCATTGCGATCGATGATTTCGGCACCGGCTATGCGACCCCCTCGCACCTGCTGCAGGTTACGGCCGATATCGTCAAAATCGATGCGTCCTTCATCCGCGATATCAGGCCCGGCCGGGATGGCCATGATAGCCTGTATCACTTGGTCGGTTTTGCATCCTGTCTGGCGCCCCTGGTTGTTGTCGAGGGGATAGAAACCGAGGCGCAATTGGAGGCGGCACGCTCAACCGGCGGGACGCATGCGCAGGGCTTCCTTCTGTCCAGGCCCATGGCGCTTCAGCAGCTTCCACAAATGCGTAAATTCGGCCTACGGGAGGTTGGATGAATATTCCGCGCCTTGTCTCGCGAAGCTGCTCGGCAAAACGAACCTGGGGCCAGGAGTCCATCGGCGGGACGCGCGGCTTGATCGCGGAGGTGACGGCATGATCAAACATCCTTCCTTCGCTCGGGACCATGATTTCTCGGCCGCACAGGATGTGCAGGCGCAAGCTCGGCTTAGTCTGCTATTCCAGGAGTTGCAGGGCCTGTTCCCCGGTGCTTCGTACATCGGTAGCGACTTGCCGTTCGCTCTTGTGGGCGGAGACGAGCCGCACATCATTATTCACAACATCTCGGGAAATGCCTCCGGACGGGTCACGATCGATCCCGAAAACGGCCTTTATGTCTTTTGTGAACTCGACAGCGCCACCGGCATCGTACTGGCGACGGCAAGCGAAGAGCGGCTGATCGATGAGATCGTCGCACACCTCTCCGCCAGCGACGACAACCTTGTGCCGCGCACCGTGAACACCGCCGTCGGCGTTCTCGTCGGCCAGACCGTGGAGGATGTTGAGCGAAAACTCATCCTTCAGACACTGCGTCATTGCAACGGCAATCCAACCTATGCCGCCTTCATGCTCGGCATTCCCCTCATCCTCCTGTGTACCAAGCTGGCCACTTACTTTGCAGATCCTGCAAAGGACTTTGCAGATCCTGCAAAGGATTTTGCGGGTCCTGCAGAGGACCTTACAGATGCGGCTGGCCATGCAGAGCCCGTGAAGAAAGACCGGCAATGAGCAGGCGTCCTCATCAAGAAATGCCAAGGGTGCCGCAACCAAAACCTGTGGAGTTTGAAACCGATGCAAGATTCACGAATGGCTTTGTACATGAAGCAGTCACGCGAGGCGGCCGACGCCAGGCCACACGAGATTCGGGAAACGATGATGGACGCTTTCAATAACAGAAGAGACCTGCCCCAGTCGCAAACGCATGTTCTGTTTGACGGCTGTGTGAAGATTGTTTCGGCCTATGTCAGCCACAACCCTGTTCTTGCCGGGAGCCTTCCGAAGCTGATCGCGGATGTGCATGAAGCGCTGCAGGCTTTGAATGGATCCGCATCTCCGATGGAGTCAGCCAAACCTGTTCCGGCCGTCGATCTCAAGAAATCGGTGACGAACGACTACATCATTTGCCTCGAGGACGGGAAACGCTTCAAGACGCTCAAGCGGCACCTGCGCGTTCATTACGGCATGACGCCCGAGGAATATCGCGCAAAATGGGGTCTTGCTCCCAACTATCCGATGGTCGCCCAGAATTATGCGAATCGCCGTTCGGAACTCGCCAAGCTCTCCGGCCTCGGCGCCAACGGCAACAAGCCGCAAGAATAATGGCGCCTCAAGGGCGCCATCATCTCTTGACGATATTTTTGCCTGCTGAGCCGCCGCAGCTCGATAGCTCGGCGGCACCGGTCAAAAGACCTGGCGGAGCACGATGAACAGCACGAAGGCAAGCGCGATCGAGGCGGGCAGCGTCAGAATCCAGGCCATCAGCATGTTGCGGACGGTGGACCACTGCAGACCGGAACCATTGGCGGCCATCGTGCCGGCGACGCCGGAGGACAGGACGTGCGTGGTCGAAACCGGCAGGCCGAGATGGTCGGCCGCGCCGATCGTCAGCATGGCGACGACTTCGGCGGCGCCGCCCTGGCCATAGGTCAGGTGCGTCTTGCCGATCTTTTCGCCAACGGTGACGACGATACGCTTCCAGCCGACCATGGTGCCGAGGCCGAGTGCCAGCGCCACCGCAACCTTCACCCAGAGCGGAATGAACTTGGTCGCGTGATCGACCGCGGCGTGATAGTTGGTCACGGCCTTCAGATCATCCGGGCTCATCTGCAGCAGCTTCTGCTTGTCTATGAGCTTCAACGATTCACCGATCAGGTAGATGTCGTTACGAACGTTGCCGACGAGGCCGTTCGGCAGTTTTTCGACGCTCGGATAGGCGGCGATTTCAGCGCTGGTGGCGTGGATATAGGCCTGCAGTGCTGGCGTCGTTTCGTCCGTCCAGGTCTTGCTCTTCACGGCAACGCTGACGGCAGCCTTCGGGTCTGCAGGCGTGGCGACGCCGGCCTTCACATACTTGCCGAGTACCGTCTCGACCTGCGCCGAGGCTGCCTTGTAGGCATCGAGGTAATTGACATCGGGCGTCTTGTTCAGCGCGAAAGCGGTCGGCACCAGGCCGATAAGGATGAGCATGATCAGACCCATGCCCTTCTGGCCATCGTTCGAACCATGGGCGAAGCTGACGCCGGTGCAGGTGAAGATCAGCAGGCCGCGGATCCACAGCGGCGGTGGCGTATTGCCCTTCGGCGCTTCATAAAGCTCCTTGTTGCGGATCAGAACTTTGGAGACCAGCAACAACACAGCGGCTAGGCAGAAGCCGATGATCGGCGACAGCAGCAGCGACAGGCCGACATTGCTTGCCTGCGACCAGTCGACACCGCTCGTGGCGGAACCGGCCGGCGCCAGGAACTGATTGGCAAGACCGACGCCGATGATGGAGCCGACGAGCGTGTGCGAGCTCGAAGCCGGCAGGCCGAGATACCAGGTGCCGAGGTTCCATACGATGGCGGCGGTCAACAGGGCGAAGACCATGGCAAGGCCGGAGCCCGAGCCGACCTGCAGGATCAGTTCGACGGGCAACAGCGCCAGAATGCCGAACGCGACGGCACCGGAAGAGGTCAGCACGCCGAGGAAATTAAAGAATCCCGACCAGATAACCGCAAATTCGGCCGGCAGCGAACGGGTGTAGATGACGGTAGCGACCGCATTGGCCGTATCGTGGAAACCGTTGACGAATTCGAAGCCGAGCGCGATCAGCAACGCCAATCCGAGCAGGATCCACGGAACCGCCGCCGCATTGGCAAGATCGTTGCCAAGGGCATAGCCAACGTAAGCAAGGCCGCCGAGTACGACGATGCCGAAGAGCGGCAGGAACCATTTGGCGGAACCGCCTGCGCCGTGAACAGGGTGGTCACCACCCTCCGAATTGCTTGAAACGACGTCGACCATCTCAAACTCCCTATCGCAAATAAGGTCTTCATTTAAGCGCGGTTGATGACGCTCTCGTGACGCGTACTCGTGGTGTCGATACTGAACTTCTTGTTGCGAACGTCTCTCCTAAGGCGGCAGTGGGCGACACGCGCATTGCAACTCCACGTTCAACGTCTTGATTTTGCCGCGAAAAGGCCTTTTTCGGTTCACCCGGGGTTCAGCCAGCGGGGATTTAAATCCGCTTGTAAGGGACTTGAATGGAGATCATCACGATGAGATTGCCCGTGATTGCCGTTGCTGCCGTACTCGGCAGCCTTGTCGTATCTTCGGCAGAAGCAATGCCTATCGCCGCTGTTGGGACCGTGGCTAAAGCGCCGGTCGTCAACGTTGATTATGCCTGCGGCCGTGGCTGGCATTTGACGCCGCGCGGCGTATGCCGGCCGAACCGCTATGGGCCGCCGCGCGGTTATGGCTGGGGATATTACAGGGCGCCACCGCCGCGTTGGGGCTGGTATGGCCATCGTCCTTATTATCGTGACGGATGGGACGGTGGTTGGCGAGGCCGGCCGCGTGATTGGTAAAATAAGACACACCGCCGTCCGGTGACGGCGGGTGTCGTCTACTAGAGCGGGAAAGCGATTCATGGAATCGCTTTCCCGCTCTATCTCTTTGTTTTTACGCATTCCGGACGGAAAACCGTTTCGCACTTTTCCTGGAATTGCTCTAATCGGCAATGGCCGGTTTCGTCCGCAGGAGCCGCGCGGTCCACCACAGCGCGGCCACTGCCGTCATCAGCGCCAGCATCGTCGCGGCGAGGCTTTTGACGTGCAGAAAGATGCCGGCGAGCCGTGGCCGGATCAAGTCGGCGGTGTTGAAGCCTTCGTTGCTGAATTGGCAGAGAATAAGCGACAGATTGTTGCGTACCAGCGCGCCGTCGATCTCCGAGACGAGGTCGCCGGCGGCAGCCATTTCGTCCTTCATCGTCCGCATCTGCAGCAGCGCCATCTTGGCGGCGGCGAGATAGGCATGCGAGCATTCGTTAAAAGGACTGTCTTCATCGCCAACGCTTCCCGGCATGACGCCCCAAAGGCAATAGGCACGCTGGATCTGTGCGAAGTTCAGCACGCGACGGAAGGACTCGTCGGTATCGGACGCCGATGAGGCAAGCGCGATGATGCGCCCGTAGTAAGGAGCGATCACGGCCATTTCGCCATGGGTCAAGCTTGGTATCGGAATGCCCGCACGAGTTCCGGACGAGCTGCCGCTATGCGCCTTCGCCTCCAGCGGCAAGCCGAGTGCGCAGATCAGATAAAAGACCGAAAACAGAATGGCTGGTCGCCGCCAGTATATCCCCCGCAAAAAGTCATGCGGGGGACATGTCAGGCTTGCCATTTCAGGCCCGGCGCATGGATGTGCGACCGTAGCGAACCTGCGGCAGGTCACGTTCGGCCCATGCCCCGAAGGCGAGGCCGAGTGTCGCCCACAGGATCGCGTGCATGCCGAGCGACGCGATGCGGAAGCGCCAGAGCACGACGGCGGAGAACTGCTCCGGCACTTCGTTGATCGTCGGCAGGAGGTATTGAACCAGGCCGATGAACACGATGTAGGCGATGCCGGCGAAAATCACGCCGTTCCATGAACCGTAGCGCGTCGCCAGACCGCGGGCGAGGGACACTGCGGCAACCATGGCGACGACGGAGGCAACGATCATCACGAAGAACAGCTCGGTCCTCGCGCCGATAGTGTCCGGATTGCCGACCGCCGGCGGATTGGCCGGATATTTGATGTCGGGAACCAGGGAGATGGCGATGAAGGCGGCGATTGCCAGCAGCGCGGCAGTGCCGCGGGCGCCAAAGGGGCTGACACGGCCATAGACATAGGCGAAGACCAGGGCAAAGAGCCCGCCGACTGCCGTTGCATAGACCAGGGCACCTGTGAAGAGGCCGAGGCCTGCCTGGGTGGCGCGGCTGACGATCTCCGGTTCCGGGGCTTCGCCTGCCGCCTGGGCAGCCTGCTCTTCAAACGCGATCGCCCGCTCGACGAGCGGCTCGCCGAAAGTATGGGCGAAGGCAAAAATGAGAACACCCGCCAGCACTCCGACCAGCATGCCGCGGAGCAAAAGACGTCCAACCATGTTCCAGACCCCTTAGTGGCAGGGGAACCCGAGCAGGTGGCGCGCGTCGTGCACGAATTCGTGCACATAGGAGCCCGACATCAGTGCGGTCGCACCTTGCTCGGTGCCGATGAAATAGATCGCCAGCATGAGGAGAAGACCGGCGAAAATCGCCCAAGGCATGATTTCGCCAACCGGGATCGGCGTCGGGATTGCGGTCGATGCGAAGGTGGTATCAGCCATTTTATTTCCCTTTAAGAAGAGCGCGTTCCATTTACGGAAGGGTTTTTTACGGGAAGGGTCTGGCTCTCTAGGGGCGGTATCCGCCCTTCGATTACAGTGGCGCGACCGCGCCGGGATTTCACCGGCTTCCACACCCGTAAGACTAAGCTTATAGCTGGCTGCAAAGACGATTGTCAATCAAGGCGTTGCCGTGATCGAAAGTCGCGGCAGCGGACCCGGTCTGAGGATATAGGATATTATGAGAGCGCGTTTGAGCTGGGTCTGCCACGGAATGACCGAAGCCAACCGGAAGAACCGGTTTCCGGTAGATGAGCCGCTGGAGGCAAAGGCCACTCAACAGGCCGGCCTGCTTGCCGCGCAGCTTGGAACGGTCGACCGCGCGTGGACGAGCCCGGCTCTACGGGCCGGCCAGACGGCTGTGGCTATGGGACTTGACGCTGCAACGGAACCATCTTTCCGCGAGTGCGACTATGGGCGCTGGCAAGGCCGGTCGATCACCGAGTTACACGAAGCCGATGCGGAAGCGCTGTCGCGGTGGATGCTGGATTTGGATGCGGCGCCGCATGGTGGCGAACCCTTATCCGCCGTCCTCGCCCGCGTCGGCGATTGGATGAAGAGCCACACCGGCGAGGGCGGTCACAGCGTCGTCGTCACGCATGCGACCGTCATCCGTGCCGCTATTCTCCATGTGTTGCAAGCGCCGCCTACCGCGTTCTGGACGATCGATGTGGAATCGCTCGGCATCGTGGAGATGACCAGCGACGGCCGCCGCTGGCAGCTTCGTTTTCCGAATGCCGTAAGATAGTGGTTAGCGGCTCGCCTTCGCTCGCTGCCGCTCAAAATAGATAAGATAGGCGGCAAGGCCTGATGTCATTACGGCAAGCCCGTACCATGTGATGGCGTAGACGAGATGATTGTTGGGGAAGACGATCTGCGTCAGGCCACCGACAGGCAGATCGCCCGGATTTTTCGTATCGTCCGCATCGATGAAATAGGGCGCGACGTTTTGAAGGCCCCGCGCGGCGGCGATCGCCGTAACGTCGCGGGAATACCAGCGCTCTTCCGATGGCACGTTGGAGCGCAGCAGCGTGCCCCTCGGCTCGTTGATCCTGAGCAGGCCGGTGACGGTCGTCTCGCCGGTCAGTTCGCCGGCGGGGCGGGTGTCCGGATTGCGCTTGTCGGTCGGCACGAAACCGCGATTGACGATGATAATCGTGCCGTCAGCCGCTTTCATCGGCGTTAGCACCCAATAACCGGGGCCGAGCGCGGTCGAGGCATAGACCTGCGCTTCCTTATCGTTGAGGAAGGTGCCGGTCGCCTGAACATGCTTGTACTCGTAGCCGGCGGCGTCGATCGCGGACCATTCCGCCGGGCCGGGGGCGGCCACGGGCGGCGCATGCACCCGGGCATCGACGCGGGCGATCAGATCCAGCTTCCAGGACAGCCGCTTCACCTGCCATGTGCCGAGCGCAATGAGCGCTGCGGTCAATAGCAGAAGCAGGATTACCCAGATGGCAAGCGCGAGCGTGGAGCGGGGCTTTTTGGAAAGAGTGTCGGTGGGGGTATCGGTCAAGGCGCTGAACTCCATCGGAGGCGCTGTCGCATGATTCCGAAAAGTGCGAGGCGGCGTTCGGATAAGATCATGCATCATCTAAAAAATACTGCTGCTCGTCCCATCGGATGCTCGAAGCAGTAGCCCAGCGGAAATCTTACGCTGGAAAAGCGGCGGGCATCCGTGGGGACACCCGCCGTCCGGTTTGTTACGGCATATTGCGCATCATGTCGGGCGACATGGGCATCATGTTGGAATTGAGGTGGTGCATGACCCAGAGCGAGCCGGAAAGCGCGATGACCACCAGCACGATGGTGAAGATCAGCGCCATCATGTTCCAGCCGCCTTCCGACTTGGTGTTCAAGTGCAGGAAATAGATCATGTGCACGATGATCTGGATGGCGCCGAGGATCATGATCAACACCGCCGTGACGGCCGGATCGGAGAAGACCTTGGCCATGACCAGCCAGAAGGGGATGGCAGTCAGGATGACGGAGAGGATGAACCCCGTCACGTAGCTCTTGAACGTGCCGTGGCCGGCCTCATGGCCGCCATGGCCGTGACCGTGACCGTGACCATGGCCGTGAGCGTGGGCGTCGGCGGAATGATGCGAAGAATTGGCGTTCGAGCTCATCCGAGAACTCCCATGAGGTAGACGAAGGAAAACACGCCGATCCAGACGACATCGAGGAAGTGCCAGAACATCGACAGGCACATCAGACGGCGCTTGTTAGCGGGAATGAGCCCGTGCCGGCTTGTCTGCACCATCAGCGTGATCAGCCAGACGAGGCCGCTCGTGACGTGCAGGCCGTGCGTGCCGACCAGCGTGAAGAAGGCCGACAGGAAGGCGCTGCGCTGCGGGCCGGCGCCTTCCAGGATCAGGTGATAGAATTCGTTCAGTTCGAAATAGATGAAGGCGGCGCCGAACAGGCCGGTGATCGCCAGCCACAACAGCGTCGCCGACTTGTTGTCCTTCTCCATGGTCAGCATGGCGAAGCCATAGGTGATGGAGGAGAGCAGCAGCATCGTCGTGTTGAGGGCGACGACCGGCAGCTCGAACAGGTCGGCCGGCGACGGACCGGCCGCATAGCTGCGGCCGAGCACGGCATAGGTGGCAAAGAGCACCGCGAAGATCAGGCAGTCGCTCATGATGTAGAGCCAGAAGCCGAGCATCGTGCTGCCTTCCGGATGATGCTCCTCCGTCAGGTAGAAGGCGGTAGCTTCGCCATCCTTGGAAGCGGGTACGGTATGGGTCGTCATGGGTCTTATACCTGTCCTGCGAGCGCCTTCGTGCGCTCGGCCTCAGTCTTCACGACCTCGTCGGCGGGAATGTAGAAGTCGCGCTTATAGTTGAAGGTATGGCCTATCGTAATGGCGATCATGGCGACGAAGGTAATGGCGGCGAGCCACCAGATGTACCAGATCATGCCGAATGCGAAGGCGATGGAGAGAACGCCGAGGATGACGCCCGTGCCCGTGTTCTTCGGCATGTGGATCGGGATGAAACCCTCCGTCGGACGCTTATAGCCGCGATTCTTCATGTCCCACCAGGCGTCGTGATCATAGACGATCGGCGTGAAGGCGAAGTTGTAGGCCGGTGGCGGCGACGAGGTGGACCATTCCAGCGTACGGCCGTTCCAGGGGTCGCCGGTGTGATCGCGAAGCTCTTCGCGCTTCATGAAGCTGACGGCGAGCTGGATGAGGAAGCAGGCGATGCCGATGGCGATCAATCCGGCGCCGAAGGCTGCGATGATGAACCAGATCTGCAGCGACGGATCGTCGAACTGGTTGACGCGGCGGGTAACACCCATCAGACCGAGGATATAGAGCGGCATGAAGGCGAACCAGAAGCCGATCTGCCAGAACCAGAAGCTCATCTTGCCCCAGAAAGGATCGAGCTTGAAGCCGAAGGCCTTCGGGAACCAGTAGTTGACACCCGCAAACATGCCGAAGAGCACGCCGCCGATAATCACATTATGGAAGTGGGCGATCAGGAACAGCGAGTTGTGCAGCACGAAGTCGGCCGGCGGAACCGCGAGCATGACGCCGGTCATGCCGCCGATGGTGAAGGTCACCATGAAGCCGACGGTCCACAGCATCGGCACTTCGTAGCGGATGCGGCCGTGGTACATCGTGAACAGCCAGTTGAACAGCTTCGCACCCGTCGGGATCGAGATGATCATCGTCGTGATGCCGAAGAAGGAGTTGACGCTGGCGCCCGAGCCCATCGTGAAGAAGTGGTGCAGCCAGACGAGGTAGGAGAGGATCATGATCACGCAGGTGGCGTAGACCATCGAGGCGTAGCCGAACAGGCGCTTGCCGCAGAAGGTGGCGACGACTTCCGAGAAGACGCCGAAGGCCGGCAGCACCAGAATGTAGACTTCCGGGTGGCCCCAGATCCAGATGAGGTTGACATACATCATCGGATTGCCGCCGAGGTCATTGGTGAAGAAGTTCGTGCCGGCGTAGCGATCGAGCGTCAGCAATGCGAGCGTGGCGGTCAGGATCGGGAAGCTCGCGACGATCAGGATGTTGGTGCAGAGCGAGGTCCAGGTGAAGACCGGCATTTTCATGAAGGTCATGCCCGGAGCGCGCATCTTGACGATGGTCGCGATCAGGTTGATGCCCGAAAGCGTCGTTCCGATACCCGCGACCTGCAGGCCCCAGATGTAATAATCGACGCCGACGTCGGGACTATAGGCGATGCCGGAAAGCGGCGGATAGGCCAGCCAGCCGGTCTTGGCGAATTCGCCGATGAAGAGCGAGATCATGATGATGATCGCGCCGGCCGTCGTCATCCAGAACGAGAAGTTGTTGAGGAAGGGGAAGGAGACGTCGCGTGCGCCGATCTGCAGTGGCACGACGAGGTTCATTAGGCCGGTGACGAAGGGCATCGCCACGAAGAAGATCATGATGACGCCATGGGCGGTGAAGATCTGGTCGTAGTGGTGCGGCGGCAGATAGCCATCGGAACCGTTGAAGGCGATCGCCTGTTGCAGGCGCATCAGCAATGCGTCGGAGAAGCCGCGCAGCAGCATGATGAGTGCCAGCACGACGTACATGATACCGATCTTCTTGTGATCGATGCTGGTGAACCATTCCTTCCAGAGATAGCCCCAAAGACGGAAATAAGTCAGCAGGCCGAGAAGGGCGATACCGCCGAGGGCAACGCCGATGAAGGTCACGACGAGGATAGGCTCGTGATAGGGAATCGAATCGAGCGTCAGCCGACCGAAGATGAATTTATAGAGGTCCGGGTTGGAAAACATGGATCGCCTCTGTCCCTTATGAATGTCTTGTTATTGAGCGCACCGGATCAGTGACCCTGATGCTGCGCCGAACCGGTCGACGAATCGGAAGAAGAGCCGTTGCCCATATCCATGCCCTGCATGGAGCCCATGCCCTGCATCGAGTTGTCGCCTTGCTGCATGGTATGGCCAGCGCTGCCGTCAGCCTTGACCGGCGTCACTTCGCCTGCATCCGCACCGCGGTTGTCGTAGATCAGGCGCTCGCGGTTTTCCTGGCTGTCCTTGCCGGCGCCGCCCTTGGCGTCGATATGCATCATCTCGCCCATGCACATTTTGCTGGGATCGGCGCACATATTGAGGATGGCGTCGTATAGGCCGTCGTCGACCGAATTGTAGTAACGCACCGGCTCTCTTTCACTCGGCTTGGCGAGCGTCAGATATTCCGGGCGGCCGAGGGTCGAGCCCTGGCTCTTGACCTTCTGGACCCATTGGTCGAAGTCGGCCTGGCTCAGACCATGGAACTTGAAGCGCATATGCGAGAAGCCGGCGCCGCTGTAGTTGGCGGACAGGCCCTGATATTCGCCCGGCTTGTTGATGACGGCATGCAGCTTCGTTTCCATGCCAGGCATGGCGTAGATCTGGCCGGCGAGCGCGGGAATGAAGAACGAGTTCATCACCGAGGAGGCCGTGATCTTGAAGTTGATGGGCGCATCCACCGGCGCGGCCATTTCGTTGACCGTGGCGATGCCGAGATCGGGATAGAAGAACAGCCATTTCCAATCGAGCGCCACGACTTCGACATTCAGCGGTCTTGTCGTGGTGGTCACCGGCTTGCCGGCGGCGACGCGGTCGAGCGGCCGGTAGGGGTCGAGCTGGTGGGTGCTGATCCAGGTCACCGCGCCGAGCGCGATGATGATGGCGAGCGGCGCCGACCAGATGACGAGCTCGAGGCGGGTCGAATGATGCCAGTCCGGATTATAGGGTGCTGTCGTGTTCGACTGGCGATATTTCCAGGCAAAGAACAGGGTTAGGAAAATCACCGGTATGATGATCAACAGCATCAGGACGGTCGAGACGACGATAAGGTCGCGTTGCTGCACGGCGATGTCGCCGGAGGGAGCCATCACCACCATGTTGCAGCCCGAGAGCAGCAAGATGAGCGGTAGGACGGATAAGCGGCTGAAAATCTTCGATAGTCTTGGCACGTCTCAAAGCTCTTTTTGTTATTGACCGTATGGCGACTAAAGGACGGCGGTCATGAACGGTATGAGGTGTTTCGTCGCACCGCAGCAAGCTTGGGTGCAATGCGGTATCGGGGCGCAACTTCCCCTATCGGGAAAATCTTGAGAAATCCAGAAGGTTTTCCAACGCGCAGTTGCTTTGTTGCGGCTAATATACCGAGATCGGCGGATATGGCTACCGGCCGCAGCGCGCCGCCGTGGGATTGTGGCGGCAAAAGACGGAAATTAGGCCAGATCCAATCGCCAATTCGCGAATTATTCCATGCACGATACTTGATAAGTTCGTAAGTTTGATAAAACATCTTACCTCGACGCGATTTCGTGGAGGAATTCGCGTCCGGAGAGGGAGGCTCCCGTATATGGCCAGCGCCACACATGAATCCTTAAATCCAACGTCTTCAGGTTTAGAACGCGATGCACGCAACATGCATGCTCGCGCCACTGTCGACCCCGGCAATATCGCCATCGGCGTGATCATCGGTCGCACGTCCGAGTTTTTCGATTTCTTCGTTTACGCCATCGCATCGGTCCTGGTTTTCCCGAAGCTGATCTTCCCCTTCGCGGATCCCTTGCAGGGCACGCTGCTTTCCTTCCTGGTTTTTTCGCTTGCCTTTATCGCCCGCCCGATCGGCTCGTTCATCTTCATGGCGATCGACCGCACCTACGGCCGCGGCGTCAAGCTGACGGTCGCGCTGTTCCTGCTCGGTGGCTCCACGGCGTCAATGAGCTTCCTGCCCGGCTATAGCGAAGTCGGCGTCTATGCGATCATCCTGCTCGCGGCCCTGCGCATCGGCCAGGGTCTAGCGCTCGGCGGCGCCTGGGATGGCCTGGCGTCGCTGCTCGCGCTCAACGCGCCCGCCGATCGCCGCGGCTGGTATGCGATGATCCCGCAGCTCGGCGCGCCGACCGGCTTCATGCTGGCGAGCGCTCTTTTCGCCTATTTCGTAACGAGTCTTTCGACGTTCGATTTCTTGGAGTACGGCTGGCGCTATCCCTTCTTCTGCGCCTTCATGGTCAACGTCGTGGCTCTCTTCGCCCGGCTCCGCCTGGTCGCCACACCGGAATTCGGCGCGTTGCTGGAGCGCCATGAACTCGAACCGGTCAAGATGACGGAGCTTCTGCGCGTGCATGGCCGCGACGTGCTGATCGGCGCTTTCGTGCCGCTGGCAAGCTTCGCGACCTTCCATCTGGTCACGGTGTTTCCGCTTGGTTGGGTGACGCTCTACAGCGCGCAATCCCCCGGTTCGTTCCTGCTGGTGGAATTCCTCGGTGCGATCTGCGGTATCGCCGCAATCGTCTGTTCCGGCCTGCTCGCCGACCGTATCGGCCGCCGCAACCAGCTTGCCCTTGGCGCTGTGTTGATCGCGGCCTTTGCTTTCGTCGCACCCTGGTTGCTCGATGGCGGTGTCACCGGTCGCCATATCTACGTGGTTGTCGGCTTCACGCTGCTCGGCCTCTCCTTCGGCCAGGCCGCTGGCGCCAGCGCCTCACGCTTCAGCCGGAACTATCGCTATAGTGGCTCGGCATTGACCTCGGACCTCTCCTGGCTGATCGGCGCCGGCTTCGCACCCTTCGTCGCGCTCGCCCTCTCCAGCCAGTTCGGCCTAGTCTATACCAGCCTCTACCTGCTCTCGGGCGTCGTCTGCACGCTCGTTGCGATCTTCTTCAGCAAAACGCTCGAGACGCGCGACAACTGATCGAAGCTTTGAAGCATCAAGAAAGCCGCGGTGTGAAAGCGCCGCGGCTTTTTCTTTGATCAGACCTTTATCTCCCGCACTTGGTCGGACCTTGTCAGGGAGCGACCCCCAAATCTTGACTCCCTTTTCAAACTTTTGTGATAAAAAAGAACGTGCGGAAACTTGAAAACGATAGTCAAGAAAAATATAGGCTACCGCACCACCGTCACGGACGGGTTTCAGCGAGAGGATGCCGATGACTTTTTCCTTTACCCATCTCACCAGCGCCTTGGCGCTTGCCGCGGGTCTTGCGCTTGCGCCGCTGACGGCCAACGCCGCCGATTCTGAAGGCATCGTCGTCTATAATGCACAGCACGAGGCGTTGACGCAGGCCTGGGCAGATGGCTTCACCAAGGAAACCGGCATCAAGGTGACGATCCGCAACGGCAGTGACATGCAGTTCGCCAACCAGATCGTCGAGGAAGGCGCCGCATCTCCCGCAGACGTGTTCCTGACCGAAAATTCTCCCGGCATGACGCTGGTCGACGCCAGCAAGCTCTTTGCACCGGTGGATGCCGATACGCTGGCGCAGGTGCCGGAAACCTTCAAGGCGGCTGATGGCGATTGGGTCGGCGTTGCCGCCCGCTCGACGGTTTTCGCCTATGACAAGACCAAGCTGAAAGAGGGCGATCTGCCGAAGTCGCTGCTCGACCTCGCCGATCCCAAGTGGAAGGGCCGTTGGGGTGCCTCGCCGGCCGGCGCCGACTTCCAGGCGATCGTCAGCGCGCTTCTCGAACTGAAGGGCGAGGACGTCACCAAGTCCTGGCTGAAGGCGCTGAAGGAAAACGCAACACCCTACAAGGGCAACAGCGTTGCCATGAAGGCCGTCAATGCCGGCGAGATCGAGGGTGCCGTGATCTATCACTATTACTGGTTCGGCGATCAGGCGAAGACGGGCGAAAACAGCAAGAACGTCGCGCTGCACTATTTCAAGAACCAGGATCCGGGCGCTTTCGTCAGCATCTCCGGCGGCGGCGTCCTCGCCTCCAGCCAGCACAAGAAGGAAGCTCAGGCGTTCCTGAAATGGATCACCGGCAAGGGCGGCCAGGCCGTTCTGCGTGATGGTGATTCCTATGAATATGCCGTGGGCAATGGTGCTCAGTCCAACCCGAAGCTCGTGCCGCTTTCCGAGCTGCAGGCGCCCAAGGTCGAGCCTTCCAAGCTGAACAGCAAGAAGGTCACCGACCTCATGACCGAAGCCGGTTTGATCTAACGCATAACCCCGAAAACTGCGAAGCGGTTTTCGGAAAGGCTTATGCGTCAATGAAGGGTAGCCCCTTGCATCCGGTCCGCATGCCCTGCTAGGGGCATGCGGATGGCCATTCGGCCATTTCGATCCCGGCAATCGCCTTTAGTGGCGATTGCTTTCCTATTTCAGGGCGTGAAAGGCAGCTAAGACTTGCTGCAGAAGAACACATATGCCGCGCCGGCCGCTCAGGCCGCTGCCCTGCGATTACCTCCGTTGACCGCTGCGTCCGGTGGCCGTGTTCCGCACGCTTCCGTCATCGCCCTTGCATCCGTCGTCGCCCTTCTGAGCCTCGTGCCGCTAGGCTTCATTGTCTGGATCACGGTCGACACCGGCTGGAGCGACGCCATTGCGCTCATTTTCCGCAGTCGCGTCGGCGAATTGCTGACCAATACAGTCCTTCTCGAAGTCTGCACCATCCCGCTCTGCATCGCGCTTGCCGTCACGCTCGCCTGGCTGACCGAGCGGACGAATATCCCGGGTTCCCGCATCTGGTCCTGGCTGGCGGTCGCGCCGCTTGCGGTGCCCGCCTTCGTGCACAGCTACGCCTGGGTCAGCCTCTTGCCGGGCATGCGCGGGCTCTGGAGCGGCGTGCTGGTTTCCGTGCTTGCCTATTATCCCTTCCTCTATCTGCCGGTGGCTGCACAGTTGCGCCGCCTCGATCCGGCGATCGAGGATGCCGCGGCCTCGCTCGGCCTCGGCCCCTGGCGGGTCTTCTTCCGGGCGATCCTGCCACAGCTTCGCCTCGCCATCTGCGGCGGCTCGCTGCTGATCGGGCTGCATCTGCTGGCGGAATACGGTCTCTACGTGATGATCCGCTTCGACACTTTTTCGACGGCGATCGTCGACCAGTTCCAGTCCGCCTATAACAGCCCGGCCGCCAACATGCTCGGCGGCGTTCTCGTCTTCTGCTGCCTTCTGCTGCTCGGCATCGAGGTCTTGGTGCGCGGCAATGAGCGGTATGCCCGTGTCGGCTCCGGTGCGGCCCGGCCGGCGGACCGCCGTCGTCTCGGCTGGTTCGTCATCCCGGCCATTGCGCTGCCCTTGGCAGCGGCCGTGCTGACGCTCGGCGTGCCGTTCGTGACGCTGGCGCGCTGGCTCTATCTCGGCGGTGCCGGCATCTGGCGGATGGATACGATCGGCTCAACTTTGCTGCAGACGATCGTGCTTGCCGTTGCAGGCGGTGTGCTGGCCACCATCGCCGCTATCCCCATGGCCTGGCTCTCGGTACGCGCGCCCGGCCGGCTACAGCGCATCCTCGAAGCCTGCCACTATTATGTCGGCTCGCTGCCGGGCGTCGTGGTCGCTTTGGCGCTGGTGTCGATCACCGTGCGGCTGATACTGCCGCTCTATCAGACCTTTGCGACACTGTTGCTCGCCTATGTCCTGCTGTTCCTGCCGCGCGCCATGGTGGGCTTGCGCTCCAGCATCGCCCAGGCGCCGGTCGAGCTCGAACGCGCCGCCATGGCGTTGGGGCGCACGCCGGGCCAAGCCGTGCGGCAGATCACCATGCGCCTCGCCGCTCCCGGTTTCGCGGCGAGCGTGGCGCTTGCGGCTCTCGGCATTACCAACGAATTGACGGCGACGCTGATGCTGTCGCCCAACGGCACGGAGACGCTGGCGACGAAATTCTGGTCGCTCACCAGCGAGATCGATTATGTCTCCGCCGCGCCCTATGCCTTCATGATGGTAGTGCTGTCGCTGCCGCTCACCCTTCTTCTCTATGCGCAATCCAAGCGGACGGCCGGACAATGACCTTTCTGGCGATCAAGAATATCAGCAAGCACTATGGCCCGGTGCACGCGCTTGACAATATCGACCTCACGGTCGCTGCCGGCAGCCGCACCGCCGTCGTCGGCCCTTCCGGTTCCGGCAAGACGACGCTGCTGCGCATCATCGCCGGCTTCGAGACTCCGGATGCCGGCCAGGTGGTGCTGGAAGATCACTTGCTGGCGAATGGGCCAGCCGTCGTGCCTGCCCACCGCCGCGGCATCGGTATCGTTTCGCAAGACGGCGCATTGTTTCCGCATTTGAGCGTGGCGGACAATATCGGCTTCGGCATGGAGCGCGGGCTGGCCGATCGCGCCGAACAGATCAACGCGCTGATCGATATGGTGGAGCTCGATCGCGGCATGCTCGATCGCCGCCCGCACCAGCTCTCCGGCGGCCAGCAGCAGCGCGTGGCGCTTGCCCGTGCGCTCGGCCGCAAGCCCAGGCTGATGTTGCTGGACGAGCCCTTTTCCGCGCTCGATACCGGCCTGCGAGAAAACATGCGCAAGGCCGTTGCCCGCGTGTTGCAGAACGCCGGTATCACCACGATCCTGGTAACGCACGACCAGGCGGAAGCGCTCTCCTTCGCCGATCAGGTGGCCGTGCTGCGCGAGGGTAAATTGGTGCAGGCCGGAACGCCGCAAACGCTCTATCTCAATCCCTGCGACCGCGAGACGGCCACTTTCCTTGGAGACGCCATCCTGCTGCCGGCGGAACTGGGCGATGGCTTTGCCGATTGCGCGCTTGGCCGCATCCCGACCGACGCGAACGGCCGGCGGGGCCGAGCGGAAATCATGCTGCGCCCCGAGCAATTGCGGTTCAATGCGATCGATGGCGAAACTTCCGGTGTCCTATGCGCCGGTGAGGTCATCGACGTCGAATTCGGCGGCGCGGTCTGCACGGTGACGCTTGCCCTCGCCAATGCCGCAGGCGCCGCGCCGCTTACCATCAAAAGCTCCAGCGTGGGCCTGCCGGAGATCGGCAGCACTGTCCATGTCAGCGTGCTCGGCAAGGCGCATGCATTCGATCTGGTCGGCAGATAGCCTCTTTCCGGTTGAACCGACGATGCTGCTGGAGCAGCCGTTGGGGTTGGAACCTTCTCCCCGAGAGGAGAAGGTGAGAGGCACCATCACCGCTTAGTAGCTCAAGCCGCAAGCGCATCCAGGATGCGGATCCAGGAGCGGATGCCCTTGTGGTAGGATCTCAGCTCGTATTTCTCGTTCGGCGAATGGATGCGATCGTCGGCGAGGCCGAAGCCGACCAGCAGGGATTCCATGCCGAGCATCTTCTGGAAATCCCCGACGATCGGGATCGATCCGCCCATTCCGATAACGATAGCCGGCTTCGGCCACTCGTTGGAAAGAGCATTCTTCGCCTTGGTCAGCACCGGCGAATCGTAGGAGAGTTGGATTGCCGGCGAGGCGCCATGCTCGTGGAATTCCACCGAGCAATCGGCCGGAACCTTCGAGCGCACGTAAGCGCGGAAACTCTCGCGGATTGCTTCCGGGTTCTGCTGCCCTACGAGGCGGAACGAAACTTTCGCCGACGCCTTGGCGGCGATGACGGTCTTGAAGCCGGCGCCGGTATAGCCGCCGGTGATGCCGTTGACCTCAGCCGTCGGCCGTGCCCAGGTGAGTTCCATCACCGAACGGCCCTTTTCGCCCGAGGGAATAGAGAGGCCGACTTCGCCGAGGAATTTTTCTGTCGTCATGCCGAGCGTTTCCCAAGAAGCCTTGATATTGCCCGGCGTCTCCTCGACGCCGTCATAGAAGCCGTCGAGCGTGATACGGCCGGTCTCGTCATGCAGGCCGGCGAGAATATCGGCGAGGATATGGATCGGATTGGCGGCCGCGCCGCCGAACATGCCGGAATGCAGGTCGCGATCGGCAGCATTGATGATGATTTCTTCACCGACGAGGCCGCGCAAGCCGGCCGAGATTGCCGGCGTATCGCCGTCCCACATGCCGGTGTCGCAGACCAGCGCATAGTCCGCCTTTAACTCGGCGGCATTGGCTTCGAGGAAAGGCTTCAGCGACGGTGAGCCGGATTCCTCTTCACCTTCGAACAGGATGCTGATGCGGACCGGAAGCGCACCCTTGATTTCCTTGTAGGCTCGGACCGCTTCGACAAAAGTCATCAACTGACCCTTGTCGTCGGAGGTGCCGCGGCCGGTCAGGATCTTGCGACCATTGCCCAAGTTCTTAACGGCAGGCTCGAAGGGATCGCTCTCCCAAAGCTCGATCGGATCGACTGGCTGCACGTCGTAATGGCCGTAGAACAGCACATGCGGCGCATCGGCATTTGCTGCGTCGTGATGGGCGACGACCATCGGATGGCCGGGTGTGTCGCGCACGGAGGCGGTAAAGCCGAGCGAGGTCAGGTAGGCGACCAGCCATTCCGCCGCCTTGCGGCATTCCGCCTTGAAGGCCGGATCGGTCGAGATGGATTTGATGCGCAGCAGTTCGAACAGATTATCGAGGCTGGACGGAAGGTTCTGGTCCGCACGGTCGAGAACGGGCGATACATCGGTCATATCCGACTCCTTACGTGAAAATTGGCCGGACGATAGACCAAAGCCGGCCCGGTTTCGAGGCAGGAAAATCGAAAACTTCCGAATGCCCGATCAATTGAACGAGAGAGACAGAGCTAGAGTTGCTTGGCGTTCTCTAGGATGCGCCGGACATATTCGAGCAGCAGTTCGCGCTCGAAGCTGCGGAAGCCGCGGAACAGTTCCTTGTCCGCCGCCATCGCCGCCTCGACGGCTTCCGTCTGCATGGCAGTGGCCTTGCCGGTCAGGAAAACCAGTTGCGCGCGTTTGTCGGATGGATGCGGCCGGCGTTCCACCAGCCCGTCGCGTTCCATGCGCGACAGGGTGTTGGCCATTGTCGCCTGCTCGATATCGACGCGTTCCAGCAATTGTTTCTGCGTCAGCCCGTCTTCGGACCATAATTCGAGCAGGATCGGAAATTGGCCGGGCGAAAAGCCAAGCCCCGCCGCCCGTTGTTGCAACGAGCGGGCAAATCCCTTCGCCATCTGATTGGCAAGGTAGGCCGCAGAGTCCATCCGATTAAATCCCATGATTGCAAGTATGCCCGTATTTTGGAGCAAAACAATCATCAAATCTTGGGTGAAATACGTCTGAGGCAAGCCAAATTCGGGTTATATTTTGCGGTTTGTTTTGCTGGCTATGTTAATGGATTCTAATAGAAAAGCCGCCATGGCCTGGAGGGGGGACCATGGCGGCTTCAGAAGGGGGGACAAAGGCCCGGAGAGGGGGATAGGCCTTTGTCCAAGTCTGACATGGCGGGGGACAGGCCGGTTGCCAGACCCTCGGCGTAATCAATCGCCGGTGAGTATGAAATGAGGCTGCAAATATGGTTTTTCAAGGGAATCCGCAGATTAGATTGATTAAAAATTGGTAACGTTTCGGTGAGAGATTTCGCCCTTTCTGCACATCGCCAGATGGAACTTTATATGGACGTTGGAGGTGCGCCACGCTATCCATGCTTCCATGAAAAAAGGTGATCATCTCTTCCTCGTCGACGGCTCCGGTTTCATTTTCCGGGCCTTTCATGCCCTGCCGCCGCTGACGCGCAAATCCGATGGATTGCCGGTCGGCGCTGTCTCCGGTTTCTGCAACATGCTGTGGAAGCTGTTGACCTCGGCGCGCGACACCTCGGTCGGCGTCACGCCGACGCATTTCGCGGTTATCTTCGACTACTCCTCGAAGACATTCCGCAAGGATATCTATGATGCCTATAAGGCAAACCGCTCAGCGCCGCCGGAAGAGCTGATCCCGCAATTCGGGCTCATCCGCGAGGCGACGCGCGCCTTCAACCTGCCTTGCATCGAGACCGACGGCTTCGAGGCCGACGACATCATCGCCACCTATGCCCGCCAGGCCGAAGCGATCGGCGCCGACGTCACCATCATTTCCTCCGACAAGGATCTGATGCAGCTCGTCACTCCCATGGTCCATATGTATGACAGCATGAAGGACAAGCAGATCGGCATCCCCGATGTCATCGAGAAGTGGGGCGTGCCGCCGGAAAAGATGATCGACCTGCAGGCCATGACCGGCGATTCCGTCGACAATGTGCCTGGCATTCCCGGCATCGGCCCGAAGACGGCGGCGCAGCTTCTGGAGGAGTTCGGCGATCTCGATACGCTGCTCGCCCGCGCCGGAGAGATCAAGCAGCAGAAGCGCCGCGAAAACATCGTCGCCAATGCCGAGCTCGCCCGGATTTCCCGGCAGTTGGTGACGTTGAGGACCGATGTGCCGCTGGAGCTGCCGCTCGATGCGTTGGTGCTCGAGCCGCAGAACGGCCCGAAATTGGTCGGCTTCCTGAAGACGATGGAATTCACCTCGCTGACGCGTCGCGTCGCTGATGCCTGCAATTGCGACGCGGCTGCAATCGAACCATCCGAGGTCAAGGTCGAATGGGGCGATACCGCCCATGGCCCCGACCTGGATGTCGGCGAAAATGTCGATCTTGTTGCCGGCAGCGAGGTCGCGGCCGAGGGTGCCTCCGTGCCTGCGCCGGTCGTCAAGTCGCGCATGGCGTCGGAGAGTGCCGCAGAGCCGGCCGAACTCGCCAAGGCGCGGGCGGCAAGCTTTGCCACCGCACCGATCGATCATTCCACATATGTCACTATCCGCGACGTGACCGCGCTTGATCGGTGGATCGCGGACGCGCGCGAAACCGGCATCGTCGCCTTCGATACGGAGACGACCTCGCTCGATGCCATGCAGGCCGAAATCGTCGGTTTTTCGCTGGCGATCGCCGATAACCGGAACGATCCCTCCGGCGCGATCATCCGCGCCGCCTACGTGCCACTCGGGCACAAGAATGGCGTCGGCGATCTGCTCGGCGGCGGGCTGGTGGACAATCAGATCCCGCTGCGCGATGCCCTTCCGCGATTGAAGGACCTGCTTGAAGACACTTCCGTCCTCAAGATCGCGCAGAACCTGAAATACGACTACCTGCTGATGAAGCGCTATGGCATCGAGCTCAAGGCCTTCGACGACACGATGCTTTTGTCCTATGTGCTTGATGGCGGCGCCAATGCCACGCACGGCATGGACAGCCTGTCGGAGCGTTGGCTCGGCCACAAGCCGATCGCCTACAAGGATGTCGCCGGCAGCGGCAAATCCAACGTCACCTTCGATCTCGTCGATATCGACCGCGCCACGGCTTACGCTGCCGAGGATGCCGATGTGACACTGCGGCTCTGGCTGGTGCTGAAGCCGCGGTTGGCAGCGGAAAAGCTGACCAGCGTCTATGAGCGCCTGGAGCGGCCGCTGCTGCCGGTTCTCGCCCACATGGAGGAGCGCGGCATTACCATCGACCGGCAGATCCTGTCGCGCCTCTCCGGCGAGCTGGCGCAGGGCGCCGCAGCCCTTGAGGATGAAATTTACACGCTGGCCGGCGAGCGCTTCAACATCGGCTCGCCGAAACAGCTTGGCGATATTCTCTTCGGCAAGATGGGCCTTGCCGGCGGCAACAAGACCAAGACCGGGCAATGGTCGACCTCGGCGCAAGTGCTGGAAGACCTGGCGGCCGCCGGCTTCGAGCTGCCGCGCAAGATTGTAGACTGGCGCCAGCTCACCAAGCTGAAGTCCACCTATACCGATGCGTTGCCGGGCTATGTCCACCCCGAGACCAAACGGGTCCATACCTCCTATTCGCTGGCCTCGACCACGACCGGACGCTTGTCCTCCTCGGAGCCGAACCTACAGAACATCCCGGTTCGCACGGCTGAAGGCCGCAAGATCCGCACGGCTTTCATTTCGACGCCGGGCCATAAGCTGATCTCCGCCGACTACAGCCAGATCGAACTGCGTGTGCTGGCACATGTCGCCAATATCCCGCAGCTCGAACAGGCCTTCGCCGATGGCGTCGACATTCATGCCATGACGGCCTCGGAAATGTTCAGCGTGCCCATCGAGGGCATGCCGAGCGAGGTGCGCCGCCGCGCCAAGGCGATCAATTTCGGCATCATCTACGGCATTTCCGCCTTCGGTCTCGCCAATCAATTGTCGATCGAGCGCTCGGAAGCTGGCGATTACATCAAGCGGTATTTCGAGCGTTTCCCCGGTATCCGCGACTATATGGAAAGCACCAAGCAGGCCGCGCGCGACAAGGGCTATGTCGAGACCATCTTCGGCCGCCGCGTGCATTTTCCTGAAATCCGCTCCTCCAATCCATCCGTGCGCGCCTTCAACGAACGCGCTTCGATCAACGCGCCGATCCAGGGCTCCGCCGCCGACGTCATCCGCCGCGCCATGATCAAGATGGAGCCGGCGCTTGCGGCAGCCGGCCTCGCCGATCGCGTGCGCATGCTGCTGCAGGTGCACGACGAACTGATCTTCGAAGTCGAAGACGCCGATGTCGAGCGCTCGACGCCAATCATCGTGTCGGTGATGGAAAATGCCGCCATGCCGGCGGTGGATATGTCCGTGCCGCTGAAGGTGGACGCCCGCGCCGCCAACAATTGGGATGAAGCCCATTGAGCCGCGGGCGCAGCAGGAGGCGGTGAGAGATCCGCGATTTGGTGTGCAAAAAAATGCGTCAGGCGGAACACCGGCCGCTTACTTCCCAATCAGCGCTTCCAGCACGGCAATGATAGCGCGTTCGGCCTCGTCGAGCGTGCCGCTATTGTCGATATCAGCGACGTCGTAGCTGCCGTTGACGGTGAGCGAGCTACGTTCCAGCCGCTTCAGCACATCCTCGCGGCTTTCGCGACCGCGTGCCATCAGCCGCTCTGCCAATACCTCGCGCCGCGCCGTGACATTGATGACTTTCAATTGCGGAAAGGCGGTCTGGAAGCGGTCGAGCACCGAACGCGAGCCGTTGGCGATGACGAGATGGCCGCGGGCAAGCTCCTCCCTGACCGCGGCCGGAATTCCGTATTTCAGCCCATGCGCTTCCCAGGAGACGGCGAAGGCGCCGGCGCGCTCCATGGCGTCGAAATCGGCGTCCGAGACGCTTTTGTGATCCTCGTTGCCGGCATCGCTTTCCCGGGTGATGACGCGGCGGACGAAATGAACATCCGGCCGGCCGGCAAAATGCCGGGCGGCAAGATTCATCAGCGTATCCTTGCCGGCCCCACTCGGTCCGACCACCACGGCCATGATGCCGACGGTATCGGCCGATAGGCCGTTAGCCGGCTTTATGTGGGCCTCGACCGTCATGCGACACGCCGTCCTTCTCGCCAGACCGAGCGCGTCACCGGCACACCATGATCGCGACGGACGCGCACGAGATCGGCGCGCAGGCCCTCGGCGATGCGGCCACGGTCGTTCAGGCTGACGGTCTTTGCGGGGGTTGCGGTCACCATGGCGATCGCCCGCGGCAGCGAAATGCTCTCCACCTCGTCGGCGAGGATGAAGGGAGCATGCAGCAGGCTGAGCGGCACATAATCGGAGGACAGAACGTCGAGGACTCCGAGTTCGGCGAGATCGCGGGCGGCGATATTGCCGGAATGCGACTTGCCACGAACGATGTTAGGCGCGCCCATCAGCACGCTCATGCCCGCGCCGTGCGACGCCTTGGCGGCGTCGATGCTGGTCGGGAATTCCGCAAGGCGAACGCCATAATTGATGGCTTCGTCAACATGGGCGAGCGTCGCATCGTCATGGCTGGCGATGGTGATGCCGCGCTCGGCGCAGACCTTGGAGATGGCGTCGCGATGTGGGGTCGCGTATTTGGCCGATTCTTCCTGGCGCTTGGCGACGAAACGGGCAAAGGCCTCGTCGCTCAAGCCGCGCTTCTTCTGATAGTAGAAGATGTATTGATCCATGGTCTGGAACTGGCGCTGGCCGGGCGCGTGATCCATCAGCGAGACCAGGCGAACATAAGGATCTTTCTCGAAGTCCTGGAAGTGATCGAGGACGTTGTCGGCGGAGACTTCGCAACGCAGGTGGATCAGGTGTTCGGCGCGCAGCCGATCTTCGCGCTCTGCCGCCTGGATCGCGTCGGCCATGTCGCGCATCTCGCCGCGCTCGAAACCGCCGTCTTCATCCGAGCCCATGCGCAAGCAGTCGAATACTGTGGTGATGCCGGAGGTGACGATCTGGGCGTCATGCGCCTGGATGGCGGCCGTCTTGTTCCAGCGCACGCCGGGGCGCGGCGAATAATGGGCTTCCAGATGGTCCGTGTGCAGTTCGACCAGGCCGGGGATCAGGTAATCGCCCTCGAAATCCTCGCCGATAGCGGACTTACCTTCGGAAATGCCGGCAATGCGACCGTCACGGATCAGCACGGAGCCTTCGACGATCTTGTCTTCGAGGACGATGCGGGCGTTGGAAAGGACGGTTTCTTTGGTCATGTCAGGTCTTTCGCTATTAGGCGCCGGAAAGCGGCAGCCAGGAACGGACGGTAAAGGGAGCGCCGCGCTCTTCTTCGATAAAGACGGCGAGGCCGGAAACGTGAAGCGCTTTGCCGATATGGTCGGCGAAGCGCGCGCGCAGGACGTCGTGCATGTCGGCTTGACGTTCGGTGGGGACGCGCCCCGTCAACGTCATATGGAAGCGGAACTCGTCATTGACGTAGGGATAGCCCCAGCGCAACAGATTGGCGCGCTGCGGTTCCGTCAGGCCTTCCGGCTTGCGCCGGGCTATGTCGTGATCCGAAAGCGGCGCACGGAACGGTTCGAAAGCCTTGACCACGCGCGAGGCAAAATCCTGCAGCGGCTGGTAAAGCGAGCCGGGCACGAGCGCGAAGAAATGACCGAGCTGGCCCAAGACCAACTCTGGAATGGTGAAAGCCTTGGTCTGTGAGGCAAATTCTGTGGCGACATCGAGAAGATCGCGCTCGGTCACCGAGCCGGCAAGCTCGAAAGGTGCCTTCAGCGTGGCGTGAAAGCCGTAGCGGCGCGGATCGGCGGTCAGCTCGGCATGGTCTTCCGACACGGGACCCATGGCCTTGTCCGAGAAAATCTCATCGGAAAATGCATCGCGGCCCAGCCAGAGAGCGGCAAGCGCGGTCAACGGATCGTCTTTGGGCGGCGTGAAATAGAGAGCATAGCGCAAGGCTGCATTCCTTGGAAAAATCGGCTGCGCGAGACACTGTTGGGTGATTTGCGACAAACCGCAAGAGCAGCAAGGCAGCAGCGGTTCGAATCCGGCTAAAGCGGGTTCGAGCAATGTTGTCTTGCCGACCTGCGCTACCGGATTCCCGTGACAAAATGATGATGCGCCACGATTTTTCTGAAGGCTTCTTACCGGTTCTGCGTCCCCATCAGGCGTGAGCGCAGCGCGTTGGAACCGGCATCGAACAGGAAGACGACGATCAGGATCAGCAGCACCATATAGGCGACGTTTTCCCAATTGGCGTTGGTGCGCATGGCTTCCCAAAGTTTGAGGCCGATGCCGCCGGCGCCGACTGCGCCGATGATGGTGGCGCCGCGCACATTCGATTCCCATTGATAGAGCGTCTGGCTGACGATGACGGGAACGATCTGCGGCATGATACCGTAGCGATGCACGAGAACCGTCGAGGAGCCCGTCGATTTGACGCCTTCGCGCGGCTTGTTGTCGATGTTCTCCAGCCCTTCGGAGTAGAGCTTGCCCAGCGTGCCGGTCTCCGTCAGGAAGATCGCACCGCTGCCGGCAAGCGGGCCGGGGCCGAAGGCGCGGGTCAGGAACAACGCCCAGATCAGCATGTCGACCGAACGCAGGAAGTCGAAGAAGCGCTTTAATATCTGATTGACCAGGCGGCTCGGCGTGATGTTGCGGGCCGCAAGGAAGGAGAGCGGGAAGGCGGCGAGCGATCCCAGCAGCGTGCCGAGGAAGGCCATGACGATGGTCTGGAACAGCTTGGTCCAGACGTCCCCATGCTGCCAGGCGCCATTGTTCCAAATGTTGTCGAAGGCCAGCGAGAGATTGGATTGCGCCGGGTCGAGGCGTGGCCCGGAGACGATCAGGCCGATCACTTCGCTTGCCGGCTTGTCGAAGAAAGGCGAGTGCGTGTCGAAGACAAAATTCGCCCAGCCGAGGAAACGCTTGCGGATCTTCACGCGGTCGGTGGAAATGCTGACGTCGCCGGCAAAGCCCATATTGGCGAGGATGTTATCGTCATAGACCGTGATCCACGACGGCGGCGGTTCCGAGCCGAGGAGCTTCGGCGCGTCGCCGGTGAAGTCGATCGGAACGGTGACGCCATGCGCGGTCAGGATCGCTTGCGTCTTCGTCACCGTTACGCTGCGGCCGGTGCCGCTGACCGAGATCGTCAGGCTGCCGTCGGGATTGTTCGTCACCCAATCTGGGTGCGGATTATCGCCGAGCGGCGAAAAGCGCGGATATTTGACGCTGATCTTGTCGCCTGAAACGCGGAATTCCGGCTGCACGTCGTAGCTGATCCATTCGCTGAGATAGATGCCGACGCGTTCCCAATGCGCTTCCGCGATGATCTTCGGCAGGTCGAAGAACCAGACGGCGTAGATGCCGTAAAGGATCACGCCGAGAAAGATCATCAGCGCGCCGAAGCGCTGGCGGAATGATCGGTGCAGGATCTCCGGATAGCGTGCTTCGATTTCCTGCATGCGACCGGCGTCGATGACGGACATGGGCAACCTCAGTGTTGCAGAAGGAAGGCATGTTCGCCGATGAGACGGCGACGGAGCCATGCGGAAAATTGGTCGACGGCAATGATCGTCACGAAAAGCAGCAGCACGAGCGCTACCGTCTTGGCGCCGAAGCCGCGCGAGATCGAAAGCTTCAGCTCCTCGCCGATGCCGCCGCCGCCGACGGCGCCGATGATGGTGGAGGCTCGGACATTGATCTCCAGGCGCAGCAGCACATAGGACATGAAATTCGGCAGAACCTGCGGCAGCGCGGCGAAGCGAACGCGCTCCGTCCAGCTCGCGCCGACCGCCCTCATGCCCTCGTCGGGCTTCATGTCGATATTCTCGATCACTTCGTAGAACAGCTTGCCGAGTGCCCCGATCGTATGCAGGCCGACGGCGATGATGGCGGCGATCGGGCCGATCGACAGGATCGCCGAAAACAGGCCGGCGATGACGATTTCGGGAAAGGCGCGCAGCAATTCCATGAAGCGTTTGGTCACCAGACGAACCGGATGCGACGGCGACATGTTGCGCGCGGCAAAGAAGCTGAGGGGCAGGGCGACGACGAAGCCGATGATGGTGGAAACCAGCGCCACGTTGATCGTGATGATCATCAGCTCGAAATATTCAGGAATATAGAAGTTGCCCCAGACATAGACGCGGCCGTTCGGAAAATTGAACTCCTCGCCGCCGACGCCGTTTGCGCCATTGGGGCTCGGCAAGTCGAAGAGCGCGCGATAAACGTCGGCCCAATCCTTGGGGATGAGCCAGCTCAGGAAATCGAAAAGATGCGGCAGGCGATCGAAGAAGTGGCCGGCATTGCTCTCGTCGGCAAAGCGCACGGAGCTGACGAAGGCGATGATCAGGATCAGCAGGCCGATGCCGGTATAAAGGCGGCGGCGCGCCACCATCCTGCTCCAGGCGTCACCGATATCCTTGGCGCCCTGGGGAGCGCCTTGCGTCTGTAGCTGAGTATCGGCAATCGTCATGAATGTCCTGCCCTTGTGATAGGAAAAGGGCGGCCGTCGCCGGCCGCCCTGCAGTCTGGATAGGGATTAGCCGCCGATGGCAGCCTTGCGAACTTCGACAACGGCCTTGTAGAAGTCCGGGTTCACCTTGACGTAGCCCTTGAAGTCACCGCCTTCGATCGCCGAGAAGCACTTGGCATCGGTGGTCGGGAGCTTCAGGAAGAAGTCGGTCAGCTTGGCCTGCCATTCGGTGCCAAGGGCGTTGCGTACGACGAGCGGGCCGTTCGGGATCAGCGGCGAACGCCAGACTTCGACGAGCTTGTTCGGATCGACGGCGCCCTTGTCGACTTCCTTGTGGAAGGTACCGGAGGTGTAGCCGTCCTTGAAATCGCCGAGGCCCGACGAATCGTCAACGGCAACGTCGACCTTGCCGTCATAGGCGGCGAGCAGGTTGTTCTCGTGACCGCCGTTGAACTGGGTCGAAGCGAAGAACTTGTCGTTCGGCATGCCGGTGGTCTTCGGAATCTGCGTCAGCGGAACGAGATAGCCCGAAGTGGAGTCCGGATCGGCGTAGCCGAGCTTCTTGCCCTTGGCGTCGGCGATCGTCTTGATGCCGGAGGACTTCAGAGCGAGACCGATCGAGTAATAGCCGGTCGAGCCGTCCGTCTGCTGCGTGGTCAGGATCGGGGTAACTGCCTTCGGGTCCTTGATGTAGGTGGCTGCATAGCCGGAAGAGCCGAGTTCGGCGAAGTCGAGCGTGCCGCCGAGCAGGCCCTGGATAACGCCGTCATAGTCGGCAGCCGGGAACAGCGATACCTTCTCGAAACCGAACTCCTTCTTCAGGTGGTCGGAGAGGCAGGCGTAGTTGCGCAGGCGGTCGGCTTCGTTTTCGCCACCGAGAATACCAACGCGGAATTCCTTGATGTCCTGAGCGGCAGCGCCGCCAGCGAGCGCGAGAAGCGCCGTGGCTGCGAGAAGGGTCTTCTTCAACATGGGTTCGTCTCCTGATTAACCGGTGTCCCCGGATGTCTTCGGTCTAGAAGAAATGCGCCCTTGACGCGGGCCTTCGATCGCGGCCGTCTCGCTCAGAGACCGGCCAGTGCCAGCGGTTGCGGGCCGGCGGATGCGTTTGCCGCGGCTTGCGCGGGCTGATCGGAAAGATTGATGGCGGTCGACGTCATCGTCTCGTCGATACCGGCGCCATCCTTGTCGGTGCCGTAGATTTCCTTGACCGCCGCGGCCGTCAGCTCTGATGGCTTGCCGTCGAAGACGACGCGCCCCGCCGCCATGCCGACGATGCGTTCGCAATAATTGCGCGCCGTATCCAGCGTGTGCAGGTTGGTGATGACGGTGATGCCCTCACGCTCGTTGATGTCGCGCAGCGCATCCATGACGATCTTGGCGTTCAGCGGATCGAGCGAGGCAATCGGCTCGTCGGCAAGTATCATTTTCGGCTGCTGCATCAGGGCGCGGGCGATGGCGACGCGCTGCTGCTGGCCACCCGACAGCGTGCCGGCCATCTGCAATGCAGTCTGCTCGATGCCGAGACGTTCGAGTGCCGCAATGGCTTGGATGCGCTCCTCGCGGCTGAAGATGGAAAGCAGGCTCAGCGTGGTCGAACGCTGGTTCAGGCGACCGAGCATGACGTTGGTGAGAACGTCGAGACGGGGAACCAGGTTGAACTGCTGGAAGATCATGGCGCAATCGCGCTGCCAGTTGCGCAACGCCCGGCCGCGCAGCTTGGAGACTTCGATGCCGGCGAAATGGATGGAGCCGGAGCTCGGATCGGCAAGACGGTTGATCATGCGCAGCAGCGTGGATTTGCCGGCGCCCGAGCGGCCGATGATGCCGACCATTTGTCCTTGCGGAATGTCCAACGTCACGGAATCGACAGCGAGCTTGTTTCCGAACCGGCGCGAGACATTCTTCAGCTCGAACATGAGGCTTTCCTTTCGCGGCTGCCCGGCTCCGCCGCAACAAACGTTGACGTCTGGGCCGCGGAAATCTGTTGGACGAGCGCATAATCCTTCGCTTCGAAGAAGCCTTCGACGCTGCCATGCGCTGAGCATGAGCAACGCATTAGTCCCGGTTCATGAACCTCCAATGTCAGATTTGTGTAACTGCTGTTACAATTCCTCCCTGTTTGCGCCCTTCCGTAACGGCAACGCAAAAGCCCGAAAACCGGGGAGATTTTCGGGCTTCGAAGAGGATTTGCGGGTGGATTGCGCGAGGACCGCGCAGTGGCGTCATGCGCCGTAGCGGATTAGGAAATCCTCGGCCGAAAGGGCGCGGAAATCGGCAAGCGCGGTGCGCAATGTGGCATGATCCCAATCCCACCAGGCAAGCTTGTCCATGCGTTCGCCGACAGCTTCGGTGAAGCGTTGGCGGATGAGCTTGGCCGGCACGCCGCCGACGATCGTATAGGGGGCGACATCCTTGGAGACAACAGCGCCGGCGCCGATGACCGCACCGTTGCCGACAGTGACGCCCGGCAGGATGGTGGCGCCATGGCCGATCCAGACGTCGTTGCCGATGGTCACGCGGTTGTCGCGCCGCCAGGTGAAGAATTCTGTCTCCATATCGGCATCCGGCCAATAGTCGGCGGCGCGATAGGTGAAGTGATGCAGCGTCGCCCGCCAGGTCGGATGGTTGGTGGCATTGATGCGCACCGCCGCGGCAATGTTGACGAATTTGCCGATGGTGGCGCACCAGACCGCGCCATCCTGCATGATGTAGGAGTAATCGCCGATCTCCGTTTCGTCGATGCGGCAGCGGTCCGAGACTTCGGTGTAGCGGCCGAGCGTCGAGTTGCTGACGCTCGCCGAGGGGCTGATGAAAGGCGTTTCGCCCAATTTGCGGCTCATGCGGCGGACTTTCTGGGCGAAAATTGCGACACGTCGAGAATGCGGCTGCCGACGGCCTCGCGCACTTCCTCGTCATGGAAGATGCCGAGTAGTGCGACGCCGGCCTTTTTCTTCTGTTCGATCATGTCGACCACGACGGCACGGTTTCTCGCGTCGAGAGAGGCGGTCGGCTCATCGAGCAGCAGAATGGCATGATCGGTGATGAAGCCGCGGGCGATGTTGACGCGCTGCTGCTCGCCGCCGGAGAAGGTGGCGGGCGGCAATTGCCAAAGCTCTTCCGGAAGGTTGAGCTGCGCCAGCAGGTTGCCCGCCCTTTCGCGAGCGGTCTCGGCACTTGTTCCACGCGCCAGCAGCGGCTCGGCAACGACGTCGATGGCCGCAACGCGCGGCACGGTGCGCAGGAACTGGCTGACATAGCCCATGGTATGGCGGCGGACTTCCAGCACGGTGCGGGGATCAGCGGCGGCGAGATCGATGATCCTTTCCCGATGCGTCACCAGGATCTGGCCGCTATCGACGGCGTAGTTGCCGTAGATCATCTTCAAAAGCGAGCTCTTGCCGATGCCGGAAGGGCCACCGAGCACCACGCATTCGCCCGATGCGACGGAGAAGGAGACATCGGCGACGACCGGCAGGCGGATGCCGTCACGCAGGTGCATGGTGAAGCTCTTGAAGACTTCGGAAACGACGAGGGGGGTTGCCATGGCTTTTTCCTCAGACCTGCAGGATCGAAGAGACGAGCAGTTGCGTATAGGGCTCGCGCGGATCGTCGAGCACGCGGTCGGTGAGACCATGTTCGATCACCACGCCGTCCTTCATGACCATCATGCGGTGCGAAAGCAGCCGGGCGACGGCGAGGTCGTGCGTGACGATGATGGCCGACAGGCCGAGATCGTTGACGAGACCGCGAACGAGATCGAGCAGGCGGGCCTGCACGGAAACGTCGAGGCCGCCGGTCGGCTCGTCCATGAAGACCAGACGCGGACCGGTCACCAGATTGCGGGCGATCTGCAGGCGCTGGCGCATGCCGCCTGAGAAGGCGCGCGGCTGATCGTCAATGCGGTCGGCGTCTATCTCCACGCGCTCCAGCCAGTCGATCGCGGTGTTGCGGATATTGCCGTAGTGCCGGTTGCCGATCGCCATCAGCCGCTCGCCGACATTGGCGCCGGCCGAAACCGTCATGCGCAGGCCGTCGGCGGGGTTCTGATGGACGAAACCCCAGTCGGTGCGCATCAGGAAGCGCCGCTCGGCCTCGTTCATGCGGAAGAGATCGCGATAGGTCTCGTCGCGCATATGATATTCGACGCTGCCGGTGGTCGGCAGCAGCCGGGTCGAAATGCAATTGAGCAGCGTCGTCTTGCCGGAGCCGGATTCGCCGACGATCGCCAGCACTTCACCGGGCCAGAGGTCGAAGGACACATTGCGGCAACCGATGCGGCTGCCGTAGAATTTCGAGATGTCCTTGACCTTGAGGAGTGGCGTGTCGCTCATTCGGCGGCCTCCTGGTTGGAAGCCAGCCCATTGGCCGCCAGCATGGGGCCGGCATGGCCATGGGCGCGGCGGTCTTCGCAGAAATCGGTGTCGGAGCAGACGAACATCCGCCCGCCCTTGTCGTCGAGGATCACTTCGTCGAGATAGACCTGCTCGGCGCCGCAGAGCGCACAAGGCTTGTCGAAACGCTGCACTTCGAAGGGATGATCCTCGAAATCGAGGCTGACGACTTCGGTGTAGGGCGGTACGGCATAGATGCGCTTCTCGCGGCCGGCGCCGAAGAGCTGCAGCGCATCCGACATATGCATTTTCGGATTGTCGAATTTCGGCGTCGGCGATGGGTCCATCACGTAGCGGCCGGCGACCTTGACCGGATAGGCGTAGGTCGTGGCGATGCGACCGTTGCGGGCGATGTCCTCATAGAGCTTCACATGCATGAGACCGTACTCTTCGAGCGCATGCATCTTGCGCGTCTCGGTCTCGCGCGGCTCCAGGTAGCGCAGCGGTTCGGGGATCGGCACCTGGTAGACCAGCACCTGATTGGGCTCGAGCTTGCCTTCCGGGATGCGGTGGCGTGTCTGGATGATGGTCGCCTCGTCCGTGCGGGTGGTGACGGCGACATTGGCGACCTTCTGGAAGAAGGCTCGGATAGAGACGGCGTTGGTCGTGTCGTCGGCGCCCTGGTCGATGACCTTGAGGACATCATCCGGCCCGATGATCGCGGCAGTCAACTGGACGCCGCCAGTGCCCCATCCATAGGGCATCGGCATTTCGCGTGAGGCGAAGGGTACCTGATAGCCGGGAATGGCGATTGCCTTCAGGATGGCGCGGCGGATCATCCGCTTGGTCTGTTCGTCGAGATAGGCGAAATTATAGGTGGCAAGTTCGGTCATTCGGCTGCCTCCGTCAGGGGATCCTTGCCGCCGTCGCGGGCGGCTTCGAAGTCGCGGCGCATGCGGCGCACCAGGTCGAGTTCGGCCTGGAAGTCGACATAGTGCGGCAGCTTCAGATGTTCGACGAAGCCGGTCGCCTGCACGTTGTCGGAATGGGAAATGACGAATTCCTCGTCCTGGGCGGGTGCGACGATATCTTCGCCGAGTTCATCGGCACGGAGCGCCCGGTCGACCAGCGACATCGCCATGGCCTTGCGTTCGCTTTGGCCGAAGACGAGGCCGTAGCCGCGGGTAAATTGCGGTGGCGCCTTGGCCGATCCCTTGAACTGGTTGACCATCTGGCATTCGGTAACCTGGATGCTACCCAGCGAGACGGCGAAACCGAGTTCCGGCACGTCCAGTTCGACCTCCACTTCACCGATGCGGATTTCGCCGGTGAAGGGGTGGGTACGGCCATAGCCGCGCTGGGTCGAATAGCCGAGCGCCAGCAGGAAACCTTCGTCGCCGCGCGCAAGCGCCTGCAGGCGCAGATCGCGGGTCATCGGGAATTCCATCGGCTCGCGCGTCAGGTCGCCGGTCTCGTGGTCGATCGGCATTTCACCGTCGCCCTCGATCAGTCCTTCCTGGCTCAAAATTTCCGAGACGCGCATCACACGGCCTTCTTCCGCCGGCCGTTGCATCGGCTCGTCCACGGGCGCATCGGTGAGCAGGCTCGGGTCGAGCAGGCGATGGGTATAGTCGAAGGTGGGGCCGAGAAGCTGGCCGCCCGGCAGGTCCTTGTAGGTGGCGGAGATGCGGCGCTCGATCTTCATCGCTGACGTATCTAGCGGCTGGGAATAGCCGAAGCGCGGCAGCGTGGTGCGGTAGGCGCGTAGCAGGAAGATCGCTTCGATCATATCGCCGCGCGCCTGGCGAACCGCAAGGGCTGCCAGCGTGCGGTCGTAAAGCGAGGCTTCCGCCATGACGCGGTCGACGGCGAGCGCCAATTGCGCCACGATCTGGTCGATGCCGATGGCCGGCAGCGAACGGTCGCCGCGACGACGATCGGCGAGCAGCCGGTGAGCATTGGCGATGGCGGCTTCGCCGCCTTTAACGGCAACATACATGCGTCACATCTCCGTCGCGATGATCTTGGTGGTGCGCGGCAGGCAAAGGAATTGCCGTCCCGCCGTCAGAACGAGATCGACGCCGCGCGGAAAAAGCGCGCGATTGTCGTTCCAGATGCGCAGGAACGTATCGGGCAGGCCGATCGGAGCGATCATGCGGATACCGGCAATGCCGGGGCCTGAGAGCGCGAGTTCCTTGCCGCCCTCAAGGGCTGCGATTTCGAGCAGCAGTGTCGTCGATCTGTCGGGATATTCCTGAGTGCCGACGGCGAATTGGTTGAGGGAAGCGAGCGCCATGCCGGCCTCGATAAAGGCAAAGCGCGCCTCGATCCTGTCGAATGCCACCGCTGCGCCGGTATGGAAGCTCAGCCATTCCGGCGCGGCCGACTTGGCGAGACTGGACGATAGCCACACCGGCGTATCATGATCGCAAAGCGTGAGGCCGATTGCGCCGGCAGCAAAGCCGAGGGGAGCGGGCGGAGCGATATCGGAGGTGATCGTCTGGATGATGCCAGGCCGCGCCATGGCATCCATCATCATCTTGAAGACGCTCTGCGCGTCGAACACCGGATCGGCGAAACCGCCGGTCAACGCATCGTTGCCGCGCGTCGTAGAGGTGGTGGAAAGGCTCATTTGTCTTCTCCGCGGACCATGGTGAAGAAATCGACGCGGGTGGCTGCCGTTTCCTCGGCGCGTTTGCGGTCATATTCGGCAATCCGATCGGTGACCGGCAGCAGGATGGCTTTCTCGACGAACTCCTTGGTGGCCGGCTGATGCCAGAGCGCGTCAAAGATCGCCGCGAGCCGCACCTTATCGCGGTCGGTGCCGAGCGCATGCGCGTGGCCGATCGTACCCGAGGCGAGCTTGACGGTGGCGCGCGTCACAGTGACCTCGCCGAGATTGAAGGGCGAACCGCCGCCGCCGATGCGGCCGCGCACCATGACGAGCCCGGTTTCCGGTCCTCGTACGGGCTGAACCACGGGCTTGTTGGGTAATGCTTCCCAGGCCGCGTCTAGCTCTTCGCGTTCGGCCCGCGCCAAAAGATCGGCGGCGCGCTTGCGTTCCCGGCGCTCCTGCGCTGCCGCCTCTTGCCTCTGTGCTGAATTCATCGCGTCATCCTCAAAATGTCTATTGATATAGACAACCATACAAGGTAGTTTTATATTTATTGGCGAGACGTGACAAGCGTGTGACATTAGCAGCAGGCGATATGGCGGGGCAGAAGGTACAAAGACAGACGGGCGTGGCGCTCTGGCGGCAGATCGCCGACCGGATTCGCACGTCGATCAACCACGGCGATTTTGACGACACTGGCATGGTGCCGCCGGAAACGGCGCTCGCGCTGCAGTTCGGGGTTAACCGGCATACGATACGAAGTGCACTTGCGGCGCTGGCGCAGGAAGGAATCGTTAGGGCCGTGCAGGGGCGCGGAACGTTGATCGAGCGCAAGGAGCGCCTGAGCTTCCCGATTTCAAAGCGAACGCGGTTTTCGCAAGGCATTGGCGATCAGGTGCGCGAGACCCGTAGTATCCTGCTGGCCGCCAGCGAGGAGGCTGCGAGTACGGAATTGGCTCGGCAGCTCAAGATCAAGACCGGCACACGGCTTGTGCGCCTGGAAACGCTCGGTCAGGCGGATCACCGTCCGGTTTCGCGGGCCACAAGTTGGTTCCCGGCGGATCGCTTCGGCGCTATTGCCGAGATCTACCGGACGACCGGATCGATCACCAAGGCATTTCGTGAGCTTGGCGTGCCAGATTATGTGCGCGTCGTCACCGAGATCACCGCGACGCATGCCGACGAAGGCGATCTGGCCGACCTGCAATTATCCCCGGGCGCCATCGTGCTGGTCGCACAGGCGCTCAATTCCGATCTCGATTATGTTCCGGTGCAATATTCGATTTCCCGCTTCGCCGCCGACAGGGTCCGTTTCACCGTCGAGAATTGAAAGGCTTTAGGAAATCGGTCCAATCCCGCTCGGAGGCCATTGCTGAGCAGCATGGAGAATGCGGAGTATTCGCACCGTTTCGTCCGCGAGATCGTAAATCAGCAATAGTGTCTATGGACGACCAGCTCTCGCGTTCCCGACACGCGACCAGGACGGCCCGTCATTGGGTGCGCAATAAGCTGTGCTGATCTCTTGGCGAAAAGTTCGTCAAGCGCGAGCGCGGCGGCAGCGTTATCCGCCTCGATATAAGTGTAAATTGCGTGTCGATCAGCTCTTGCCTCGGGAGTCCAGATAAGATTCACGAGGGTTTTCTGCTTAGCTTGCGGCGTGTTTCTTCCCGCAAAGCAGCGAACTCGGCTTCTACTTCATCGGCTGGAATGAGATTGCCGGCATTGGCGGAATCAAGCCCCGCCTGAACTTGCTGACGAAACCAGATGTCGTATTCAGCTTCATTCTGCTGGCGCTTCACGTAGTCGCGCATGAATGCGCGAAGCAGTTGCGCCGCGGTTTGATCATGCGCCCGCGCCGCCTCGTTGAAGGCAGACTTCAAGTCTTCCTCAACTCGAAACGTGAACGTGGCGTCTGTCATATCTGATCTCATGTGTTACACCGTTAGTACAAGGTAACACGTCATGCCAAATTTTCCACCCCTCACGTCGGGCCACATGAGGGGTGGCTTTGTATTGCTAGGCGCTCAATGCGCGCCCGACATGTCGCCGAGCACTTCCTTGGAAGCGACGGTGGAGTCGGCGTTGAGCTTGTAGACCATCGGCACGCCGGTCGCGAGGTTGAGCGCCAGGATCTGCTCCTTGGTCAGCCGGTCGAGGACCATGACGAGCGAGCGCAGCGAATTGCCGTGAGCGGCGACCAGCACCTTCTGGCCGGCGAGAACACGTGGCAGGATTTCCGTGAGGTAGTAGGGCCAGACACGGGCGCCGGTGTCGCGCAAGCTTTCGCCGCCGGGCGGCGGAACATCGTAGGAGCGGCGCCAGATATGCACCTGCTCTTCGCCCCACTTGGCGCGTGCGTCGTCTTTGTTCAGGCCCGAGAGATCGCCGTAATCGCGCTCGTTCAGCGCCTGATCCTTGATGGTCTCGAGGTCCGGTTGACCGACTTCATTGAGGATGATCTTCAGCGTGTGCTGGGCGCGGACCAGCGCGGAGGTGAAGGCGACGTCGTACTTGATGCCGTAATCCGCAAGCGCCTTGCCACCGGTCTTGGCTTCTTCGATGCCGAGTTCGGTGAGGTCGGGGTCCTTCCAGCCGGTAAAGAGATTCTTCAAATTCCAGTCGCTCTGCCCGTGGCGAACGAGGACGAGAGTACCGCTCATGAAATATTCCTCCTTGATAGAGCAATTCCAGGAAAAGTGCGTAGAGGTTTTCCGTCCGGAATTGCATGAGAACAAAAGGCTGAAGCGGTTCAGCAGTTCCGTGCTGAACCGATCCAGGATGGGATCAACGTGTGGAAAGCCCGAGAACGTCGAGCATAGAATAAAAGCCGGGTTTTTTGTCGCGCGCCCAGAGCGCTGCCTGAAGCGCGCCGCGGGCAAACAATGAGCGGTCGCCGGCATTGTGGGAAAGTGTCAGCCGCTCGCTCTCGCTGGCGAAGATGACCGAGTGATCGCCGATGACGCCGCCGCCGCGCAGCGTGGCAAAGCCGATGGTGCCCGTCGGCCGCGGACCGGTATGGCCGTCACGCACGCGCACAGAATTTTCGCCGAGATCGATGCCGCGGCCCTTTGCCGCCGCCTGGCCGAGCAGGAGCGCGGTGCCGGATGGGGCATCGACCTTGTGTCTGTGATGCATTTCCAGGACCTCGATGTCCCAATCGGCCGGCGGAAGCGCGCGCGCCGCCTGCTCGATAAGGACGCTCAAGAGGTTGATGCCGAGGCCCATATTTCCTGATTTGACGATGCGGGCGTGGCGAGAGGCCGCCTTGAACTTGGCTTCGTCTTCCGCCGAGCAGCCGGTCGTACCGATGATGTGGACGATGCGCGCCTGGGCGGCGAGGCCTGCGAAGGTGACGCTGGTGGCGGGCGTCGTGAAGTCGATCACGCCTTCGGCATGCAGGAAGGCGGAAAGCGGGTCATCGGTGACCGGGACGCCGATCGGCCCCAGCCCGGCAATCTCACCGGCATCCTTGCCGATGAAAGCGGAGCCTGGACGTGCGACGGCGGCGTGCAGTGTGACGCCTTCGGTGGTGTGGATGAGGCGGATCAGCGCCTGTCCCATGCGGCCTGCCGCGCCCACCACCACCAGCTTCATCGCATCGTCGCTCATGTCTTCTCTATCGTCTTATTTTCGGGAAGTGCCGGAAACGACCGGCCGCTGAAGGTTGTTGAGGCGAGCGTAGAGGCCATTGTCGGCCGTCGCAAGCGTCTCATGGTTGCCCTCTTCGACGACGCGCCCGTTCTGCATGACAATGATCTTCTCCGCCCGCACGACCGTCGACAGACGATGGGCGATGACGACGACGGTGCGGCCGCTCATGGCTTCGTCCAGCGCCTTCTGTACGGCTGCTTCCGACTCGGTGTCGAGCGCCGATGTCGCTTCGTCCAAGAGCAGGATCGGCGCGTTTCGCACCAGCGCACGGGCGATCGACAGGCGCTGGCGCTGGCCGCCGGAAAGCGTCACGCCGTTTTCGCCGACCGGCGTGTCGTAGCCCTGGGGCTGCGCCTGGATGAAATCATGGGCATAGGCGAGCCGGGCGGCCTCCTCGACTTCGGCATTCGTCGCTTCCGGACGACCGTAACGAATGTTGTCGCGGATCGTGCCTTCGAAGAGGTAGGGCTGCTGCGAGACATAGGCGGTCTGTTCGCGCAGCGACTGCTTCGTCACATGCGCTATGTCCTGCCCGTCGATGAAGATGCTGCCGGCCTTGGGATCGTAGAAGCGCGGAATAAGATTAATGACGGTGGACTTGCCGGCGCCGGAAGGGCCGACCAAGGCCGTCGTCTCTCCGCCCTCAGCAACGAAACTCACGCCGGATAGAACGGCTTCGTCGCCGTAGGCGAAGTGAACGTCGCGAAACTCGATGCGGGCCTCGGTGATGGCGAGCGGCTTGGCGTCCGCTAGGTCGCGCTGACGCGGCTCCATATCGAGCAATTCATAGATCATGCGCGCATTGACGACGGCGCGCTCTAACTGCACCTGCAATTTGGCGAGACGCCGGGCCGGATCATAGGCGAGCAGCAGCGACACGATGAACGAAAACACTGCGCCCGGCGGAACGTTTTCATAGATCGAACGATAGGCAGCGTATGCAAATACCCCGGCCACGGCAAAGCCGGCGACCGTTTCGATCAGCGGGCCATTACGCTCGGAAATACGGGCAATTCGGTTTTGTCGGTTTTCAGCCGCCGTAATCAGCTTATCGACTTTGCGTTCGAGCTCGCGCTCCATCGTGAAGGCTTTGACGATGGAAACCCCTTGAATAGTCTCCTGCATCGCGCCGAGCACGCGGCTGTTGAGAATGACCGCCTCGCGCGTAACGGCGCGCAGGCGCCTTGAGATGTGGCGCAAGGCCAGAAACACAGGCGGCGCAATGACGAAGAATAGGAGACTGAGCAGCGGATCCTGATAGACCATATTGGCCAGCAGAAAGACAAATGACAAAAAGTCACGCGCAGTCGATGTGATGATAAGGTTCATCACATCGCGGATACCGGAAACGTTCTGGCTCACTCGCGCCGCAATCTGAGCCGAACGGGCTTCGCTGAAGAAGCCAACCGACAATGTCATCAGATGTGCATAGAGGCGCCTTTGATAACGGGCAATGATGTCATTGCCAATTTTGGACAGAATGACCGATTGAAAATAACCAGCAAAACCACGGGCCACAAAGGCGGCTAATATCGCAAAGCAAATCAGCCACATAACCTCGGCGCGGCGCTCGTAAAAAGCTCCGTTCACGATCGGTCTCATAACCGCGGCCATCGTCGCCGTCGACGCTGCGACCACAACGAGGCAAAATATTGCGATCGAGTAGCCCCAGATATGGTCACGACCGTTTTCAGCAATGATACGCTTCAGCACAGCGGCGATCGTCTCACTGTCGATATCGGTTTTTTTGGTGTCCGGCGACTTCAAATATCGGCTTCCTGTCTCAAACCAAGCGAGCCGCATATGGCACGTGCTTTCGCGGGTCTATAAAGAGTTAGGACGGTTTTGGCTAGATATGGCCTGTTGCACTGGTTAAGGCAGGTCATGGAGCCAAGCTTATTATAAGGTAAGGCCACTCCTCCAAAAAGGCGTCGCGTGGTCGCCGGTTCGATCCTCTCAACGACCGCGCCTGATCATCTGTTGCTGCCCCTTTGGTCAACGCCGCCAGCGGCGGCCGTCCGTCGCCAGGCCGAAATTGGCCGGCATGCGGGCGTAGGCCGAGAGGCCGGCGAGCGCGGCGAGCGGATGGGTCACCACATGCGTCGGGATCGACTTCATCAGCGCGCTATGCGGCGCCTTGTCTTCGAAAGCGGCGCGGAATTCCGGCTTCTGCAGCGCCGGCAGGATCTTTTGCGAAATGCCGCCGGCAAGGTAGACGCCGCCGCGCGCCATGAAGATCAAGGCGATGTCGCCGGCGACACGACCGAGATAGGTGGCGAACAGCGTCAACGTCTCTTCGGCCTGAGCGTTGGTGCCGGCGAGTGCGTGGGTGGTGATATCGGCCGGTTGCGTCAGCACGGGCTCGATGCCGTCAGCCTTGCAGATCGCGTGATAGAGATACTGCAGGCCGCGGCCGCAGAGGACCTGCTCGGCGGAGATGCGGCCCTCGATGGGCTCCAGGTGCGGCCAGATCTGAAAATCGCGCGCGCTGCGCGGCCCGAGATCGATATGTCCGCCTTCGCCAGGCACCGGGATCCAGGTATGCTGGGCATGGATGAGGCCGGCAACGCCAAGGCCGGTGCCCGGCCCCAATACGGCGCGCGATGCGATCATGCCTTCCGACGTTTCGCCGATGGTCTCGCGATGCTCTTCGGAAACACCGGCGATCGCCAGCGCCTGCGCTTCGAAATCATTGATGATCAGCACATCCTCTAGGCCGAGATTTTCGATCATCGTCTTCGGGCGGATCACCCAGTCGCAATTGGTCAGAGGAATTTCGTCGCCCCGAACCGGCGCCGCAACGGCAAGGATCGCCGAGCGCGGCTGCACCGCCGTCTTGTCGAGAACGCCTTGCTGGATCGCCTCGTCGATCGTTTTAAAATCAGCGGTGTGCACGTTCGGGAAATGCTTCGGCTCGGCATAGACATCGACGAGGATGGAAAAGCGTGCGTTGGTTCCCCCGATATCGCCGATAAGGATAGGAAAGGGCAGGGGGGCTTCGCTGTGGCTGAGTTTGGGCATGGCCAGGTCCGTGGTCTGCCGCCGAGGCGGATTAATGGTTCAGTGTTTTGATCAGTCGTTCCGCGGTGGCTTCGTTGAGAGCCATGGGAATGTCGTAGAGAACGGCAAGCCGCGTCAATGCTTTCACGTCGACATCATGCGGCAAGGGGGTCATTGGGTCGATGAAGAAGATGAGCACATCGATCTCGCTGGTGGCGATCATGGCGCCGATCTGCTGATCACCGCCGAGCGGACCGCTCTTCATGCGGGTGACCTTAAGCCCGGGGCAGACATCGAGCACACGGCCGCCGGTCGTGCCCGTGGCAACGATATGCCAATCGGCCAGCGCATCCTGGTTGCGGCGTGCAAACTCCGCCATTGCATCCTTTTTCTGATCATGCGCGATCAGCGCGATGCATTTGCCGGCCATGAAACTCTCACTCCGCCCAAAACTTTTAATCGATTTATCCGCCTTCTATACCAAGAGACAGCCCTTTGAAAGACGGGCTTTTGAATGACGGGTCAAGCCGGCCGAACCGGCCCTGCCGCCCTTTACTGTTGCGGAATGCTGTCCGGGGGAGTGCTGCCCGTATCGGCGCTGGAAACCGGCAGCGCGCCGGTCGCAGCGGTAGCAGCGGCGGCCTTGGCGCCGAAGGTGGCGGCGCGGGCCGAGGCGACGGAAGGTTCATTCAGCACGGTCTGGCAGGCCTTCGGCAGATCGGAAACCATGACTTCGCGCGGCTTTGCCGGCGGCTTCGTGCTGGGCTTCGGCTTGGCCCAGGGCGCGGGTGTGAACCACCAGGCGAGCGACTTGTCGCAGCCGTCGCCGGCGGCAACGGGTGCCTGCGGCTTGCAGTTGGCCGAGCCTGCGGGGCAGTGGAGGCGGATATGGAAATGCGAGTCATGGCCATATTCCGGGCGCAGCTTGCCGAGATTGGTGCGGTCGCCGGTCCACGTGTCGCACATCTTCTTCTTGATCGCCGGATTGACGAAGATACGCTCGACTTCGGGGTAGCTGGCGGCGCGCATCAGGAGGCGGGCATGCTCCGGTGTCCAGACCTTGTCGTTGATCGTCAGGAATTTGTCCTTCGCCAGCATCGAAGTGAACGGCAGGGTTTCGCGCTCGGCCGTTGTCAAAGCCCGCGATGGCATCGGCGTCAGCCAGACGTCGGCATCGAGGCCGATCTGATGCGAGGCGTGACCGTTGAACATCGGCCCGCCGCGTGGCTGCGAGATGTCGCCCACCAGGATACCCGGCCATCCGTCATATTTGGCCGCGTCGCGCGACAGGCGCTCGAGGAGTCCGATCATTTCCGGGCGGCCCCAGCGGCGGTTGCGCGACAGGCGCATGGCCTGCCAAGTCGGCCCGTCGGCCGGCAGCGCTTCGGCGCCGGAAAGGCAGCCCTTGGCATAAAAACCCAGCGATTGCGGCGGTCCCTGCGTCGGCAGTGTCACAGCCCCGAAAATCGCCTTGGCGCTGCCGGGTGACGGGGTTGCCTGCTGCGCCAGCGCATCGCCGCTGACGAGACCAGCCCCGATCGTTACGGCGAGGGAAAATTTGCTGAACACATTGAGGGTCCGAACCAGGAAAGAAATCATGTGGTTCCTTGAGAAGCTGCCGGCGATGGCCGAAGTGATTTGCGGGTGAATCTACCTTGAAAAGCGATTTTGGTGAATCCGTGTTTTATCGCGCAAGGCTAATGCACCATCGCATATCGGCGCTCCGGAGCGCTAAGTGTATGATCAAACAGCCAGAATTTCCAACGTCTTGCGGATACGCGACAGCCGCGGCAACACCTTTGTGCAGGCGAAATCCTGCATTTCCTGCGACAAGGTCGTTACCGCATCCTCGGCGACGATGACGGCATAATTGGCCGCATAGGCGTCGCGAACGGTCGATTCGACGCCGAAATTGGTGGCGACACCGGTAAGGATGAGTGTTTTGATGCCGCGGCGGCGCAGTTGCAGATCGAGTTCGGTGCCGTAAAAGGCGCTCCATTGGCGCTTGACGATGGCGATGTCGGGTATCAGCGCAGCGATTTCGGCGGGTGCCGCCAGAGCTGCCGGCGGCAAACCTCCCTCTGGAAAGCTGAAGCTTTCGTCCACGGGCTGGTTGACAGCGTCGGCATAGTCTGCGGAAAATCCAACCGTCACAAAGACTGTGGTTCCGCCGTCGGCTTTCAATTTCCTGGCGATGGCGGCTGTATTCTCGACGATCTGCTGCGCAGAGTGGGGTGCGAGCGGGCGGCTGAGAACCAGGCCCTGCAGATCGATGGAGACAAGTGCGGTGGTTTGGGGATCGTAAAGAGGCATCAGGGGGCTCCGGGGAAATATGAGGGTATCCTCACAATGACAAACATGAGCGAATCCTCGCAAAAATCAAGCGCGGAGCCGCAGACGCGTGTTCCGAAGCGCCGCCGCGGGCATGATCGCGTTGCCGTGCTCTTGGAAGCGGCTGCAAAAATCTTCGTTCAGAAGGGCTATGACGCGGCCACGATGACGGAGATCGCCGCCGAAGCGCGCTCGTCGATCGGCTCGCTCTATCAATTTTTTCCGACAAAGTCGCTGCTTGCCGAAGCGCTGCATATCGAGCGGCTGGAGCGGCTGAAAGCGGTGCTTCAGGACATCGCGGAAAAGAGCGGCGGCCTTTCGGCGGCCGACAGCGGCGAGGCAATCTTCGACAGGCTCGGCGCTTTCATCGAGGAGTTTCCGGAATTTCCGGTGCTTGCCACCCGCCGGGATGTGCCGAAGGACCGCAAGATGCGTTCGCGGGCCGAGCTGAAGGAGCTGATTTCCGCCATTCTGCGGCGAGCCGAGCCGCCCATCACGGACGATGTCGCCCTGATGTCGGCGATCGTTCTCGAACTGCTGCGCATCGCCGTCGTTGCCGCCAACGAGCCGGAAGCGGCCGGCGACCGGCGCCTTGTCCGCGAATTGCGCCTGATGCTGCGCAAACGCCTTGAAGAGGCTGCCGCAAAAGCCTGATTTCATGAAGTGGCAATGGGCCGGTTTGCGAAGAGATGAGCAATCCGTCCTGTTTTTTGCCCGTATTTGGCCTATGCTTGATTCCAGTCAAATCACAGGGGATCATGAATGGCGTTGTCGCGGTTGAAAGCAGGCTTGGTTGCTTCTCTTTTCTGCCTGCTGGTCTTGCCGGCGCCATCCAACGCCGACGAGCCGCAATTCCGCATCGGCACGGCCATTCTCGGCGATCTGAAATACCAGCCCGGCTTCCAGCATTTCGACTACGTCAATCCGGACGCGCCGAAGGGCGGCGAGTTGAAGCTTTCCTCCAACGGCACCTTCGACACGCTCAATCCGGTGCTGCTAAAAGGCAATCCGGCGTCGGGGCTCAGCCTTGTATTTGATACCCTGCTGAAGTCGGCCGACGACGAAATTTTCTCTTCCTACGGCCAGCTTGCCGAGGGCGTGTCCTATCCGGACGATGTCTCAAGCGCCACGTTCCGTTTGCGGACAGAGGCGAAATGGGCCGATGGAACGCCGGTCACCCCCGAGGACGTCATATTCAGCTTCGAAAAGTCGAAAGAACTCAATCCTTTCCTGACAAGCTATTATTCGCATGTAACGCGAGCCGAAAAATCCGGTGATCGCGACATCACCTTCTATTTCGACGAAAAGAACAACCGCGAACTACCGTCCATTCTCGGTCAGCTTTTGGTCGTTCCGAAACATTGGTGGGAAGGCACGGGTCCTGACGGTAAGCCGCGCGACATCACGCGCACGACGCTGGAGCCGGTTATGGGCTCCGGGCCCTACAAGATCGTTTCGGTATCGCCCGGGTCTACCATCCGCTACGAGCTTCGCGACGACTATTGGGGCAAGAGCATGCCCGTGAACGTCGGCGAGAACAATTTCGGAGCGATCTCATACGCTTATTACGGCGATGACGATGTAGAATTCGAAGGCTTTCGCGGCGGCAATGTCGATTTCTGGCAGGACAACAGCGCCAGCCGCTGGGTCACAGGCTATGATTTCCCTGCTGCCAAGGATGGACGCATCAAGCGCGAAGACTTGCCCAATCCGTTGCGCGCAACGGGCGTGATGCAGGCGCTGGTGCCGAACATGCGCCGTGATCAGTTCAAGGACCAGCGCGTACGCGAAGCGCTCAACTACGCCTTTGATTTCGAAGAGATCAATCGCACCGTCGCCTATGGTGTGTATCGCCGTGACGACAGCTATTTCTTCGGCACTAAGCTTGCGTCCTCCGGTTTGCCCCAAGGCGAAGAGCTGAATATTCTGAACGAGATCAAGGACAAGGTGCCGCCTGAGGTCTTTACGACCCCCTACAGCAATCCCGTGGGGGGCGATCCGCAGAAATCGCGCGACAATCTTCGCAAAGCGATCGCGCTTCTCAAGGATGCCGGCTATGTCATCAAGGGCAACCAGATGGTCAATGCCAAGACCGGGCAGCCCTTTTCCATCGAGATTCTTCTCGGCAGCCCTTTTGTTGAAAAATGGGTGCTGCCCTATGCGCAGAACCTCAAGAAGATTGGCATTGACGCGCGCGTGCGCACGGTCGATTCCTCACAATATATCAATCGGGTGCGTAGCTTCGATTATGACATGATCTGGAATGTCTGGGCCCAGACCCTCAATCCCGGAAATGAGCAGATCGATTTCTGGGGTTCGGCCTCCGCTAATCGCCAGGGTTCTCGAAATTATGCCGGCATAGCCGATCCCGGCATCGATGCGCTAATCACCAAGGTCATCTATGCCAAGAATGTCGCCGAGAAGGAGGCATCGGCGAGGGCGCTCGACCGCGCGCTGCTCGCCCACCACTATGTCGTTCCGTTGTTCTATGCCACGAGCTTTCACATCGCCTATTGGGACAAGTTCGAACATCCCGCCAACCTGCCGGAATATTCGATGGGCTTTCCCGAGACATGGTGGTCGAAAAACGCCGGCAAATGAGCGGCTCTTGCAATGACGGGCATGCTGGGCTCCAAATGCCTCATGCCGATTCGGCAGTTTCAGCCTGAAATGACTGCGCCGGCTCAATTCGGCGGAAGGGAATAAGCGACTTGAACGACGGATGGATTGAGGCGAGAGCAGGCATATTCCTCGATGGGGGAGTGACGGACTGATGGGCGCCTATATCCTCAGACGTCTGCTGCTGATGATCCCGACCATCATCGGCATCATGGCGATCTCCTTTACCATCGTGCAGTTCGCGCCCGGCGGTCCCGTCGAGCAGGTCATCGCGCAGTTGACTGGCCAGGCGGACAATGCCAATGGCCGTCTTTCCGGCGGCACCGATGTGCTCGGCCAGCAGAACGTCGATGACAGCAGTTCGAAATATCGCGGCGCCCAGGGGCTCGATCCGGAGCTGATCGCCAAGCTCGACAAGCAATTCGGCTTCGACAAGCCGCCGCTTACGCGCTTCGGGCAGATGATGTGGAATTATATTCGCTTCGATTTCGGCGAAAGCTTCTTCCGCAATACGACGGTGATCGACCTCATCGGGCAGAAACTGCCGGTGTCGATCTCGCTCGGCATCTGGATCCTGATCTTCTCCTACGCCATCTCCATCCCGCTCGGCATCCGCAAGGCGATACAGGATGGATCGACCTTCGATGTCTGGACATCAGGCGTCATTATCATCGGCTATGCCGTTCCGAGCTTCCTCTTCGGCATCATGCTGATCGTGCTTTTCGCCGGCGGTTCCTTCTTCGATTGGTTTCCGCTGCGCGGCCTCGTCTCCGACAATTTTGCCGATCTTACATGGTGGCAGAAGATCATCGATTATCTCTGGCACCTCGTCCTGCCGCTGATCTCGCTGTCGCTCGCCGCCTTCGCCACCACGACGCTGCTCACCAAGAATTCCTTCATCGAAGAGATCAAGAAGCAATATGTCATCACGGCTCGCGCCAAGGGGCTGAGCGAGCGGCGGGTGCTCTACGGCCATGTCTTCCGCAATGCCATGCTCATCGTCATCGCCGGTTTTCCCGGGGCCTTCATCTCGGCCTTCTTCACCGGTTCGCTGCTGATCGAGAATATCTTCTCGCTCGACGGCCTCGGCCGCCTCAGCTATCTCTCCGTCGTCCAGCGTGACTATCCGATCGTGTTCGCAACGCTCTATATCTTCTCGCTGCTTGGCTTGTTCGTCGGCCTGATCTCGGACCTGATCTATACCTGGATCGACCCGCGCATCGATTTCGAGCGGAGGGACGTCTGATGGACGTGGCGACCAATTCGACGACCCCGACAGCGGTAAAGCCGCCGCGCAAAGGCCTCTTTTCCCCGACGAACGTTCGCCGCTGGCAGAATTTCAAGGCGAATCGCCGCGGCTACTGGTCCCTCTGGCTGTTCCTGATCCTGTTCTTCCTCAGTCTCGGGGCGGAATTCATCGCCAACGACCGGCCGATCCTCATTTCCTACAAGGGCGAGATCCTGACGCCAGTCTTCGTCGATTACCCCGAGGAAAAGTTCGGCGGCTTCCTCGCGCAGACCGATTATCGCGCACAGGATATTCGGGACGAAATCAACGCCAACGGCTGGATGATCTGGCCGCCGATCCACTATTCCTACCAGACCGCCAATTCGAACCTTCCGAAAGGAACCTCGGCCCCGACCGCCCCCTTCTGGCTGATGAGCAAGGAACAGCGCTGCTCCGGCTATGAAAAAGGTGTCGCCGATCCGAATTGCACCTTGAGCAATCTCAATTGGCTCGGCACGGACGATCAGGCGCGCGATGTGTTGGCGCGCATGATCTACGGCTTCCGCATCTCGGTGCTGTTCGGCCTGGCGCTGACCATCTGCTCGGCAGTCGTCGGCGTTGCCGCCGGCGCTATCCAAGGTTATTTCGGCGGTTGGACGGACCTTCTCCTGCAGCGTTTCATCGAGATATGGTCGTCGATGCCGGTGCTCTACATTCTGCTGATCATCGCCTCGGTCCTGCCGCCCGGCTTCTTCATCCTGCTCGGCATTCTGCTTCTGTTTTCCTGGGTGGGTTTGGTCGGCGTCGTGCGTGCCGAATTCCTGCGAGCGCGCAATTTCGAATATGTGCGCGCCGCCCGCGCGCTCGGTGTCAATAACATCACGATCATGTACCGACACCTGCTGCCGAACGCCATGGTCGCAACCCTGACCTTCGTGCCCTTCATTCTCTCCGGCTCGATCACGACGCTGACCTCGCTGGATTTCTTAGGGTTCGGCATGCCCCCCGGCTCGCCTTCGCTTGGCGAAATGATCGCGCAGGGCAAATCCAACCTGCAGGCCCCCTGGCTGGGCCTCTCCGCCTTCTTCACCATGTCGATCATGCTGTCGCTTCTGATCTTCATCGGTGAGGCCGTCCGCGACGCATTCGATCCGAGGAAGACGTTCCGATGAGCGGAGACCACACCCCATTGCTTTCCGTCCGCAATTTATCCGTCGCCTTTCATCAGGGCGGCCAAACTTCGACCGCGGTCGACGGCGTCTCCTTCGATATCGCCAAGGGCGAGGTACTGGCATTGGTCGGCGAATCCGGGTCTGGCAAATCGGTGTCGGCCAATTCGATCCTGAAACTGCTGCCCTATCCGTCCGCGAGCCATCCCTCGGGCGAAATCCTGTTCAAGGGCAAGGATCTGCTGAAGGCGTCCGATAATGAGTTGCGTGCCGTGCGCGGCAACGACATCACCATGATCTTCCAGGAGCCGATGACCTCGCTCAATCCGCTCCATACGATCGAAAAGCAGATCGGCGAAATCCTGGCGCTGCACCAGGGCGTGGTCGGCCCGGCGGCCCGTAGCCGCATCCTGGATCTCCTGAACCAGGTCGGCATCCGCGAGCCGGAAAAGCGCCTCAAGGCCTATCCACACGAGCTCTCGGGCGGCCAGCGTCAGCGCGTGATGATCGCCATGGCGCTCGCCAACCGGCCGGAGCTTCTGATTGCCGACGAACCGACGACGGCGCTCGATGTGACGGTGCAGGCGCAGATCCTCCAACTGCTGCGCGACCTCAAGGGTGCGCATGGCATGTCGATGCTGTTCATCACCCACGATCTCGGCATCGTCCGCAAATTTGCCGATCGCGTCTGCGTCATGACTAAGGGCCATATCGTCGAGACCGGCACGGTCGAGGAGGTCTTCACCAATCCGCAGCATGAGTATACCCGGCATCTGCTTGCCGCCGAGCCGCGCGGCGAGCCGCCGGTGGGAGACATCAGCAAGCCCCTGGTCATGGAAGGCACCGACATCAAGGTCTGGTTCCCGATCAAGGCTGGGCTGATGCGCAAGGTAGTCGACCATGTGAAGGCGGTCGACGGCATCGATCTCAGGCTCAGGGCTGGGCAGACGCTGGGCGTCGTCGGTGAATCCGGCTCCGGCAAGACGACGCTTGGCCTGGCGCTGGCCCGGCTGATTTCCTCCAGAGGCCGCATCAGTTTTGTCGGCAAGGACATTGCGGATTATTCCTTCAAGGAGATGCGGCCGCTGCGCAACCAGCTTCAGGTCGTCTTCCAGGATCCCTATGGATCGCTGAGCCCGCGCATGTCGGTCGGCGAAATCATTGCCGAAGGGCTTAAGGTGCACGAGCAATCCTTGTCGGCGGAAGAGCGCGATCAGCGCGTCTGCTGGGCGCTGGAAGAGGTCGGCCTCGATCCCTCGACCCGCTGGCGCTTCCCGCATGAATTCTCCGGCGGCCAGCGTCAGCGCATCGCCATTGCCCGCGCCATGGTGCTGAAGCCGCGTTTCGTCATGCTCGACGAGCCGACCTCGGCGCTCGACATGAGCGTGCAGGCCCAGGTGGTCGATCTGCTGCGCGACCTGCAGCGGCGCCATGACCTTGCCTACCTCTTCATCAGCCATGATCTGAAAGTGGTGAAGGCGCTTGCCAACGAGCTGATCGTCATGCGCTTCGGCAAGGTCGTCGAGCAGGGTTCGTCAGCGGAGATTTTCCGTGCGCCCAAAGAGGATTACACTAAGGCGCTTCTCGCCGCAGCCTTCAACATCGAGGCGGTCCCCACCGCCGCCGTCCAGCAATAAAAGACAATCGCCATGCCGGTCAAAAGCCCTGTTCTCGTCGATCTGAAATTCACGCCTGAGGCCATCGTAGCAGCCCTTAAAACCGCGTTTGCGGATCGCGGCAGCATCAATCTCGCCGATCCCGCCAACAAGGGCGCGGATCTGAGCCAGGTCGACTATGCCCTTCTATGGAAGCCGGATGCCGATCTTTTTCAGCGCGCACCCAACCTCAAGGTGATCTTTTCCGGCGGTGCCGGCGTCGATTCCATGATGAATATCGCCGACCTTCCCGACATTCCCATCGTCCGTTTCGTCGACCGCAGCTTGACGGTGCGCATGACGGAATGGGTCGTGCTGCAATGCCTCATGCATTTGCGCGACGTCTTCGGTCACTTCAGGCACCAGCGCAAGCGCGTCTGGGGCCATCTTTCGGCGCCTGAGGCGCGCGAAGTCACGGTTGGGGTCATGGGTCTCGGCATTCTCGGCCTCGATGCCGCCGCCAAACTCAAGGTCATGGGCTTCGACGTCATCGGCTGGTCGCGGCAGAAAAAGCAGATTGACGGCATGGAAACGTTCGATGCCGGCGAACTCGATGCTTTTCTCGCGAGGACCGATATTCTCGTTGGCCTGCTGCCGCTGACGCCGGAGACGACGGGGCTCTACAATAGCTCGCTCTTTTCCAAGCTCCGTCGTAACGGCGCTCTGGGCAAACCGGTGTTCATCAATGCCGGACGCGGCAAGAGCCAGGTTCAGGCCGATATCGCCTCGGCGATCGAAACCGGCGTGCTCGGCGGCGCGTCGCTCGATGTCTTCGATGTCGAGCCGCTGCCGATGGATGACCCGCTCTGGGGTATGGAGAATGTCGTCATCACCCCGCATGATGCGGCGGTTTCCGAGGAATACTCGCTGATGCGTCATGTCGAAGAGCAAATCGCCCGCTTTGAACGCGGCGAACCGCTGCAATATCTGGTGGATCGCCGCCGGGGCTATTGAGCGCCTTCGGAACCTTCCAGAGCCGCCTCCGTTTTCCAAAGAACATCGCCGCAAGGCGAATTTGGAAGGAGGCTGTCATGCCACGGAAGCTGGAAACCCATACGCATTGGGAGGATTCTGATCGCCGTCTGCATGAGGAAAAGGAGTTGCCGGCGACCGAGGCCAAACAAGGCCATATGGGCGGCCGGGTGTTGGCGGTGCTCCTTGTCGCGCTTGCCCTGACGGCGGTCGTGTGGGCGCTGGTGGAATTATGGGACAGCAGACCCACGCAGACCGCGCCAGAGACAACGACCCAGGATCAGACCACGGCACCAAAGCCGCCGGTTCAAGGCAATTCCCAGCCGTAACGAATTTGGTCATCAGCCTCGATCGAAGGCCGCGCCGCCACTATCCGGAGCAGCGTGTTTTAATTTAGTATCAATTTTCTTTCAGTGACTGGACTTTCGCTCAACATTTTTTGATAAGAAGAGCATTATACCCGCCGCCAGTAAGCTGGAAGGCGGAAAGCATGACGTCCGGGGCGCAGGGAGACGGGCAGGAACGAGATGACGAAGACGGATATCGCCACCCGTGTCTATAACCATACCTGGAAGCTCGATCCGATCATCCGCAGTCTGATCGATACGGATTTCTATAAGCTTCTGATGCTGCAGATGATCTGGAAGCTTTATCCAGATGTCGACGCCACCTTCTCCCTGATCAACCGCACCAAGAGCGTCCGGCTCGCCGAAGTGATCGACGAGAAGGAATTGCGCGAGCAGCTCGATCACGCGCGTACGCTCAGGCTTGCCAAAAAGGAGATGATCTGGCTGGCGGGTAACAGCTTCTACGGCCGCGCCCAGATCTTCGAGCCGGAATTCCTGGCCTGGCTGTCGAACTTTCAGCTTCCGGAGTACGAGCTATCCAAGCGTGACGGCCAGTATATTCTCGACTTCCACGGGTCGTGGAAGGAAACAACGATGTGGGAGATTCCGGCCCTCGCCATCATCAACGAACTCCGATCGCGCGCGGCGCTGAAGGCGCTTGGCCCCTTCACGCTCGATGTCCTCTATGCGCGGGCCAAGGCGAAGATGTGGGAAAAGGTCGAGCGGCTGAGAGAGCTGCCGAACCTGCGTATTTCCGATTTCGGCACCCGCCGGCGCCATAGTTTCCTCTGGCAGCGTTGGTGCGTGGAAGCGCTGAAGGAAGGCGTCAGCCATGCCTTCACCGGCACCAGCAACGTCCTTCTCGCCATGGATTCCGATCTCGAGGCCGTCGGTACCAACGCGCACGAGCTGCCGATGGTCGCGGCGGCGCTCGCCAAGACTGACGATGAGCTTGGCAAGGCGCCTTACAAGGTGCTGCGCGACTGGAACCGCCTCTACGGCGGCAACCTGCTGGTGGTTCTGCCCGATGCCTTTGGCACGGCTTCGTTCCTGCGCAACGCGCCGGAATGGGTGGCCGACTGGACCGGTTTTCGTCCGGATAGCGCCCCTCCGATCGAAGGCGGCGAGAAGATCATCGACTGGTGGAAGAAGATGGGTCGCGACCCGCGCCAGAAACTTCTGATCTTCTCCGACGGCCTGGATGTCGATGCGATCATCGCCACCTACAAGCATTTCGAGGGCCGCGTGCGCATGGGCTTTGGCTGGGGCACCAACCTCACCAATGATTTCGCCGGCTGCGCCCCCACCGAAATCGAGGGTCTCAACCCCATCTCGATCGTCTGCAAGGTGATCCAAGCCAATGGCCGCCCGGCCGTAAAGCTCTCGGACAATCCGCAGAAGGCAACGGGCGAGCCTGCAGAGGTCGAACGTTATCTGAAGTTCTTTGGGGCCGAGGATCGGGTCGATCAAGAGGTGCTGGTGTAGGCATTCCTTTGGCAGGAACCAGCCGATGGTTCTTTACGCAAGGGGCTGATACTATATCGTCGGTATCGGTTACCTCCGGAGAATTCGATGTCACCCGCTTTGAAGGCCAGTGTAGAAATTGATCCTGACGTGAACGAACGGCTGCAGAAGTTGGCAGCCAGCCGCCACCGTAAGCCGGATCGACTGCTGAACGAAGCCGTTAGGCAGTATGTGGAACGTGAGGAAAAGCGCGACTCTCTGTTGCAGGATGTGCGTCGTTCATTGGACGACTATCAGGCGACGAGCCTGCATGTGACGGGCGATGAAGTCATTGCTTGGTTAGAGACTTGGGGCGACGACGATGAGAAGGCCCCACCTGAATGCCATCGGTAAGGCTGACGCAGCGCGCTCTTCGTGACCTCGAGCGGATGAGGGCATTTCTGCGGTCCAAAAATGCTGCGGCGAGGAAGGCATCAGCAAGGATTATTCAAACAATTCAGATATTGTCGAGCCAGCCCGATATGGGGCGGCCCGTGGAAGGCTCAGAACAAGGATTACGCGAGCTCATCGTTACGTTTGGGCGGGATGGCTATATTGTTCTTTATCAATATCTTGGTGAAGACGTCCTCATAGCAGCTATCCGCCACGGCCGCGAAGACGGTTACAAATAACAACGCCTCACTGCACGCTCCGCCCCACCCGCTTAAACAGCGACCATTTGCCGTCCTCCCAGCGATATTGATCGGGTGAGATCACATAGGGCACGTCGCTGAGGTCGGTGCTGATCAATTCGAGCAGGTGCAGTCCCTGGGCGTCGTTTTCGTGGGTGAAGAATACCTTGTCGCGTGACAGGAAGGCGGCGATCGGCGCAGCGCCACCGGACTGGTCCTGCACCTGCGCCCAGAATTTCGGCAGGAAGGCGACGCTGGATTCGAACTGGCCGTCGATCTCGACATATTGGAACTGGCTGCGTTTGGCGATCTGCACGCCGGTCTTCGCCAGGAACTTATAGAGGTTATCCTGCGCCGTATCCGCCAGTTCGCCGACGTCAATGCCCCAGCCGTCCAATGCGGTGGTCATGACATAGCTGACCGCGGTCTCGCCATTGACGACGAAAAGCCTGACCAGATTCTCGGCCTCATCGAGATAGACGAATTGCGGCGGCTCGGGTTCGTCCTTGACTGCCTGTATCATCTGCTGCCGCGCCACGTCGACGAAGCTGCGCGATTTCAGCACCGGCAGCACCTTGCCGAGCTCGTCGCCGCCTTCCAACGCTTCGGTCATGTTGAGATAGTTGAGCAGAGCCCGGGCGCGCGCCTGTCCTTTCTTTTCGCGCAGCGCCAGCAGCGCGTTGCTCAGGAATTTCGTCATCGTGTCGCCGTTGCGGCTGTGCAGCGTCAGGCTGCCGGCGCCCGGATCATAGTCGACTTTGATTACCTCACCGAAAAAGGGCAGGCGTTCTTGCAGGTAGGCGGCAAAGCGCGCCTCGTTTTCCAGCGCTTCGTCAGGAATGTTGAGATCGAGGCTCTTGATCGCCGGCGTGCCGGCAGGCTGTGGCGCGGGCGGGGCTGGCGGCTCGATCTGCGTGTTCGGCCGTTTGCCTCTGCCGAAGAGCTTTTTCAGGAAGTTGAACACGCGATACATCCCCAAGCGGTATTCCTGCAAAACCTAACGTGCCACCAGCTCGTGTGCAATGCCGATACCTAATTGATTGCGTGACTTGCGTAAGTGCCTGCTTGTCCGCACTAAAAAGGCGTATAGTCTGCAAAAACAGGCTGATCGGGCCGATTGCGAGAAGGGCGGCGCATATGAGTATTGTCGGGGGTGGCAGGCGGTCGATTGGAGCTCTGCTTCTATGTCTTATTGCATTTGCCGTACCGGCTGCGGTCCATGCGCAAACTGCGGCCGCACCATCGGCCGCCGCTCCGCCACCGGAGAAGGTCCGCGAACTCATTCAGTTGATGAACGAGCCCGACGTCAAACAGTGGCTTGCGTCGCAGGTGAATGCCAAGCCTGCGTCGACGGACAATCCTAGCTCGGGCGGCGGCCAGATGTCGGAATTGTCCGATACGCTCGGCCATACCCGACGGCACCTGGAGATAGTGTCTCAAGCCGCGATGACCTTGCCTTCCGAGGTGATGACTGCCACCAAGCGGCTTGAAAACGAAGGTGAGGCGGCGGGCCGGGTGCGCATCGGCATTCAGGCGGTGGTGCTGTTTTTCTTTGGTCTCGTGGCCGAACTGGTGGTTGCCCGCCTGATCAATGCCAAGCATATGCAGCGTACCGAGCGGGCGGCCGGGGTTGAGACCGAATTGCAGGCCGCGCGCTTCCAGTTCATGGGCGGCGTGGTGCCGGCCATCGTTCATGGCGTGGCGATGCTGGTTCCGCTTCTCATCTTCGATTGGCCGCCGATCATCGAAAGTTTTGCAATCGCCTGCGTCATCGCGATCGTCTCCATAAGGCTGGCGGTCTCGCTCGGCAGACTGCTGATGGAGCTGATAGCGATGCGAAGGGCGAGCGATGTTCTCGATGAGGATGGTGGCGCTGCGCGGATCGCCGAGCGGCGGCGCGTCGCGAAATACTGGTACAGGCGAGGCACCCTTTTCGTCATCTATTTCGCCTGCGGCTGGGCGGTGGTCCAGGCCATGGAGCCGCTCGGCTTCTCCGATGGCGCCCGCGCTCTTGTCGGCTATACGCTTGGCATCGGCCTGTTCCTGATTGCCGTCGAAGCTGTCTGGGCGCGTCCCGCGCATGCTGGAACGAATGGCAGGAAGGTCATCTCGTGGCTGTTGACCATCTATTTCGCCGCGCTTTGGTGCCTGTGGGTGAGCGGCTTCAATGGTCTGCTCTGGCTTGGCATCTATGTCATTCTGCTGCCGCGCGCGCTTTCGGTGTCGTCGCGGGCGGTGGAAGCGCTGCATGATGCGGCTGGCGGTGTTCTAGGTGCTGGCACGCTTGCGACAGTGCTGCTCGACCGCGGCGTACGCGCCGTCATCATCGCGCTTGCTGCCCTCTGGCTCGGCCATATGCTCGGTGTTGAAGCAACCATGATGATGAGGCCGCCTGAATCCATGATCGACCGCATCGCACGCGGCATCATCGGCGGCATCGTCATTCTGCTCGCCGCCGATTTGCTCTGGCATCTGTCGAGGACCTACATCAATGCCAAGCTGTCCGCGTCTGCGCCGCTCGTCAGCGACAGCGAGGAGATGAGGGCCCGCCGCGCCCGGCTGCACACGCTGCTGCCGATCTTCCGCAATATCCTTGCCGTGGCCATCGGCATCATCGCCATCATGATGGTGCTGTCGGGTCTCGGTATCGAGATCGGGCCGCTGATCGCCGGCGCCGGTGTGGTTGGCGTTGCCGTCGGTTTTGGCGCGCAGACCATCGTCAAGGATGTCATCAGCGGCATCTTCTATCTCTGGGATGATGCCTTCCGCATCGGCGAATATATCGAAAGCGGCAACCACAAGGGCGTGGTGGAATCCTTCAGCCTTCGTTCGGTGAAACTTCGTCATCAGCGCGGCCCGCTGGCGACGGTTCCCTTCGGCTCGCTCGGAGCGGTCAACAACATGAACCGCGATTGGGCGATCGACAAGATCATCATCAAGGTCACCTACGACACCGATTTGACGAAGACCAAGCGGATCATCAAGGAGATCGGCCAGCGACTGCTCGATGATCCGGAACTGGCACCCAACATCATCCAGACGCTGAAGATGAAGGGTGTCGAGCAGTTCGGTGATTTCGCGATCGAGATCAGGCTGGCGATCACCACCAAGCCCGGCGAAGTCTCCGTCATCCGTCGTAACGCCCTGGCGATGATCAAGCAGGCCTTCGATGAAAACGACATCCATTTTGCCTTCCCGACGGTCCAAGTCGCAAGCGAGAAGGATGCCGCCGCAGCGGCCGCCCGCCAAGTGATCGAGATGCGGACGGCGGGCATCGAAGGTGTTGAACAAACCGGGTAACCGCCACACATCACTCAAGCACGAGTGCGGTCCGACCTCCGTACGGTTCGCTCTCGCGCGCCATCTTTGATGCATCCATCCTTTTGGAGGTTATGTTATGGACTATCGCTATCTCGGCGGATCGGGTTTTCGCGTGCCGGTCCTGAGCTTCGGTACCGGCACCTTCGGCGGCAAAGGCGAGTTTTTCGGTGCCTGGGGCGCCACCGACGTCAATGAGGCAAGCCGTCTGATCGATATATGCCTCGATGCCGGTCTCAATTTCTTCGACAGCGCCGATGTTTATTCCGGCGGCGTTGCCGAGCAGGTGCTGGGCGAGGCGATCAAGGGTCGCCGCGACAAGGTGCTGATTTCCACCAAGGCAACCTTTCGCTCGGGCGATGGGCCGAATGATGTCGGCTCTTCGCGCTTCCACCTGATCAAGACCGTGGAAGCTTCACTGAAGCGCCTGCAGACCGATCATATCGACCTCTTCCAGTTGCATGGCTTCGATGCCATGACACCGGTCGAGGAAACGCTGTCGGCGCTCGACGATCTCGTGCGTGCCGGCAAGATTCGCTATGTCGGCTGCTCGAATTTCTCCGGATGGCACCTGATGAAGTCATTGGCGGCGGCCGATCGCCACAACCTGCCGCGCTATGTCGCGCACCAGGCCTATTATTCGCTTGTCGGCCGCGATTACGAGTGGGAACTGATGCCGCTTGCTGTCGATCAGAAGGTCGGCACCGTCGTCTGGAGCCCGCTCGGCTGGGGCCGCCTGACCGGCAAGATCCGTCGCGGCCAACCATTGCCGGAGGTCAGCCGCTTGCACAAGACGGCGGACAGTGGCCCGCAGGTGGATGACGAGTATCTCTACGCTGTGGTCGATGCGCTTGACGAGGTTTCGAAGGAAACCGGCAAGACTATTCCGCAGGTGGCCCTGAACTGGTTGCTACAGCGGCCGACGGTGTCGAGCATTATCGTTGGCGCCCGCGACGAAGGCCAGTTGCGCGACAATCTCGGTGCCGTCGGTTGGAACCTGACAACGGAGCAGGTCGCCCGCCTCGATGCCGCCAGCGCCCAAACGCCCACCTACCCCTATTGGCATCAGCGCGGCTTTAGTGAACGCAATCCCTTTCCTGCCGGCTGAGGATTTTTATGGGGTCGGCGCTGGTAAGCGCCGGCCTCAGAACGTTTCCTTATAGGGGCGCAGGTCGATCTCCTGCGTCCAGGCGGAGGGATGCTGGCGGTGGATATGCCAGTAGGTCTCGGCGATGGCATCGATGTTGAGCAGTGCGTCGGCCTCCACGTCCGGCCGCCTTGACCGCAATCTTTCGCCGTCGATGCCGCCATCGATGATGGTGTGGGCGACATGCAGGCCGAGCGGCCCGAACTCCCGTGCCATGCTCTGGCTGATCATCCTTAAGCCCGCCTTGGCGGCGGCGAACTGCGCATATCCTGCCTTGCCGCGCAGGCTTGCCGAAGCGCCGGTAAAGATCACTGTGCCGCGTCCGAGGGGGACGAGATGCCGGGCCGCCTCCCGGCCGACGAGGAAGCCGCCGAAACAGCAGATGCGCCAGAATTCCTCGAACTCGGCGGCGGTGACGCCGCGAAAGCCGACATGACGATTGATGCCGGCGTTAAAGACGATGAAGTCCGGCGGATCGATCTCATCCTGCGGCGCAAAGGCACGCTCGAACAGCCGCTTCACCGCGGCTTCGTTGGTCGCATCGGTTTCTATCGCTTCGGCACTGCCGCCGGAGGCATTGATGGCGTCAGCGACCTTGGTGATCTTTTCCAACGTCCGGCTGGCGATGATGACATGGTAGCCTTTGTCGGCCAGCAGCCGGCAGAGGGCTGCGCCGAGACCTTGTTCCGCTCCCACTCCAACGATGATGGCGCTTGGCATACTCATTCCGCAGCCTCCCTGGCGTCCAATGTCGGATAATCCGTATAGCCCTCTGCGCCGCCGCCGTAAAAGGTCGGGCGATGATAGGGGTTGAGGCTCGCGCCGCGGCGAATGCGCTCCGGCAGATCGGGATTGGCGATGAACAGGCGGCCGAAAGCGATGGCGTCAGCATGGCCGGCGGCGAGGGTAGCCTCGGCGGTTTCAGGCTTGAAATTGCCGGCGGCGATTAAGGTTCCGGACCAAGCAGGACGGAAGAGCTCTGCTGCCGACGGTACGTTCTTGTGGTCGACTTCGGCTTGGCCGGCGCCGCTGGCGCGCGGCTCGATCAGGTGTAGATAGGCAAGGTGCAGCCGGTCGAGCTCGCGGATGACATGGCCGTAGAGCCGCAACGGATCGTCCTCGCCGCTGTCATTGGCAATGCCGAAGGGAGAGAGGCGGACGCCGACGCGATCCGAACCCCAGACCTTGGACACCTCCTCGATGACTTCCAGCAGCAGGCGTGTCCGGTTCTCGATCGAACCGCCATATTGGTCGGTGCGTTGGTTCGAACGGGCCTGCAGGAATTGTTCGATCAGATAGCCGTTGGCGCCGTGGATTTCGACGCCGTCGAAACCGGCCGCCTTCGCATTGGCAGCCGCCTGGCCGTAGACGTCGATCAGCAGGGGCATCAGATCAGTATCGATTGCCTGCGGCGTCTCGAAGGGCACGCGCTCGAATGCCGCCGTGAAAGCATTTCCGGCAGCCGCGATCGCCGACGGCGCGAATGGCAGGGCGCCGCCAGGCTGATGTGAGGAATGGGAAATGCGGCCGACATGCCAGAGCTGCAGAAAGATCCGGCCGCGCTTGGCGTGAACCGCTTGGGTGACCGCTTTCCAGCCGGCGATCTGCTCCGGCGTATGGATGCCCGGTGTTGCCGGCATGCCCTGTCCGGCGGGCGAAATCTGCGAACCCTCGGAAATGATCAACCCGCCCCTCGACGCGCGCTGCGCATAATATTCGACGTTCATCGCTGAAGGCACGTTGCCCGGCTGGCCTGCCCGCATGCGCGTCAACGGCGCCATGACGACACGATGCGCCAGTTCGTATGGACCGACGGCGAGCGGCGAAAACAAAGTAGTTGTCATGAAATTCTCCTGCCTGGAGCGGATTTTGCTCCCTGGGCGGAAGGGCCGGTCAGCGGCGGTTCGGTCTGGGGAGTGTTCGAAATATGATGACCATCATTTATCCGAACAATCGGATGCGCGCAACCAAATCCCGCGCAAGCAAGATCCGGAGAATGATGATTCCGCCGCGTTCCTGCCAGAGCCTTCGGCTACCAGGTGTTCTTGCGGAGGAAAGCCAGCATCGCATCGTTGAACTGCGCCGGCCGCTGCAGCGGTGCGAAATGGCTGACGCCGGGAAGCAGGATAAGCTCCGCGTCTGGAATGCTGCGGGCAAGATGGTCGGCGTGGTCGCGCTTGATGAATTCGTCGTGCTCGCTGTGCACGATGGCAACAGGCACGGCGATCTCGGCGAGATCGGAGGCGGAATAGTTCGGCTCCGTCCGCTGCATCAGGCTGACTGCCTGAACGAAGGCGTCGAACTGATCCGGAGTGGCCGAAAGCGCGGCATAGTCCTTCACATGCCGGGAAAAGCAACGGTCGATGATCGGCGTGGGCACGAATTCCTTCGTGCCGCTGGGGTCCATGTTGCAGGCGAAATAGAAAACGCCGCTAATGCGCGCCGGATTGGTCCTGGCGAGGATCAAGCCGGTGCATGCTCCGTCGCTCCATCCGACGACGGCTGCTTTTTCAATGTGCAGCCTGTCCATCACGACCAGCACGTCCGATGCCATCAGCTCATAGCTATAGGGCCGCAAATCGCGGGTGCTGCGCCCGTGGCCACGGCTATCGATGACGACGGGGCGATAGCCGGCATCGATCAAGGCCGGAACCTGATATCCCCAATTGCCGCTGTTTCCGAGACCGCCATGCAGCAGGATCACCGGCATGCCGGACCCGTAGGCCGCATACCAAATGCGGGCGCCGTCGTTTTCGACATGACCCTGGATATCCGTTGCCGGCAGCGCCGCCGCGCCGTCTGTGGCAAATTTTTCGAGATCGTCGTCCTGGAATTCCATGCTGATCCGCCTCCCTGATGCCGCCCTTATATCGCATGACGCCGTGAACTCGAAACCCGGAAGAGGGCTTCGCAGGCCGATGCTGTGCTAGAAGAGCGGACGCAGAGCGAGCTCCGCACCGAGAACGATGAGGGCGACAAGGAACCATTGGCGAAACGTTGCGGGACTGACCTTCCGCCGGATCGCCTGCCCCAGCCACATTCCAAGCAGCGCCGGCGCGACGGCGAGCGAGGACATCGCCAGATTGTCGAGCTGAAAGGCTCCGCGCGCCGCCAGTCCGATTGCAAGAGCGATGGTCGAAGCCGTGAAGGAAAGCCCGAGCGCCTGAATCAGATCGTCCTTCCCCAATCCGAGGGCCTGAAGATAGGGAACGGCGGGAATGACAAGGACTCCGGTACCGCCAGTGACCGCGCCGGTCATCAGACCGATCAGCGCCGACAGCCAGGGTTCGGCCCTTTTCGGCACGGACAGTTGCCGGGCAAACAGGGTGTAGCCGGCATAGATGATCAGGGCGGCACCCAGCGCCATCGTGGTCCACTGCGTATTGTCGCTCGCCAGCATCGAGGTGGCGGCGACCGTGCTGACAAGAATGCCGAGCAGCATGGGCCATAGCCTTCCGGCGAGCGCGGCAAAACTCGGTCCGGCGAACAACTGCCAGACATTGGAGACGAAGGATGGCACGATCAGCAAGGCGGCTGCCGCCACCGGCGGCATGATAGCGCCCAGCAGCCCCATGGCGACCGTCGGCAAGCCCATGCCGGTGACACCCTTGACGATGCCGGCGAGGAGGAAAGTTGAAGCGGTGGCAAGGATCAGCCAGGAAGAATGGTCGAACATGCCGCCATTTGTGGCAATTCCGCTGGCCGCCCGCAATGCGGATGATCCTAACTCAGCCTTTGGCTGTTCCGAAGGCTGGGGGCATGATAGCCTTCCGGCCCATGCGTTTCGATCTCACCGACCTTCGCCTGTTCCTGCTCGTCATCGAGGCGGGCAGCATCACCCATGGAGCGGCGCGCGCCAATCTTGCGCTTCCTTCGGCCAGCGAACGGCTACGCGGAATGGAAGAGGTGAGCGGCGTGCGGCTGCTCGAACGCCGCCGCAGGGGGATCGCGCCGACGGCCGCCGGCGAGGCTCTGGCACACCACGCGCGCATCATCCTTCGGCAGATCGACCATATGCGGGGCGAGTTGGGCGTCTATGCCAAGGGGCTGAAGGGCAATATCCGGCTGCTGGCGAACACGGCCGCCATTACGGAGTTTCTTCCCGAGGCGCTTGCGCCCTATCTTGCAACGCGTCCGCATATCGACATCGATCTGAACGAGCGGCTGAGCACCGAGATCGTCAAGGCGGTGGCGGGCGGCCTGGCGGAGATCGGCATTATCTCGGACGCTGTCGATACCGGCAATTTGCAGCTCCTGCCCTTCGCCATCGACCGCCTCCTTCTCGTCCTGCCTGCCGATCATCCCTCGGCTTCGGCAAAGGCGCTTGCGTTTGCCGAAGTCGTCGGACAGGAATTCGTCGGATTGACGATCGGCAGCCCCTTGCAGGACCATATCGACGAGCATGCGGCCCGTGCGGGCCATCCGCTGAAGTTTCGGGTCCGGATGCGAACATTCGAGGGCATCTGCCGAATGGTGGCCCAAGGCGTCGGCATCGGGATCGTGCCGGAAACCGCCGCGAAAAGATGCAGGCGATCGATGGCCATCCGCTGTGTCCGGCTGACCGACGACTGGGCAACACGCCGTCTCTTGCTCTGCATGCGTGCTATTGAGGATCTGTCTCCCTTCGCGCGCGATTTGGTCGAGCATCTGAGGACGGTGGCGAAAGGCAAGGCGGGATCGCAATGAAATAATAAGAGGCCGAAGGTGAGGTCCCAAGGCTTGCGCGTGGACTCCGCACATCTCTAATCGCCGGACGACCCGGCATACCACATGCGCTGGAGCAGACCATCGCGGCGAACGAATTGGTGATAAAGGGCCGCACCGGCATGAAACACCAGCAGCCCGACAAGCAAGAAGGCACCCAAACCATGCGGTATTCGCGGCGGATAATCGGTGAAGTCGGGCAACATCGCCCCGGGTGCCCCAAATATAGCGGGTGCCGCGCCGCTTAGGATCATCATGCCGATGCCGCTGGCAGCCATACCAAGAATGACGAGGTAGAAGGCGATGTGAACCCCGCCCGCGATGCGCTCCTGCCAGAGAGGCAATCCCTCCGCGGGCAGTGGCCTCCGATCAAAACGCCACCACCAGACAATGCGAAGCAGCGTCAAGAACAGAATTGCGATCGCTACTGGAATATGGAAGCGCAGGAAAGCAGCCTTGCTGGCCGCGTCCACAGCATTTGCGGCCCGGAAACCGGAGCCGAGCAGGACCAGGATCAGGATGGCGCTCAGCCAGTGAATTGAGACTGCGACAGCGCCATAGCGATCAGACCTGCTCTTCAGCATCTTCATTTCTTTCCAGTTTGCCGCGCAGCACCGACATGACCCCGCGCATCGTTTCGATGTCCTCGACCAAGAGCCCGTCCGAGAGGTCGTTGACCCAGGGGGCTTGCAGACGCATGGCGGCGTCGAATGTCTGCCTGCCTTTGTCCGTCATCAGGATGAGCTGCGCCCGCCGGTGATGCGGATTGGGCTCGAAAGCAACGAGTCCGTCCTTCTCGAGATCGTTGACGATGCGCTGCACGTTTTGCCGGTTGGCTCCCATATCGCGCGCCAGCCACGCAACCGGCTGCGGCCGGTCCGCCGAATTGATGGCGCCGAGGATTTGCCAGCGAGCACTCGTCAGGCCGAGTGGAGCAACCAGCCTGTCGCCGGAGGCGAGGACGCGGCTGTGAAGCCTGAATAAATCGAGAATCAGATCGGTCAGGGCGATTCCGGCCGGCGTTCGTTTGGTCTCTTGCATTTGTCATCCTGTATTCTATTTGACATCATAATGTCAATTATCTACGTGTATGGCGTCAGATTGACATCATGCAACCATATCGAACGGAGCACACCATGTCACCAATGCGTCCAATGGACCCCTCATTTCCAATTGACCGCCAAATCACCGTCGAAGCCGCCCCCGTTGTCCTCGTGAATCTCTTCACGCTCGATAAGGCGGATGAGGAGACGTTCCTCAATGCATGGCAAGACGATGCCGCGTTCATGAAGCGGCAGCCGGGTTTCATTTCGACCCAGCTTCATCGCGCGGTCGGCGAGAGCCCCGCCTATCTGAACTATGCCGTCTGGGAGACTATGGCTGATTTCCGAGCCGCCTTTACGCATCCGGAGTTCAGGAAAAAAATCTCGGCCTATCCATCCTCGTCCGTTGCCTCGCCCCATCTGTTCCAGAAGGTCGCGGTCCCTGGCATCTGCGTGGCATAGACGCGGCTGCGGCAAGAAACTAAAAATAAGAAAAAAGCGAGAGTCGACGCGGCTCACACTCAAAGTTCTCGCCACGCAATGCTTGCTGGCGTCATGCTGTCGATCGGCATGACGCTTCGCGGCTACCGGAAGAGAATAAAAAGCTGAAATGATTATCGAAAATTTCGAGAATGGCGGACAGGGAGGGATTCGAACCCTCGGTACGCTTTCACGTACACACGCGTTCCAGGCGTGCGCCTTAAACCACTCGGCCACCTGTCCTTTGGCGTTTCGCAACCGGTCAGGAGGCAAATCGTCGGAACGGCCGCGATATATACCGATGAATTTCTTAGGATCAACCCGAATCTGACAGATTTTTGACTTCCCGACAGAAAACTCCAGACCTTTGGTCCATTGCGCTTATCCGGCTCCGATCATATCTAAGAAGAAGGACGGAGCGGAATGCAGTAACTCAGTCGACTACGGCCGACGGGAAGTGAGTATGCGGAGGGTTCGATGCGTTTCTTGTTGCGTTTTGCCAGCCTTGTAGCGCTGGTCGTTGCGGTGGTCGCCGGCACCATCGATTCCATCCAATCGGTTGCGGCCTCCGCCGTGGTGCTGACCCCGATGGAGGATGCCTGGAACGATGTCAGCCCGTCGTCCCTTGCGACCGTCCAGTCGCTGATTTCCTATTATATCCATCCGCGCCTTTATGATCTGGCCATGCAGTGGCTTTTGTTCCAGCCGGCTTTCGCGGTGTTCCTGGCGATCTCGCTGCTTTTGTGGATGGCCGCCTACAAGAAGCCGCCGGTTGCCGGTCGCTTCAGCGTTTAGACCGCCCGGACGCAGTAAGAATCCGGTCCACCGGGCGCTGGAGACGGGAGATGGAACTTGCTTGACCACGACCTCGGCCCCTTCGGCATCAGAGCGACCCGATGGCATATCGCTGCTGGCCTGACATATATTCCCGCAACACCGTTTCACCGTCTTGGAATTCATATGGGAGCGCCGGTTAACGCCTCCTGCCGGTGCGACGGCCGGCAGCATCGCCGCGTTCAGTCGCATGGCGATATCGATATCGTTCCGACCGGATTGGATGGTGAGTGGGAAGATGATGCCGACTGCACGATTCTGCGCCTTTGGATGAGCCCTGCAATCATGCGCAGTGCGGCGGAGGATATGGAGATCGATCCCGACAGCATTGCCATCCGTCCCAAGTTTCAGCATCGCGATCCAGGCATCGAGCACATCGCCCTGGCGCTGGAAACGCAAATGAAGGTGGATGAACCCTCCGACCGCCTGTTCGTTGAAAGCCTTGGCAGGGCGCTGGCGGTGCGGCTCATCGGTGGTCCGTTCAATGCGACAACCGTCTCGGCTAGGCAAAAGCTTTCATCGAACCAGAGACGCAGGCTGGTCGAGTTCATTGAATCCCATCTTGATGGGGATTTATCGCTGGCACAGTTGGCGGAGGTGGCGGCGATCAGCGTTTCGCATCTGAAGGTGCTGTTTCGCCGCTCGTTCGGCATGCCGGTGCATCAATATGTGATCCGCCGCCGGGTGGAGCGCGCCAGACACCTGCTTGCCATGGGAGAGCTGTCGATCAGCCAGATCGCGCTCGCCGCAGGCTTCGCCCATCAGAGCCATATGGCACAGGCGATGAAGCGCATTCTCGGCATAACACCGACCGGCATCGCCCGCATGCGGCGATAGTCCAGGGAAGGTCGCGTCGGCACGTAATTTTGCTGTCCGTTTCTGCTCTCCATTGTCCGATCCTGTGCGACAGGACGCATAAAAACAGCATGCTCCACATCCACGATGAACGTTTGAGGATGAAGAGATGTTCGTAATTTTGGGCGCGACCGGAAAGATTGGGCGGGCGACGATTGCCGAACTCCGCCGCCATGGCGCACCGGTAAGAGCCGTCGTGCGACGTCAAAATAGCGCCGATGATCTCCGTGCCATGGGTTGCGATATCGCCATCGCCGACATTCAGGACAGTGCGGCTCTCGCTGAAAGCATGAACGGCGCGACGGCCGTGCAGATCATCTGCCCCACAAGTGTTCAGGCGGATGATGCAGCCGCGGAGATGAAAAACAGTATAAGAACGATCGTCGATGCACTCGACCGGAACAGGCCGAGCTCCGTTCTGACAATCTCCGACTACGGCGCGCATCTTGCATCCGACACAGGCATCACGCTGATTTTCCATCATCTGGAATCCGAACTGAAAAAGCTGCCCGCCGCTCTGACCTTCCTGCGCTCGGCCGAACACATGCAGAATTGGAGCCGCCAGATCGGACGCGCGATCGAGACCGGGGTGCTCCCAAGCCTGCATCATCCGGTCACCAAACTATTTCCCACGGTGTCGGCCCCCGATGTCGGTGTCATCGCGGGCGAATTGCTGCTATCCGGCACCCAGGCACCCCTTAGCATCATTCATGCGGAGGGGCCAGATCGCTACAGCGTCGAGAATGTTGCGCGGATTGCTGGAGAGCTTGCCGGCCGGAAAATTATCGCCAGCGAGATGCCTCGCCCGGACTGGATCCCTGCACTCGTTCGGGGAGGGCTGAGCGCAAGCTATGCCGACCTGGTTGCCGAATTGTATGACGCCGACAATGCCGGGCGGATCGATGCGGAGCCAGATGTCGGCGACATAAGAAGGGGCCGAACCGATCTGCGGGAAGTTCTGGCTTCGATGATGAAAAGTTTCTGAGGCAGGGATTTTGACGCGACGAGATGCCTCGCGAAATCAGGCGATCAAATGTGTTTTGGACAATCATTGTGATATAGACTACTCGAGTCTCGAGGCAACCGGACACGAGCGTGGCAAGCGCTTGAAGTCGTCTCAGCGATATCGGCTATCGGCCCTTGGTTGGCTAATAAAATCGCAGTTTGAGGGCGAAAATGTTCAAAAATCAGCTCTCTTGGGCGGGTTTTTGGCAATTCCCACAAATCTTTACCAACTGAAAAATTTCTCGTGAATTTTTCCTGCAGCCATGCAAGGATGCGCCAGCTTGGCCTCGGGGGAGGCCGGCGGTTCCGCAGACATGTCCGGTCAACGGGCTTGCGGGAGGACCCAACAAGATAGCAACAATAGGGCTGCAACTCATGAAAAAATCCCTTTTGACCCTTTTCGCCTTGGCTGCCATGTCGGCAACGGCGCTTGCGGCCGACATTAAGCCGGCGATCGTTTATGGCACCGGCGGCAAGTTCGATAAGTCCTTCAACGAAGCGGCCTATAACGGCGCCGAAAGGTTCAAGAAGGAAACCGGCGTCGCCTATCGCGACTTCGAGCCGACGGGCGACACCCAGGGCGAACAGGCGCTGCGCAACTTCGCCAGCAAGGGCTTCAATCCGGTTATCGCCGTCTCCTTCGCCTGGACGTCCGCTCTGCAGAAGGTTGCTGCCGAATATCCGAAGACCCAGTTCGTTCTGATCGACGACAGCCTCGACCTGCCGAACGTTCGTTCCGTCAAGTTCAAGGAAAATGAAGGTTCCTACCTCGCCGGCGTCATGGCTGCCATGGCTTCGAAGACCGGCAAGATCGGCTTCGTCGGCGGCATGGACATTCCGCTGATCCGCAAGTTCGAATGTGGTTATGAGCAGGGCGCCCGCGCCGCCAATCCGAAGATCGAAGTCTTCCAGAACATGACCGGCACGACCGGCGCTGCCTGGAACGACCCGGTTCGCGGCGGCGAGCTCACCAAGAACCAGATCGACCAGGGTGCTGACGTTGTTTACGCGGCTGCCGGCGCGACTGGCCTCGGCGTGCTGCAGACGGCTGCCGACAACAAGAAGCTTTCGGTCGGCGTCGACTCCAACCAGAACTACCTGCATCCGGGTTCGGTCCTGACCTCCGTCGTCAAGCGCGTCGACCTCGCCGTTTACAACGCCTTCACCGATGCCAAGAACGGCAAGTTCACGGCCGGTACGCAGGAACTCGGCCTCAAGGAAGAGGGCGTGGGTGCTGCTATGGACGACAACAACAAGCCGCTCGTCACGCCGGAAATGAAGGCCGCCGTCGACAAGGCAACCGCCGACATCATCTCCGGCACGATCAAGGTGCACGACTACACCACCGACAACGCCTGCCCGAAGAGCTGATATGAAATAAGGGCGTATGACGTATTCAAACGTCATACGCCCTTTTCTTATCCGGAAGCCTGATTTCTGGAGCTGCGTAGTGAGCCAAACGCCTGCCATCGAACTCGTGGGCATCGACAAGAAGTTCGGTGCCGTCCATGCCAACAAAGACATCAACCTGACCGTTTCCAAGGGCTCGATCCACGGAATCATCGGTGAGAACGGTGCCGGGAAGTCGACTCTGATGTCGATCATCTACGGCTTCTATCACGCCGACAGCGGCGAGATCCGCATCAACGGCAATCCCATCGCCATCCGCGACAGCCAGACGGCCATTGCCGCCGGCATCGGCATGGTGCACCAGCATTTCATGCTGGTCGATAATTTCACCGTGCTCGAGAACGTCATGCTCGGCGCCGAAGGCGGCGCTTTGTTGGCGAAGGGTGTCACGGCTGCCCGCGCCGAACTGAGGCGCCTGGAAACGGATTATGGCCTCGATGTCGATCCGGACGCCTTGATCGAGGAGCTTCCCGTCGGTCAGCAGCAGCGCGTCGAAATTTTGAAGGCCATGTATCGCGGCGCCGAGATCCTCATCTTGGACGAGCCGACCGGCGTTTTGACACCGGCCGAAGCCGACAATCTGTTCCGGATTCTCCGCGTGTTGCGCGATCAGGGCAAGACCATCATCCTCATCACCCATAAGCTGCGCGAAATCATGGCCATTACCGATACGGTGTCGGTCATGCGCCGCGGCGAAATGGTCGCCACGCGCAAGACGGCGGAAACCACCGTCGAAGAGCTTGCCGAGCTCATGGTCGGCCGTCGCGTGTTGCTGCGCGTCGAAAAAGGCTCTGCCCATCCCGGCGAGGTCGTGCTCTCCGTCCGCAATCTGACCGTCAAGGACGGTCGTGGCGTCACCATGGTCGACAATGTTTCTTTCGACGTCCGGGCCGGCGAGATCGTCGGCATCGCTGGCGTCGCCGGTAATGGTCAGTCGGAGCTATTGGAGGCGATCGCCGGCATCCGCAAGCCCGCCTCGGGCGAAATCCACCTGCACGGCGAGCCGATTGGCACCGCCGATCCCGCTGCCTTGCGTGAACTCGGCCTTGCCCATATTCCGGAAGACCGCCATCACATGGGCCTCGTCCTCAAGTTTGAGGAATATGAAAATTCCATGCTCGGCTACCACCGTGATGCGAAATACGGCAGGGCCGGCATGCTCGATCTCGATGCCATGCGCAAGGATGCCATCGAAAAGATCGAGAAATACGACATTCGCCCGCCGAACGCCCGGCTGAAGACCGCCAATTTCTCCGGCGGCAACCAGCAGAAGATCGTCGTTGCCCGCGAGATCGAGCGCGATCCGAAGGCTCTGCTGATCGGCCAGCCGACGCGCGGCGTCGACATCGGCGCCATCGAGTTCATCCATCGCCGCATCATCGAGATGCGCGATGCCGGCAAGGCGATCCTGCTGGTGTCGGTGGAGCTGGATGAAATCCGCGCCCTTTCGGACCGCATCCTCGTCATGTTCGCCGGCCACGTCGTCGGCGAGAAAACGGCTGACGCCGGTGAACAGACACTCGGCCTGATGATGGCCGGCATTGCCGCATGAGGCCTTGATGAGCACTGCTTCCGTTCCGCTTCCCAATTGGATCAATTATGGCCTGATCCCACTAGTAAATCTACTGCTGGCTCTTTTTGTCTCAGGTCTTGTTATATGGTTCATCGGCCAAAATCCGTTCGATGCTTTTGTTTCGTTGGTGCAAGGCGCCCTTGGAGACGGCACGTCGATTAGCTTCACACTATATTATGCTACGAGCTTCATTTTCACGGGCCTGTCGGTCGCCGTTGCCATTCATGCTGGTCTGTTCAACATCGGCTCGGAAGGTCAGGCCTATCTCGGCGGCCTTGGTGCAGCCCTGGTGGCGCTTTCGCTGGATAAATATGTGCCGTGGTATGTGACGATGCCGTTCGCGATGGTTGGCGCTGCCGCTTTCGGTGCTGCTTGGGCTTTTATTCCGGCCTGGATGCAAGCAAAACGCGGCAGCCATATCGTCATCACGACGATTATGTTCAATTTCATCGGCGCTCCGCTGATGGTCTATCTACTGTCGCATGTCTTGATCGTGCCGGGAAAGCAGGCTGCGGAAACTCGTACCTTTCTTGAAGGAGGCCAACTGCCGAAACTTGATTGGCTTCTCAGCATGTTCGGCTCGTCGATCGGTGCCGCGCCGCTCAATGTGTCCTTCCTAATCGCACTGGTCATGTGCTTTTTCGTTTGGTTGCTCATCTGGCGCACCAAACTCGGCTACGAGATGCGCACGCTCGGCCTCAGTGCTACTGCAGCTGTCTATGCCGGTATTCCTTATGCGCGCACCGTCATCATTGCCATGCTGATATCAGGTGGCCTCGCCGGGATGATGGCTCTAAACCCCATCATGGGTGCGCAGGCTCGCCTTGGCGTCGAGTTCGTCGCGGGCGCCGGCTTCGTCGGCATCGCGGTATCCCTAATGGGGCGCAATCACCCCGTCGGTATCATTCTCGCGGCTATTCTCTTCGGCGTCCTCTATCAAGGAGGCGACAGCGTTTCCTTCGACATGCCTGCGATCAACCGCGACATGATTGCCCTAATCCAAGGACTAGTTATTTTGTTCGTTGGCGCACTCGAATACATGCTTCGTCCGACATTCGTGCGTCTCTATCAATTGTTTGGCAGGGCATGAGGGGCGACGATGGATTATTATGACATCCTGATCAGTGTGCTCGGTTCGACTGTCCGCCTGTCGATCCCCTTGATCTTTACGGCACTCGCCGGTTTGTTTTCCGAGCGTGCCGGTGTTTTCGATATCGGCCTTGAAGGTAAGATGTTGGCGGCAGCGTTTGCTGCCGCATGCACAGCCACCGTCAGCGGCTCTGCCTGGGCGGGTTTGGGGGCGGGCATCGTGGTCTCCGTTGCGTTCGGTCTCCTCCACGGTTTCACTTCGATCACCAGTCGCGGCAATCAGATCATCTCTGGCGTTGCCATCAATTTTCTCATTGCAGGATTGACGGTCGTGCTTGGCCAGGCTTGGTTTGGTCAGGGAGGGCGCACGCCACAGCTCGGCGCGGACGCTCGTTTTGTGCCGATCATTCTGCCAGGTGCGGATGCGATGCGAGATGTGCCTATCGTCGGGCCGATTTATGCCAACCTCATTTCCGGCAACAATATCCTTACCTATCTCGCTTTCCTCGCTGTCCCGATTTGCTGGTGGATTTTGTATCGGACGCGATTTGGCCTGCGGCTCCGGGCCGTTGGCGAAAATCCTGGTGCGGTCGATACGGCTGGTATTTCGGTCGCCTGGCTACGGTATCGCTCGCTGATCTGCGCCGGTATTCTCTGCGGCTTCTCCGGCACCTATCTCGCTATCGCGCAGTCGGCTGGCTTTATCGCCAATATGTCCGCCGGCAAGGGCTATATCGCACTTGCGGCGTTGATTTTCGCCAAATGGAGGCCGGTGCCGGTGATGCTGTCTTGCCTGCTCTTCGGCTTCCTCGATGCTTTCGCCAACTTCATGCAGGGCAAGGCCGTGCCTGGCATCGGTGAAGTGCCGGTGCAGATTTTCCAGGCGCTGCCCTATATTCTGACCTGCATCCTGCTCGCAGGCTTCATCGGCGTCGCCAAACCGCCAAAGGCGGGCGGCGTGCCCTACACCAAGGAGCGCTGATCCATGTCGCATGATCTGTTTGAGGCCGCTCGCGGAGCGATGGCCTTTGCCCATGCCCCCTATTCGAAATTCCCTGTCGGTGCGGCCATCCGTGCCGAGGACGGCAAGGTCTATACCGGCGCGAATATCGAGAACCTCTCCTTCCCGCAGGGCTGGTGCGCCGAGCCGACCGCGATCAGCCATATGATCATGGCCGGTGCCAAGAAGATCGTCGAAATGGCCGTCATTGCCGAAAAGCTGCCGCTCTGCCCGCCCTGCGGCGGCTGCCGGCAGAAGATCGCCGAGTTCGCCAGCAAGGAAACCCGCATCTATCTCTGCGACGAAACCGGCGTGAAGAAGACCATGACCATGGACGAGATGCTGCCCTTCAGCTTCGAAACCGAGATACTCGGATGAGCGCCGCCGTCGACCTCCTGGCCGCAAAGCTCGGTGATCTCCAGCCACGCTACGGCATCGTCCTTGGCTCAGGGCTTGGCTCGCTGGTCGATCAGGTGAGGGATGCCGTGCGCATTCCCTATGCCGATCTCCCCGATTTCCCCGTTAGTGCCGTCTCCGGTCATGCCGGCACGTTAGTCGCCGGTTATCTCGGCGACGTGCCGGTCATCATGCTGTCCGGCCGGGTGCATTATTATGAAAAGGGCGACGCCAACGCCATGCGCGTGCCGATCGAGACGCTGAAGGCTCTCGGCGTCGAGACGCTGATCCTCACCAATTCGGCCGGATCGCTGCGAGAGGAAATGCCGCCGGGATCGGTGATGCAGATCACCGACCACATCAACTATTCCGGCATGAACCCGTTGATCGGCGAGGAAAGCGACAAGCGTTTCGTCGGCATGACCAGTGCCTATGATACCGACCTGATCATGCGCATGCGCAAGGCGGCGGAAAAGGCCGAGGTCAAGCTGTCGCACGGCGTCTATATGTGGTTCTCAGGCCCGAGCTTCGAAACTCCGGCGGAAATCCGCATGGCGCGCATTCTGGGTGCCGATGCCGTCGGCATGTCGACGGTGTCGGAAGTTATTCTTGCGCGACTTTTCGGCCTGAGGGTTGCAGCCGCCTCCGTCATTACTAATTATGGGGCTGGCATGACCGGCGCCGAGCTTACGCATGAAGAGACGAAGGACATGGCCCCGGTCGGCGGCGCTCGCCTTGCCGCCATCTTGAAGGAAATGATTGCGGACGGAGGAAACGAACAATGACGAGCCATTCCCTTAGAGAAACGGCGGCCGTTGCGCTTTCCCTTCTCGATCTCACCAACCTGAAGGACGACTGCACGCCGGCGCAGATCGAGACGCTCTGTGCGCGCGCCCAGTCACCCTATGGCCACACCGCCGCCATCTGCATCTGGCCGCGTTTCGTCGCCCAGGCACGCGGCATTCTCGGAACCGACCATGCGGTGCGGATCGCGACCGTGGTGAATTTCCCGGCCGGCGATATGGAAGTGGCTGATGTCGCCGCCGAAGCACGCGAGGCGATCGCCGATGGCGCCGACGAGATCGATCTCGTCATCCCCTATCGTGCGCTGTTGGCCGGCAATGAGCAGGCCGTCACCGACATGGTGGCCGCCGTCAGAGCCGAGTGCAAGGGACCGGTGCTCTTAAAGACCATCCTCGAAACCGGCGAACTCAAGGACGTGACGCTGATCCGCCGCGCCTCCGAACTGGCGATCGAGGCGGGTTCCGATTTCATCAAGACCTCGACCGGCAAGGTCGCCGTCAATGCGACGCTCGAGGCCGCCGACATCATGCTGCGGGCGATCCGCCAGAGTGGCCGCAAGGTTGGTTTCAAGCCGGCTGGCGGCATCGGCTCCGTCGCCGATGCGGCGCTCTATCTGAGCCTTGCCGAGACCATTATGGCGCCGGATTGGGCGATGCCCTCGACTTTCCGTTTCGGCGCGTCGAGCCTGCTCGACGATATCCTCAACGTGCTCGGCGGCGGGCAGTCGAGCGCGGCAGCATCCGGATACTGAGCCATGATCCCGCAGGAAATCATCCGGCGGAAGCGGGATGGCGGCACGCTTCACGTCACCGATATCGACGCCTTCATCGCGGCCCTTGCGCGGGATGAGTTGGCCGAAAGCCAGATCGGCGCCTTCGCCATGGCCGTCTGGTACAGCGGCATGACGCGCGAAGAGACCGTGGCGCTGACCTTGGCCATGGCTCGCTCCGGCGATATGCTCTCTTGGTCCGGCATCGACAGGCCGATCGCCGACAAACATTCGACCGGCGGCATCGGCGACAATGTCTCGTTGATGCTGGCACCGATCGCCGCGGCGTGCGGCCTTGCCGTGCCGATGATTTCCGGCCGCGGTCTCGGGCACACCGGCGGCACCCTGGACAAGCTGGAATCGATCCCCGGCTATGGCATCACCCCGCATGCCGCCCATTTCCGCAAGGTGGTGGATGAGGTGGGTTGCGCCATCATCGGCCAGACCGGAGCCTTGGCGCCCGCCGACGGCAAGCTCTATGCCGTGCGCGATGTCACGTCCACGGTCGATTCCGTGCCGCTGATCACCGCTTCGATCCTGTCGAAGAAGCTGGCCGCCGGCCTCGAGACGCTGGTGCTCGACGTCAAGATCGGCAATGGCGCCTTCATGACCTCTCTGGAAGAGGCCGAGACGCTGGCCCGATCGCTGGTAGAGGTGGCGAATGGCGCCGGGGTCAAAACCTCCGCTTTGATCACCGACATGAACCAGCCGCTCGCCGATGCCGCCGGCAATGTCGTCGAACTCCGCAATTGCCTGGATTTCCTGAAGGGTGGCAAGGCGGGCACGCGGCTCGAAACGGTCGTGCTGGCCTTCGCCGCCGAGATGTTGACGCAGGCTGGGATCGCGAAGACATTGGTTGAGGCTGAGGCGAAAGCGCGCGAAGCGCTCTCTTCCGGCAAGGCGGCCGAGCTGTTCGCCCGCATGGTCCACGCCCTCGGCGGCCCTGCCGATCTGCTGGATCATCCGGACAAATACCTAGTTGCGGCGTCCGTGCAGAAGCCTGTTCTTGCATCTTCGGACGGTTGGCTTGCAGCCTGCGACGCCCGCGCCATCGGCATGAGCGTCATCGATCTCGGCGGCGGCCGCCGTCATCCGCAGGACAAGATCGACCATCGCGTCGGCTTCAGCGATATCCTGCCGCTCGGAACAAGGGTCAGCAAAGGCGATCGCATCGCAACCGTTCATGCGGCCGACGAGGCGAGCGCCGAAAGGGCCGCAGCCGATCTGGCTGCGAACTACCGGATCGGCGATGCCGCACCCGTTCTGCCGTCGGTGATCGTTACCCGGATTTGACCGGTAATTATTGCGTCAGCCGCAACGAGCCGTTTTCGGCACTATAGGAATTGAGCTTTTTCAGGAAGCTCATGCCGATCAACGTTGTGCTCAATGCGCCGTCTTTCGCGACCACGGCGTCGACATCGCGGACCTTGATCGTGCCGATTTCAAGACGGTCGAGTTTGACGAGAGCCACCTTGGATGGGCCGTTGGCCGTCTGCGTGGTGTAGCGATAATCGAGATCGTTGCCGCTGATGCCGAGGCGGCGTGCGGTGCTCTCATTGATTGCCACATAGGTCGCGCCCGTATCGATCATGCCATGCACCGGCCGGCCGTTGATCTTGAAATCGCCTTCGTAGTGGCCGCCCGCACCCGCCTGCAACAACACGTTTCCATAGCCAGCAGCCGTCGCCACGACCGGCTGCTGCGGCACGGCAACCTTGATTGCGGGCGTCGAGCCTTCGTTGCTTGCCATTTGCGAAGTCAGCAACGCTGGGACCTGCGTAGCCGCGGCGGCAATGATGCCGGTAATGACAAGAACGCGAATGAGCATCGGCGAGATCCTTCCCATGGGCTTTTCCATATCCAGCCCATTGATCCCTGCTGTTTAATATAGTTTCGCTGACAGGCCGCTAAACAGATCAATAAAAAGCCCGGCAGTTGGAGGCTGCCAGGCCCAAAAAAGCAAATGGAATGTCGAGATTTACTTCGTGCCGTACATGCGGTCACCGGCGTCGCCGAGGCCGGGGACGATATAACCCTTTTCATTGAGATGGCTGTCGATTGCCGCGGTGAAGACCGGTACGTCCGGATGCGCCTTGCGGAAATTGGCAATGCCTTCCGGCGCGGCGAGCAGGCAGAGGAAGCGGATATTATGAGCGCCGCGTTCCTTCAGCTTGTCGATTGCCGCGATCGAGGAATTGCCCGTTGCCAGCATGGGGTCGACGACGATGATCAGGCGCTCGGAAATATCTTCCGGCGCCTTGAAGTAATATTCGACCGGCTGGAGCGTTTCGTGATCGCGGTAGACGCCGATATGCGAGACGCGGGCCGAGGGCACGAGGTCGAGCATGCCTTCCAGCAGGCCATTACCGGCGCGCAGGATCGAGGCGAAGACCAGCTTCTTGCCTTCGAGGATCGGCGCGTCCATCGGTTGCAGCGGCGTCTCGATCGTCTCGATCGTCAGTTCGAGGTCGCGCGTCACTTCATAGCAAAGCAGCGTCGAAATCTCGCGCAGAAGCCGGCGAAAGCTTCCCGTCGACGTCTCTTTCTTGCGCATGATGGTCAATTTATGCTGCACGAGCGGGTGATCGATGACAGTGACGCCGTCCATGATTTCAGCCTTCCAATAATTCCGCGATATCTGATGTTTCTTTCACGGAAATCGTCTGTGGTGCAAGAAAATAGGCCGCATTTTGGAACGTCATCCCCAGTCGGCGACCTAAAACGATGTGGTCATATCCTCGCTAACAGCGTCGCCCGCGTTGCGTCGTCCACGAACGCGGCTTCGACTGCCGTTCGAGTCATGGCATTGATCTCGTCGTCGCTGAAGCCGAAGGCGGCGGACGCCAGCTCGTATTCGCGCTTCAGGGAGGTGTGGAAGAAGGGCGGGTCGTCGGAATTAATCGTCACGCGCACGCCCGCGTCACGAAGCTTGCGCAGCGGGTGCGACGGGAAGTCGGGAAAGACATTCAGCGCGACGTTCGAGCCGGGGCAGACTTCCAGCACCGTGCCGAGATCGGCGAGGCGCTTGACGAGATCGGCATCTTCGATGGCGCGCACGCCATGGCCGATGCGCGACGGACGGACCAGCTCGACTGCATCGGCGACGCTGAAGGCGCCGCAGACTTCGCCGGCATGGATCGTGAGGCCGAGGCCGGCTTCGCGGGCAATGTCGAAGGCGCGTGCATAATCGGCAACCCGGCCCATGCGCTCTTCGCCCGCCATGTTGAAACCCGTGATCAACGGGTTATCGCTTTTGGCGGCATATTCGGCGGCCTTGATGACGCGGTCCGGTCCGAAATGACGTTCGCCAGTGACGAGCAGCCGGGCGACGATGCCGCTCTTTTCCTGCGCTGCACGAATGCCGGCCGAAACGCCGGCCATATAGGCATCGGCGCCGAGGCCGATCCGGTCGCCATGGTCGGGCGAGACGATCAGTTCGCTGTAGATCGTGCCGATGCCCGCAAGCTCCTCAAGATAGGTCTCGGTCAGCAGCGCATAGTCTTCCTCGGTGCGGTAGACTTCGGAAACCTTGTCGTAGCAGACGAGGAATTCGGTAAAATCCTTCCAGAGATAGATACCGTCATGCATGAAGGCACTGGTGTCGACATTATATTTCCGTGCCTGTGCCAACGTCAGCGCCGGAGGAGCAGCGCCTTCGAGATGGCAATGCAGCTCGACCTTTTTCAAATGCGATGTCACAGAAAACTCCTTCCATGCGGCCCTGCCGCAATTCCCAAATGGCGTGCAACGGTTTCACCAATATCGGCATAGGTCTGGCGGACGCCGATCGAGCGCGAGCGGATGCCAGGCCCGTAGGCGATAACCGGCACACGCTCGCGCGTATGGTCGGTGCCGCGCCAGGTCGGATCGCAGCCGTGATCGGCTGTCAGGATGACGAGATCGCCGGGCTTCAGCTTCTCGTGCACCTCCGGCAGCCTTGCGTCGAAGGCTTCGAGCGCGGCCGCATAGCCGGCCACGTCGCGGCGATGGCCATATACCATGTCGAAATCGACGAAATTCGTAAAGACGAGGTCGCCATCGCCGGCCTCGTCCATCGTCCTTAGCGTCGCATCCATCAGCTTCATGTTGCCGTTGGCCTTGATGATGCGGGAGACGCCTTGATGGGCAAAGATATCGCCGATCTTGCCAACCGCATGCACGGTGCGTTCGGCCTTGACCAGTCGGTCGAGCAGCGTCGGCTCCGGCGGCAACACGGAGAAGTCGCGGCGGTTGCCGGTACGCTCGAATGTCGCCTGCGTCTCGCCGACGAAGGGGCGGGCAATGACGCGGCCGATATTATAAGGATCAAGCAGGGTGCGGACGATCTGGCAGAGAGCGATCAGCCGTTCGAGGCCGAAATGGCGCTCATGCGCGGCAATCTGGAAGACGGAGTCTGACGAGGTGTAGCAGATCGGCTTGCCGCTACGGATATGCTCTTCGCCATATTTGGCGATGATCTCGGTGCCAGATGCATGGCAGTTGCCGAGAATGCCGGGGAGATCGGCGGCCTCGCAGATGGCATCGACCAGCTCCGGCGGAAATGCGTCGCCCTCGGTGGAAAAATAGCCCCAGTCGAACATGACGGGTGTGCCGGCGATTTCCCAATGGCCGGATGGCGTGTCCTTGCCGCGCGACACTTCGTTGGCGCAGCCGTAGAGACCAAAGAGCTTTTCCGGCTGCGGCATGCCGGCCGGATAGCTGCCTGTTGCCGCCTTGGCGATCTCCAGCAAGCCGAGACCCGACATGTTCGGCAGCGACAAGGGGCCGGAACGCAGGCCGCGGTCGGCGGCACCCGCCGCGCAGAACTCGGCGATATGGCCGAGCGTATCGGCGCCCTCGTCGCCATAGGCGGCCGCATCCGGGCTGCCGCCGACACCGAAGGAATCAAGAACGAAGAGAAAGGCGCGCGCCATGGTCCACCCGATAGGATTGCTCAATGCGCGACGTCCAGCGTCAGGCGCATTGGACGTCACCCATATAACGGCGACGTCAACTTGGCAATTTCCTGTTCAGGTGGGAAATATTGCAGGGATTTACAACAATTCTGCTCAGCAATCGCTACAGGTGACCGTGCTGTCAGTCCGTGGACGATAGAAATACTCGCGACTGATGGTGATCTGGCTGCTGCCGGCGGGCAGGAAATCCGAACCGAAACTGATGAGCTGATACGGAATGGCAAGCTCGGTGCGCACCAGAAATGTGCTCGCCTGATTGATGTCGCTGGGGACGGTGGCGGTGCTACCGGTCGCGTAGGGCTTGCTGCCATCCTGCGCCCAGGACCAGGCAACGGTGGCATTACTGTTGGCATCGAGCTGAATACCGGTGATTTTCAGGGTCAGGCCGGTCGAGTCGTAGGGTGCGAAAATAGCGCTTGCAACCGAAGGCATGGTGGCGAACACCGTCTTGCTGACGCTGGATTGCTGCGTCACGATATCGGCAATGGATCCGGCCGACCGGCTGGCGCGCTTTTCGACGCTGAGTGCAATGGTAAGTTCGAAGGCGCCGAGATAGAGCATCAGCAGCACCGGAAAGAGAATGGCAAATTCGATCGCGCCGATGCCCCGCTCGTCGCGGGTAAAGCGCCGCAAAAGGGCGCAAAACCTAACCGTTAGCTCCTTTCGTGCCATCGCCACCCTCCTCACGGATAATTCTCGTTTTGGAAGGCGGCCGTCGCGACGATAAGATAGGTCGTCGGCATCGAACCGTCTGACGGCCGTATCGTGGTGAGATAAGGCCGCAGCAGATCGGTCATTATCTGCCAGCGATAATAGGCGCGCACCATATTCATAGACTTGGCGCCGCCGGGAGCGAATTTGAAGCCCGTTGTGTCGAGGTCGGAATAGGGATCGGACGACACGCGTGGAATGGTGGTCGGCATGGCTGCAAAGCTCGTGTAGCTTTCCACGTCGAGATAGAGATTGGTCGGCGTCGTCAATTCGGTTGCCGAGCATGCGATGATCACGGAAATTTCGTTGCAGAAAGCCTGACGGAACGGTTGCGCACCCGTGGCGGCGGTGATCTGCCCGGTCCTGATCTCGCGCGACACGGTATCGATGGCATTGGAAACGACCTGTTCGGCGATGAAGGCAACGAAGGTTTCCAGAATTGCGAAGATGATCAGGAAATAGGGGATCGCGAGAAGGGCGAATTCGATGGCGGCAGCGCCGTCGCGAGAACGCACGAATGCGCGCAGGCGTCCGCCCGCACGTTTCTGCGCAAAAGTCTTGCCCCCAAGTATATCGTCCTCTGGCATCATACCGGAATCCGCACGTTTTAAGTGGGGTTAAGACTAGAGCCGCTTTCTTGATAATCCGTTTCTCATCTCTCTTCATATTGAAGAAATGTTTGGATTGTTTAAGAAAGACAAGTCTTATTTAGTATAGTTGAATACAGAGGGGGAACGGAGATGCCGCCATTATTGGGTAGCGGCTGCGGCGGTGCTGTTCTGTTGGGCATGCTGCTCGCAATTGGGCGTGCAGGAAAGCACCGAGCGGTCGGTCTGGCGGTAGACGCGGACTGTGTTGCCCTCGTCGATCGATACGAGGATACGTTCATCAACGATTGCGTTGCCGTCGGAATCGAGCAGGACGATGTTCGTGGTGCCGAAACTGCGGCCGGTAAGCACGATGGTCTTCGGATCGGCAACGGTCGCGTCCGCCACTTGCGAATTGCCGACGATGACCTTGCTGACGGGACGATCGAGCTTCAATACGCGTGCATGATCCATATAGACGCGCAGCATGCCGTTATCCGCGGCGTGGGAAAACTGCGGCATCAGCCCCACTGCTGCGGCGACGCAGGCAAAGAATGCAATTTTGCCGCGGGTTGGCATGGGTCTGGCCTCGTGAAGCTGATGACGGAAACAATTACCAAATAGAATGAGAAAGAATGGTGAATGAACAATTAAGGGGAAGGCTATTCGTTCAATTCCGATGCAGGTCGTGCTCTTCTGCTTCCATTTTGGGATTTCCCTACGGGAGTTGCAATATATTGGAACAATTCCCATTGATTGCTAATATATCAGCTCCTAATCATTACGAAGAGGCTGAAGATTTTCTCTAAAAATGCTTGGAAAGACATGAATTGACGTTAACTAGTCTATTTGCGTTTTAGTTTTTCCGATCTGTTAACCCACTTCCTTAAAGCGATGGAAACGGCCAGCCGCTACCGTTCTGCTCATCCGATCAACGGCAAACAGTTGGCGGACGTGCTGTCAACAAAGTGAGTGGAGTGAACCTATGACCAAGCTTTTTTCCCGTTTCCTGAAAGACGAATCCGGTGCGACCGCAATTGAATACGGCCTGATCGCAGCGCTTATCTCCGTCGCCATCATTACTGGCGCAACGACCCTGGGCAACACGCTCAGCAATACGTTCAACAATATCTCCACCAAAATGAACACCGCCTCCGCCGCACATTAATTGATTGCGGCGCCTCGGCGGCATGTTTGGATTGAAAATGGCGCTGTTGAGGGACGCGCTGTTAACAAAGTGATCGGAGCTACCTTATGACTAAGCTTTTTTCGCGTTTCCTAAAAGACGAATCCGGTGCGACCGCAATTGAATACGGCCTGATCGCAGCGCTGATTTCCGTCGCTATCATTACCGGTGCTACGACGCTGGGCAATACGCTTAGCAATACGTTCACTAATATCTCTAACAAGATGGACACCGCTTCCGCGGCACATTAATCATTGCGGAAGTATAGTGATGTAAGATGTTCGAAAACCGCTCCATATAGTGAGCGGTTTTTGACATTTTAATTTCGAGTGGGGATATCAAATGCTTGAAGCTGCAACATTGCTGATCTTCCCGCTCTGCCTGGCGGTCGCGGCCTTTTCCGACCTGTTTACCATGACGATCCCGAACCGGGTTTCGCTCGTCCTGCTCGGTTCCTTCATCGTGCTTGCGCCGTTGCTCGGTCTGACATGGCCGGACATCGGCATGCATTTTGCCGGCGCGGCCATCGTGTTCAGCGTCTGCTTCGCGCTCTTTGCATTGAATGTCATGGGCGGTGGCGATGCCAAGCTGCTGGCGGCGTCCGCACTCTGGTTTGGCTACGATCCGTCGCTTCTCGCCTTCCTCGTTTATGTTGCCCTCATCGGCGGCGCGGTGACGCTTTTTATCCTCGTGATCCGCTCGCATTCGAGCGCCATCATGGCCATGGGCTTGCCACTGCCGAACTCGCTGCTGATTGCCAAGAAGATCCCTTATGGCATTGCCATCGCTATCGGCGGCTTCCTGGCTTTTCCCTCGTCGCCTATGGTCGCGGCGGCGACATATCATATTATCTAAATTAGATCTTTCTAAGAATTAATGATGTATTGCGCAACGCTATATTCTGTGTGCCTTTAATAGTTATGCTTAATTGATTGTAAATGTAATATACCATTAACCATAATTACACCAATTGCGGAGCATTCTGCGGGGCGAAGAGTCGTATTCCCCAAGGAATGATCATGAAACCCGCTCGCTTAATGATACTCGCGGTGGCAGTCGTCGCGGCAGGCCTTGCCGGATTGCTGGCAATGCGTCTGGCCGGCACGCGCAATGTCGTGCCGCAGGTCGAAGCGGTTATAGAGAAGGAGGCGACGGTCAATGTGCTTGTCGCCGATGCCAATCTTCCGGTCGGCTCGCGCCTGAATGAGAAGTCGATCCACTGGATGGCCTGGCCGCAGAGCGGCCTGGTCAAGGGTTTCATTACCGAATCCGAGCGCCCCGATGCGTTGAAAGACCTGAATGGCGCAGTCGTGCGTCTGCCGATCTTTGAAGGCGAACCGATCCGCGAAGAGAAGGTCGCCGATTCCAACAGCCACATTCTTTCCTCGCTGCTGCCCTCCGGGAAACGTGCGGTCGCCACCGAGATTTCCGTCGCCACCGGTGCCGGCGGCTTCATTCTCCCCAATGACCGTGTCGATGTGATCATGGTGCGCAAGGGCGATACCCAGAAATTCGTAACCGAGACGGTGCTCAGCAATGTCCGCGTGCTCGCCGTCGATCAGCAGGTTGAGGAAAAGCAGGATGGCAGCAAGTCCGTGGTCGGCACGACCGCAACGCTTGAGCTGACGCCGGATCAGACCAAGGTGCTTGCGGTCGCCCAGCAGATGGCCGACCGGCTGACGCTGGCGCTGCGCTCCGTCGCCGATGCGCAGCAGCCGGATACGATCGCCGCCGATTACCTGCTGAGCGGAGACAATGGCGGTGCCGTCGTCCAAGTCATCAAATCAGGCTCGATCATCGCCAACGGCACAGCCGCAGCCAAGACGCCATGAGAAGGGGCGGGACTATGTTCAAGACCAGCAAACCGATCCACCTCCTCTCGATTGCGGCTCTCTCCTTTTCGGTCGCTTTCTCCGGCCTGCCTTTCGCCGCAGCGCCGGCCTTTCTGCGCATGTCGACGGCCAAGGCCGACGGTTCCGACAGTATCGTCACCATTGCAGGCCTCGGCACCAAGCGCACGCTGAAGCTCGGTCTCAACAAGGCGCTGGTGGTGGACTTGCCGGCAGACGCCCATGATATTCTCGTCTCCGATCCGAAGATGGCCGATGCCGTGACGCGTACTTCGCGCCGCATCTATCTCTTCGGCAAGACGGTCGGCCAGACCAATATCTTCGTCTTCGGTGCCGACGGGAAGGAGATCGTCAGCCTCGACCTCCAGATCGAGCGCGATATTTCCAGTCTTCAGTCCAATATCAAGCGCTTCATTCCTGACTCCGACATTAATGTCGAGATCGTCTCCGACAACATCGTCATGACCGGCACGGTGCGTACGCCGCAGGATTCGACGCGCGCCGAACAGCTTGCCGAGGCTTTCCTCAAGGGCGGCGAGGCGACGACGCGCAATGAAACCGCCAGCGCCAGCGGCGGCGACAATTCCGTCGCCCTCTTTGCCGAAACACGCCAGACGTCACAGATCGTCAACCTTCTGCAGATCGAGGGCGAGGATCAGGTGACGCTGAAGGTCACCGTCGCCGAGATCAAGCGCAGCGTGCTGAAGCAGATCGGCTTCGACAATCTCGTCAGCAATTCCTCCGGCCTGACTGTCGCTCAACTCGGCAGTATCACCAGTGACACGACCGCGGCCGCGGGCGGTGGCGGTATCGCCGCCCTATTCAAGAGCGCGATCGGCAAATACAATATCAGCACCTATCTCAGTGCCATGGAGCAGGCCGGCGCGGTACGTACATTGGCGGAACCGACATTGACGGCAATCTCCGGTCAGGCCGCGACCTTCAATTCCGGCGGTCAGCAGCTCTACTCCACGACCGATAGTGACGGCAACGTCACGATTACGCCCTTTACCTACGGCGTAAGCTTGGCCTTCACGCCTGTGGTTCTCTCGGCAGGGCGCATCAGCTTGCATATCCAGACTGAGGTGTCCAACCCGGTCGGCACATCGGGAACCGCGACGTATAACCAGCGTGCGGCCGATACCTCGGTCGAATTGCCCTCCGGCGGCTCCATTGCGTTGGCGGGCCTCCTCAGTGACAGCGTCCAGCAGACCACCAACGGCACGCCGGGCGCCTCGAAGATCCCGATCCTCGGCGCACTCTTCCGTCAAAAGAGCTTTGAACGCGACGAAAGCGAACTGGTGATCATCGCGACGCCCTATCTGGTACGGCCGGTGGCGCGGGCTCAACTCGCTCGCCCAGACGACAATTTTTCACCGAGCAACGATGTCTCCGCCTTCTTCATGAACCGTGTGAACAAGATCTACGGGCACAAGGACGGCCCGCCGGTTGCGGATGCCGATTTCCACGGCACGGTCGGCTTTATTTACAAGTGAGGGGAGACGGACAATGACGCACCCCTTTTCAACCGGAACAACGAGAGACCAAAAGATGGCCAGCCTCGATCGCAATGCGCCCCGTATCGCCAGGCCGCGATTTTCAGCCCTGGCTCTGATCATGATGGCTGCGGCTGTCAGCGGATGTGCGGGATCGCCGGATCGCATGACGACCAGCGCCCTTTCCGATGACTATCGTCAGCGTCATCCTATCGTGCTGACCGAAAAGGAACATCACGTCGACATCCCCGTCATTGCCGGCGATCGCCGTATTACGACCGGCGCCCGCGACACGGTTCGCGGTTTCGTGCAGGATTATAAGGCTCACGCTTCCGGCACTGTCGAAATCCTGGCGCCCGGCAGTTCGGCCAACTCGCCTGGGGTTTCCGCGCTTCGCCGGCAGATCCGGCAAGAACTTGTCGCAAGCGGCATTCCGTCAGCGCGCATCGTCGACAATTATTATCAATCCGGCGGCCCCGGTGATGCCGCGCCGATCCGCCTTAGTTTCATGGCAACGACGGCGACCACCAATTCCTGCGGCCAATGGCCGGAAGATCTGTCCGATAACGCCTTCGACAATCAGAACTACTACAATTTCGGCTGCGCGACCCAGAACAACCTCGCAGCGCAAGTGGCAAACCCGACCGACCTCGTCGCGCCGCGCGCCATGTCGCCGATCGATACCGACCAACGCAGCAAGGTGATCGACAATTACCGCAGCGGCAACGTCCCGACGAGCACGGCCACGATCAGCGGCTTCGGCTCGTGAGCATGAGGATAACCGGCCGGCGGAACAGGATAGAATCATGAGCGCTATCAACTACGAAATTAGAAAGCCCGAGTTGGAGGCCGATGATGCGCCCCGCACGGGCGATCTCGAGAACATGCGACCGCTGCCGCGCATCTCGGTACATGCCTTCTGCGAAAGCGAGCAGTTGCAGCAGGTGATGGACCGATGCGCCAATGATCGGCGCATGTCCAAGGTCAGCCTCAGGATCACCAGCGGCAGCACCGCGGCGGCAGCAAACATGTTCGCCTCGACGCCGACGCCCAATCTGATCATCCTGGAAACCCGGGCCAATCCGGGCAATTTGCTGGCGGAGCTTGCGCCGCTCGCTGCCGTCTGCGATCCCAGCACCAAGGTGGTGATCGTCGGTCATCACAATGATATCGGCCTCTATCGCGAACTCATCCGCAACGGTATTTCCGAATATATGGTTCAGCCGGTTGCCATGGCCGACGTCATGGCAGCGATGACGGCGATCTTCGTCGATCCCGATGCCGAGCCGCTTGGCCGCAGCGTCGCCTTTATCGGCGCCAAGGGTGGGGTAGGGGCATCCACCATCGCGCATAATTGCGCTTTCGGCATCTCCAACCTGTTCTCGACCGAGACCATTCTCGCCGATCTCGATCTGCCCTACGGCACCGCCAATATCGATTTCGATCAGGACCCGGCCCAGGGTATCGCCGAGGCCGTCTATGCGCCGGAGCGTCTTGACGAGGTTTTCCTCGATCGCCTGCTGACCAAATGTTCGCAGCACCTGTCGCTGCTCGCTGCCCCCTCGATGCTCGATCGCGCCTATGATTTCGACGGCCAGGCCTTTCAGCCCGTGCTCGACGTCCTGCAGCGCAGCGCGCCGGTGAGCGTGCTCGACGTGCCGCATCTATGGACGGAATGGACGCGCTCGGTGCTTTCGGCTGTCGACGAAGTCGTCATTTGCGCGGCGCCCGACCTTGCCAATCTGCGCAACGCCAAGAACATGTTGGATGCGCTGCGCAAGCTGCGCCCCAACGACAAGGCGCCACATCTCATCCTCAATCAGGTCGGTATGCCGAAGCGCCCGGAAATCGGTCCCTCGGAATTCTGCGAGCCGCTGGAGACCGACCCGATCGCCATCATTCCCTTCGATATCAACCTGTTCGGCAACGCCGCCAACAGCGGCCGCATGATTTCGGAGACCGACCCGAAATCACCGGTCGCCGAGACCTTCTCGCAGATATCGCACATCGTTACCGGGCGCGTTGCCCTGAAGAAGACGAAGAAGGGCGGCCTGCTCGGCCTTCTGAAGCGGAAGTAATTGTTTGATGTCGCATGATCTTGTTCGAAGGCCGGTTCGTGTTTTTGAGATCATGCTCTAGCGTAGAATTGGATCGACGGCATGTTTGGCAGACGCGGAAATGAAGGTCCTGCAAAGAGCGGTGGCGTGACGCCTCCGCCGGCGCCGGCGCGCGCGCCGTCCGCGATAGCGCCTGCGGCATCGACAGTGCTGGTCGAGCCGGCGCGCGAGGGGTCGCAACAGCGCCAGCAGGTCGCGCCGCCTTCGATGCAGACGCCGACACGCCGCCGGCCGGCGCGCACCGAAGAATATTACGACACCAAGTCGCAGGTCTTTTCCGCTCTGATCGATACGATCGACCTGTCGCAGCTCTCAAAGCTCGATGCGGAGGCTGCGCGCGAAGAAATTCGCGATATCGTCAACGACATCATCACCATCAAGAATTTCGCGATGTCGATCTCCGAGCAGGAGGAACTGCTTGAGGACATCTGCAACGACGTGCTCGGCTACGGTCCGCTCGAGCCGCTGCTTGCCCGCGACGATATCGCCGACATTATGGTCAATGGCGCCGGCCAGACCTTCATCGAAGTCGGCGGCAAGACAGTGGAATCGGAAGTCCGCTTCCGCGACAATGCACAGCTCCTTTCCATCTGCCAGCGTATCGTCAGCCAGGTCGGCCGCCGCGTCGATGAATCGAGTCCGATCTGCGACGCCCGCCTGCCGGACGGATCGCGCGTCAACGTCATCGCACCGCCGCTGTCGATCGACGGCCCCGCGCTCACCATCCGTAAATTCAAGAAGGACAAGCTGACGCTCGACCAGCTCGTCCGCTTTGGCGCCATCACGCCGGAGGGCGCCACGCTGCTGCAGATCATCGGCCGCGTTCGTTGCAATGTCGTCATTTCCGGCGGTACCGGCTCGGGCAAGACGACGCTTCTGAACTGCCTCACCAACTATATCGACCGCGACGAGCGCGTCATCACCTGCGAGGATACGGCCGAACTGCAACTGCAGCAGCCGCACGTCGTCCGCCTCGAAACCCGCCCGCCGAATATCGAAGGCGAAGGCGAGATCACCATGCGTGATCTCGTCAAGAACTGCCTGCGCATGCGACCCGAACGCATCATCGTCGGCGAAGTGCGCGGACCGGAAGTCTTCGACCTGTTGCAGGCGATGAACACCGGTCACGACGGGTCGATGGGCACGATCCACGCCAACACGCCGCGCGAATGCCTGAGCCGTATGGAATCGATGATCGCGATGGGCGGCTTCAGCCTGCCGGCGAAGACGGTGCGCGAGATCATTTCCACCTCCGTCGACGTGGTCATCCAGGCTGCCCGCTTGCGCGACGGTTCGCGCCGCATCACCCAGATCACCGAGGTGATCGGCATGGAAGGCGATGTGATCATCACGCAGGACCTGATGCGCTACGAGATCGAAGGCGAAGATGCGAACGGGCGTATCATCGGGCGGCATATGTCGACCGGCATCGGCAAGCCGAATTTCTGGGACCGCGCCCGCTACTACAACGAGGAAAAGCGCCTGGCTGCTGCCCTCGACGAAATGGAAAACAAGTCGAAATAGGACTTTCCCGATGTTCGGTGTCGATCCGGTAGTGCTTCTGATTGTGGTGCTCGCAGCCGTCTCCGCGGCGGCTGTCTGTTACAGCATCCTCTATTCCCGGATCGAGAGGCAGAAAAAGGCCGACAGCCGCGTCAACCGCATCAAATCGGCCGAGACCGACCGTATGCAGGTCAAGGCGGCGCGCGACCGCGTGCAGGAAATGTCGAAACGGCGCAAATCGGTGCAGGATTCGCTGAAGGATCTCGAAAAGCGCCAGTTGGAGAACACCAAGAAGAAGCAGTCGCTGAAAGTACGCCTCGGGCAAGCCGGCCTGTCGCTAACGCCGGCGCGTTTCTATCTCTTCAGCATCCTGTTCGGCTTCTTCATCATGCTTGTCGTCTTCCTGCTCGGCGCACCGGTCGCCGTCTTGGTCGGCCTTCCCTTCGCCGCCGCCTTCGGCCTGCCACGTTGGGTCATCGGTTTCCTCATCAAGCGCCGGCAGAACAAGTTCCTCGATGAATTCCCCAACGCGCTCGACCTCATCACCCGCTCGATCCGCTCGGGCCTGCCGCTCAATGACGCCGTGCGGCTGGTGGCGGGCGAGGCGCGCGAGCCGGTGAAAACCGAGTTCCGCCGCGTCGTCGAAGCCCAGCAGGTCGGCCTGAGCATGACCGATGCCTGCGCGCGCATGACCAACCACATGCCGCTGCAGGAGGTGAACTTTTTCACGATCGTCATCGCCATCCAGGCGCAGGCCGGCGGCAACCTCTCCGAAGCGCTGGGCAACCTTGCGCGCGTGCTGCGCGAGCGCAAGAAGATGAAGGCGAAGGTCACCGCGCTGTCGATGGAAGCCAAAGCCTCGGCCGTCATCATTGGCTCGCTGCCCTTCATCGTCGCGACGCTCGTCTATCTGACCTCGCCGCAATACATGTTGATCCTTTTCACAGATCCGCGCGGCCATTTGATCCTGGGCGCCGCCGGCATCTGGATGTCGGTCGGCATCTACATCATGCGCAACATGGTCAATTTCGAGATTTGACCGAAGGAGACGCTGAGCCATGTCCTCCGATTTCGCCAGTAGATTGACCGATCCCAGCACGGTACTCGCCGTTTTCGTGGCGATCGCCGTCTTCGCCACCTTCTACACGATCGCCGTACCCTTCCTGGAGCGCGGCGATCTCAACAAACGCATGAAAGCCGTTTCCACCGAGCGAGAACAGATCCGCGCCCGGGAACGCGCCCGCTTGACCGCCGATGGCGGCAAGGCCTCGCTGCGCAGCCAGAACAACCAGAATGTCCGCCAGATCGTCGAGCGCTTCAATCTCCGCACCGCCTTGGTCGATACCAATACGGTCAATCGGTTGCGGGCGGCCGGTCTGCGTTCGGAAAATGCGCTGAACATGTTCCTGGTGGCGCGTTTTCTGCTGCCGTTCCTATTCTTGATGGTTGCCGTCATTTTCGTTTTCGTCCTTGGCTACTTCGCCGCCAAGCCCTTCGCGATCCGCCTTCTCGGCGTTATCGGCACCGCCTATCTCGGCTTTTATGCACCGAACATCTATATTTCCAATCGCATGACCAAACGGCAGAAATCGATCAAGCGCGCCTGGCCGGATGCGCTCGATCTCATGCTGATCTGCGTGGAATCGGGCATTTCCATCGAAGCCGGCATGCGCCGCGTCTCCGAAGAAATGGCGGAGCAATCGCCGCCACTCGCCGAAGAAATGGTGTTGACCACGGCGGAACTCTCGTTCCTGCAGGATCGCCGTACCGCTTTCGACAATCTCGCCAGCCGCACGCAGATCGAAATCGTCAAATCGGTGACGCAGGCTCTGATCCAGGCCGAGCGCTATGGCACGCCCATCTCGCAGGCACTGCGCGTGCTGGCGCAGGAAGGCCGCGACGAACGCATGAACGAGGCGGAAAAGAAGGCCGCCGCCCTGCCGCCGAAGCTGACGGTGCCGATGATCGTCTTCTTCCTGCCCGTTCTCATGGCCGTTATCCTTGGCCCGGCGGCTATCCAGGTGATGGACAAATTCTGACATACAAAACTTGCCGCCGGTGCCGGACGTGATTAATTTCCAATCCTGCGTCATCGGCAATGTGAGGCGGATGATACCGGCGCGAAGATGGCGTCGTCCGCCCCGAGGCCGATCGTATCGGGAGGATTTGCATGTCATCCATAGCTATCTTTTTCAGCATCATCGCCGCCGTTTTCATCGGAGCGGTCAGCCCTGGTCCGAGTTTCGTTCTCGTTTCCCGCATCGCCGTTTCCCGCTCGCGCAGGGCTGGCCTTGCCGCCGCGCTCGGAATGGGTGCTGGCAGCGTCACCTTCGCGACTTTGACCCTGTTCGGTTTGAACGCGCTGCTGATGCAGGTCGAATGGCTCTATCTTGCCCTGAAGGTCGCCGGTGGCCTGTATCTGATCTACATTGGCATCCGCATTTGGCGGAACGCCGCCCATGATCTTGCCATCGACGCCCCGGCCACGCCGGTCGGCGGGAGCGTCGGGCGTAATTTCTGGTTTGCGCTGGGGACGCAGCTCAGCAACCCGAAGACGGCCATTTTCTACGGCAGCATTTTTGCAGCACTTCTCCCGGCGGAACCCGCTCCCGGGCTGATGCTCGCCGTGCCACTGGCGGTCTTCGCCGTCGAGGTGGGTTGGTATACGGTTGTGACACTCGCCTTTTCGTCAAACCGTCCGCGCGCGCTCTATCTCGGCGCCAAGCTTTGGATCGACAGGATCGCGGGTGCCGTCATGGGCGCGCTTGGCGTCCGGCTGGTGGCGGAAGGCCTGCCGCGGCATATCTGGCGCTGAACCGCTCTAGTTGATCGCTTTCTTGCCGCCATCGCCGGCGGCGAGTTTCTGCCAGGAATTCTGCTGCGCCAGCATGGAGCGCAGATAGGCGACATTGGCGTTCGCCTGCTGTGGCGTCAGTTCCTGGCGGGCGATCTTTTCGGCTTCGGGGAAGCGGCCCTGCAGCCCGACCACGAGAGCCAGATTCTGGCGCACGCGGCTGTCGGCGGTCGGCTGGCTGGCGGCGGAGCGGAGATAGCTCTCGGCGGACTTCAGATCGCCGGTCAGCACATAGGACATGCCGAGATTGGAAAGGATTGTCGGCTCATTCGGCTGCAGCACGAGTGCATCGCGATATTTGCCGCGCGCCTCGGTCGAGCGGCCGAGCTGATCGAGGATCGCGCCTTCGGCCGAAACCAGCCGCCAGTCCGGGCGGTCCGGGGTCTGCGCGCGATCGATGGTCGCAAGCGCATCCTGGAGCTGCCCGGCAGCGGCCTGAGCCTTGCCGTAGGCAGCCAGTACGCCGCGATCGTCGGGATGGGCGATCGCCACCTGCTGCATGACCGCCAGCGCCTGATCGTTGCGCCCGCTCATGCGCAGCGCATTGGCGTAGTTGACGCCGGTATCGCGGTCTTTCGGATTGGCCTCATAGGCTTTGCCGAGGGTAAGGGTCGCCTGCGCGAGGTCCGCGCCGTTCATCTCGTCGACCGGCTTTGACATTGTCGGGATCGAGCCGGTCGTCATCTTGTCTTTTCCGGTCGTCGAGCAGCCGGCGAGTACAAGCGCCATAAGTGCCGCTGACGCACCGTGGAGCAGGAAGGTCTTGAATGTCGACGTGGTTGACGAAGTGGCCATGGCGCCTATCCCGAAATGCCTGAGTCCTGCGCCTGGCCTCAAATCGGAACAGGGAAAGGTTTGACGCAATGTTCGCTCCAGCAATAATCTGTTAACCCTAACAGAGAGTTAACCCGCGATTCCCGGAAATCATTGCCAAAGGATAGTTATGGCCCCCTATCAGTACATCGAGCGCGCGAGCCCCTTCAACTCGAAGGGTGGCGCGACGCTGCCGATTTTTGCCGTCACTCCGGCACATATCGAGACTGGCACCATCGATCCCATCGCCCTCGATTGGGCGAGCAAGGCCGGCTACAAGGCCGATAGCGGCTCGCTGCTATTGATTCCGACCGAAGAAGGCCATCTCGGCGGCGCTCTGTTCGGCCTTGGCTCCAACCCCTCGGAACAACCCTTCCTGACGGGCAGGTTGGCGCGTAGCCTGCCGGCGGGTGATTGGCATATCGAGACCGCGCCGCTCACGGCAAACCGGCTTTCGCTCGGCTTCGGCCTCGGCAGCTACCGGTTCGAGCGCTACAAATCGGAAAAAGCCAACCCGCCGACGCTGATGATTCCGCGCGATGCGGACGCCACCGATATCAAGCGCCAGCTCGCCGGCGTCTTCCTCGCCCGCGACCTCATCAACACCCCGACCAACGACATGGGACCGGAACAGCTCGAAGCCGCCTTCCGGGCGCTCGCCGAGCACTACAAGGCGGAGGTGTCCGTCATTATCGGCGACGATCTCCTGAAGCAGAATTTCCCGTTGGTGCACACGGTCGGCCGCGCCAGCGCCGATGCGCCGCGCCTTCTGGAACTGCGCTGGGGCAAGAAGGGTCATCGCCGCATCACGCTGGTCGGCAAGGGTGTCTGCTTCGACACCGGCGGCCTAGACATCAAGCCGGCATCCTCCATGCTGCTGATGAAGAAGGATATGGGCGGTGCCGCCAATGTCATGGGCCTGGCGCTGATGATCATGGACGCCAAGCTGAAGGTCGATCTGCGCGTCATTATTCCGGTCGTCGAAAACTCGATTTCGTCCAATGCCTTCCGTCCCGGCGACATCTACAAGAGCCGCAAGGGCCTGACCGTGCAGATCGACAATACCGACGCCGAGGGACGGCTGATCCTCGCCGATGCGCTCGCGTATGCTGACGAAGAAGCGCCTGATCTGATGATCGACATGGCGACATTGACGGGTGCTGCCCGTGTCGCGCTCGGCCCGGACCTGCCGCCTTTCTTCACCGACGATGACGATCTTGCCCGAGATCTCACCGACGCCAGCCTTGAGACGGACGACCCGCTGTGGCGCATGCCGCTCTACATGGGCTACGACAAGGATATCCGCGCCAAATTCGCCGATATCACCAATGCCCCGTCCGGCGGCATGGCCGGCTCGATCACCGCCGCTTTGTTCCTCAAGCGTTTCGTGACGAAAACGCCGAGCTGGGCGCATTTCGATATCTTCGGCTGGGCACAGAGCGAACGTCCTCACTCGCCGGGCGGCGGCGAGGCGCAGGCCATCCGGGCGCTGTATCACTATATCCGCCAGAGCGTGCGATAGGGCCGAAGTACTGCCTCTCACCCGCCCTCATGGTTCGGGGCTACGGTCCTTTGGACCTTCGCACCTCACCATGAGGTGGCCGCTGGCGGCCCGAATGTGCTGCAACCCTTCTCCCCGCATTGCGGGGAGAAGGGTTGGCGAATTCCCCTTGAAACCGCCATGATCTTGGCCGAGACTGAAACGGTAGCGTAACGATCTTCGAGGTTGCCTTTGCCGCTTGAACTCTCTGCCTCGCAGGCTCTCGGCCTCTGGCAAGGCGTGGCGCTCGAGCAGGTGCGTCGCGAGGGTCATGACTTGACGCTTCGGCAGATGGCGATCCTCCTGCAGATCTACCTCGTGCCGCCACCGCATACGGTACGAGGGCTCGCCGCAACGCTTGGCGTTACCAAGCCGGTCATCACCCGTGCGCTCGACACCATGGGCGAGATGGGTCTGGTCGACCGCGTCCGCGACGAGCGTGATCGCCGCAACGTCATCATCAAGCGCACTGTCGCAGGCGCGCTCTATCTGGAAAAGCTCGGTGATCTCGTCATCGAGCAAGGCCGCAAACTATCCGTCTAGAGCAGTTCAGCGCTTCACGGAATCGCTGAACTGCTCTATCTCTTTGTTTTCACGCAATTCCGGACGGAAAACCGCTACGCACTTTTCCTGGAATTGCTCTAGAGGACCATGTTCATGATGCTCGACCGCCGTCTCAATGCCTTTCGGCCCGATCTTGCCGAGGCCTCCCTTCGGGGCAAGGTCGAGGCCGGCCGTTTTGTCGAAGGCACCAGGGCGCAGGTCGTCGCTCCCGTCGTTGCCCTTCGCCCGCAGCCGGATCTGGCGCGCGGCATCGACACCGAGCTTTTGTTCGGCGAAGAGGTCGATGTCTTCGAGCGCAAGGATGGTTGGTGCTGGGTGAAAGCGGTGTCGGACGGCTATGTTGGCTATCTTCCCGAAAAAGCGATCCTGACGGAACAGGCCGCACCCACGCATGTCGTCGTGACGCAGCGGACGTTTCTCTATCCCGATCCGGAACTGCGCAAACCCCACGCGGATATCCTCTCCATGGGCAGCCGCGTGCGCGTCACCGGCATGGCCGAGACGCGGGGGAACCATTATGTCGTCCTCGAAGGCGGCGCGGCCATCTTCGCCAAGCATGTCCAGCCGATCGGTTACAATGATGGTGGCGACTATGTCGATGTCGCCTTGCGGTTCCTGGAAACGCCCTATCTCTGGGGTGGCCGGTCCGGCCTCGGTATCGATTGCTCCGGCCTCGTGCAGCTCGCATTGCTGATGACGGGCCGCGACGCGCCGCGCGATGCGGATATGCAGGCGGCTGGCCTCGGCGAACCGATTACGCGCGAGGAATTGCGCCGCGGCGATTTCGTCTTCTGGAAGGGCCATGTGGCCATCATGGAAGACGAGAAAACCATCGTGCATGCCAACGGCCATACGATGACCACGGCACGCGAAGATTTCGCCGCCGCCGTCGAGCGCATCGGCTGGCTCTATGAGCAACCGACAGGCTACCGCCGCCTGCAGGGCTGAGAGCCGGTCGGAACCGGTCTGAATCTAAACCGTTATTTCCTCGATTGAACACCGTCTTGTTCGAGAGGAGAAGCATCATGCCGATCACGGCGATGGAACAGGTGATCAGGGATATCCTCCACGACAGCCATCTGAGGCGCAGTCGCAAGATCGATCGGCTGCGTGAGCTGCAGAGCGAAACTCGCGGCATCCAGCGCGCCGGCAGCGCCAGCATGATGAGTATAGATGACGGCCTGCAGGATGACCTGCGTGTCATCGAAAAGGCCTTGCGGCAGCTTGGCGCCGATGTTGAGGAGAAAGGTGCGGCCCGGCTGTAGGCCTTCACCCTTGCCCCAGCGGGGAGAGGTCGCGCGGTACGCGCCGGTCAGGGAGCAGGTGGCTTCGGCCAGTTCGTGACCCCGCCGGTCCAGGTTTCGAACGCCTTCGAGAGTTTCAGCACCAGCATGTCGCCAAAACGCGGACCGACGATTTGCAGTCCGATCGGCATGCCGGAGCGGGAGAAGCCGCAATTGATCGATGAGGCCGGCTGCTCCGACATGTTCCAGGGAACGGTAAAGACGATGTGCTCGAAGGGCAGGGCCGGATCGTTGGTAGGGGAGGCCCAATCGGCCGGATAGGAGACGATCGGGTTGGTGGGCGATAGCAGCGCATCGATCGTCGTAAACAGCTTGCCGCAACTCCTGCGCATCTCGATCGTCTGGTTGAAACCGCGCACCGCTTCGACACCGCTGATATCGGCACCGCCCTTCGCCCATGTGTAGATATAGGGCAGGATCAGGTCGCGGCGCTCCTCGCTCAATCCCATGATATCGCTCCAGAAACGCGCTCGCCAGAAGACATCCAGTCCATCCAGCATCTGCTTTGTCAGCACCGGCGCGACGTCGATAATCGTAGCGCCCGCTTCTTCGAAGCGCTTGGCGGCGGCGACAACCGCATCGCGCACCTCGGCATCGGCGGGCAGGCCGCAGCCGGCATCGAGCATCAGGCCGATCTTCAGCCCGCGCGCATCGATATCGAGATCCATCCAGTCGATCTCGTTCGGCGGCAGGCTGGTGCCATCGCGCCAATCGGGCCGCGAGAGCGTGGCCATGGAAAAGGCGGCGTCCTCGACCGTGCGGGCCATTGGCCCGGCGCAGCGGCCGACATAATAGGGATCGACCGGAATGCGGCCATGGCTTGGCTTGAAGCCGAAAATGCCGGTCCAGCCTGCCGGCAGGCGCACCGAGCCGCCGATATCCGTGCCGATGTGCAACGGCCCGTAGCCGGCAGCCGCCGCCGCCGAGGCGCCGGCACTGGACCCACCAGGATTCTGGGTCGGATCCCAGGGATTGCGGCTGAGTTTGTGGAAGCTGGAAAGACCAGAGGACAGCATGCCGTAGTCCGGGCAGGTGGTCTTGGCGAAGATCACCGCGCCATCCTCGCGCAGGCGGGCTGCGACCGGCGCATCCTCCGCGGCGGGAATGAGTTCGACGGCGGCCGTGCCGAGCGGCACCGGCTGGCCCTTGGTGGCGATCAGCTCCTTGAGGGTCACCGGAATGCCGTCCAGTGCTCCGAGCGGCGCACCCTTCGCCCAGCGTTCGGTGGAGGCGGCGGCCTGTCGGCGCGCTGCTTCCGGGTCATAGGCGTAGAGTGCGGCGATCGTCGGCTCCCACGCCTCGATATGTTTCTCCAGCGCCAGCCAGTATTCACTCGGCGAAAGGCTCTTTTCGGAAAATTTCCGAAGGAGCTGGCGGATGGAAAGATCGGTCGCTTCGGTCATGGTCATTCTCTTCGTATGTCGAAGTTAGAGCGGTTCAGCGTTTAACGGAATCGCTTTCCCGCTCTATCCTTTTGTTTTTACGCATTCCGGACGGAAAACCGCTTCGCACTTTTCCTGGAATTGCTTTAGCGGCGTGCCGCGCGTGGATCGAGAAGATCGCGCAGGCCGTCGCCAAGCAGGTTGAAGCCGAGGACGCAGAGTGCAATCGCCAGGCCCGGCAGGATGGCGAGCCAGGGCGCTTGTCCAAGATAGGTCTGCGCTTCCGCCAGCATCCGCCCCCAGGTCGGCGCCGGCGGCGGCACGCCGAGGCCGAGGAAGCTCAAGCCGGCTTCGGTCAGGATCGCCAGGCCGAGCTGGATGCTCGCCTGGACGATGATGACGCCCATGATGTTCGGCAGCACATGCCGCATGGTGATCGACAGGTGCGTATTGCCGAGGGCGCGCGCCGCCAGCACGTAATCCCTGCTCCAGGCCTGCAGCGCCGAACTAAGCGCCACGCGGGCAAAGACAGGAACCATGAAGGTGGCAATGGCGGTGATGGCGGTAAAGCGTCCGGTACCGAGAAAGGCGCCGAGGATCATGGCCGAAAGGATTGGCGGCAATGCGAAGATCACGTCGCAGGTGCGCATAACGAGCGATTCGAACAATCCGCGCTGAGCGGCAGCGGCAATGCCGATCACCGTCCCGATCGTGCCGCCGATCGCGACCGCCGACACTGAGATCGACAGCGAATTCCAGCAGCCGACCATCAGCATCGACAGCACGTCATGGCCGAGCTGGTCGGTGCCCAGAAGGCCGAAGCCGAAAGGAGGCTGCAGCTTATGGATGATTTGCAGCTTCGCCGGCGGCACTGGCGTCCAGAAGAGTGACAGGATCGCGACAGCGACGAGCGAGAGAATGATGATGGCGCCTACGATCAGATTGGCGCGGCGCAGGGCGCGGAACCGGGAGCGGCGGGGAGGAGCGGGGGCGACGGTTTCGACCGTAATCATCGCGCGCCTCCGCTGCGAAGTCTGGGGTCGATGACCAGAAACGAGAGATCGACCAGGAAATTCATGATGATGACGAGGGAAGCAAAGAACAGCACGACATCCTGCATGACGACGATGTCGCGCTGGTTGAGCGCTTGCAAGGCGAGCCGTCCGAGACCCGGCAGGTTGAAGACGTTCTCGATCAGCACGGCACCAGCGACAAGGAAGGTGAATTGCAGGCCGAGGATGGTCAGTATCGGCACCAGGGCGTTCGGCACGATATGGCCCCAGAGAACGGCACCGCTTGACAGGCCCTTGGCGACCGCCGTGCGGGCGAAATCCTCATGCAGCGTGTCGAGCACGGCCGAACGAGTGACCCGTGTCAGCACACCTGCCTGCGGCAGAGCCAATGCCACCGCCGGCAGGATCAGCGCCCGGAGTGCCGGTCCCAGGCCATCGCTCCAACCGGGAAATCCTCCCGCCGGCATTAAGCCGAGCGAGGTGGAAAACAGCAGGATCAACAGCAGGCCCACCCAAAAGCCGGGCACGGCGATGCTCATCTGCGAAAACAGCGTGGCGATAATATCGAATATGCCGCCGCGCCGGGCGGCGGCCGCCACGCCGAGCGGCACGGCGATGAGGATGGAAAGAATAATGGCGAGGATGGCAAGCGGCAATGTGACAGCCAGCCGCTCGACGATGAGGCCGGCGACCGGCACACCATAAGTATAGGACTTGCCGAGCTCGCCAGTCAGCGCGCCGCCAAGCCATTGGCTGTAGCGGACGATCAATGGCTGATCGAGGCCCATGTCGTGTCGCAGCGCGGCAAGCGTCTCCGGCGAGGCCGAGGTGCCGAGCGTGATGGCGGCGGGATCGCCCGGCAGCAGGGCCATCACCGCAAAGATCAGCAACGAAACGGCGATCAGGGTCAGGATAAGACCTGTGATCCGGCGGGTAAGAAGTACGATCATTGCATGTCCATCGCCGGATCGGCTCCGGCATCGAAACATTCGACAGCGGGCGAGGTGATCCGCCCTGCTGTCTGTGCGGAACCGAAGAGATCAGTCTTCCCAGGAGACGTTGGTCAAGACATTCGAGGGGATCGGCTCGTTCTCCCAGAGCCCCTTCAGCTTCTTGTCCCAGACCCCGAGCTTCGGCATGACGAAGAGGAAGAGCGCGGGGGCATCCTCGGCCAGGATCGTCTGCGCCTCGCCGTAGAGCTTGTTCTGCGCCGCCGGATCGGCGGTTAGCTGGATCTTCTTCATCAGCTCGTTGAAGACCGGGTTCTTATAGTTGAAATAATAGGGGTCGCGCGAATAGATGTCGATGTCCAGCGGCTCGGCATGGGCGACGATGGTCATATCGTAGTCGCGGCCAGTGAAGACGTCCTGCACCCATTTCGCCGGGAATTCCGTCGGCTCGATATTCATGGTGACGCCGATATCGGCAAACATCGCCTGCATCACCTGGGCGCTACGCGGCGCATAGGCCATCTGCGGCGTCTTGATGGTGAAGGTGAAGCCATTCGGATAGCCGGCCTCGGCCAGCAGCGCCTTGGCCTTTGCGGGATCATAAGGCAGCGTCCCTGTCAGGTCCTGATATCCCGGGTCGTTCGGCGTGTAGTGGCTGCCGATCGCCGTGCCGAAACCGGACCAGGCGCCGTCGATGATCGTCTTGCGGTCAAGTGCCATCATCAGGGCCTGGCGCACCCGCTTATCGTCGAAGGGCTTGCGCGTATTGTTCATGCCGGCGACGACCTTGAGTTCGGTATTGCCGACCTTGGTCATCAGCCGCGCGTCGCCGTCGAAAGAGCTCATCAGCTCCGGTGCCGCGAATTCCGGAAAGGCGTCGAGATCGCCGGCCTTCAGGGCTGCCGCTTCCGCCTGCGGATCGGAAATGAAGCGGAAGGTCACCTTGTCGAGCTTCACGTCGACGGATCTGTTCCAGTAATCCGGGTTCTTTAGGAGCTCCACATGGTCGCCCTTGGCCCAGGCCGAGAATTTGAACGGGCCGGTACCGACAGGCGTCGTCTTGTCGTTGGCGGCAGAATTCGGGCCGACCATGACGGAAGAGGGCCAGGCGAGCCAGTAGAGCAGGCTGCCCGTCGGCGAAGAGAGATGCAGCACCAGCGTTTCCGGGTCCGGCGTGTCGATCGAGGCGATGGTTGCAAAGAAGCGTTTCTGCGGATTTACGGATTTGCCGTCACGGGCGCGATCGAGCGCGAATTTCGCCGCCGTCGAATCGAAAGCCTCGCCGTCGTGAAACTTGACGCCGGTCTGCAGCTTGAATGTGTAGGTTAGCCCGTCGGGAGAGATTTCCCAGCTTTTCGCAAGCTGCGGCACGATCTTGCCGCTCTCGTCGATAGCGACGAGCCCTTCGAAGATGTTCTGCCAAGTCACCTGACCAATGGCGACGGGTGCGGCGATTGTCGGATCGAGGCCGGTGGGTTCGACGCTCATGCCGATGTTCAGCGTCGTCTTGGCCGCTTCCGCCGGCGCTATGCCCAGTATCAGCAGCCCGGCCGACAGCGTGGCGCCGCAGGCAAGACGGCGCGCAAAATCGCCCAGGTCTGAACTCGAAAACTTGGTCATCTCAATTCCCTTGCTCCGGCTCCCGATGCCGGTTTTCCCTCCGGCAAGGCCATTTTTTTGAAATAGTGTCATCTCGCAAGCGCACACACAATTGCGAAAATTTGTGCTGCGCGTGCCCGGCGGGGTCCCGAAATGGCTAGATTATCCGGTCCGGAAAGCGGTCCCGCCAGGCCGGCAGCGCGCCTGCGACGGGCAGCGCCGTTGCTTCGTAGACGCCGCGGGCAATGGCGCGCGCCATAACGAGGGTGGCGAGATGGCAGAGTTCCATGAAGCTCAGCAGGTCGTCTCTCTGATGTTTGCCGGTCGAAGCGGCAAACACCGTGTCGCCGTCGAGCGGCAGATGCGTGGGCAACAGCGCGCGGGCAAAACCGTCATGGCCGCAGATCGACAGCCGATGCGCTTCCGCCTTGGTCAACGCAGCATCGGTGACGATGGCGCCGATCGTTGTTGCCGTAACATTCGCGCCCTTCAGCCTGAGGCGCGTGTCTATGGTTTCGGGCATGCCGAGGCCGCCGAATTCCCCGCCGATCTCGAAGGGAGCGGCCCAGAAATGCGGTCCTTCGCCGATGGTGGCCGAGCCCAGCGCATTGACGGCGACGATGGCCGCGATCCTATGTCCCTGGCTGCTGACGGCGCTGGCCGAGCCGAGGCCGCCCTTGACCGTCGCCGTCGTCGCACCCGTGCCGGCACCGACCGTGCCGAGCGGGAAGGCACCCTTGCCTGCGGCCTTGAAGGCGACGTAACCCATGTCGCGATAGGGCGAATGCAGGCCCCAATCCTTGTCGCCGCCATTGATGAGATCGAAGAGGATCGCCTGAGGCACCAGCGGCACGCGCGCACTACCGACCTGCAGGCCGCGTCCGATGTCGCGCAGGCCCGCCTGCACGCCGCCCGCCGCATCGAGACCGAAGGCTGAGCCGCCCGACAGCACCAGCCCGTCGACTACGCCCACCGTCATCGCCGGATCGAGCAATGCCGTGTCGCGTCCGCCCGGCGCACCGCCGAGCACGGAACAGGAGGCGACTGCCGGTTCATCAAAGATGATGGCTGTGACACCGGAGCCCAGCGCAGGATCGGTGCAATGACCGACGCCGACGCCTTCGATATCGGTTAGGAGATTGAGGAGATCAGCCAATGAAAAATCCTTCGCCTTCAAAGCGCGAGGTCGTCATGGCGATAGGATCGCAAAGAGGGGGAAAAGACAAGATGGGTTTGTCGAAGGGGAGTGCTGTGGAGGCCGACCCTCGTGGTTCGAGGCTCCGGCTTTCAGCCTGCGCGCCTCACCATGAGGGCGGAGAGACCGTGGCGATCGGACGGAGAGGCTTTCGATGGGCCGGTACAAAAGATCAACCCCCACCCAGGGAGCGAACGACGCTCGAAGAGCAAGGGCTGATGATGTGGTGTGGTGATGGTGGGGAATAGCCGAGCCGATCCATCAAACGTGGATCGGCTTAGCCTGTTGGCGGACGAGGAGATCGCGGATGGCGAGTTTGACCTCATCCGCGCTTCTGAAACGCTGCTCGTCCAGATCATGGACATGATATTTCACGGCTATGAACTTCAGCCGGTCTTCATCCGGAACAACGATGCCGACGGGAACGCCAGCATATTCGATGACTTGCTTTTTCATTAAAAATACTCCCTCCGCGCCCTAGCGGCGCAGATATGGCGAATTGACTGTTTGAATCCGATAAGAGGACGAACGTCACATTCGACAGCGCGGGCGGGAGAGTGCGCCCGAGCGGTCATGGCCAAGCACGGACCGCCCAAGGATCGAAGCGATGACTTTAAAATTCAGCATGTCACTTTCCTTAGTTGGCGTTGTACTTGTAAGGCCCCAACGGGAGAGGCCTGCGATCTGGTGTTCTATTGTCTACAATCTTGGTAGATAATAGCAATTCCATCTTCAGAAACATATTCCGAAAGATGTCAAAATATCGACGATCGGGAAAATAAAATTCCGTATCCGACTAACTACGAGAAAGCCTGTATCAACCTCCGCGCAGCCTCCCGTATCGGAAGGGCATTGCCGATCACCGTCCCACAGATAGGAATTGGAACGAGATTCGACAATGGCCGAGAAGATTAAAAATCGGTTTGCCGCCAAATCTCCTCAATGGTTAATGGCGGGGATGGCGGCCCTAGACGCCGTCCTCCAGCGCCTTTTCCAGGGCTTTCACGAAGAAATCGGCGCTTTCCGCCGAGAGGCAAAGCGGTGGTTTTATCTTCAACACATTCAGGTGATCGCCGGTCGGCTGCATGATGACGCCAAGCTCGAGTAGCCGCTCGCAGAGAGCGGCCGTCTCTTCCGTGGCGGGTGTCAGCGTCTCGTGATCGCGGACGAATTCGACGCCGAGGTAGAGGCCCATGCCGTGCACGGCGCCGATCAGCGGAAAATGCTCCATCAGCGCGATCAGCCCAGCCTTCAGGTGGTCGCCGATGATGCGAGCATTCTCCTGAAGGCCTTCGTCCTTCATGATGTCCAGCACGGTAAGGCCGACAACCGAGCTCACCGGACTGCCGCCGGCCGAGGAGAAGAAATAGCCCTCTTTCTCCAGTGATTCGGCGATCTCCCGCCGGGTGATGACGGCGCCGAGCGGATGGCCGTTGCCCATGCCCTTGGCGATGGTGATGATATCGGGCACGACCTCCTGGGTCTCGAATCCCCAGAAATGGTGGCCGAGCCGGCCGTAACCCACCTGCACCTCGTCGGCGATGCAGAGGCCGCCCCGTTGCCGGACGGCGGCGTAGACATCGGCGAGATAGCCGCGCGGCAGGGCAATGCCGCCGGCATTGCCGTAGACCGCTTCCGCGATGAAGCCGGCGAGACCCTCGGCCTTCTCGTCGATGGTCTCCAGCAAGGTCGTAACACCGGCCACGTAGTCCGCAGCCGAATCCGGACCGCGGAACGGGCCGCGATAGGTATTGGGCGAAACGAGCGGATGCACCCAGTCCGGTCGCGTCGTCAACGCCTGCGGATTGTCGGCAATGGAAGTGGAGACGGCGTCGCTTGCCAGCGTCCAGCCGTGATAGGCCTCCAGCAGGCACAGCATGTTTTTCTTGCCCGTATGCGCCCAGGCAAGCCGGATGGCGAGATCGTTGGCCTCGGAACCGCTGTTGACGAGAAAGACGCTGTCGAGACCATCGGGCGCCAATGCCGCTAAACGCTCAGAAAATTCGGCAACGGCGGCATAGTGGAAGCGGGAATTGGTGTTGAGCCGTGACCATTGCCGCTCGATGGCCGCCGTCAGCCGCGGATGCGCATGGCCGAGCATGGTCACGTTGTTGACCATGTCGAGATAGGTGCGGCCTTGCGTGTCGAACACGAATTCATGCCAGCCGCGCTCAATCTGCGGCGGGACGTCGTAATAATGCTTTTGCGGGCTGGCAAAATGCGCTTCGCGCTGCGTGAGAAGTGCGGCGCTCTCCAGCCGCGGCGCCTCGCAGGCCTCGTTCAGGAGAATGGCGGGCGAGGGACAGACGGCCGACCAGCCATCGGCCTGATGGGCCGTCGCAAAGAGCGGCGGCACCAGGCCCTGGACGCGGCAGAGCTGCACGCGCAGTCCCCCGATGGCCGAGCCCTCGCTGCCGATCGTGCCGACGATCGCCTCTTGTTCCACCTCGGCGCCCTCTTCCAGCGTGCACTCGACGCCGTCGAGATGCAGGCTGACGGTTTCGCCAATCAGAACGAGATGCTGGCCATGCCATTGGATGCGGCCGGCAAAGGGCGCGGTGACGGTCGTGCCGGCCGGCAGGCAGATATCGCTATGCAGCGCGAAATTCTGCGGCGGCGTCATGCTGAGAAGATCGGCATGCGACAGACGGAATTCCCCGTAGCGCGTCGCAGCCGAGCCGGAAGCGATGGCCGCCTTGGCGAGCAACCGCCAGTCCATGTCCGGTTTTAGCCAGTTACCGTCGACGAAATGCGGGCTGGTCGCGGAAAGATCGACGGCGGCGATATGATCCGATGCAATGTCCGGCAGCAATGCGGACCAGCCGTCGGTGGCGAGCGGAGCGAGATCCATGCCCGCGGCCCGGAGGATCGCCGCTTCCATCACGTCCGGCTGCGCGCCGGTGGCAACGTCGAAAATCTCGCGCTCGAGTTTGAGATTGCCGCGCACGTAATCATTGTCGGGGTCGATGGCGAGCTGTTGCTCGCCGCTGGCGGCGAGAATCACCGCGCGGGCGACGATCAGCGGCCAGAGCGCCTTCAATTCGGCTTCCCCGAGCGGATAGATCGCGTGATAGGCCTTGATGGCAGGGAGGATGTAGAAGGGATCGCCTTCGGCGTGGTGAAGCAGCGAGGCGCAGGTGACGGCGAGGTCGCCCACCACCCAGCCCTGGATGATGTCGCCGAAATCGATCACCCCATCCGGGATAGGCTGCCCATGCGCATCCGGATGACTGACGACATTGTCGCCAGTGACGTCGTGATGGACGGGCTGCACGCGAAGCCCGCTCGCGAGCGGCTGGATGCGCTTCACGGCCGCGACCATCGCCTTGGCGATGCGGTCGCGCGCCTCGTGATCCGATATCGCCGACAGGAGCTGCACGGCGACCGGCCCGGCGCGGCGCAGGTCCCATTGCAGGCTGCGGTGGAGGCCGGGATGTTCGAAATCGGCAAGGTCACGGGCGAGCCGGCCGGAAAGGGCACCCAGCGCCGAAACGGCGGCAATAGGCAGATGCTTGCGCCGCGTCAGCGATTGACCAGGAAGATAGCTGAGCAGCCGGACGAGGTAATCCTGCTCGCGAATGGTGACGACGAGAATATCCCGGCCGCTCAGCGAGGGCACGATATTGGGCACGCGCGGCGCATCGGGTTTCGCATGCAGATGGCGGATGGCGGCGTTCTGCGCCTCCAGCTCGACCGTATCGTATTCCGTCCGGCAGATCTTCAGAACGTAGCTGTTGTCACCCGCGTCGATACGGTAGTTGCGGTCCTGCTGACTGCCGAGTTCGGTAACCGTTCCGGTCAGGCCGTAATGCGTCTGCAAGATCTCCGCCGCCGCTTCCGGCGTGGTATCCGGTCTTGGCAGTTGCATGCGATTGACGAGCGCGGCGTCGGTCATGGCTCCCCCGGATGGTTCATCTGCGTCGACACTAAACCATTCCGTCCAAAAGAAAATCACCGAAAACGAATAGGGTGATCTAACGTTAAGACGAAAGATAGGCTCCCGATTACGCCTGCCTAGAGCGCCATGCGTTCATTTGCATGAAAGCGGGATGCTCAAGAGCGCTGTGCGTTCATTTGAATACACAAAAGTCGGTCTTGTTCAGACCCTACTCAACTTCGATTGAATAGCTGCAGCCGGCGAGCGTCTTGCCGGGATGGTAGATGTCAGTCGAGACGTCGAGGGCGATGCGCGAATGCAGGACCGTGTCGGAATTCTCCAACTGCTCCTTCTTGGAGAATATCTCCCTTTCGGCAAGATATTTGTCGAACCGATCGACCGCGGCGGTGACACCCAGCTCCTTGGCAAGCGGATGCGGATCGGCCTCGTTGATCAGGGCAAGCGGACCGGAGGAAGCGAAGGCGATCCTGTCGGTCTGTCGCCCGAAAACGGTGATCGGCTTTGCCAGCTTGAATTCCCGCAGCAGAAGGCTGGTCGACGGCTGCTCGGTAATGCCGAACCGTCTCATCGCCTCATCGCTTTCCGGTCCGGTCAGCCACATGGCAAAGCCATTATAGCTTGGTACGTCGTAGGTCGTGCATTCGATCAGCTTGGCGAGATCGATCTTCGAAGGGTCTTCTTCCGAGGTCATTGCGGCCGTCGACACCTGTGTGCTCACAAGGATGGCAAGGGCCGAGAGCGGCAGGATTCTCTCCAGATATGATCGCATTTTCCTCCTCCGCAACCTCCAAGCGATTCGATATCGGCCGCATTAAATCGCAATTTAGCGGGAAAAGGAAATAGGGACATGGAGGCGCAGATCGCGGGTTTGCGAATGCAGCGCCACCTTGCCATCGCCGCGTGTTTTATCCCATCCGCTCCGAAGCATAGCTTCCGGGGCTTGCCGGGAAGACGATGGTGCGGTTGCCGTTGAGGAAGGTGCGGTAGTGGATATGGGCATGGATGGCCCGCGCCAGCACCTGGCTTTCGACATCGCGGCCGATCGAGACATAATCCTCGGCCGACTGCGCATGCGTGATGCGGGCCGTGTCCTGCTCGATGATCGGACCTTCGTCGAGATCGCCGGTGACGTAATGTGCCGTCGCCCCGATCAGCTTGACGCCGCGCTCATAGGCCTGCTTGTACGGGTTGGCGCCCTTGAAGCTCGGCAGGAAGGAATGGTGGATGTTGATGATCTTGCCCGACATCTTCTTGCACATGGCGTCCGACAGCACCTGCATGTAGCGGGCCAGCACGATCAGTTCGGTGCCGGTCTGCTCGACGAGGTCCAGCAGTTGCGCTTCGGCCTGCGGCTTGTTGTCCTTCGTCACTTTGATGTGGTGGAAGGGGATGTCGTGGTTGACGACCACCTTCTGGTAATCGAAATGGTTGGAGACGACGCCGACGATGTCGATCGGCAGCGCGCCGATCTTCCAGCGATACAGCAGGTCGTTGAGGCAATGGCCGAAGCGCGACACCATCAGCAGCACCTTCATGCGCTTCTGGGTATCGTAGATCTCGGCATCCATCTCGAATTTCTCCGCGACCGGCTTGAAGCCTTCGACCAATGCCTCCTGCTTGACGCCTTCCTCCGAGATGAAGGAGACCCGCATGAAGAACTTGCCGGTATCGAGATCGTCGAACTGGCTGGAGTCGACGATATTGCAGCCCTGGTCGGCCAGATAATTCGCTATCGCCGCAACGATCCCGCGCGTCGATTTGCAGGATACCCGTAGAACATAGCTCTTCATGTTTCTTCCCTCGTAAGGCGGCTCGTCGTTTCGCCGCTCGCTTATAGCAATCGAAAGGCACGGGAAAGCTCCCCGCCCATTCCTCGCAACAGAGCTTAAGATAGGTGGCGGAAAATTCCGTTCCCATTGCGCCTTTCAGCCGCGTATCCCCGTCGTTCTGAGGGAAAGCCGCTGCAGATCGATGAGAAACGGCTCAGGCGATGGCGGCCTGCTTCTTTTTCCACTTGCTCCAGCGGCTGGGTGTCGTCAGCTCGTGGACGATCGCGCCGCCGATCGCCGAGCCGACCATGCAGCAACTGACGAAGATTGGGCCATGCGCCATGATATCGATCTTCAGCACGCCGCAGACGACGCGCAGAAATGCCAGCGTGAAGGCATGGGTGATGTAGATGCTGTAGGACGCGTCGCCGAGATAGCTCAACCAGCCGATGACGGGAAGCTTGGAAAAATCGATCGAGACGGCCGAGTAGAGAATAATGACAGCCGGAATGCCCCACATATAGGAGCGCATGCTGGCATCGCAGAGCGTCTCGTTGATCAGCAGGAAGGCGAATCCGACCACCAGCGCCGGCCAGGCTACCGTCTGCGGCAGCAGCACTTTTTCGAGATAAAGCTTGGCGAGAACGACGCCCGCCAGGAATTCGTAGATGATCGGGTCGCCATAGACCGTGGTGGCGGTCGTTTCTACCGGAAACAGGTGGCAGGCGAGGATGATCGCCGTCATCGTGCCGAAGAGGGCATGGAGCCGCCATTTTTCGCGCACCAGCAGCAACAGGCCGAAGACGAAATAGAAGAACATTTCATAGTTCAGCGTCCAGCCGGGCACGACGACGGGTGCGATGAGGCTGGGATCGGCAGCATTGTGCCAGGGCAGGAATAGAAGCGAAGCGACGAGGTGGGGAACGTCGAACACCGTCGATTTCAGGATCGATGGCGCGACGAGAGCGACGGCGGCGGAAAACAGTGTCGCCAGCCAATAAAGCGGCACGATGCGCTGGATGCGGCGGCGATAGAAGTCGAGCGGGCGCACTTCACGTCCTGCCGTGGTCAGCCACATGACGAAACCGCTGAGGACGAAGAAAATGTCGACGCCAGTCTCGCCGAAGAGATGGAATTGCCAGTCGAAGCCGGAATTGACCTTCGGTACCTGCAGCACTGAATGAAAATAGACGACCATCAGCGCAGCAATGGCGCGCAGATACTGCAACTGTACAAGCATCCCGATCCTCATGCGGCCTCAGCCGACATGAAGCAAGTCAGCCCGGCACTCTGCTGCCATCCACATTTGCCGGCTGTGTCCGGGCAGTGCGCGGCTTTTCAGAAACGCGCATGTAACCGATCAGCAGCCAGAGCAGGCCGGCGATTTTGATGGAAAAGATCGCCGTACCGCCGATCATCATATTCAGAAAAATGAAAAGAGAGAGTGAATGACCGCACCGTCTTTGCGCCGGGGTTGCACCGGCGGGAAAAAGGCAGACGAACAGCCAGAACATGATTAGGCCAAAAATCGTCGAACCGTAGATGAGGTAGACGTAACCGCTGTCGGCGAATTCCCCGATACGCGCAATATCCAGGCCGAGGATCGCCTGGAAATCGAGATCCAGCATCTTCTTGACCGTGACGCCGATACGGCCGGTGAAATTGTCGCCCATTTCATCCGGCTTCATGAAATGCACGAAGAAGCCGATCAGGATGATCAGCGGCATCAGGATGAGATCGAAAGCCTTCGGGATCTTCGGGAAGACGAAGTAGCCGATGATGCTGATGCAGGAGAAGATCAGCATCGTGCGCGTATCGTTGGTGAGCAGGATCAGCAGCACCGTCGAAACGAATAGCGCCTTGTCGATCCTGCCGAGCTTCGGCCAGAAGGAGAGCAGATAGATGACGATCACGCCGCAGAAATTGGCGAGCGACACCTGCTCCAGGAAGATCGACGACGACCGGTGGTCGATGAGGCCGAAGGAGAAGCGGCCCTGGAAACCGAGTGCGTTAGCGAACAGGCCGGTACTATTGAAGCTTGCCTGCTTGATGCCGCGGGTATTCTCGAAATATTCGCCGGGATGGAACAGGCTGACATAGAAGGGCGTGCTGACGATCTCGCAGACTAGAAACAGCAGCACGAAGAAACAGCCGATGCGGAAAGCCATTTTCACCGTCCGCTCGCTCGCCCAACTGCCGATGCCGGCGAAGGAGACGATGATCAGCACGTTGCGGAACTGGTCGATGAAAGGCACATGGTTCAGCACGGTGATGTAGATCGTGATGATCAGCGTGAATGTCAGAAAGAGGAAGATCGGCAGATCCTCCTCATAGATGCCCTTCTTCAAAATGAACGCGACGCTGGAAAGCATCATCATGCCTTCGCAGAGCACGACATGCGAGACGGCAAGCGGCGTGATGTTGTGGTTGATATAGGCGAGAATGCAGTTGTAGAGGACCGAAAACAGTGTGATCGCCAGGATCGGGTAATCGATGCGCTGCTTGTCCGTGAGGCTTTTCATGAAATGTCCAGGGCTGCCGCGTCCATCGGCCGGGGCAACCATAGCAGCGCCGTGATTCGCGACAAAGCGCTATCCGCCCGTTCGTCTCCGTCGATCAGCCCGCCGGCTTGACGCTGGCGCAGGCCGGCGCAATCGCCGTTTTCTTACCGACGGCAGCAACGATCACCTTCATCTGCGGCCGGTCCTTTCCGCCGCGCGGCTGCACGTTCAGCGGCTCCTGCGACGGCCACCAGTCGCCGGCGGCCCAATAGGTCCAGCCGAGCCAGACATCGTTGTTGTCGGCCATGACATCGAAAACCTGCTTCAGCCCGTCAAGACAGGGCTGGTTTCCCGCCACGCCGAATTCGCCGAGAAAGCCGCGCTTGCCGTTCTTGCGCAGCCAGGCGGTGACGTCGGTCAGCCCTTGTCTGGCCTGGTCGCTGCCATCACAGACAGGATGCGTACCGGAACTGTCGGCATCGAGATACTGATGAAACTCGAATGCATAGAAATCGAGAGGGTCCTTGACGCCAAGCATGACAGTATCGTTCGCGCCGCCGCCGATCCTGTCCGTAGCCCAGGTGAACGCGCCGCTCCAGTTCGTGCCGGGCACGAGGATGAGGTTGCGGGCGCCGACCGTACGAATGCCCTGTATCGCGGTATTGGCGGCCTCCAACCAATCGGGAGCCTTGATATCGTGCGGCTCGTTCATCAGGCCGAAGAACACGCCCTTCTGATTGGCAAACTCGACGGCGAGGCGCGCCCAGAAATCGCCGAAGGCGAGATCGGTCGCAGGCGCCTGTGTGAGTTGATCCTTGTCGTAATAGCCGAAATTGTGCGGATCCAAGACGACGGCCATGCCGTGCTCTTGGATGAGGTCGACGGCATCCCTGAGCCGTTGCAGTTCTTCGCCGTCCAACGGCTGGCCAAGCACCGGCTGCAGCCGCTCCCAACGGAACGGCAGGCGGACGACATTCATGCCCTTGTTGGCGAAATAGCGCACCGTTTCTTCCGACGGATAGGTATAGTTGGTGCCGACCACGCCGGTGCGATCGCCATATTCGGCCCCGGAAAGGTTGATGCCCCGATAGCAGAGCTGCGATGGGTCAAAGCTTGCATCGGTCTCTGCGGCCGAAGCGAGCAGAACCGCTGCGGCGAGCGCTTGGCGCAGCAGTCTCCTCACGAGTCCGGTCATTGCAAGCTCCTGTTCTTCCTCGTCGCCAGTGAGCCCGTTTCATATGAACCTCCCGGTTGAATATTGATGAAGAGATGGGCTTGGCGGGCTCTCTGCCTGCCTCCACCAAGGGACTTCCTGGGAATGTCCTTAATGTTCCGTTAGCCAAACATTTCTAAACTCCAGGCATCTGCGGCGCAGAGACTGCGCGCGGACCCCGTGAAAGTCTGACATGAACTCATTGGAACGAAGCAAGCGATCGAGCCAACTCTCGGATTGGCGCAGCACCGAGCCGTACGAAGGACGGCGCGAAGGCTTGCGTTCACGCAGCCCTGTGCTGCGGCCGAGAGACTTTGTTCATGAGGTTCAACCCGTTGCCGCCGAAAAGCCGGTCGATCCGGCGGAGCGGATAATCGCCGCCCGCGATGACGTACGTCGCGAATTCGAGCGCAAAGCGGAAGCCGCGCCGCCACCGGCCGCGGAGCCGGTCGTTGTCGCGCCCCCCCCGGTCACCGAGCCGGTGGTTGTTGTTACGCCGGAAGCGGTTTCGCCTGCGCGGATGCCCGCGGCCGATACGCCGCTTCTCGACTTGCGCTCGGCTGTGCGGTCGATCTGGGCGAAAAAGCTGCTGGTTCTTGCGCTTGCAGGCGTCGGGGCCGTGCTCGGCGCCAGCATCATCCCGCTGCTGCCGCAGAAATTCACGGCCGAAACCAGCCTCTATTTCGATCCTCGCCAAGTGGGGGGCTCCGATGGTCCGCAGGCCGCGCCCACTGCGCCGGAACTGATCCTGACGATGATCGACAGCCAGACCCAGATCCTTTCCTCCGGCAAGGTGCTGGGCCGGGTCGTCGATGCGCTGAAGCTCGATCAGGACCCCCAATTCAACGGCGGCGCGACCGGCGACGCGGCAAAATACGTGGCGACTGCAACGCTGGCGAAGGCAGTGCTGATCGCCCGCGAGGCCAGTACCTATGTCGTGTCGCTGAAGGTCACGACGCGCGATCCGCAAAAGTCGGCCAAGATCGCCAACCAGCTTGTTACCTCCTTCATGGAGGAAGAGAGCAAGGCGGCGGCGAACAGCTATCACACCAGCAGCACCGCGCTGGATGGCCGGCTTGAAGATCTGCGCCAGCAGGTGCTTGACGCCGAAAAGGCCGTCGAGGTCTACCGGGCCGATAATGATATGGTCGCCGTCGAAGGCAATCTGATTTCCGACAAGCGCCTGACTGCGCTGAACGATATGCTGGTGACCGCACAGCAAAAGACGATCGAGGCGAAGGCACGGGCCGAAGCTGCCAATAAACTGAGTTTCGAGGACGTCGTTGCCAATGGCTCCCAGGCCAACATGACGGCAACGTCCACATCGCTCAGCAGTCTGCGCCAGCAATATGCGACGCTCGCCGCCAATGTCGGCAGCCTGCAAAGCCAGCTCGGCGCCCGCCATCCACGCCTGCTTGCCGCCAAATCCTCGCTCGACAGCCTCGCAGCGGAAATTCGCCGCGAGTTGCAGCGGCAGACGACGTCGGCCCGCGCCGATTACGAGCAGGCGCAGAAGGCTGAGCAGGATATCGCCAAGGAATTGGCGGTGCAGAAGGCATCGCAGGTCAATACATCGGGCAAGCTGGTCGGACTGAACGAGTTGCAGCGCAAGGCGGCTGCTGCGCGCGAGGTTTACGAGGCGCTGCTGAAGCGTTCCGGCCAGACGAGCGACGCGCAGGACCTGTCGCAGAACAATATCCGTGTCATCTCCGAGGCCGAGCCGCCGCTGACGGCGAATGGACCGAGCCGAAAGGTGATGATGGTGGCCGGATTGATCGCCGGCGCCCTGTTCGGCATGAGCCTCGGGGCAGCCTTTGCCATCCTCGCCGGCTTATTCCGGCATCCGGTCATTCGTGGCTATCTTGGGAAGTGATCTTCGTCGCCACCTCTGCTGTAAGTGGCTCTTTCAAGATCGGGGATGCAATTGCGCGTCCCCTGTTCTAAAAGTGAATTGATGCAGAGAGTGATTGCATTTTGCTAACGAAGGCATAAAGACAATCTTGCTGTGCCGTGCAATACATGGTGGGACAATTTATGCGAGAGAAGCGGTATGCTGTTCCGTTGACCGGCGCCAGGGGAAACTGACCCATGGTACCCGCGGATAAGCTCGTCCTGCCGTTCCTGGCGCTGCCGCGCTCGACCAAACGCGCCCTGGCGCTGATTGTCGATGCCAGCCTCTGCGTGCTGACCGTCTGGTTCGCCTATTGTCTCCGCTTGGATGACTGGGTCATTCTCGAAGGCGTGGAGTGGCTGCCGGCGATCGTTTCGCTCCTCGTTGCCATCCCGATCTTCATCGTCCTTGGCCTCTATCGCGCCATCTTCCGCTATGCCGGCATGTCGGCCTTCATGACCGTCGTCAAGGCGGTGGCGATCTACGCGCTTGCCTTCATGACCATTTTTACCGCGATCAGCGTGCCTGGCGTACCCCGCACGGTCGGCATCCTGCAGCCGTTGCTGCTGTTGATCGCCATCGGCTTGTCGCGCATGTGGACGCGCTACTGGCTCGGCAATGCCTATCAGCGGCTGTTGAACCGCAATCAACTGGCCAAGGTGCTGATCTACGGCGCCGGCTCTTCCGGGCGGCAGCTCGCCGGTGCACTCGCCAACAGCGCCGAACTGAATGTCGTGGGCTACCTCGACGATGACAAGCATCTGCATGGCAGCATCATGGGCGGCCTGCCCATTTATGATCCGGCCGACCTGTCTGCCTTGAGCGTCTCGAGCGAGATCAGCGACGTGCTGCTGGCGCTGCCGAACGCGACGCGCCAGCGCCGCAACGAAATTCTCGAAAGCATGCGCAAGGCGCGCGTCACCGTGCGCACCATGCCCGATCTGACGGCTCTCGCCCAAGGGCGCGTCGCGGTCTCAGACCTGCGCGAACTTGATATCGAAGACCTGCTCGGCCGCAACGTGATCGCGCCCGATCGCACGCTGATCGAGAAAAATATCCGCAGCAAAGTGGTGATGGTCACCGGCGCCGGGGGCTCGATCGGCAGCGAACTCTGCCGTCAGATCCTGAAGAACCGCCCCTCCTGCCTGCTGCTGGTGGAGCAGAATGAATTCGGGCTCTACGCCATACACGGCGAGCTGGAGAAATCGGCGGCGACGGCTGGCTACGATGATATCCGCATCATTCCATTCCTGGCGTCCATCCGGGATGGCCGGCGGCTCAGACAGATCATGGAGGCTTGGCGGCCGAAAACCGTCTATCACGCCGCCGCCTACAAGCATGTGCCGCTCGTCGAATACAATCCCGTCGAAGGCATACGCAACAACGTGCTGGGAACGCTGACGACAGCCGAAGTGGCGCGCGACTGTGGTGTCGAGGATTTCGTCCTGATCAGCACCGACAAGGCCGTGCGTCCGACCAACATCATGGGCGCCAGCAAGCGGTTGGCGGAGATGGTGCTGCAGGCCATGGACGCGGACCGCAAGCCCGGCGCGGGGGGCACGAATTTCGCCATGGTCCGTTTCGGCAACGTGCTGGGTTCATCGGGTTCGGTCGTGCCGCTCTTCCGCCAGCAGATCCGCGATGGCGGTCCGATCACGCTGACGCATCCGGATATCACCCGCTATTTCATGACGATCCCCGAGGCATCGCAGCTCGTCATCCAGGCCGGCGCCATGTCCGGCGGCGGCGACGTCTTCCTGCTCGACATGGGCGAACCAGTGCGCATTGCCGATCTTGCCCGCCGCATGGTGGAATTGTCCGGCCTGACAGTCAGGGACCAGGATGAGCCGGAGGGCGACATCGAGCTGGAGATCACCGGCCTGAGGCCGGGCGAGAAACTCTATGAAGAGCTGCTGATCGGCGACAATCCGCAGGCGACGACCCATCCGCGCATCATGCGGGCCAAGGAAGATTTCCTGCCCTGGTCGGAGCTGTCAAAGAGGCTTGCGGCCCTTGAGGCAGCGCTGGATGAAAACGACATCCCGCAGGCAAGAACCCTGCTGCAGAAGCTGGTCTCCGGCTACGCGCCGAGTGGCGAAGTGGTGGACCTCGTTTTCCGTGAGCGCGAGGTGGATCTGACCATCGGTCAGCCGGATTTCGGCAGCGTCGCGGGGCTGTAGTTTTGGGACATTCCGGCAAAAGCCGAGCCGCCTTACCGTTCGCCGCCGCCCCCGACAATCGATTGAGGCTTGGCCTTCACGGTATAGGCCCAACGGCGGATCTGGTCGCAGAAGCGGAACCAATGCGCTGTTGCGCGCAATAGAAAATGCCGCTTCACCGCGCGGTAGTGGACGCGCTTGCCGATCGTCGTTTCGGCGCGGAATGGACTGAAATCCGCGACGTTTTCAAGGGTGGCGAAAGTTTCGACCCCTGTCGACCAGCCACGCTCGAGCGCGACATCGTAAGGAAGAAGCATCGGCTTCAGCGCGACCAGCAGCTTCTTCGCGGCTTGCCGGTTGACGATGTAGCATGCCGCCGATCCCTGCGGTCCGTGCATGCAGCGGCCGACAATGTCGCACTCGGCGGTTTCGGATATCGGCTTGAAGCCGACCAGACGATGATTGACGAGCTTCACCAGGCGTGCGCCGCAAACGCTGTCCATGGCGGCGAGCGCACGGGGTATCAATCTATGGTTGAGCTCAACATCATCCTCCATGATGATCGCCATCTTCTCGCCGCTTGCGACAAATTGCTGCAGGGCAAGCAGATGGCTGCGGTAGCAACCATATTCGCCGGCCAGCAATTTACGCCCGTTGTGATAGATGAATTGCCGCGGCTGGAAATCGACGCGGTCGCGTTCCGGAATCGTCTTACCGTCGATAGCGGGAATTCGAGTGACATTTAGCCCGTATTGGGCGGCCTGTCCGCGCAATCTTTCCCAGCGTTCGGGCGAACGGTCGAGGTTGATGACGTAAATGCGAACTTGCGAGGCCGGATTATCGGCGCTGGGTACTTCCGCACATGCGATGATCCGATTGGTCCGCTCCAGAATCACCTTTACTCCCAAAAATAGAAATCCCGACCAAGATAAACTAAAGCGACAGCCCCATTTATATATAACAGGCTTCTCACTTTTCGCAAATTCAGATTGCACGCTTATAGTGTATGCTCAAGTAAAAGCGTTTTCGCTGACGTAATTTGCTGTGAACGAATGTGCGGTTGCAGACATGCCGGTTTCCGAGGTCATTTTCATGCGTCATCTGTTGGCGCTGCATGGGCATCATTATATCTGAGACAGACGGCGTATTGTCATGCGCCTGCATGCCGGAAGGATCCTGAAATCCATGTGGAGCAGACCGAAAATCGTCATTGCCGCGTTACTTCTCGCCGGCCTCGTGCCCGTGCCTGCCTTTGCCGACAATCCGCTGCTCCCCAAGCCCTATGTCCGCCCGATCTATCCCTATAAGGACCTTCCGGGAGTGACGGAACCGAAGATGGCTGCTGACGAAAAATTCGAGTGCCGCACGACCACGGTGCGCATACGCGGATTCCACGAGGGCGTCTTCTATCACAACATGCCGCGTCTCGGTTATATCTGCGAACAAAACGGCGTCATCTCCGAAGGCACCGGCAAGCCGAACTATCAGTATTGGCAATATAACGGCCCCAACAGATAGGCTCGGCCATCCCGCAAAAGTAATCGGCAAGAGATCGATATCCGATGCGCTCCGCTCCAAAGCGGTAGCGGGTTGCTGAACGCTGATCTGAAAATGAATTTCATCATTTCGAGTATTTTCCCGAAGCGCGTTGACGAATGGGAAAATTTCGCTCAAGCTGACGAAAATAAATTACGCAGCGGGAACGTTACCAGTATGCGAGTGGGGATCATTGGACTCGGATTCCGTCTGGGATATCTGGGGTATGTTTTCAAAGCGATCGATGACAGCTTCGAGATCGCGGGCTATGTGGATCCCGAGCCGGCGGGCCTTCAGGGCCTGACCGAAAACGGCATTTCGGCCGGCAAGGCCTATGCCTCCCCGCAGGAGCTGATCGCCAGTGAAAAGCTCGACCTGCTGATGATTGGTTCGCCGAACCACATGCATCTCGATCATATTCGCCTCGGGCTTGAGGCAGGTCTCAAGATTTTCTGCGAAAAGCCGATCGTCACGAGCATTAGGGACAGTATCGAGCTTGCCCGCCTGATGGCAAAATTCGGCCATGAGCGGCTAATGGTCGGCCTCGTCCTGCGCTATTCGCCGATGTATCGCGATCTGCTCGTCGCGCAGGCCGAAGGAAAGCTCGGTCGCATCGTTTCCATCGAGGCGGCCGAGCATATCGAACCCTACCACGGCGCCTTCTTCATGCGCGACTGGCGCCGCTACGAACATTATTCCGGCAGCTTCATGTTGGAGAAATGCTGCCATGACCTCGATCTCTATAATGGCGTGGTCGGCGCACGACCGGAGAGGGTCGCCAGCTTTGGCGGGCGCAAGAGCTTCATTCCGGAAAACGACCCGGCAAGGGAAGGCATCAACGATCTCGAGCTTTTCCATCGCAAGCCGAGCGGCTGGATGGGATCGGACAAGGTTTTCGACAGCGATGGCGACATCATCGATTACCAGGTGGCGATCGTCGAATATGCCAACGGCGTCGGCATGAACTTTCACACCAATCTGAACGTCCCAGACCAGTTCCGCCGCTTCGCCATCATGGGCTCGCGCGGCATGGCGGAAGGCGATTTCATTCGCGGCTATTTCAACGTCCACGAGATGCTTACCGGCAACAAGGTGATCGAGAAGACCTATGCGACGCGGACGGTGCTTTCGCAACACTACGGCGCTGACGAGCAGATGGCGGCCGATATCATCTCGCATGTCAGATCGGGGCAGCATCTGCCGGTCTCGACATTGAATGCGCTCGAAGCGGGCATTCTTGCCTTGTCGATGGACGAGGCTCGCAGGAAGAGAGCCGTCGTCGATCTCCGCCCGATCTGGGACGAGTTCGACGAAGCGCTGCACTCGCGGGCCGCATAGAGGGAGGCGCAAGATGGGTGTTCAACGCAGCACAGTCATCTTCGCCTGGCTCCTGCTTCTTCCGGCCGTTCTCTACGTCGTCGTCATCGTCGCCTATCCGCTGGTCGACACCGTCATCCTGTCCTTCACCGACGCCTCGCTGAAGAAGCTGACAAACTGGGTCGGCTTCGAAAATTATGCGAAGATTTTCAACGAAACATTTGCCTCGGTGATCGTCCGCACCTTCATCTGGACGTTCTTTTCCGTGTCGATCAAGATGATCATCGGCACCTTCGGGGCGATGATGCTGAATTCGGCGGTTCCCGGCCGCTCGCTTTTTCGAGTGCTGACCATGCCGCCCTGGATCGTGCCGATGGCGATCGGCATCTTCATGTGGGGCTGGATGTATAACGGCCAGTTCGGCATGATTTCCGGCCTGCTGCAGCGCTTTGGTCTCGTCGATGGCCCGGTTGCCTTTTTGGCCTTTGGCAGCACGGCCTTCTGGGCGACGATTATAACGGACGTCTGGATCGGCGTGCCGATGGTGACGCTTTATATGCTGGCTGCCATGCAGTCGATTCCGCAGGATCTATATGAAGCCGCCTGGACGGATGGCGCAGGGCGGTCCTACCGCTTCCGCCGCATCACGCTGCCACTCCTGGTGCCCTCGCTGGTCACCATGTCGATGCTGTCGCTGATTTCGACGTTCAACTCCTTCGACATCATCTGGATCTTGACCCGCGGCGGCCCGAATGGTGAGACGACGACGATGATCATCGATACCTATCGTACGGCGATCGGCTCCTACAAATATGGTGATGGGGCGGCCCGTGCAGTGCTGATCTGCATCTTCCTGTCGCTCTTCTGCCTCGCTTACTTCCGCCTGACCAGCCGCTTTGCCACGGGGGACAAGCGATGAACCACCCTTCGATGATCAATCGCTACAGATGGTATGAACTTATCGGCATCTATGCCGGTATTCTGCTGTTTCTTACCTTTGTACTAGCGCCCTTTATCGAAGGGTTTCTGGTTTCGCTGAAGCCGCTCAGCCAGCTTTTCTCGTCACCCTACCGTTTCATTCCCGAAAACGGTTCGTTCGCCGCCTATCGGACGATGTGGACCAGTGTGCCGGGCTTCGGCTGGTACATCTTCAACTCGTTCCTGATTTCCGGCACGATTACCATCATCGTGCTGATCCTGGTGGTGCCGGCTGCCTATGCCTTCGCGCGTTTCGAGTTCAGGGGCTCCGGACTGCTGCTCGGCGCCTTTCTCGCCGTCAAGATGTTCTCCGGTGCGGTCCTGCTGATTCCGCTGTTCCGGCTCATGCGTTCCTTCGGCGTGCTCAACACCTATTTCGCCATGATCGTGCCGGGCGTCGCCTTCATCATCCCAACCGGGATCTGGCTGCTGCACACCTATATGAAGCGCATCCCCCGGGAGCTTGACGAGGCCGCTTATGTCGATGGCGCAAGCCAACTCTACACGCTGCGCCGCGTCATCCTGCCGATCGCGATGCCGGGCATCGTCGTGGTGGCGATTTCCTCCTTCATCGAAGCCTATGCGCAGCAGTTCATCTATGCGCTCACATTCAATTCAAAGACCGAATACATGCCGTTGCCGGTTGGGCTGTTCGCTTATTTCGGCCGGCAAGAGGTTGTCTGGAATGAACTCATGGCTGCAAGCTTCGTCGGCATCGCGCCGGCGCTGGTCGTGATCTTCTTCCTGCAGCGCTATCTCGTCAGCGGTCTGACCGCCGGCGCGGTGAAGCAATAAATCGTCCAAAATCACTAGAGAAGGGGAGCTTAAACGTGACATTCCATTTCAAAACAGGGCTGTTGGCCCTTGCTTTGCTCGGCTCCACTGCGCTTGGGGCCGTGAATGCTCAAGCCGCCGACAAGGAAATTAGCTGGATCTATTGCGGCGACAGCATCGATCCGATCCATGTGAAATATATCAAGCAGTGGGAAGACAAGAATCCCGGCTGGGCGGTCAAGCCGGAAGTCGTCGGCTGGGAGCAGTGCCAGGATAAGGCGACGACGCTCGCCGCGGCCGGCACGCCGGTCGCCATGGCCTATGTCGGCTCGCGCACCCTCAAGCAGTTTGCGGAGAATGATCTAATCGTTCCGATGCCGATGACGGACGAGGAGAAGAAGAGCTACTATCCGAATATCGTCGATACCGTCACCTCCGACGGCCAGCAGTGGGGTGTTCCGATCGCCTTCTCGACCAAGGCGCTCTATTGGAACAAGGACCTCTTCAAGCAAGCGGGTCTCGATCCGGAAAAGCCGCCGACCACCTGGGCCGAGGAAATTGCCGATGCCAAGGCGATCAAGGAGAAGACCGGTATCCCCGGCTATGGATTGTCGGCCAAGACGTTCGACAACACCATGCACCAGTTCCTGCACTGGGTTTACACCAACAACGGCAAGGTGATCGACGGCGACAAGATCGTCCTCGACAGCCCGGAAGTGCTGGCCGCCCTTCAAGCCTATAAGGATATCACGCCTTATTCCGTCGAAGGACCGACCGCTTACGAACAGAACGAAGTGCGCGCCATCTTCCTGGACGGCAAAGTCGGCATGATCCAGGCGGGCTCGGGTGCTGCCTATCGCCTGAAGGAGACGAAGATCAACTGGGGCGTCGCACCGCTGCCGCTCGGTCCTTCAGCCAAGGGCCAAGGCACGCTGCTCATCACCGACAGCCTTGCGGTCTTCAAGGGCACCGGCGTCGAGGACAAGGCAATCGAATTCGCCAAGTTCATCACCTCTCCCGGTCCGCAGGGCGAATACGAACTGCAAGGCGGCGCCGGTCTGACGCCTCTGCGTCCTTCGCCCATGGTCGATGAGTTCGAAAAGAAGGATCCTTTCTGGAAGCCGTTCATCGACGGCATCGGCTATGGTGGTCCGGAACCGCTGTTCAAGGACTATAAGGGCTTTCAGAACGTCATGATCGAGATGGTCCAGTCCGTTGTGACCGGCAAGGCCCAGCCGGCGGATGCCTTGAAGAAGGCAGCCGGGGATCTCGAGCAATATAAATAGGCTTGCAAATCGCCGGGCCGCGCGCATCGCGCGCGGCCTTTTGAGCCCCGCCCGCCTGATGGCGGCGCCGCGCGGAGACAGAGTTTGGGAAAGCTTCACCTTAACCAGGTCAGGAAATTCTACGGCCACTTCGAAGTCATCAAAGGCGTCGAGCTTGACGTTATGGATGGCGAGTTCGTCGTTTTCGTCGGCCCCTCCGGTTGCGGCAAGTCGACCCTGCTTCGGATGATCGCCGGCCTCGACGGTGTCACGAGCGGCGACATCGTCATCGATGGCGCGCGCGTCAACGACCTGCCTCCGGTCAAGCGCGGCATCGCCATGGTCTTTCAGTCCTACGCCCTTTATCCGCATATGACGGTGTTCGAGAATATCGCCTTTCCCTTGCGCGTCGAGAAGATGGCGGAAGACAAGCTCAAGGCCAGGGTAGAGCACGCCGCCCGCATATTGCATCTCGATCAACGCCTGCAGCAAAAGCCGGGCATGCTGTCGGGCGGCCAGCGCCAGCGCGTCGCCATCGGCCGGGCGATCGTCCGTGAGCCGAAAATCTTCCTGTTCGACGAGCCGCTGTCGAACCTCGACGCGGCCCTGCGCGCCGATATGCGCATCGAACTTGCCAAGCTGCACCGTCAGTTGCAGGCAACGATGATCTATGTGACCCACGACCAGGTCGAAGCCATGACCATGGCCGACCGGATCGTCGTCCTGAACGCCGGCGAGATCGCGCAGACCGGCGAGCCGCTGGAGCTTTATCATAAGCCGGCAAATAAATTCGTCGCGAGTTTCATCGGTAACCCCAAGATGAATTTCCTGCCCGTGACCTGCAAGAGCGTCACCGAGGCAGGCGTCGAGGTGGAGTACAAAGGCCAGACGGCGCTGCTGCCGGTCGCCCCGCGAGACGGCGTCGTCGGGAAGGAGCTCACGCTTGGCATCAGGCCGGAGCATGTGCAGCTTGGCGGCGGCGATATATCCCTGACAGTCATGCCGACAGTGATCGAGCGGCTGGGGGCACAGACGGTCGCCTATGCGGCGCTGGAGCGTTATAGCGGCGAGAATTTTTGCGCCACGCTGCCGGGAAGCGTCGCCATCCGCACGGATGTGCCGCTGGTCACGGGCATCCGCCTGGCCGACTGCCATCTTTTCGATGAGAACGGCCTGGCTTTCGAGCGCAAGGTGGAGCTGACGGATATCGATATGGAGCTGTTGGGCACACCTTCTTCGTGAAAGCCCTTGGGGCCGCCTCGTCCTTCGAGGCCCTGCCAAGTCCGCAAGCGCTCCCGTGTCAGTGCTCCTCAGGATGAGGCCGAGCGGCCACCACGCATCAACGCAAAGACGATATATGCAGCCGCGAGGCGCGGAAGGTGAGCCCTCATGGTGAGGTGGCGCGCAGCGCCCTCGAACCACGAGAGCGGGTGGTTGGCACAATCAGCGGCGCCCTACCAGACCAGCCCGCGCGCCGCGACATCCTCGATGCGGGTCACGATGCCGTCGCGGTGAAACACCATGCGATCGAACAGGTTAGAAACGACGCAGGTATGGTTGGGGATGATGCGGATCTTCTCGCCGATTACCGGACGAGCCCCGGCGCATTTCGAAAGATCCATCCCCCCATGCTCTTCCGAGAGATTTGTGATGACCGCTTCGGGGTAGCCGACCACGGTGCCGTAGTCCGAAAAGCCGAGGAGATCGGAGGTCAGCGCTTTGGAACCGGCGTCGATGACGGCGCGGTCTGGCGTTGGGCGCGAGACGACGGTCGCGAGGATATGCATGGCGCAATCGTCCTCGCTGCAATGGCCCGCCCGCACCATGGACCGATCGTTGTAGATATAGGTGCCCGCACGGTGCTCAGTGGCCGCCGTCACCAGATGCGCCTCGTAGAGGCTCGGCGAGCCGCCGCTGCTGACGATGGGGCATGCGATGCCATCACGCTTCAGGAGCGAGATGGTCTCGGCCAGAAAAGCCTGTATGGCGGCAGCGCTATTTGGCTTCGGATATGTCATCAGGCCGCCGAAGGTCAGGCCCGGCCTGCCGGCAATATGCCTTGCCAATGCCGCGGCCTCTTCCGGCGACTGCACGCCACAGCGCCCGCCGCCTGTATCGCACTCCACCAGCACGGTGAGCGGTTTGCGCGTCGCGAAATGGGCTGACAGGCCGTCGACCGTAACCGTGCTGTCGGCGACGACTTTCAACCCGGAAATGCGATCGTTGAGGTCAGAGAGGCGAGCGCGCTTTTCCGGACCGAGGATGTTGAAGGTGATGAGGATATCTTCGAAGCCGGCATGGGCGAACACCTCGGCCTCGGTGATCTTCTGGCAGTTGATCCCCTTGGCGCCTGCCGCCACCTGGGCGCTCGCCAGCGCAGGGATCTTGTGCGTCTTGATATGCGGCCGGAAGTTCAGCCCATGCGCATCCATATAGGATTGCACGCGGGCGATATTCGCCATCATGCGGTCTTCGTCGATGATCGGGCGCGGCGTCGAAAGATCGTCAATGCGGTCGCCTGGCTTGGGGCTGATGTCCGAGACGATGTCCTGCGCCATATCAGGCAGCTCCCTCTTGTGACCCATGCGGGTCGGCAACCATCGGCCATATATCCTTGGGCGCGCGGCGATAGGGCGTGCGCGCCGGATTGTTCGGATAGGGCGTTCCGGCCGAACAGTAAAGGATTTCCGACGCGATCTTGGAGAAGGATGCGAAGAAGTGGTTGGTCGACTTGATCACCAGAATCTTCTTCTGCGTAGGGTCGATGCCCATCACCGAGAAAAGGCTCGGATCGAAGCTTTGGGCGCGCGTCGAATTGAGGATGATGTCGATGCCTTCGAATTCGATATGCGCCGCATCGCCGAAGGGCGCCAGGCTTTCGCCGAAGCGCATTTCGGCATTGGCGACCAGACGCACGACCTTGACGACGCCGTCGATCGGATTGCCGGTGCCGGGCGCAGATTTCGCTCCGAAGCGCAGCGGAATTTCCGCACCTTCGCCGGCCGCCATGCAAATCTGCACCGCCATCGGGTCCCAGATCGTGCCGATCGCCGTGTCGCGGGCGCCGCGGGTCAGCAATTCTTCGAGGATGACGGTCGCATCGCCCGCCGTGCCGCCGCCGGGATTGTCCCAGACATCGGCGATGACGACCGGACCCGAGCGTGCGGCCCCCGAACTGGCAGCCATGGCCTCGGTCACGGCCTGCTTTTCGTCGATCTGCGGCATCATGAAGGTGCCGCGCTTGGAAAAGAGTTCCAAGCCGAGGTCCCGGGCGAGGGCGGAACCCTTATCCGGCTTATTATCGGTGACGACCAGCAGTTTCGTACCCATTTCCGGCACGTCGCCGGCCATGAAACCGTGGATCACGGAGATGGACAGGATATCCGCATCGCTTTTCTCGAGCGCCATGATCTTGTCGACGAAGGAGCGCATCGGCTCGCGCGAGGTCGGAAAGACGTCGATCATGCGGCAATCGAAGGCCGACATGACCGGCTTTACCCGGCCCTCCAGCGTATCGACGGCGATGCGCCAGAGATCTTCGGCGCGATCGACGAAGTCCGTATGCGGGAATTCCTTGAAGTAGACGAAGAAATTTGCCGCTGCGAGACGCTTTTTCGTCAGATGGCTGTGTGGATCAAGTTCAGCACCGACGAGAATGTCCGGCCCGACGATCTGACGGACCCGCGACAGGAAATCGCCCTCGGGATCCTCGTAGCCGGCGGCAACCATCGCGCCATGCAGGCCGAGCACGACGGCGTCGACCGGCATGGCGGCGCGAAGCTGGTCGAGGATTTCGTCACGCAGGCCCTCATAGGCCGTGCGGTTCACCAGGCCGGCCGGGTCTGCCCAGGCGGCCGTGCCCTCGATCAGCTCCCAGCCCCTTTCCGCGGCCACTCGCCGGCCGACCGTGATCGGCGCCGAACAAAGCGTCGGCGTCTCCGGATGTTCGCCCGGCGGCGCATAGAGGGAAGCCTCGAAGGCGCGCCGATCGACGCAGATCGGAGAAAATGTGTTCGTCTCGGTCGCGAGCACCGCGGTAAAAATGCGCAACGCCGTCGCCTCTATTCCATTGGGTTCGGCAGATAACCGGTAAAGCCGGAAATCTTCCAGCGGCCATTATCCAGACGGCAATAATAAAGCGTCTGCCATTTCAGCACATCGACGTCGCCATCGGCTTTCTTCAGGCTGCCGTCGAATTTCTTGCGCACCAGCGCCATATCGCCTTCGATCTCGATGTCTTCCAGCGTAGTCGTCGTAAAGATTGCGGTGCGCGGGTCTTCCGCAAAGGATTGGCTGGCGAAATCGCGTGCTTGCCGCAACCATTCGTCGCGGTAGGCCGCAAGCGTCGGGAAGGTGAGGCGCCACTTGTCCGGGCTAACTTCGCGGCGGCCGTCGATGCCGATGAAGCCGTCTTCGACGAAATCATCTGCCACCTGCGACCAGTCGGCTGCGAGAAAAGCGTCGATATCGCGCGGCACCAGCATCTCCCAGATTGCGTGCCGGGCAGCGTCGTCGGCAGGGAAGGGATTTTTAAAGGGATCGCGCATTGTACCCGCCAATATTGAAATTCTTTTCATAAATTGCGATTTTCACTGGTCAAATTCTGCTTTCTATGGTCATTTGTCAACGTGTCACGAAAATAATTTGCAGGATTGAAATGACCATCAAGCGTTATGGCGCTGTCCAGACGGGTGCGGGCGGCAAGCCGCTGCCTTTCGCGCGCGCTGTCGAAGCCAATGGCTGGCTCCATGTCTCCGGCCAGGTTGCCATGGAAGATGGTGAGATCATCGATGGCGGCATCGTCGCCCAGACTCATAAGGCGATCGGCAACCTCATCGCCATTCTCCATGAAGCCGGCTATGACCTCGAGCATGTCGTCCGCGTCGGCGTGTGGCTCGATGATCCCCGTGATTTCTGGAGCTTCAACAAGATCTACCAGGACTACTTCGGCGCGCATCCGCCGGCGCGCGCCTGCGTGCAGTCGTCGATGATGGTGGATTGCAAGGTGGAGATCGACTGCATCGCCTACAAGGCGCCGGAAGCGTGAGGTAGGAAGACTGTCAGGGGCTGCATGATCTTGGAAGGGCGCATAGCGGCTTTTGGATAGGATTGTGCATTAAAATGGGGGACGTCTGTGGATATTTTCACGACCATGCAGGAGGAAAGAGGGCGGTTGTCGCAGTCGGAAAACCGCATTGCCGACATCGTCCTCAACGATTTCGAATTTGCGGTCAACGCCTCCATTATCGAGCTTGCCGGCAAGGCGGATGTTTCGCCGCCGACCGTGACGCGCTTCTGCCGTCGGCTCGGCTGCGAGAGCTTTTCCGATTTCAAGGTGCAGCTTGCCCGCACCGCCTATGTCGGCATGCGCTACATCAAGCCGGAGCCGAAGAGCATCGCGCCGGCGGATGTCGCGCAGGACATCATCACCAAGGCGCAGAATGCGCTGTTCCTGCTGCATCGCGGGCTGGATATCCCCGCCATCGAGCAGGCCTCCAACAGGCTTGCCGGCGCCGAGATGATCTACGCCTTCGGCTCCGGCGGCAATTCCTCGATGATCGCCAGCGAGCTGCAGAACAGGCTGTTCCGCCTCGGCCTGCGCGTCACCGCCAGTTCCGATCACAGCATGCAGTTGATGATGGCCGCCGCCGCCAAGCCGACGGACGTGCTGATCGGTTCGTCGCTGTCGGGCCGCAATGCCGAGCTGGTGCGGGCCTTTATGCTCGCCCGCGAAGCCAAGGTGCCGACGATTGCGTTGACGCAGAGCCACAGTCCGGTGGCGCTTGCCGCTGACATCACCGTGCCGGTCGATTTGCCCGAGGGCAACAATATCTATCGCCCGACATCGACGCGCATCGCCTATCTTGCGGTCGTGGACATCCTCGCCAGCCTTGTCGCCTACCGCATCCAGCCGCAAGCGACGGTAACGCTGCGCCGCATCAAGCAGCAGCTCGTCACTCATCGCGACGGCGACGACCGCCAGCTTCTCGGGGACTAAAGCAATTCTAATGCATGTCGCGCAAAAGTGTGCGGCGGTTTTGCGAAAACGCCATGCAAAAACAAGGAGCTAAAGCGTGGGAGCGAATCTGAAAGATCGCCACGAGCTTTAGGAAAAGTGCGTGAGCCGCTTTCCGTCCGGAATTGCGAAAGAACAGAAACGCAGCAGGGGAGAGATGCATGACCCGATCCGTCGCCATCGTTACCGGAGCTGCCGGCGATATCGGCCGCGCCATTGCCCGGCGTCTCGCGGATGATCACGATATCGTCCTGCTGGTCGATATCGATGCCTCTGCCGTTCGAAAGGCTGCGGAGGAGCTGGGGCCGGCGGAACGCTTCGTCGCCCTGAAAACCGATGTCACCGGCGAGGCCGACCTTGCCGAAATGGCAAAGGCCGCCGCGGGACTGGGTATGGTCAAGACCCTGGTCAACAATGCGGGTGCGGCCCGCGCCGTCAGCCTGCATGATACGACGCCGGATATCTGGCGCGCCGACAATGCCCTTAATCTCGAAGCCGCCTTCCTCTGTTTCCGTGCCGTCGAGGATATGCTGAAGGCGTCAAAGGGATCGCTGATCAACATCGCCTCGGTCAACGGCATGGCCGTCTTCGGCCATCCCGCCTATAGCGCCGCCAAGGCTGGTTTGTTGCATTTCACCCGGTTGGTCGCGGTTGAATACGGCAAGTTCGGCATCCGCGCCAATGCGGTCGCGCCGGGCACGGTGCGCACGCAGGCCTGGGAGGCGCGTGCGGCGGCCAATCCCAATGTCTTCGAAGAGGCCCGTCGCTGGTATCCGCTGCAGCGCGTCGTCGATCCGGCCGATGTCGCCAATGCCGTTGCCTTTCTCGCCGGCCCGCTTGCCAGCGCCATCACCGGCGTCTGCCTGCCGGTCGATTGCGGCCTGACGGCGGGGCAGGCCGAGCTGGCGCATACATTTTCACAGTCCGATCATTATTGAACGCTTGTCGTTAAGGAGAGAATAGATATGCAGCCGGCTTCCTATCATCTCGAAAACACCTGGTCCTCCGATGGCGGACCGAACGGCCGCCTGACCTTTACGCTGATCAATCTCTCGGATGCGCCGCTCACCGGTTTCCGCCTTGTCTATACCTCGCTGACGCGCGTCATCGATCCCAAGGCTTGCGACAATGCCGTCTTCCTGCGCCGCAACGCCAATTTCCATGAATTCGCCCCGCCTGCCGGCCTCTCCCTGGCATCGGGCGAAAGCTGGACCTTCAGCGTCAGTGGCCTGAACCGGACAGCGAAACATTGCACCGATGGCGCCAAATCCGCCTATCTGACACTGTCCGACGGCAGCCATGTGCCGGTGTCCGTCACCGATCTCCTGCTTGAAGGTCGCGTCAGCGAGCCGCCGCCGGTGCTGCTGCCGGAAGGCAAGCTCGATCTTCCCTTCGCCATCCAGCCTTGGCCAGCGGCGATCGATGCCAAGCCGGGCGAAAGCTTTCCGGTCGTGCTCTATCCCGTCAAGGGAACCGATGCTGCCAGCCTGAAGGCAGTTGCGACGGCGCTGGCGCTCTTCCAGCGCCTGTTTCCGGCCAATCACGCACCATTCAGCCTCATCGCCGCGCCGCAGGGCAGGCCCTTGCGCTTCGTCGAGCGGCCGGCTCTCGCCAAGGAAGCTTATCAGCTCACTTTCTCGGCCGAAGAGATCACGCTTGCCTATAGCAATGAGGCCGGCCGCCTTTATGCTTTGACGACCTTGGCGCAGCTTCTGGACGGCGCGCGGCGCGAACCCGGCAAATTCCGCTTTCCGATCACCGGCACGATCTCCGACCAGCCGCGTTACGGCTGGCGCGGCTGCCATCTCGATGTCTCCCGGCAATTCCACCCGAAGGAGAATGTGAAGCGGCTGATCGATATCCTCGCCTGGCTGAAGCTCAACATCTTCCATTGGCATTTGACCGACGACGAGGCTTGGCGACTGGAGATCAAGGCCTATCCGCAGCTCACCTCGACCGGCGTGCTGCGCGGCCCCGACGAACCCCTGCTGCCGCAGCTCGGCAATGGCGCCGAGCCAGTGGACGGCTTCTATTCGCATGAGGATGTCAGGGAGATCGTCGCCCATGCCCTGGCGCTCGGCGTCGAGGTCGTGCCGGAAATCGATATTCCCGGCCACAGCACAGCCGCCCTCATCGCCCTGCCGGATCTGGCCGACGGGCAGGAAGCGCCGGAGAGCTATCATTCCGTCCAGGGCTATCCCAACAATGCGCTTAACCCTGCCGTGGAGCCGACCTATGAGTTCCTCGGGAAAGTGTTCGATGAAATGGTCGAGCTGTTTCCCTCCGAATATATCCACATCGGCGGCGACGAAGTGGCCAACGGCTCGTGGCTCGCCTCGCCACTCGCCCGCAAGCTGATGGAGCGGGAAGGCATATCCGGCACCTTCGCGCTGCAATCCTATTTCCTGAAGCGGGTGAAGGCGATGCTGACCGCACGCGGCCGCAAGCTCGCCGGCTGGAACGAAGTCGCCCACGGCGGCGGCGTCGGCACGGAAGGTACGCTGCTGATGGCCTGGGAGAAACCGGAGGTCGGTATCGAGCTTGCGCGCGAAGGCTATGATGTGGTGATGACCCCCGGCCAGGCCTATTACCTCGACATGGTGCAGGCGGAAGCCTGGCAGGAGCCGGGCGCGAGCTGGGCCGGCACGGTACCCCCAGCGCATACCTACGCCTATGAGGCGGAAGGTGAGTTTCCCGAGGAGCTGAAGGATCGGATGAAGGGCGTGCAGGCCTGCATCTGGCTCGAAAACTTCCTCTCCCGCGCCTATTTCAACCGCCTCGTCTTCCCCCGGCTGCCGGCCATCGCCGAAGCCGCCTGGACGCCGAAGGCGGGCAAGAATTGGGAGCGCTTCGCCGCGATCGTGCGGCTCAGTCCGGCCCTATAGGCAGATGTCCAGGGTCGTGATTGCCGCAGCCGTGATTGCCTGCATTGCCGGCAGCGCATGGCTATGTCACGAAACTGATAGAATAGATGCAGGATAATGTGGTTCCTTTCGATAGCGACGTCTGTCACCTAGAAGAGGAAACCCCATGAAGAAGATCATTTTGCTCGTGGCATTGGCGCTATCCGCCTCAAGCGCAATGGCAATGTCCCGCTATGACTCCCATCGCATGACGTGTTCGGCTCTTCACGACAAAATTGCCCGAGAGGGCGAAATCGTCCTGCGATACCCTTCGCACAGCGTCAACAATCTGATGATGTACGATCGATACGTCTCAAACTCCGCCGCCTGCGTCAACCGCGGCACCATGTCGAGCGCCTCGGTGCCGACCTCGGACAATCCGAGCTGCAAGGTTCAGCGCTGTGTCTCGACGACGGGGAAGGGGCATAATCGGAGTCGGTGAGGGATTCGGCCAATCAATGTCGGATCCATAGGCAGGGCGACAGCTGACGAATTGGTGATCGATCGAAATTTTTGGAGACATCCGCGATCAATCGGAGCGTTCTACAACTCGGAGTATTTGTGCTGCCGTTTCCCCATTAAGTTCGACACCAATAATCTTCATCGCAATTGTCAGAAACTCTGCAGACTCCTCTGCCATAATCTTGTCTTTTGCTGTGGGATTCTGGCCATTGTGAATCCGAGCACCTCGTTCGATCCACTCGTGAAATGCGGTATCATCTCCGGCAAAAGAGATTGCTTTGTCGGTGTCCTTTTTGATGGCGCCAGCATCTTGCCCTGGTACCAAATAGTAAGACTCCAATGCGCCCTTTTCCAAAACGAACACCCCTTGTCCCGCTTGTTCATTACGAAAGCGCGAGAACGCAGACAGTTCGTCGATGGTTAGCTTGGAAAGATCGATTTTGGTATTGCGAGCTTTGAGGTAATCCAAGACGCCTTGCAGCGTGTCCTTGTCGTTGGTGGCCATCGCCGTCTCTAACGCGCTCACGAGTTTGAGCCGATCGAGCGAGTGGGTTTTTAGCAAGTTCTGGCACGTCTTGTTTTCTTGATAGAACTTTTTGAAGACACCTCTAATCTCGTCGTCACCGACACTCATCACATAGTCTTGGTCGGCAACGATGTAGGACTCGATCTCGAACAAATCCAAGAAGGCTCGATATTTCGAGAAATTCGAGCTCCCTAGAACCTCCATAACTTCAATGATCTCGCCAACCCCGAATATCTCCAGCAGCAAGTTTATCAGCTTTTGCCAAATGACAAAGTCGCTCTGCCCTTCAACAAGCACCGCCTTTTGCGTGAAGAAAATTCGCTCGTTCTGCTGTGCGTTCAGTAGCTTGACCGCTTCCGACAATTTCCCACGGTCGGCTCCACTGTGATGTGAGCTACTCAACGCGCTGGATTGATTCTTGCGATAGATTCGCCGGACATGCGGTAAAGTTTTCTCATCAAGAAAGCTTGCCGAATGGGTCGACATCACAAACTGGCAATTATACTTCTTTTGGGTCCGCAGAAAGAACCGCAAGAGCAGTTTCTGCCACCGGGGGTGCAGATTCAATTCGGGCTCATCGATAATAATGAGAGAATTTCGAATACTATCGATCGACAATCCGAATATGAAGTTGAGTAGTTGCCTTTCACCCGAACTAGCTTGAAGCACTGAGAAGAAGCCTTCCTCTTGAGGTCGGGCAATAACAATCTGAAAATGATTCGCAAATTGGTTGAGGGGCAAAAGCTGCCATTTAAAGCCAAATACGGCGAGGTCATCACTAAGTGAATTGATCAACGGCGAATTTTCGAATTTTTGGAGAGCAAATTGTGTGCCACCGACATAAATGTTTTGCAGGTACTCGGCGCCTATAACAAACGTTGAAACCTGTGAAAGAAGCTGCGAGGTCCCGCGACTATTAAAGACAAAGTTCTGCATCTCTGTTTGGTAGGTGCGAGCAATGTCATTGATATTTGCACCGCCCGACAGGTTTATGGACAGATCAGTTGGCTCACGCGAGGGGGCGTAGAGAATGTAAGGCAGTGTAAACGGCTGGTGCTCGCCCGTTAGCGTTTTGCGTAAATCAGAGTCCGTCAGATATCGCAGATACGCGTCATAAAGGGGTCGGTCATTTCCCTCTATTGGTCTATCGGCATCATCGACGGGAACGAGCTGAAATGAGTAACGATTCCGCCTTTCTATCGAGATTTTATACCGAAATCTTTGCCCTGGGGACAAGTTATGGGCGTCGGGATCGATGACACTATTGTCAAACTCGCTGACCATCTCGTCTTTGTCTAAATGCTGATTTCCCTCCCAAGAGATCATGCTGCGAAATTTCTCAAGCAGCCGGTCTTTGTTGCGCCAGTGATCCCGTAGACCTTTGATATCCTCGGCAGTGACCTCGAATTCAATCCATACGTAGGATGGCTTGTCGGACTCCGCCCAATGCGGTTCGGGTGCATTTTCGGAGAAGTTTTGAAGTTGCAAGACTTGTCGGTTGTTGTGAAGTGATGAAGCAAAAGATCGATAAAATCTGCTGTTCAGTACCCACGACAGCGTATTCATCAAATTGCTTTTGCCGCCGCCATTCGGACCAATGAAAAGATTCATTTCGGCGCTGAAATCGATCTCAGTTCGATTCCGGAAACTCTTTATGTTCTGAAGAATAAGCTTACTGAGGCGCATTGACGTCTTTCAGAAAACGGAGCGTTATTCCAGCAAGTATGTTCACGCTCCCGATTCGCACAAGTCTCACATCTTTGGTGTCCATTCATTTCGACCAAAACTGCGGCTCTTGGGCCATGGCCGTTGCGGCACAATGTCGATTCTGCGTCTAATCGGTGGGTATCAACGATTTTTCCGGATGCCAAAAAATGGACTAGAGAGTACTCAAACACCAGATACGAAAAAACCCCGGAAACCGGGGCCTTTTAGGGTCATTCCGCACATCGGCGAACAACAAAATACGGAAACTTGGTGCCCAGAAGAGGACTCGAACCTCCACGCCTCGCGGCACAGGTACCTGAAACCTGCGCGTCTACCAATTCCGCCATCTGGGCGACGGACACGCATGTAAGGGGGTGGCTGTCCAGTGTCAACAGGGTTTTTGAAGTTTTCGTGGCAATCTTGAAAAAAGCAGTTGAAGCCCGGGTTAACCCCGGGCCGCCGCCCAGGCGCGGATGAGGCCAAGTCCCTGTTCCAGCAAGGCCTTTGCCTCGTTTTCATCTGCCGCTTCGACATAGCAGCGCATCTCCGGCGCATTGCCGGAGGGGCGGAAATGGATGATTCGGCCGTCGGCCAGCGTCACCCGCAGCCCGTCTATATCGCTCTTTGACGCGACGCCGGCGACCGGCGCCAGGAAGTCGGCGAGATTGGCGTCGGAGGCGCGCAGATAGGCCATCAGCGCCCCGCTGGTTTCGACCGGGAAATTCTCCAGTCGGTCGGCGGCGGCAAACGGCAGGCGGTAGTTGGCAGCAACGGCCGACAGCGATTGTTTTGCGCGCGCGGCGGCGTAAAGCGTCGCGAGGATCGGCAGGAAGCTGTCGCGCGTCGGCAGGGCGCGGATCGTCTGTCCCTCGATGATGAAGCGGCTTGCCGTCAGCGTGCCGCCATTGGCCTCGAAGCCCATGACATTGGCCTTGCCGGCCGCCAGCGCCTCATCCATGCCGGCGATGACATAGGGCGAGCCGACGCGGGTGCGGGTGACGGCGTAGGAGCCGGCGGCCTCGATGCCGGAATTGGAGGTGACCGGCGTCACCACGACTTCCGCGCCGAGGAAATTCGCGGCAATCAGGCCGAGCAGGTCGCCGCGCAGCGGCTCGCCGGTTTCATCGGAGACAAGCGGCCGGTCGCCATCGCCATCGGCGGAGACGATCGCATCCAGCCCATGCTCCGGCGCCCAGCCCTTCAACAGGCGGATGGTTTCGGCCGAGACCGCTTCGGTATCGACCGGGATGAAGCTTTCGGAGCGGCCGAGCGGCACGACGCGCGCGCCGTAATGGGCCAGCACCAGGCCGAGCAGATCGCGCGCCACGGTGCTGTGCTGATAGACGCCGATGGTGAGGCCGGCGAGGCTGTCGGCGGGCAGCAGGGCGACATTGCGCTCGAAGAACAGCGCCTCGGCTTCCGCCTTCCGGTCGTCGCAAGTGCCGGGCGTCTCATCCAGCTCGGCGTCGCCGATCGCGGCTGCTTCGGCGCTGATTGCCAGCTCGTCCTGCTTGTCGATCTCGCCGTCGGGGCGGTAGAATTTGATGCCGTTGCGGTCGGCCGGAATATGCGAGCCGGTGATCATCAGCGAGGCGGCCTTGAGCTCCAGCCCGTAGAGCGCCAGCGCCGGGGTCGGCACCGTGCCGCAATCGACTGGCGTGAGGCCGGCGCGTTTCAGCGCGCCGATGCAGGTGGCCGAGATCGCCGGGCTGGACTCGCGAAAATCGCGGCCGACCAGGATGAGATCGCCGGGCTGCGCATGGCCGCTCTTCAACAGGTGGCGGGCATAGGCCGTAGCGTAAAGGGCAGACGCCCGTCCCATGAGATCGACGGACAGGCCGCGAAGGCCGCTGGTTCCAAATTTCAAGCTGCTCACGTGCAATCTCCTCGGAATGTTGCGCCTCTTATGGAACAAGCGGGGGAAAGGATCAACCGATCGATCGCGGCCGATAGCCGCCTTCGCGCCCCTGGTTTTGCCTTGAGGGAAGCCCCAAATATAGAGCGAGCCGCGGGAAAAGATGCTGGGTCGCCAAGACCAGCAACAGGAGTCTGCCATGACTGTTTTCGGCAAGATCGCGTTCGGCTGCGCCGTCAGCCTCGTTTTGTTGTCGCCACCGGATCTCGCCAATGCGGCCTCGAACAGCCCGAAGCTCGGCCTGCCTCCCCCGAGGGTTGGGCCCACTGTTTGCGACGCTCGCGGCTGTTTCGGTTTCGGCTCGCAGCAATGGTACCGCCCGCCCGGCTATCCCATTCCCTATACGCCGCGGAGCCTCGATAGGAGGTCGCGCTTTGACAATCCCCGCATCTATATCCAGCCGCGCAATCCTGTTCCGCCGAGAACCAACTACCCGGCGCCGGTCAACAATCGCACGCGGCATCAGATATGGTGCTCCGAACATTATCGGACCTACAATCCCGGCACCAATCTCTACACCACCCTTCACCACGGCTTTCAGACCTGCCGCTCCCCCTATTATTGAGTGAGCGGGAGCGCCTCTGGCGCCGGTTTCAGCACAGAGCACATCCATTCGCCTTGTCTATATGAGGAAGCGAAAATAAATCGCTTGATTTTCTCGCGACTTGGGCAGTCCCTATAATGTCGCCGCTTCCACAGGGTCGCGGGCGAAGCAAGGAGCCCAAAATGGCAAAGGGTCAATTGAGAAGTACCCGCGAAGCGCGGAAACCCAAGAAGGGCAAGATCGTCGCTGTAAAGCAGCAGCCTGGTTCTCAGGTCAGGCAGGCTGCCAGCACGATCAGCCTCGGCAGGAAAGATAAGTGACGGAGCGAAGACGCGCCGCAGGCCGCGCCTTCTCGATATGTCAGTCGGCGGAATATCGGCCGGCGCGCCGCGGAGGTGCGCCGGAGAATGGGGTAGTCAGCTCTCCAGCGATCCGCGGTCGGTATGGCCGAGATCGCGATCGGGATCGATGATATCGCGCACCCGCTGCTTCAGCTCCTTCGGGCCGGGGAAGCCGCCGTCGCGCTTGCGCTCCCACAGCAGCTCGCCATCGATACGGATTTCGAAATTGCCGCCCGTGCCAGGGATCAGCGCCACTTCGCCCACGCTGTCGCTGAAAGTTTGCAGCAGTTCCTGCGCCATCCAACCGGCGCGCAGCAGCCAGTTGCATTGCGTACAATAGAGAATGGTGATCCGGGGCTTGTCGGTCATCGGCGGTTTCCTTGTTGTTTGCTGATATTTAGGCTCAACTTTAATCGGCCGCAAGCTGGCCTCTTGCGTCGTCGGCCCTCCCATGTTCATTTTGCCCGAATTGTATTCGGGGGTCATGGGAATGCGGGTCGCCATCGTCGAAAACATGAAAAACACGCCGCTCGGCGCCCTCGGCATCGCGCTGGAAGAAGCGGGAGCGGAGATCGAATGGTTCCGTGCGTGGGATGGCGAGCGGCTTCCGAGCGATGTAGCGGCGCATGATGCGCTGGTAGTGCTCGGCGGCGAGCAGAATGCCCGCGACGACGACACCCACCCCTATCTGCCGGAGCTCGCAAGGCTCATGCGTCGGTTCGAGGAGGCCGACAAGGCCGCGCTCGGCATCTGCCTCGGCAGCCAGATTCTGGCCCGCGCCTACGAGGCGGAAAATCTTCTCGGTGCCGCCCATGAATTCGGCTGGAAAACCGTCGGCGTCACCGAGGAAGGCAAGGCCGATCCGCTGCTATCTGCTCTCGGCGATGATTTCACCATTTTCCAATGGCACTCCGACACGTTTTCGCTGCCGACCGGCGCCGTTCGCCTCGCCACCAACGCGGTGACCAGCAACCAAGCCTTCCGCATCGGCCGCGCAACCTACGGCACGCAGTTCCATTTCGAGGCCAATACCGCCGTCGTCGAAGGCTGGCGGACGGAGTTCAAGGCGACGATCGAGCGCAACGAACCCGGCTGGCTGGAGCGCTATCCCGAGATCGCCGCAAAGAATGCACCGGCGGCTGAGATCGCCGGGCTGACGATCGCCCGGGCGTGGGTGAGGACGATTGGTGCTGAGGCGAAGCTGCAGGCGGCGTCTTAGAGCGGTTCAATCGGCTAGCCCATCTATTGCGGCTCTCCATTGCCGGAGGCGATCTGTGCCGCCCCGCCTATAGCGTTGCGAAATGCGTCATCGAAGCTGACGCCGCGGATTCGCCAGTGATGGATTTTTCGACTTTCCATCATCGACCAATCGGCGACCCAGCCGAGATCCTTGTCGCTCCAGACAAGCGAACCCGCCAAGGCGACATCGCCGCCGATGGTCTTGGCCAAGGCATCGAGTTCCTGCTGTGCCGTCCCCGCCAAACCGGTTGTGGTGAGGCCCCGGCTGACCAGCATTGCCTTGTTGGGCACAATGATTGCCATGGCAAACGGTCTGGCGGCCGCTTCGAAAGCGTCGATCATGTAAGGGCTTTCGTCACCGTCGCGGGTCAGCGTGAAAGTGCGTTGCGCATCGCGTACGACCAAGAAAATCGCGAGTTTCGGGCGCGGTGACAGCCACGGCTTGTGCCCGAGCGTGGACAGCAATTGATCGATGGTATCGGGCATGTAGATGCAAGTGAGGTCCTGCGGCCGGTCGTGGGTGCCTTGCTCGTCATGGATCGGGATACCTTCCAGGCGATCGCGATAGCTGTAGGTCGCGACGAAGGAGCCGGCACGCGGCAGCATCGCTTGAAAGGCATTCTCCGTCGTCACACGCTGATCGCCGCTGACCCTGACCAGCACGCGACCCAGGCAATCCTTGAAGCCGAGTTCGCGATTGATGGCGCCAGTGCCGGTAACGATTGCCTGCGCTCGGTAAAGCCGGCTCTGATCATCGGCGTGAGCGACGGCTGCCTCGTTGATGACTGCGAGCGCGAAGGCGATGGCAATCGATCGTGATTTCAACATCGGGACATCTCCGAACGCTGCCATGGTGTCGTGAAAACAAGCGGCAGGCAATGTCAGATTATGACGGCTGAGCGACGTTGACGATGGCTTTGACAACGGCGTCAAGGCCACTAGATTTCATAGAAACCGGAGGAGGCGAGATCATGACCCAGCCAGAATTACCCTGGAAAGGCGGATGCCGTTGCGGGGCGGTGCGATTGAAGATCAGCGCCAAGCCACTCCTGACCATGGCCTGCCATTGCACCGGCTGTCAGCGCATGTCCTCCAGCGCCTATTCGTTGAGCGTCGCCATTCCGAGCGAAGGTTTCGAAGTCACCCAAGGCGAACCCGTTATCGGCGGCATGCACGACGAAAACCTGAAGCACTATTTCTGCCCCTACTGCATGACTTGGATGTTCACGCGCCTGGAAGGGTTCGACTGGTTCGTCAACCTGCGCCCGACCATGCTCGACGACCCCAGTTGGTTCACGCCTTTCGTCGAGACCTGGACCAGCGAGAAATTGCCCTGGGTGACGACACCGGCAAAGCACAGCTATCCGGCGCTGCCGGAGATGAACGAGTATGAGGGGCTCATCAAGGAGTATGGGGAGAGAATCAACACCTAAAATCTTAGCGTGACATATGTCTACGAATGAGCCCTGCACCCGACTTCGTGTCAATATAGCGAGCCGGACGCCGAAACTTAATGGCCGACGGCCAGGATGAAGGGACCAGCGGAATCTGGTGTAGGTGTATTAGCGCTCTCTGCGCTTCCTTTCGTTCTTCTGCTGTGTAAACCGCTCTATAACTGGTCAAGCCGTCTTGAGAACGTTGTGGATCTTCTATTGCATAGTGAATTTCATGCCATTTTGATGGGCGCTTGTCTTTTATCTCACAAAGCTCCGCTAATAATTCATCTCTTTCCTGCCAGGTAGAAAAGTATATATTCTTTTGCGCTTTAATTATTTGAAGCTGATTTAAAGCCTTAACATCAGAATACTTTTTTAATCGCAAAGTATATTTAAGTTTGTCTGGTAGTGTATAGATACCGCCGTCGTAAAAAGAAATGGAATATATGGGATTTATTGGCAAAAATAATATGCAACCAGAATTATTTAAACCTGCGGCGCCAAGGTCTCCCGTGGATTTTGGAAACCTATTTGTGACGATGGCGGGGTCATCGCTTGTAATGAAATTGGTTCTTGTTTCATTTTTGATGATGACGAATTTTAGATCGTCGATGGAATGCTTGGTGCTATCAAAAAGCTCAAGAAGAATTGAAACTTCTTCAGCATCTTTCGGGCGACTGTCGCTATCAAACTCATAAATGAGATCAGCCATTTCCGAATGTGCAATCTGCATTCTTTTGGCCGCGTAGTCTGTTCGCAGATATTGGAGGTAGGTAAATTGACGAAGGAATTCGATTTCTTCTGATCTAAGAATTTCTTCTTTGACGATTGAAGCAGCAATACGCGAGTAATCACCCTCGATATTCTGAAGTGATTTCTCGATGACTAAATCCTTTCCATAGAAAAAGGACTTCTCACATTGATTTTTTATCGGCGCATTGCGAATCGATAATTCACGATTGATGTTGAGGAGGTTGATGCATCGCAAGCTTATCTCGGATGAAAAGTTCTTGAGATAACAACGAGGCACATAATGTTGAGATCGATGCTCGCTCATCCATATCCCGAAAAGCAAAGAATAATAAAATACACCTTATAGATGTATTTTATTATTGCAATACTTTAGGTTGATTTAATCGCACAGAGGGAGCAGGGCATCTAACCGCTTCAGATATCCCTCACTCATCCCCCATCTTCAGCGCTGCAATAAACGCTTCCTGCGGGATTTCGACCTTGCCGAACTGCCGCATGCGCTTCTTGCCTTCCTTCTGCTTGTCGAGCAGCTTGCGCTTGCGGGTGGCGTCGCCACCGTAGCACTTGGCGGTCACGTCCTTGCGCAGCGCCTTCACCGTCTCGCGGGCGATGATGCGCCCGCCGATCGCGGCCTGGATCGGGATCTGGAACATGTGCTGCGGGATCAGGTCCTTCAGCTTCTCGCACATGACGCGGCCGCGCTTTTCGGCGGCGGAGCGGTGCACGAGCATCGAGAGCGCATCCACCGGCTCGGCATTGACGAGGATCGACATCTTGACGAGATCGCTCTCGCGATAATCGGTCAGGCTGTAGTCGAAGGAGGCATAGCCCTTGGAGATCGACTTCAGGCGATCGTAGAAGTCGAAGACGACTTCGTTGAGCGGCAGATCGTAGGTGATCATGGCGCGGTTGCCGACATAGGTCAGCTCGGTCTGGATGCCGCGGCGGTCCTGACAGAGTTTCAGGATCGAGCCGAGATAATCGTCCGGCGTCAGGATCGTCGCCTTGATCCACGGCTCGCGGAATTCGGAAATCTTGACGACGTCGGGCATATCGGCCGGGTTGTGCAGCTCGATCTCGGTGCCGTCAGTCATGGTGAGCTGATAGACGACGGAAGGTGCCGTCGCGATCAGATCGAGATTGAATTCGCGCTCCAGGCGCTCCTGGATGATTTCCAGATGCAGCAGGCCGAGGAAGCCGCAGCGGAAGCCGAAGCCGAGAGCGGCAGAAGATTCCATTTCAAAGGAGAAGCTGGCGTCGTTGAGGCGCAGCTTGCCCATGGCCGAGCGCAGGTCCTCGAAATCGGCGGCATCGACGGGGAAGAGACCGCAGAACACGACAGGCTGCGCCGGCTTGAAGCCAGGCAGCGGCGCAGCGGTCGGGCGCTTGTCCTCGGTGATGGTATCGCCGACGCGGGTGTCGGCCACTTCCTTGATCGATGCGGTGATGAAGCCGATCTCGCCGGGGCCGAGGCTGTCGACGGCGACCATCTTCGGCGTCAGCACGCCGACGCGCTCGATCTGGTATTTCGCATCCGTGCCCATCATGCGGATGGTCTGGCCCTTGGTCAGCGTGCCGTCTATGATGCGCACGAGAACCATGACGCCGAGATAGGTGTCGTACCAGCTATCGACCAGCAGCGCCTTCAGCGGCGCCTTTTCGCCCCCCGCACTCTTCGGCGCCGGCAGCTTGTGCACGATGGCTTCGAGAACGTCGGGAATGCCGAGGCCGGTCTTGGCAGAGATCAGCACGGCGTCGGAGGCGTCAATGCCGATCACTTCCTCGATCTGTTCCTTGATGCGGTCCGGTTCGGCCGCCGGTAGGTCGATCTTGTTGAGGACGGTGACGAGTTCGTGGTTGTTGTCGATCGCCTGATAGACGTTGGCGAGCGTCTGCGCTTCGACGCCTTGGCTGGCATCGACCACCAGCAGCGAGCCTTCGCAGGCCGACAGCGAGCGGGAGACTTCATAGGCGAAGTCGACGTGTCCGGGCGTGTCGATCAGGTTGAGAATATAGGTCTCGCCATTGTTCGCCTTGTAGTGCAGGCGCACGGTCTGGGCCTTGATGGTGATGCCGCGCTCGCGCTCGATCTCCATATTGTCCAGCACCTGCTCCGACATCTCGCGTTCGGCGAGGCCGCCCGTCGTCTGGATCAGGCGGTCGGCCAGCGTCGATTTGCCGTGGTCGATATGGGCCACGATCGAGAAGTTGCGGATATGCGAAAGCGGAGTGGTGGAATTGGTGCTCATGCGCGCCATATAGCAGCGCCGCCCCGCGCCGCAAAGCGGAAAAGCGGGGTTTTGGCGGCTATATTCGCATGAAGGCAGGCTTTTCGGGCGCTCCATTTATCAAGATCATTATCGCGCTTGATTCCATTATGTGATCGTGCATTTCTCTTATATTGGAATTGCGAGGCGGATGGTGCGAGCAAATGATGGATGACGATTTGGAGCTGGCGATCGGGGCTCGCATCAAGCAGTTGCGCATTGCCCGCGGTTTGACGCTGGACGAGCTGGCGAATGCCTCCGCCGTCAGCCGCGCCATGATTTCGCGCATCGAGCGGGCCGAGGCGAGCCCGACGGCATCCTTGTTGTCGAGGCTCTGCGCAGCCCTCGGCCTGTCGCTCTCGGCCTTCTTCGCCGCGGACGATAAGGATGTGTCGCCATTGGCCCGCCGCGACCAGCAAGCGGTCTGGCGAGATCCGGAAACCGGCTATGTCAGACGCGCCGTCTCGCCACCGGGGACGGAATCGAAGGTGGATGTTGTTGAAGTCGTCTTCCCTGCCGGCGCACGCGTCAGTTTTCCTCCGAATGCCGCGAGCCTTGCCATGACACAACATGTCTGGCTGTTCGAAGGCGAGATGGAAGTGACCCATCGCGATGTCACGCATCGCCTCATGCCCGGAGATTGCCTCTTCATGGGCGTCGGCGACGGTCATGCCTTTCATAATCCCGGCGAGGGTCCGGCGCGCTATTGCGTCATCCTCGATCGCGGCCGCTCATAATCATCAAGGACCTTTTCATGCCCGATATTCGTCTTCTTTCCGCCGCCGAAGCCCGCGCCGTCGCTCCTGATCTCTGCGACGTGCTCGCCGATTGCGTCAATGGCGGCGCATCGGTCGGCTTCATGCAGCCGTATAAGCCAGCCGACGCCATGCCCTATTGGCAAGGCGTCGCCGACAGCGTCGAGAGCGGCGCTACGCTGCTCTTGGTAGCCGAGATCGAGGGCAAAGTTGTGGGTACCGTGCAGGTAGGCGCGGCGCAGATGCCGAACCAGCCGCATCGCGGCGATCTCAAGAAATTGCTGGTGCATCGCTCTGCGCGTGGCAAGGGGCTGGCGCGGCTGCTGATGGCGGCGGCTGAGCGTGAAGCGGCCAAGCGCGGCAAGACCCTGCTGGTGCTTGATACCGCAACCGGCAGCGAAGCCGAAGCCATCTATCCCCGCCTCGGCTGGCAGCGGGTCGGGGTCATCCCCGATTACGCCATGTGGCCGGAAGGTGGGCTCTGCGATACGACGCTGTTCTATAAGCGGATCGCCGCCTGAACTCGGTTGGCATAGTCACTGTGAAAATGCGGCAAGCGCGTCATTCAGCGTCGAAGTCGGCGTCCAGTGCATGGCCTTCCAGCCGAATTGCCGCGCGGCCTCTATGTTGGCGGGATAATCGTCGATGAAGGCGATCTCATCGGCGTCGATGCCGACGCGCTCGGTCGCCAGCCGAAAGAATTCGGGCGCGGGCTTCTGGTAGCCGAGCATGGCGGAATAGAAGATGCCGTCGAAATAGGAGGATAGGTCAAGCTTTTCCATCAGATAGGCGGCGCGGCGATGCTCCTGGTTGGTCGCCAGGTACATCGGGATGCCCTTGGCCCGCAGCGCCGCGAGGTCGCCAAGCAAGGCTTGGTCGAGGCGGGAGTCGTTCTCGAACCAGTAGTCGATCAGCGTTGAGGCGCTCAGCCCCGGCGCGATCCTCTCCAGAACGCTGGCGAGCCGGGGTTCCAGATTGTCGCGGCCGGTAACGACGTCGCCCCAATGGTCTCTCCTGAAGAATTCTTCCTGAAGCACCTCACGCTTGAGACCGAGATCGCGTTCCAGATAGGTGCAGTAGTGCAGGCCATCGCCGGGTCGCCCATGCACCAGCACACCGTCGACATCGACCATCAGAACTTTCATGCGGCGCGAATCTCCCAGTGGAATGAAAGGCATGCGGAAGGTGGCGTTGTCTCTGCCGGCGATCAAGAGCGCATGCGGCTCTTTTTTCCGTCCTGCAATCCGTGTAAGCCTCTGCATTCCCCAGGGAATTTAGCCGGCGTCAGGAGGCTGCCATGCGCGTCATCTATTCGGAAGATCACAAGCTGAGGGACGCCAAGACAGAACTGCATGATGGGCAGCTTGTGACGCCTTTCGAAGCGCCGTTCCGTGCCGAATGGATATTGGCCGCCGTGAAGGAGGCCGGTTTTGCGGACATCGTCGCGCCGGAAGCGCATGGGTTGGAGACGGCGCGCAAGGTTCACGATCCCGCCTATCTCGATTTTCTGGGCGTGGTCTGGGAGCGCTGGGTTGCGGCCGGTTACAAGGGTGAGGCGATCGCCAATTCCTTTCCCGTGCGGCGCACCAGCCAGCGCGTGCCGGAAAACATTGTCGGCATGATCGGCCATTATGCCAACGCCGCCGACACCTCGATCACCAAGGGCTCCTATGAAGCGGCGCTCGCATCGATGCGCTGCGCATTGACGGGTGCCGATTGGCTCCATGCCGGCAATCGCTATGCCTTCGCCCTCTGCCGCCCGCCCGGCCACCACGCCGGATACGATCTCTTCGGGGGTTATTGCTTCATCAACAATGCCGCCGTCGCCGCGCAGCGGCTGCGCGACCACGGCACGAAGAAAGTGGCCGTGCTCGATGTCGATTTCCATCATGGCAACGGCACGCAGGATATCTTCTATCGGCGCGGCGATGTCTTCACCGCTTCGCTGCATGGTGATCCCATCCATGCCTTCCCCTATTTCTTGGGTCATGTCGACGAGAAGGGCGAAGGCGAAGGGTTGGGGGCGAACCGCAATTATCCGATGCCGCGCGGCACGTCCTGGGAAGAATGGTCGGCGGCACTTGCCGAGGCTCTCGCCCGCATCAAGAATTTCGGCGCGGAGGCGATCGTGCTCTCGCTCGGCGTCGATACGTTCGAGCGCGATCCCATCTCCTTTTTCAAGCTGACGTCGCAGGATTTCATTCGCATGGGCGAGCGCGTTGCCGGCGCCGGCCTGCCGGTTCTCGTCTGCATGGAGGGCGGTTATGGCGTGCCCAAGATCGGCCTGAACGTCGCCAACGTCCTCATGGGCCTCGAAGCCTGAGACGGGCCTGGATCAACGCGCGTGATCGCAGGATGAAAAGTTTGAATTTGTCAGTCCAGGGCCAGATCTCTAAAAAACCCGCATAAGAGGAGAGGTCATGGACCAGCAGCTTATCGAAAGTGGCACGGATGGCGGCGCGGCGCTGATGCCGCATCCGGATGTTGCGCCATCCTCCGGCGGCATTGCCGCCGGCGTGCTGATGTGCGTCCTGTCCATGTGCAGCATCCAATTCGGCTCGGCATTGTCGTCTCCGATCATCAATACCTATGGACCCGTCGGCGCGACGTGGCTGCGGCTCGTCTTCGCGTCTGCCGCACTGGCGATCATCGTCCGTCCGAAGATCATGAGCTACAGCCGCTCGCAATGGATCAGCGTGCTGGCACTTGGTTCCGTATCGGCGTTGATGACGGCTTCCTTCTTCTCGGCGATTGCGCACATTCCGCTGGGTCTTGCGGTCGCGATAGACTTCCTCGGACCTCTGCTTGTCGCGACCCTCGGCTTCGGGTTGAGCCGTCAGCTTCTCTGGCCCGTCTTCGCCGGCGTCGGCGTTCTGCTATTGGCCTATGACGGTGAGGAATGGGTGGGCAATCTGCCGGGCATCCTTTTTGCCTGCGGCGCGGGCGTGGGCTGGGCCTGCTATATCCTGTTGACGAAGAAGGTCGGCAACGCCTTCCAGGGTCTCGAAGGGCTTTCCATGTCACTGCTGGTCGCGGCGGTCGTTTCAACACCTTTCGGCTTTGCCTCCGCCGCCCCGCATCTGACAGCCTCTGGCCTCCTCGAAATCGCCGGCCTGGCACTGCTCGTTCCGCTGCTCCCCTATGTGCTGGAAATGGTCGCGCTGCGGCGCATGCCGACCTCGTCCTTTGGCATCCTCATGAGCCTGGAACCCGCCATTGCTGCTGTTGCCGGCTTTATTATCCTGTCGCAGCCGATGACGCCGTCGCAAATGTTCGGCACGGCGCTCGTCGTGGCCGCCAGCATCGGCGCAACGATTTTCGCGACGAAGGGCTGAGCTTAGACAGTCTTCCTCGCCGGATCGTCCAATGCCGGATTATAGAAGAGCGAGAGCGTCAGGCTCTTGGCGATGCGTTCGGCCGTCGCCATGAACCAGGCCCGAGCTTCATCCGAGGGCGCGATATCCGCAAGCGTTTCCGAAAAAAGCGCCAGCCATTCTGGAAAGAGGTCCGGCGCGATGCCTTCGACGCCGAGATGAGCCTGCACCGGCTTGCCGCCATAGGCGCCGTTTTTGAACGCAACCGACGACCAGAAGCGTTTCATCTTCTCCATATGGTCCGGCCACCGACCGGCAAGACGACCGTCAAAAACCGGACCGAGCCGGGGATGCGCCTGAATGCGTCCGTAGAAAGTATCGACAAGCCGGTCGATGAAGGCGGCATCGATGCCGATGCGCGTCATCTCGGCTTCGGCCTTCTCGCGGATGCCGGCCAGGTGAGCGGCGCGACCCTGTATGTCACTGTTCATGTGATGCTCCTGCCGCCGCTCAGCATTTTGCGCAATACGGCGTTTGTCGGCCCTCTATCTATGCATTTTCATGGCGCAACCAAGATGTCATGCCGCCGTTGCGGCAATCTGTCAAAGTCATGGGGTAGTTGGCTCGGCATAGTCTGTTAGCCCTTGACCCCAGTGATCGTCCACTTTAGTTTTAGAATAATTCTAAAGATGGAGATTTTTATGTTGCTCGGGTTTTTCCGCTCGCCAAAACGTTCCTTTGCCTCTTTGTCCGAACAGGAAATTCTCGCCATTGCCATCGCCTCGGAAGAGGACGATGCCCGCATTTATCTCGCCTATGCCGATATTCTAAGAGACAACTATCCCGATTCCGCCAAGGTGTTCGAGGACATGGCCGAAGTCGAGGATACCCACCGCAAGACGCTGATCGACATGCACCGCAAGCGTTTCGGCGAGCGTATCCCGCTGATCCGGCGCGAACATGTCAACGGTTTCTATGAACGCAAGCCGGACTGGCTACGCAAGAACCTGTCGCTCGAAGCCATCCGTGCAGAAGCCGAGGGCATGGAACAGCAGGCCTATAATTTTTATGTCGAGGCGGGCAAGCGGGTTTCCGACGCCTCGACGCGCCAGCTTCTCGGCGATCTGGCGCTGGCTGAACAAGGGCATGAAGACATTGCCCGCATGCTTGGCGACAAGCACACGCCGGAATCGGTGAAGGAAGAAGAGGATGCGGATGCCCGCCGCAAATTCGTGCTGACCTATGTGCAGCCGGGCCTTGCCGGCCTGATGGACGGCTCGGTCTCGACGCTTGCGCCGATCTTCGCCGCCGCCTTCGCGACGCAGCAGACATGGCAGACCTTCCTCGTCGGCCTGTCGGCTTCCGTCGGCGCCGGCATATCCATGGGCTTCACCGAAGCCGCCCATGATGACGGCAAGATTTCCGGCCGCGGCTCGCCGATCAAGCGCGGTCTTGCCTGCGGCGTCATGACGGCACTCGGCGGCTTGGGCCACGCGCTTCCCTATCTCATTCCCAATTTCTGGACCGCCACCATCACCGCCGCCATCGTTGTCTTCTTCGAGCTGTGGGCGATCGCCTTTATTCAGAACAAATATATGGAGACACCGTTTCTCCGCGCCGCCTTCCAAGTCGTCGTCGGCGGTTCCCTGGTGCTTGCAGCGGGCATACTGATTGGAAATGGGTGAGACGCGATCGTCGAAGGAGCAGCGATCGAGCGGTACGCGCGGCAGCACCCATGAACAGCATGTCAAGGCCGGTCAGCAGAGCCATAAGAACAACTAACCAAATGGCGCTTCAATTTGTCCGTGCCTGAGAGGTGTAGACCGTTCTGAGCATTTTTGGAAAAACAAAAGGCCGGCAGATGTGCCGGCCTTTTGTATGAGTTGTGTTCTTACGGTGATTACTTGACGGCGCCGACGAGGACGTCGTTGCCGTTTTCGATGGTGACCCAGCGGCCGGCATTGTAGCTCGCCTGGCGCTTCAGATAGGAATAGGGGGTCTGGTACCAGACCTTCACCTCGTCATCGAGATTGTCGAGAATGTAGTCGCCCTGGTCGGTACGCAATGTCAGCACGGCATGGCCTTCGCCATCGGGTTTGCGTACGACCGTCATCAGAAGGTTGGCGGCGGAAAAGCCCTTCTGCATGAGAAGCTTGCGCTTCAGAAGCGCGAAATCTTCGCAGTCACCGGCCGTCTTCGGGTATTCCCAATATTCTTCCTGCCCATAGACTTCCATGTCGGTGGCCGGCGTGATGGTCTTGTTGACGCGCAGGTTGACCTGATTGACCAGCGTCCAGGTGGCGGCGTTCATATCGACAGGACCGGTATTGCGCGTCGGGCCGCATTCGTCGGCATGACGCTCGCAAAACTCATAGTGCCCGATGGGCTGGGATGTGACACCGCCGATGGTCATCGATGCGGTGTTCTGGGGGGCCGGCATGGCCGACGACGACATCGCAACTATAGCTGCGAAGGCAACGAATACGCCCTTAATACGCACGCCCACTTTCCTTGTATCGTCCCTGCATTTGTTAACAAATTGTTAATGTAAGGGGGCGCGCCAAGTCAATCGTTACTTAAGTGTTAACAGCGGAACCAGCCTTTATGGTTAATTTCAGCACAATCAAGAGGCTAGTCGCCACAATTCAATGCCTCTTATGATTACCGGAAGGCATGCGGGTTCTACCCCCGCAGCGGGCCGTCCGCAGGTTTTTCACAAAGCTATCTATATGTTTTTACGGATGATTATGGAGCGCCAGCGTCTCCGCTGCGGTCAACATGCGCTCGATATCCTGCGGTCGGGACAGCCGATGATCGCCGTCACGCACAAGTGTTAACACGACATCGTCGGCCGGCAAATGTTCGACCAATCTTAACGAATGGGCAAAGGGCACATCCTCGTCCTGCATGCCCTGTAGGATATGAACCGGGCAGCCCGTTTCGATGATGCCGGTCAAGACGCGGTTGGCGCGGCCGTCCTCGATGAGCGCGCGGGTGAAGATATTCGGCTCGGGACTATATTCTGAAGGCTCCTCGAAATAGCCGCGTTCGGCAAGCGATCTCCGCTCGACATCGGAAAGGTTCGGCTCGATGAGATCGATAGTGAAGTCCGGGGCGGGAGCAATCAGCACAAGGCCCTGGATGGCCGGTGTCTTCTTGCGCTTGCGCAGTTCCTGGACGAGCCGCAGCGCGATCCAGCCGCCCATGGACGAACCGACAAGGACGATCCGCTTCGGCTTGGCGTAGTCGATGACGGCGAGCGCCTCTTCCAACCAGCGCGAAATCGTGCCGTCGGTGAAGACGCCGCCGGATTGGCCATGGCCCGAATAATCGAAGCGGATGCAGCCGAGGCCCAGCCGTTCGGCAAGCGCGTCGAGCTCCAGCGCCTTGGTGCCGCTCATATCGGAGCGATAGCCGGAGAGCCACACGAAGGTCGCGCCCTTTACGCCTTTCCTGGCCGCGCGCAGTTGCACGGCAATTTGCCGTTGGTCGTCGGCGCTGCCCACGGAAATAAAGGTCGGTTCAAGGTCGGCTAGTGCTTCTGACATTAAAAACTCCCGGAATTTTGTGCTTTATAGAGCAGATTCGCACCCACGCGAGTGCAAAAATCCTTCCGATTTCTGAAGAAGCGCATGCGCTATTTTGTGATGTTGCTGTGTCCTTTGCGCATCTTACGGCTGCGCCGCACAGTATTGGCACACGGGAGGTGATTTTTTCCTGGCATCATGCTATTGACTTCACCGCAGCTTTTACGACATTTCCGTCAGTTGCGCCGACGGGAGCGAGAGGCTGCAGCAATCCGAAACAATTCGTGGAGAGTACGACCATTCGCAGACCCTTTAAAACCGATGCGCCCGTGAAGGACGGGCCACGTTCCAACAGGGAAATCCGCATTCCCAAAGTTCAGCTCATCGCGGCTGACGGCCAGAATATGGGCATCGTCCCAACCGACCAGGCATTGAGAATGGCAGAGGAGGCCGGTCTCGATCTCGTGGAGATTTCCCCCAACGCTGAACCGCCTGTGTGCAAGATCCTCGATCTGGGCAAGCTGAAATACGCCAACCAGAAGAAGGCCGCCGAGGCGCGCAAGAAGCAGAAGGTCGTCGAAGTCAAAGAAATCAAGATGCGCCCGAACATCGACACGCATGACTACGACGTGAAGATGAAGGCGATCGAACGTTTCTTTGAAGAAGGCGACAAGGTGAAGGTGACCTTGAAGTTCCGCGGCCGTGAAATGGCCCACCAGGAACTCGGCATGAAGCTTCTCCAGCAGGTCAAGGAAGATACGCTCGAGATCGCCAAGGTCGAAGCCGAGCCCAAGCTCGAAGGTCGCCAGATGATGATGGTGCTTGCGCCAAAGTGAGGCGCGAGCAGACGTAAGAGGCCGGAGCCGTCCTGTTGGGCGGCTTTTTCCTTTTGTGCTCCGGGTTGATGCCTGTCATCGATCCGTAAAAGAATCCCCGCCGTGCCCGTTGCACTTACAGGCGACTGCGGTTATAAGCGCGCGTCCGAACTGACCGGCAGGGCATGCCGTGGCAGTTCAGAATGCTGGCGGAGCGGTTCGTCACCGTATCCGCCGTTCAACAACAAACGCTCCGGCACCTTGTCGCAGCCCCGGCCCAGCCGGATCTGTGGGGAGGCTTTTTACAAAGCGCGCCAGGAAGCATCGAAGGAGTAGCAAAATGCCCAAGATGAAGACGAAGTCCTCTGCCAAGAAGCGGTTCAAGATCACCGCGTCCGGCAAGGTCAAGGCAGCCGCTGCTGGCAAGCGCCACGGCATGATCAAGCGTACCAACAAGTTCATTCGCGACGCCCGCGGCACCATGGTTCTCGCAGAACCGGATGGCCGTAAGGTTGTCAAGAACTACTTGCCGAACGGTCTCTGAGACTATTCGTAACGCTATAGACTAAGGAGATCATGAAATGGCACGCGTAAAAAGAGGCGTTACCGCCCACGCCAAGCACAAGAAGGTTCTGAAGGCAGCCAAGGGCTTCTACGGCCGCCGCAAGAACACCATCCGTACCGCCAAGGCCGCCGTCGACCGCTCCAAGCAGTACGCTTACCGCGACCGTAAGATCAACAAGCGCAACTTCCGCGCCCTCTGGATCCAGCGCATCAACGCTGCCGTCCGCGAATTCGGCCTGACCTACGGCCGCTTCATCGACGGTCTGAACAAGGCTGGCATCGAAGTCGACCGCAAGGTTCTCTCCGACATGGCGATCCATGAGCCGGAAGCTTTCGGCGCGCTCGTCGCCGCCTCCAAGAAGGCGCTGGAATATCTCAAGGACGCCGGCACGAAGAACGAATTCGAAGCTGCTGTGAACTAACACCGCTTCCACGTATTTCGTGTATTCATTGCAAACCCGCGCTGGCAAAAACCGGCGCGGGTTTTGTGTTTTGCAGCACGCGTGATCGAGCCCATGTGGCCTGATCAAAGCGCGCGCCGCCGCCGGCTGTGGCCGAACTTCGGCACATGACCCGCTTTCTTGGCGGGTTTTTGTCATTTGCCCGTTGATTGGCCGCGTGCACATGGGTAGTGATCTGCAGCGCTTCATCGTTGCCACCAGCTATCCGATGTATGTGTTCACCAATTATTCTGCGGAATGAGCGGCGCGGTGAGCCCGCCCTCCGCAAGGCAGGACAAGATGACGGAACTCGATACTCTTGAAACCCAACTCATGGCCGACGTGGCCGCTGCCACGGACGAGCAGGCGATCGAAGCCGTCAGGGTCTCCGCTCTCGGCAAGAAGGGCTCGGTTTCAGAACTGTTGAAGACGCTGGGCTCGATGTCGCCGGAAGAGCGGCAGACGCGGGGCGCGGCGATCAATGCGCTGAAGAATTCGGTGACCGACGCCATCAACGCCCGAAAGGGTGCGCTGCGCGATGCCGCGATCGAGGCCAAGCTGAAGGCGGAGACGCTGGACGTCAGCCTGCCCGTGCGTTCTTCGCCTGCGGAACGCGGCCGCATTCATCCGATCAGCCAGATCGTCGACGAGATCACCGCCATCTTCGGCGACATGGGCTTTTCGATCGCCGAAGGTCCCGACGTCGAGACCGATTATTATAACTTCACGGCGCTGAACTTCCCCGAAGGGCACCCGGCCCGCGAGATGCACGATACCTTCTTCTTCCAGCCGGACGAGAAGGGTGAGCGCAAGGTGCTGCGCACGCACACTTCGCCGGTGCAGGTGCGCACCATGGAGACGCAGAAGCCGCCGATCCGCATCATCATTCCCGGCAAGACCTATCGCCAGGATAGCGACGCCACGCATTCGCCGATGTTCCATCAGGTGGAAGGCCTCGTCATCGACAAGACGGCGAATGTCGCCAATATCCGCTGGGTGCTGGAAGAATTCTGCAAGACCTTCTTCGAGGTCGACAATGTGACGATGCGCTTCCGCCCGTCCTTCTTCCCGTTCACGGAACCCTCGTTCGAGGTCGATATCCAGTGTGATCGCTCCGGCCCGATCGTCAAATTCGGCGAAGGCACCGACTGGATGGAAATCCTCGGCTGCGGCATGGTTCACCCGAACGTGCTGCGCTATGGCGGTCTCGATCCGGATGAATATCAGGGCTTTGCCTGGGGCATGGGCCTCGACCGCATCGCCATGCTGAAATACGGCATGCCCGACCTGCGCGACTTCTTCAACGCCGACGTCCGCTGGATGAACCACTATGGCTTCCGCCCGCTCGACATGCCGACACTGTTCGGCGGTTTGAGCGTGTAAGGAAGGGATAAAGCACATGAAATTCACACTCTCCTGGCTGAAAGAGCACCTGGAAACCGACGCCACGCTTGACGAGATCTGCGCCCGCCTGACGATGATCGGGTTGGAAGTGGAAGACGTCGACGATAAGGCGGCGTTCAAGCCCTTCGTCATCGCCAAGGTGCTGTCAGCCGAAAAGCATCCGCAGGCCGACCGGTTGAAGGTGCTGATGGTCGACAACGGCTCCGGCAAGCCGGTTCAGGTCGTCTGCGGTGCGCCGAATGCCCGCGCCGGCCTCGTTGGCGCCTTCGCGGCTGCCGGCACCTATGTTCCTGGTATCGATGTAATCCTGACGGTCGGCAATATCCGTGGCGTCGAAAGCCATGGCATGATGTGCTCGGAAAAGGAGCTGGAAATCTCCGACAGCCATGACGGCATCATCGATCTGCCGGAAGATGCGCCCGTCGGCACCAGCTTTGCCGCCTATGCCGGGCTCGACGATCCGATGATCGAGATCAACCTGACGCCGAACCGTCCCGACTGCACCGGCGTCTACGGCATCGCCCGCGACCTCGCCGCTTCCGGCCTCGGCACGCTGAAGCCGCGCCTGACGCCGACCTTCGCCGTCGACGGCGATACGCCGGTGGACTTGAAGATCGAGCTCGACGATACCAGCCTCTGCCCCGGCTTCGCGCTCCGCCTCGTACGCGGCATCAAGAACGGCCCGAGCCCGAAATGGATGCAGCAGCGGCTGCTCGCAATCGGGCTGCGCCCGATCAGCGCGCTGGTCGACATCACCAACTACATGACCTTCGATCAGGGCCGGCCGATGCACGTCTTCGACGCCGCCAAGGTCAAGGGCAATCTGGTCGTGCGCCGTGCCCGGGATGGCGAGACCGTGCTGGCGCTGGATGAGCGCGAATACAAGCTCAATCCCAACAATGTTGTCATCTCCGATGATGATGGCGTCGAGTCGATCGGCGGCATCATGGGCGGCGAGCATTCCGGCTGCGATGAGAACACCGTCGACGTGCTGATCGAATCGGCGCTTTGGGACCCGATGAACATCGCCAAGACCGGCCGCAGCCTCGGCATCATCACCGATGCCCGCTATCGTTTCGAGCGCGGCGTCGATCCGGAATATATGGCTCCCGGCCTGGAACGCACGACCGAGCTGGTGCTCGCCTGCTGCGGCGGCACCGCCGCCAAGGCCAAGGTCGAAGGCTATAAGGGCTACGACGCCAAGATCGTCGATTTCCCCTTCTCCGAGGTCAAGCGTCTGACTGGCCTTGACGTCTCGGTGGAAGAGGGCAGGTCAATCCTGACGAAGCTCGGCTTTTCGGTCTCCGGCTCGGGCGAGCGGGTCTCCGTCGCAGTTCCCTCTTGGCGGCCGGATGTCGATGGCAAGGCCGATCTCGTCGAAGAGATCATGCGCATCCATGGTGTCGACAATATCAAGCCGCAGCCGCTCGCAAGCCACAACGCCGTCAACGGCAAGATTCTGACAACGCTGCAGATCCGTACGCGCACCGCCAAGCGCGCGCTTGCCTCCCGCGGCATGCTGGAAGCCGTCACCTGGTCCTTCATTTCCGAAGATCAGGCCAAGCTCTTCGGCGGCGGCTCCAATGCGCTGAAGCTTGCCAATCCGATCGCCGCCGACATGTCCGACATGCGTCCCTCGCTCCTGCCGGGCCTGCTGTCGGCTGCGCAACGCAACGCCGACAAGGGCTATGGCGACGTCGCGATCTTCGAGGTTTCCGGCACCTATGAAAACGACAGGCCCGAAGGCCAGCGCCGCGTCGCCGGCGGCATCCGCCGTGGTACTGCGACGCTGACGGGCGCCGGCCGCATGTGGTCGAACGCCGCCAAGGGCGGCGGCAAGCCGGTCGATGTCTTCGACGCCAAGGCAGACGCACTGGCCGTGATCGAAGCCTGCGGCCTGCCGATGGGCAATATCCAGATCGAGCAGGGTGGCCCCGCCTGGTATCATCCGGGCCGTTCGGGCACGATCAAGATGGGTCCGAAAGTCGTTCTCGGCTACTTCGGCGAATTCCATCCGAAGACGCTGGAAGCGCTCGATGTCACCGGCGCGCTTGCCGGCTTCGAGGTCTATATCGACGCCATGCCGGAGCCGAAGAAGAAGACGACGCGCACCAAGCCGGCGCTGGAGCTTTCGCCGTTCCAGGCAGTCAAGCGCGACTACGCCTTCGTGGTCGACAAGACTGTGGAAGCCGGCGCGATCATCCGCGCCGCCACGGGTGCCGACCGCAAGCTGATCACCGGCGTCAATGTCTTCGATATTTTCGAGGGCGCATCGCTCGGCGACGGCAAGAAGTCGATCGCCATCGAGGTGCAGATCCAGCCGGCCGAGCGCACGCTGACCGACGAGGATTTCGAGGCGCTGACCCAGAAGATCGTCGCCAACGTGACGAAAACGACAGGTGGCGTGTTGCGGGGGTGACAAGGTTTCCCTTCTCCCCACCTGGGAGAAGGGGAAAGACCTACCGATGCAAATGGTAGACCTTGTTGACGATGGTCCACCGTCCGTCGATCTTTAGCAATGACAGATAGTCGGAAAAGCGCATGCCGGCGAATTCGTCGACGACTTTGACGCTTGCGGCATCGCCTTCGATATCGATCAGCTCGATCTCCATCAGCGGAACGGTGTCGGGCGGTGCGCTGCCTTCTTCAACGATAGCGCTGATGAATTCGTCGCGCGTCATCCATTCCACCGCGCCCTGATAATTGCCTATGATCGCTACTCGTGGATGGAGCGCCTTGCGCAATGCCGGCTCGTTCGCGAATGCCATGCCATCGACATAGAGGTGAACAACCGCACGGATTGCTTGCTCTTCTGACATCTCGCTATTCCTCGTTTGAGTGCTTGTTAATATAGCATAAACGCCCCAACTGGCAAAAACGGCGGCGTGATCGCGAGGATTTGACCGGTCTTATTCTACGAAAATCCGTACGCTGGCGGCCCGGCCGGCGGCATCGATAACGGTCAACGTCGAATAGCCGGCGCCATCCGGAACCCATTGATTGGTGCGGCGGCGGGAGAGATCGGGCAGCGGCTTGCCGTTGGCGAGCCAGCGGAACGGCGCGCGGCCACCCTGTAGCTTCAATGCCAGCGGCATCGGTGGGTTGGCGCCGCTGCTCGCGCCAAGATCGACGCGCGCCCCCTCTGGCGGATAGACGATCTGTGGCGCCGGCTCGCGGGTCGAGGCTGACAGCAAGCCGGCGGCCGTCACCGAAAAACGCCGCTGGCTGATCGGCAGTTCGGTGGCGGAAATGCGCACCGCGCCCATGGGCGCCGGCGGAAACGGCGCGATAGCGACGCCGGATTTGGCGAAGCCTTCGAACAGGATGGGGGCGGCTGAGACATAGCCCGCCAGTCCCGGCACCGCGCCATTGTCGGGCCGGCCGACCCAGACACCGAGCACATGCGCACCATCGTAGCCGACGGACCACGCGTCGCGGTTGCCGTAGCTGGTGCCGGTCTTATAGGCTATGCCGAGCTGCTTGCTGCCGGCCGGCGCGATGATGTCGGAGAGAATGTCGGTGATGTTCCAGGCTGCCACCGGCTCCATCAGCGGCTCGCTTTCGATCGGCCCGGGCTGGTCCTGAATACCGTCGCCGATCCGCATCGGTTTGCCGCGGTTGGCAAGGCCTGCATAGAGCTGCACCAGATCCTTGAGCGTAATGCCGACGCCGCCGAGGCCGATGGCAAGGCCCGGCGCTTCGTTGGGCGGCAATACCGGCTTCACCTCGGCGCGGCGGAAACGCACGAGGAGCCGCGTCGGCCCGACGGCGTCGAGCAGACGCACGGCCGGCACATTGAGCGACAGTTGCAACGCCTCGCGCACGCTGACATCGCCCTGGTAGGTCATGTCGAAATTCCGCGGGCGATAACCGTAGAAATCCGCAGGGCGGTCCTCGATGATCGTTTCCTGGGCGACGTATCCTTCTTCGAAGGCCAGGCCGTAGATGAAGGGTTTCAGCGTCGAGCCGGGCGAGCGCAGGACGCGGGTCATGTCGATCCAGCCGGAGCGGCTGGAATCGAAATAATTCGCCGAGCCGACCTCGCCGACGATGTCGCCCGTATGTGCATCCGCCATCACCATGGCGACCGAGACCTTCGGCCCCAGCCGCTTCGATGCCTCATCGGCGACGGTTTCCAGGCCTTGCTGAATATCCTGGCGCAGCGTCGTGTGGTGCTGGATGACGCCGGGTTGCTTGCGTAGCGCGGCCTCCGCGAGATGCGCGGCATAGGCCGGCAATTGCCGTCGCTTCGCGGGGACCGGGACGAGCGCTGCCCGCTCAGCTTCACCCTCGCCGACGGCAGCCGCAACGGCAGCGCGATCGAGGACGCGGCGGCGGGCTGCCTCGGCGCTTGCGAGATTGCGGTCCGGCCGGCGCTTTTCCGGTAATTGCGGCAGAGCGACCAGCAAGGCCGTCTGTGCGACGGTCAAATGCCGCGGCTCCTTGCCGAAATAGGCAAGGCTTGCCGCCCGCACACCCTCCAGATTGCCGCCATAGGGCGCATGCGTCAGATAGAGATCGAGGATTTGCTCCTTGCTGAGCCGCCGCTCGATCTGGATGGCGCGGACGATCTGCAGCAGCTTTGCCGTCACTGATCGCTCATTGCGCGGCTCGATCAGCCGCGCCACCTGCATCGATAGTGTCGAGCCGCCCGAGACGATGCGGCCATGGCTAACGAGCTGCACAAGTGCCCGGCCGAGCGCCATCGGGTCGACGCCGTGATGGTCGTAGAACCGCCGGTCCTCGTAGGCGACCAGCATGCGCAGGAATTGCGGATCGACATCGGCGACATCGGTCTTCAGCCGCCAGCGCCCCTCCGGCGTGGCGAAGGCTCGGAGCAACTCGCCATTGACGTCGAGCACTTCAGACGAAACGATGCCGGCCTTGTCGAGCGGCGGCGGAAAGGCGCGATCGGCAGCCTCGAGGCCAAAGATCAGCGCCGCCACCGAGAGGGCGCTCATCCCGACACCGATCGCAATTTTCCATCGCGTCTTCATCACCTGCTCTTACTGCTGTGCTGCCAGCACCTCCATACGGCCCATCGCCGTGCGGGCCGAGAATTGCGGACGATACATGTCCTCGACGCTCGCGGCCGGATGATCGTAGGTACCGGGGGTAACGGCGCGGACGACATAGGCGAAGGTCAGATCACGATCGGCGCCGGTGCTCTGGTCGAAAGCGGCGACGAAGCGGTCGTTGCGGAATTCGACATGGGCCGGCTGGATATCGCTGAGCCAGTCGAAGTTGGAGAGCTGGGCGCTGTTGACGATGCTCGGATTGTCGATCTCGAAGCCGGCGGGCAGGAGATCGGTCACGAGAAGGCGCTGCGGCCAGTCATTGTCCTCGGTAACATGCAGCACCACGACGTAACGCTCGTTCTGTTGTGCTTGGCTGACATTGGCCTCCTCGCCATCGAGCGTGTAGTACTTGCGCTCGATCTTGAAGCCGTTGCCGCCGGCCGGCAGTGGTGCGACCGGAGCGGCGACCGTAGTCACCGCGGCCGATAAGGGCTGGCGTGTGGTGTTGGTGACGGTCAGCGGATGTCCCATCAGGGCGTCACCGGTCATTTGGGCCATGTAAGCGCCGCTATGGGCAGCGCCGTTGACATCCAGCGTCAGGCCGTCATCGCCGTTCTGTAGGGCGCGGGCGGCGAGCAGCATCCAGGTTTGTTCCTGGGTGCTGGTATAGGTCTTGGTCTGCCATTCCTTGGCAACGACCGACGCCAGGTCTGGAATGATCGGCGGCACAGGGCGGCTTTCGGCAGCAAGCGCCAGCACGGCCGCGCCGTCGCGCAGCGACGAACCGTAGTCGGAACGAGCGAAGCTGACCTTGGTCACCGCCGCCTTTTGCGACATCTGCAGCGCATCGACGAAGATGTTGCGTGAGCGCTGGGCATCGCCATAGAGCGCGAGAGCGGCCGCCAGATGTGCCTTGGAGAGTGGCGTCGGGAAGTCGTTCAGCATGGTGTCGGCGTAGTAGCGCAGATCGCTGATCGAAGCCTTCTTGTTGCGGGCGAGCACGTAGAGCGCATAGGCGATCTCGTTGCCCTGGTCCTTGACGTTGGTGTTGATGCTCAAGGAGTTCTGCAGGTTTTCCAGTGCTTGCACCATGGCCTGATCCGGCACGGTGTATTTCTGCTCGCGGGCGCGGGTCAGGAAGTCTGTGACATAGGCGTCGAGCCAGAGATCGCCGGAGCCCGGAGCCCAGAGGCCGAAGCTGCCCGTCGACGACTGATAGGACATTTCGCGATAGATCGCGTCCTGAACGCGCTTGTGGATTTCAGCGTCGTCGGCAAGATCGTTCTTGATCGCCATATCGCTGAAATAGAGTAGCGGCATCGCGCTGCTGGCTGTCTGCTCGGCGCAGCCATAAGGATAGCGGCTGAGGCTCATCAGCAAAGCGGGCACGTCGAAGGCGCTGGAGCGGCTGACATTGAGGCTGACGGAAGCGCCCGGTAGCACGCTGTCTGCCAAAAGGTCGGCATTGACCGTCAGGCTCTTGCCGGGGGCAAGCGCGATGACGCGCCGTTCGGTGACTGGTAGCTGCGCCGGGCGAACTGGAATATCGACCGATTGATCGAGCGACATGCCGGAAGCATTCGACAGCTTGATCGAAACCGTACCGTCGCCGGGCTGTCCGCCGGTCAGCGGCAGCGTGATGTTGTATTTACCGCCGGTCTGTAGGTTGATCGTCTGCTGCGCAGCGCTTGCATCCACGGTCACGGCCGAGTTGCCCGTCACTGCCAGCCTGTAGTCGCCGGCGGGCGCGTCAGTATTGGCGATATCGAGCCGGAGATTGGCCTTATCCCCCGGAGCGAGGAATTTCGGCAGGCTAGCGGTGACGACGACGGGGTCGCGGATGATCACATCCTGCGTCGCATGGCCGATCCCGGCCTTCGACCAGGCGACGGCCATCAGGCGTGCCGTGCCGTTGAACTGCGGAATGTCGAAGCTGACATTGGCCTTGCCGCTGGCATCGAGCTTGATCGGGCCGGAGAAGAAGGCGATCAGCTTTTCCGTCGGCGGGCTGGCCTGCAAGGCCGCCTGTCCGCCATCGCCGCCGGTGCGCAACCGCCCGGTGGCGCCGAGCGAGCCGTCGATCAGGCGGCCGTAGAGGTCGCGGATTTCGAGGCCGAGCTGGCGCTGGCCGTAATACCATTCGTCCGGGGCTGGCGGCTGGTAGCGCGTGAGGTTGAGAATGCCGACATCGACGGCGGCAACCGTGACATAGGCATCCTCGTTGGCGCCCGCGCCCGCCACCTGCACGCCGATAGTCAGCGGCTGGCGCGGCAGGGTCTTCTGCGGCGCATCGAGCTTGACCTGCAGCTTGCGTTCGCCGGGATCGACGATCGCCCATTTGATGCCGATTGCGCGCATCGGCATGCGGCTTTCCTGGGCATCGCCGGGGCGGAAGAGGGTGGCGATCACATAGGTGCCGGCGCCCCAATCGGCGGTGACGGGGATGTCGACTTCGCCGCCGGTGGCGCCGATATCGGCATTGGTCACCGAGATCAGCGTTTCGGACCCGGCCGTCACCATCAACTGGCCGGCGTAACGCGAGGTCACCTTCAGCTTAGCAGTATCGCCGACATGGTAGCTGTCCTTGTCGAGCGCAATTTCCAGTGCATCAGGTGTCTGTGTCGAGGTGGAAGCGACATACCAGCCAGCGTTGAATTCGACGCTGGATTCCGGCCCGTTCGTATCGGTCGTCTCTACCTCCAGCCGGTAGCGGCCCCAGGTCACCGGCACCGAGATTCTAGCGCCGTCCGTTGTGGCGTTGACCGTGCCGGTGGCGACCTGCTTGGTCGACATCACAGGCTCATATTTCCAGCTACTGCCGTCGCGATACCATTGGTAGTCGCGTTCGACGCTGAGCAGCTTCCAAGTCAGGCCCTGCATAGCCTGCTTCTGGCCGTTCTGGTCGACGGCGATGACATGGAAATTGCCGATCGAATTTTCGCCGAGATCGCCGTCGAATTCCGGCTTGATGCCAATCCGCGGCCCATCCGCCTTGACCGGCAGCGTCAGGGAGCGCTCGACGGCCCGGCCGCCGGCCTCCTGCATGCGCACGGTGATGTTGGCATTGAGGAGCTGCGTGGTCGAAGGCGTGTCGGCTATGGTGACGTCGAAGGTCGTCTTGCCGTCTTCGTCCAGCGCCTGCAGGTCTTCCAGCGGCATTTGCGAGCTTTCGGCCTTGTTGTCGCCGCTGCTGTCGCTATCGCTGTTGTCCTGCCCGGCGCCCTCGTCGGCGAGGCCGAATTCATAGCCCTTATAGTCGGCGCTCTCGCGGGTCGGCTTCAGCGTCACTTCGCCTTCGAGGCTTAAACCCGCGGCCGGCGCGCCGTAGAGGTAGCGCCCTTCGATATTGACCGGTGTGGGTTGGCCGACTTCGATCGCCTTCGCGTCGCTCTTCATGTCGAATTCGATGCGATCCGGCACGAAATCGTCGACGAGGAAGGTCTGTGAGCCGATGGAGGTGCCCTTCGGGTCGGTATAGATGTTCATTGTCCAGGTGCCGCGCATCGAGGTCTGCTGTAGCGGCAGGTCGACATTGTAGCCGCCGAGCTTGCCGCCGTCGGTGACGATGCGGCGGTCCTCGACGCCGTCGGGGCGCAGGAAGACGAAGGTGAGCGGCAGGTTCTCGACCGCCATCGAGCTGACGTCGCGGGCAAGAGCGGAGGCATGCACCGTCTCGCCGGCGCGGTAGATGCCGCGTTCGGTCCAGGTGAGCAGATCGATCGCGCCCGGTGCCGTGCGGCCGGTGACGCCGCGGTCGGAGAGATCGAAGCCCGCACGGGTCATGTCAAGGAAGACGTAATCCTGGTCGCCGTTCTGCGCCGTGATGACGGCCGGGGTCATGCCTGCCGTGCCGCGCATCAGGCCGGCGCTGAAGGTGGCGCGGCCGTTCGCATCGGTCTTCGCAGTGCCAAGGATTTCATTGTTCTTGGCGAGCAGTTGCAGTTCGACGCCAGCGATCGGCTTGGCGCTGCCAAGCGAGCGGGTGAAGACGTTCAAGCCGTCGGTGCCGGCATAGGTCGTGACACCGATGTCGGAGACGACGAACCATTGCGTAGCCTGCGGATCCCACTCCTGGCCGCCGTTCGGTGTGACGGCGGTCAGGACATAGACGCCCGGCTTGCGCTTGGGCAGCGCCTCGTCGACCGGGAAACTTGTGACGACGTCCTTGTTGAGGTCCTGCTGGATATCGATCGAACCCTGCCAGACCAGTTCGCCGCTGGTGTCCTGGATGGTCTGGGCGCTATAGCTGTCCATCTGCGTCAGGAACTGCGAATTGCTGAGCAACTGGGCAATGTTGCGGTCGCCGATGCGGTAGAGCTTCAGATTGGCCGTGGTGGTGTTGACCGAAACCAAGGGAATGCCGCGACGCGCCGTCGACGGCAGCACGAAATTGTCGCCGGTGAAGCGGATCGAGGCGGTGCGGTCCTTGACATAGACATCGATGTCCACCTGGGCGGCAAGGTTCTCATCGACAGAGGAGGGCAGGCCGCGGCGCAGCGAAATCTTGTAGTGCTGGCCGAATTCGAGGCCTTCGACGCAGATCTGGTTGTCCTTGGCGTCGACGCCCTTGGGGGCGGCGCCGTTGACGGTCACGAAGGGCGTGTAGTCGACGCCGCTCTTCACCAGTTTTTCGGAGAATTGCAGGCAGGCGCGGGGCGAGGCGTTGTCGTTGTCCAGCGTGTTGCCGGTCACACGGAAGCCCTGCCGGGCTTTGAGATCGTCATAGGCGGCCTGGATCGTCGGGGAGCCGGCCAGAGCGAGGCTTGCCTTATAGGCGCTGAGCGCCTGGCGATAATTCTGTGCATTCTGCAGCGAGGTAGCGAGCACGGCGAGTGCGTCGGCGCGGCTGCGCGTCGTGCGGGAAAGCTGATAGCCGTTGAGAGCAGCGTAAGCCGCCTGGGTGGCGACGGTTGTATCGTTCGTTATCGTGTTGGCGGCCCGTGCCATCTCGACCCAGAGCGCGCCATTGTCAGGCGCAAGCGACAGCGCGCCCTGGAAGGCGTTCAAGGCATTGTTGACGTTGCCGGAGGTCAGCTCGATGCGGCCGAGCGCCGTCAGGCTTTCGACGCCTTGTCCCTTCAACTCATTGGCGAGCGTGAGCCTGCTCTTCGCATCGCGCGCGCTCTGTACGAAATTGTCGGAAAGGAAGGGGAGGGCGGGTGCGGCGCCGATATCCGGCTCGTTGGCGGCAGCCGTTTCGACGATCTTGCCGGCGACAGCGCCGGGGAAACTGTTGAGCTGGTTGAAATCGGACTTCAGGAAGCACCATTTCACCTTGGGATTATAGGTGAAGGCCTTGCAGGATTTGTCGCCGATGCAGGATGTCGAGCACTGGTCCAGCGTGACATTCTGTTCGGTGCGCAGATCGAAGCCGAAATAGTCCCCATCCTGTGTGGTGACCACCTGGCGCTTCGTATCGGCGGCGCTCGCCGGCGTCAAGGCAGCGAAGGTGGCGAGAAGAAAAGCGGAAAGTTCGATAAACGCGCGCTTAGACATAAGTCCCCCCAACGCTGTCCGTTTCGATTGGCCGCACTCTTCAAACTTCGGGCTAATTTGTCAACCGAGCGTCGAGATCTAAAAGCGGGATTTCGACCATAACGATCTATTTGATGTGAAGCCTTCGATCAAAAATTGGTACTTTAGTCTACGCTTTTCAAGGCTTTCGACAGAACGCTCGATGGGAATGCCAATCATCCAGTTCGCAATGGACTGCGCATGCGAAGATGTCATTCGGCACGGATAAGCAGAGAAAAATCAAAAGCTTATTTTGTAGAAGGTCGATACCTTGTTTCGCAGTACAGACCTTTACAGAGCGTCTGTTTCATCCTCATGACGATGGCTGCTGGGGATCGCGTTCAGTTCGTCATCGAATAGATGTGTCACGTGTTCATCGGCAACGGCGAGGGGGCGCCGGTGCCGATGTTGCGGGAGAATGGCTGACGATCCTACCGGTTCGTCATCGCCAGCGAGGCATCCGAATAGCGCTTGCCAGCTACCAGCTCGAGCGGCATGACATCGCTCAATTCCTGAAGTTCGCCGGCCGAGAGCGTGATGTCGGCAGCGGCGGCATTCTGCTCCAGATGGTTCAGCTTGCGGGCGCCGGGGATTGGCACGATGTCGTCGCCCTGGTGCAGCACCCAGGCGAGTGCGAGCTGTGCCGCGGTGACGCCCTTGTCCTTGGCGAGGGCTTCGAGCTTGGCGACGAGTGCGGCGTTGGCGTCGAAATTCTCGGCCTGGAAACGCGGCAGATTGCGGCGGAAGTCATCGGCTGCCAGTTCGTCCGCATTGCGGATCGCGCCGGTCAGGAAGCCGCGGCCAAGCGGGCTATAGGGCACGAAGCCGATGCCGAGTTCACGGCAGGCGGCAAGCACCTCTTCCTCCGGGTCGCGGCTCCACAGCGAATATTCACTCTGCACGGCGGCAATCGGATGCACGGCATGGGCGCGGCGAATGGTGGCGGCACTGGCTTCGGAAAGCCCGAGCGCCCGCACTTTGCCCTCCTTCACCAGCTCCGCCATGGCGCCGACGGTATCTTCGATCGGAACATTCGGATCGACGCGGTGCTGGTAGAAGAGGTCGATGACATCCGTGTCGAGGCGTTTCAGCGAGGCTTCGGCCACCTCTTTCACATGTTCCGGCCGGCTGTCGACGCCGACCATCGCTGCCGGACCGGATTTTTCCAGATCGAGCTTGAAGCCGAACTTCGTTGCGATGACGACGCGATCCCTGACGGGCTTCAGCGCACGGCCTACCAGCACCTCGTTTGTGAAGGGGCCGTATGTTTCGGCGGTATCGAAAAAGGTTACGCCGAGGTCGACGGCACGATGCAGCGTTTTGACGGACTCGTTATCATCCGTAGCGCCATAGGCGAAGCTCATGCCCATGCAGCCGAGACCGACGGCGGAGACAGAAAGTTCCTTGCCGAGTTTGCGGGTTTTCATAGTCGTATCCTTTTGAGCTTAATTCCGAGCCGCGACGACAATGATTGCCTGCCGCGTGACAAGCGAGAAACTATGCTTGCCGATAACGAATGAAAATGCATGCAAATCCAAATAGGCTGTTCTATTATTTAGATCAATGAACAGAACCCAGCTCTCTCAGTTGGCGGTCCTCGCCGCCGTTGCTGCCCATCGCAGCTTCCGTGCCGCCGGCAAGGAACTATCGATAGCGCCCTCCGCTGTCAGCCATGCGGTCTCCAGCCTGGAGGAAAGCCTCGGCGTGCGGCTGCTTGCCCGCACGACCCGAAGTGTGTCGCCGACGGAGGAGGGTAAGCTGTTGTTGGAACGCCTGGCGCCGGCACTGGAGCAGATCGATATTGCCTTGGAGGATACGCTTGCCGCCCGCGGGCGTCCGGCCGGCAACCTTCGCATCACCGCGCCGCGTTTTGCGACCGACCTGCTGCTCGCCCCGCGGCTCGGCGATTTCCTGAACACCTATCCCGATATCACGCTGGAGATCGCCAATGAGGATGGCTTCAGCGATATCGTCAAGGAAGGTTTCGATGCCGGCATTCGCCTGGAGGAGAGCATCGAAGGGGATATGATCGCGGTGAAGGTCTCGCCGGATATCCGCACCGTCATCGCCGGCTCCCCGGCCTATTTCGAGAAGAATCCGAAGCCTTTGCATCCGCGCGATCTCGTCCATCACCGCTGCATCAAGCGACGATTTACCGATGGCTCTCTCTATCGCTGGGAGTTCGAGAAGGACGGTCGTGAGTTGATCGTCGCCATCGACGGGCCTTTGATCGTAATCGAGGACCGGCTTGCGGTTCTGGCGGCGATCAATGGCGCCGGCCTAGCCTATCTGTTTGACATCCGCGTGCAGCAGGAACTGGCCGAGGGCAAGCTCATCCGCGTGCTGGAGGACTGGTGTGCACCCTATCCCGGCTTCTGCATCTATTATTCCAGCCGTCGTCAGATGCGCCCGGCACTCAGGGCCTTCATCGATTTCTTCAAATATACCGGGCAATAGGAGAGCAGCGGGGCAGGCCCCGCCGCTCTTGCCACGAGGCAATCACGCTGCGGCTTTCTGATTGGCAGCGGTCATCGCCAGCTTCGAGAGGATCTTGTCGGTGTTTCCCTCTTCCTGCAGCGTCTGGTCGAGCAGCTTGACCACCTGCTGCTGGCCGAGTGTGTTCGCCCAGGTGCGCAGCGTGCCGTAGCGGGCAATCTCATAATGCTCGACGGCCTGCGCGGCGGAAATCAGCCCGGCATCGAGAGCGGGCGTTCCCTTGAATTCGTCGATGATCTCTTCGCCTTCGGCGATGATTCCTTGAATGGCTTCGCAAGTCTTGCCTTGCGCGCGTTTGCCGATCAGTTCGAACACCTGCTGCAGGCGTTCCACATGTCCTTCGGTTTCCTGCAGATGCTTTTCGAAGCCGGCCTTGAGATCCGGCGATTGCGCTGCGCGAGCCATCTTGGGCAGTGCCCGAACGATTTGCCGCTCGGCATAATAGATGTCCTTCAGTGTATCGTAGAACAGATCTTCCAACGTCTTGTCCTTGGCCATTATCTCTCTCTCCGTGTTGTCAGAGCCTGATTTTTCTGGAATGCCGCTCGACGGCGACCCCTACAGAAGCCAGTGCAATCCCAATTGTTCCCGCTGCTGACAAAATTCGGGGTGGCGGCGTGAGATAAGGTGTCTGTACCAGTCACGCGGGCGGAGAGAGGTTCGAGACGATGAAGAAGCCGGGATCGATGAAGGGGCTGGAGGAGCTCGGCCGCGTCCGGCTGTCGAAGAATTTCTTCCTGCGTGATTTCCTGCACTCGGAGATCGCCGATTTCCATCGCATTCCGAATATCCCCGATGATCCTGATCTGGCAATCGAGACCGGCAGCCGGCTTTGCGAGGAGCTGCTGGAGCCGCTGCAGGCGACCTTCGGACGACTGCATATCCGTTCAGGCTACCGCGCGCCCGAGGTCAATGCCTTCGGTAACAGGAACGGCTTCAATTGCTCGACCAATGCCCACACCGCCACGCATCATATTTGGGATATGCGCGATCTTGATGGTTGCATGGGCGCGGCAGTCTGTATCATCGTGCCGTGGCTGATCGACAATTGCCGCGAAGAGGGAGATTGGCAGAAGCTTGCCTGGTGGATCCACGATCACCTGCCCTACGCTTCGCTCTGCTTCTTCCCGAAATTATGGGCCTTCAACATCCAATGGCACGAGCGGCCGCAACGGACGATCCAGAGCTATGCCCCGCCGCGCGGCATGCTGACCAAGCCCGGCATGGCAAATTGGCAAGGCGATCATTCGGCCCTCTACGAAGGATTTCCGAAACCGGTTATTTGACTGGGCATGATCTTATCCAAAAACCGCTTCACACTTTTTGGGATCATGCCCTAAAAACTGATGCGGTAACGAATGTGTCCGTCGCTCTCGACATAGCTGTCGTAGAGCTTGCGGGCCGTCGCGTTGCTCTCTTCCGTATGCCAATAGAGCCGCGCCCAGTCGTTCTTTTGGCAGAGGGCGACGAGGTCGTCCATCAACGCCCGGCCGACACCCCGGCCACGTGCGCTTTCATCGACGAACAGGTCTTCCAGATAGCAATCCGGCGTACGCACCCAGGTGCCCTCATGCGTCAGGCAGAGCGTGAAACCCTTCACCTCGCCATCGACTTCGGCGACGCGCATGAATATGGCGGACGCCGGATCGAAGACCCGGCGCCATGTCTTGTCGGTAATATCCGGCGCGATGCCGACGCCATAGAAAGCGAGATAGTCGGCCCAGAGCTCGCGCCAGCGGCTTTCGTCTTCTGGCTTGGCATCGCGGATCACCACGGTCATCGTTTTGTCCCTGCCTACGTTATTCGCCGGCTTTGTCGAGCAGCCTCATCGCTTCGTCGGAAAGCGAAAGCTTTGCCGAATTGATCAGCGCGTCGAGCTGGCTGAGACTGGTGGCGCTGGCGATCGGCGCGGTAACACCCCGTTTGCGCAGCAGCCAGGCGAGCGCGACATCGGCCGGCGTGGATTTGGTTTCCGCCGCGACTGTATCAAGAGCGGCGAGAATGCGGAAACCCTTGTCGTTGAGATAAGTCGCGACGCGGTTTTCGCGCGCCCGGCCTTCGGTATCGGCCTTGCTGCGGTATTTGCCGGTGAGGAAGCCGGCCGCGAGGCTGAAATAGGTGATGACGCCGATTTCTTCCTTGACGCAGAGGTCCGCGAGCGGACCTTCGAAGCTGTCGCGCGCATAGAGATTATATTCCGGCTGCAGCACGTCGTAGCGCGGCAGGCCAGCCTTGGCCGCGGCGTCGAAGGAGGCCTGCAACTGCTCGGCATTGAGGTTGGAGCAGCCGGCATGGCGAATCTTGCCCTGTTCCTTCAGCTTGGCATAGGCGCCGAGCGTCTCCTCATGCGGGGTTTCCGGGTCCGGCCAGTGCGAGAGGTAGAGGTCGATATAGTCGGTCTGTAGGCGCTTCAGCGAATCCTCGACCGCCTGCAGGATGTAGTCCGCCTTCAGCCCTTTCTTGCCGGGACCCATTTCCGAGCCGACCTTGGTGATGATAATGGCCTTGTCGCGGGCGACACGGCCCTGCTTCAGCCACTTGCCGATGATCTCCTCGGAATCGCCGCCCTTGTTGCCCGGAACCCAGCTTGAATAGACGTCGGCTGTATCGATTGTGTTGAAGCCGGCGTCGAAGAAGGCGTCGAGCAGAGCGTAGGAGGTCCTCTCATCGGCCGTCCAGCCGAAGACATTGCCGCCGAAGACGATCGGCGCGGTGAAAAGATCAGTTCGTCCAAGCTTACGCATTTCCATAATGGCTCTCCAAATCACTTGAGCAAAAACCGGCGTGGGGAAAAGGCCGGAAGGGGAGGGGACGTCGCGGCAAGCTATCGTTCTACCATTGGAAATGCCACTAACGATTATTTTATTCGGCCGCCGATCGTCGGTAGTGGCTGGGCGGCAGCTCATTATACTTCGACCAGACGCGCCGCATATGCCGCGGCGAGGCGAAACCGGATTTTTCCGCCACGCGCTCCATATCCAGCCGCGAGTTAGCGAGCACATCGCGGGCGAGCGTGACGCGCATCAGATTGACATAGGCGGTTACCGACAGCCCGGCATGCTCCTGAAACAGGCGGGAAATATGCCGCGCGCTCATCGCGCCGATACCGGCGAGCTCCGCGAGCGACCAGCCATGGGCGGGATCGGCCATGATCGCATCCTGAACGCGGTGAATGGCGGGATGCACATGGTTGCGGCCGCTGAGCCAGGGCGAAAGCTGCGGGTCGGCGCCGGTGCGGCGCATGTAGACGACCATGTGTCGGGCGATGGTCAACGCTGTCACCGGCGAGGTGAGTTTCGAGACGATGTGCAGCATCAGGTCCGTGCCGGTGGAGATGCCGGCGCTGGAATAGCGCTCACGGTCCTCGACGTAGAGCCGGTTGTCGAGAACCCGCGCAGTCGGGGCATGGTGCTGAACTTCCTCGATGCACGCCGCATGCGTCGTGCAGGCATAGCCTTCGAGCAGCCCGGCGCGAGCAGCAAGTACGGCCCCAGAGCAGATGGTGATGAGGGTGACGCCCGGACGGATTACCGTCCTTAGCCAGGTGGCGAGGAGCCTATTCTCTTCATCGATGTCGCCGGCATCAGCCGGCGGCGTGACGCTGCCGGAGACGATAACCAGTGCACCATCGGGAACACGATCGGGCAGCGGCAGCAGGTCGGCAAGCGTCAGACCGATCGAAGTGGTCTGGGTCGGCCGGGCAGCAATGAAACGGTAATCGAACAGGATATCCTCCTGTTCGATATTGGCGCGGCGCAGAACCTCCACCGGCCCGGCGACATCCATCAGCAGCGTATAGGGTGGCAGTACGACATAAACGGGAATGGTCCGGAGGTGTCGGCCGGTTTGGTTCATGCAGCGCTCCTGGTGGTCGCGGCGGCAAGCGCATCGTCCACGGTGGCGATGCGGGCAAATCGACCTGATAGCACCAGCTCGGTCCGCTTCTTGATATCATCGGCGCTGAACACCGTGCCGGACGCGTGCGTCATCGGGAAAGTCAGCGTCGCCTCGGTGACATAGTCGACATCATAGCCGAGGTCCGAGGCATGGCGCGTCGTGGTTTCGCAGCATTGCTCCGTGCGGATGCCGGAAACGATCAGTTTGTGGATGCCATTTTCCACCAGCCAGACGTCGAGACCGGAACCCACGAGCGCGGAATGGCGGGTTTTGTGAAATACGGCGTCAGCCTCCAGCGCAATCTCCTCGAGCTTGCGGACATATCCGCTCGCCAGGCTGAAATGCTCGTCGCCATCGACATGGAAAATCTGGACCACCGGAATGCCGCGGGCTTTGGCTCCGTCGATCAGTGCCTGTAGCCGGTCGACGAAATCCGGCAGATCATCGGTTTGCCAGTATGGGCGCTGACGAAAGGACTCCTGAACATCGATGACCAGCAAGGCGGTGTCGGCATGGGACATTTTCGTATCTCCTGTGTTTGAAGGATAACCGAAGCTAGACCCGCCTTGATAGCCTCAAAAGCCAAATGCCGGACAAAATGAGGACAAATCCGGCCATAGAGACATCCAGCAGCGCAACGAGTTTTCGGCTTGACGCTGCTCCATGCCATTGCGCCTTGGATAAGTGCCGAATAGAGTTGGTCCCGGTTTCGTCGCGAGCGAGACGACCCATCGTTTCGTTCCACCCATCAATTTCATAAGGTCCTGTTCGAAAGCCGCTCAGCGCTTGCCGCCCTGCGGTTGTTTGCTTCGGGATCGTGCTCCAAGGAGGAAAATCATGCTGCGTTTCGGAATTTTGTCGACCGCCAAGATCGGCCGCGAACTCGTCGTGCCGGCTATTCAGGATGCGGAAAATTGCGTGGTGACGGCAATCGCCAGCCGTGATCTGGGGCGCGCTCGCGACATTGCGGATCGCTTCTCCGTCCCGCATGCTTTCGGCTCCTACGAGGAAATGCTCGCCTCGGACACGATCGATGCCGTCTATATTCCGCTGCCGACTTCGCAGCATGTCGAATGGACGATCAAGGCGGCCGATGCCGGCAAGCATGTGCTCTGCGAAAAGCCGATTGCGCTGAAGGCCGACGAGATCGACAGCCTGATCGCTGCCCGCGACCGCAACAAGGTGCTGGTGACGGAAGCCTATATGGTTACTTATACGCCGGTCTGGCAGAAAGTCCGCTCGCTGCTGCAAGCCGGCGCCATTGGCCGGCTGCGGCACATCCAGGGCGCCTTCACCTATTTCAACCGCGATGCCGGCAATATGCGCAACATCCCGGAACTCGGCGGCGGCGGCCTGCCCGATATCGGCGTCTATCCGACGATCAGCAGCCGCTTCGTCACTGGTCGCGAACCCCTGCGCATCCAGGCGGTCACCGAGCGCGATCCGGAATTCGGCACGGACATCTATTCCAGCGTCAAAGCCGATTTCGGCGATTTCGAAATGACCTTCTATATCTCGACGCAGATGGCTGCCCGCCAAGTCATGGTTTTCCACGGCACGGACGGTTTCATCGAGGTGAAGTCTCCCTTCAATGCCGACCGCTATGGCGCCGAAGAGCTGGAGCTGACCAATCGCGGCCATTCGGAATCGCAGATCTTCCGCTTCCCCGATAGTCGTCAGTACAAGCGCGAGGCGGAAGCTTTTGCCTCGGCCGCATTGGGCAAGGGTGCAGAAGTCGTGACGCTCGAAAGCTCGAAGCTCAATCAGAAGGTCATCGATGCCATTTATCGCGCCAGCGAAAAGGATGGCTGGGAGCCGGTCTGAACTGGTGGAGCATGATCCCAAAAAGTGCGCAGCGGTTTTTGGATAAGATCATGCAAAATCAAAGAGTTAGAGCATGATGACGATTCGAATAAAAGTCATCGTCCTCTAGGGATTTTGACGGTGGCGGAAGACGAAGCGTGAATAGCCGAAGAAGCTGAACGCAGTCGCCGCCGCCGAGGCCAGGATCAGCGCGATAATCGGCTTAAGGGTGGGCGCGGAAACGAGCAGCGAGCTGAATAACGCATAGTTCAGCAATGCCGATGTCAGGCCGACCGAACCATAGCGGAAGCCTTCCGCCGCGAGCGAGCGGTTGGAACGGCCAAAGGTGAAATTGCGGTTGAGGAACCAGGTGGCGAGCAGCGCGCTCGGTATCGAGATTGCTCGGCCGACGAAGGGACCGAACGGCGTGAACCAGAGCAGCAGATGCAGCACGCCCGCATCGACCACGAAGCCGATGCCGCCGGCGATCAGGAAGCGAAGGAGCTTCTTCATGCGGCCTTGGCCTTTTTCCTCCGGCTCGCCGGCTTTTCGTGTTCGGCCATATAGAGCGTTTTCTCATCGCCAATTTGCTGCGATGGCGGTTTGGCCAAGCTCATATAGTGGATGCGAAGCTGTTCGGCGCGGGCGCGAGCGACGGAATCGAGGATCAGTCCGGCCGTGAACAGCATGAAGGAAATCATCATCAACGCCATCGACAGCACCCAGGTGGGCATGCGCGCGACCATGCCGGTCTCGAAATATTCGACAAAGACCGGGATCATGAAGCCGATGCTCGCTTCCATGAACATGGCGCCCAAAATGCCGAAGAAGGCGAAGGGCCGCGTTTCCTTCATCAGCATCGCGAACATCCAGAGGATCTTCCAGCCGTCGCGGAAGGTTGAAAGCTTGGAATGCGAACCCTCCGGCCGACGACCGTAATCGAGTTCCAATTCGCTGACGGGCAGCTTCAGCCGCGAGGCATGCACCGACATTTCCGTCTCGATCTCGAAACCGCCGGAGACGGCCGGGAAGCTCTTGACGAAGCGCCGGGAGAAAGCGCGGTAGCCTGAGAAAATATCGGTGAAATCGGCGCCGAAGATCGTGCGGTAGAGCCAGTTGAAAATCCGGTTGCCGAAGGCATGGCCCTGTCGGCCGGCATCGTCATGTACGCCGCGGCGCGTGCCCACCACCATATCGGAACCTTCGGTCAGAAGTGTGCGGATCAATTCCTCCGCATCTTCAGGCGCATAGGTGCCGTCGCCATCGGCCATGAGGTAGATGTCTGCGTCGATATCGGCAAACATGCGGCGCACCACATGGCCCTTGCCTTGACGCCGCTCACGCACCACGGTCGCTCCCGCAAGCATGGCATGCAGCGCCGTCCCGTCGGTGGAATTGTTGTCGTAGACGTAAATGCCGGCATTCGGCAATGCCTCACGAAAGCCGCGCACGACCTGGCCGATGGTTGCGGCCTCGTTGTAGCAGGGCAGGAGAACGGCGATATTCAGGTTCTCATTCCACATGGTCTCTGGCCAATTCCTACGCATGACTTTCACTTGAGGCCCCGACGGATAACTCGAATGAGAACTTATCCCGCTGCGCGTTAATAAGACCCTATGGCTGAGGATGAAAAATGGCAGGTTGTGATCTCTGCGGGAACATTATCGTGATATCGGCTGCGGCGTGGGCCTGCTTTACCCTTTCTTGATCGGCAGCCGTTAGCGTGGCGCCCTTGCATGTCCTTCAAACACGAGGTTCGAAATGGTGCAGGCGGTGGGAATATCGCGTGGATCGGCATTGGCGGTAACGCAGAAGACGCCTTCGCGCTGGTCGCAGCCATGGCTCGTCTCGCTGATCTACAGCGCCGTCATCATCGCCGCGCTGTTGATCCTCAATCGTCATGCCACGGATTATGTCGGACCAGACAATGACGACATCATGCGTCTGGTCGAAGTACGCGATTTTCTCGGCGGCCAAGGCTGGTTCGACATGGTGCAATACCGCCTTGGCCTCGATGGCGGAACGCTGATGCATTGGTCGCGCTTCATCGACCTGCCGATCGCCGGCCTGATTGCTTTCTTTCGACTGTTCCTTGCGCCGGAAAACGCGGAGGCGGCAGCGCTTACGGTTTGGCCGCTGCTGCTCGTGCTGCCGCTGATGTTCTCCATGGGCCTAGCCGGACGCCGCATCGCCAGCACGGAAGGCATGCATTTCTCGCTCGGCCTGACGGCACTCTTCATTTTGGTGTCGAGCCGTTTCAAGCCGGGCTCCATCGATCATGACAATGTGCAGCTCGGGCTTGTCGCGCTCACCGTCGCCATGCTGGCCGACGAGACCTACAGGCCGCGTAATTTCGTCATCGCGGCCATCGCCCTTGCCATTGCCCTCGGCATCGGTGCGGAGACCACGCCGTTCGTCGCCGTCGCCTGCATGGCTGTTGCGGGGCTCTGGGCGTGGGATGGCGAGATTTTCGCGCCCGCCGCCCGCGCCTTCGCCTTGACGCTGACGATCGCCGTCAGCGCCGCTTTCTTCGCGCTGGTGCCGCCGCATCTCTATTCCAACGTCACATGCGACAATCTCTCGCTCGGCTTCTATAGCATCATCAGCATCGGCGGCGCCGGCCTGTTATTGTCCGCGCTGTTTGCCAGCCGCCTGTCGCGTCCCTGGCGTCTGGCGGTGCTGGCGGCCAATGGCGCCGTTGTCTTCGCGACGACATTGGCGATCGCGCCCCAATGCCTGCGCAATCCGCTCGCCGATCTCGATCCGATGCTGGTGCAATTGTGGTTGAACAGCGTCACCGAGGCGCAGTCGATCCTGGCCCTGTCCCATCATCAGCCGGATACGCTCGGCGCCTTCTATGCCACCGGCCTCATGGCGATCGTTGTCTGCATCTTCCGCATGATGCGGGGCGAGCGTGCCCGCTTGCATGCCGTCCTTTTGGCACTGGTAGCCGTCAATTGGATCGTTGCGTTGGTGCAGGTGCGCGGGGCCGAGTTTTCCAATCTGCTCGCCATTCCGCCGCTCGCGCTGCTGCTTGCCGAGCTTCGTCGCATCTCTGCCGCTGACCCGGAAGATATGGGTGCAGCCTTCTTCTATGTCGCCGCCACGCTGCTTTCTGTGCCCGCCGTCTGGGCCGTCGGCGGCGCGCTTGCCAACAACGGGATCGCAAACAGTTTCTCCGCTCCAGTCGCCAATGCGGAAGAGAAGGGAGAATGCGCCTCAAAGGACGCGCTGGCGCCGATCGCTAGTCTCGATCCCGGCGTCGTTGCCGCGCCGTCCAACATGGGCTCGCCCATGCTGCGCTTCACGCCGCATCGAGTGCTGTCCGCTCCTTATCATCGCAACCAGGGTGGTATGCTGACCGAGCTGCACATCGGCCTTGCGGAGCCGAAAGAGGCAGAAGCCTTCCTGCGCGGCGCGCATGTAACATTGCTTGCCTTCTGTCCTAGCGACCCGCAAGTGGAAGAAGTTTCCAAGCTGAAGCCGGAAGGGCTCTACGCCCAACTCGGCCAGGGGCACGTGCCCGCCTATCTCGAACCGATCCCAGTGGCGGCGAAGTCGAATGTGCAGTTCTTCCGGTTCAAGCCGCAGGATTGAGGGTGCCCGTATCGCAGGTGGGCTGACTATTGCAGCCGATGCGACTCTGTCACAAATCGCCGATAGCCTGCGTTATCTAGTATGTCGGACCAACGGATATTCATGGAAGAACAATCGCGCGCTGAACCGTCGAACATCCTGCGCAAGGTGAGTGGGCGCTTCTTTCGTTCCGTCCTTGTCGAACGCCTCGACCATGTCCTCGATCCACCGGACGAGAGGAGCGCGGGCCGCTATCATCGGCTCGGTCAGCCTGCCCTCTATATGAGTGCCTCGCCCGAGTGGGCGGTCATGGCGATTTCTGGTTATATGCGCGAGGACGGACGGCGTCGTGTTGTTGTGCCGCTGTTGGTCGGCGACGCATTTGTGCTCGATCAGCATGATCAGCAGGCATGTGAACGGCTCGGCATTGATCGGAATGCCTCCAATCTCCCCTGGCGCCCGGCACTGGCCGCCGGCGAGGAACCGCCGTCCTGGCGCACCGCCGATGCCGCCAGAGCGGCGGGTGCCGATGGCATCATCGATCGATCAATCCCCGGTGGCTGGCATCTCAATCTGTTTCGCTGGAATGCGCTCGGCGGTCCATCTGTCGAGGTGAGCGGTGATCCGGTTGAGATTACTTTGTCGAAAGATGGCCCGAAGTGGGGTCTGTAACCAAAGCTTTGTAAGTCCCTTTTGCGCACATGCGCCCGGATCAGGCCTGGCGACGCTCCAGCACGTCGAGCGTGATGAGATAACCAATGAAGCCGAGGTTGTAACCGCCGAGCGCAACGAACAATGTCGTCAGAGGCGGCGGAACCACGGAGGCGGCGACGGCTGCCATGAAGGCGATGCTGACCAAGGCCGCGCCCAGGATCGAACCGATCGCCGAACGCTGCAGGCCGGCCGCAATTCCGATGATCATGGCGGTTACGAATATCATCGCTCCACCTCCTCTTTACCAAAAACAAGTTTGCACAGAATTGCACGAGGATGGCTAAGAAAGGCTTTGTTGATAGGGTTAACGCATGATGAAGGAATAGGCTCCGCATTTGCGGCGACTTTCGATAAAAGGACCGTATGAGCAGCTTCTTTGAGAATGATTCGCCGACGAATCTTGCGGAATATTCCGTCTCGGAATTGTCCGGGTCGATCAAGCGCACGGTCGAGAGCGCTTTCGATCAGGTGCGCGTGCGCGGTGAAATTTCCGGCTATCGCGGACCGCATTCCTCCGGTCACGCCTATTTTTCGTTGAAGGATGACAGGGCCCGCATCGACGCGGTGATCTGGAAAGGTACATTTTCCAAGCTGAAATTCCGCCCCGAGGAAGGAATGGAAGTCATCGCCACCGGCAAGGTGACGACCTTCCCGGGCTCCTCGAAATACCAGATCGTCATCGAAACGCTGGAGCCGGCAGGCGCTGGTGCGCTGATGGCTCTGCTGGAGGAGCGCAAGCGCAAGCTCGGCGCCGAGGGCCTGTTCGATGCGGATCGAAAGCGCCGTCTTCCTTTCATGCCCAAGGTCATCGGTGTCGTCACCTCGCCGACCGGCGCGGTCATCCGCGACATCCTGCACCGCATCTCCGATCGTTTCCCCGTGCATGTCCTGGTGTGGCCGGTGAAGGTGCAAGGTGACGGGTCCGGCGATGAGGTGGCGAATGCGATCCGCGGCTTCAATGAATTTGTACCAGGGGGCGCCGTTCCCCGCCCGGACGTGCTGATCGTCGCCCGTGGCGGCGGCAGCCTGGAGGATCTCTGGAGCTTCAACGACGAGGCGGTCGTCCGCGCTGCCGCGGCGAGCGAGATTCCATTGATCTCCGCCGTCGGTCACGAGACCGACTGGACGCTGATCGACTATGCCGCCGACGTACGGGCGCCGACGCCAACGGGGGCCGCGGAAATGGCCGTGCCGGTCAAGGCTGAACTTGAGGCGCAGCTCGCAAGCCTTGCCGCCCGCCTGCAGGGCGGTATGGGCAGGCAGATGGATCAGCGTCGGCAGGCGGTGCGTGCGCTGCTTCGGGCGTTGCCCTCGCTCGACCAGCTTCTGGCTTTGCCGCGCCGCCGCTTCGATGAGGCCGCCGCCGGGCTGGGCCGTGGGCTGGAGATGAACACGCTCAACAAGCGCCGCGCCTTCGAGCGCACCGCCGCGCATCTGCGGCCCGATGTGCTGTCGAATCGTATCGCCGAGCGGAGGCAGATGCTGGGTGAGCGGATGAGCCGCGCTGAACGCACCGTCGAGCGGATGATCGATCGCGCCCGTGCCCGCATCGGCCGCGCCGATGCCGTCTTCGCCACGCTGCCGTCGCGGCTGGCGGCGCAGACCGGCCGCGCCCGCGATCTGCTAGGCAATCTTTCCCGCCATGCCGACACCGCGATACGCCATCAGCTCGTGCGGGCGCGTGGCGAGTTGGTGGCCCAGGAGCGGATTTTGCAATCGCTTTCCTACAAGAATGTACTGAAGCGCGGCTACGCCGTCGTGCGCGACGCGACCGACCGGCCCGTTTCTTTGGCAGCAGCGCTTGCCACGGGCGCCGCGATCTCGATCGAATTTGCCGATGGCCGCATCGGTGCCGTCACCGGCGACAACCCTGCCACTGCATCGCCGGGGGTGCCGCCGGAAGGCACGCCGCCGCCGAAGAAGCGGGCCGCGAAACCGGCTGATGCCGCCGATCCGCCGAAGCAGGGAAGCCTGTTCTAATGCGCATCCTCCTCGTGCTCGCCCATCCTCTTGGGGATAGTTTTGCGGCTGCAGTAGCGAAAACTGCGGAGGAGACTCTCGTCGCCGGCGGGCATCAGGTGGATTTGCTCGATCTCTACCGCGAGGAATTCGACCCGCGCCTCTCCGAAGCCGAGCGGCGCGGTTATTTCGATGAGCCTTATGACACTTCCGCCGTCGAGAATATCGTCGCCCGGCTGCAGGCGGCCGATGGGCTGATGCTGGTCTTTCCGCAGTGGTGGTTCAATTTTCCGGCCGTCCTCAAGGGGTTCTTCGATCGGGCTTTCGCTCCCGGCGTCGCTTTCCGCCACGATGCCGCCGGCGGCCGCATTGTGCCGCAATTGAGCAATATCCGCCTGTTCTGGGCGTTGACGACGACTGGTTCGCCCTGGTGGATCGTGCATCTCTACATGGGCAATCCGGTGCGCCGCCTTTTGAAACGCGGCATCGCTGCTTTCTGCTCAAAGCGGCTCGATTTCCGTATGTTGACCCTGCACGATATGGATCGGATCGGCGAAGCTGGGCGTCTTGCGCACCTTGCGCGCGTCAGGAACGCCTTGGCCGCCATTTCGCTTTGAACCAACTAATCCTCCCGGTATCCAACCAATCAATTCGGCTGATATGCGGTTTTGGCGACGTATGTTATTCTAACACCATGTTTTTTTAGGAGGGCCATACGATGAGGTTGGCCTCTTATAACGTCGAAAACCTGTTCGACCGCGCCAAGGCGATGAATCTCGATAGCTGGGATGAAGGCCGCCCGATCCTGGAGAAGTTCGCCGCACTCGAAGGCCTGCTCGGCCAAGTGAGCTATAGCGACGCCGACCGAAAAAGGATGACGGAACTGATCGTCCAGCTTGGCCTGGAGAAAAGCGATACCGGTCCCTTCGTTCTCCTCCGGCGCAATCGCGGTGCGCTGTTGACGCGGCCGAAGACGGGCGGTGTCATCGTCATTGCCGATGGCCGCGCCGATTGGGTCGGCTCGCTGGAGCTGCGCGAAGAGCCGGTGGATGAAGAGGCGATGCGCAACACGGCGCGCGTCATCGGCGATGTCAATGCCGATGTGCTGGGCATTGTCGAAGTCGAAGGCCGGCCGGCACTCTCTTCCTTCAATTCATTGATCGTACCGGCTGTCGGCGGCGATCCTTTCGCGCATGTCATGGTGATCGACGGCAATGATGAGCGCGGTATCGATGTCGGTCTCATGACGCGGAAAGATTTCCCGATCGATTTCATGCGCAGCCATGTCGATGATCGCATGCCGGATGGTTCGCTGCTCTTCTCGCGGGATTGCGCCGAATATCGCGTTACGACGCCCGCCGGCGCGACGCTCGTCGTTTTGGTCAACCATTTCAAAAGCAAGGGCTATGGCGGCGTGCAGGTTTCCGATGCCCGCCGCAGGACGCAAGCGAAGCGGGCGCGGGAAATCTACGAGGCGCTGTTGACGGAAGGTGTCGATTACGTCGCCTTGATCGGCGACCTCAACGACTATCCCGATAGCCAGCCGCTGAAGCCGCTGACCACCAGCACCCTGAAGGATGCCTTTACCCATCCCGACTTCGATGATGGCGGCTATCCCGGTACCTATGGCCTCTGCAACACCACCAACAAGATCGACTATCTTTTCCTGTCGCCGACGCTTTTCGACAAGGTTCAAGGCGGTGGCGTTTTCCGCAGGGGCTTATGGCCGGGATCGCGGCCGAAGCGCTGGGACGTCTATCCCGAGCTGACGGCGGAAAAACAGGGCGCCTCGGACCATGCGGCCGTATGGGTGGATCTCGATATCTGAAAATACCTTCGCTCCATCGAAACGAAGGTATTGATGACTTACGCCCACTCGCCTCCGCGCATGACCGGCACGCGCGAGCCGTCGAACTTGATGCCGTCGATGTCGACCTTGTCGGAGCCGATCATCCAGTCGATGTGAATGAGGCTGGAATTGCCGCCCTGGGCCTTGATCTGTTCCTGGCTCAACGTCGCGCCATCGATGAAGCACTTGGAGTAGCACTGGCCGAGCGCGATGTGGCAGGACGCATTTTCGTCGAACAGCGTGTTGTAGAACAGGATGCCGCTGGCCGAGATCGGCGAGGAATGCGGCACCAATGCCACTTCGCCGAGGCGCCGCGCGCCTTCGTCGGTATCCAGCACCTTGTTCAGCACCTCTTCGCCGCGCGACGCCTTCGCCTCGACAATGCGGCCGCCTTCGAAGCGAACCCGGATATTGTCGATTAGCGTGCCCTGATGCGAGAGCGGCTTGGTCGAGGAGACATGACCTTCGACACGCAGCGCATGCGGCGTGGTGAACACCTCTTCGGTCGGGATGTTCGGGTTGCAGGTGACGCCGTTCTTGGCGACCGAAGCGCCGCCATGCCATTCATGGCCGTCGGCAAGGCCGATCTTCACGTCTGTGCCCGGACCCTGGAAGTGCAGGGAGGCGAAGCGCTGGCCGTTCATCCAGGCCGAACGCTTGTGCAGATTGGCATTGTGCTCAGCCCAGGCCCCGATCGGATCCGGCACGTCGACGCGCGAGGCGGCGAAGATCGCCTTGGCGAGCTTGGCGACGGCGATGCCCTCCGGATCGTCCGGGAAGACCAGCTTCGCCCAGGAGGGATTGGGGTAGGAGACGATGTTCCAGTTGATGTCGAAATTGGAGATCTTTTCCAGTGCGGGCTTGTAGGCGGCGGAGTTGGCGCGATTGGCACGCGCGACCCTGGCCGGGTCCTGGCCGGAGAGCAGCATCGGATTATCGCCGGAAATGGCAAGCCGCGCGGCGTTGTTGGCATAGGCCTTGGCCATGCCTTCATAGAGCCAACTCGAGGCGCGGTCGAAGCTCTCCTCATGGCCGTATTCATAGCGGGCAAGCGTGGTTTCTTCGTCGGAATAGAACGTGGTGACGAGACCGGCGCCGGCCTTATAGGCCTCGCGGGTGATCAGCCGCACCAGCGGCATCGCGACGACCGGCGCGGTAATAACCAGGTCCTGGTTCTTCTGCAGTTGCAGCCCGACCTTCACGGCCACTTCGGCAAGCTTTTCCAGCTTGGCGGGATCGACGGGATGATGGTTGGGGGAGGCGAACGTCATGGCAAACCTGCGTGTGAGGATCGGAAGAACGGTCCCAGACTTAGACTTGTTTGCGACGGAAATGAAGGCCGTTTTGTTCTTTTGGCACGATCAGGCAATCAACGGCGCGGCCTTCGCCTTCAAAATCCTCAGCGCATCCTGGGGGTTAAGGCGCACTTGCAGGCCGCGCTGGCCGCCGTTGATATAGACATATGCCTCGGCCATCGCCTGTGCCTCGATCGCCGTCGGCACCGTCTTCTTCTGGCCGAAAGGGCTGATGCCGCCGACATGATAACCCGTCAGCCGCTCGGCATCGGCGGGCTTCATCATAGCCGCCGATTTGCCGCCAAACGCGCCGGCGAGCTTTTTCATGCTGACCTCATGATCGGAGGGGACAACCACGCAGACCGGCTTGCCATCCACCTCCGCCATCAATGTCTTCAACACCCGATGCGGCTCCTCGCCCAACGCTTCCGCCGCCTGCATGCCGACACGCTCTGCATTCGGATCGTAGTCATAGGTATGGACGGTGAAGGCAACCTTGGCCTGGGTCAGCACCTGCGTGGCGCGGGTGGTTTTGGACATGCGGATACCGGTGTCTTTGGCGATGCGGATCTCATCCGCGCTTAGAATGAATGCGGTCGAGCCTTTCAAGAATTTCCAATCCGCGCGCGCTATCACCGTTTGCTGCTCTCAGGCGGAAGCGTGTTTCGGCGTCGAACTCAGTCAACGCTTTCGTTGAAAGTTCTTCGAAAAGCTTATTGAGGCTCGTGCCGCGGGCGGCGGCAAGAGCTTTCGGTCGCTCATGTTGATCGTTTGGAAGGCGGATTGTCAGTGTACTCATGTCAAAGCCATATACGCTGTCATTCCGGAAGCCAATTGGCTTTAGTCAGCTTCCGAAAATGCCCGCATAAATCTCCGGCTTGAACCCGACCAGCAATTTTTCATCGGCCTCCAGCACCGGGCGCTTGATCATCGAAGGTTGGGCCAGCATCAGCGCGATGGCCTTGTTCTTGGTGAGATCGGCGCGGTCTTCCTCGGGGAGCGCCTTGAAAGTGGTGCCGGCGCGGTTGAGGACGGTTTCCCAGCCGGCTTGCGCGGTCCAGCGTTCCAGATGGTCGCGGTCGATGCCGACGGCCTTGTAGTCATGGAAATCATAGGCGATGCCATGGCCTTCCAGCCAGGTCCGTGCCTTCTTCATCGTGTCGCAATTCTTGATGCCGTAGATGGTGATCGTCATGTCGAATCCGTCTCTTGCTGTGCGCTCTCGCATAGCACGCAAGCGGAGATGAGCGAAAGTCTGGGGACGGCTCGATGGTCATACGTCCGCTGAGGTGCCTCAGTCTTCCAGCGCTCCCGGCTTGCGGGCGGCCGTGCTCGGCCTGTCGCAGCCGATTTTCATCAGGTCACCGCGGCGGCGAACAAGGCGATCGGAGACGCGGGTGACGATGAGGCCGGCTTGCGGAGCATGGATATCGATCGTTCCATTCGGCATGCCGGGGGCGGTAATGATCGTCGCCAGCAGATCGCCTTCATCGACATGTTCGCCGATATTGCGATGGAAGAGCACGGTACCGGCCTGCGGCGCCCGGATTATCTCGACATTGTCGAGCGGCACGGCGGGCCCGGTAAAGCTCGGCAGGCTCACGCCTTCATCCCGCACTGCGCCGCGGGCAGCGAGGAAACGCCAGAGCCCTTCGGCGTCCCTCTTGGCCATCTCTGGATAGACATCGCGCGTGCCGCGCAATTCGACGGTCACAGACAGTTTTCCCGGTAGCCGCGCCTTCTTCTCGCCGGGCACTTCGTATTTCCAGGCGAAGCTGACAGCCTCCTCGAAGGCGGAGCTTTCACCATCCGACAGCAGCACGGCGTCCATGTTCAGCGCCGCCGCCAGATCGGCTGCCTCCGGCCAGAAGGCGTCGTCGATATAGGCATATTGCAGGGATTCGTCATCGCAATGCAGGTCGATCACCAGATCGGCCGCAAGCGCCATATGGATGAGCTGCCGCTTCAGCCGGTCAGCGGCCGGGTAGCGCTCCAGGTTTTCGAGCAGCAGATGGCGGTCGCGCGCGGAGATCAGCGGAAAGTCGCGATTAAAATTTGTGCGCGTGCCCAAATCGAAGCGGCCCTGCATTTCGCCGAAATGCGATTGCGCCGCGCCGATCGGATTGGCGTGCGGCACGACGATGATATCGCTCAGAACCGCGCCTTCCGTCTCCGCCTGCCGCAGCCGCTCGCAGAGGAAATGAGCCAGCGCCGTGCCCGGCAGTTCGCCGGCATGCAGCGCCGCCTGGATATAGACCTTGGGCGCATCCGGCTCGCTGCCTGAAAAATGCAACACAGGCAACCGCCATGCGATCCCCGGCGTATCGCCGTCGATAGTAATGTGCGTGATGTCCATGTGTTTCTCTCCTGCTTGTGATGGCCCGATACCAAGTCGCGGCCTCCGTCCGCAACAATTATGGGAAGGCGGCGCGCGGATGGATCAGAACTTGTTTCACCGCCTGCCGAAAGACAAGGTTCCGCTTCCGGAGCCTTTGTCATCGCCTCTGTTCTATAGGCCGCCGCTCCTGCGCAGGCTCATGATCAGGGCGAGGCTGAGCAGGACGGCGCCGGCACCGAGGAGGAAGGGTGCCGTATAGCCGAACTGATTGGCAAGCAGGCCGGCGATCGGGCCGGTGCTTCCGAGCGCCACATCCAGGAAAACCGAATAGAGGCCAAGCGCCACGCCGCGATTTTGTGCTGGAACGTGCGCCATCGCCTCGTTGCCGAGCGCCGGAAAGATCGGTGCAAAGCCGGCTCCGGCAAGCGCCGCGCCGATGATTGCGACCGTGGCCGAGGGAGCAAAGGCCAGCGCCATCAGCCCCAGGATCTCCACCACCAGCGAGACGCGCGCCAGCGGCAAGCCGCCGAAGCGGGCGACGGCTTGCGCCAATCCGAGGCGGACGCCGATGAAGGCCAGGCCGAAAGCGCTCAACGCCAGCGAAGCCCCATCCCAATCGCGGCTATGGAAAAAGAGAGCGACAAAGGCCATCACGACGCCGAAGCCGCTGGAGGCCAGTGCCAGCGCCGCGCCGAAAGGCGCGACGCGGCTGAGGACTTGGCCGGTGCCGATGCCCTTTTCCTTGACACCGGGTACGGCCGGCCGCGTCTGCGCCAGCATCAAGCCGGCAATTGCCAGGCCGATCGTCACGGCGCCCGTGGCGAAGAAGCCATATTGCCCCTCCAGCCAGGCGCCGAAGGGTGCGGCAAGCGCGATGCCGCCATAGGTGGCAATGCCGTTCCAGGAGATGATGCGCACGGTTTCGCGCGCGCCCATCAGCCCGATCGCCCAGGTAATCGCCGCCGTGCTGACCAGGCTTTCACCGACACCCAGCGCCAAGCGGCCGACAAGCAGCAGCGCCAGGCTCAGAGCCGGAGCACCCGTCACCAGCGCCGATGCCAGCGTCAGGGCGCCGGAAAATCCATAGGCGATGAAACCGAGGAAAACTGAACGGCGCGGCCCATACTGATCGCACAGCCGGCCGACCTGCGCGCGGCTGATGATGGTTGCCACATATTGCGCGCTGATGGTGATGCCGGCCCAGACGACGCCGAAACCGAGACCGCTGTCGACATAGGTCGGCAGCACGGCGAGCGGCAGGCCGATGGCGATATAGCCGAAGAAGGTCAGCGCGACGATGGAAAGGAGGGATAGTGTCGAGGCGGACTGGATGGTCTGGGAGGCAGTGTTCACGAGATATCGCCTGCGGGCACCGCGCGCGGTGTCCTTGCTGTTTGCCATGCGGATCGGGGTTCGTACCGGACAGGAGTGGCGGCAACGGCCCATCGACCGTGCGACGTCACGGATGAATTTCGTATCAGGCGGGAAGCGGTGGGGTCAATGAAATTGCTGCTTTGCAGCAAAAATTCATGGCGTGTTCAAGCAATTGTGTTTAGCGCCGTGGCGGGGACCGCACCATGTCCGGCCGCGGGAAGGGAGGCAAGGCGACGATTGCGCCACCTTGCCCTTGGGTTCACATCGTCAACACCACGCTTGCCGTCGTCCGCCCCGCCTCAAGGTCGGCATGCGCTCCGGCCGCATCTTTCAGTGCGTATTCCGCGCCAATCGGATTGATCAGGCCGGCCTGCAATTCCATCATCAGCGCCTCGGCGCCCCGTCGATAGAGATCGGGATCGTTGGCGTAGGTCAATACGCTCGGGCGAGCGAGACCGATGGCGCGGGGCGCAGTCAGTTCCTCGATCTGGATCGGAGGAATGGGGCCGCCGGCCTGGCCGATGCTGGCGACCATGCCGAAGGGCCGGACGGTGGCGAGCGTCTGCGACAGCATCGCGCCGCCGATGCCGTCGATGGCGAGATGTACGCCCCGGCGGTCGGCGATGCGGCGCGTTTCCTCCACCCAATCCTCGGAATTATGCAGGAGAACGGCGTCGGCGCCGGCTTCATAGGCAAATCCCGCCTTGGCTTCGGAACCGACAGTGCCGATGACGTTGGCGCCGAGCCGCTTGGCCCAGCGCGTCACGATCTGCCCGACACCGCCGGCTGCAGCATGCACCAGCACCCATTCGCCCGATTGCAGCGGATGAACCTTGTGGAGCAGCATATGGGCGGTGAGTCCGCGCAACATCGTACTGCCGGCGAGCCTTTCGCTGACATCGTCAGGCAGCCGCACCAGCCGTGAAGCAGGCAGGGTGCGCACTTCCGCGTAACTTCCCAGCGGATGACCGACATAGGCGACCCGATCGCCGACCGACAGGCCCTCGACGCCGGAGCCGATTGCCTCCACGATGCCGGCGCCCTCGAAGCCGAGAACGGTCTGGCCGGGCGGCAGAGGGTACAGTCCAGAACGGACATAGATATCGACGAAATTGACGCCGGAAATGCTTTGGCGGATGCGGGCCTGGCCGGGACCCGGCTCGGTGATGGCAAGATCAACGAGCGTCATGGTTTCGGGACTGCCGGGACTGGTGATGGCGATGGCTAGAGGCATTGAACGGTCTCCTTTCAGACGGACTTTTGATCACAAAGGTGCGTCTGAATAAATTCGGTATGAGTTCACCATATCTGTGCAATAATGCACAGATGATCGATTGGCAGGACCTTCTTCATTTCGCTTATCTGGCGCGGACCGGCTCGCTCTCGGCGGCTGCGCGTGAGCTCGGCGTCGACCATGCCACGGTCGGCCGGCGCATCGCCGCGCTGGAACGCACGCTTGACCTGCGCCTGATCGACCGTAGGCCGCGCACCTCGCCGCTGACGGCCGATGGCCGGGCGATCGCCGAGCTGGTGGCCGGCATGGAGGACAATGTCGAGGCGATCAGACGCTATTCAAAAAGCGCGGTTGCGGGGCTTTCCGCCGCCGTCAAGATCAGCGCGCCGCCGTCCATCGCCGCCCACCTCATCGCCCCGAAAGCGGTCGCCTTTCGTGCCGAACATCCCGATATCACGCTGACGATCGCCGGCGTTACCCGTCGCGCCGCCCTCGATCATGGAGAGGCTGATGTCGCCGTGCGCATGTCGCGGCCCGAGGAAAGCGACCTTCTGGTGCGGCGCATCGGCGTCATGCGCTTCGGGCTCTATGCTGTCCCTGAGATTGCCGCAACACCGGAGGAGAGCTGGGTCTTCATCGGCTATGATGCGGCGCTCGATCATCTGACTCAGCAGACCTGGCTGCGCAGCCTGCTTGCAGGCCGCCCGATCGTTTTCCGCGCCGGCGACGTCTTCGGTCAATTGCAAGCCGCACTTGCCGGTCTCGGCGTCGTCGCGCTCCCCGCCTTTCTCGGCGACGGTGAAGCTGCGCTTACGCGTCTGCCGACGGAGATCCCGTCACCCACGCGCGACCTCTGGCTCGTCACTTATCCCGATCTGCGCCGCTCTCCGGCCATCCGCGCAGTGATGGATTTTGTCAGCGAAATGATCGGCAGAACGTGTCCATTGAGAGAGGCTGACGGGGCCACGTAAGCCAACGGTTCGTCATGCTTACTTTCCTGTTGCAGCTTACCAGCGAAACTCTACACCTAGACAGATTGGCGATTCCTGTGGTCGGTGATCGATGACGAAGCTCAGCGGCTGGCCCGCGATAAACAAAGCCGATGTGATCGCGGGCATATCGGTTGCCGGCCTGATGCTGCCGGAAGCGGTCGCCTATGCCGGTATCGCCGGTCTGCCGCCGCATAGAGCGATCCTCGCCGGTATTGCCGGCTGTCTGGTCTACGCGATTTTCGGACGCAGCCGTTTCGCCATCGTCTCACCGACCTCTTCATCTGCCGCCATTCTTGCGGCGACGCTAGCGGTTGTTCCGGGAGACGCCACCGTCAAGGCGAGCCTCGCGACCATCGCCGTCGCGCTGGCCGGCATCCTCTTCGTCATCGCCGCCGCCTTGCGCCTGGGCGGCATTACCGGCTTCATCTCGCGCCCGGTGTTGCGCGGCTTTGCCCTGGGACTGGCGATTACCATCATCCTGCATCAGCTCCCGATTCTCGTCGGCGTCCCCGTGCAGGGCTCGAATATCTTCAGCTATGCCGGCGCGCTGTTGGCGGCAATTCCCAGGTGGAACATCGCAAGCGTTGCCGTCGGCATCGTGGCATTGGTCGCACTGCTATTGCTCAAGCGGCTGCCGGGCGTCCCCGGCGCCTTCCTCGTGCTCGCTGCCGGCATCCTCGCCTCTTCTGCCTTTGGCCTCGACGGCCATGGTGTCGCGTTGGTCGGGACGATCGAGGTCCTGCCGCAATGGCCTTCGCTTCCCGATGCCGGCTGGCCCGCTTATTCGCGGCTGGTGCAATTTACCGTGCCGCTGGTGCTCATTCTCTTTGCCGAATCCTGGGGTACGATGCGGGCCTTGGCGCTACGCTACGGCGATGCTCTGGAGGTCAATCGCGAATTGGGGGCGCTGGGCCTTGCCAATATCGCCAGCGCCGTCGTCCAAGGCATGCCCGTCGGCGCCGGTTTTTCCGCGGGTTTCGCCAGCGAAGCGGCGGGAGCGAAGACGCGGGCTACCACCGTCTTTGCCGCCATCGGCCTTGCCATTCTGATCGCCAGCGCCGGGCCGCTGGTGGCGCGGCTGCCGGAGCCGGTGCTTGCCGCCGTGGTGATTGCGGCCCTCACGCATGCGCTCGACCCCGGTCCGATTCTTCGACTGCGGCGGCTTCATCGTGATTTCTATGTCGCGCTCGGTGCCGCGGCCGGCGTACTGATCTTCGGCGTCCTCAACGGCATGCTGCTGGCGATCGTACTTTCGCTCGTCGCAATGATGCATCGATTGGCATCCCCCTATGTTGCTCGTCTCGGACGGCTGGGGGGCAGCCATAATTTCGTCGACGTCAGCCGCCACCCAGAGGCGATAGAAACGCCCGGCATTGCGATCTGGCGTCCCGGCGAGCCGCTGTTTTTCGGCAATGCCGATATGATCCTTGGCGAGATTCTGACGCGCAGCCGCGCCGAAACGGGACTGAAGGCCGTGGTGCTAAGTCTGGAGGAAAGCTTCGATCTCGACAGCTCCGCGCTCGACGCTTTGATGGAATTCGACAATGCCATGCGCATTGCCGGCATCCGCGTGCAATTCGCGCGTGCTCATGATAAAGCCCGCGACCTCATGGCCGCGGCCGGAATGACCGATCTCGAAAATCGCTGTAGCTTCAGCGTTGACGACGCGGCCGCGGTGGTTGCACCGGCGGTGGGGAACGGCTGACCTCTGTAGCCGGCTTAGTTCAGCAGCCAGTAGCAAAGATGCTCGTGCCTGCCTTCCCCCTGGAGGCTATGGACCAGAACAAAATCCCGGACGGTCCACCCTACGGGTTCGTCAAGCACGACTTCCGGAATCAATTGACCCCGATATAGCAAGGTCATATGCGGCTCAAATTCCCTTCTATCGTTATTTGCAAAGCCGGTGAACCGCATTGCGTCATCCAGTTCTTGACGCAGCGCTTTCAGTTCCGCATTTCCTTCCTTGCACCATAGGACAAGGGGGCGATTGTCGCCATTACCGAAGCTGACGGCTCGATCGAAAACCACTTGGAATGATGGCTTCCTGACGGTCGACGCCGCTTGCATTGCCGCAAATGCGATCTCATGCGGTGGCTCATGCATGCCGGCGTAGGAGCCCAACTGGTAAAGCGTAATATGAAACAGATCCGAGGGGCGCGGCTTTGCGAAGAAGCGGTATTGCCGATGCAGATCGCTTGCCAGTTTGGCACTTGACGAAGCAACCTCCCGATCAGGCAGTACAGCAAAATAAAGACCAGCCGAATGCATCGGATCGGCTTCAGATTTCCTGACTCGTGATCCTCCGCCAAGATTGAGCGAAAGCTGTGCGTTGTTCTTCATGAGATCGCTTCAAAGCCAGCCGGCCTTGCCTCGTGCTGTTCTTGCTGAGCGCTGATATCCTACGGTCGCCTAGTCTTAAAATCAAGAACAAATAGAGAACAAATTGAAGTGGCCGCAATTGGCCGGGAAGATCGGATATTTCATCGCATCCCTCGATTTGGAAAAAGCACCGAATAAAACTGCCCTTCGATTGTTCACCGCAGGTCAGGGCATTTTGGCCCGCTCTCAACAAGGGAATGACCTCACATGTTGATCAAAGCCATCTTCTCCGCCGTTCTTTTCGCCTTCATCGGTCTCGGCGTCTCCGCCTGCTCCACCACCGGCTCCGGCGGCGGCATGACGCAGAATTCGGCTCCGGCCGGCGGAGGGTATTGATAAGCTCCCAAGCTGGGTGGGAAGTGGTGTGGCGGATGTTGCCGTCGCAGCATCGGCATCGCTTCCTTCACTCCGCAAAATGTTGGCAACAATCGGCCTGCGCAAGAATCGGGTTGAATTCGGGTGCCAGAGGCACGATTTTCATGGCAAGTGGAAACACGGAGACTTTGCCATGAGCGAGACAAGGCAACATTATCTGATCTTCGAAACCGTCGGTGGTTTCTGTGGGATTGCGTGGAACGACATCGGTGTCACTCGCTTCCAATTGCCGACGAAAAGCGCTGAGGCGACCGAGCGCCTCATGCTTCGCCGTTTGCCAAATGCACGACCTAGCGCGCCGACGCCCGATGTCGCCGATGCGGTTGCCGCCGTAAAGCGTTATTTCGCTGGCGAAACAATCGATTTCTCCGGCGTGAAACTGGATCTCAGCGAGCAGGACGATTTCTTCAAGCAGATCTATGCCGCAGCGAGGCAGGTAGGGTGGGGGCACACCACCACCTATGGCGCGCTAGCCAAACAGCTCGGCGCCGGTCCGGAAGCGGCGCGCGACGTCGGCCAGGCCATGGCCAAGAACCCCGTGGCGCTGATCATTCCCTGCCACCGCGTCTTGGCCGCCGGCGGCAAGATAGGCGGCTTCTCCGCGCCCGGCGGTTCGACCGCCAAGGCTCGCATGCTGGAACTGGAAGGCGTCCAGCTCGCGCCGCCGAAGCCCGTGCAGCAATCCCTGGGTTTCTGAACGTTGGTCGTGTGCATAACGCGCCCGGAGGGTCACGCGTCCGTGGATGCGGCCGCATCTCCGGCGATGGCCCGAGCCGTTCCGGGCTGAGGACGCAGCAGCAGATAGAACGCGGCGACATGCGTGATCATCAATAGAGGCACATAGATGATCGGGATTGCGTAGGTGGCGCCCAACTGTCCGGCGAACCCGGGAAGGTCGAATTGGGTGCCATTATAGTAGTCGACGATGAGGTCGACTGTCCCCACAACATTGAAGGCAATGGTGAACAGCCAAAAGAGCGGACGTATCCTTACGGTGAGAAGCGCCAGCATGGCGAGCAGGCCGGTTGCAAAGTCACCATAAGCGGCTGATATCGCGAAGCCGGTGGGCAGATTGGGGCCGACGACGCCGGGAACAATGAAGACCAGCCCGAAGAAACGGAAACTGTGCAGCGTGGCGATGGCGCGTTGCGCTTCGACCTGATCCATGGATTTGAGCTTCGGCCAGACGTAGGCTCCGAAGCAGAGCAGCCAGGGGACGTAACCCAGAACGAGATGTAGCTGGAAGATGATTGCGGGCGACATGTAGCCTCCTATGGTGTGCTAGCTCATGCGGTCTCAAACACGGTGGTCGGAATGCCGAGCCGGGCCGTCCGGGTCAGATGTACGACCGCTATCGCCTGGCGACTATTCGCTATAATGTTGACGGGCCATGAAGCAGAATTTCACAGTCAGACGAGGCGCGCTCGATGGGGTGGAGGCGTTCCTGAGCGTCGCCGAGCACCGCAGTTTTCGCAGAGCGGCCGCGGAACTCGGGGTGACTCCATCGGCGATCAGCCAAGTGGTGCGCGCGCTTGAGGCGCGCGTCGGCGCAGCGCTCTTCCTGCGCACCACGCGCAGTGTCGGCCTGACCGAAGCAGGAGAACGATTCCTGTCGCGTGCAAAGCCAGCCTTCGAGGAACTCGTCGCTGCGAGCGAGGTTGCCGGTCAACTCGGAGAGCGGCCAGCCGGATTATTGCGCCTTGCAGTGCCGCGTTCGGTCGTGCCGATCGTGCTGGAGCCACTGATCGCGTCCTTCTGCGAGGCCTATCCCGCGATCGAGGTGGAGATTGCCGTAAGCGAGAAGCTGGTCGACCTCGCAGCAGAAGGATTTGATGCCGGCGTCAGACTGGGGGAATTCATCGACGCCGACATGGTCGCGGTGCGGCTGACGCCGCCGTTCCCGTTTGTAGTCGTTGGCAGCCCCGATTACCTGTCTCGGCATAAGCGGCCGGAGCGTATCGACGATCTGCGTGACCATGCCTGCCTGCGCATGCGCCGCACGAACGGGTCGGTCGCGCCCTGGTCCTTTGTCGACGGCGGCAAGGCGGTCGAGGCAATCGTCTCAGGGCCGCTCATCGCGCATGACTACCCCACGGTCCTGGGAGCTGCCATCCAGGGTGCGGGAATTGCGCAAGTGCCAAGCCCGCTCGCCGAAGCGGCTCTTGCCGATGGCCGCTTGCAAGTGCTGCTCGCCTCCTTCGCCGTCACAACCCCCGGGGTTTTTCTGTACCACCCGGGCAGAAGCCAGGTTTTGCCCAAACTGCGCGCATTCATCGAGCATGTCAGATACCGCAGCAACGACGCTCCGCGCAGAGGCGACCCAGCTAGATCGCACCAATGATCACATCGATATGCCCGCTTGGACTCAGCTCGGCATGTTCTCGAATTGCGGAAGGTCGAGCGGCTTCACCCATTCAAGACGTCGCTTGGTGAACATCTCGAGCACCGGTTCGATGCCCGCGGAACTATCCAGGCAGCCGATCGTGGCGAAGATCATTCCTGGGAAGCTCTCCAGCTTGCTGCTGAAGACCCTGGCGCCGCAATTGGGGCAGAAGTTGCGATCCAGGCCCTTGCCGGATTGGGCGATGTAGTGAAACGCCTTCGGCTCGCCGCTGACCAGCGCAAAATCGTCCTCGGGCACGCCGAAGAACGTCGCCGCCTCGCCGCCTGACGCCTTCTTGCAGTCGAGGCAGTGACAGACGGCAACAAAGGTAGGATCGGTATCAAACTCGAATTTGACGGCCCCGCATGCGCACTGACCGGTGTGCTTCTTCGCCATGTATCAGCCCTCCATATTTGACTGGCAAAGCATCCGCGCCGTTCGCGCGCTGTCAATCGCTGTATTCTAGGGGATCATGCAGCAGGAAGCATCGGACATGCGGATAAAACAGGCAAAGGTTCGCGATTGACTTCTGCCCGTCGGATTATTGCTGCAAATCAGCCATCTCGTATAGCGGCCGGATTTCGATCTCGCTCGGTCCCGGCATGGGATTGGGGCAGCGCTTCACCCAGGCGATTGCCTCGTCCATGTCCTTGACGTCCCAGATCCAGAAGCCGGCGACCATCTCGCGACCACCGGCGAAAGGCCCATCAATGACCGCACGCCCGGGACCATCGAACGCAACACGCTTGCCCTGCGAGGAGGGCTTGAGGCCGTCGGCCGTGAGCAAGATGCCGGCATCCCGCAGCTCGTCATTGAATTTGCCCATCGCTTCCATCATCTCCGCCTCCCAGGCCGTGTGGAGGAACCCCTTCTCGCTGTCTTCGGTAGCCTTCACGATCACCATCACACGCATCGTCTGTCTCCTTTTTTGAACCGGCCGCATCGGCCTGACATTGGAATGACGAACGGAGTTTTTGGAAACCGACACCATCTCGCGATTTTTTAGCGACACGACCGTTCGCATGAGAGTAGCGTCGAGAATATCGATGGATGCCCCTAGTTTCTTCCAGTGCCTTGTCAAAATCTCGCCGGTTCAAACGTCTTTGTCGCAGCGGGCCATCAGGCTGCGCGTATCGAGAGAAAGGAACGCATCATGCAATATATGCTGTTGGTGTATTGGAACGAAGCCGAGCATAAGAATGCTAAGAAGGAACAGAAAGCCGAGACGTTTGCGGCCTATGCGGCCTATACGGAAACGTTGAAAAAGGCCGGAGCCTACGTTGCGGGTAGTGGATTGCAGGATTCCTCGATGGCAACCGTGGTGCGTGCGCCGGAGGGCAAGACCACCGTTCTCAACGGCCCCTATATCGAAAGCAAGGAGCAGTTAGGCGGCTATTATATTATCGAGGCTGATGATCTCGATAGCGCCGTCGCCTGGGCGGCGCGCTGTCCCGGCTCCCGGCAGGACACGGTAGAGGTTCGCCCTCTCATGGTCTATTGAACTATCATGTCGCAAGGAGATAACCGGTCCGCCATCAAAGCTGCTGAAGCGGTGGCGCGCCGAAGCTATGGCAAACTGGTCGCCATCCTTGCGGCCCGCACACGCGATGTGGCCGGCGCCGAAGACGCCCTGTCGGAGGCCTTTGCGTCTGCCTTGGCCGATTGGCCGGCCAATGGCGCGCCGCTAAACCCCGAGGCTTGGCTGCTTGCCGTTGCCCGGCGCAAGATGATCGACGCCGTCAGGCGCAGACGAGTAAGCGCCGTTGCCTCCGAGCATCTGAAGCTCATGGCGGAAGAGTTGGAGGCAACGGCGAGCCTAGCGCCAGACATTCCAGACGAGCGTCTGGCTTTGATGTTCGCCTGCGCGCATCCGGCAATAGAGTCTGGAGTGAGAGCGCCGCTGATCCTGCAGACGATCCTTGGGTTTGACGCACAGACAATCGGTTCCGCCTTCCTGGTCTCGCCGGCGGCAATGGGTCAACGGCTGGCGCGGGCCAAGAACAAGATCCGTCGCGCCAGGATTCCCTTGCGTGTGCCCGACAGGGCAGACATGCGCGCACGTTTGGCGGCGGTACTGGAGGCGGTCTATGCGGCCTATACGGAAGGCTGGAGCGATCCAGCTGGTACCGATGCGAGCCTGCGCAACCTCGCGGAAGAGGCGATTTGGCTCGGCCGGCTGATCGTCGCGCTCCTGCCGAAGGAGGCCGAAGCGCTCGGCCTGCTTGCACTGATGCTCTATTCCCATGCGCGGCGTGGCGCCCGGCGCAGTCCGGCCGGCGAATTCGTGCCGCTTGCCGATCAGGATCCCGCTCTATGGGACGAAGCGTTGATCGACGAAGCTGAAGATCTGCTTATTCGCGCCAGTACGCTTGACGCCTTCGACCGCTATCAATTGGAAGCGGCAATCCAATCGGCGCATGTCGTGCGACGCCGCACAGGCGCGACGGATTGGGTGGCTATCGAGCGCCTCTATGATGGCCTTTGCGCAATTACCGGCTCGCCGGTGGCGGCAATTAATCGCGCGATCGCCGTGGCGCAGACGCACGGGCCTGCGGCAGGGCTGGCGGCGCTGCCGATACTGGCCCCTGGCAGCCGGCTGGTCGAATATCAGCCGTATTGGGCAGCGCGCGCCGAACTCCATGCGAGAACGGGGGAAATGGCAGCGGCCCGCGAAGCCTATGACCAAGCGATTGCGTTGGAAATAGATCCTGCCGTCCGCCGCTTTTTGCAAAGGCGACAGACCGAAAGCCTAACGCCGCCGCGCTGAGCTTGGTGTTCCGCTCGGACCGGTCGAGCTCGCCTTCTTGGCTGGAAGGTGTAACCCCTCATTCTCGCGCGATTATTTTGATATGTTACTATTATGGCTTGGAACTAATGACGTGCGAGACTGTTCAGTTATAACTTTGATACGACGCTAACGTCGTGCCCGGCCGGCTGGGGTAAGCGGCGCTTTTTCAGGAGTCTCTCATCATGAAGATTTCGTCCGGATTTCGTTCAGTCGCGGTTGCCGTCATCGCCGCCGCGGGAATTAGCTTTGCCAGTGCCGCGCATGCCGACAGCGGCACGATCCGCTTCGCCGTCTACAAGGCAGCCTTCTTCGTCGGTGGCTCCGGCGGCGAGGGCACGCTGACCTTCCACGGCCGGCGCTACCCCATCACGATCGGCGGCATCTCGGGCGGCCTCGCCTTCGGTGCCTCCAAGACGTATTTCAGTGGTACCGTGCGCCACATTCGCCGCGCTCGAGATGTGTCGGGCGTGTACGGCGCAGTGGGCGGCGGCGGCGCGGTCGTCAAAGGAGCCCAGGTGATCGTCATGACCAATGACAAGGGCGCTCAGCTCGAACTCACAGGCAGGCAGGTAGGCCTGCAAATCAATGCCGATATCAGCGGTCTGAGCATCACGGTGAAGTAAGGGGCTGTTGCTCCGTTCGTCATCTCCCCGGAGAGGCCCGATTTGCTGAGTTTGGCGATCGGGCCTCTCCGGCAAAGTCATTCAGGAAGTGGCTTTTGCCACTTGCGCTATGCCGCAGTGCTGCTCGCGACGAGATAAGAGTGAAACATTATCGTTAGCTGTCTTTCGGCCTCGCTTCCCACAGCCGGGGGCATGACCCGTTTGCAGAATGCCGGGACCGTTCCGTAAATCACTGCCGTCATTGTTTGGGCGATCAAGTGCGGATCGGCAAAACGGCCATCGCTGGCGGTGGACAGCATCGCCTCGATCGCCCTTTCACTCCGCCGGGACGCCGATTCGATCAGCTCGCGCGCATCAAGCTCCGTAGCGATGAGGTAGAGGGCGGGCGCGACCTCGGTTTGCGCCATCCTTGCGTCAAGATAGGCCTTCACCACCGCCCGAGCTATTGTCTCCACCGGAGCGTACAGGTTTTCGTCGCTCGCTTTCTCCACAGCCTCGGCGAGAAGCGCGAGATGCCGCTCCAGCACAGCGAAAAGCAAGGCCTGCTTATGCGGGAAATATTGGTACAGCGTTCCGACCGAAACGCCGGCACGACGCGCCACGCGCGTCGTGTTCAGGCGGATCGGCCCATCGCTCAGCAAAACCTGAATGGTCGCCTCGAAAATAGCGTTCACGGTGACGATGGATCGGACCTGACGCGGTAGTTTCCGGCGGTTTAGCGGTGACGGAGCAGCGTTTTCCATATGCGAATCCAAAAACTGAATAATGCTTCATATATTACAGCCGTCGCCGATGCTCTAGCCCCGTGTGGTTGCCGGTGACGCCTTAGGAAGCGAATTAGGAGACGAATATGGGTAAATTGGACGGTAAGATCGCTGTCATCACTGGCGGTAACTCAGGAATGGGACTGGCGACGGCCAAGCTGTTCGCACGCGAAGGCGCAAAGGTGGTCATCACCGGCCGCGATCAAGCGGCGCTCGACGCTGCCGTGCAAAGCATCGGAAATGGCGCCGACGCGGTCCGCAGTGATATTTCCAGGATGTCGGACATCGAAGCGCTTCGCGAATATGTCGAGAGAAAGCATGGCCGCGTCGACATTATTTTCGCGAACGCCGGGGGCGCGCGACCGAACATGTTTGAATACACGTCCGAAGAAGAATTCGATTTCACGGTCGCTAACACGTTCAAAGGGACGTATTTTACGGTGCAGAAGCTCCTACCGCTGATGGGTTCCGGCGGCTCGATAATCCTGAACACCTCGACCCTGAGCAGACAAGGCCGCCCCTATGTCAGCGTCTATTCGGCGGGGAAAGCGGCCATCCGCTCACTGGCACGGTCGCTCACCGCGGAGCTGACCGACAAGGGCATACGGGTAAATGCCCTGGCGCCTGGCTACATCGATACGGACCAAGCACGTAAAGCCGGAGTGAGCGAGGAGATGATCGAACAGACGAAGACCCAGGTGCACGCCCAAATTCCCATGCACCGCAGCGGAACCGTCGACGAGATCGCCAAGGCCGTCCTGTTCCTCGCCTCCGATGACTCGTCTTACATCACAGGCAGCGAACTCTGCGTCGATGGTGGCTGGGCTCAGATCTGAGTGTCCCGGCGGCGCGGAGGGGGAGATACAGCGAGTGACTGCAAAAGTTCGGCAGCGAATATCGCTGCCGAAACTACGCTATGGCCGCAGCTCGCCCCTCATTCCCACTCGATTGTTCCAAATCCAGCTATATCATTGATCTAGTTTGATTTTTTATTGCCGGCAGCCCGAAAAACCGGCGCATGGCCCGTCAAAATTTTATAGTGTTGATCTTACAGAGAAATTTCTTTGAAAGTTTTTCTATCGGCTTCGGCATCTATCGAGGTCGATTGCCTCTCGACCTGCCGCCTCGCCAAGCTGAAACCCCGGAAGTATAGGTCAGAAAAGTACCGTCACCTACAGTTCCAGCAGGGGTTTCCCACGAAGCCAACCGACAATGCGCCGCCATTATCAGAGCACGCGCTCCGCGGACCAGCGGGATTCCGAAATCGGTGGAGTGTTTCGTGCGCTATTGTTCGTCCGGTGCAAAATCAGGAAAGTGCGACCTTCAAAAGCTCTTCGCTCCTTTCCCAAAGCTGGCGTGCAACCGTTCCGTCATCCTTGAACGCAACTTTCATCGGTTTACCGCTTGAGTACATTCCTCCAGGCTGCCAATCGATGCCCGGCTTCCCTTCGGCAAGCGCCGTGAGTGCAAGACCGGACTTCTCCGGGCTGATCGTGATCAGATACTTCAACGGCGAGTGATAGATGAACCGCATGAAGTGGTTGGTGTCGCTGGCGAAGCTGGAACGCACCACGCCGGGGTGGAAGGCGACGGCCGAGATTCCGTCCGCGCGGTGCCGCCAGTCGAGTTCTCGGGTGAACAGTATGTTCTCGAGCTTGGCGTTGCCGTAGGCGACTTGTGCCGCGTAGTTGCGTTCGTTATTGAGATCCGTGACGTCGAAGTTCTTGCCCCACATGTTCGCGGCTTCGCTGGCCGTCTGGATGACCTTGGCGCGGCTGGCGGCGAGATGCCCCATAAGCAGCTTGGTCAGCAGGAACGGCGCCAGGTGATTGACCTGGAACGTCTTCTCGAAACCGTCTTCCGTCACCTCCCGCTCGCCCATGATGCCGCCGGCATTGTTCGCCAACACGTCGATGCGGTCGTATCGCAACAGTTCGGAGGCGAGCCGTTTCACGTCGGCCAAACGAGCGTAATCGGCCAGGTGGAAAGGTGCTGCGAGCTCGCGTGCAAGCGCTTCAGTCTTAGCCCGTGAACGGCCGACGAGCACGACGTTGTGGCCCTTGGCTTTCAACTGGCGCGCACTGGCGGCGCCAATGCCATCGCTAGCCCCAGTGATGATGATCGTCTGCATGAAGTCTCCATTCTGACTTTAGGTCGCTCCGCCGAAGCGGCGGCCAAATTCAGTTCGGCGCGGCCGTAGCGTGTTGCGGCGGCACCAATTTCTCTACGAATGCGCGCCCCGGCAGACGAGGCGGACCGCAATACGCATCCGTTCACGATATTCGGCTGGACTCCTCGCCTTATGCTTGATGCCCGCTGATGCTTCCGACAGGTGCTCGGCAAGAATCCTCGCGGTGAAGCCTTCCTGTGGCCAACGCTCAGGCACACCCGCTTCACCGATGGCGCGCGCGACGTCGGTAACGAAGACCTCTTCAAGTTCGCGAATAGCAGGCCCGACCAATTTGACGGTCGCCGCAATCAGTTCGTCCAGAGCCTCAGACCCGACGGCGCTTCCGTGCATTGCCTCGAATGCCCCAACCAGGCGTTCCTCGATATCGACATCCTCGCGCTGCAACGCGTCGCGGGCTCCAGTTCGAAGGGCGTCGTTGGCATGCGCCACCATGGCCGCAAAGAGCGTCTCTTTGCTTGGGAAGTGCAGATAGAGCCCTTGCCGAGAGAGACCTGCGGCGCGAGCGAGGTCGTCCATTGAGGTCTTCTTGAAACCATAACGGACGAAGACCTCAAGGGCCGCGTCGAGGATTTCCGTCTGCCGAGCCGTGGCTGTCTGGGTCGTATCAGGCACGTTGGCACCTCGGATACGGATGAAGCATGCACATCGAACCCGTCGCGCAAGTAGCTTCTTCGATGGCCTTTCGGCCGTAGGAACTGCTGCTGAATCTGAGGGTGGTGCTCACTGGTTAGGCTTCGCTAATTGACAATATTGTCAAACTAGACATATTTACTTGTTTTGTCAATATCGCTCATCCTCGGAGGGGCGCATATCCCTTGGATGCGGTCGACGCACCTCTCCATCGCAGATCCGGCAGCAGTCTAGACAGCATCCAATAGGTCATGCGATGGTACCATCCAACGACGTGCAATCAGGTCCGGGACATCGTCCCCGAGCCGCGGCCGACAGCTACGAACTATGTATGTTGACAACTAAAGTACCGTCAGCGCGGATACGTCGTCTGAAAGACCATTTTCAGGATAGCTTTCAAAGCGTTGATACGTAAAAAAGTACCGTCAGGTTCTAAAAACGCGCGACGGTACTTTTTCGAATGCCGGGTCGGATGTGAAGAGCACCGTCAAAAGTACCGTCAGATTGATCTGCCGGAACGTCACCAGCCGCAATGAGCCTCGATAAAATCGAACAATTTCAATAGCTTACTAGACCTGAAACTTTAATTGATAATGCACCCTAGGCAGCAATCCACGCCACCCGCAAATCATTGTATTTTCTGCGAAATTCTACGCTAGGGCCGCCGATCACCGCCGTTTCCCCTACTCCCACTCGATCGTGCCGGGCGGCTTCGACGTGACGTCGTAGACCACGCGGTTGATGCCACGGACCTCGTTAATGATGCGGGTCGCGGCGCGGCCGAGGAATTCCATGTCATAGTGGTAGAAATCGGCCGTCATGCCGTCGACGGAGGTGACGGCGCGGAGCGCACAGACGAACTCGTAGGTGCGGCCGTCGCCCATGACGCCGACGGTCTGGACCGGCAGCAGCACGGCGAATGCCTGCCAGATGGCGTCGTAGAGGCCAGCCTTGCGGATTTCGTCGAGATAGATGGCGTCTGCCTCGCGCAGGATCTCCAGCTTCTCGCGGGTGATCCCGCCCGGGCAGCGAATGGCGAGGCCGGGGCCGGGGAAGGGGTGGCGGCCGATGAAGCTGTCGGGCAGGCCGAGCTCCTTGCCGAGCACGCGCACTTCGTCCTTGAAGAGTTCGCGCAGCGGCTCCACGAGCTGCATCTTCATGCGCTCCGGCAAGCCGCCGACATTGTGATGCGACTTGATGGTGACCGAGGGGCCGCCGGTGAAGGAAACGCTCTCGATGACATCCGGATAGAGTGTGCCCTGGCCGAGGAAATCGGCGCCGCCGAGCTTCTTCGCTTCCTCTTCGAAGGTCTCGATGAAGAGCCGGCCGATGATCTTGCGCTTGGTCTCGGGGTCGCTGACGCCCTCCAGCTCGCCAATGAAGCGGTCGGAGGCGTCGACATGCAGCAGATGCAGATTGTAGTGCTCGCGGAACATGGCGACGACATTGGCCGCCTCGTCTTTGCGCATCAGGCCGTGGTCGACGAGGATGCAGGTGAGCTGGTCGCCGACTGCCTCATGGATCAGCAGCGCGGCAACGGAAGAGTCGACGCCGCCGGACAGTGCGCAGATGACGCGCTTGTCGCCGACCTGATCGCGGATCGCCTGCACCGCCTTGGCGCGATAGGCTGACATCGACCAATCGCCCTTGATGCCGGCGATATTGTGGATGAAGTTGCCGATCAGCTTGGCGCCGTCAGGCGTATGCACCACTTCCGGATGGAACTGCACGCCGTAATATCTGCGCTTCTCGTCGGCGATGAAGGCGTAAGGCGCGTTCGAGGAAGTGGCGACGACTTCAAAGCCCTCGGGCAGCGCGGTGACACGGTCGCCATGGCTCATCCACACCTGATGGCGCGAACCGTGCGACCACAACCCTTCGAAGAGGGCACAATCCTTGTCGACGTCCAGGAAGGCGCGGCCGAATTCGCGATGGTGGCCGCTTTCCACCTTGCCGCCGAGCTGCATGCACATGGTCTGCTGGCCATAGCAGATGCCAAAGACCGGCAAGCCGCTGTCGAAGATGATCTGCGGCGCCCGCGGCGAGCCTTCATCCACGGTCGAGGCCGGGCTGCCGGACAGGATCACGGCCTTCGGCTGCAGCCGCTTGAAGCCGGCTTCGGCGGATTGGAAGGGGACGATCTCGCAATAGACGCCCGCTTCGCGCACGCGCCGTGCGATGAGCTGCGTCACCTGGCTGCCAAAATCGACGATGAGAACGGTGTCTGGATGTGCTGTCTGGGTCATGGCGAGCCTTTAATGAAAAGCGCTTTCCCTGGCAATCCGGCAAATCGCGCGAGGGCCGATTTTATTGTCCCGATTGTATCAGCCGCCGCGCCGTTCAGAACCAGAAAACGCCGTCTTCCAGCGCAGTGAACAGTCCGTCGACGGCGTAGGAGAGCTTGCGGTCGATGACGTGCAGATATTCGGTCCAGCCGGAAATGTGCTGGAGCTCGACTAGGCCATCGGAAATACCGCGCAGTCCGATCAGCGGCCGGTCGTAGAGCTGGCAGACACGCAGTACGGAGAAGGTCTCCATATCCACCATGTCGGCGGCGATCCGGCCATAGGCGTCGGCGCCGGAGATGACATTGCCGCCGGTCGAGAGGCTCGCTTCCGGAATGGCGGGAATGCGCAACGGCAGCTCGATCGTGGCGGGCAGGTCGAGGAACGGCGTGCGGCCTTTCTCAAAGCCGAGCGGCGAGGCGTCCATGTCGCGATAGGAAACGGAGGTGACCTGATAGACCTCCGTCTGCTCCAGCTTGGAGGAGCCGGCCGAACCCAACGAAACCACCATGTCCGGCAAATCGTCCTGCGCTTCGAGCTGAGCGAACGCTTTCGTCATGGCGATCGCCGCCTCCACTGGACCGACGCCGGTCATCAGCGGGTCGATGCGGGAGCGCAGGAAGGGGCCGTATTCCGCCTCCGCCGCCATGACGAACAGGATCGACTTTCCCGATACGCGTTTCAGTTCGAATTTCATCCGGTAATTCCCTCTCGGCCTCGGATGACCATCATCGTTCCGGTCATGGAGGCAATCAGCTTGGCAGGCCCGTCGCTGATGGCATAGGCTCGCCCATCGGCGACGATAATGGTGGAGCCGGGCTTGGTAACATCGCCGCGAAACAGAAACCGCTCGCCGCGTCCCGGGGACATCAGATTGATCTTGAATTCGATTGTAAGAATTGATGCTGTAGGATCGATGACGCTGTAAGCCGCAAATCCGCAGGCCGAATCCAGCGCGGCGGCAATGATGCCGGCGTGTAGAATACCGTGCTGCTGCGTCAGCTTGACGTCGAACGGCAACTCGATCTCGACCGTGCCATGCTCGACGCGCGTCAGCTCCGCGCCGATCGTCGTCATCGCCGCCTGTCGCTCGAAACTCGTTCGAATACGCGCCCGAAAGTCGCTGCTTTCCCCAGTCATCCCATTCCCTTTCGCGGGGTGCGAAATTGGCATGGCAGGAGGATTTGGACAAGGGCACTGCGGTGGAATTCGCCTCGCGGAAATAACGCGCGATCGACATTGTTTTCCCATGATGCTGGGTATTCGATACGCATCAACAGATTCGAGATGGAACCGAGATGACGACGATCCTGCAATCGACGAGAGCCTATGAGACCTGGATGCGGACGCAATTGGGGGACGATCTGGTCGATGCCGATCTCGACAAGAAGCACAAGAAGATGAAGAGCGGCGGTTTTGTCTTCCTGCGCGCCACCTATTGGCGCTGGGCCGAGACCATCTTCGACATCTGCCCCCAACTTGCGAGCGCGCCGCAGGTGCTGGCGATCGGCGATACGCATCTGGAGAATTTCGGCACCTGGCGCGACGAGGAGGGCGGCTGGTCTGGGGCGCCAACGATTTCGATGATGCGGCGGTAATGCCCTATGCGCTGGACCTTGTGCGTTTGGCGACGAGTGCGATCCTTGCGCGAGGCGCCACCGCGCCGACGCCGCGCGCCATCGCCGAGGCCATTTTGGGCGGCTATCGCCGTGGGTTGAAGACGCCGTCACCGGTCATTCTGGAGCGTGATTACAAGTGGCTGCGCAACGACGTCATCCTTTCGAATGGCGAGCGCAAGGCTTTCTGGGACAAATATCGCGATCTGCCGCCCTCCGCCAAACCGGTTCCTGCGCCTTGCCTTGAAGTGCTGCGGCGATCGCTGCCAGATGAGCAGCTCCCTTTTGTCGCCAAGCCGCGCACGGCCGGCACCGGTAGCCTCGGCCGCCCGCGCTTTGTCGCCGATGTCGAATGGCGCGGCGGACCGGTGATCCGCGAGGTCAAGGCGCTCGCCCAGTCCGCCTGGTCGCTCCGACACAATCCGTCCGACACGACGATCCACACGGGCGTCATCGCCGCCGGCCGCGCCCGCTCTCCCGATCCGCATTATCAGGTGGTGGGCAAGCTGCTGGTCCGTCGGCTGTCGCCAAACAGCCGAAAGATCGAGGTCGAGGGCGATGCGCAGCTCCTGCTGTCGCCGGCGATGCTCGACCTGATGGGCTTCGAGATCGCCAACTGCCATGCCGATGACGCCTCCTGCATTCCAGGCATTCTAGCTGACCTCGACAGGAGGGAGGTGGACTGGCTCAGGAACTCCGCCAAGGCGGCTGCGGTCGCGATCGGCACGGAGCAGGCGGAGTTCGCGGCGAAGGGCTAAACCGGCAAAGCCGGTCAATGCCCGGCGGCTTCAAGGATCAGACGGGCGATCGTATCGGGGTGCGAGATCAGCGAGAGATGGCTGGCCTTCACCTCTATGGTCTTGGCGCCCATGCGCTTGGCCATGAAGCGTTCCAGATCCGGATTGATCGTCCTGTCTTCGGTGGAGACCGCATACCAGCTCGGCTTGCTGCGCCAGGCGGCCTGGGTGGTCTTCCCGGTCAGCAAGGCCTTTTGGAAGGGCTCCTGCACGGCATAAAGCACCTCTGCCTTGGCCCTGGGCAGGTCGCCGGCGAAATCCCGCAGGAAAGCTTCCTCTGTCAGTCGTCCTTCATCGCCGTCGAAGACAATGCCTGCCGATGCCGGAGGCGTCGGATATGTCTTGGCGAGCGCCGTATAATCTTCGCCTGCATCCGGTGCGCGGGCTGCGACATAGACCAGCGAAGAAACCTTCGGATGCACACCGGCTTCCGTCACGATCATGCCGGAGAAGGAATGGCCGACGAGGACTGTCGGGCCGTCCTGGCGATCGAGAACGCGCTGGGCGGCCGCAACCGCCTCGGGAAGCGTCGTCAGTGGGTTCTGCACCGCCGTGCACTTCAGCCCCTTGGCCTGCAGCCGCGCGATGACTTCCGTCCAGCAGGAGCCGTCTGCGAAGAGCCCATGGGCAAGGACGACGTTGCGAGCCTTTGGCGGCGCCGGGAGCGCGGAACCCGAACTCGAGGCCGCGCTGCTGGCGGCCATGGCGCGCGTCGAAACTAAGGAGGCGGCGGCGCCGGCAATGAGCGCGGTCGAGAAATTCCGTCTGGTCATCATCATCATCGTGATCCTTGTGGTTAGAGGATAAACGGGCACCAGAAAGCCGTCCGCGCCGGATGTCGGAGCGGTGAGCTTCTTGAAGGTCTCGTATTTCTGCGAGCGGCATTTGCCCGAACGGATCAAATGTGGCTCCGTCTTGCATTCCGGATGGGTATTCGAGGCTTCTTTATGTATGCAAGAGCGCTCTCGTTGATCGTTTTGTATTCTAAATGGTGATATTTGTCAATAATTGGATGCGTAACAGTTGCGTGATGGAGAATTTGCATGCAAAAATGAGGCGCAGAGATGTTTTTGCATACAAGCAGTATGGACGCGGGAGAATGAGAAATGGCTGATAGATCGGATGACACTGAGGATCGCGAATTGTTGTCCGATCGTATCCGCAACGCGCTGGCGGATGAGATCGCGGCGGGTAAGCTGGAGGCGGGCGCTGCGATGGACGAGCAGCACCTTGCCGATCGCTTCGGCGCTTCCCGCACGCCGGTTCGCGAGGCATTAAGGCAACTGGCGGCAAACGGCCTAGTCGAAGTGCGGGCTCGGCGGGGCGTCGTCGTCGCCCGTATGACGCCCGAGCGCATCATGGACATGTTCGAGACGGCAGCCGAAATCGAAGCCATGTGCGTCAGGCTTGCCACTTATCGCATGACGCCCCTGGAGCGTAGCCACCTGATCGAACTGCACGATGCATCCGAAGCTATTGTGAAAAAGGGCGATTTCGATGCCTATGATACCTTCAATCGCGCCTTCCACGAGGCGATCTATCAGGCGACCCACAATAGCTTCCTCGCCGAACAGGCAATCGCGATCCGCAATCGTCTAATGGCCTTCCGCCGCGCTCAATTGCAGCAGGAACATCGCCTCGATCGATCCCGGGCGGAGCATGAAGCCATCATGCAGGCAATCGCAGAGGGTGACGGGGAAATGGCGTCGCGGCGCATGCGGGCGCATATGCTAAATGCGGCGACGGCGTTGCGGCGTTTCATTGAAGGCAACAAGCTAGTTTAGGCAGCGTCAGTCGCGGGTGATGCGCACGATATGCTGATCCCAGGCGACGTCGCTGTGCTCGCCCAGGAAATCGCCGCGATAGGAGGAAACGGCAAAGCCATGCCGTGCCGGTGCGATGCCGGCGGCGTCGGCGATGCTTTCCACCTTCAGCACCCTGCCTGTCTTCGCATCGAGCGTCACCGACGTGCCTTCGACCGGCGAGGCGACGCCGACGAGGTTTTCGGCGCGATTGACGGCAATGGCGCCTACATAATTTCCAAGCGCCCGTGTCGTATCGTCGGGCAGGGTTACGAAGGTCAGGTTCTCGCCCTTGGAGAAATGGCCGATGAGCGGCGGCAGGTCGTTGCGATGGCCTTCATATTGGCAGGCGAACCAGATGCGGCCTTGCGCGTCGATATCGACATGGCGGGTGGAGACCTGAGCATATTGTGGCGGCAAGGCGTGCTTTTCGATCAGCCGGCCGCTGGCCGCGTCGATCAGGGTGAGCGACGGCTCCATATGATCGAGGTTGAGCTTGGTGCGGCCGAAATCCGGATGGGTCTCGATGCCGCCATTGGCAACGACTAACAGCGTCCCGTCGTCGGAAACTGTCATGTCATGCGGGCCGGTGCCGTAGGTTTCGTATTCGCCGATCCGCGCAAAGCGATTACGGGCGTCGTAGATGCCGATCATGCCCCGATTCTTGTCGAAGTCGTTTTCGCTGGCGTAGAGCAGCTTTCCATCAGGGGAAAACGTGCCATGGCCATAGAAATGCCGGCCCTCGCGCGAGGTGATGACGATGGGCTCGCCCTTGTTCCAGGGATCGAAGATCATCGCATAGGTGCCGGGGCGGCGGGCGAAGGCGACGGTCTTGCCGGTTACCTTAGAAAAGGCCATGCCGTGGGCGCGGGCGGGCAGTGCCACCTGATCAAGGATCTGGCCGCTCTCGGTGACCGTCGCCACGGCGAAGGAACCGTCTGATGCGCGGATGCCGGAGGCATAGACTGCATCGGCCCGCTCCAGCGCCATCAGGGCACCGGGCTTCAAGGCGGCCAGGAACGTCAGCCCCGCCGCCTTGACGAAAGCTCTGCGATCGATCAGGCCGCTGCGCATCGCGCTCAGTCTCCGTCTGCGAAGGAGAAGCCGGCGGAAAGGCCGATCGCGCCGCCGTAATCGTCACTGAAAGCGGTGGTGAGGTCTCGGCTGACATTCAGCAGCTTGTCGATCTTGGCGCGCTCGGCATCGTTTCCGAGTGCTGCTTCGATATCAGGATTGACTGTCGGCGCGGTCAGCGTCAGTTCCTTCAGCAGATTGTCGACCTTGTCGGCGATGCCGCGTTTGTCGGCGGGCAGAAGGTTGGCCATGCCGGCTTTTTTCCAGAGCGTCTTCAGCCCTTCGAGATTGCCTGACAGCGAGGCCCAGGTGTCGCCGGACCGCCAGTAGATCGCCATCTTTGGCCGTGCGGCAGCGGGATCGCCCTTGTAAAAGGTCTCAAGCCGTTGATCCCGGATATTCGCCGCACCGTGTACGAGGATGCCGAGCAGCGCCGTTACCGCTTCCTTGTTGTCCATGAAGTCGTTGCTGGTCTTGCCGGGAAACTTCCAGGATTTCTGCACGCCGTTCGGATCGTCCCATTCGTCGGCGATGTCCTTGGCCGTGTTTTCGATATTGCCGGCGACGGCCGCGCCATAGCGGCAGCGGAATCCTTGCTTTTCGGTGCTGAGAACGCTGGAGCCGTTGCCGTAGAGCACGTATTCCAGCGCCGTTAGGCTCATCAGTGCCACGCTCTTGCCGGCGACCGCCTCGACCGTGGTGTCGTGCTCGTCGGCCTTAGCGATCAGCGCCTGCACTTGTTTCAAGCCGACGCCCTTGCGGTCGGGATAAAAGAGGATGTGTTCGAAACGGTTCTTTTCGATGATCGGCCCGGTCTGCACGATCTCGATGCGCGACCAGCTTTTGATCGTATCGCCGAAGGCGGACTGCGCGTTGGCAAGGCTTGCGGCGGAAGGATCAGCGCAGAGCGCCTTCATCGCCGTGGTCAGCTTCGAGGCGCTGTCATGCATGGCGCGGTATCCGGGGCGGATGACATCGTCGACCGCCTTCTGCAGGACCACCGGCACGGCTGCTTCGTTCAGCCCGGCGCCATTGGCCGTCGCGTCCTGGGCGCTTGCGGGCAGTGCCGCAAGGCTGAGGAGCAGGCTGGCCGCGAAAGGTTTCCAATGGCGCATCAAAGGGACTCCAGAAAATCGATGAGTGCTTGCCTGTCGTTCTGCGGCAGGTTTGCGAATGTATTGCGGGCCTTTTCCGCCTCTCCTCCATGCCAGAGGATGGCTTCGGTGAGCGTGCGGGCGCGGCCGTCATGCAGGTAGGCTTGCTGGCCGCTGACCGTTTGCGTCAGCCCTATACCCCAGAGAGGCGGCGTGCGCCAATCGCGTCCCGATGCCACACCGACCTGCTGGCCGTCCGAGAGCCCGTCGCCCATGTCGTGCAGCAGGAAATCGGAATAGGGCCAGATGAGCTGAAAGGCCTGCGCGGCAGCCTTGCTGTCGCTTCCCATGAGATCGTCGCGGGTGACGTATTTCGGCGTATGACAGGCAGCGCAGCCGGATTGATAGAAGATTTCCTTGCCGTGCAGAACATCGGGAAAGCTCGCCTTGCGGCGCGCGGGCACGGCGAGGTTCTCGGAATAGAAGGTGACGAGATCGAGGATCGGCGCCGGTGCTTCCGTGTCACCAAGACGCTTCTGCACGCCGGTCGGCATGGCAAGGCAGTGTGTCTCCTTGGCCGTGCAATCGCCGTGGGCGTTCGGCTGGTCGGGCGTGGAAATGCCGATATCGTTGAGAAAAGCATCAGCGACTTGGTCGCGCACGGTGGCGTTTTGCGCCTTCCAGCCGAAGCGGCCGAGAGCGAGCTGGCCGGTGCGGTGGTCGCGGACCAGGGCGGCGCGGCCGTGAATGCCGTCGCCATCCTTGTCGTCGGGGTCGGCATGGGCAAGGATATCGGCATCGGGAATGGCTTCGATCAGGCCAAGGCCGATCATCGGCGGCGCGACACGCGCCGAGACCGTTGTCGTCTGGCCGAGAGGACCGTAGGCCAGCGCGGTCACGGCATAATGCGGCTTGCGCAGCGAAACGGTTTCGCCACCTGCCAGCGTCACCGTTTCCTCAGCATAGGTGACAGCCACCTTGCCTTCGGCAGTGAGACCGGGAACGGCAAGATCCTGCAACTGAGCGCCATAGGTCGAATCCGGAAAATTGAGCGCCTTGGAATCCTTGATGGCCTGTTCCTCGTCCGGCGTGATCGCCTGCCGCGCCAGCCGCAGCACCATCGACGTGGCGGGGGCTCCCGCCGTCTCCGGCGGATGGCCACGACCGTCCCTGATATGACAGCTCTGGCAGGAACGGGCGTTGAACAATGGCCCCAGCCCATCAGTCGCCTGCGTCGAAGAGGGCGAGGAGACCCAGAGCTGGCGAAACAACGCGTTGCCGAGATGGAAATTCTCTTCGCGCTCCAGGCCCAGATTGGCGGAAGGCTGGGAAAAGATATTGCGGCTGACGGGGGCAATCGACGTCGTCGCGCCACTCTCCATCGCCTCATAGGGCTCGGCTTTGGAAAAATCCGCCGTCGGGCGGGTAACGTCCTGAACCCGTTTCAGCGTATCGGCCGACAGATCGGTGCGGACGGTTGGGAAATTCAGCGCATCGGCTGCCGCCAACGTCACTGCAAAAACCACAAAGCCCGCTGCGAGGGCGGGCAAGAATGCGCGGCTGACCGGAATGCGGATCATCTGGATCAGGGCGGCAGCATCGTCAGATACCGCCGCCCTCCTTTATTACTTCTTGAAGACGGCGTTAGGATTATCAAGGCTGTCCGAGCCTTCAAGCTTGATCGTGCCGAGATCGAGGTCGGCGACGACGCGCTGGATGCTCTTCGTCTGATCGAGCAGGCCGTCGATCGCTTTCTGAACGGTGGCGTTGCCGACCTTATTGCCCTCGGCGATCATCTGGTCGTACTTCTCGACGGTCTCTCCGCGATGAACCATGGCCTTCATGGCATCGAGCGTCGCGTTCAGCTTGCCTTCCATCTCCTTGTCCAGCGCCTTGTCCTTGGCGGCAACGAGATCGTGCAGCGACGGACCCTTCATCTTGGTGCCGTCGACGCGCGTGTAATTGCCGTTATAAGCCGCGGCAATGCCGATGGCGGCATTGTTGTGGGAGTTGTAGGTGTTGTCGGAGAAGCAATCATGCTCCTGCTCGGGATCATGCAACAGCAGGCCGAGCTTCATGCGCTCGCCTGCGAGTTCGCCATAGGAGAGCGAGCCCATGCCGGTCAGGATGGCGGCGAGACCGGCCTTCGGATCGGCTTCGATATGCTTGGTGGCTTCGCCATCCGGCGCCCAGTCATTGGTCATCTCCTGCATGGCGGAGACGAGCAGGGTCGAGGCCGATTTCAGGTATTCGGCGCGGCGATCGCAATTGCCGTGCGTGCAATTCTTCAGGTCGTAGTCGGTGGCGGGACGTTCGCCGGCGCCCGGGCCCGTGCCGTGCAGATCCTGGCCCCAGAGCAGGAATTCGATAGCGTGGTAGCCAGTCGCGACATTGGCTTCGACGCCGCCGGCCTGCTGCAGCGTACCGGAGAGGAATTCCGGCGTCAGATGCGAAGCGTCGACATCCTTGCCGTTGATCTTGATCGTCTTGTTGGCGATGACATTGGCGACATAAAGCGAATTCTCATCGCTCTCGGTGCCGTAGGAGGCATCGACATAGTCGATCAGGCCTTCGTCGAGCGGCCAGGAATTCACCGCGCCTTCCCAATCGTCGACGATCGGATTGCCGAAGCGGTAGACTTCTGTTTGCTCGTAGGGAACCCGCGCCTTGATCCAGGCAGCCTGGGCAGCCTTCAGCGTCTTGTCGCTGGGATTGGCAAGCAATGCATCGATCGCCTTGTCCAGCGTCTGCGCCGTGGTCAGCGCGTCCTGATACTTGGCATGCCCCACTTCGGCGTAATGCTTGATGATGGCGGCCGGCTCGGGTGCGGCTGCGAGCGCCGGAAGGGTGGACATGGCAGTCGAGGCGACGGCCAGCGCCAGGCCGGCGCCAAAATTGATTTTCAGTTTCATGATCCTCTCCTGCGACGGCGGGGGCGCCGTCAGAAACTTGGTAAATTGTCTCATGTATTAAAAATAAACTGGTGTCAAACACTCTAGTTTGGAATGATTTTAAAACGGGAAATTGATAGTTCCAGCATTGGCAAAGCAGCGCATTTGCCTGGAAAAAGCGGCAGATATCGCGCCGTCTCGTTCCGCCGAACCAGCTAATGCGCTGCGGGCGGGATAAGTCTTGCCTATCCCTTTCGCCGCAGCCGGCAGAAGAAGAAGCCGTCGGTATCGGTCGATGCCGGCGTCAGGGTAATGGTCTTGCCATCGGAAGAGCGCGGCTTGGGCGCATCTTTTCCGAACAGCTTCTCCCAGGAGCTCAGCGCCTCGACCACTTCGAAGTCCGGATTGTTGGCTGCGAAGCGGTTGACCTGCGTTTCATTTTCTTCCGGCAGGACCGAACAGGTGACATAGAGCAACAGGCCGCCGGGGCGGACGAATTCGCCGGCCTGAGCCAGCGCTTCCTGCTGCTGGCCGGTGCGCTCGTCGAGGTTCTTCTGCGTCAGCCGCCACTTCGTATCGGGGCGGCGGCGCCAGGTGCCGGTACCGGTGCAGGGGGCATCGACCAGCACCTTGTCGAATTTGCCGCGCAAAGGGAGCAGGCCGTTTCTTTCGTCATGCACCTGAACATTGCGCGTGCCGGCGCGCTTCAATCGCTCGATGATCGGTGCCAGCCGCCGCCGATCGGAATCATAGGCATGGACCTGGCCCTTATTGTGCATCGCCGCCGACATGGCGAGCGTCTTGCCGCCGCCGCCGGCGCAATAGTCGAGCACCTGGTCGCCTTCTTCAGGTAGGACAAGATCGGCAACGATCTGCGAGCCTTCGTCCTGCACCTCGAACCAGCCTTTCTGGAAAGAAAGTTCGGCGGTGACATTCGGCAGGCGCGATGCGCCTTCGCCGGCGGGAATGCGGATGCCGTAACGGGCGATCTTCGAAGCGTGCGCTCCGGCGCGTTCCAGCGCCTTCACGGCCTTGTCGCGGCTGGCCTTCAGCGCGTTGGCGCGCAGATCGAGCGTCGGCCGCTCGGCCAATGCCTGGGCCTCGGCAAGCCAGCTATCGCCGAAAGCCTGTTGGAAGGAATGCTCGACCCATTCCGGAATGTCGCCCTGGATATGGCGCGGCGCATCTTCGATCTTTCGGGCGGCAAAGGCTTCGAGCGCCTCGGCGCTTGGCGGCTCGGGCGCGAATTTGTCGCCCTCGAATTCGGCGGCCAGCACTTCGGGCGTCAAGCCCCATTGGCGAAAGAGCACGGCATGGGCAAGCGCGGAGGGGCTGTCGTCGCCCATCAGCCAAGCATGAGACAGCCGCATGCGCAGAGCATCGTAGACGATGTTGCCGATTGCGGCGCGGTCGCCGGAGCCGGCGAAGCGATGGGCCAGTCCCCAATCCTTCAGGGCGTCGGCCACTGGTCGCTTGCGCGCTTCGATATCGGCAAGAACTTCGATGGCCCCCTGCAGCCGGCCGCCCAGACGCATTCACTATTCTCCTGCTTGCGCATGGTTCCGAAACCACCTGGATCACCGGAAAGGCTCATGCGCCACCAAAGTGTCACTGACACCTCATCAATCCGCACGAAATAAGCACGTGGCGGCAGATTATTGAGACGTCTCAACCGCGTGGTAGCCGCGATTGACGGAGAGAGCAAGCGTCAGGCCGAAACGCCGGGGTCGTTCCCAGCAAATCCGCCGATTACTTCGAGGCGACGACGTCGTAGCAAACGCTCGCCGTGCCGGAGGCAACCATGCCGATATTCTGCGCTGCAGCGCGGGAGAGATCGAGCACGCGTCCACGAATGAAAGGTCCGCGATCGTTGATGCGAACGACAACGCTGCGGCCATTGTGGCGGTTGGTCACCTTCAGGCGTGTGCCGAAGGCAAGCGAGCGGTGGGCGGCAGTAAAGTTACCCGAACTCATGCGTTCCCCGGAAGCAGTCTTGGAGCTTCCCCCGTACCATGATGCGCCCCCGCATCCCGTTGCTGCAAATGCGTCCGTCGAGAGGATAGCAAAAGCGGCGGATATAGTTGCGATGATCGCAACAGAACGATTGATTTTCTTCAAACCGATTTTCCCTCAAACAATTGAACTTGCGCCTGGTGAGCGGCGGGGGCTTAAATCGGGCGAAAAATGGCAAAAAAGTGCCTGCTAATATCACGGAATGTTACATGCTGTAACATTTGTGATTTATGACGAGTGATATCGAGTATCGCTAAAACTAAGGTTTGATGGAAAAAACACAATAAATTCAGTTAAAAACCGAACGAATTTTCCCAAATCGATGCTGCAATGCAGAAGATCACGAAATTTGAAAAAATAATTTTCCGACTTCGCCTTATTTGCTGCCGCATTTGTGCAATTTCAGAGATCATTAACCATAAATGTGGAGCAAATTGAACTAGCCAATATGGGTTAGTAGGAATTTTCGTGCGATTGATCTGGGGGGTGAGGTCGAATTCCCTTAGCCGCGCCAGCGCCCCGAGGACCACAGTTGGGCGAGCGACATGCGATAGTCCGGATAGCGGAATGGGAAGCCCAGCGCGCGCAGTTTTGCGTTCGAAACCCGCTTGTTCTCACCATAGAACGAACGCGCCATCGGCGTCAGCTCCGCCGTTTCGAAAGCCTGTTCCGGCGGCGGCTCGACACCCATCAGACGGGCGGCCTCGACGATGACGTCCTGCGGCGGACCGGGCTCGTTATCGGTGACATTATAAATGCCGCCCAGTTTGCGGTCGGAGAGGAACTTGGCGCAGGCGCCGATGTCCTCGACGCGGATGCGGTTGAACACCTGGTTCGCCTTGATCAGCCGCCGTGCCGTTCCCTTTTCCAGATTGCAGAAGGTGTTGCGGCCAGGACCATAGATGCCGGCAAGCCGGAGCACGGCAACCGGAATGCCGAGCCTGATTCCGACGCGGTGCCAGCCATCCTCCGCTTCGACGCGTTCAACCGAGCGGTCGGAAACCGGATGCAGCGGCGTTTCCTCGCTGACCCAGGCGCCCTTGTGGTCGCCATAGACGCCGACGGTGGAAAGATAGCAAACCCATTCGAGCTTCGGCATGAGCGCGCGGATATTCAGATGCGCCAGCCGCAGCAGCGGATCACCCGACTTGCCGGGCGCGATCGACTGGACGAGATGCGTGGCGGATTTCATCACCTCGCTCAATGCGGGATCGAATGTCTCTCCGTCGAAGACGAAAGCTTCGATGCCTTCCTCGCCAAGAGGGCCGGTCTTTTCGGGCGAACGGGTCGTGCCGGTGATCCGAATGCCCTGGCCGGCGAAGGCCTTGGCGATAGCCGTTCCTGAATAGCCGCAGCCGAAAATCATCACATGCATCACGCAACTCCTGCCAGTATCCACTCCGCGCGGACATCCGCGTCCGGTTCGTCACCTCTTTCTGCCGCAAAAGTGCGGAACTCGCCAGCCGTCATCAACCGCGACAGCGCCCAGACGGCCATGCCGCGCACCACGGCTGAAGGATCTTCCGACAGGCCACGGCATGCCGTGATCAAGCCGCGATCCCCGGAATTGCCGGCGGCGATCAGCACATTGCGAATGAAGCGGTCACGCCCGATGCGCTTGACCGGCGAGCCGCTGAAGAAGGCGCGAAAGGCGGCATCGTCGAGATCGAGCAGAAAGGCGATCGACGGCTCCCTGAGGTCGTCGCGAGCGACCAGCTTCATCTCGGCGGCCGCACTGGCGAATTTGTTCCAGGGACAGGCGGCGAGACAGTCGTCGCAGCCATAGATGCGGTTGCCGATCAACGGCCGAAGCTGCGGATCGATCGGCCCCTTATGCTCGATGGTCAGATAGGAAATGCAGCGGCGCGCATCGAGCTGATAGGGGGCCGGGAATGCGGCCGTCGGGCAGACGTCGAGACAGGCGCGGCAGGAGCCGCAGTGATCGATCTCGGGCTGATCCGGTTCGAGATCGGCTGTTGTGAACATCGAGCCAAGAAACAGCCAGGAACCGTGCGTCCGGCTGACGAGATTGGTATGCTTGCCTTGCCAGCCGAGGCCCGCTGCGGCAGCCAGCGGCTTTTCCATGACCGGCGCCGTGTCGACGAAGACCTTGACGTCCTCCTGCGATCGCGCCGCAAAGCGGGTGGCGATCTCCTTCAGCCGGCCCTTGATGATGTCGTGATAGTCGCGGTTGCGGGCATAGACGGAAATGGCCGCTTTATCAGGCTTCGCCAGAATGCCGCGCGGGTCTTCCTCGGGACCGTAATTGAGACCGAAGACGGCGATGGAGCGGACATCGCCCCAGAGCATGTGCGGATCGCCGCGACGTTCGCGCGTTTCCTCCATCCACGCCATGGTGCCGTGGTAGCCTTGTTCAAGGAATTGATTGAGCCTGATCCCCGCGTCCGGAATAGTGTCCGGTCGGGTGATGCGACAGAGATCGAATCCCTGCGCCTGTGCTTCGTCGCGAAGAAAGGCCGTCAGCCTATGCCTTCGCTTGCTTTCTTTATCTATGGCACGGTCTTCGGGCATATGCAGCCCTCGTCAGAAATCCAGATCGGCGTAGTGCGATACAGGCGTGATGCCGCGCACGCGTTCCGCCAGGATCGGCCGGAACGACGGGCGCGATTTCAGCCGCTGATACCATTCCTTGGCAACGGGTGATTCCATCCAGTCGATCTCGCCGAGGTAATCGAGAACGGAAACCGAGGCGGCAGCAGCGAGATCCGCATAGCTCAGTCGATCGCCGGCGAGCCATTGGCGGGAACCCGCAAGCCAGGAGAGATACTTCATGTGCTGGCGGATGTTGCCGCGAGCCATGCGCATCACCTTGGAATCGGGAGCGCCGCCGCCCTGATCGGCAGTCATCTGCAACTTGTAGACCCGTTCGCGCACCAGAGGCCGCGTCACGTCCTGTTCCATCTTCTGCATGAACCACTCCGTCAGCCGGCGGATTTCGGCGCGCTGGAACGGGTCTTCGGCCAGAAGCCGGCGGTCTCGCTTCAAAACGCCATGCGTCTCGTCGAGATATTCGGAGATCACGGTCGCGCCGCAGAGCGCCCGCATGCTGTCGTCGACATAGACCGGCAGGGTGCCGGCCGGATTGAGCGCCAGGAAATCGCGCCGTTTTTCCCACGTCTGTTCCTCGATCAACTCCGTCTGATAGCCGTATTCGGTCAGAATCAGACGGACGAACCGTGACGGAGATGACATGGAATGATGATACAGCGTCGGCATTGATACTCGGGCTTTTGCAGTTGATGCTTATAAGAGTCTCGGGCCCACCATCTTGCGGCCCTAGTCATACGTCATCGGTTGAAGCTATAGGAGTTTGGCCTAGCTATTACAAGCGAATCGGGCCACCCCGCTCTTTGACAAAGGACACAATATGGCTGAACAAATTGTTATCGCGTTGTTTTTGGGCCTTGTGGAAGGCCTGACGGAGTTCATTCCCGTATCCTCCACGGGTCATTTGATATTGATCGGACATTTCCTCGGTTTTGATGAAGCTGCCACTTTCGACGTTCTGATCCAGCTCGGTGCTATCCTCGCCATCTTGCTCGTCTATTTCAATCGTCTCGTTCAAATCGCAAAGGCGCTGCCGGTCAGCGTCAAGGCTCGCCATTTCGTGCTGGCGGTCCTTTTCGGCTTCCTCCCGGCTGCCGTGATCGGCGCGATCGCGCATGATTTCATCAAGACGGTGCTGTTCGATTCGCCGAAGGTTATCTGTATCTCGCTGATTCTTGGCGGCATCGTTCTGCTGGCGATCGACAAGATCGAGTTCAAACCCAAATATACCAGCGCCTATGAGTTTTCCTGGCCGATGGCGATCAAGATCGGCTTCTTCCAATGTCTGGCAATGATCCCGGGAACATCGCGTTCCGGCTCCACCATCGTTGGCGCCCTCTTGCTTGGCGCTGACAAGCGCTCGGCCGCGGAATTCTCTTTCTTCCTTGCCATGCCGACCATGGCCGGCGCCTTCGCGCTGGATTTGTGGAAGAGCCGTCACGACCTCAGCACGGACCAGGGCCTGCTGATCGTCGTCGGCTTCTTCACCGCTTTCATATCGGCATTGTTCGTGGTCCGGGCTCTGCTCGACTTCGTCTCGCGCCGCGGCTATGCCCCCTTCGCCTGGTGGCGCATCGCCATTGGCGTGCTCGGCCTGATCGGGCTTTATACGGTCGGCTGAGGCCGATCGCCGGGGGTGAAATCTTGAGAAAAATGAAGGCCGGTGAGAACCGGCCTTTTTTCATGCTCGATCAGTTCGAGGATGAAGGCTCGATGGAACCCGTCGTGCAGGGATCGACGCCATAGGTCGGCGTGCATTCACCCTTGACCGAGGCGATGCTGCCGCGGGCCACGAACGAGCCAGCGAGGATCACCAGTGCCGCGCACGCAAACAAAAGCGCGATAGACTTACCCATCGAAGAATGCCTTTCCGCAGAAGTGAAACGCGCCACGATTGGCCCGTGCCGGGCTTGGCGACGCGCGGTTGTGTTAGTCAGTGAAATGATGAATAGCAATAAAGGTTCATGTTAAATTTGACGTTAATGCTACTATTTTCAGTGTGCGTCTTTTGAGCAACGCCAAGCTGTGAATCAAGACGGCAAAGCTAGCTCTCCCGGTGCCGAAAACGCAGCCAGAGGAAACAAAAACGCCGCCTGGATGAACCAGACGGCGTTTCAATTTTTCCGAATCGCTACAAAGCGTCACGCGGCCTTGCCGGAGCCGGTGAACTGGCCCTGCGGGCGATAGCGTACCAGGTAGGAAGGCAGCACGGAGACGAGCAGGGTCGGCATCAGGCCGATACCCTGCAGGGTCCGGCCTTCCGCCTCGGCTTCCTTGGAGACGACATTGTCGTGCTTCAGCAGGCGAACCTGATCGGGCGTGATCGGCGGCGTGATGAGCGGCACCAGCGAAGCGACCGAGCCGATGAGCGAAGCGAGGCCGAAGGGGATGGAGACGAGCGACTTCTTCCGGTTGATAACGGCAAGCGTCGTTTCGAGACATTCGCGGAAAGAAAGCACCTCCGGACCGCCAAGCTCGTAAATCGTGCCGGCCTTCAGCTTGCCGTCGACGCCGCGGGCGACTACCTCGGCGACATCCTCGACATAGACCGGCTGGAACTTCGTCTCGCCGCCGCCGATGAGCGGCAGGAAGGGCGCGGTGCGCGACATATCGGCAAATTTGTTGAAGAAGCTGTCTTCCGGACCGAAGACGATCGATGGCCGCAGGATGACGGCATCGGGCTTGATCGACAGGATGCCGGCTTCAGCGCGAGCCTTGGTGCGGGCATAGGCGGAAGGCGAATTGGCATTGGCGCCGATGGCGGAAATATGCGTCAGCGAAGCGCCGGCGCCGCGTGCAGCTTCCGCGATGGCCTTGGCGCCGAATTCCTGCACGGCATCGAATTTATTGCGGCCGCTTTCGGCGAGGATGCCGACGCAATTGACCACATGCTGTGCGCCTTCGACGGCGCGATCGATGGAGTTGCGGTAACGCAGGTTCGCCTGGACGATCGAGATTTGGCCGAGATTGCCGAGCGGCTGCAGAAAACCGGCGAGATCGGGGCGGCGCACGGCGACGCGGATGCGATAGCCGCGCTTGGCGAGCACGCGCACGACATGCCGCCCAATGAAGCCCGATCCCCCGAACACGGTCACGAGCGGTGGAAGGTTGGACAGGGTCATGGCAGGCTCCTCGAGAGGCTTAAATAGGGCTGATCTGGTTTCGTCTTAACCGATCCGAGGGCCGAGGTGAAGTGCTATCACACCGCATGTTCCGGCTGCTTTTTAAAAGCGTTAGACGCCTTCGACGACCACCATTTCGGCGTCTGCGACTTCATGACGAATCTTGGCGGCGATCTGATATTCCGGCGAGTTGTAGCAATCGACAGCATGCTGCAGCGACGGGAATTCGATGACGACATTGCGGCCGCGCGCCTGGCCTTCCAGTGGCGTGAAAGCGCCGCCGCGGGCGAGGAAATTCGCGCCGTATTTCTCGAAAGCCGGCTTGGCGGCGGCAACGTAGTCCTTGTAGCGCTCAGGGTCGCGTACATCCACGCGTGCGATCCAATATCCCTTGGCCATGTCCGGTCTCCCTGTTTCCTGCAATTTAGAGCGCGGCGTCCATCTCTGCGAGGATGGCGCGGGCCGCTTCCTTCGGGTCGGCCGCTTTGACGATCGGCCGGGCGACGACGAGATGGCTCGATCCGGCCTTGATGGCCTCGGTCGGCGTCATCACGCGCTTCTGGTCGCCCTTGTCGCTGCCGGTCGGGCGGATGCCGGGGGTCACCAGTGCCATGTCCGGACCGATGATCTTGCGCACGGCGGCAGATTCTTCGGCCGAGCATACGATGCCGCCCATGCCGGCGAGGAGCGCCTGTTCGGCGCGGCGCAGTACCAGCGTATGCGGGTCGTATTCATAACCGGCGGCGATGAGATCCTCTTCGTCCATCGAGGTCAGCACGGTGACGCCGAGCAGGCAAAGATCGGAACCCTTGGCTGCGGCAACGGCGGCGCGCATCGCCTTCGGATAGGCATGCAGCGTCAGCATCGACATACCCATTTTGACGATGTTTTCAACGCCGGACGCAACCGTGTTGTCGATGTCGAGCAGTTTCATGTCGAGGAAGATCTTCTTGCCGTCGGCGGCAAGGTCGCGGGCAAACTCCAGGCCGCCGGCGAAGGCGAGCTGATAGCCGATCTTGTAGAAGAGAATATCGTCGCCGAGCGCCGTGACGACCTTTTCGGCCTCCTGAAGGTTTGGAACATCCAGTCCAACGATCAAGCGGTCGCGTGCGGTCATCTCAACTCCACCCCTGCCAATCTTCCATAGGCGTCCAGTCGCATGAGACGGCGCGCTTCGCAAGGTCGAAACAGAAAAGATTGCCGCCGCCGGGCGGCTGATCGCCCTGGCGCGCGATAGGCTTGCCCTCGAGATGGCATTTTAGCAGCGTACCGACGCCACCATGGCCGACAAAGGCGATCGGCGTGCGCGGGTCGTGCCGAGAAAGAACGGCCTCTACCTGCGAGACAATCCGCGCCTGCGCATCGATCGCGCGCTCCCAGCCTTTGAAGCTTTCATGCGGATGGGCGAAGAACCAGTCGGCCGCCTTCTCGAATTCAGGCGGGGCTAGGAAGCCCGTGGCGCTGCGGTCGTTCTCATGCATGGCTTCGATGATCTGGACAGCTGCGCCGCTGGCTGTCGCCAGGATTTCGGCAGTCTCGATCGCCTTGCGCTCGCCGCTGGAAACGATCAGGCCGAGCTCACGCGCCCATGCGCGATTTGCCGCCAGTCTGGCGCGTTCCGCGCCGATATCGGAAAGACCCCAGTCCGGAACCGGCACAGAGGGATCGATGCGCACCTGCGGGTGCGTAATATAGAGAGCGAACATCGGAGCAGGATTCCATACTGAAGGGTCTCGGAACAGGAATATGTCCAGCCGAAACGCGGTGGCAAGATGACTCTTCCTGGATAGCCTCAGCCCCGGCTATAAACCCAGAGCTGGGCCGGCGGGATATTACGGACGATGAAATCATAGTGGCGGATATGATAGCGATCCGGCCGGGCAATGATCGGCGAGACCGGTCCGTAGGAGATCTGCACCACAGGCCTGCCGGGTGGGATGCGGTCCAGCAGGCTTTCGAGCAGAGCGACGCGCGCCTTCATGGGAAAGTTCAGCAGTGGAATACCCGAGACGATGGAATCGAAGGTCTGGCCGCGCAACACCCCAAGCGTCTTGTCGAGATCGAAGGCGTCGCCATTGATGAAATGGACGCCGGGATAAAGACGGACGAGATGATTATAGAAGTCGGTGGAATATTCGACGGCGACGAGATTTTCCGGTTCGACGCCGCGCGCCAGGATCGCCTTGGTGATCGCACCCGTGCCGGGGCCGAGCTCCAACACCGGCAGGCCGGAATGGATATTGACGACGCTCGCCATCTTGCGGGCGGTAATCGAGGAGGTCGGAACGATGGAACCGACCGTTTTCGGACCCTGCATCATACCCTTGAAGAAACGGATTTCTTCGTCGAACTTCTTGCCCAGCCGTTCCTTGAGACGCAGCGCCATGCTCTCCCCCACCAGTTTTAACAGTTACGGCTTACATATCGTTTATCTCTCATCTTGCAATGCCATGGCGCAATACAAAGAGAAAATGTCGCAAGCTGCACAGGCTCAAAGAAAAGCGCCCCTCTGTCGTTCCGAAGAACGCATGAAGGGCGCTTCGGTTTCGCTAGACGCGCATCGGCATCAGGACATAGAGAGCATCGTCGCCGGCCGTGTCGCGGATCAGCGTCGGCGAGCCAGCATCGGCAAGAAGGAAGATCGCCGCATCGCCGGACAATTGCGCGGTGATGTCGAGCAGATATTTGGCGTTGAAGCCGATTTCCATCGCGTCCATGTCGTAGCCGACGGCGACTTCTTCGGTCGCGCTTCCGGAGTCGGGGTTATTGACCGTCAACAGGAGCTGGCCGTCCGACAGTGCCAGCTTCACGGCGCGGCCGCGCTCCGACGAAATGGTCGAGACGCGGTCGACGGCCTGGGCAAAGCTTTGGCAATCGACCCGCATTTCCTTGTCGTTGCTGGTGGGGATGACGCGCTGATAATCGGGGAAGGTGCCGTCGATCAGCTTCGAGGTCATGACGATCGAGCCAATCGTCAGGCGGATCTTCGCATCGGACACTTCGACGGTGACGACAACATCGGGGCTGTCGACCAGTTTTTGCAATTCGCCGACCGTTTTGCGCGGGATGATGATGCCCGGCATGCCTTCCGAACCCGAGGGGGCGTCGACATCGGCGCGGGCGAGGCGATGGCCATCCGTGGCCACGGCCCGCAGCTTCAGGTCGCCCTTGCTTTCGATCGTATGGAAGAAGATGCCGTTCAGATAATAACGCGTCTCTTCGGTGGAAATCGCGAACTGCGTCCGATCGATCAGCATCTTCAGGTCTGACGCCTTCAGCTTGAAGGAATGGCTGAAGCTGCCGGCGGTCAGGTCCGGAAAGTCCGATTCCGGCAGGCACTGCAGCGAGAATTTCGAGCGGCCCGAGGCAACCGTCATCGAGCTGCCGTCAGGATTGGTGGCGAGCAGTACTTCCGAACCGTCCGGCAGCTTGCGCACGATGTCGTAGAGGAGATGCGCCGGTACGGTGGTGGCGCCGGCCTTTTCGACATTGGCGGGCGTCGCCTCGGTGATTTCGAGATCGAGGTCGGTCGCCTTCATGTCGAGGCTTGTGCCCTCGGCCTTGAGCAGCACGTTGGACAGGATCGGGATCGTGTTGCGACGCTCGACCACGCGATGCACGTGGTTCAGCGATTTCAGGAGGTTCGACCGCTCAATTGTAATACGCATGATGCTACCGCTTTCGACCGTTACTCCCGGGCAGCCACAGGCGCCCGAAGGATGCTTTTTCGGACAAGGCCCGAGATTGGACGGGCAAAATGACAGAACTCAGCATGCGAATGCAAGAGGCATCCGGGTATGCTGCACCTCATTTCGGTATTTGGCCGACAATGCTCACAGGATTTGCGCCGCTCTTGCCGTCAGGCCATACCTCGCCCATAAAGACGATGAATCCGAGGCGAATTCAGGGTCGGCATGAGCGACGAACACACAAGCGGCGGAGCGCGCAGCTTCCGCCTGCACAATACCACGGTTCCTGCCCGTCCGCTGGAGCCGGCGCTTTATCTTGTCGCCACGCCGATCGGCAATCTCGGCGACATCACGCTCCGGGCGCTGGAAACGCTGGCCGGTGCCGATGTTCTCGCTTGCGAGGATACGCGCGTCACCCGCGTGCTGCTCGACCGTTACGGAATACAGAACCGACCCTTCGCCTATCATGAGCACAATGCCGACGAGGCAGGGCCGCGGCTGCTGCAGGCGCTGGAAGCTGGCCGCTCGGTGGCGCTGGTGTCCGATGCCGGCACGCCCCTGGTCTCCGATCCCGGCTACCGGCTGGCGCTGCAGGCGATCGAGGCGGGCTACCGTGTCGTGCCGATCCCCGGAGCCTCCGCGCCGCTCGCCGCGCTGGTCGGCTCCGGCCTGCCCAACGACGCCTTTTTCTTCGCTGGCTTCCTGCCCGCCAAGGACAAGGGCCGCCGCGACCGGCTGGCCGAACTCGCCGCCGTTCCCGCTACCCTCATCTTCTTTGAATCGCCCCATCGCATCGCCGCGACGCTCGCCGCAGCCGCCGATGTACTTGGCGGCGAGCGCAAGGCGGCCGTCTGCCGCGAACTCACCAAGACCTTCGAGGAATTCCGTCGCGGCACGCTCACAGAGCTTGCCGTGTTCTATGAGGCCGTCGAGCATGTGAAAGGCGAGATAGTCCTGCTCGTCGGCCCGCCGGCGGAAAGTGTTGCGGCGGAGGCGGATGTCGAGGCCATTCTTGGGGATCTCGCCCGCAGCATGCCGACCGCCAAGGCCGCGGCAGAAGCCGCCCGCATCACCGGCCTGCCGCGCAAGGAGCTTTACCAGCGACTGCTCGATATGAAGGAGCGCCATGGCTGAGACCGGCGAGAGGCTGAAGCGGCGGGAAGCGTGGCGGCGCGGCCATGTCTCGGAATATGCCGCAGCACTTTTCCTGTTCTTCAAGGGCTACCGCATCCTCGCCATTCGCCATCGCACCAAGCTCGGCGAAATCGACATCATCGCCCGCAAAGGCGATCTCGCCGTCTTCGTCGAAGTAAAGGCCAGGCGTGGTGCGCAGGAGGCGATCGACGCCGTTTCTTTTTCCGCGCAAAGGCGCATCCGTGCCGCGAGTGACCTCTGGCTTGCCCGCCAGCCGGACTATGCGCTGTTGTCGCAGCGCTACGATATCGTTGCCATCCTGCCTGGCCGCTGGCCACGCCATTTTCCGGATGCTTTTTAACGTCTGCCATCATGGCAACGTCACAAAGCGCAACTATTGCCAGACCACCGCGCTGACACCGCTTCCAGGCATCGCGCTTTAGCCACTTCGACAGGTCTCATGATGATCCGCAATACCGTTTCCGCTTTCGCCGTTCCCTCGCAGGAGGAACGCAAGGGCTTCATTTCGTTGGAAAAGACCCCTGACGTTCACGCGGCAACATTGGCGTCGCTTGCCTGCATGAACACGGTGCGCGTTGGTGGCGCGACTGGCGAGGATCGGCCGCTTGCTTTCCCCTTCACCGTGGCGGCATGGAATTTGGAACGCTGCCTTTTCCCCCTCGAATCCGCCGCCAAGCTGAAGGCGACCAAAGCGCCGCTGATCCTGCTCTCCGAGATGGACGAGGGCATGGCGCGCACCGAACAGAATGACCCGACCGCGATCGTCGCCGGCGAACTCGGCATGAACTATGCCTATGGCGTGGAATTCCTGGAACTCAGCCTCGGCTCGGAAATCGAGCGTTCCTTCTGCCGCGACGATTTCAACGAGAAGGGCTTTCACGGCAACGCCCTGATGTCCTCCGTTGCCCTGAAGGATGCTTTCCTCTTCCGCCTGCCGGGCGAGGCCGTCTGGTTCAACGACGGAAATGAGCAGCCGCGCATCGGCGATCGCTGTGCTGTCGGCGCCATCGTCGGGACCGAGGCCGGTCCCCTCGTTGCCGTGTCGGTTCATCTCGAAAGTGTCGCGACCGCTGCCTATCGCGAGCGGCAGATGGCGGCGTTGATCGACGCTGTCGAGGCCTTCGCGCCCGGTCTTCCGATCCTGATCGGCGGCGATCTCAATACCGGCAATCACACCGGCGGCGATTTCTCGACCGATACCCTGTTCGCCATGGCCGAAGGCCGTGGCTTCGAATGCCATGGTGGCCCGCTGGATCAGACGAGCACGCGCCCGAGCCTGATCACGCGTTTTCCCGATCGCACCATGAAGCTCGATTGGTTCATCACTCGCGGTTTGAAGATCGGCGAAAGCCACCTTGTTTCCTCCCTCAATGAGGAGGGCAAGCCGCTATCCGATCATGACATGGTCGTCTGTACAATCGAAGGTTTTTCTGCCTGATCTCTGCAATCATTAAAATGCGCCAGATTTCATGAACCGCGCCGTTACCTCTTCCGTGCGATGGAAACTGAGACGCGCTTGGAATTGGGGGATTGCATGGTTTTGAGATTGATGTTGGCGAGCATGGCGGCCTTTGCCGCGCGTGCGGTCCCGGTTGTTGTTGCATTGCCGCAGTCGAAGAGCTTCGTGGCTGGCGCAAGCGATGAGATGGAAATGAAGCCCTCGCCGATCGAACCGTCGTGGATCCTGGCCGGCGATCCGGTTGCGCGCATTGCCGAGCATTCGCGTGGGCGGGATGATGCCGCGATGACGGCGCTGTGGGATTGCACGGCAGGCGAGTTTCGCTGGTATTTCGGCTGGGACGAAACGGTGATGATCCTTGAAGGCGAGGTGCATATCACGACGGAAGACGGCGTCGAACGCACGCTCAGCGCAGGCGATGTTGCCTATTTCGCGGGCGGAACCTGGGCCACATGGCGCATCGATCACTATCTGCGCAAGGTCGCCTTCTGCCGCAAGCCGTTCCCGAAGCCTTTGACCATGGCTTATCGCCTGCGCAACTTCATCCGGCAGGGCGGCGCACAGGGCCTTGCCGCCTGAGCGCGGCCAGCCCAGACGAAAGACGTCTCTGACGGAAGCCCTTGAATAGCCGTTGCGTTTGGATGCAGGCCGACCTACATCTGTCCGCAAATTCGAGCGAGGGCTGACTATGGCTGGTATCAAGAATGTTGCGGTCCAGATGGACCATGTGAAGAGCATCAACATTGCGGGTGACTCGACCTTCGCCATGAGCCTGGAAGCCCAGACCCGCGGCTACAAGCTCTTCCATTACACGCCCGAGCGCTTGAGCATGCGTGACGGCAATGTCTACGCGACGGTTGAGCCGATGATCGTTCGCGACGTCAAGGGCGATCACTTCGAGCTCGGCGAGCCGGAGCGCGTCGATCTCTCGACCATGGACGTGGTGCTGCTGCGCCAGGACCCGCCCTTCGACATGGCCTATATCACCTCGACGCATCTACTCGAGCGCATCCATCCCAAGACGCTCGTCGTCAATGATCCGGCCTGGGTGCGCAATTCGCCGGAAAAGATCTTCGTCACCGAATTTGCTGATCTCATGCCGAAGACGCTGATCACGCGCGATCCGGCCGAAATTCGCCGCTTCCGCGAGGAGATGGGCGATATCATCCTGAAGCCGCTGTATGGCAATGGCGGCGCCGGCGTCTTTCATTCGACGCGGGACGACCGCAATCTATCCTCTCTGCTCGAAATGTTCGGCCAGCTCTTCCGTGAGCCCTTCATCGCTCAGCAATATCTGCCCGACGTGCGCAAGGGCGACAAGCGCATCATCCTCGTCGACGGCGAGGCGGTCGGCGCGATCAACCGTGTGCCGGCCGAGCATGACAGCCGCTCCAACATGCATGTCGGCGGCCGCGCCGAGGCGACCGAACTGACGCCGCGCGAAAAGGAAATCTGCGAGCGCATCGGCCCGGCATTGAGAGCGCGCGGCTTCCTGCTCGTCGGCATCGACGTCATCGGCGACTATATGACCGAGATCAACGTCACCTCGCCGACCGGCCTGCGCGAAGTCAAGCGCTTCGGCGGCGCCGATATCGCTAGCCTGTTGTGGGATGCGATCGAAGCGAAGCGGGCTTGAGGGGCGCCTGCCCTATAGGGACCAGGACGCCGCCTCTCCGCTCGCCGCAAGGCGGGCTATATCGCGATGCCCATCCGGCGGCAGGTTAGGATCACTGCCGACGGTCCGGTGGAGCTATCGTCTGCGATGACCGTCGGCACGAAGCCGAAAAGTGGTTTCACGTCGACCATCATGCCGACGTAAGGCCGCTTGTCCATGACACCGTGCAGGCCGCCAAAGGAGCTGATGGTGCCGCAGACGCTGACGTAGCCCTTGCTATCCTTGGAAGCCGCCATCGGCCCGAAGATCAGCACGCCCTCATAGGGAAGCTGCTCGTGCAAACCCTTTTCCACCGCGGCAATTTCCTTGGCGCTTAATTGATAGGGAGCGCCTTTTTCCAGATTATCCCCGCCATCGATAGATTGGCAGCCGGCCAGAACAGCGCTCAGTAGAAGGGATAGCGATACTACAAGTCTCATATTTGCTCCGATTGTAGAAATCGTCCCTTCGTTCTTTTATTGTTCTTGTTTTATTCCATGTTTTCTGCCACTATGCAACCCATAGTCTGTTATGAAAAATTGATAACGGTAAACGAGTTAAAAGAGGGCGGGGATGGTAGCGCGCGTCAGCACGATTGCGTTTCAAGGCATTGAGGGCGTTCCTGTCGAAGTGCAGGTGATGATTTCCCCGGGCAAGGTGCTGATGCATATCGTCGGTCTGCCGGACAAGGCCGTGGCCGAAAGCCGCGAACGGGTGCAGGCAGCTCTTCATGCCTCTGGCCTGTCGCTGCCGCCGAAGAAGGTCACGGTCAATCTCGCACCCGCGGACCTGCCCAAGGAGGGCAGCCATTTCGATCTTCCGATCGCGCTTGGGCTGATGGCGGCGCTGGGCGCCATCCCGGCGGATGCGCTTGCGGCCTACACCGTCATCGGCGAGCTCAACCTCGATGGCACGATCGCGCCGGTCGCTGGCGCGCTGCCGGCCGCGATCGCCGCCAATGCCATCGGCAAGGGGCTGATATGCCCGTCCGAAAGCGGTCCTGAGGCCGCCTGGGCCGGCGCCGACATCGATATTCTCGCGCCGCGCAGCCTGATCGCGCTCGCCAATCATTTCCGCGGCACCCAGGTTCTGTCACGCCCCGAACCGGCGATCCGCGCCAATGCCGCCAACGTCCCCGATCTCGCCGATATCAAGGGCCAGGAAAGCGCCAAGCGGGCGCTGGAAGTGGCGGCGGCCGGGGGACATAATCTGCTTTTCGTCGGCCCGCCCGGTTCCGGCAAGTCGATGCTGGCCTCGCGCCTGCCGTCCATTCTGCCGCCATTGTCGACGGCGGAGCTGCTGGAAGTGTCGATGATCCATTCCGTTGCCGGTCAGCTTTCGGGCGGAAAGCTCTCCGACCGCCGGCCCTATCGCACGCCGCATCATTCCGCCACCATGGCGGCGCTGGTCGGCGGCGGCTTGCGTGCCCGCCCCGGCGAGGTATCGCTTGCCCATCACGGCGTCCTTTTTCTCGATGAATTGCCCGAGTTTTCGCCGCAAGCGCTGGATGCGCTGCGCCAGCCGCTGGAATCGGGCGAATGCGTCATCGCCAGGGCCAATCATCGCGTTTCCTATCCGGCGAGCATTCAATTGGTTGCAGCGATGAATCCCTGCCGTTGCGGCATGGCCGGCGAGCCGGGTCACACCTGCGCCCGCGGCCCGCGCTGCGTCGCGGATTATCAGGGCCGGATTTCCGGACCGCTGTTGGACCGCATCGATATCCGCCTCGACGTGCCCGCCGTCTCTGCGGCCGATCTCATCCGCCCGACGACGGCCGAAAAGAGCGCCGATGTCGCCCTTCGTGTCGCCCGTGCCCGCGAGCGGCAGCGCGAACGCTTCGAGGCCGCCGGGATGAAGGGAATTTCCACCAATGCCCGCTGCTCGACATCGATGATCGAAACGATCGCCGAGCCGGACGCCGCCGGCCTGCAATTGCTGCGCGACGCGGCCGAGAAGATGAAGTTTTCCGCCCGCGGCTATCATCGCGTGCTGAAAGTGGCCCGCACGCTCGCCGATCTCGACGACAAGCAAACCGTCGGGCGCATCCACCTCGCAGAAGCCATTTCCTACCGCATTGCCGGCGAGCGGCTGACCGCGGCGGCGTAAGCGCAAGCGGCTGAAATGACAAAGGGCGCCGCAGCGCCCCTTGAATCCCTGGCGATCGAAGCAGGCCTATCAGCCGCCCAGGCCCTCGAACAGCGCCGTCGAGAGATAGCGCTCGGCGAAGGAGGGGATGATGATGACGATATTCTTGCCTTCGTTTTCCGGCCGTTGGCCGATCTTGATCGCAGCCGCGATGGCCGCACCGGAGGAGATGCCGACTGGCACGCCTTCGAGCTTGGCGATGTGGCGTGCATGCTGGAAAGCTTCGTCGTTGGTGACGGTGACGACTTCGTCATAGATGTGCGTGTCGAGAATCTTCGGGGCGAAGCCGGCGCCGATGCCTTGGATCTTGTGCGGGCCGGGATTGCCACCGGAGAGGATAGGCGAGTCAGCCGGCTCGACGGCGATGACCTTGATATTCGAATTGCGGGCTTTCAGCACCTGGCCGACGCCGGTGATCGTGCCACCGGTACCGATGCCGGACACGAGGATATCGACTTGGCCGTCCGTATCGTTCCAGATTTCCTCTGCCGTCGTCTTGCGGTGGATTTCCGGGTTGGCCGGGTTTTCGAACTGCTGCGGGATGATCGCGTCGGGCAGTGTCGATGCCAGTTCCTCGGCCTTAGCGATCGCGCCCTTCATGCCCTTCGGACCCTCGGTCAGCACCAGCTCGGCACCGAGCAGCAGTAGCATCTTGCGGCGCTCGATCGACATCGTCTCCGGCATGGTGAGGATCAGCCGGTAGCCCTTGGCGGCGGCGGCGAAAGCGAGTGCTATGCCTGTATTGCCGGAGGTCGGCTCGATCAGCACGCTTTTGCCGGGGGTGATCTTGCCCTGTGCTTCAAGGCTCTCGATCATGGCAACGCCGATACGGTCCTTGACGGAAGCGATCGGGTTGAAGAACTCGAGCTTCGCCAGCAAATTGGCCTTGACGCCCTTCTCCTTGGCCAGCTTGTCGAGACGCACGATCGGCGTGTCACCGATGGTGTCGGTGATCGAGGCATAGACGCGGCCGCGGCCTGGTTTGCGGGTGTCGGACATGGGTAGCTCTCCCTCCATTGGAATTGTACAGGCACAATAGGATTAAACGCCGGCGGAAACCAGTCTGGGATCACTCCGCCGACCCTATGTCGTGGGAAAAGAATCTCCCGCGTCGTTGTGCCGAGAAAGGTTTTTTCAGGCCGCGCGGGCGGCGATGAAGGCAGCCGTGCCGGCGAGAATGCTGGCGGCAACCCGGTTCAAAATCTGCAGCGCTTTTGGCCTCTTAAGGAGGGTGCAGGCCCGGGAAGCGAGCAGCATATAGGGGATCAGCACCACCAACAGCACAATGAAGGTCGCCGCAATCAGCGTGGCATATTCGCGAAGCCCGATGCTGCCGATATCGATCAGGGTCGGCACGAGCGCCACGTAAAATAACATGACCTTCGGGTTGCCAAGCGTCACGAGAAGACCGGAGAGGAAGGACATGCCGGCGCTCATCGATTTTTTCGCTGCGACATCGGTGGAGAGCAGCCCAGCGGTCCAGAGCTTCCAGGCGATGTAGCCAAGATAAAGCGCACCGGCAATCTTGATGACGATGAAGATCTCCGTAAAGGTCTGCGCCACGAAGGCGAGGCCGAGAATGACCGCTGTCAGGTAGATCATATCGCCGAGCACGAGCCCGAGACCCATGAAAAAGGTCTCCCGGAAGCCGGAGCCGAGAGCGCGGGCAACAATCGCGGTGATGCCCGGCCCGGGAATCGCGGCGGCGATGAAAAGCGCGCCGCTATAGGCGAGCAGGGCTGCAAGCGTCATGGTGCGATCCTCCAGGAATAGGCAATTGCTGTATCGCAGCACTCTTGCGTTTTCAAGCGATTGCGCAAACGGCGCGAACATACTACCAAGGGTAACGGCCCGTCGAAACCGTGTTGCATAAGGCTCCCATGTCGTCCGCATTGCTCCTGATCGACCTTCAGAATGCCGTTTTGAGCGGCCTCGGCACGCCAGAGCGCCAACCAGCGATCGACGCCGCCCTGGAAGGTGTCGTGGCAAGGCTTGCTGCATTGAAACACCAGGCCCGCGCCGCCGGAATTCCTTCCTTCATCGTTCAGCATGATGGCCAGGGAACGCATCGTCTGGCGAAGCGCGGCGAAGGCTGGCAGTTGCGCCGCGAAATCGCGCCGGAGGCCGGCGATGTCGTCACCCACAAGACGAGCTGCGATTCCTTCTTCGAGACCGATCTCGAGGCGCGCTTGCGCGCAAAGGGGATCACCCATCTCGTCATCGGCGGCTGTATGACGCAATTCTGCGTCGACACGACTGCACGACGCGCGGTTTCGCTCGGCTTCGATGTGACGCTGCTCTCGGACGGTCATACCACCGCCGATATGGGCAAGCTGACATTCGAGGCGATCATCGCTCATCATAATATGCTGCTGGACGGCTTCGATGCCGGCCCGCATGAGATCAAGCTTATCCCGACCGCCCAAATCGCCTTCTGAATTCCCCCCCGCCGGAGACCTCCATGCCGCATCTCGCCAGTATCATCACCTTTGCCCTGATCGCTGCCGGAATGGTGCTGACGCCCGGGCCGAACATGATTTATCTGGTGTCGCGATCGATCTCGCAGGGGCCGGGGGCCGGGCTGATCTCGCTCGGCGGTGTGGCGCTCGGTTTCGTCTTCTACATGCTTTCGGCCGCGCTCGGCATCACGGCCTTCTTGTTCGCCGTGCCCTTTGCCTATGACGCGCTGCGTCTTGCCGGCGCCGCCTATCTTGCATGGCTCGCCTGGAATGCACTGCGGCCGGGCGGCCGTTCGGCCTTCCAGGTCCGCGATCTCCCAAAGGACGGACCGCGCAAACTCTTCGGCATGGGCCTTGTGACCAGCCTGCTGAACCCGAAGGTCGCGGTCCTTTATCTCTCGCTGTTGCCGCAGTTTATCGATCCCACGATCGGCAGCGTCTTCAACCAGTCCGTCATTTTCGGCTTTACCCACATTGCCGTCAGCGTGACGCTCAACTCCATCATCGCGCTGACGGCCGGCTCCGTCGCGCTGTTCTTCTCAAGCCGTCCGTCCTTCATGCTGGTGCAGCGCTGGCTGATGGGCACGGTCTTGGCCGGGCTCGCCATGCGCATGGCCTTCGAGGCGCAGCGCTGATCAGAACACGGGCCGCATGAAGCTGCGTTCATAGCTGACAATGCAACGCGTCTCCTCCGCATAGGCAAAGGCGGCGCGGCATTCGGCATCCTCGGCCATCGCCTGCCGGTAGCCCTCGTAGGCAGCAAGGCTCGGGAAGCTGAAGAGCGCCAGTGCGATATTGTTGGCGCCCTCGTGCGGCAGGAAATAGCCGTGATGCGTGCCACCGAGCCGGTTGACCAGCGGGATCCAGAGTTTCGCGTAATGTTCGAATTCCGCAAGCTTGTAAGGATCGATCGTATAGCGAATATAGCAGGTGATCATTCGGTGGCTTCCTTTGAAAGACGACCGCTTTTAGGACGCGGCAAGGCGATCGTCCAGCCGAGGTTCATGCCGGCCGCCGCGGCCAAAATGATCACAGCGCCGATGATCTGCGCCATGCCGAGCACATGGCCGAAGGCGAAGCGATCGACGACGATGGCGGCGATCGGATAAATGAAGGACAGCGCGCCGGTCAGATGCGTCGGCAGCTTCTGGATCGCGCCGTAGAGCAGCACATACATCAAGCCGGTGTGGACGATGCCCATCGTCATCAGAATGGACCATCCGCCTGCGTCCCGCGGCAGAGCCGAGAAATCGGCGAAGGGCGCAAGCATCAGAATGCCGGTCGAAACCTGGATCAGGGCGATCAAATGCGGCGGCGTGCCCTTCAGCCATTTGGCGGCCAGAGCGGCCAACGCATAGAAGAAAGCGGCGCCGAGCGAAAGCAGGATGCCGATGGCATAGCTGCCGATGCCCGCCGTCTCCGCGGGTTTGCCTTCGACGATGACAGCCATGCCGGCAAAGGCGAGACCCAGCCAGAAAAGCTTGGTGAGCGTGATCTTTTCGCCGAGAAACAGCGCGCCGAGGCCGAGCAGCATGAATGGTTGCGTATTGTAGACCGTTGTCGCGATCGAGATGGAGGCATGCGAATAGGCAGCGAAAAGCAGCAGCCAATTGAGGACGATAGCGATACCGCTGGCGACGGCGATCGCAAAGGTCCTGAGGCTGAGAATGCCGGGGCGCAACAGACCCATGGCGCCGCAGATGACAAGAAGTGTCAGCGCTCCAAACAGGCAGCGCCAGAAGACGACGCCAGTAACAGGCTGCCCCGACATCAGCACGAACCAGCCGATCGTCCCTGAAATCAGCATTGCTGCTGTCATTTCCGCTGTTCCGCGTCTTATCTCGTTCATTGTCGGGCTCCCCGTTTTCCGGAGCCTGATAATATTGCGGGAAGGAAGCGGATGATATAATCTGAATAAACAGTAGTGGATAGAGCGCCTAATTATATGAGGTGGAAATATGGGTGCGCCTAATGCGACCATAGAGCTCGACGCGATCGACCAGCGTATGCTGGAGGCCCTGGCCCGCAATGCCCGGATTTCGCTGAAGGAGCTGGCTGAAGTCGCTGGATTATCCTCGCCAAGCGCTGCCGAGCGGCTGCGCCGGCTGGAGGAGCGCGGTGTCATCGCGGCCTTCACCGTGGATATCGCGCCGGAGGTGATCGGCTATCCCCTGCAGGCGATCGTGCGCATCCGGCCGCTGCCCGGTCAATTGCATGTGGTCGAGCGTATCATCCAGGAGACACCGGAATTCATCGAATGCGACAAGGTCACCGGCGACGACTGCTTCATCGGCCGCCTTGTGGTGCGCTCGATGGGCGAACTGGACGGCATCCTGGACAAGATCGCCGAGCGCGCCGAGACGAACACGTCGATGATCAAGGCGACCCCGGTCAAACGGCGCCTGCCGCCGCTCTCCCGCTAAAATTCCGCCGTCACACGCCGGTAGAGCCGAAGCCGCCGGCGCCGCGCGTCGTTTCGCTGACGTGGGCGATTTCCGCGACACGCGCCTGCGTTACCGGCGCGATCACCATCTGCGCGATGCGCATGCCGCGGGTGATGTCGAACGGCTCGTCGCCAAGATTGATCAGCAGCACCTTCACTTCGCCGCGGTAGTCGCTGTCGATCGTGCCGGGCGTGTTCAGGCAGGTGATGCCGTGCTTGAAGGCGAGGCCGGAGCGGGGGCGGATCTGGGCTTCGAAACCATCGGGAATCTCGAAGATGAAACCGGTCGGCACCAGCGCCCGTTTGCCGGGCGCGATCGTCAGCGTTGCGCCTTCCTCGACGGCCGCGCGCAGGTCCATGCCGGCCGCGCCTTTGGTCTCGTAGGCCGGCAGATCGAGGCCCTGGCCATGGGCCAAGCGGATGAGGTTCAGCGTCGGGCGCGTATCGGTGTGAATGGTCATGCGGCATTAGTTTGTGCTGGAATCGCTGAGGTCAATTGCAATCCCGTCTTTGAATCGCTAGATACAGCCGCAATTCACAGGATTTCACAAGCATGGCCGAAAGTCTCGCCGAGGCGGTCTCCCGCCGCCGCACATTCGCTATTATCGCCCACCCGGACGCGGGCAAGACGACGCTCACCGAAAAGCTGCTGCTGTTCGGCGGCGCCATTCAGCTTGCCGGTGAGGTCAAGGCAAAGAAGGATCGCATGCAGACGCGGTCCGACTGGATGAAGATCGAGCGCGAGCGCGGCATCTCGGTCGTGACCTCGGTCATGACCTTCGAGTATGACGGCAACGTCTTCAACATTCTGGATACGCCCGGTCACGAAGACTTCGCTGACGATACCTATCGCACGCTGACCGCGGTCGACGCCGCCGTCATGGTCATCGATGCTGCCAAGGGCATCGAGCCGCGGACGCTGAAGCTGTTCGAAGTCTGCCGCATGCGCGACATCCCGATCATTACCTTCATCAACAAGATGGACCGCGAAAGCCGCGACCCCTTCGAAATTCTCGATGAAGTGGAAGAGAAGCTGGCGCTGGACACCGCGCCGGTCACCTGGCCAATCGGCCGGTCGAAGACCTTCTGCGGCTCCTATCATCTGGCTGATAATACCGTCCGTGGCTCCGATACCGAAGTGGAGGCCGCCCGGGTCAACGGCCCGCAGGCCGTCGCCGACCGGTTGCCGGAAAATGAGCGGCAAGCCTTCATCGACGAGACCGAGCTTGCTATCGAAGCCTGCCGTCCCTTCGACCGGGAATCCTTCCTGGAAGGTCACATGACGCCGGTGTTCTTCGGCTCGGCTCTTCGCAATTTCGGTGTGCGCGATCTCATCAACGCGCTCGGCGCTTTCGCGCCGCCGCCGCGCGATCAGGTCGCCGATATCAGGACCGTGCAGGCGACTGACGACAAGATGACGGCCTTTGTCTTCAAGATCCAGGCGAACATGGACCCGAACCATCGCGACCGTATCGCGTTTGCGCGCATCTGCTCCGGCAAGCTGGAGCGTGGCATGAAGGCCCGGCTGTCGCGCACCGGCAAGCAGCTTGGTTTGACCGCACCGCAATTCTTCTTCGCCTCGCAGCGTCAGCTCGCCGATACCGCCTATGCCGGCGACGTCGTCGGCATTCCCAATCATGGTACGCTGCGCATTGGCGATACGCTGACGGAAGGCGAATCCCTCGTCTTCCAAGGCGTACCGAATTTCTCGCCGGAAATCTTGCGCCGCGTTCGTCTTGAAGACGCGATGAAGGCAAAGAAGCTGAAAGAAGCGCTGCAGCAGATGGCCGAAGAGGGCGTCGTGCAGCTCTTCTCGCCGGAAGATGGCTCGCCCGCTATCGTCGGCGTCGTCGGCGCACTGCAGCTCGACGTCTTGAAAGAGCGGCTGATGGCCGAATACGGCCTGCCGGTCTCCTTCGAAATGTCGCGCTTCTCCGTCTGCCGCTGGATTTCCGCCGATCAGACCGGCGATCTCGACAAGTTTGTCACCGCCCGCCGCGGCGATATCGCCCGCGACCTCGACGGCGATCCGGTCTTCCTCGCCCAGGACGGCTTTTCGCTGCGTTACGAATCCGAACGTTACCCGGCTATCAAGATGGTCGCCATCAAGGAATATCACGCCGTCAAGGCGGCGTGATATCGGTTCTTTGCCGGCACGACGGCAGTGCTCTATGCCTGCACTTTCCGTGTTATCTTTGACCAATCGGAATTCCGATCGTCCGGATATCGGTCGAGCGCCACAGATGGCATCTTATCTGGATCGTTGTAGAGCGCCATAATGGTCGCCTCGGTGATGGCGGCGGCTGCCTGGATATTGGCGTCGCCATTGCCTTGCTCCCAGGCGGCCTGCCAGATCTTCGCCAGATAGCGGGTGCCGCGCGCCATGCAGGTGATGGTGCGGTCACCGAAGCCGTCCCACATCGTCGCTGCCTTCTCCTTGGCTGGTTTGCCGATGAGCTCAACCCATTTGTCGACAATATCCCGCGGCGCTATATCTCTTTGCGTCGCGCTGATGAGAGCTATGACCGCCTTGCTGGCCTCATAGCCATCGGTGATGGGCGGCATCGGCTCGGTTGCAAGATCCGCGATGCGCTGCTTGAGTTCCGTGCCGAGGTTCTTCTGCTGATAACCATAGGCGATCATGTCGTCTTCGTAGCCCACATGCACGCCATCGGCTTCCAGCTTCATTTTGCTGGATCGCGGGCGCGGGACAACCTTGGCCGGATCGCCCTGCGAGAGATAGGAAGTGTGCAGCGGCTGGCAGGCATCGCCCATATAGTGGATGAGAACGCCGCCGGCGCAGAGAAACATCGCTGCATCGCCATCCCTCGCCGCCTTCACCATGATGTCGAATAGCTGGTGAACTCTGAAGGGCAAAGCTCCCCAATGTTTGTTGCGCAGGTCGGCATTGGGATCGAGCAATTGCGCCCAGGCGTCATATTGGGGCTTTATCTCGGCAAAATAGTCGATCCAGGCTTTAGGATTGAGGTAGGTGTCCGGCGCGGATTGATTGAGAGCGAGAAACGTCTCGCCATTCTCATAGGGGAGATCCAGATCGGCAAAATGGTTCGGATTGTCGTTCTGGCCGCGACTGCCGGGTCCAACCTTGCGCTGCTTCTTGCCGTCGGGTCCTTCCACCATGATGAAATTGACATTGCTTTTCCAGACATTGTCGGGAACGTCGGCCAGCGGCACGAAATGAACCTCGTCATCGTCCTTTTCGAGAACGCGCGGATCGTTGCCGAGCGCAGCGTCCGGCGTGAGCGCCAAGAGATCGAGATTATTGTCGAGGAACCCTTGCAGCTCCTGTGATGTCACGAGATCTGCGGACAAGGGCAGGGAGCGGCCGATAATGTAGTGTCCGACCCATCCCCAGATGAAATCCTGATCCAGATTGATGTCGCGTACGAAATCAAGATCCAGGTGATCGAGCGCCGTGCTGAGGGATGTGGCGAGCGCATAGGGCTGGGACAGGCTCTCACCGTCTTCGAAGAATTCTTCCTTCCCCCACAACAGCGCGAACGGATAATAGCTGATCTTTTTAACGACCTTTGTATCCTCGCTGTCGGTCTTTTCAACATGCTCGATGAAGAGAACTGTGCCGGAATCGCCATGATGAACGCCGAGACTGATATTCTCCGCCGGATTGCGCGCTTCCGCATCCTCCTCAGTCTTCAGGCGTTCCTTGTCGATGCCATAGGTCTCCGGGCCGATCAGGAAATCGCTGATATATTCCGATCCGCCCATCGCCTTGTAACGATAGAACAGGCCGTGGATTTCGCCTCTGATAGTGCCGGTGACCGCGGACTGGCCAATCACTTTCATGGTGATCAGCTTGAGGCTGAAGCTGTTGTCGTAAAGGTCCAGCACCGGGCCGATGGGCGCGATGCCCGGAAACTCGGTTTTCCATTGCAGGATGTTATCAAGTTCCACCAATCCCACGTCCATCAGCAGGCGCTGGTTCGTCGAGGCGAAATTCGGATAGATCGTTCGAAAGTCCTGCCGGCCCAGGCCCTTTTTCGCGCTGACACCGATCTTGGGGCGGCGATGGGTCTGCAAGGCGCTGATCTCGGTCCCCGGTTCGCCGACGACATGCCGATTGGTCATCACGAAATAGCGTTCGCTATCGCGCACGACGCAGCCCGCGGTCGCCAGACGGGTCATGCCCTGACCATCCTCGTTGATGATGGCCGAGCCTGGCGCGAGCAGATTGCGCGGCGTCCGGCCGTCGAGCTTGATCTTCAGGTCCTTGGATAGCTGCTGTTTGCGCGCTTCGATGACACAGACCGGCACGGTTCGCCCGTCCGGCAGATAGAGCGTCTTGGGGACGACATCGGAAGGATTCGTCTTCGCCAGGTCCTTCTCATATTCCCAACTGGACACGAAGACATAGACACAGGGCCAGGAATAGGGGCGTACTTCCGAGTTGAAAAGCGTTCGTCGCTCGCTCTCCGGAGAACGCTTGCGCGTTGCGTCCTCGTGCTTGGAGGGCCAGGGATCGCTCTTGCGAATTCTATAAAGACCCAGCGCGGTCGCCACCACGTTCTTCTTGTTCATCAAATGGTAGTGGAAGAGATCGCGCGCCTCTACCAGGTCCTTGAGGGAAAGAGAGGCAAAATTGCTGCTGCTTTTGAAGAGGATATCCATGGGTCCGCCCACCAGTTTCAGAGTTGTTTGGATGTGGCTTTCGAAAGCATGCGCCGAGAGCGAAATGATTGCATCAGACGGCATTTCATCACGATTGGTGTGATGGCATTCTGCATTAGAGACACATGATCCTACAATTTTTGTGACAGTTTATCCATCGTCAATACAACTGCCGTAGAGGCCAAAAAGCCGGCTAATATTGCCGATTACAGGACGCGGCGCAGCGATCAGGGAAATCGCACTTTCGCGATATTCCATCGAATATAACGTCATGCCATGGTACGGCTTTACGAGCTATTCTATCGGGTGAATTTTGCGGATGATCGCGCCGCAACGCTTCGGAGGGAAATATGGTCCGCGAAAACGAAATTCGGGAAAACGAAGTGGCGATTGAGCCGCCGGCAGCGACAGATGCCGGTCTTGTCTTCATCGGCCGCATTTCGACACCGTGGACCTCCCGGATGGAGACGCCGCGTCAGGGGCGGCATGACGGGCCACTCTGCCGCATCGAGATTTTCGAGCCCTGGGTGCCGGCGCTGAAGGGCGTGGAGACTTTCGAGCGGCTGGAAATCCTCTATTGGCTGGACCGCTCGCGGCGCGATCTCGTGCTGCAGAGCCCGGCCAGCAATGGCAAGGTGCACGCACTTTCTCGCTGCGCTCGCCGGTGCGACCAAACCCGATCGGCACCTCCATCGTCAAGCTCGAGGCTGTGGAGGGTGCCGTCCTGCTTGTGCGCGGTCTCGATTGCCTGGATGGGACGCCGCTGCTCGACCTTAAACCGGATCGGAGCCTGTTCAAACCGATCGCGCCGCCGCAATCTGGCGATTTCCAGACCGGCGACGGCGAGACGGCGCATTATTGTCAGAAGGCGTGAAGCATGATCCCGAAAAGTGTGAAGCGGGTTTTCGGACAAGATCATGCTCACCTTGGGTGTCAGCCGACAGCCACTATGACTTATTCGCCCCGTGGAAAACGCTGGTTCTCCTCCAAGACGTTCAGATCCATATGGTTGCGCATATAGCGCTCGGATGCCTTCTGCAGCGGCTGGTAGTCCCAGGGATAATAGGCACCGTTGCGCAGGGCCGCATAGACCACCCATCGCCGCGCCTGGCTTTCGCGCACGGCGGTGTCGAAGGTGAAAAGATTCCAGCGCTGTTTCGCTTGTGCCGTCAGCCGCGCCAGGATTTCGGCATGCGCCGGATCGTCGGCAAGATTGATCAGTTCTTTGGGGTCGGCGTCGAGATCGAAAAGCAGGGGCGGGTCCTTGTCGCAGAGCGCCAACTTGTAGCGGCCGTCGCGCAAGCAGACGAGCGGCGCTTCCGATCCTTCTGCCGCATATTCCATTGGCACCGGGCCACGGCTTCCGGTGCCATGAACGAGGGGAGCGAGGTCCTCCCCATCCGTCCATTGCCGCAGCGAGGCGATATCGAGCCCGGCAAGGCCGGCAAGCGTCGGTGTCACGTCGAGCGTCGACACCGGCTGGTCGACGCGCCGGGCATTCCAGCCGGGCGCGGCGATCATCAACGGCACACGCGCCGAGCCTTCGAAGAAATTCATCTTGAACCACAGTCCGCGTTCGCCGAGCATATCGCCGTGATCGGAAACGAAGAGCACGATGGTGTTGTCGGCCATGCGGCCGCGCTCCAGCGCGTCGAGGATTTCGCCGATCTTCTCATCGACATAGGAAATATTGGCGAAATAGCCGCGGCGCGCCCGGCGGATTTGTTCGGGCGTGATGTCGAAGGCGGTATGATCGCTCGCCTTCATCAGCCGTTGCGAATGCGGGTCCTGCTTGTCAAAGGGGATTTCGGCGACATCGGGGTCAAGCGCCGGGCAGTCTTCATAAAGATCCCAGAAACGGCGGCGGGCGACATAGGGGTCGTGCGGATGGGTGAAGCTGACCGTCAGGCACCAGGGCCGCTCGTCGTGCCCGCGCGACAGGTCGAGCAGTTTGCGCGTCGCGTGATAGGCGACCTCGTCGTCATATTCCATCTGGTTGGTGATTTCGGCGACGCCGGCCCCGGTCACCGAACCGAGATTGTGGTACCACCAGTCGATGCGCTCGCCCGGTTTCGTATAGTCGGGCGTCCAGCCGAAATCGGCGGGATAGATATCGGTGGTCAGCCGCTCCTCGAAGCCGTGCATCTGGTCCGGCCCGACGAAATGCATCTTGCCGGAAAGCGCCGTCTGGTAGCCCGCCGCCCGCAAATGATGCGCGAAGGTCGGGATATCGGAGGCAAACTCGGCAGCGTTGTCATAGACGCGCGTGCGGCTCGGCAATTGCCCCGACGTGAAGGAGGCCCGCGCCGGCGCGCAGAGCGGGCTTGCCGTATAGCTGTTGGCGAAGCGCACGGAGCGTTTCGCCAGTGCCTTCAGCACGGGTGCATGGAGAAAATCGGCCGGGCCATCGGGAAACAATGTTCCGTTCAACTGATCGACCATGAGGATAAGGATGTTCGGGCGCGCCATGTTGGATGTCCTTTACTGGATCAGAGGCCGACTGCGACCTTGACGGCATCGAGACCGGGCTTGCCGTCGATCGTCGTCACGCCGGCGAGCCAGGGTGTCATAGCCTCCGGATGCGCCTTCAGCCAAGCGGTTGCCGCGGTCTTTGCATCCTCGCCGCCGAGGATCGAACCCATCAGCGAATTTTCCATGCCGATGTCGAAGGTTAGATTGTGGAACAATTTCGCTGCGTTCGGGCAGGCGGCCGCCCAGCCCGTGCGTGCCAGCGTATAGACCTGTGCGCCGCCGTAGTCCGGACCGAAATAGGCGTCGCCGCCTGCGAGATAGGCAATCTGGAAACGCTCATTCATCGGATGCGGCGCCCAGGCGAGGAAAACGATCGCCTGCTTGTCCTTGCCGGCGCGCTCGACCTGCGACAGCATCGCCTGCTCGCTCGATTCCACCAATTCCCAGCCCTTCAAGCCGAAATCGTTGGCATCGATCATCTTCTGGATATTGGCATTGGCCGGCGCGCCGGGTTCGATGCCGTAGATCTTGTGGTCGAATTCGTCGGCATGCTTCTGCAGGTCGGCAAAATTCTTGATGCCCTTGTCCGCGACATAGGTCGGAACGGCGAGGGTGAATTTCGCGCCCTGAAGATTGCGGTTCAGCACTTCGATGGCTTTGGCTTTGTTGAGGTCGTCGACGAAGGCCTTCTGCGCCGGCATCCAATTGCCGAGGAAGACGTCGGTTTCGCCGGTCTTCATCGATTGATAGCCGATCGGCACGGAAAGCGTCTTGATGTCCGGCTCATAGCCGAGCGCGCCGAGCAGCACGCCCGTGACGCCGTTGGTCGAGGTGATGTCGGTCCAACCGGGATCGGACAGATGGATGGTGCGGCAGGCATCGCCATCGGCCCTGGCGATGCCGGCGAACGAAAATGCGGAAAGGAGCGCGCCGACAGCAAGCCGGCCGATAGTAGAAATTCGCATGATGACAGTTCCCTTTATATTTGCTCATTTTATTGAACATCACTAGCATTCGGCCTGTGAAGCGGGCTTTTTTCGATGGATGGTAAAAGGAATTTCTATGGCTGAGCGGCCCGTGGACCTCGGATGGCTGCGGATTTTTGTCGAGGTAGGGCGCTCGGGCAGCCTATCGTCCGCGGCGGCAAGCCTCGGGCTGACCCAGCCGGCGGTCAGCTATCAGATCCGGCGGATCGAGGAGCAGATGGGCGTGACGCTCTTTCATCGCCAGCATCGCGGTGTTGAACTGTCCCCGGAAGGTCGCCGCCTATTCGAGGTCGTGGAGAAGGCGGTTGGCGGCGTCGATTCACTGGTGCGCAGCTTTCGCGCCGAGGTGCAGCGGCCGACAGTGCGGCTTCGGACCGATTATGCCTTCTCGGCGCTATGGCTGATCCCCCGTATGCATCGGTTTCGTCTCCTTCATCCGGAGCTGGATATTCAGATCGTCGCGACGCAGCGACAGGAGCGTGGCCATGCGGAAAGCGACGACGTCGCCGTCGTCTTTGGCGCACGGGAGGAGTTCGGGCCGGAAGCCTTATTGTTGTTGCCTGAGAGGGTGGCGCCGATCTGTGCGCAGGGCTTCGTCGACAAATACGGTCCTTTCAGCGATCCAAGCCGCCTGGCGCAAGCGACGCTTGTGCATCTGGACACGGAAACACCGTCGCCCTGGTTCGATTGGAAGAGCTATTTCGCCGAACTTGGCATCAGCCGCGACAGCTATGCCGGCCATGGCGATCTGCGGTTCAACACCTATTCACTGGTCGTTCAGGCGGCGATCGGTGAGCAGGGATTGGCGCTCGGCTGGATGGGACTGGTGGATTCGCTGCTGGCCGGGCGCATGCTGGTGACCGCCGGTCCGGTGCTGGACGGATCGAACCGCGGCTATTGGCTTCTGCCGCCGAAGTCGCAGAGCATGCATGCGGAACAGTTGACGGAATGGCTCGTCAGGGAAGCCGCGGCTATGTAGCCGGTGCCCGTCACTCTGCCCGCAGATCTGCGAGGAAAGTATCGCACCAGCGCGAAACATCGTTTTCCAGCAGATGGTCCATCATGCCGCGCCAGCGTTCACGCCGTTCTTCCAGCGGCATATTGATGCCCCGCGCCAAGGCATTTGCCGTGCCGTCGACATCATAGGGGTTGACCAGCAAGGCGCCTTTCAGTTCGCGCGCCGATCCGGCGAAACGCGAGAGCACCAGCACGCCGGGATCGTCGGGATCCTGCGCCGCCACATATTCCTTGGCGACGAGGTTCATGCCGTCGCGCAGCGGCGTCACCAGGCCGACTTTCGCCAGCCGGTAGAGGCCGGCCAGCACCGGTCGGCTAATCGAGCGGTTGATATAGCGGATCGGCACCCAGTCGACGGTGCCGATCGCGCCGTTGACCCGGCCGGCCTGCTCGGCGACGGCATGCTGCATCGCCTCGTATTCGGGTACTTCCGAGCGCGATTTCGGCGTGATCTGCAGATAGGTGACGCGGCGCTGATGGGCTGGATTGTTAACGATGAAACGCTCGAATGCGTCGATGCGCTGCGTGATCCCTTTGGAGTAATCGAGCCGGTCGACGCCGATGATCAGGTCGCGGCCTTCGATGCTTTGCTGCGCCTTGCGCACCATGCTGTGGGCTGCGGCCTTGCGGGCGAAGGCGGCGAAGGCAGCGGTCTCGATGCCGATCGAATAGGCACCGCCGCGGAAGTTGTGGCCGTGGGCACTGAAATGGCCCGGACTGTTTTCGACCCCCATGCCCTCGCGCTTCAGGCAGCCGGCGAAATTTTCCAGATCGTATTTGGTCTGGAAGCCGAGGAGGTCATAGGAGGAGAGGCCTCGCATGATTTCTTCGTGCACCGGCATTGTGAAAAGCACGTCGGCCGGCGGCCAGGGAATGTGCAGGAAGAAACCGATGCGGTTCTTGAACCCCATTTGCCTCAGCTCCGCCGCCAGCGGAATGAGGTGGTAGTCATGCACCCAGATGATATCGTCGGGCTCAACCAGCGGCGCCAGCCGATGGGCGAAGAAACGATTGACGCGGAAATAGCTGGCCATTTCCTTGCGGCCATATTCGGCCAGGTCCAGCCGGTAGTGGCAGATCGGCCAGAGCACGCGATTTGCGAAGCCTTGGTAATATTCCTCGACATCGGTCTGGGTGAGATCGGTCAGCGCGTAGGTGATATTGCCGTCTTCAGTCAGCACCAGCGGTTCGGGCTCGACATCGCCGCTCGATTTGCCCGACCAGCCCATCCACACGCCGCCGCGTTCGGCAAGGGCAGCTTGCAGCGCCACGGCAAGCCCGCCGGCCGCCGCCGCACCTTGGTTGTCAGGGACGGAAACGCGGTTGGAAACAATGATGAGACGACTCACGGAATGCTCCTTTCGAGAGGGCCGCGGCGGTAGGCCGAAATGACCAAAAAATGATTATTTGGCTAGCGCTGCGAGTATCTCTCTTAAACGCGCGGGCGAGGGAATGGATGCGCGTGCCAGCGTCTTGCCGCTGGGCGAGCCGACGCGCACGGATTGACCGCCGAGGCGGTTGGCGACCGCGAACATGGTCTCGTCGGTGACGTCGTCACCGATCGCGAGCGGCCGCCGCCCGTTGAAGGGAGGCTCGTTGAGAAAGGCTTCGACAGCATGCCCTTTGCTCGCATGCGCGGGGCAAATTTCGACCACGAGCTTGCCGTGCTGCAGGATCCAGTCCGGGCCGGCTTCCTGCAGATAGCGCTGCATCGCTTCGGCGACGTCGGCTTGGCGCGCGGGTGCCAGGCGGTAGTGAACGGCGACCGCCGCCCCCTTATCTTCGACAAGAACGCCAGGCCAGGCCTCGACCTCCCGCGTGATCATGCGCTTCATCTCCTGGAAGGCAGGCGGGATCAGCGCGCGCCGCAAGCGTCCTGCCGCATCGCGCCGTTCGGCGCCGTGCAGGCCGGCGACGGAGAAGTGGAAGGGAGTAAACAGAGGATCCACAAAGCCAACCCCGCGCCCGGTCACCAGCGCCAGCGCACCGCCGAGCTGGCGGGAGAGCGTCTGAAGCACAAAGGGCAGGGATGGAGGCACCACGATTGCTTCCGGGGTCTCGGCGAGGTCGAGCAATGTTCCGTCTATGTCGAGGAACAGCGCCCATTCGTGAGGATACAATGAGAGTGCGGTGAGCGCCGGCTCATTCGGCGGCGCGGGTTCGGCTTCACCCTGTTCGGGCTGTTCCTTGTAAGTCATGGAAGCTTAGCTATGGCGCGCTTTCCGTTCGGCAAGAGAAAAACGACTACACGAAAACGTTTATTCCGGGAAAGAGAGCCCGAAGCGCCGCGATATCGGCAACCGATAGATGCAAAAAAGGGCCGCGCGAAGCGACCCTTCCATGAGTTTTGGCCCGTAACTGGCCTGAAGCGAAGACGCTTCCGGAAGGCTCGATCAGAGCGAGGGCTGCCTCGCAACGCTCACAACCATTTCCATGCCTGATACGCGGACCGAAATCTCACTAGACATTGGATCACCTTCCTTTCGCTACGTTGACGATATGCCTAACGTAACTCAAATTTTGCTGAATTCAAGAGTGCAGAGGGCGAGACGCTTCACTCTTCGTGTCGCATTGAAACCCAAGGCTTCGTTCAACTTTTGCGTGATATTGATTGCGGCAGTTGGCAGTGAAAGCAGCGCCTGTCCGTGCCAGCGGGCAGGATCGGGGAAGATGGGCAACCTCGACCGTGGCGATCGGCCTCGCCGTCAACAAGGAGGTGAGCTATGTGGTTTCCACTTAGCATCACGTTTCGCATAAGAAAAACCCGGACTAGCTGGCAGCTTGAAGTCCGGGTAGCTTTCTAACAGCGAAATAGAGAGGGGTGGGCTGCAACCTGCCCCTCACTCCAAGAATATAGGCCAAGCCGACATTTTCATCAAGCTAGGCAGCGAGAGGCCGAAAAAGCCGATTCGAAGCAGGCATGGTCACAAAAGAATAATGCTGCGACGCCGAAATGTGATCGGACGGCGTGTCAAGAATCTGTCACCTTCAACCATCAATCCTTGGTAAATTAAGAGTTTATTACCTATTCCGCACAAACAATCGTCCTTGATTTTGACATTCTCCCGCGGGACAGGAAGCAAGCGGGAATTGGAGCGAAAGACGCATGTGTCGCTGGGCAGCCTATCGTGGAGACCCCCTCTATCTGGAGGAGCTGGTGTCTTCGCCTGCCCACTCCCTCATCGAACAATCCCATTGCGCAACGCGCGCCAAGACGGCGACTAACGGCGACGGATTCGGCATTGCCTGGTATGGCGACCGGCCGGAGCCGGGCCGTTATCGTGACATCCTTCCGGCTTGGTCCGATTGCAATCTGAAGAGCTTGGCACGGCAGATCCGTTCATCGCTCTTTCTCGCCCACGTCCGCGCCGCAACCGGCGGCGGTACGCGGCGCGACAATTGCCACCCGTTCGTCTACGAGAACTGGTCCTTCCAGCACAACGGGCAGATTTCCAATTTCGACCGTTTGCGCCGGCCGATGGAAACGATGCTCGATGATCAGCTTTTCCACGCCCGCGGCGGCACGACGGATTCCGAACTCATGTTCCTGCTGGCGCTGCAATTCGGTCTTGCAACCAATCCGTTCGCCGCGATCGCGGAAACCATTGGTTTTGTCGAGGGCCTGTCGGTTCATCTGACCGGCTCGGCGCTGGTGCGCTTCACGGCCGCTTTTTCCGATGGCAAGTCGCTGCATGCGGTGCGCTACGCCACCGATCGCAAGGCGCCGACGCTTTACGCCTCGCCTGTCGGCATCGGCTATTGCCTCGTCTCCGAGCCGCTGAACGACGATATCGATGCCTGGACGGAAATTCCGGATGGCAGCGCCGTCTTGATCGACGATATGGGCGTTCACATCACGCCCTTCCAGCCGGAAACGCGCGCATCCTCCACCGGACCGCAGACGCCCGTCACTATCCCTGCTTGAACTGTTCGGCAATCAAAGCCGCCAGACGCGCCGCCACTTCGTCCTTATCGAGATCGGGCCATTGCTCCACGCCGTCATGGCGGATGAGTTTCACGCTGTTGCGCGTGCCGCCCATGATACCGGTTGCCGGCGAGACATCGTTGGCGACGATCATATCGGCACCCTTACGTTCCAGCTTCGCCCTGGCATTCGCCTCCACATCCTGCGTTTCGGCCGCAAAGCCGATGACGAGTTTCGGCCGCTGCGTGTGATGGCCGACGGTTTTCAGGATGTCGGGATTTTCCGTGAGCGCCAGCGTCGGAATGGATTCGCCCGGATGTTTCTTGATCTTCTGATCGGCGGCAGAGGCGACGCGCCAGTCGGCGACAGCCGCGACCATTACGGCAATATCGGCCGGAAGGGCTGAAAGCACGGCATCGCGCATTTCCTCCGCCCGCTCGACATGAACAACATGCATGCCCATCGGATCGGGGATCGAGACAGGCCCGGAAACGAGCGTGACGTCGGCCCCGAGGGCGGCAAGCGCCGAGGCAATGGCATGGCCTTGCCGGCCGGAGGACCGGTTGGCGATATAGCGTACGGGGTCGATCGGCTCATGCGTCGGACCCGACGTGACGACGGCCTTTCTGCCGGCGAGTGGCCTTGCACCGTCGTCCAGTCGCATTTCGGCGGCAGCGACGATCTCCAGTGGCTCGGCCATGCGGCCGGTGCCGGCCTCCTTGCCCTCAGCCATTTCCCCGGACATCGGCCCGACGAAACGGATGCCGTCGCCCCTCAAGATCTCGATGTTGCGCTTCGTCGCCGGATGCGCCCACATCTTCGGATTCATGGCAGGCGCTGCGAGCACCGGCCGATCGGTCGCGAGCAGCACGGTCGACGCAAGGTCGTCCGCCAAGCCATTGGCCATCTTGGCCAAGAGATCGGCCGTTGCCGGCGCAATGAGCACCAGATCGCAGTCGCGCGCCAGCCTGATATGGCCGACATCCTGCTCGTCCTGTCGGGAAAACAGGTCGGTGAAGACATGGTCTGCCGCCAGTGCGCCGACGGCAAGCGGCGTGATGAATTCCTGTGCCCCCGATGTCATGATCGGGCGGACTGTGGCGCCGCGTTCGCGCAGCCGCCGGATCAGGTCGAGGCTCTTATAGGCCGCGATGCCCCCGGAAATGATGAGAAGGATGCGTTTTCCCGCGAGAACCATGGCCCGAACCCGTCGCCTGTTTTTATGCTCATGAACCTAAGCCTTTGGCGCACAATAGGCAATCGGCTCTGATGGTCAGCCGAGAATGTCGACGCAGAAGTCGATGAAGGCACGCACCTTTGCCGGCACGTGATGACGGGACGGGTAGAAGGCATAAAGCGGATAAAGCTCGTCCTTCCAGTCGGGGAAAAGGTCGACAAGCTCTCCGCGCTCCAGAAAATCCGCAATGCCAAGCGTGAAGACTTGGGCGATGCCGAGGCCCGCAAGACAGGTTCCCAACGTCGTCCCGGCGTCATTGACCAGGATGCGGCCGCGCGTCTCGACGGGGATGACCTTGCGCCCGCGCCGGAATTCCCATTCGAATGCGCGCCCGGTGCGCGGATCCTGATAATGGATACAGAGATGGTTCGCGACGTCGGCCGGCGTTTTCGGCCTGCCATAGCGCTCGATATAGGCGGGTGCTGCGACCGTGATCACGCGGGTTTCCAGAAGCAACCGGGCAATAAGCGAGGTCTGCGGCGGCTCGCCGAAGCGCAGGGCGACATCTATGCCGTCGGCTACGAGATCGCCGATCGCGTTGCGGGTCAGGATTTCGATCTGCAGCTCGGGATAGCGATCGAGGAAGGCGCCGAGGCGCGGCGCCAAGATGAGGCGAGAGAAATAGGGATCGACATTGATACGCAGGCGGCCACGCACGGATTGAGCGACGCCGGCTACCGTCGTGGCGGCCTCCTCGATGCCGCCGAGCAGCGGCACCACCTGCTCGTAGAAACGAGCCCCATCATCCGTCAGCCGCAGCGCTCGCGTCGCGCGGTCCAGCAGGCGCACGCCGATGCGCGCCTCCAGCCGCGAAACTGCCCGGCTGACCCCGGAGGGCGTGAGGCCAAGTGCTTCCGCCGCCCGCACGAAGCTGCCGCCTTCCACTACGGCTGCCAGCACGCTGACGCCATTCAGCAATCGTCCGTCGAACATCGTTCCATCCATGATTTTCCGTCAGCAATCATGGAGGGGCGGCACATTTCAGTCAAAGTCTTTCGAATGCGGAAGGGCCGCGGAGAAGCTCCGCAGCCTCGCTTCAGTCACCCGGGGTTCGGACCTCGGCGATTGCTCGTTCCGCCGTCGATTACGTGCGCGTGATCGAGGCGCCGCCATCGACCAGCGATGCAGTACCGGTGACGAAGCTCGCATCGTCGGAGGCGAGGTAGAGGACCGAGCGGGCAAGCTCGTCGGGGCCAGCGACACGCTTCAGCGCATGCAGATTGGTGACGAAGCCCTGCTTGTCGGGGGTATCGTTCATCTCGCGATACATGTCCGTATCGACCGCGCCCGGCAGCACGGCATTGACGCGCACATTCCGCGAGCCGAATTCGGCAGCGAGTGCCTGGGTCAGGCCGATCAGGCCGGACTTGCTGGCGGCATAGGCGGCAACGCCGGGGAAGGCAAAGCTGTAGCCCACAAAGGTCGACGTGAAGATCACTGAACCACCGCCATGCTTGACCATTTCGCCGATCTGGTGCTTTGCCGCAAGGAACGAAGCGGTGAGGTTGATTGCCAATGTGTCGGCAAAGCCTGCCTCCGAAACCTCGGTGCTCGGGCCGGCTTCGCCCAGCGTGCCGGCATTGTTGAAGGCGATGTCGAGTTTGCCATAGCGCTCGACGGCGAGGGCGACCAGCGCCTTGTGATAATCTTCCGAGCGCACATCGCCGGCAAGTGCCGCAGCTTCGCCGCCCGCGGCCTTGATTTCCGCGACAAGGCTTTCCAGTTCGGCCCCTCTGCGGGCGCCGACAATAACCTTGGCGCCTTCGGCAGCAAAGAGTTTCGCTGTAGCGCGCCCGATGCCCGAGCTTGCGCCGGTGACGATTGCGACTTTTCCATTCAAGCGGTTCATTGTTCCATCTCCTGTGTGAGGACGTGTCTGTTGTTCCGTCCGATGCAAAGAGAATGGTGTTTTTCGATCGTTCGGATTAGTCTTTAAATCATGGAATTCGAATTCGGGATTGCCGAACGATGCTCAAGATTGAAGGAATCGCTGCTTTTGTGGCCATAGCCGAAGCGGGATCGATCAGCGAAGCGGCGCGCCGTTTGCGCCTGTCGAAATCCGTCGTGAGCGAGCGGTTGGCGGAGATGGAGAAGACGCTCGGCGCCACGCTGCTGCATCGCACGACCCGCAAGCTGACGTTGACGGAAGACGGTACCGCCTTCCTGGAGCGCGCCTCGCGGATTGTGCATGAGGTGCGGGAGGCAGCGGCCGATCTCGCCGAACGGCGTGGCACATTGGCAGGCCCCTTGCGCATCGCCGCCCCCGTCACCTTCGGCCGCATGCATCTCGGTCCGGCGCTCTATCCTTTCCTGGCCGATCACCCCGAAATCGAACTGACACTCGATCTCGATGATCGTCGTGTCGATGCCTCTTCGGACGGTTATGACGCCATCATCCGTCACGGGCCGATTGCCGATTCACGCCTCGTTGCCTGGAAACTCGCCCCCAGCCGCCGGCTTCTCGTGGCATCGCCGGACTATCTCGCCCGCAATGGCTCACCGACTTCGCTGGCGGACCTCGGCGATCACCGGGGGATTTTCTACACCAACCGCGGTGTGGCCGATTGGCGCTTCCAGGGGCCGGAGGGTCCAGTGGTCATCAGGGGCAAGCTGGCGCTTGGCATCAACAATGGCGACGTATCCCGCGATGCGGCCATCGCCGGCCTCGGTGTCGCGCTGCTGCCGACCTTCATCGCCGGCCCGGCGATCAATGAGGGGCTGCTCGTCGAAATCGATGTTGGCTACAGGCCGGAGGGCGAATTCATCTTCATGGCACATCCGGAGGGGCGCAATCCCTCGGCAAAGCTGCGCGCCATCGCCGATCATCTGAAGAAGACATTCGGCAATCCGCCCTATTGGGATCCTATTGGATAGTCAGCCGATCAGGCTCATCAGATTGGCCGCAACCGGCGAGCGCTGCGCCTTGAGGATGGCGAGACCAAGCCGCGCCACCAGTGGCGGCCCGTCGATCGGGCGATAGGCGACGCCGTCGAGCTTGATCTGCGCGATCGAGGCCGGAACGATGGAGACCCCGAGATTGGCGGCGACGAGATTGACGACGGAAGGGATCTGCGGCGCTTCCTGCGTCACCACCAGTTCGAAACCGGCATCGCGGCAGGCGGCGACGATATCGTCATAGAGGCTCAGTCCCACCATGCGCGGGAAGAGGATGAAGGGCTCGTTTGCCAGCGCGGCGACCTGCACGCGGTCCTTGCCTGCAAGAGGATGATGGGCAGGCAGCGCGATCACCATCGGCTCGTCGGCGAAGCGCTTGAGCCGGACGTCGTGCGGATCTTCCAGGCCGGGTCGAATGAAGGCGGCGTCGATTTCGCCGCGCATCAGCCGTTCCATCAGCGCATTGGTATTCATCTCGGTCAGCGACAGGCGCACCGCCGGCCAGCGGTTGCGGAATTCGCGAATAGTGGCGCTGACGATCGTGTTGAAGGCCGAGGATGCGGTGAAGCCGAGCGACAGGCGGCCGATCTCGCCGCGATTGGCGCGCTGGGCGGCGAGCTTTGCCTTTTCCGCTGCATCCACGGCGGCCTTCGCTTCGGCAAGGAAGGCCTCGCCTGCTGCCGTCAGTTCCGCCCCGTGTGGAACACGATGGAAGAGCGCTGCGCCCACCTCGTTTTCGAGATCGCGGATCTGCTGGCTGAGCGGCGGCTGGCCGATACCGAGTTTGGCGGCTGCGCGGGTGAAATTCCCTTCCTCCGCCAGCGCCAGAAAATAGCGGATATGACGTAGCTCCATCGCTATCTCCAAAACATATTGAGATCGTCTGTTCCATATATTGGACTAATGAGGCGCACCTGACTAGATTTGCGGGCAAGAAAGGTTGTGTGCCTCATGTCCCGCGCCGTGCAACAGCAAGAACTCACCGTCTTAGAAGCCTCCTCTCGCCCCGAATTGACGCTTGTCGAAACCGAGCCGAAGCTCGAGATTCGCCAATTCCTGACGCGGGGTACGCCCGCGTTCAAGCGAGCGACCATTGGGCTGTTCCTCTCCGGTTTTGCGACCTTTTCGCTGCTTTATTGCGTGCAGCCGCTGATGCCGATCTTTTCCGAGGATTTTGGCGTGACGCCGGCTGCAAGTTCGCTGTCGCTGTCTCTCTCGACCGGCTTTCTCGCCTTCGCGATCTTCTGCGCCGCCGCCGTTTCCGAAAATCTCGGCCGACGCAGCCTGATGTTCTTTTCGCTGCTGGGTGCCGCCCTGTGCACGATCGCCTGCGCAATTGCGCCGAACTGGCAGATGCTGTTGATCTTTCGCGCACTGGAAGGTTTCCTGCTCGGCGGCGTGCCTGCGGTCGCTATGACCTATCTGGCGGAAGAGATCGATCCGCGCGGCCTTGGCGGCGCCATGGGACTCTATATCGCCGGCAACGCCTTCGGCGGCATGGCCGGCCGTGTCGTGACGGGCACGATCGCCGAATTCTTCACCTGGCGTCCGGCGCTTGCCGCCGTCGGCGTGCTCGGGCTGATCGCCGCCACCGGTTTCCTGCTTTTGCTGCCGCCGTCGCGCAATTTCACGCCGCGCAAGGGATTTGACATCGCTTTCCATGTCAGGGCCTGGGCGGGGCATTTCCGCAATCCGGCGTTGCCACTGCTCTTTGCCATTGGTTTCCTGGTCATGGGCTCCTTCGTCACGGTCTATAACTATGCCGGATTCCGGCTGGTGGCCGATCCCTATGATCTCAGCCAGACCGAACTTGGCCTGATCTTCACCGCCTATCTCTTTGGTATCGTCGCCTCCTGGGTGGCGGGTCTCCTTGGCGACCGCATCGGTCATTTCGTCGTGCTGCCCGCCGGCGTGTTGGTTGCCGCCCTTGGCGCGGCGACTACGCTCGCTACGCCGTTGCCTTTGGTCATTCTCGGCATCGTCTTGGTGACGATCGGGTTCTTCGTCACCCATTCTGTCGCGAGCGCACTGGTCGGGCGCTTGGCCCGCGGAGCCAAGGGCCATGCCTCGTCGCTCTATCTGCTGGCCTATTATCTCGGCTCCAGCATCGCCGGTTCCGTCGGCGGTTATTTCTGGCATGCTGACGGCTGGTCCGCTGTGGTTGCCTTCATCCTCGCCATGCTGGCCATCTGCCTCGTGGCCGCGTTCGGAGTGGCTAGGCTGGCGCACCGCTGAGCAATAGGATTGGAGGCTTGCGATGATCTGCATCGACCATCTCGATCATCTGGTGCTGACGGTCGCGAGCATCGAGGAAAGCTGTGCGTTCTACGCCCGTGTCCTCGGTATGGGCATCGAAACCTTCGGGGAGGGCCGCAAAGCACTGACCTTCGGTAATCAGAAGATCAACCTGCATCGCGCCGGGCATGAATTCGAGCCGAAGGCCGATCGGCCGACACCGGGCTCGGCCGATCTTTGCTTCATCAGCAAGACGCCGCTGGAGGACATCATCGCTCATCTGGGAGCCGAGGGTGTCGCGATCGAGGAAGGCCCCGTCCGCAGGACCGGCGCGACGGGCCCGATTCTCTCGATCTATTTCCGCGATCCGGACGGCAACCTGATCGAAGTGTCCAACACGCTCTTTTGAGATCGTCGGCTGACGGATCCCCCTCTCCAGGCTGTCTCCAAATGCAGCCGCTTGACTTCCAGATCGTCGACCTATAATAAACCGATAAGTTAATTAACTTTCTGGTTTAATATTCCATATGGATACCTTGAGCATGACCCTATCAGCCCTTGCTGATCCGACCCGCCGGGCGATCCTGGCGCGGCTGGCAACTGGCGAGGCGTCCGTCTCGGAGCTGGCTGAACCTTTCGATATGTCGCTGGTCGCCGTGTCCAAGCACCTGAAGGTGCTGGAGAAAGCCGGTCTGATCTCGAAGGGCAGGGAGGCGCAGTGGCGCCCTTGCAAGCTGGAACCCAAGCCGCTCCGGCAGGTGGATGACTGGCTGGAGAGTTACAGGCAGTTCTGGAACGATAATCTCGATCGTCTGGAAGCCTACGCGGCGCTGTTGCAAAGGGGAGGCGTGGATGACCCCAGCCAATGACGGCGGCAGCGGACGCCCGCTGCGCGAGATCGTGCTGACCCGCGACATTGCCGCGCCACGAACCTTGCTGTTTCGCCTCTGGACGGAGCCGGAACATTTGATGCGCTGGTGGGGGCCGCAGAACATGACGGCGCCATCCGTTTCCGTCGATCTAAGGGAAGGAGGCGCCTGGCGGCACTGCATTCTGACGCCGGAGGGCAGGGAATATTGGAGCCATGGGCGCTATCTGGAGATTGTCCCGCCCGAGCGTCTCGTCTTCACCTTCGCCTGGGAAAATCAGGACGGCAAGCCCGGCCATCCGATGCAGGTTAGCGTGGAATTCCATGAGCTTGGCGAGAAGACGCGTCTCGTTTTCCGCAAGGCCGAGCTGCCTGACGACACCGAACTGAAGCTGCAGACCGGCGGCTGGGAACAGGCGCTCGACAAATATGTCGCCTATGCAGAAGCCACCTCAGGGGAAGGATGAGAGTGATGAAGAAGACCTACCATGGAAGCTGCCATTGCGGCGCCGTCAGCTACGAAGCGGATCTCGACTTGCAGGGCGGCACGTTCAAATGCAACTGCTCGATCTGCAAGAAGAAGCGCAATTGGCTGGCAGTTGCCACGCCCGCCGATTTCCGCCTGACCTCCGGCGAAGACAGTATCGGCGAATACCAGTTTGGCCCACGCATCCTGCATCACCTGTTCTGCAAGACTTGCGGCATCAGCTCTTTCAACTGGGGTGAAAACCCGGCACTCGGCGGTAAGTTCTATGCCATCAACATAAGCTGCCTGGACGATACCACCGACGCGGAACTCGCCTCGCTTCCCGTCGGCTATTTCGACGGCCGCGACGATCGCTTCAATCGCGCGCCGGAGGAAACGCGCTATCTTTAGCTACTCGGCAAGGACTCCCAGTCTTCGAAACGTAGCTTGTGGACGCGCTCAAATTCCCTGACGTTATGCGTTATCAGGATCAGATCGCGGGCGACTGCCTGACCCGCGATCAAAACGTCATAGGCACCGATTGGCGTGCCGAGCGAAGCCAAGTTGGCACGAATTTCGCCCGCCACGCGGGCATCTTCCCTATCGAAATCCAGTGTCTCGAATTGCAAAGCATCGACACGCACAAGATTGTCTGCAACACGCTGCCCCTTATAGGCACCATAAAACAATTCGTGCGCGACGATGGCCGAGATGGCGAAATCCTGCGGCTTGTGTCTGCGAAGCTCGCTCACGAAGCCGGTATGCCCTTTCATCAGAGCGATGACAGCATTGCTATCGAGCAAATACTTCACTTGAAGATATCCAGTTCGGGGCGCTGCTGCTCGGCAGGCTGTTCGGTCGCCGCCTCTTCAAAATCGTGGTCGACCGGCCCTGTAACGGATTCCAGCCAATCCCAATCTTCGGCGATCGGCTCCAGAATGATTGCCTTTCCCTGCCGCCGGATGCGCACTTCTTCGCCGTCGAGACGAAATTCCTTTGGCAGGCGTATGGCCTGCGAGCGGCCGGACCAGAAGATTTTTGCGGTGTCCATGCCATAGCTCCTTTGAGATATGACATTGATATATAGCAATTGGAGCGCGATTTCAATTCGAAGCGTTACGATCCCGTCTTCGTCGCCAGCCAGATGACATGACGTGCGCCTGTCTTGCCATTGGCGCGCGTATTGACCACCTCGGCAGCGAAACCGCTGTCGTTGAGCCGTCTCGTGAAATCCCGGTCTGGTCCCGATGACCAGACCGCCAGTACGCCGCCCGGGCGCAATGCGTCGCGCGCCGCCTTTAGGCCTCTATAATCATAGAGACCGTCATTGGCTTCGGACGTGATACCATCAGGACCATTGTCGACGTCGAGCAGGATGGCGTCATAAGTTGCCTTGCTGGCTCGGATGAGCGGACGCACATCGCCCTCGTGAATGGCGACGCGCGGGTCGTCGAGGCAGCCGTCAAAGACCGTTGTCATCGGCCCGCGGGCCCAGGTCACGACAGCCGGAACCAGTTCCGCAACCGTGACCTTGCCGTCCGCACCGAGTTCGCCGAGCGCTGCGCGCAAGGTAAAGCCCATGCCGAGCCCGCCGATCAGTATGTGCGGCGCCTTCCGGCCCTTGATCTTCTCGCAGGAAAGCGTGGCGAGCGCACGCTCCGAGCCGCTCAAGCGGCTGTTCATCAGCTCGTTGGTGCCGAGCATGATGGAAAATTCCTGGCCGCGCTGCTTCAAGCGCAGCTCGCCGCCACCGGGGATTTTCGCAGTGTCGAGCAAGGTCCAGGGGATCACGGGCAACTCTCCAAAGCAATTCCAGGAAAAATGCGTAGCGGCTTTCCGCCCGGAATTGCGTGTAAAATAGGTCGTTTCGAATTGCCCGGGACCATAGTCGTTCAAAGCTGGTAAGAACAGATGTGCTTATCCGAGACGGATATAGGGCACATCCTTTTTCGCAACTTCGTCCAGCGCTTCCTCATAGCCGGCATCGGCATAGCGCATGACGCCAAGTGCGGTGTCGTTGGTCAGCGCGTGGTCGAGCCGTTCGTCGGCGGCAGGCGTGCCGTCGGCAACCACGGTGACGCCGCAGCTCGTCATATAACCGGCATAGCCGCCGCCGCCGGAATGGACGACGACGAGATCAGCCATCGACGAGCAGAGCATCATGGCGTCGATCAGCGGCCAGTCGGCAATGGCGTCGGAGCCGTCCTTCATGCGCTCGGTCATGATGTTCGGATGCGCCATGGCGCCGGCATCGAGGTGGTCGCGCGAAAACGCGATCGGCCCCTTAAGCTCGCCGCTTGCCACAAGCTCGTTGACGCGGCGGGCAAGCGCTGTGCGCTCGCCATGCCCGAGCCATGCGATACGCGCCGGCAGCCCTTCGAAGGGCACATGCTGGCGGGCGAGGCGGATCCAGTTGGTGATGATCTTGTTGTCCGGGAACATCTCCAGCAGCAGATCGTCGATGCGGGCGATATCGCTTTCCTCGCCGGAAAGCGCCATCCAGCGGAACGGGCCGATGGCGCGGCAGAAGAGCGGCCGCAGATAGGCTTCGGTGAAGATCGGGATATCGAAGGCATTGGCGACGCCGCCTTCCTTCGCCTGAGTCCGGATCAGGTTGCCGTTGTCGAAGACTTCGGAGCCTTGTCTCTGGAAGTCCAGCATGGCCTTCACATGCTCGACGATCGAAGCGCGGCTCGCTGCCATGAGCTGGCCCTGGCCGTCGTCGCGCAGGTCCTTGACTTGGCTCAGGGTCATGCCCTTCGGCACATAGCCATAGACGAGATCGTGAGCCGAGGTCTGGTCGGTGACGATGTCGGGCACGATGCCGCGCCGGGCAATCTCGGGATAAATCTCGGCCGCATTGCCAACAAGGCCGACGGAAAGCGCACGCTTCTCCTTGACGGCGGCGTCGATCATCGCCAGCGCGGAATCGAGATCGGGCGCGATTTCCTGCAGATAACCGATGTCCTGGCGCTTCCTGGCACGCTCCGCATCGATATCGACGCAGAGGATCGCGGCACCCGCCATGCGGCCGGCGAGCGGCTGCGCGCCGCCCATGCCGCCGAGGCCGGCGGTCAAGACGAAGCGGCCGAAGAGGTCGCCGCCGAACCGGCGCTCGGCGATGCGCATGAAGATTTCATAGGTGCCCTGGATGACGCCCTGGCTGCCGATATATTGCCAGGCGCCGGCTGTCAGACCTCCCCAGCAGATCAAGCCCTTGCGCTGCAGCTCATAGAACACCTCGGCCTTCGCCCATTGCCCGACGATATTGCAGTTCGCCATGATGACGAGCGGCGCCTTGTCATGCGTGCGGATGAGGCCGATCGGCTTGCCGGACTGAATGAGCAGGGTCTGGTTCTCATCCATTTCGGTCAGCGCCTTCACGATGCCCTTGTGCGCCGCCCAATTGCGGGCTGCCTTGCCGAGTGCGGCGTAGACGACGAGATTATCCGGATCTTCGCCGACCGAGAGCACGTTTTCCAGCAAACGCAGCAGGGCCTCCTGCCGCCAGCCTTTGGCACGCAGCTCCGGGCCGCCCGGTATAGGGAATTTCGGGTGACGTGGATTGGCTTTTGGCATGGATTTCCCTTCCCTATTTTCGTTGTTGTTTCGGCGGCCCGGCTATTTCGGCGGCAGGCCTTCGACGAAATTCAGCGCGGCTAGAAGCAGCCGCTTGCGCAGCATGTCGTTGCCATAGGCCTCCGGCCCGGCGCGCACCCATCCCTGCATTTCGCGGCTGCCTGACAGCATGGGTTTGATATCAGGCTGCTCCAGCGCCCAGGCATCGTTGCCCTTGCCGAGGCGGATCAGCATCCCGTCTTCACGGGCGCCGCAAAGCAGGTGACCGTTGAGCAGGAAGGCCCAGCCGCCGAACATCCCTTTTTCGCTGAGCCCGGACCTTTGCCCGAGCTCTTCTCTCAGCAATTCTTCAAGACCGGCGTCACGCGCCATCTGCGCCTCCTGCGCCTTTCAATCCTTCTTGCCAGCCAGAGCGTATTTCGCGATCTCGATCCCCATGGCCTTTTCGACAGGGGGATAGACGGTCGGATCGAGCACGCTGGCAGACAGCGGAATGATATCCATTGGCACATGCAGGATAAAAACCTTCATGCCCTCGTGTAACTGGCCGACGCTCAAGGGTTCGCCTTCCGGCGATAGCGTCGTGATGACGGAGGGGAAGGTCGCTAGGCGCTTACCATTGGCATCCTCGACGGCCATGTATTCGTTCATCACATGCATGATGACGGCCTTGTCGCCGCTACCGACCGTGACCGTGCCGATGTCGAAGGCTTCCTTCGTATAGACGACATCCTTCTTGGTGATCGTGCCTTCGGCCAGGATATGTCCGCCGGTGGTCTTGCAAATGGCATCGATGACGGCGCTGCCGCCCTTCTTTTCTGCCTCGATGATCGCCTCGCCGAGCGAGAGCGCCATGGAGATGCCGCCAAGGGCCGCATGCGTGCGGACATAGGAGGCCCGCAGCGGATTGCGGCAGGAGGCGATGAAGCCGCCGGACTGGTCGGACGCCGCGCGCAGGATCGGCGAGATCTTCGCCGTCGCGCCCTTCACCACCAGCTCGATATAGCGGTTCTCGGCGCGATTGCCGCCGACGGCTGTCTGGATCATCTGCTCGGGCGAACCCGCCATGCCGATCGAGCCCATGTCGCCGGTCGGATGGGCGCGGATGTCGCCGACCGCGTCCACGACCTTCGTTCCGAGAATGGCCGAGGGCAGCCAGCCGTTCAGCGTCGAGGATTTGCCGTTTTGGCCGATGATCAGGCCGGAAAGCTTCTCGCCAAGCTCGTCCTGCAGGAGCTGCACGGCCTTGACGTAATCGATACCCTGCATTTCCCAGGGGGTCGTGGAGGCCGGCGCGCCGATGGCGGCGGCTGTGGCGATCCAGTCGTCGTCATCAAGTTCGTCGATCGAGACCAGCTCGGGCTTGCCGACATTGACGGCCGCATAGCCGAGCATGCGACCGTGATCGGCCCAGCCGCCGCCGCCGGCTGCATAAACCGAACCGCCCTTGACGGCCGCTTCCACATCCTTGGCAACGAGTACGCGTCCCATCGGCTACTCCCGGTTCTGTTTGAGGTTCTTGTCCATGTCGCGCACCGCTTCGAAAAGAACGGCGGCGCCCATGGCGATATCGTCATTCTCGGCCCATTCCTCGGCGCAATGGCTGCGGCCTTCCTTGCAGGGCACGAAGATCATGGCGGCTGGGGCGACCTTGGCGATCCAGGCCGTGTCGTGGCCGGCGCCAGACGCCATGCGGCGATGCTTTGCGCCGACTGTGTCGCAGGCGCGCTCGAGCGTTTCAAGCAGAGCGGGAGCGCCCGGCGTTGGAAAATTGTCGGAGACGCGGACGGGTTGCTTGATCGTCACTCCGTAAGCCGTAGCTATCTCTTGAACGGCACCGTCGATCCAGGCGAGGAACTCTTCCATGTCGCTGCGAATTTCGGCGCGGCCGTCGATCAGCAGCACCACCTTCGAAGGCACCACATTGGCGGCATTCGGCTCGATCCGGAATTCGCCCACGGTCGCGGCGAAATGACCCGGCGTCTTCGCCTGTTCAGCAGCGCGCTGGCGGATGTCGAGCACGAGCTGCGAGGCGGCCACCAGCGCATCCGCGCGGCGGTCCATCGGCGTCGTGCCGGCATGGTCGGCGCGGCCTTCGACAGTGATCTCGATGCGGGTGATTCCGGCGATCGCGGTGACGATGCCGATATCCTTGTTCTCGGCCTCCAGCACGGGACCCTGCTCGATATGCAGCTCCAGGAAACCGGCGAGATCCGGGCGCTTCTGTGCGAGCAGCACGGAGGGGTCGCCACCGACTTCAGCAATCCCCTGGGAAAGCGTGCGGTTACCGCTGGTGCGTGTGAGCCACGCCTCGGGGATCTGCCCGGTCATGCCGCGGCTGCCGATGCAGGATACGCCGAAGATGCTGACTTCCTCAGCCAGAAAATCGACAATCTCCAGATCATGATCGAGCTCGATATCGCGATCTCTCAAGGAGCGCGCGACCTCGAGCGCGGCAATCGTACCCGCGATGCCGTCGAAACGGCCACCATCGGGAACGGTATCGGAATGCGAGCCGACAAGGATCGTGCCGAGGCCGGGTTTTGCGCCGGCGCGCCGGCCGATCAGATTGCCGGCGGCATCGATACGCGTCGTGAGTCCCGCCGCCTTCATCCGCGCCTCAATGTAAGCACGACCTTCCAGAAACAGCGGCGAGAAGGCGCGGCGCGTCCAAGGGTGATCGGGTTCGGTGATCCCTGCCAGCGCATCGATATCTTCGGCGATGCGGTCGGCGTTGACGGGCAGATTGTGGCGTTTCGGTTGGTTCATCAGGCAGTCTCTCCGGCGATAATCTGGCGAGGAAGCGGGCGGACAAATCTGCCGCTGCCGGGCTCAGCCAGCACTTTGTTTCCATCGGCAATTTGCTTGCCTCTGAGATAGGTGGCGGATACCGTCCAAGGCAGACGGATGCCGTTATAGGGGCTCCAGTCGACGACATTGTTGCCGCTCGAAGCGGCGTCGTAGACGGTTTCGCGCGGTTCCAGCACGACGATGTCGGCATCCTTGCCAGGCGTCAGCGCGCCCTTGATATGATCGAGACGAAAATGCCTGGCGGGATTCTCCGCCATCAGCTTCGCCGCCCAAGTGAGTGGCACGCCACGCTCCAACGCGCCCTTGACGAAAAGCGGCACCATGACTTCAAGGCCTGGAACGCCTGACGCATTCGCCAGCATATCCGGATTGGTCTTGCGGTTCTCCGACCAGCTCACATGGTCCGTCGAGACGAGCCAGACATTGCCTTCTGCCACCTTGCGCCACAAGGTTTCCACCTCGGCGCGTGGGCGGATCGGCGGATTGATCTTCGCCTTGCCGCCAAGGCGCTTCACGTCGTTTTCCTCGTCCAGCGTCAGATAGTGGATGCAACATTCTACCGTCGCCTCGAAGCCGTCGCGGCGGTAAGCGCGGGCAATATCGTAGCCGCGGCCGAGCGAGCAATGCACCACATGCGCCGGGCAGCCGGTGTGGGCGCCTGTCTCGAAGATCGTATGCATGGCGAGCAATTCGGTGATCGGCGGCCGTGACAGGCCGTGGGCGCGGTAATCGGTGATGCCGCTTGCCTTGATCTGCTCCATATAGGTCCGAACCGCTTCATCGTCCTCGTTATGCACGCCGGCCGTCACTCCCGTCGGTGCAATCGCTGCAAAGCAGGCGTCGAGCAGGGCGGGTGGAATGCGCGGGAAGCGCTTGGGGTCCGTGCCGAATGTCGAGAATTTGAAGGCGGCGACACCGGCCTCCACCATTTCGCGGATGCGTGCGGCACCTTCCTCCGGGTCGACCGTGCCGTAAAGCGCGAAGTCGACGCGGGCCTGCGGAGAGGCATGGTCGATCTTCTTCTTCACCGCCGTCGCCGAACAGACCAGATTGCCTTCATCATAGGGCATGTCGACGATGGTGGTGACGCCGCCAGCCGCGGCCGAGCGCGTCGACCAGATGAAATCCTCCTGATCCTTCTGGGAGAGCGAATGCACCTGCGCGTCGATCGCGCCGGGCAGGATCAGTGCTTTTCCGAGCAGATGCCTTTCACGCGCCGCGGGTGGGACGCCTATGCCGATCTCAGCGATCTTGCCGTCGCGCACGGCGACATAACCCTCTTCCACGATACGCTCGGGCAGAACCACGGTGCCTTGCAGAACGAGATCGAAGTCAGCCATATCCAGTCTCCCCGTTCACCGGTTTGTTCAGATCACGACGGTGTCGCGATAAAGCCTCTCTTCGACCCGCTCCAGCGAGCCAAGGGCAAAGAAGTCATCATAGGCGAGGATCGGCGCCTGGGCGATCATTTCGGACACGAAGGCCTCTGAACCCAATTCCTCTTCGATCGCTTCCACTTCAGCCGACAGCGGCCGGTCGACGACATAGAAGTCGGCATGTTTGCGTACGACGTCGTAAAGCATGCGGGCCACGCCTTCCGGCTTGTCGCCGAGAATGTCGATCGCCTGCGCCGAGAGCAGGGCTTCCAGTGCTGCAAGGCGCTTCAACGCCCGCATCTGCCGCTCAAAACGTTCGATGACCAGCGGCAGGAAAGCGGCTTCATCCTCCATGCCAGCGGCGACCACCAGCGACTGCGCCGATACCGGATTGGACATGGAGAGCACCCGCGAAAAGATCTCGCCGGCAAGCTTGATGATCGGGCCAAAGCCGGTAGCGATTTTGCCTTCCGGCACCAGATTGACCGGCAGGCCACGCCGCTGGCCGTTGCCGAGCAGGACGCAGCGGTTGAAGGCATTGCGCGCCGCATGCGCCATGCAGATGACTGCTGCCTCGAGCAGGATCGTTACATCAAGGGGCAAGGAACCACCCGACGTCATGACGCGACCGTCGACAATGACGGGATTGTCGTCAGAGCGGCCGGTCGCGGCTAGGATCTTGTGACCGGCGGACAGGAGGTTTTCGATCACCGCGCCGAAGACCTGACCGATCATGCGGAGGCTCAAGGGGTCCTGCACATGCGTTGCGACGGGCCAAGGCCATTCTTCGGAGGCGTTGCAGAGCCAGGAGCCGATCAGCGCTTCGCGCGCCGTGCCGACATGGCGCACCGAATGCCAGGGATCACGCGAGGCACCAAGCGCGCCGGCGGCCATCATGCCGGTTGCGAGCAGCACGCGGATCGAGGAGGCGGCATTGCGGGTCGTCTCGGCCGCCGCCGCGAAACTGACGGCGTTGACGCTGAGCGAGGCCAGGCTGTCGCGCGGCAGCATTCTCACCGGCCTGATGCCGGCCGCGGCAAAGGCGTCGGCTGCCTGCATGCGCCGGCCGTGATAGACGGCTTCGCCGACCCCGGTCAGCACCGCGCCAATCTGGCCCATGAGGCCAATATCGGCGCAGCCGATCGAGCCGGTGCGCCGCACGACGGGAATGACATCCGCGTTCAGAAGCTGGAGATAGGCGTCGATCAGTTCCGGCGAGCAGCCAACCCGGCCGGTCAGCGCAGTATTGACCCGGATCGCCATGGCATTGCGCACGACGGACATGGAAAAAGGCGCGCCGGTGCCGAAATGATGGGCGCGCACCAGGCCGAGATTGAAGGTGTCGAGGTCTTCCGGAGACCACTCCACATCCTTCATCGCTCCGACGCCGGTGGTCGAGCCATAAACGGGCATGCCGGACTCGATCGTGCTTTCGAGGACTTCGCGCGCCGCGCGCACGCGCACCAGGCCGCTTTCCGATGCCGTGGGCATCACGACGCCTGCGCCGATCCGCACCAGATCGCTGAAGCCCAAGGGCTGTCCGGTGAGTTCGATGCTGGCTTTCTGACGCTCCATCTCTGCTGTTCTCCTTTCCTGCAAGGCTATGCGAGCATCATCGATAATGGGATATCCCAAATGGCGAACACCTGTTGCGCCGTGCATACAAAAGCCCGCGCAAGACCTGCCGCAGCACCTTCAATGACCCATCACGGCCGAAAGGGGGAGGCATCCATTTCTATGAAACGGCGTGGCCTTAGAAATAGGTCAGCTCAAATGCCATGCAATGTAAAGCAGCGTGAGCGCGATGATCCAGAGCGCCAAGCGCCCGTAACGGCTGTGCTTCGCCTCGGCCTTGCCGATCGCCTCCGCCGTCTGCGGGTCGAAGCGCAGACCGTTTTCGCTCATGGCGAGGAGTTCATGGTGGAATTTCTCGGTCTTGGCGGCGATTTCGGGGGCCGCTTCGGCGAGTTTCACGGCCGCTTTCAAACCGTCCTTCAGGTCGGTTACGATACGCTTGGGTCCGAGATTGGTACGAATCCAGTCACCGACAACCGGTTCCGAAGCCTTCCACATGTTGAAGCGCGGATTGAGCATGCGCGACACGCCCTCGACCACGACCATGGTCTTCTGCAGCATGACCAGTTCCGGCCGCGTCTCCATATCGAAAAGTTCAGTCACTTCGAAGAGCAGCGTCAGCAGTTTGCCCATGGAGATCGTTTCGGCCGGCTGGCCGTGGATCGGCTCGCCGATGGCGCGGATTGCCTGCGCAAAACTTTCGGTATTGTGATGCCCCGGCACGTAACCGGCCTCGAAATGCACCTCGGCGACGCGGATATAATCGCGCGTGATGAAGCCATAGAGGATTTCGGCAAGGAAACGGCGTTCCTTTTTGCCGAGCCGTCCGACGATGCCCATGTCGACGGCAACGATCTGCCCCTGGGCGTCGACGAAGAGATTGCCGGGATGCATGTCGGCATGGAAGAAGCCGTCGCGCAGCGTATGCCGCAGGAAGGATTGGATCAGCGTGTCGGCGAGCAGATTGAGGTTGTGGCCGGCGGCCTTCAGCCCCTCGACATCGGACATCTTGACGCCGTCGATCCACTCCATGGTGATGACGTCGCGGCCGGTGCGTTCCCAATCGACCTTGGGGACGCGGAAGCCTGGATCCTTCTCGGTGTTTTCGGCGATCTCGGAAAGTGCTGCCGCCTCGAGCCGCAGATCCATCTCGACCTTGGTTGTCTGCTCCAGCGTTCGCGTCACTTCGACGGGCCTCAAGCGGCGACTCGACGGCATAAAGCGTTCTTGCAGACCGGCGACAAGATACATCGCCTTGATATCATTGACGAAACGCTGGCGTACGCCGGGCCGGACCACCTTGACGGCAACGCGCTTGCGGCCTTCCGCCGTCTGCACTTCCGCTGGATGCACCTGGGCAATCGACGCGGCGGCAATCGGTTCGTCAAACCTTACATAGAGATCATCGATCGGACGGCCGAGTGAACCCTCGATCGCGGCCCTTGCCGCCGCATTCGGGAAGAAGGCCATGCGGTCCTGCAACTGCGACAGGTCGTTGGCCATGTCGACGCCGACGACATCGGGGCGCGTCGCCAGGAACTGGCCGATCTTTACATAGGAAGGTCCGAGACGCTCGACGGCCTTGGCGAGGCGGTCGCTGCGCGCCTGGGTCTTGGCGCGTTTGCGGGCAAAAATGCTGACGAAGGATTTCGCGAGGCTGACGGAGGGCGGCAATCCCTCGGACGGAAGCGCGATGACCACGCCTTCACGCACCATCACCCAGCCGACCCTGATAAGGCCGAAATATGCGTTGAAAGCACTCATCGGGTCTCAAGGTCTCGCTTGATGCCGGCCGAAACCCGCGTCACATTTTTCGGAACCATGCGTCAGAGCTTCCAGCCGGAGTGCAGGGCGGCGATGCCGCCGGTATAATTGGTAAAGCTCACGCGCGAAAAGCCGGCCTCGCGGATCATCGTCGCGAAATCCTGCTGGTTCGGAAATTTGCGGATCGATTCCACCAGATACTGATAGGGTTCGGCATCGCCGGTGATCGCCTTGCCGAACTGCGGAATGGCGTTGAAGGACCAAGCATCGTAGACACGGTCGAGCAGCGGCAGGTCGACTTCGGAAAATTCCAGCACCAGCAGCCGGCCGCCCCGCTTCAGCACGCGATAGGCTTCCTTCAGCGCCACATCGATACGCGGCACGTTGCGGATGCCGAAGGCGATCGTATAGGCGTCGAAGGAATTGGCCTCGAATGGCAGTTCCTCGGCATTGGCCTCGACAAAGGTGAGATTATCGGTGAGCTTCTTCTTCGCAGCGCGTTCCGCGCCGACACCCAGCATCGAGCCGTTGATGTCGAGCACGGTCGCGTGCGCCAGCCGGTTCGAGGCCTCGACGATGCGGAAGGCGATGTCGCCCGTACCGCCGGCGACGTCGAGGACCTTATAGCCAGCGTCCTTGCGCGGATTGAGCGCGGCGATCATCGCATCCTTCCAGGCCCGGTGCAGGCCCATGGACATGACGTCGTTCATGATGTCGTAGCGCTTGGCGACCTTGTGGAACACCTCGTTGACGAGGCCCTGCTTCTCGCCATCGGCCACTTCGCGGAAGCCATAGGATGTTTCCATGCCGCCATCGGCGGAGGTGCGGCTTTCTGCCATCAGCTCAACTCCGTTACACTACAGCACCGCGCGTCGCATGTGACGCGCAAGGGTCGCTGTAGCACTTTAAATCTGCTGCATAATTTTATCCTTAAATCGATTCCGACCTAAGGAATTATGCAGTAATCAGCGACGGACCATAGCGAAATCGCGTTTGCCACGCTATCTCATCAACCAGGCCACCAGCCGCAATGCCTTGGGCTATAGCTCAGATCATAAGCGGTTGAAACATAAAGATGGATAGCGATGCCGGAATTACCAGAGGTCGAAACCGTCAGGCGCGGGCTTGCTCCCTCCATGGAAGGCGCGCTGCTCGCTGAACTGGAGTTGCGCCGCAACGATCTGCGCTTTCCCTTTCCGGCCGAGTTTTCACGCCTTGCCTCCGGCCGCGGCATCACGTCGCTGTCGCGGCGCGCGAAATATCTGCTGATTGATCTCGACGACGGCATGACGATCGTATCGCATCTCGGCATGTCCGGTTCCTTTCGGGTCGAAAGCGATGCCGCCGCCGAGGCGCCCGGCACATTTCACCATCCGCGCTCCAAGGACGAGAAGCATGATCACGTCGTCTTCCATCTGAAGGGCGCCAACGGCAGCGCGCGCGTCATCTACAATGATCCCCGCCGCTTCGGCTTCATGGACATCGTCCGGCGTGCAGATCTCGCCAGCCATCCCTCCTTCCGCGATCTTGGCCCGGAGCCGACCGGCAATGAATTGAGCGCCGATTATCTGGCCGAACGCTTCTCGGGCAAGGCGCAGCCGCTGAAGAGCGCGCTGCTCGACCAGAAGAATATCGCCGGACTCGGCAATATATATGTGTGCGAGGCATTGTGGCGTTCGCATCTGTCGCCGCTGCGGGCCGCTGGGACATTGGTGAGCGAAGCCGGCATGCCGAAAGAGGAATTGCTTCGGCTGGTCGTCGCGATCCGCGAGGTCATCGCCGATGCCATAGCCGCCGGCGGCTCGTCATTGCGTGATCATATCCAGACGGATGGTTCGCTCGGTTATTTCCAGCATTCTTTTTCCGTCTACGACCGCGAGGCTGAGCCTTGCAGCACGCCCGGTTGCGGCGGTACGGTCGCCCGCATCGTCCAGGCGGGGCGCTCTTCTTTCTATTGCGCCTCCTGCCAGAGCTAATGTGAAGGAGAGACACATGGCCTATGAAACCTTGATCATCGAAACGCACGGGCCTGTCGGTCTCATCAGGCTCAATCGGCCGCAGGCGCTGAATGCGCTGAATTCGACGGTGCTCGCCGAACTGAAGCAGGCCTACGGCGCTTTTCACGCCGATGAGACGATCGGCGCAATCGTGCTGACGGGCTCGGAAAAGGCTTTTGCCGCCGGCGCCGATATCAAGGAAATGCAGCCGCTCGAATTCGCCGATGTCTATAAGGGCGATTTCATCAGCGGTTGGGACGAGATCGCCAAGGCGCGCAAGCCCGTCATCGCTGCCGTCGGCGGCTTTGCGCTCGGCGGCGGCTGCGAGCTCGCCATGATGTGCGACTTCATCATTGCCGCCGATACGGCAAAGTTCGGCCAGCCGGAGATCACGCTCGGCATCATCCCCGGCATGGGCGGCTCGCAGCGCCTGACGCGCGCCGTCGGCAAGGCGAAGGCGATGGATATGATCCTGACCGGCCGGATGATGGATGCGGCCGAAGCGGAGCGTTCGGGTCTGGTGTCCCGCGTCGTGCCGGCCGACAAGCTCCTCGATGAGGCGCTTGCCGCCGCCGCCAAGATCGCCTCGCTGTCGCGCCCCTCGGAGCTGATGGCCAAGGAGGCGGTCAACCGGGCGCTGGAGACGACGCTGGAAGAGGGCCTGCGCTTCGAGCGCCGGCTTTTCCATAGCCTGTTTGCCACGGAGGATCAGAAGGAAGGCATGGCGGCCTTCATCGAGAAGCGCAAACCTGTCTTCAAGAACAGGTGAGAACGAGATTCCGGAATTGCGCGGGTTCCGTGAGAATCCGCGTTGACGCCGCCGCTCATTCCGGTTATATGCCCGCCACAGTTTGGAAAGCCGATCTGGTTTTCCGCAATTGCTCCCGCATTGCTGGATGAAGTGGCCGCAGGGCCCGCGCTGCACTGACGGAGTTATGTTCGAATTCTAAGAGAGGCATACATGGCCAATACCAGCTCGGCGAAAAAAGCGACCCGCAAGATCGCCCGCCGCACCGAAGTCAACAAGGCTCGTCGCTCGCGCGTTCGCACTTTCGTCCGCCAGGTCGAAGAAGCCATCGCATCTGGTGATGCGGATCGTGCGAAGGAAGCCTTCCTCGTAGCGCAGCCGGAACTGGCTCGCGCTGCCACCAAGGGCGTCCTGCATGCCAACACCGCTTCCCGCAAGGTCTCGCGTCTTGCCAAGCGCGTGAAGGCACTTTCGGCTCCGACCGCGTAATTTTTCCTTAACGATTTAATCGTTAGACTTGAGCCCGGCCCTTGTGCCGGGCTTTTTGGATTCAGCCAAAATTGGCTCGTATCGTTAAAATGTAGCCGGCTGACCATGTCACTGAGGTGACAGAAAAAACCGTTTAAAAACAAGCGGTTATAGCAGGATGTCTTGACGTTGGGTGATCTGCATGACGGCCTGCGGGCTCCCGAGTGAGTCAAGGATTTTTTTATTTTTTTTGTTTTGAAAGCTGTGGGAATCGCGCTGAACGCGAATCTCCTTGATTCAAAAGCGATTCTTTTTTGACGGGGTTGTGACACTCAAAAACGGCCTCCAGAGTCAAGGACCGCCTCTTAATTTTGTGTAAAATTCATCGTTGATCTCCGTCTACGATCCTGCCTAAATGGCTTTCAACAAGGGGCGCGGAACATCATCTGAAACGGCTTCGGCGAACACTGCCAGTCATGGCAGCGGGGGTGGTTTTTGTTCCTTGTGACGGAGCGGTTCAGTTCCGTTTTTTCAAACAGTTGACGAGTTAAGGCCGTAAGCGGTAACGCCTGCGGAACGAGGACACTTGTCTGCTCTTTGCAGCCTAAGTCCCAAGCGTGGCTGTGGGGAGGGGAGAAAAATTGACAGCCGTTTGGCGCAGTCGGTCGGAGTACGAGGACCGAGCGACTGCTCCAGATGCAGATACCAAGACGAAGGCCGCTCGGGGAGCAGTTTTCGCCAGGGTGTTTTGCGTAAGGTCCGTTTGGCTGGACCCGGCTGATGAACCGGTATGCGGCGAAGCTCCGACAACGAGCGCGACCGCTATGCCATGGCGTAGACCTAAGGGCGGCGGTATCATCCAATTTCCGCCCTATAAAAAGAGACTGTGGAAGGCGGCATTATGCAAATGATTACGAGAACGACGGGTGCGTTGGAGAATGGGGACAATGCACAGCAGGCGTTCAGTGCGGTTTGCCTTGAAGCGGCGGGGGAAAAAGGAGACATGAAGCATAACGTATTGTTCGAGCGTGTCAGTGCACGCTTGAAGGCTCAGGTCGGTCCGGATGTTTATGCTAGCTGGTTTGCACGGCTGAAGCTGCACTCGGTATCGAAGAGCGTCGTACGGCTGACTGTTCCGACGACGTTTCTGAAGTCCTGGATCAACAATCGTTATCTCGATCTGATCACCAACCTGTTCCAGGCAGAAGATGCTGAAATCCTGAAGGTTGAGATTCTTGTGCGCACGGCGACCCGTCATGGTGCGAAGCCCTGTGCGGACGAACATGTCGCGGCTCCAGAGGCGGCTTCGGTGGCGCCGATCCGCCGCCCGGTTGCCCAGCCTGCCGGCCAGGTCGTTGCCCAGACGGTTAGTGCGGCAGCCGCAGCCCGCCCGGCGACCGTGGGCGCGCCGCTGTTCGGCTCGCCGCTCGATTCCCGCTTTACCTTCGATACCTTTGTCGAGGGCAGCTCGAACCGCGTCGGCCTTGCCGCCGCCAAGACGATTGCCGAAGCCGGCTCCGGCGCCGTGCGGTTCAATCCGCTCTTCGTCCACGCGACGGTCGGCCTCGGCAAGACCCACCTTTTGCAGGCGATCGCCAATGCCGCCGTGCAGAACCCGCGCGGGCTGCGTGTCGTCTATTTGACGGCGGAATATTTCATGTGGCGCTTCGCCACCGCCATCCGCGATAATGATGCGCTGACCTTGAAGGACTCGCTGCGCAACATCGATCTCCTGATCATCGACGACATGCAGTTCCTGCAGGGCAAGATGATCCAGCACGAGTTCTGCCATCTGCTCAATATGCTGCTCGACAGCGCCAAGCAGGTCGTCGTTGCCGCCGACCGCGCGCCTTGGGAGCTGGAATCGCTCGATCCGCGCGTGCGTTCGCGTCTGCAGGGCGGTGTCGCCATCGAGGTCGAGGCGCCGGATTACGAGATGCGTCTCGAAATCCTCAAGCGCCGTCTGGATGCCGCCCGTCAGGACGATCCGTCGCTGGAAATTCCGGCCGAACTTCTCTCGCATGTCGCCCGCAATGTGACGGCAAGCGGCCGTGAGCTGGAAGGTGCATTCAACCAACTGATCTTCCGCCGTTCTTTCGAGCCGAATTTGACGGTCGAGCGCGTCGACGAGCTGTTGGCCCATCTGGTCGGCTCCGGCGAGCCGCGCCGGGTGCGCATCGAGGACATCCAGCGTATCGTGGCGCGTCACTACAATGTCTCTCGCCAGGAGCTGGTGTCCAATCGCCGCACCCGCGTCATCGTCAAACCGCGCCAGATTGCCATGTATCTGTCGAAGACGCTGACGCCGCGCTCCTTCCCGGAAATCGGCCGCCGCTTTGGTGGTCGTGACCATACGACCGTGCTGCATGCGGTGCGCAAGATCGAGGAGCTGATTTCCGGTGACAGCAAGCTGTCGCATGAAATCGAGCTGTTGAAGCGTCTGATCAACGAATAATCGGCGATATTATTCGCATTTATCCACGGCCGGCTTCATTGCCGGCCGTTTTCATTTATGCGGCTTTTATTCTATAGATGTCTGAAATACGGAATCGGATACCCGGCCGGAGGAGGCCGGGGCCGACTGGGAGGATGCCTATGAGTTTTGACAGGATTGCCGTTCTCGGCCTCGGAAAGGTCGGGCGGCTCGCCGCCACATTGCTGCATGAAAGCGGTTTTGCAGTCACCGGTATCGACGCGCGTTTGCCCGCCGAGGCACTGCCTTTCGCCTGCGAGGCGGCCAATGTCTCCGATCCGGCCTTGATCGGCAATCTCTTTTCCCGCGTCGATGCCGTGCTTTCCTGCCTGCCGTTTCACCTGAACGCCGAACTGGCGCGCCTCGCCCATGGCGCCGGCATTCATTACTTTGACCTGACCGAGGATGTGCCGACCACGAACGGCATCATTGCGCTTGCGGAGAGCGCGCGTGGCCTGATGGCGCCGCAATGCGGCCTGGCGCCCGGTTTCGTCGGCATCGTCGGTGCAAGCCTTGCCGACGTCTTCGATCGCTGCCGCTCGATCCGCATGCGTGTCGGTGCCTTGCCGCAGAATCCGACCGGACTGTTGGGTTATGCCTTCAACTGGTCGCCGGAAGGTGTGGTCAACGAATATCTGAATGATTGCGAAGTCATCGAGGGCGGGGTGCGCAAGCTGGTCTCGCCGATGGAATGGCACGAGACGCTCTATGTCAACGGCGTCAAGCTCGAGGCCTTCACCACCTCGGGTGGCCTCGGGACCATGTGCAGCACCATGCTCGGTCGGGTGGAAAATCTCGATTATAAAACCATGCGATATCCCGGCCATATGGAGCTGATGAATTTCTTCTTCCACGAGCTTCTGATGCGCGACCGCCGCCAGCTTGCCGGCGAGATCCTGACCGAGGCCAAGCCGCCGGTCGATGACGACGTCGTCTATGTCCATGTCTCGGCCGAAGGAACGATCAACGGCAATCTGCGCCGGCGGGAATTCGTGCGCGCCTATTATCCGATCGAAGTCGCCGGGGAGAGCCGCACCGCCATTTCCTGGACCACGTCGGCCTCCGTCGTCGCCGTTATCGAGCTGGTGCGCGCCGGCCGCCTGCCTTCGACAGGCTTCCTGCATCAGGAGCATATTCCGCTCGACACTTTCCTGGAAACGAGGACCGGCCGCCTGTTCAAGGGTGGCATCACCCATCACGGATGATGCGCGCGCCTATGCCGGCGCCGTCGTGTGCGGGACCTCGGTAAGCAGCCAAGCACGAAAGGCGGCGACGGCCGGCCGCTCCAGCGCGGTTGGCGGATAGACCAGATGGTAGGCTAGCGTGCTGGCAAGCCCCATCGGGAAGGGCGCGACAACAGAGCCCTCAGCCAATTCCCTTTCGATGAAAGAGCGCCGCATCAGCGCGACGCCGAGCCCCGCCTTCATGGCATGGTAGGCGCCGGTGCCGTCGGTGAAGATCGGCCCCCGCATAGCGTCAACCTTGGTTGCGCCCGCCGCCTGCAGCCAGAGCTGCCAATCGCGCCGATAGACATCATGGATCAGGGTCAGGGCGGCCAGCGCGTCGGCCGTGGGTGAGGGGCCGAGGGAGGCAGCGATCTCGGGCGTGCAGACCGGCACATATTCGTCATCGAGCAGCCGCTCGCTCGCCAGCCCTTCATAGCCGCCGAGCCCATGGCGGATGGCGATGTCGATGCCGTCGCGCTGGAAATCCATCATCCTATGTGAGGCGCTGATCCGTAGATCGATCTCGGGATGCGCCTGCTCGAAGCGCATCAGCCGCGGCACCAGCCAGTGTGTGGCAAAGCCGGCAGTGCAGGTGACGGTCAGCACCGTGTCCCGCGCCCGCATTGTCAGCGCCGCCGTCGCTTCTCGCACCAGGCGGAAGGCGGTGCGCAGCGTCGCGAAATAATCCGCACCGTCAGCCGTCAAGGTGAGGCCCCGCGCACGGCGGTCGAAAAGCCGCACACCGAGCGCGGTTTCGAGATCGCGTACCTGCAGGCTGACCGCACCGGGGGTCACATGCAGCTCCCTGGCTGCAATCGTCATGCTCAGATGCCGCGCCGAGGCTTCGAAGGCGCGCAGCGCCGAAAGGGAAGGCAATTGATCCATGACGATTGAGTTCAGCTAAACAATTTTGCGAAAAAGACTCGTTTGCAAGAGCCCTATAATCGCGAGATTATTCCATCAATATCGATGGTTGACAAGAAAGTGCATCCCCGCCGCCATCGAGCCAAACTAATAGACTGGAAAACAGGAGATATCGCCATGGCGCAGAAATCAATGGGCGCGGCGGAATGGGCCATGCTGTTCGGATTGTCGATCCTCTGGGGCGGCTCGTTTCTGTTCAACGGCATCCTGGTACACGAACTGCCGCTCTTTACCATCGTCGCAGCGCGCGTCGCCCTGGCGGCGATCGCCTTGCATGTCATCGTCCGGATGACCGGGCAGGTGATGCCGCGCGACCGGCAGGCCTGGGCCGCCTTCTTCGGCATGGGTGTCCTCAACAATGCCATTCCTTTCCTGCTGATCGTCTGGGGCCAGACGCATATTGCCAGCGGTCTGGCCTCCATCCTCAATGCGACGACCCCGCTTTTCGCCGTCATCGTGGCGCATTTTCTGACGACGGATGAGAAGATGACCGGCAATCGCCTGATCGGCGTTGTCGTCGGTTTTGCCGGCGTGGCGCTGATGGTCGGCCCGTCGGTGCTGAGCAGCCTCGGTTCGAACGTGCTGGCGCAGCTCTCCGTGCTGGGCGCCGCCTTCTCCTATTCTCTCGCCGGCATTTACGGCCGCCGCTTCCGCCGCATGGGGCTTGCTCCTATCATCCCCGCGGCCGGACAGGTGACGGCCTCCACGATCCTGCTGCTGCCGTTTGCCCTTTTCGTCGATCACCCGTGGGCGCTCGGCATGCCTTCGGCGGAAACCTGGATGGCGCTGGCCGGCCTCGCGATCCTCTCGACCGCGATCGCCTATGTCTTGTTCTTCCGCATCCTGGCGACGGCAGGCGCCACCAACCTGATGCTGGTCACCTTCCTCATTCCCGTCAGCGCCATCCTGCTCGGTGCGCTGATCCTCGGCGAGCAATTGCAGCCGAAGCACTTTATCGGCATGGCGATGATCGCCGCCGGCCTTGCGGCGATCGATGGACGGTTATTCGCTTTCACGAGGAAAAACGTGGCGGCGGAGTAGGAAAGACGATTACCGTCTCAGCACGCCAGATCCGCAACCACGGAATCGAGGATCAGCATGCCCGCCGGCGTGCAGCGCAGGCGGGAATTGCCGAGGCGTTCGATGAAGCCGTGCTCCAGCAAGAGCTGCTCGCGTTTCGCGTCGGGCTCCCTGCCGGAGAGCTGTTGCCAGCGCACGAGGTCGATACCTTCTTTCAGGCGCAGGCCCATCAGCAGCAACTCGTCGGCCTGTTCGTCGAAGCCGAGCATTTCCTGTTCGACCATGCCGTGGCCGTCGCGCTCGACCAGCTCCAGCCAGCTTTCCGGCTTCCGCTCGGTGGACGTTGCCAATTTCTTGGGGCCGTGGGACAGCCGGCCGTGGGCGCCGGGGCCGATGCCAGCATAGTCGCCATAACGCCAGTAGGTGAGGTTGTGGCGGCTCTCCGCGCCGGGGCGGGCGTGGTTGGAGACCTCATAGGCCGGCATGCCCTCGCGCTCGGTGATCTCCTGCGTCGCCTCGTAGAGCATCGCCGATTGGTCGCCATCCGGCACGATCAATTTGCCCGCCTTGTGCAGCCCAAAAAAGGGCGTGCCTTCCTCGATGGTCAATTGATAGAGCGAGAGGTGATCGACGGCATAGGAGATCGCCTCCTTCAGCTCGCGCTCCCATTCCTCGACGGTCTGGTTCGGGCGGGCATAAATGAGATCGAAGGACATGCGCGGGAAGATCTCACGTGCCAGCTTGATCGCCTTCAACGCATCGGCGACGTCATGCAGTCGCCCTAAGAATTTCAGATCGCGATCGTTCAGCGCCTGCACGCCCATCGACACGCGGTTGACGCCGGCGGCGCGATAGCCGCGGAAACGCTCGGCTTCGACACTGGACGGATTGGCCTCCATGGTGATCTCGATCCCGGCAGGCATGTGCCAATATCTGGAAATGCCATCGAGAATCGTGGCAACCGTCTCCGGCTTCATCAGCGAAGGCGTGCCGCCGCCAAGGAAGACACTGGTCACCGTCTTCGGGCCACTGATCGCCCGCATCGACGCCATCTCCTTCAAGAAGGCGGCGGCGAAACGCTCCTGGTCGACCGGCTGGTGGCGGACATGGCTGTTGAAATCGCAATAGGGGCATTTGGCGGCGCAGAAGGGCCAATGCACATAAACGCCGAAACCGGGTTCACCGGTATCGGGCAGCAACGGCGCCTCACGCGTCATATTTTGCGATTCCAGAGTGTCCACGGGCTTGAGCTTATGCCTCCAGGCAGGTTTCAACGAAGATTTTGAAGGCACGGGCCCGATGCGAAAGGGCTTGGGGTTCACCTGGCTTCCAGCCATGCTTCTGCTCGGCGCTCATCTCGCCGAAGGTCGCGTCGTAATTCTCGGGCTGGAACACCGGATCATAGCCGAAGCCCTGCGTGCCGCGCGGCGGCCAGACGACGCGGCCTTCGACTTCGCCGCGAAAGAGCTCGGTGTGCCCGTCCGGCCAGGCGAGGCAAAGCACGCTTACGAAGCGCGCCGTACGGCTCTCCGGCGAAGCGGCACCGGCCTCTTCGAGCGCGCTCTCGACCTTCCGCATCGCCATGGCGAAATCGCGAGTACCATCCGGTGTTTCCGCCCAGTTGGCGGTATAGACGCCGGGATTGCCGTCAAGCGCATCGATGACCAGGCCGGAATCGTCCGATAGCGCCGGCAGACCGGAAGCTTGCGCCGAGGCCAGCGCCTTGATCGTCGCGTTTTCCTCGAAGGTCGTGCCCGTCTCGTCCGGCTCGATGAAATTGAGATCGGCGGCCGACTTGGCTGTAAAGCCGAACGGGCCGATCAAATCCTGGATTTCACGGATCTTGCCGGCATTGTGGCTGGCGACGACGATAGTCTTGGTATCGAGCTTGCGCATATCCTGTCCTGTCATAGCCCCCAGATGCGGGGTTCGGCGCATTCCAGGCTGTTGCCGGCCGGATCGCGGAAATAGATCGAGCGGCCGCCATTCGGCCAGTTAAAATCGGCTTCGATGGCGACGCCGGCAGCCTTCAGTTTCTGCGCCATCGCTTCGATATCGTTGCCGCCGACCCGGAAGCAGGCGTGGCCGTGGCCCTTCGTGCCGTGCGGCGGCACCGGCAAGGAACTCGATTCCGGCGGCTTCACTGTCTCATGACTGTTGAAGATGAGCAGCACGCCCGGCCCGCAGCGATAAAAGACATGACGGTTGCCGCCGCGCGAAATCTTCTGCAGTCCGAGAACGCCGCCATAGAAGGCCTCGGCTGCATCGAGATCGTCCGCATAAAGAGCGGTTTCCAGAACGCCTTCCATCAACGGGTTCATCGGTTGACCGCCTCTTCGGTCAGGCTATCGCCTGCTTCTGCAGCTCCACCAGTTCGGCGATGCCGTTCTTGGCGAGATGCATCAGGGATGTGAATTCTTCTTCGCTGAAGGGCGTGCCTTCGGCCGTACCCTGGATCTCGACGATGCCGCCGGCGCCAGTCATGACGAAATTGGCATCGGTCTCGGCGGATGAATCCTCGAGGTAGTCGAGGTCGATCACCGGCTGGCCGGCAAAGATGCCGCAGGAAACCGCAGCGATATGATCCTTCAGGACACGGTCGGTCTTGATCATATTGCGGCTTTCCATCCACTTCAGGCAATCGTAGAGCGCGATCCAGGCACCGGTGATCGAGGCCGTGCGGGTGCCGCCATCGGCCTGGATGACGTCGCAGTCGATCGTGATCTGGCGCTCGCCAAGCGCCTGCAGGTCGACGATGGCGCGCAGCGACCGGCCGATCAGACGCTGGATCTCCTGCGTGCGGCCGCCCTGCTTGCCGGCAGCGGCTTCGCGCTTCATGCGTTCGCCCGTGGCGCGCGGCAGCATGCCGTATTCGGCCGTGATCCAGCCCTTGCCGCTGTTGCGCAGCCATGGCGGCGTCTTTTCTTCCAGGCTCGCCGTGCAGAGCACATGCGTGTCGCCGAATTTGACCAGGCACGAGCCTTCCGCATGCTTGGAAAAATTGCGCTCGAACGACACCTTGCGCATCTGGTCGGTTTTTCTGCCTGAAGGCCGCATTCTACTCTCCTGAACGTTATTGACCGCTTCTACGATCCACAGGCGGCTTTTGCAAAGGAAAAGCAGGCGCAAGGGCCTTGTTGTGATGGCCTTGACATTTTTCCCTTTTGCCATTGCTAACTGAATGATTATATTTTGACTAAGGCTCAACAGAACGGGTTTGACAGCGAAATGGGGTTCACGACATCGTCGGTTTCGGATGCCATTGCAGCGCTGGACGAACGCTCGAAGGAAATCTTCCGCCGTATCGTCGAAGGTTATCTTGAGAATGGCGAACCGCTCGGCTCGCGCAATCTTTCGCGCTTGCTGCCCATGTCCCTGTCGCCGGCCTCCGTGCGCAATGTCATGAGCGATCTGGAAGAGCTGGGGCTGATCTATTCGCCGCATATCAGCGCCGGTCGCCTGCCGACGCAGCTCGGCCTGCGCTTCTTCGTCGATGCCTTCATGCAGGTCGGCGATCTCTCCGCGGAAGACCGCGCTACCATCGAACGCCAAGTGCGCGGCAGCAATCGCGATCAGCCGATGGAATCGGTCATGACCGAGGCGAGCCGCATGCTTTCTGGTATTTCGCGCGGCGCCGGCTTGGTGATCACCTCGAAGAGCGATCCGGTGCTGAAGCATGTCGAATTCATCCGCCTGGAGCCGACCAAGGCGCTCGCCGTGCTCGTCGGCGACCACGATCAGGTGGAGAACCGCATCATCGAATTGCCGGCCGGCGTTACGTCCTCGCAGCTCACGGAAGCGGCGAATTTCCTCAACGCTCACATGACCGGCCAGACTTTGCCGGAGCTGCGCCGTCAATTGCAGACGTTGAAGGAGAGTGTGCGCCAGGAGCTCGATATTCTGTCGCACGAGCTCGTCGAACGCGGGATCGCCGTCTGGTCCGGCGACGGGGATGACGGCAAGCCGACGCAGCTCATCGTGCGCGGCCGCGCCAATCTGCTGGCCGAAGTGGGCGGGGCTGAAGATCTGGACCGGCTACGCCTGCTGTTCGACGATCTCGAAAAGAAGGACAGCCTGATCGAGATTCTGAATCTCGCCGAAAGCGGGCCGGGCGTACGCATCTTCATCGGCTCGGAAAACAAGCTCTTCTCGCTCTCCGGCTCCTCGCTGATCGTCGCGCCCTATCGCGATGACGACGACCGCATCGTCGGCGCCGTCGGCGTCATCGGCCCGACACGGCTGAACTATGCCCGCATCGTGCCGATGGTGGACTATACCGCCCAATTGATTTCCAGGCTGTCGCGGCCAGGAATCTGACGAAAGCCTCTGGAGAGCGGGCGCCCATTCGAACGCGCAAAGAGCGTTTAATCCGGTAGCAGGGTTCCTGATCCGCCCATCTCCGCCGGCATGTCCTTCTGCTTCGGCAGGCCGTCCCTTAGGTGCAGCACGGTGTTTTCATAGTTGACATGAAGCATCGGCTGAAAATCGAGGGTTGGAATGATGGCGGCGTAGACATCGGTCACGCCCCATAAAGGATGTTCGGTCAACAGATGCCCGCCACAAATCTTGCACCATTTGCGCACGCTCTTTTCGCTTCGCTGGTAGCTGCCGATGTGGTCGGCGCCCTTGGTGACATGCACGGCTTCCGGCGGCCAGAGCGAAAAGGCGTTGACCGGCCCCGCCGACCACTCCCGGCAGGAGTCGCAATGGCAATAACCCATTGCCGCCGGCTCACCACTGACCGTGATTTCCACTGCGCCGCAGAAACATTTACCCGAATGGGACTTGCTGCTGGACATGGACGATACCTCATGTCGTGTTGAAACGGCCCAGACTATACCGGGAAAGGGTCTTCGATAGTAGAAGCCCCAACGGGGGAGGCTCTCTCACCCGATTGGTATCCGGGCAAATATGACCGGATTGCCGGGAAATGCCTGTTCTTCACGACAAAGCCTTGATTTTTTCCGGCCAAACCTCGATATCGGGCACATCAAAAAGACAAAGCAATTCGGAGACCGTCATGACCGACGAAACAACGAAAACCGGACCTGACGCCACGGCGACTGATAATCCCGCGGGCTTTGCGCAGGAGGCTGCGGAAACTGCGGATGCGGCCCAGCCTTCGCAGCCGGATCCGGTCGAGCTGCTTAGGGCCGAAAATAGCGATCTGCGCGACCGCTATCTGCGCCTTGCCGCCGAGATGGACAATTTGCGCCGTCGCACCGAGCGTGACGTCAAGGACGCCAAGTCCTATTCCGTTGCCAGCTTCGCCCGCGACATGCTTGCCGTGTCGGATAATCTGCGCCGCACGCTGGAAGCCATTCCGGCGGAAGCCCTCGCCGAAGCCGATGCCGGCCTGAAGACGCTGATCGAAGGCGTGGAGATGACCGAGCGCTCCATGCTGTCGGCTTTGGAGCGCCACGGTGTCCGCCAGATCGAGCCGGTCGGCCAGAAGTTCGATCCGAACTTCCATCAGGCGATGTTCGAGGTGCCGAACACCGAAGTGCCGAACAATACGGTCGTGCAGGTGGTGCAGGCCGGCTTCGTCATCGGCGAGCGCGTTCTGCGCCCAGCTATGGTCGGCGTCGCCAAGGGCGGCCCGAAGGTTGCCGAAATTTCCGAGCCGGGCGCCAACAGCCCGTTCGATGAAAAAGACGCCTGATCTTTAAGTCGTCTGTAAAAAAGAAGAGCCGGATGACGAGGTCATCCGGCTCTTCTTTTATCCGCGTTTAAATTCGAGTCGGTCCTCAGGCAGCGTTGGACGCCTGCTCCTCGTTGAGGAAGGCGTAGATCGCCGAGGCGGATTCGGTGGCGCGCAGCTTGGCGACGAGATCCTGGTCGCGCAGCACGCGGGCAATGCGCGACAGCGCTTTCAGATGGTCGGCGCCGGCACCCTCGGGGGCAAGCAGTAGGAAGACCAAGTCGACGGGCTGGTCGTCCAGCGCCTCAAAATCGACGGGGGCTTCCAGGCGCGCAAAAATACCGATGATGGATTTGATGCTGGTGAGCTTGCCGTGCGGAATGGCGATGCCGTTGCCGACGCCGGTGGAGCCCAGACGCTCCCGCTGCAGCACGACGTCGAAAATCTCGCGCTCGGGCAGTCCGGTTATTTTGGAGGCTTTGGCTGCCAGCTCCTGAAGCAGTTGTTTTTTGGAATTTGCCCTCAAGGCGGGGATGATCGCATCTTGGTGCAGCAAATCTGCCAATGCCATTCTCTTTATCCTTCGTGTGGCAGAGATCCGATGACGGAGGAGCGGCGGCCGGCAGACACTGCGCGGGGCCGTCGCTCATCTTCTTTTCTCAGCCCTTGATATTGGCTGCGTCGATCCAGCCAATGTTGCCGTCCTGACGACGGTAAACGATATTCAGATGTTCCTTGCCGGGGCTGCGGAAAAGCAGCAACGGCTCGTCGGTCATGTCGAGCGCCATCACGGCGGTCGCGACGGACATGGTCTTCAGTTGTTTCGTGCTTTCGGCGACGATCGCCGGCGCGAAATCGGCAGGGATTTCATCCTCGTCGTCCGGAACACCGTCCATAACGGTATAGGCGACTTCGGCGAGGCCATTCGTGTGGTTGCCGGCCTGGTGATCCTTGAGCTTGCGTTTGTAGCGGCGCAGGCGCTTTTCGATGCGCTCGGACGCCGCGTCGAAGGCCAATTGCGGGTCCATCGCCTCTCCGGCGGCGTGCAGGACGACGCCACTGTCGAGATGAAGCTTGCAATCGGCTGCGAAGCGGGAACTGGATTTCTGTACCGTCACTTGGCCCGAATACCCCCCGTCGAAGTATTTCGTAACGGCCATACCGATCTGGTCTTCAATCCGTTGGCGGAAGGAGTCACCAATTTCCATATGTTTCCCGGAGACACGCACACTCATGGAGTTTCCCTTCTTGTAGCGGTTATTGGGCGCGCCAGTTTACGCCAAGCCTCAAGCTCATCCAAGCACTTCACGCAGTCAAAGACAAATTGCGTTTGTCAGGCGCCCTGGGGATGGTGGGGATAAGTTCATGGCAGTGATGTCCTGCAACGATTGCGGCGGGCTTCTAGCTCCGCCACATCGGAAAGTCAACTGAATCTTAAGGATCCGTTAGCGGATTCGCAGTCTGCGGTTGAGCCTGGGCAATTGCTAGAAGCTGGCGACTTTTGCCAGTGCACGCTTCTCCCGGCGGCGCTGTACCGAGGAGGGGATGTTCATCGCCTCGCGGTATTTTGCAACCGTACGGCGAGCAAGCTCGATGCCGCCCTTCTTTAGCGTATCGACGATATCGTCATCGGAGAGCACCGCGTCCGGGCTCTCATGCGAGATCAGCACACGGATCTTGTGACGCACCGCCTCGGCCGAATGGCTGTCGCCACCCTCGACGGCACTGATCGAGACGGTGAAGAAATATTTTAGCTCGAACAGGCCGCGCGGCGTCAGCATGTATTTGTTCGAGGTCACGCGGCTGACGGTCGATTCATGCATCTTGATGGCATCCGCCACGGTCTTCAGATTGAGCGGTCGCAAATGGTCGACGCCGTGCACGAGGAAGGCATCCTGCTGCCGGACGATCTCGCTCGCGACCTTCATGATCGTCTTGGCACGCTGATCGAGGCTGCGCGTCAGCCAATTGGCATTCTGCAGGCATTCCGAAAGGAAGGCGTGATCCTGGCTCGTCTTGGAGACGGAGGCGAAATAGGACTGGCTGACCAGGACGCGCGGCAGCGTATCGGGATTGAGCTCCACCAGCCAGCTTCCGTCGGAGGCCGGGCGCACCACGATATCGGGCATGATGGCCTCGGATATGCCAGTCTCGAAGCCGCTGCCCGGTTTCGGGTTCAACTGGCGAATCTCCGCCATCATGTCGAGCAGATCTTCTTCATCGACGCCGCAGAGCCGTTTCAACGTCGCGAAATCGCGCCGGGCGAGAAGCTCGAGGTTCTGGATCAGCCGTTCCATGGCCGGATCGAAACGATCCTTCTGGCGAAGCTGGATCGCCAGGCATTCGCTGAGAGAACGGGCAAAGACGCCGGGAGGGTCGAGCAACTGCAATGTGCCGAGCACGCGCTCGACGTCCGGAACGGTGGCGCCGAGGCGCTCCGCGGCTTCGCTCAAATCGGCCTGCAGATAGCCGGCATCGTCGAGCTGATCGACGAGGTACTGCGCGATCAGCCGGTCGGCCATGCTGGGCAGGGAAAAGGGGATCTGTTCGTTCAGGTGGTCGCGCAGGGAAACTTGGCCGGCGACGAAATCGTCGAGATCGTAGCTTTCACCGGCTTCGCCGCCGGGCATCGACTTCCACTGGCTGAGCAGTTCCGGCGCATCCGCGCGCTGCGGGCTGCCGTCGTCGGGAAAGACGTTGCTGAAATTGGTATCGAGCTCGTCGCTCAGCCGGTCGGCATGGCCGGTATTTTCGCTCTCGTACCAGTCGCTGGCAAGATCGCCGCTGTTGCGGTCGAAACCGTCATCGCCCTGGCTTTCCTCCGCCGCGTCGAACCTATCGTCCTTCGCCTCGCGATCACCGCTGCTGCCTATATCCTCGTCATTTGACGTAAATTCGAGCAGCGGATTCTTCTCGACTTCCTGGGCGATGAATTGGGTGAGTTCAAAATGCGTCATCTGCAGCAACTGGATGGATTGCATCAGTTGCGGTGTCATCACCAGGCTTTGGCTTTGGCGCAGAAAAAGATTGGCCGATAATGCCATGGCGGACGCGAGACTCCCCTTGATCTCTTCGGGAATCTGCGTTCTTCGCTCAAAAAAATCCGCAAAATTCCAACTGGCCCAAAAATTGCTTTTTTATTGGGTTTGGTCAAGCGGAACCGTGATGGGATGGTGAATTTCCGGAGCGCTACGCCCTGTGGTAAGGCATAGAAGCGCCCCGGTTCAACCTAAGCTGTTTAAAGGCTGAAATTGTCGCCGAGATAGAGTTTGCGCACTTCCGGATTGCTGACGATGTCATTGGCCCTGCCATGGGTCAGCACTTCGCCGGCATGGATGATATAGGCGCGATCGATCAGGCCGAGCGTCTCACGGACGTTGTGGTCGGTGATCAGCACGCCGATGCCGCGCGCCGTCAGGTGGTGCACGAGATTCTGAATGTCGGCGACCGAGATCGGGTCGACGCCGGCAAAGGGCTCGTCGAGCAGCATGAAGGTCGGGTCGGTTGCCAGTGCGCGGGCAATTTCCAGGCGCCGCCGCTCACCGCCGGAGAGGGCGATCGCCGGCACCGTGCGCAGATTGCGGATGTGGAATTCCTCCAGCAACTCGTCGATCTTGCGCTCCCGCTTCTTCTTGTCCTTCTCATGAACTTCGAGAACGGCGCGGATGTTTTCTTCCACCGTCAGGCCACGGAAGATCGAGGCTTCCTGCGGCAGATAGCCGACGCCAAGGCGAGCGCGGCGATACATCGGCATCGAGGTGACGTTGTTGCCGTCGATCTCGATCGTGCCTTCATCGACCGGCACCAGCCCGGTGATCATGTAGAAGCATGTCGTCTTGCCGGCACCGTTCGGTCCAAGCAGGCCGACGGCCTCGCCGCGCCGCACGACCAGCGAAACGCCGTTGACGACGCGCCGCGTGCGGTAGGTCTTGGTGAGGCCGCGCGCGATCAGGGTGCCCTGATAACGCGCTTTGTCTCCGGCCGCCGTGCTGGATGCCGCAGTGCTCGATCCGGACGCGCCGGGCAAGGTGGGTGTGGTCGATATCGTCACGAGAAGACCGGGATCAGTTCTTTTTTTGCTGTTGCTGCTGCACTTGCTGCGATTTCGGATCGAGCTGAATCTGGACGCGGCCCCCGCAGGCATCCAGTTGCGCTTCACCCGTGGCCATATGCACGGTGAGTTGACAGCCGGTGAACACGTTCGGCCCGTCGGTCAGTACGACCTTCTGGCCTTTGAGAATGGCAAGCTGGTTGGCCATGTCGAAAGAGCCGTCATCCGCCGTCGCCGTCTGTGTGCCGGACACGAGATAGACCTTGTCGGTGACCAGAATGTGGTCGATGTCGGCGTCACCCGAGACCAGCGACTGGTTTTGCTGCTTGGCGGCGTTTGCGACCGGATTTTCCGTTGCCGGCTTGGCATTGGCGTCGGCAGGCTGCTTCTTCTTGTAGAAGACCGTCATCTTGCCGGCCTGCATCGTCGTGGTGCCCTGGACGACCTTGACGTTGCCGGTGAACACTGCCTGGCTTTCCGCGTCGTGGATTTCCAGCTTGTCGCTTTCGATCTGGATCGGCTGATCCTTGGAAAGCTTCAGGCCGGGCATGTTGCTTGTCGTTGCCTGGGCGCCGACTTCCGTCGCCGCAAAAATCGCAAGTGCGCTGAAGGCGCAGAAGAGGCCGGCCTTGCGCAGGCCAGAGTTGAAAAGAGAATGACGCCAATCGTTTGTCATGAACCGCCCGGCTGTTGGTCGCTAGCTGAATTATGGAGTGTGGCTGGTTCGATATGCATCTGAACCTGCCCGTCGAATACGATTACGCTCCCCTTATCCGTCATCTTGAGCGACTGTGCAACAACCGACATGCCTCCTCTGTAGATTGCAACCTGGTCCTGGCTGGAGAGGTCACCCTTCTTCACGTCAAGGAAAGCTGTTTTGAATTCGGCGCGCAAACCGTTGTCCATCAGAATGGTAAAGGGTGCGGTGAGCTGCAGCGTGTCGGCCTGGCGGTCGAAATCCGCGCTTTGAGCCGTCACATGCGCGATCACCTGGTTGTTGACCGGCATGGAGGCCTTGATGGTCTTGAGGGTGATCATATTGGGATTCTTAATGTCCTGCAGCGCCTTCTCGGCGAGCATGGAGTAGTTGATACCGTCCTTGTTGCGGCCGGCAATGGCAGGGCGCTCCATCACGACCTTGCCGTCCTCGATCCTCGCGCCTTCGATCTGAATACTCTCCGGCAGATATGCGCGCACGACCGAAACCGCGATGAAGATCAGCGAGACGATGAACGCAGCCAAGGGAAGCAGGATTTTCAGTCTTCTCACGCGCGCGGAATGAAAGATCGCGTCCTTATACGCGTTTCTTTCTAGCTCGGAGCCGATCGCCTGGCCGGAGGTCTCGATAGTATTGAGCATGCAACAGGTCCGTCTTCTCTGATCCGGAAAAACACGTTCGAGTCATGCACAGACTGTGCCAACAAGCCTGGCAGATCGTTTCGCATTATTGCATTGGCTTGCCAATATGGATTTTTTTCTGCAACAAGCAATTTTAGCAAAAAAATATAATACGCAGCGGTTTCGTCCGATCGGTCATCGCCCTATCTGACGAAACGCCGCATGGAAAGCCTGGAGCACAATCTCGAAAATCGAGATGGATTTTCGCGAAGGATTATGCCCGTTTCATGGTGTTGGTCTATCCGGTTCGTTGTGTATCCAATTTATGACAAGGGGAGAGATAAGGCGTCATGGACAGTTCTGCAATCGCAGATCGGCGGCAATTGCGCCGCAAGCTCGGCTTCTGGCGCGTCGTCGCCGTCCTTCTCCTGGTGGCGCTCGGCTTTGCGCTTTATAGTTTCGCTGCGGGCGATTTGCCCGCCATACGCGGGCCGCAGATCGCCCGGGTCAAGATTTCCGGGCTTATCCAGGATGACACCGAGCTTTTGGAGCGGCTGAAGAAGATCCAGGACAGTGATCAGGTCAAGGCGCTGATCGTCTCGATTTCTTCGACCGGCGGCACGACCTATGGCGGCGAACGCATCTTCAAGGCCATTCGTGCCGTTGCCGCGAAGAAGCCTGTGGTTTCCGATATCCGCACCGTTGCGGCGTCTGCAGGCTATATGATCGCCACGGCGGGTGATGATATTGTCGCCGGCGACACCTCGATCACCGGTTCGATCGGCGTCATCTTTCAGTATCCGCAGGCGAAAGACCTGCTCGACAAGCTCGGCCTCTCGCTGGACGAGATCAAGTCGGCGCCGCTGAAGGCCGAGCCGTCGCCATTCCATCCGGCGAGCGAAGAGGCCAAGGCTATGATCCGCAGCATGGTCATGGACAGCTATGGCTGGTTCGTCGATCTCGTCGCCGACCGCCGAAAATTGCCGCGCGAGGACGTGTTGAAGCTTGCGGACGGCAGCATCTTCACCGGCCGGCAGGCATTGCAGAACAAGCTGGTCGACACCCTCGGCGGCGAGGACGAAATCCGCGCCTATCTCGACACGCGCAAGGTCAAAAAGGACTTGCCGATCATCGATTGGAAGGCACAGGACAAAACCTCATCCTTCTTTTGGCCGAGCGCCGCTTCCTGGTTGCTAAATCGTCTCGGTTATGATGATTTTGTGAAGGGAGAGGATCTCCAGAAAATTATGACAGAGAAGTTGTTTCTTGACGGCCTGCTTTCTGTTTGGCAGGGTGCAGCCAATTGATAAATCAATGATTTAAGGGGGCCAACCGTGATCAAGTCGGAATTGGTGCAGATTGTTGCGGCACGTAACCCACATCTTTACCACCGGGACGTCGAAAATATCGTCAATGCTGTCCTCGACGAGATCACCGATGCGCTCGCTGCGGGAAACCGCGTTGAGCTTCGCGGCTTCGGCGCTTTCTCCGTCAAGAACCGGCCCTCGCGCTCCGGTCGTAACCCGCGCACGGGCGATACGGTGTTCGTCGAGGAAAAATGGGTTCCCTTTTTCAAGACGGGCAAGGAGCTACGGGAGCGCCTGAATCCTGGCGCCGGTGATGAAGAAGACGACAATTAATCGTCGTTTTGACCAATACTCTTCGCGAATGTTCCTGGTGGACATGATTGTGCCGTGACCGGGTGGCACTTGAACTCGGCCCGGTCTTTCTTATTCTGCGGCTATAGGCGATAGGAGTGCATGGCACGGATGCGCCTGGACAAAGGAGCGTTCGCAATGGCCAAGAAGATCATGAACCTGCTGATATTGCTGCCGCTCGGCATCATCCTCATCATCTTCTGCGTCGCCAACCGGCAGTCCGTCACGCTTGCGCTCAATCCGTTCAGGCCTGAGGATCAGGTGCTGTCGCTGAGCGCGCCGCTGTTCGTGCTGCTGTTTGTGGCCCTGATTATCGGCATGTTGGTCGGCGCGGCTGTCACCTGGTTCAATCAGGGCAAACACCGCAAGCTTGCCCGGAGTCAGTCGCGCGAAGCCGTGCGCTGGCAGGCGGAAGCCGACAAGCACCGCAACCGCGCCGAACAGATCGCCGGCCAACTTCCGTCAAAGTGACTGGTCGCCACCGAACTGCATATCCTTGTAATCACCCTCCGGCGATGAGCCGTCGCCAATGATCGCAAAACCAAGGCCGCGATAAAAGGCGATGGCGCGCGTGTTTTTCACCAGGCATTTCAGCCGGTAGTGCCGCTTCGGCCATTCCGGCAGGGCGGCAAGTAGCGCCTTGCCGGCGCCCCGGCCCTGGAATGCAGGCAGGATGTAGAGCATATGGATGAAATCATCCGGTTCCCATAGCGCCATGAAGCCGGCGATGCTGCCGTTCCGATCCTCGCAGACGAAGACGCGCTCACCTTTCGTGTGAATGGCGAAATCTTCGCTATGGAATTTGCCGGGGTCGACCCAGAGAAACGTCATGCGACGGACGCGCAGATAGATATCGGCGAGAATGTCCGTATCCCGCTCGCGTGCCGGCCGGATGGTCCAAAGATCTGATTTTGACGTCATGAGCAGTCTATGGCGGGTCGGATGACGATCGCAATCAGGCGCTGGCCTGGCCGTTGAGGGCCGCCGTGAAATCGGCGAAGAATTGCTGCGCCAGTTTCTTCGCACTGGAATCGACCAGCCGCGAGCCGAGCTGGGCGATCTTGCCGCCGACCTGGGCCTTGGCCTCATAATGCAGGATCGTCTCGCCGCTTTCCTCTTTCAGAGTGACATCGGCCCCACCCTTGGCAAAGCCGGCAATGCCGCCCTTTCCTTCGCCGAAGATCGTATAGCTCTCCGGTGCATTGATGTTGGAGAGCGTCACTTCACCGTTGAATGTGGCGGAGACCGGGCCGATCTTCAATTTCACCGTTGCCGTCAGTTCTGTCGGCGAAATCTTCTCCAGGCTTTGGCAGCCGGGAATGCATTGCTTGAGAATATCGGGGTCGTTCAGCGCGGCCCACACGACGTCCCGCGGCGCGGCAATCCGTTCTTCACCGGTCATATCCATGCGCAACCCTCCCGATCTGGCATTTCATCCGGGGATAATCGCAGATCGGAAAGCGCTTTGCCAAGTGGCGGCCAGATGCTATTTGCACGCACATATCAATTTTGAGACAAGCATGGTGAAACAGAAGGAACGCCGGCCCGGTTCGAAAGCCGCGGGCGGCCCCGGCGCAAAGCCCCAAAGGGATGCCAGGCGCGACGCGCCCCTCAAGACCGGCAAGCCACCGGCAAAGCCCGCACGCGATAACGGCCCGCGGTCTGCTCCGGCCGCGCGCGACAGCGGTGAGCGAGTGTCGGAATCCCGCGGCGCGGCGCCTGTCGCGGTCGCGTCCGAACGCCCGTTGATCGTGCGAAACGGTGAGCGTCCCGTGGAGCGCGTGCCCGTTATCCTTGAATCGCTGGGCGCCGGGGATTTCCACCTGATCGACAGCGGCAACGGGCTGAAGCTCGAGCAATACGGTCCCTATCGCATCGTCCGGCCGGAGGCGCAGGCACTGTGGCAGCCGTCGCTTGCCGCCCATCTCTGGGACAATGCCGATGCGATCTTCACTGGCGACACTGATGAGGACGGCATGGGTCGCTGGCGGTTTCCGCGCGAAGCGCTCGGCGAGACCTGGCCGCTGCAATTGCTCGGCATCGATTTTCTCGGCCGCTTCACCGCCTTTCGCCATGTCGGCGTCTTCCCGGAGCAGATTGTGCACTGGGCCTGGATGAAGGAGCAGATCGAAGCCGCAAAGCGACCGCTGAAGGTGCTGAACCTCTTCGGCTATACCGGTGTCGCCTCCCTGGTCGCCGTCGCTGCCGGCGCGGAAGTCACCCATGTCGACGCCTCGAAGAAGGCGATCGGCTGGGCGCGGGAAAACCAGGCGCTCGGCCGCATGGAAAAGCTGCCGATCCGCTGGATCTGCGAAGACGCCATGAAATTCATCTTGCGCGAGGAACGGCGCGGAAATAAATACGACATCATCCTGACGGACCCGCCGAAATTCGGCCGCGGCCCGAATGGCGAGGTCTGGCATCTCTTCGAACACCTGCCGTCGATGCTCGACATTTGCCGTGAGATCCTGTCGCCTAAGGCTCTTGGCCTGGTGCTGACTGCCTATTCCATCCGCGCCAGCTTCTATTCGATCCATGAGCTGATGCGCGAAACCATGCGGGGCGCCGGTGGCGTCGTCGAATCCGGCGAACTGGTAATCCGCGAGGCTGGCCTCGACGGCAAGACGCCGGGCCGGGCACTCTCCACATCTCTCTTCAGCCGCTGGGTGCCGAAATGAACCAGGATTTCCGTAGTGACGGCCCTCGCAAGGTCGGACATGTCAAGGAAGTCACCTCCCTTGCCAATCCGATCATCAAGGATATCAAGGCGCTGACCAATAAGAAGTCCCGCGAGGAGAGCGGCGCTTTCCTGGCGGAAGGCTTGAAGCTGGTCATTGATGCCCTGGAGCTCAGCTGGACCATTCGCACGCTGGTCTATGCCAAGGCCGCCAAGGGCAAGCCGCTGGTCGAGCAGGTGGCCGCCAAGACCGTCGCGGCCGGCGGGCTGGTGCTCGAAGTCAGCGAAAAGGTTATCGCCTCCATCACCCGCCGTGACAATCCGCAGATGGTGGTCGGCATATTCGATCAGCGCTGGCGGCAGCTTCGTGACGTCAAGCCGAAAGCCGGCGATACCTGGGTGGCGCTCGATCGCGTGCGTGACCCCGGCAATCTCGGCACCATCATCCGAACCTCGGATGCAGCCGGCGCCTCTGGCGTCATCCTCGTTGGCGAGACGACGGACCCGTTTTCGCTGGAAACGGTCAGGGCAACCATGGGCTCGGTCTTCGCCGTTCCCGTCGTCAAGGCGACGCCGGAGGAGTTTCTGGCCTGGAAGAAGACGGCGGGTGTTTCCGTCGTCGCCACCCATCTGGCCGGCGCCGTCGACTACCGCACGATCGACTACAAGAAGAAGCCCGTCGTGCTGCTGATGGGCAACGAACAGTCCGGCTTGCCGGATGCCTTGGCGAAGGAGGCCGATGCGCTTGCCCGCATCCCGCAGGCCGGCCGTGCCGATAGCCTCAACCTGGCAGTGGCGACGGCGGTGATGCTGTTCGAAGCCCGCCGCCATCTTCTGACCCTCAGCGAGACGCGATGACTGACAGCGAGATAAACGAACAGGCGCCCGTAAAACCCGCACTGTTTTCCCGGCCCATGCCGATCCTGATTTTCATTGTGGCCGCTGTCATCCTCGACCAGGCCGTCAAGCTCATGGTCGACAACTGGCTGCCTTTGCAGGAGATGGTGCCGGTCATTCCGATGCTGGCGCTCTATCGCACCTATAATCTTGGGGTCGCCTTCTCGATGCTATCGGGCATGGACGGCTGGTTCATCGTCGGCATGCGCCTCGTCATCGTCGTTTTCGTGCTCTGGCTCTGGCGACGGACGCCCAATCATCGCTGGCTTGCCCATCTCGGCTTCGCGTTGATCATAGCCGGTGCGCTCGGCAACCTGATCGACCGGTTCCTCTATGGTCATGTGATCGACTATATTCTCTTCCATACGGAAACATGGTCGTTTGCCGTCTTCAATCTCGCCGACAGTTTCATCACTGTCGGGGCCGGTTGCGTCATTCTGGACGAGCTGCTTCTGCCGAAAAAGGCAAAAGCTTAAAATTCTAGCGAATCCCTGAAGGCATCGGGAACAGTGCTCATGTTAGTAAGGCCACATGAGCACTCTGGCAAATCTGCAGGAAAAGCTTGTCGCCACCACCACCGACGACCACGACGCGCCGCGCGAACGGCCGGTGGGCGGCACGCCGCTCATGGCCACCGATCCCATCGAGATTTCGCCGGCTAACAGACCGGATACGTCGCCGTCCGATTTTTCCCTATGGCTGCACCGCCATTGGTTGAACGGTGGCGGTTTGATCGCCGGCGTGGCGCTCATGTCGGTCGGCTATGCCGGTGGCCCGCTGGCGCTTGCCGGTTTGCTGGGACTGATAGCGCTGGCGATCGTCGGCGCCGGTGTCTTGCGCAGGCGACTTGCTGCCCGCAAGGTCATAGCGGATATGCTGGCACTCAGCGAACACGAGCATGACCGTCTCTGGGAGAGCAACGAAAGCACCAGCCTGCTCGCCACTATCCACGATGCGCTTGGCGATATCACGGTGACACGCGACATCGAACGCCGCATCGTCCATGCCAACGCCACCTTCCGTAACCTGACCGGCAAGTCGAACCCGGAGGGTTTGACGCTGGAGGCGGCGGGACTCGTCTTCCGGGTTGCGACGGATTCCCAGCGTCAGGATGCGGAGATTTCCACGCCGGAAGGCCCGCGCATCTTCGCATGGCACGATGTCATGTTCCGCGATCCCGCCACCGGACAATTGAGAATCCAGAGCGTCGCCCGCGACGTCACCGAGGAACGGCAGGCAGCGCGCCTTCGCGAGGAGGCAAGGCTGAAGGCGGAATACAACAGTGCCGCCAAATCACGGCTGCTCGCCACCGTCAGCCACGAGATCCGCACGCCCCTGTCGGGAATTCTCGGCATGAACCATCTGCTTGCCCAGACGCCGCTGACGCTGGAGCAGGCCAATTACCTGACCGGTATCCGCCAGTCCGGCAACGCCCTGGTGCAGCTCGTCGAAGACCTGCTGGATTTCTCGACGATCGAAGTCGGCCGCTTCCAGCTCCGGCCGCGCACCGAACATCTGCGGCCGCTGCTGGAAGGCGTTGTCGAGATGCTCGCCCATCGCGCCCATGAAAAAGGCATCGAGATCGCCGCGACCGTCGCGGCGGATGTTCCCGAAACCATGGAATTCGATCCTGCCCGGCTGCGTCAGGTGTTGTTCAATGTCATCGGCAACGCCGTGAAGTTCACGCAGACCGGTGGCGTGCTGATCCGCGCCGGCCTTGATGGCGATGACCTGGTGATATCGGTCAGGGATAGCGGCCCGGGAATGACCGAGGAGGAGCAGGCACGCATCTTCGGCGAGTTCGAACAGGCGGGCAATGTGTTGGACAGAAGCGCCGGCACAGGCCTGGGGCTGGCAATCTCCGCCCGCATCCTGCGCGAGTTCGGCGGCACCTTGAGCGTTTCCAGTGCGCGGGGCGAGGGCAGTGAATTCACCGTCCGTTTTCCGATTTCCGTCGTCGCCGCGGAGAACGAGCCGGCTGGGCGCAGCGAACTGCTCAAAGGTTCCCGTGTCCTGCTGCTGGCGCCGGAAGGGGCGGCAAGCACTGCGATTGCCGACACCATCCGCACGCTCGGCGGCCACTGCCGGGTGATCGGTCCCGATGATGTGAAAAACCTGGCGCAGTCTGCGCCTCACGACGCAGGCATGCCGCTCACGGATCTCATCGTCGATCATCGCATGGCGCCCTGGTATTTCCGCGAAGGGACCGAGCTTGCCGCGTCCGGCCTCAGAAAGATCTTTCTGGTCAATCCGGAAGAGCGCAATACGCATCCGCTCGATCTCTTCGATGCCTGGCTCATTCGGCCGCTGCGCGAACAATCGCTGATCGATGTGCTGAGCGGCCGCATGCGCGGCATGGAAAAGCGCGATGTGCTGAACAGCCCGCCCGAGATCAGTCTCGTGACACCGGAGGCGGCAGATGCCGCCCTCAACGTTCTTTTGGGCGAAGACGATCCCGTCAATGCCATGCTGGTGCGCGCCATGCTCGCTAAAGCCGGCCACAGGGTTCGTCTCGTCGAGGATTTCGATAATTTGCTCGCCCGCGCCGAAAACAGCGAGAACCGCCCTGACGTCGTCGTCACCGACCTCACCATGCCAGGCGGCGAGGGCGCGGCGATGCTCGCGCAACTGAGGGCGTTGGAGCGCCGATACGGCCTTTCGCCGCTGCCTGTGATCGTGCTGACCGCCGACAGCCGCGACGCCATCCGTCGCCAGGCCCTGCTTTCCGGGGCCGATGCCGTCATCGTCAAGCCGGTCGATCCCGATCGCCTGATCGCCGAGGTGCAAGGCCTGTCCAAGCAGGCTTTCGGACGCGGCTAGATTGAAAACATGTCCCCGAATCGCGATTCGGCCCTATCCGGCCACGTGATGACGAACTGAGCCAAAAGCCGCTTCGCATCTTTTAAGAGTATCCCCTGGGATACAAGGGCTTTGTCCAAATTCGGTGGTGGAAACAGGCACGGTTCTTGCTTTTCGCAACGCACCATGTCACTTTCCTGTCGCACGAATTTGCTTTATGGCGCCTATATTAACCCGTAGAGGGGGAGTCGCCATGTCCATCGAAATTTTGAATCGCGAAGCTCAGGGCGAAATGGTTCAGTCTTCAAAGGCAACGGTTGCGCCGGTTGCCAGCGATGTGCTCGGACGCATCGGAAATCTAGAAACGCGCCTTGCTCGCACGGCGCGGGAAATTGATGCTGCTCAGGCGGTGCGCTATCGCGTCTTCGTTGAGGAGATGAATGCGCAACTCCCGGCCGATGCCATGCGTCGGCAGCGCGATATCGATAGCTGGGATTCGATCTGCGACCATCTGCTGGTTCTCGACCGCTCGCTGGAAGGCGATTCGGAAGACCAGATCGTCGGCACCTATCGTTTGCTGCGCCAGGACGTGGCGATGGCGAATGGTGGTTTCTATTCTTCCTCCGAATTCGATATCGACGCTCTGCTCGCTCGCCATCCAGAAAAGCGCTTCATGGAACTCGGCCGTTCCTGTGTACTGCCGGAATATCGCACCAAGCGCACGGTCGAACTGCTGTGGCAGGGCAATTGGGCCTATTCTCTGAAACACGGCATGAACGCCATGTTCGGCTGCGCCTCCTTCCCCGGCATCCGTCCGGAGCAGCATGCGCTGGCTCTCTCTTTCCTCTACCACAATGTCATTGCCAAGGATGAATGGGCCGTCAGCGCGCTGCCGTCGCTTGCCCGCACCATGGACCTGATGCCGGTCGAAGCGGTCAATTCCAAGAAGGCGCTGATGGCGCTGCCGCCGCTGATCAAGGGTTACCTGCGTCTCGGTGCCATGGTCGGTTCCACCGCCGTCGTCGATCATGCCTTCAACACGACGGACGTGTTGATCGTCTTGCCGATCGCCAGCATTTCGGACCGCTACGTCAACTATTACGGCGCCGACGCCGGTCGCTTCGCGAGCTGATCGGCGCAAGCCGGGCTGGGCGGGTAACGGCCATCCTCAGGGAATCGCAAAAATATCAATCTCATCCGTAATGCCGCGGAGCGAGACATGGTGGGACTGCGGCTGCAAACCATGGGTCGTCAGCAATTCGCTGGCGCGGGGGTTGTCGAGTACGGACCCTGTGGCGAATATTTCGTGCGAATTGGCGAGATGCTGGACGCGGGAAGCGATGTTGACTGTCTGCCCGAAATAGTCCTGACGCTCGTTCAGGCTGACGGCGATGCACGGTCCCTCGTGAATGCCGATCTTTAGAAGAAGATCGTCGTTGCCGCGCTCCTTGTTAAGGCTGAGCATTGCTTCGCGCATCCGCATTGCCGCCGCCAGCGCTCGGTCCGGGGTTGGAAACGTCGCCATGACCGCATCGCCGATGGTTTTGACCACCGCACCTGCCTCTGCACCAACGATCTCATGCAGAATGCTGAAATGGGTCCTCACCAGATCGAAAGCGGCAAGGTCGCCGACCCTTTCATACAGCGCCGTCGAGCCGCGCAAATCGGTGAACAGAAAAGTGAGGCTGGTGATCTTCAGCCGCTGGTCCACGTCAATCGTGTCCGTACGGTGGATGTCGCGGAAAGTTTGGTTCGAGAGCAATCGCTTGGCGGTGAGGAATGGACGCCGCTGACCCAGCAGGCTGTGAAGCACGTCATTGGCCACGCAGATTGATGGCAGTGTGCGGACCTCCGTGTGGTTTTCCATCAGAATGCGCAGAGGACCGGGTCGTAAGGTAATAGGTTCGCTGTGCCGGTGCATGCGATCGAATACGAGCGTGAGGGTCTGCCGCTCCTTCGATGGTTCGCCTTTCACATCGACGAATTGAGCCGCATGCGTAACCGGCTCGAAGATGATGACGTACTCCGCCGGCAACTGAAGCGATACGACGGCTTTTTCTCCGGCAGGCAGTTCCAGCGCCTCCAGGACGAATTGATCTACTTTCGCCTCGTAACCCTCGTCGGGAAGATCGACGCCGGAACCCCAATAAATCTGCCGAAAATATTCGAAGGGCGGCAATTCGTGCGGATTGTGAGCCTCGATATGGCGCACGCGCGGGCTGACGGTGAAGGTGACTTCGACCATCTCGTCGAGGGTCGGCTCATAGCCGGCAGCGCACAGCGCGCAGCTATAGGTGTCGCTCTGAACGGTTTTCAGCGAGGTATTGGCATCCAGCACTCCGCCGCAGCCGGGGCAAAGAACATTCCAGGAGATCTCGAAGAGGCCGAGGCGAGACGCATGCAGGAAGGCGTTGATGGTCTGCTCTTCATCGAAGCCGTGCTCGGCTGCGAAGGCAAGCGCGTTCACCCGGTTGAGCTTGCGATCGGGCGCGTCACGGACGAGCTGCTCAATAGCGTCGACAATATCTGGCCGCGCTGAATGGCGCAGCACTTCGAAAAGGGACTGGGCTTCACTCATTTCCCTATTTTACACCGAATTGACCCGGCGGCCATTGCCTTTCTCCGACCGCCGGCTCCACTATTCAGCGTAGTTGATTACGATCCTGCCCCATAAGCGGCAATCGCCGCCATGTTGACGATGTCGGAATCCTTTGCCCCCATCGAGGTGATCTGCACCGGCTTGTCGAGGCCGACGAGCAGCGGGCCGATGACGGTGGAACCGCCGAGTTCCTGCAGCATCTTCGTCGAGATCGAGGCCGAGTGGAAGGCGGGCATGACAAGCACGTTGGCGGGACCGGAGAGACGCGAGAAAGGATACTGGGTCTCGATGATCTTGCGGTTCAGCGCCACATCGGCGGCCATTTCGCCGTCGAATTCAAAATTGACATAGCGCTTGTCAAGAATGTTCACCGCCTCGCGCACCCGTTCGGAGCGTTCGCCCGAGGGATGGCCGAAGGTGGAGTAGGCGAGCATCGCGACGCGCGGTTCATAACCCATGCGCCGGGCGAAGCCGGCGGCTTCCTCGGCGATATCGGCGAGTTCCTCCGCAGTCGGCATGTCATGCACGGCGGTGTCGGCGACGATGACGGTGCGGCCGCGGGCAAGCACCAGCGATGCGCCGATGACCCTGTGCCCAGGCTTGGCATCGATGCAGCGGCGCACATCGTCGAGCGCGGTCGAATAATTGCGCGTCACCCCCGTCACCATGCCATCGGCATCGCCGAGCGCCACCATGCAGGCGGCGAAGTGGTTGCGATCATTGTGGATCAGGCGCGTCACATCGCGGTGCAGGTAGCCTTTGCGCTGCAGCCGGGCATAGAGATAGTCGATATAGGCCTCAACACGCTTCGAAATGCGGGCGTTGACGATCTCCAGGCCGGGCCGGTTGAGGTCGATCCCGGCGCGGTCGGCGGTTGCGTGGAGAAGGTCCTCGCGGCCGAGCAGGATGGCGGTGCCGAGCCCCTGGTTGGCATAGGACAAGGCGGCGCGCATGACCTGCTCTTCCTCAGCTTCGGCGAAGACGATCCGCTTTGGATGCCGGCGTACGCGCTCGTAGAGCTGTGCGAGCGTCGAGGCGATCGGGTCGCGCCGGGCCGAAAGTTCGCGGGCATAGGCGGCCATATCCGGCATCGCGCGGCGGGCGACGCCGCTTTCGATCGCGGCTTGCGCGACGGCAACCGGGATCGCCGAGATCAGGCGCGGATCGAAAGGCACAGGGATGATGTATTGCGCCCCGAAGCGCGGCCGCGCGCCCTGATAGGCGGCGACGACATCGTCCGGCACGTCTTCGCGCGCCAGGCTGGCGAGCGCCCTGACGGCGGCGATCTTCATTTCATCGTTGATCGTCGAAGCCCGCACATCGAGCGCGCCGCGGAAGATATAGGGGAAGCCGAGAACGTTGTTGACCTGGTTGGGATAGTCGGAGCGTCCGGTCGCCATGATGGCGTCGTCGCGGATGCGGGCGACTTCCTCCGGCGTGATTTCCGGATCGGGATTGGCCATGGCGAAGATGATCGGCTTGTCGGCCATGGAACGGATCATCTCGGCAGAAAAGGCACCCTTCTGCGACAGGCCGAAAACCACATCGGCGCCCTTCATAGCATCTTCCAGCGTGCGGCTGTCGGTCTTTACCGCATGTGCCGATTTCCACTGGTTCATGCCCTCGCTGCGGCCCTGGTAGATCACGCCCTTCGTGTCGCAGAGCACGATGTTGTCCGGATTGAAGCCCATCGCCTTGATCAGCTCGACGCAGGCGATGGCCGCCGCACCGGCGCCGTTGCAGACGAGCTTGGTGGTCTTGAGGTCGCGGCCGGTCAATTCCAGCGCATTAATCAGGCCGGCGGCGGCGATGATGGCGGTGCCGTGCTGGTCGTCGTGGAAGACGGGAATGTCCATCAGCTCGCGCAAGCGCTGCTCGATGATGAAACAGTCGGGCGCCTTGATATCCTCGAGGTTGATGCCGCCGAAGGAGGGGCCGAGGTAGCGGACGCAGTTGATGAACTCGTCGACATTTTCGGTGTCGATTTCGAGATCGATCGAATCGACATCGGCAAAGCGTTTGAAGAGAACGGACTTGCCTTCCATCACCGGCTTGGAGGCCAGCGCTCCGAGATTGCCGAGGCCGAGAATGGCCGTGCCGTTGGAGATGACCGCCACCATATTGCCGCGAGACGTATAGTCGTAGGCCGTGCCGGGATCGGCGGCGATTGCCTTTACCGGAACGGCGACGCCGGGCGAATAGGCGAGCGAAAGATCGCGCTGCGTCGCCATCGGCTTGGTCGGGTTGATTTCGAGCTTGCCGGGGCGGCCCTGCTTGTGGAAGTCGAGCGCTTCCTGATCGGTGATCCCCGTTCCCGAACGCGACGTGCTGTTGGTGTCAGGCATGTATCCTCCAAACCTCCTGTGGGCGACCGGTCCCTCTTGCCCGATAGCTGTTGTCTTCTATAGCGGCGCGCGGATAGGGTGGCACCTCATTTTTTGGGAAAAACTGCACCTCCGTGAACGAACGAATAATTGCCAGCATCGACGCTTTCTCGACCGCCGAGCTTGCCTCGGAGGAAAGCCGCGCTTCGGCGACGCCGATGATGGAGCAATATATCGAGATCAAGGCGAACAATCCCGGTTCGCTTTTGTTCTATCGCATGGGCGATTTCTACGAGCTGTTTTTCGAAGACGCTGTCGATGCGTCGCGCGCGCTCGGCATCACGCTCACCAAGCGCGGCCAGCATATGGGCCAGGATATTCCGATGTGCGGCGTGCCGGTGCATGCCGCCGACGACTATCTGCAGAAGCTGATTTCGCTGGGTTTCCGCGTTGCCGTCTGCGAACAGGTGGAGGATCCGGCGGAGGCGAAGAAGCGCGGCGGCAAGTCGGTTGTCCGGCGCGATGTCGTTCGCCTTGTGACGCCAGGCACCATCACAGAAGAAAAGCTGCTGTCGCCCTCGGAATCCAACTATCTGATGGCGCTCGCCCGCATTCGCGGCGGCTCGGAGCCGCAACTGGCGCTCGCCTGGATCGATATTTCGACCGGCGTTTTCCGTCTGGCAGAGACGGAGGCCTCGCGGCTGCTCGCCGATATCCTGCGCATCGATCCGCGCGAACTGATCCTGCCGGATACGATATTCCACGATCCCGAGCTGAAGCCGGCCTTCGATGTGCTCGGCCGCACGGCTGTGCCGCAACCGGCCGTCCTTTTCGACAGCGCCAGCGCCGAGGGCCGCATTACCAGATATTTCGGTGTTTCGACGCTGGACGGTTTCGGCTCCTTTACGCGCGCCGAACTTGCCGCTGCTGCCGCCGCCATTGCCTATGTCGAGAAGACGCAGATCTCCGAGCGGCCGCCGCTGGGACTGCCGGAACGCGAAAGCGGCGCGTCGACATTGTTCATCGATCCCGCCACCCGCGCCAATCTCGAACTGGTGCGTACGCTTTCCGGCGACCGCAACGGCTCGCTTTTGCGGGCGATCGACCGGACCGTGACCGGTGGCGGTGCGCGTCTGCTTGCCGAGCGGCTGATGTCGCCGCTGACCGATCCGGCGCGCATCAACGAACGGCTGGATTCGATCGGCTTCCTTTCTGAAGAGCCTTCGCTCTGCAGCGATCTCAGGATAGCGCTGAAACACGTGCCGGACATGCCGCGCGCATTGTCGCGCCTGGCGCTCGACCGCGGCGGCCCGCGCGATCTCTGGGCGATACGCCAGGGCCTCGCTGCGGCGGCCGGCGTTGCCGATCTGCTAGGGGCTGCGTTGCTTCCCGAGGAGCTGGGAACAGCACTTGCCGGGCTCCGCGCCTTGCCCGCCGATCTCGAAGTGCTACTTGCCGGCATGCTCGCCGATGAATTGCCGCTCTTGAAGCGCGACGGCGGGTTCCTGCGGGAAGGGGCGAATGCCGAGCTGGACGAAGTCCGCGCGCTGCGCGACCAGTCGCGCCGGGTCATTGCCGGATTGCAACTGCAATATGCCGAGGAAACCGGCATCAAATCGCTGAAGATCAAGCATAACAACGTGCTCGGATACTTCATCGAGGTCACGGCCGGCAATGCCGGGCCGATGACGGATACTGCTGAGGCCAAGGCGCGCTTCATCCATCGCCAGACCATGGCCAACGCCATGCGCTTCACTACGACCGAGCTTGCCGATCTCGAAAGCCGCATCGCCAATGCCGCCGACAAGGCGCTTGCGATCGAGCTGGCGGCCTTCGACCGCATGGTCGCAGCCGTCGTCGCCGAGGCGGAGGCGATCAAAGCCGGTGCCCGCGCGCTATCGGTAATCGATGTCGCGACCGGGCTGGCATTGCTTGCCGAGGAACAGGGCTATTGCCGGCCGGTGGTCGACGACAGCCGGATGTTTGCGATTGGCGGCGGCCGCCATCCCGTGGTCGAACAGGCATTGCGCCGCCAGGCGAGTGGCCCCTTCGTCGCCAATAATTGCGACCTGTCGCCGACGGCGGATGGTAAGGATGGCGCGATCTGGCTGCTGACCGGCCCGAACATGGGCGGTAAATCGACTTTTCTTCGCCAGAACGCGCTGATTGCCGTCCTTGCGCAGATGGGGTCGTTTGTGCCCGCCGCCTCCGCCCATATCGGCATTGTCGACCGGCTGTTCTCGCGCGTCGGCGCTTCGGACGATCTGGCGCGTGGCCGCTCCACCTTCATGGTCGAGATGGTCGAAACGGCCGCGATCCTCAACCAGGCGACCGCCCGGTCGCTCGTCATCCTCGATGAAATCGGCCGCGGCACCGCGACGTTCGACGGTCTCTCCATCGCCTGGGCGGCGGTCGAGCACCTGCACGAAGCGAACAGATGCCGCGGTCTCTTCGCCACCCATTTTCACGAGCTGACGGTGTTGTCGGAAAAGCTCGGCCGATTGTCGAATGCCACGATGCGCGTCAAGGAGTGGGATGGCGACGTGATTTTCCTGCACGAGGTCGGGCCGGGCGCCGCCGATCGCTCCTATGGCATTCAAGTGGCGCGGCTCGCCGGCCTGCCGGCTTCGGTGGTGGCGCGCGCCCGCGACGTTCTGACGCGCCTGGAAGATGCCGACCGTAAGAACCCTGCGAGCCAGTTGATCGACGACCTGCCACTCTTCCAGGTCGCCGTCCGCCGCGAGGAAGTGGCTGGCCGGCGAGGACCGTCCAAGGTAGAAGAAGCGCTGAAGGCGCTCGATCTTGACGATCTGACGCCGCGCGCCGCGCTCGACGCGCTTTACGAACTGAAAAAGACCCTGAACAAGGCCGGCTGAGGCGATTTCAAAGGATAACCCGATGCATATCGAACATCTTCTCGCCGAGGTCCGTATTCTGGCCGAGCGTTTTTCTCCGATCGCCGCCCGCGGCAAGATCTGCGGCGAGGGCGACGCGCCGGACTGCGAATCCGACCGCGGGCTTCTCAACATAGCCCTGTCCTGCAGCCGGATTTCCGACATCAGCTCAAGGATCGCCAAGGCGGGCTATTGGGAGTGCGAACGGGAAATGTTGACGCAGATCGGCGCCCAATCGCGAAATATATTATATAGCATCAACGAACTCAGACGATCGCTTGAGATGCCGCAGCCCTAAAACCGCCGATTTCTGCATCGACAGCCGTCACTCTTCGTCAACTTTGGCCCGATAGAACTCCCGAAGCCGCTCACTCGGGAAATTTGGTCTAGGCTGAATATGAGGATTCGGGCGTAGAATGCCTGTGTCAATCGCCGGGCAAAGAGGCTATAGCGCATGCAGACGAAAAGACAGGCGCGCCGCCAATGGGCCGCGGTCAACGAACAGGATCCCGGTCGGCCGAGCATGGTAATGCATGACATCGATTTTCCCGTCATTCTCGACGTCTCCGCGCTGAGGGCGGAATGCGAGACCCTCGCCAAGCGCCATGAGGACAAGAAGGACGAGCGCTCCGCCCTTCTCGCCCTGTTGAAAAAGGCCAGCCTGGAAGGCCGCGAAAAGGTGCGCCTCCTGCTTTCGGAGGACGGTAGCGGGCTCAATTGCGCCCACCGCATTTCCTGGCTGCAGGATCAGATCATCACCGTTCTCTATGATTTCACGGTCAGCCACGTCCATCCGAAGCAGAAAGGCAGCTTCGCGATCACGGCTGTCGGCGGCTACGGCCGCGACACGCTCGCACCCGGCTCGGACATAGACCTTCTCTTCCTCTTCCAGCCGAAGCCCGAGGACGAGACGCACAAGGCGGTCGAGTTCATTCTCTATATGCTATGGGACATGGGCTTTAAGGTCGGCCACGCCACCCGCACCGTCGAAGAATGCATGCGCCAGGCAAAATCCGACATGACGGTGCGCACCGCCATTCTCGAAACGCGCTATATCTGCGGCAGCGAACCCCTGGCGCGCGAACTGGAAACGCGTTTCGACAAGGAAATCGTCACCAACACCGGGCCTGAATTCATTGCTGCCAAGCTTGCCGAGCGCGATGAGCGTCATCGCAAGGCCGGTGATACCCGCTATCTGGTCGAGCCCAACGTCAAGGAAGGCAAGGGCGGTCTCCGCGACCTGCATACGCTGTTCTGGATTTCGAAATATTACTATCACGTCCGCGATCCGGCCGATCTTGTGAAGCTTGCCGTGCTCTCGAAGCAGGAATACCGCCTTTTCCAGAAGGCTGAGGATTTCCTCTGGGCCGTGCGCTGCCATATGCACTTCCTGACCGGCAAGGCGGAGGAGCGGCTCTCCTTCGACATCCAGCGCGAGATTGCCGAAGCGCTTGGCTATCATGCCCGTCCCGGTCTTTCCGCAGTCGAACGCTTCATGAAGCACTACTTCCTCGTCGCCAAGGATGTCGGCGATCTCACTCGCATCCTCTGCGCAGCGCTGGAGGAGCAGCAGGCCAAGGCGACGCCGGGCCTGACCGGCGTCATCAGCCGCTTTGCCCATCGCTCGCGCAAGATCCCCGGTTCGCTCGAGTTCGTCGAGGATCGCGGCCGCATCGCGCTGGCCAATCCCGATGTTTTCAAGCGCGATCCGGTGAGCCTGATCCGGCTGTTCTTCGTTGCCGATATCCATGGACTGGAGTTTCATCCTGACGCGCTGAAGCGCGTCACCCGTTCGCTGGGCCTGATCGACAACGACCTGCGCGAAAACGAAGAGGCCAATCGCCTGTTCCTGGCGATCCTGACCTCCAAGCGCGATCCGGCGCTGATTCTGCGCCGCATGAACGAGGCCGGCGTGCTCGGCCGCTTCATCCCGGAATTCGGCAAGATCGTCTCGATGATGCAGTTCAACATGTATCACCACTATACGGTGGACGAGCATCTGATCCGCGCCGTCGAGGTGCTGTCTGAGATCGACAAGGGCAATGCGGAAGATATCCATCCGCTGACCAACAAGCTGATACGCACCATCGAGGACCGCGATGCGCTTTATGTCGCCGTTCTCCTGCACGACATTGCCAAGGGCCGCGAGGAAGACCACTCCGAGGCCGGCGCCAAGGTGGCGCGCAAGCTTTGCCCGCGTTTCGGCCTGACGCCGAAGCAGACGGAGCTGGTGGTGTGGCTGATCGCCGAGCACCTGACCATGTCGATGGTCGCCCAGACTCGCGACCTGACCGACCGCAAGACCATCATCGATTTTGCCGACCGGGTGCAGTCGCTCGACCGGCTGAAGATGCTGCTGATCTTGACCGTGTGCGACATCCGCGCCGTTGGTCCCGGCGTATGGAACGGCTGGAAGGGCCAGCTTCTGCGTACGCTCTACTACGAGACCGAACTGCTGCTCGCCGGCGGTTTCTCGGAAGTATCGCGAAAGGAGCGGGCGGAAGACGCCGCCAAAGCGCTCGAAAAGGCGCTGGAGGACTGGAGCCAGAAGGACCGCAAGGCCTACGTCAAACTGCACTACCAGCCCTACCTTCTCTCCGTGCCGCTGGAAGATCAGATCCGCCATACGCAGTTCATTCGCCAGACCGACAAATCCGGCCAGGTCCTGGCGACCATGGTGCGCACCGACAGTTTCCATGCCATCACCGAAATCACCGTGCTCTCGCCGGACCATCCGCGCCTTCTGACGGTGATCGCCGGCGCCTGCGCCGCCGCGGGCGCCAATATCGCCGATGCGCAGATTTTCACGACGTCTGATGGTCGTGCGCTCGACACCATCCATGTCAGCCGCGAATTCCCCGACGACGCGGACGAGCTACGGCGCGCCGGTACCATCGGCAAGATGATCGAGGACGTGCTCGCCGGCCGGAAGCGCCTGCCGGAAGTCATCGCCACCCGCACCAAGAACCGCCGAAAGAACAAGGCTTTCGTCATCCCGCCATCGGTGACGATCTCCAACAGCCTGTCGAACAAGTTCACCGTCATCGAAGTGGAATGCCTCGACCGCACCGGTCTCCTGTCGGAAATCACTGCGGTTCTCTCAGACCTGTCGCTCGACATCCAGTCGGCGCGCATCACCACCTTCGGCGAAAAGGTCATCGATACCTTCTACGTGACCGACCTCGTCGGACAGAAAATCTCTAACGAAAACAAGCGAGCCAACATCACCGCGCGTCTGAAGGCGGTGATGGCTGGCGAAGAGGATGAGGTACGCGAGCGCATGCCGTCCGGTATTATCGCGCCCGCTGCCACGCGTTCGTCCGCTGTTGAAAAGCTCGATCCTGAAAAGAAAGCCGGTTCAGCCGCATGAGCCTCGTCAAGAAATTCATCACCGTCGGCGGCGCGACGCTTGGCAGCCGCATCTTCGGCTTCGCCCGCGAAACGCTGATGGCGGCCGCTCTCGGCACGGGGCCGATGGCTGACGTGTTTTATGCCGCTTTTCGCTTTCCGAACCTGTTCCGCCGCCTTTTTGCGGAAGGCGCCTTCAACGCTGCCTTCGTGCCGCTCTTCGCCAAGGAGATCGAGGCGAACGGCATCGAGGGCGCCAAGCGTTTTTCCGAGGAAGTCTTCGGCGTCCTGTTTTCGGTGCTGCTGCTGATCACCATCGTCATGGAACTGTCCATGCCGCTCCTGGTGCGTTGGGTCATCGCGCCTGGTTTCGCCGACGATGCCGAGAAATTCGACCTGACGGTCCGCTTGGCCGCCGTGATGTTTCCCTATCTCATGTCGATGTCGCTGACGGCGATGATGAGCGGCATGCTGAATTCGCTGCATCGTTTCTTCGCCGCCGCCGTGGCTCCGATCTTCCTCAACCTGGTGATGATCAGCGCGCTGTTCTACTCGATCTATTTCGGCGCCGATCCGCTGGCTACCGCCTGGTACCTGTCCTGGTCGGTGCTGGTGGCAGGCGTGCTGCAGCTGGGTGTCGTCTATATCGGCGTGCGCCATGCCGGCATCAATATCGGCCTGCGCTTTCCGCGCTTCACGCCCAATGTCAAGCGGCTCCTGCTTCTTGCCATCCCGGCGGCCATCACCGGCGGCGTCACCCAGATCAACCTGGTGATCGGGCAGGCGATCGCCTCGGGCAAGGAAGGCGCGATCGCCGCCCTGCAATATGCAGACCGCATCTACCAGCTGCCGCTCGGCGTCGTCGGCGTTGCCGTCGGAATCGTGCTTCTGCCGGAACTGGCCCGTTCGCTGAAGTCAGGCCACCTTAAGGAAGCCGCCAATATCCAGAACCGCTCGATCGAATTCGTGCTGTTCCTGACCCTGCCGGCCGCTGTCGCCCTCTGGCTTCTCTCCGACGATATCATCCGCGTGCTTTACGAGCGCGGCGCCTTTAACCCGAACAATACGACGCTGGTCGGCTCCATCCTCGCCATCTTCGGCCTGGGCCTGCCGGCTTTCGTGCTGATCAAGGCGCTGCAGCCGGGCTTTTACGCCCGCGAAGATACGAAATCGCCGATGCGCTACACGGCGGTCGCCGTCTTCGTCAATTCGGCGCTGTCCATCCTGCTTTTCCCGGTGCTGGCCGAACGCGGCATTGCACTCGCCGAGGCGGTTGCCGGATGGCTGAACGCTGTGCAGCTCTTCGTCACGCTCTATCGTCGCGGACATCTCGCCTGGGAATGGTCGCTGGCGCGCCGCACCGTCATGCTGCTCGTCTCTTCCGCCGTCATGGGTGGCGTCATCGTATATTTGTCTCATCGCTGGGAGCCGCTTCTGGGGTCCAGCTCGACGCTGCTCACCAAGATCGGCGTCCTGGGCTTGCTCATATTGATTGCGATGGTGGTGTATTTCGTTGTCGCCTTCCTGATCGGCGGCGTGGATTTGGGCATGGTGCGCCGCAATTTGAAGCGCAAGCCGGCGGAGCCGTTTCGGACGCGGAGGTCGTGAACGGGGAGTATCAAACTCCTTTACCCCGACCCCTTCCCGCAAGCGGGGCGAGGGGACGATTTTGCCAGATGCGGAGCTTTCTCATGCCCCAATCCCTCTTTCTCGTCACCCTCGTCATCGACGACTACGATCGCGCCAAGGCTTTCTATTGCGATGCGCTCGGCTTCGATTGCCTGCAGGACGAGGTGCAGCCGGAGGGCAAGCGCTGGGTCGTCGTCAAGCCAAAAGGCGGAGAGGGCGCCGCACTGCTACTGGCCCAGGCCGCCGACGAAACGCAGCGTGCCGCAGTCGGCAACCAGACCGGCGGCCGCGTCGGCTTCTTCTTGAAGACGGACGACTTCGCGCGCGATTATGACGCGATGAAGGAAAAGGGCGTGCGCTTTCTGGAGGAGCCGCGCCGCGAGGTCTATGGCACGGTGGCGGTCTTTGCCGATCCCTATGGCAACACCTGGGATCTGATCCAGCATTCTTCCTGAGACTCTGCCAGATATCCTCTTGATCCCCGCCTTTCTGCCGTGCATAAGCCGCTCGAAACCAAGGGTCGAGCGCCGCTCGCCCGGGCCCTCCACAAGCCTTTTGAGGACGACATGACCGAATTCAAGCCGCTCGTATTCTCCGGCGTCCAGCCGACCGGCAATCTCCATCTCGGCAACTATCTCGGCGCAATCCGCAAGTTCGTGGCCCTGCAGGCCAACAACGACTGCATCTACTGCGTCGTCGACATGCATGCGTTGACGGCCCAACTCGTGCATGAGGACATGCCGGGCCAGATCCGTTCGATCACCGCCGCCTTCCTTGCCGCCGGCATCGACCCGGAAAAGCATATCGTCTTCAACCAGTCCGCCGTGCCGCAGCATGCCGAGCTTGCCTGGATCTTCAACTGCGTCGCCCGCATCGGCTGGATGAACCGCATGACGCAGTTCAAGGACAAGGCCGGCAAGGACCGCGAGCAGGCCTCCCTCGGCCTCTATGCCTATCCGAGCCTGATGGCGGCCGACATTCTCGTCTACCGCGCGACGCACGTGCCGGTCGGCGACGACCAGAAGCAGCATCTGGAACTGACCCGCGACATCGCCATGAAGTTCAATCTGGACTACATGGAGCATATCCGCCGCTCAGGCTACGGCATTGACATCACTGTCGGTGACGAACCGGTGCATGCCTATTTCCCGATGGTCGAGCCGCTGATCGATGGCCCGGCGCCGCGCGTCATGTCGCTGCGCGACGGCACCAAGAAGATGTCGAAATCGGATGCGTCCGACCTGTCGCGCATCAATCTTCTCGACGACGAAGAAAATATCTCGAAGAAGATCCGCAAGGCCAAGACTGATCCGGATGGCTTGCCGAGCGAAATTGCAGGCCTCGCGGGCCGCCCGGAAGCCGACAATCTCGTCGGCATCTATGCAGCCCTTGCTGACAGGTCGAAGGCGGACATTCTGTCGGAATTCGGCGGCCAGCAGTTCTCCGTCTTCAAGCCGGCGCTGGTCGATCTTGCCGTACATGTGCTCTCGCCGATCACCAGCGAAATGCGCCGCCTGATGGCCGATCCCGGCCATATCGATGCTATCCTGCGCGACGGCGGCAACCGTGCGAGAGCCCGCGCCGAAGTGACGATGAAGCAGGTCCGCGACGTCATCGGCTTTATCTACTGAGGCTTTTGGTCTCTTATCGGTTGGCGCGCGGCCGCTGCGGCGCGCCAAGATTAGCGAACGGATGGGCCGGCCTTGACTATCTTGCGGATTGCCTCCTTTTCGGAAGACGGAGCCGGCGGCAATCCCGCCGGCGTCTTGATTGCCGATGTCCTGCCCGATGCCGCTGAGATGCAGCGCATCGCAGCCGACGTCGGTTTCTCTGAGACCGCTTTCGCCTGCCCGGAAGGGCAGGGCTGGAGGGTGCGTTATTTCTCTCCAGAATCGGAAGTTCCATTCTGCGGTCACGCGACGATCGCCCTTGGAGCGGCCCTTGCGTTGCGGGAGGGCGACGGGATTTTTGCGCTCGCGCTCAATCAGGCCAATATCACTGTCGAGGGGCACCGAAATGGTGGCGTCCTCACGGCGGCCCTGCAATCGCCGCCCACGCGAAGCAAGGCGCCGACGCCTGAATTGCTGTCGGAGGTGCTGGCGCTGTTCGGATATTCGACTGACGATCTGAACCCGGCCATTCCACCCGCGCTTATTCATGGTGGTGCCGATCACTTCATGCTGGCCCTGAAATCCCGCGGGGCGCTTGCCGCAATGACCTACGATCTCGATGCGGGGCGCGCTTTGATGATCCGCGAAGGTTGGATCACGATCCTGCTCGCCTACGCCGAAACGCCGCAACTCTTCCATACCCGCAATGCCTTCGCGTCGGGCGGGGTCTATGAAGACCCTGCGACCGGCGCTGCAACCGCAGCCCTCGCTGGATATCTGCGCGACATTGCCTGGCCGCATGGCGGGGCCATCGACATCATCCAGGGTGAGGATATGGGAATGCGTTCTCGCCTGCGTGCCGATATCCCGGCCGCAGTTGGAAGCTCCATCCGAGTATCAGGTGAGGCGAGGCTTATGGACCCAAAAGCCAGCTAAGCGGCAACCGTCACCGGGTTCAAAACGGGGCTTGCCATGGCACGGATTTCGATGTCAGACTTGGCCCATGGTATCAAAACGTCTCTCACGGCTCGAAGGTCACCGCCGCAAGTTCATGGCGGTCATCGACGGCACCCCTGAATGCCAGCGTGCCGTCCATTACGCCGGCCGGCGCGCCAAGAATTCCAACGGCGGCCTTGTGCTCCTCTTTGTGATCCCCGAAGGCGATTTCCAGCAGTGGCTGGGCGTCGAGGAGATCATGCGGGCCGAAGCGCGCGAGGAGGCCGAGGCGGCAACGGCCAAGGCGGCGCAGATCGTGCGTGAAAATATCGGCATCGATCCGGAGATCGTCATTCGCGAAGGGGCGGCCGCCGAGCAGATCAATGCGGTGATCGAGGAAGACCGGGACATCGCGTTGCTCGTTCTCGCCGCTGGTTCGGCCAAGGAAGGGCCGGGACCGCTGGTGTCTTCGATCGCCGGGCGTGCCGCGGCCTTTCCGATCCCCGTGACGGTGCTGCCCGATACGCTGACGAACGAGGAAATCGACGCGCTGAGCTAAGTTTTTGGGCCTAATTCTTGAGAATCAGTCTCTTGAATAGCGCGGCCAAAAAGCCTATTTTCTTTTGAAATATTCTAAAGTCGGACACGACAGACGTGGTACGGGGCTTCGGTCTCGCCGCATGGAGATCAAGATGTTCATTCAGACCGAAGCGACGCCGAACCCCGCAACTCTGAAGTTCCTGCCGGGCAAGGTGGTGATGGAAAGCGGCACGGCCGAATTCCGCAACGCCGAAGAAGCGGAAGCCTCGCCGCTCGCTGCTCGCATCTTCGATGTACCCGGCGTTAGCGGCGTCTATTTCGGCTACGACTTCATCTCCGTCTCCAAGGAGAACCAGGAATGGCAGCATCTGAAGCCCGCGATCCTCGGTTCGATCATGGAGCATTTCATGTCCGGCAAGCCGGTCATGGGCGAAAGCTCGGTTCTTTCCGAAGCACAGGACGCCGGCGGTGAGTTCTTCGACGAAGGCGACGAGTCGATCGTGCTGACCATCAAGGAATTGCTCGAGACCCGCGTTCGTCCGGCTGTTGCCCAGGATGGCGGCGATATTACCTTCCGCGGCTTTCGTGACGGCAAGGTCTACCTCAACATGAAGGGATCCTGCTCCGGTTGCCCGTCGTCTACCGCGACGTTGAAGCATGGCATACAGAATCTGCTGCGCCATTTCGTCCCGGAAGTGCAGGAAGTCGAAGCCGTCTAAGCATGGTCCCCAAACATGCGCAGCGGTTTGTGGATAAGATTGTGCAAAAACAGATTTTGGAGTGCAGTGACGGTTTGAAGCTGATTCACTGCACTTCAAGTTTGGCCTTTTCGGAAAAATTGTGATGATCGTACTGGCGCTCGACACGGCAGGTGTGGATTGCGCTGCCGCTGTGTATGATAGCGGCAGTGATTCTGTGATTGGGGAGGTCACGGAAACGATCGGGCGAGGGCATGCCGAACATTTGATGGATGTTGTCGACCGGGCGCTGGCTGAAGCCGATATAGCGCTCGCGGCAGTGGAGCGTGTGGTCGTGACCGTCGGTCCCGGCTCGTTCACCGGCATCCGCATTGGCGTTGCAGCCGCCCGCGGTTTCGCGCTTTCCCTGAACATTCCCGCCGTTGGCGTCACGACCCTCGAGGTCATGGCCGCCGCCGCTCGGGAAACGAATCCGGGTAAATCGGTTCTGGCCGCAATCGACGCCAAGCGCGAGGAGATCTATCTCCAGTCCTTCGATGCCGATGGCCATCCGCTGGATGAGGCGCGCGCCGTGACGATCGATGAAGCGCGTGCGATATCAGATGCTTTCGACGGTGTCGTCACCGGCTCGGCTGTTGCCCGGCTCAGCGACTCTCCGCCGGCGGCGCGGCCGGATGCTTTTCCGATTGCCACCGTCGCCCGGCTGGGCGCTGCCAAACCTGTCAGCGAAAAGCCGAAGCCGCTTTATCTTCGCGGACCCGACGCCAGACCGCAGGCAGGGTACGCAGTCGCCAGGGTATAATCATGCTGGAATCCTATCTCACCCTGAAAGCCGAATACGAGATCGTTCCGATGCAGTTGCAGGATTGTGCCGAGGTGGCGGCGCTGCACGGCGAACGTTTTTCGCGGGTTTGGGACGATAGCGAGTTTCAAAATCTCCTGTCGCAGGACACGACCTTCGGCTTTGTCGCGCGCCAGACCAACGCCATCCTGAAAAAGCCGCTTCCCGGCTTCGTTCTGGCGCGGCAGGCGGCGGGTGAAGCGGAAATCCTGACAGTTGCCGTCAACGCCAAACTTGGCCGCTCCGGCCTCGGCTGGCGGCTGATGCAGGCGGCGTTGCGCGAGGCGCGCAACCGCGGCGGCGAAACCATGTTCCTGGAGGTCGATGGCGGCAATCAGCCGGCGCTCGGTCTCTACCGCAAGCTCGGTTTCGAAACGGTCGGCGAACGCAAGGCCTATTATGTCGACGAAAACGGCGCGAAATCGACGGCGCTTGTCATGCGCCGTGTTCTTCGCTAGTCCGTTGTCCTAGACGAATAGACCGAAGACCGTATTCAATGACCGATCCCGTAAAATCCCTTGAGGAGCTTTGCGCCGAGCGCGGCATGCGCATGACGGAGCAACGGCGGGTCATTGCGCGCATCATCGAGAGTTCGGAAGATCATCCCGATGTCGAAGAGCTGCACCGCCGCTCCGTGAAGGTGGATGCGAAGATCTCGATTTCGACGGTTTATCGCACCGTAAAGCTTTTCGAGGATGCTGGCATCATCGAGCGCCATGACTTCCGTGACGGGCGTTCGCGTTACGAGACCGTGCCGGAAGAGCATCACGATCACCTGATCGACCTGAAGAGCGGCGAAGTGATCGAATTCCACTCGCCGGAGATCGAGGCACTGCAGGAGCGCATTGCCCGCGAACACGGTTTCAAGCTCGTCGACCATCGGCTGGAGCTCTACGGTATTCCGCTGAACAAGGACGAACGCTGAAGTGGCGGCGGTCGTGCGGGAGCGGATGATTTGATAACCTGGCTGCGCGTCGGCTGTGCCGTCTTCGTCATCTGCGTTGTCAGCCTCGTCCTGCTGCCGCTGCAGATTCTTTGCCTGCGCTTCGACTGGAAGCTCAGACGCTATCTGCCGCGCTACTGGCATCGCATCATTTGCCATTGCCTTGGCGTCCGCATCCACATTGTCGGAGAGCTTGAGCGTCGCCGGCCGCTGATGCTGGCTGCGAACCACGCTTCCTGGCTCGATATTCTGGTGCTTTCCGCAGTTGCCGACGTCGCCTTCATCGCAAAATCGGAAGTGCGGGACTGGCCGATCTTCGGACTCTTCGCCCAATGGCAGAAGAGCGTGTTCATCGAACGCGAGCAGAAGCGCAAGACCGGCGACCAAGTGAGCGAGATCGCCGAGCGCATGGCCGATGGCGAGATCATGGTGCTGTTTCCGGAAGGCACGACCTCGGACGGCAACCGTCTGCTTGAGGTCAAATCCTCCTTGTTCGGCGCCGCCGCCGCCGCTTTGCCGAAGACGCCGGATGCCGTCGTTCACGTCCAGCCGGTCGCGGTCGCCTACACCCGTGTCCACGGCGTCGCCATGGGCCGTTATTATCGCCCTATCGCGGCTTGGCCCGGTGATATCGAGCTGGTGCCGCATCTGAAGGGCATCTTTGCCTGCGGGGCCATCGATGTCGATGTCTGCTTTGGCGAGGCGGTGGATTATCGTGCCGATACCAACCGGAAGGAGGTCAGCGCCACCGTGGCGCGGCGCATCCGCACCATGCTGGCGAGCCGGCTGCTCGGCCGCGAGATCGCCTGATATTCCGGCGATTTTAACTTTTTCATTTTCTCAGGAAGCAAAAGCCACTACATAGCGGCCATGACCAAGGACAGTGCACTTCTCGACGCCCCGCAGCCCAATGTTTTAGAGATTGGGATGCGCGATGGCTCCAACAGCCGTAAGGTTTTCATCAAGACCTACGGCTGCCAGATGAATGTCTACGACTCGACACGGATGAGCGATGCGCTCGCCCGTGATGGCTATGAGCCGACCGAGGACATGGAAGAAGCCGATCTCGTCCTGCTGAACACTTGCCACATCCGCGAGAAGGCAGCTGAAAAGGTTTATTCGGCACTCGGGCGCCTGCGCGAGATGAAGAAGCGCAAGGCCGCCGATGGCCGCGACATGATGATCGGCGTCACCGGCTGCGTCGCCCAGGCCGAGGGCGAGGAAATCCTCCGCCGCGCGCCCGCTGTCGACGTCGTCATCGGCCCGCAGACCTATCATCGCCTGCCGGACGCGCTGCGCCGCGCCAAGGAAGGCGAGCGCGTGGTCGATACGGAATATGCGATCGAAGACAAGTTCGAACATCTGCCGATCGCCGAGAGCACCAAAATTCGCGCCCGAGGTGTCACCGCCTTTCTGACCGTGCAGGAGGGCTGCGATAAGTTCTGCACCTTCTGCGTCGTTCCCTATACGCGCGGCTCCGAAGTCTCCCGTCCGGTCGCTCAGATCGTCGAGGAAGCGCAAAAACTTGTGGATGGCGGAGTGCGCGAAATCACGCTGCTTGGCCAGAATGTCAATGCCTGGCACGGAACCGGGCCGAAGGGTGAAGCCTGGAGCCTTGGCGATCTGCTTTACCGGCTGGCTGAAATCCCGGGCCTTGCCCGGCTGCGCTATACCACCAGCCATCCGCGCGACATGGACGACCGGTTGATTGCGGCCCATCGCGATTTGCGCACCTTGATGCCCTATCTCCATCTGCCGGTTCAATCCGGTTCCGACCGCATCCTCAAAGCGATGAATCGGCGGCACACGGCGGCGGAATATCTCGCTTTGATCGAAAAAATCCGTGCGGCACGGCCGGATATCGCCCTTTCGGGTGATTTCATTGTCGGTTTCCCGGGGGAGACAGAGCAGGATTTTGCGGATACACTTCGTCTTGTGGAGGAGGTGAACTATGCGCAAGCCTTCTCGTTTAAATATTCGACGCGCCCTGGAACGCCGGGTGCGGAATTGAAGGGCCAAGTGCCGGAAGAGATCAAGGCGGAACGACTGGAACGATTGCAGGCGCTGCTTTTGAAGCAGCAGCACGCTTTCGCTGATGCCTGCGTCGGCAAGGTGGTCGATATTCTGCTGGAAAAGCCGGGCCGCATGCCGGGTCAGTTGATCGGCCGATCTCCTTGGCTGCAATCTGTGAATGTTGATGCAAAAGCATCGCAAATCGGTGACATTATCAATGTACGAATCATCGGAACCAGCACGAACAGCCTTTTTGCTGAGTTGCTTTAGGTTCCGGACCAGGCAAAGGAGCCGGACCGCTTGAACGGACAGGAATTGGTTTCTTCTTCATCGCGCCAGCCACGCACCGCGAGCGACGCCAATCACTTCATCCTGACGTTCGAGAACAATCGGTTCGCCAGCGAACTTTTCGGACAGTTCGATCAGAATTTGAAGCTGCTCGAAGAGCGTCTGGGCATCGACGCACGCGCACGCGGCAATTCCGTCATTATCACGGGTGATGTGCTGGCCACCAACCAGGCGCGCCGCACGCTCGATTATCTCTATGACAAGCTGCAGAAAGGTGGGAATGTGGAGCGCTCCGACGTGGAAGGAGCAATCCGCATGGCGGTTGCCGCCGATGACCAACTGACGCTGCCGACGATGGAGAAAAAAGCCAAGCTGACGATGGCGCAGATTTCGACGCGCAAGAAGACGATCATCGCGCGCACGCCGACGCAGGACGCCTATATCAGGGCGATGGACCGTTCCGAGATGGTTTTCGGCGTCGGTCCGGCCGGTACGGGCAAGACCTATCTCGCCGTTGCCCACGCCGCTCAGCTTTTGGAGCGCGGCGCGGTCGAGAAGATCATCCTGTCGCGCCCGGCCGTCGAAGCCGGCGAGCGTCTTGGCTTCCTGCCCGGCGATATGAAGGAGAAGGTCGACCCCTATCTCCGCCCGCTCTATGATGCGCTCTACGACATGATGCCGGGCGACAAGGTCGAACGCGCCATCACCGCTGGCGTCATCGAAATCGCTCCGCTCGCCTTCATGCGTGGTCGCACGCTTGCCAACGCCGCCGTCATCCTCGACGAGGCGCAGAATACCACCTCGATGCAGATGAAGATGTTCCTGACGCGTCTCGGTGAGAATTCGCGCATGATCATCACCGGCGACCCCAGCCAGATCGACCTGCCGCGCGGTGTCAAATCCGGCCTGGTGGAAGCCTTGCAGCTCCTGAACGACGTCGAAGGTATAACCATCGTGCGCTTCAAGGACACAGACGTCGTCCGTCATCCCTTGGTGGCGCGCATCGTCAGGGCTTACGACTCGAACTACCTCGCCCCCGTCGCTGGTGGTGAGGCCGATCCGCAGATCTGATGGCCGATCTCGACATACAGATCAGCGTCGAAGAGGGCGGCTGGCCCTCGGAAGAGGCATTGCAGGCCCTGGCCGAGCGCGTGTTGGGCGCGGCTGCGGCCTATCTCGAAAAATACGAGAAGCAGCCTTTTCCGAAAATGGCGCCGGAATTGTCGCTGGTCTTCACCGACGATGCCTCGATCCGGGAGATCAATGCGGAATGGCGCGAGCAGGACAAGGCGACCAATGTCCTGTCGTTCCCCGCTTTTCCGCTGGCGCCTGGCGGCAGACCCGGCCCGATGCTCGGCGATATCATCATCGCCAAAGAGACGGTGGAGCGCGAGGCGGTCGAGCTGGAAAAGAGTTTTGATGACCATCTGACCCATTTGATGGTGCATGGTTTCTTGCATCTCTTCGGCTACGACCATATGAATAATAGCGAAGCCGAAATAATGGAGGGGCTGGAGACTCGCATTTTGGCGGAGCTTGGCCTATCTGATCCCTATGCGGGGCAGGACCCCATTTGACTGAACCCTGTCTGATCAGGAACAATGAGCGACTTTACGACAAGACCGGCCCCCGAGGCCAAAGACGGAGCCGAAACAGCCTCCTCCGATGAGGCGGGCAGTAGTAGCGGCAAACGATCTCACTCCTCCTTCTGGGCCCGCGCTGCGCGCATTTTGCGCCCAGCTCAAGGCTCTGCACGTCTGCGCGAGGATCTCGCCGACGCGCTGATGACCAACGCCACCGATGACGACGCTTTCTCGCCGGACGAGCGGGCAATGCTGCACAACATCCTCCGTTTCCGCGAGGTGCGTGTCGAGGACGTCATGGTGCCGCGCGCCGATATCGAGGCGGTTGACCAGAATATCACCATCGGCGAGCTGATGATCCTGTTCGAGGAGAGTGGTCGCTCGCGCATGCCGGTCTATGCCGAAACGCTCGATGATCCGCGCGGCATGGTGCATATCCGCGACCTCCTGTCTTATGTCGCCAAGCAGGCGCGCAACAAGCGCCGCGGCAGCAATGGCAAGGCAGCAGCAGCCGCAGCGTCGACTGCGAGCCCTGCTGAGAAGCCGCCGCGCTCGGCCAAGCCGAATTTCGACCTTTCGCGCGTTGACCTGCAGAAGACGCTCGCCGAAGCCGGCATCATCCGAAAAATCCTGTTCGTGCCGCCCTCCATGCTGGCGTCGGATCTTCTCCGCCGCATGCAGGTCAACCGCACGCAGATGGCCCTCGTCATCGATGAATATGGCGGCACCGACGGCCTCGCCTCACATGAGGACATCGTCGAAATGGTCGTCGGCGATATCGATGACGAACATGACGACGAGGAAGTCATGTTCAAGCGCGTCTCTGAAGACGTTTTCGTCGCCGATGCTCGCGTCGAGCTGGAAGAGATTGCGGCCGCCATCGGCACCGATTTCGACATCAGCGAGCAGGTGGACGAGGTGGATACGCTCGGCGGTCTGATCTTCTCGGCGCTCGGCCGGATCCCGGTGCGCGGCGAGCTCGTCCAGGCGCTGCCAGGCTTCGAATTCCATATCCTCGATGCCGATCCGCGCCGCATCAAACGGGTGCGCATCACGCGTAAGCGTCATGCCGTGCGCCGCCGTCCGGCCAAGGCCGAGGGGGAAGGTGGCGTACTCGAGCGCGATTTGCCGTCGCCGGATACGCTTCCGGACGAACCTTCGGCAGAACGGAACACGGCCAGCCAATAAATGGCGCTTCAGCAGGACAAACCGCTGCTTTTTTGAAAGACTGCGGCCAATGATTCGCAGTTTGGACGGAGCGCGCGCATGGAACGGCTTTCGGGCAAGGTTATCCTCGTCTGGGGTTTCAAGCGCGCATTTCTCGCCATCGTTGCCGGAGCCATCGGCGTCCTCGCCTTGCCGCCCTTCGGCTTCTTCGCGGCGATGTTCGTCTCTTTCACGCTGCTTGTCTGGCTGCTGGATGGCGCTGCCGCCGGTCCCGATAGCGGCTTCCTTGGGCGCCTCTGGCCGGCTTTTGCCATCGGCTGGCTGTTCGGCTTCGGTTATTTCGTCGCCGGTCTCTGGTGGCTCGGCCATGCGCTTCTGATCGATGCCGATGCGTTCGCCTGGGCGCTGCCGCTGGCGATCCTCGGTCTGCCGGCGTTTCTCGCGATTTTCTATGGCGTGGCGGCGGCGCTGGCCCGGCTGCTCTGGTCGGACGGCATGGGGCGCATTGCCGCGCTCGCCTTCGCCTTTGGCCTGCTGGAATGGCTGCGCAGCTTCCTTTTCACCGGCTTCCCCTGGAATGCCATTGGCTATGGCGCCATGCCCATCCCGCTGATGATGCAATCGGCGCATGTGATCGGCGTGCTTGGCGTCACCGTGCTTGCGGTCTTCGTTTTCGCGTCCCCGGCACTGCTTGGAACGCGCCAGGGGCGGGTGCCGGGGATCGGGCTCGCCGTGCTCATCGCCGCCGCGCATTTCGGTTACGGCTATTATGCGCTCAGTCTGCCGGCACCGCCGGCGAGCGGCGGCAAGACGGCCCCGGTGGTGCGCATCGTCCAGCCCGCGATCGACCAGGAAGCCAAGATGGACACTGATGCCGATCGCGCCGCGATCTTCGACAAGCATCTGTCGCTCTCGGTGCAGCCGCCCATCAATGGCGGCAAACGGCCCGACATCATCGTCTGGCCGGAGACCGCTGTCCCCTTTATTTTGACGGATAATCAGGACGCGCTGACCCGCATTGCCGATCAGCTCGACGATGACCAGATCCTGATCACCGGCGCCGTTCGCGTCGAGGACATGGGTCCCGGTCTCGAGCCGCGCTATTACAACTCCATCTATGTGATCGACGGCCGCGGCCAGATTATCGGTGCCTCCGACAAGACCCATCTTGTGCCGTTCGGCGAGTACGTGCCCTTCGAAAACATCCTCGGTTATCTCGGAATTCAGAATGTCATCGAGTTGCCGGGCGGGTTTTCAGCGGCCGCCAGCCGGCAGTTGCTGACGCTGCCAAGCGGCGTCAAACTTTATCCGCTGATCTGTTACGAGATCATTTTCCCGAACGAAATGACACCGGAAATCCAGCAAGCCAACGCCATTCTGAACGTTACGAATGATGCCTGGTTCGGCGACACGCCAGGCCCCTATCAGCATTTCCTGCAGGCGCGGGTAAGGGCTGTCGAACAGGGTTTGCCGCTGATTCGCAGCGCCAATACGGGTGTTTCGGCCTATGTCGACGCTCACGGACGTTTGATTTCCGGAATCGACTTTAATGAGCAAGGATTTGTCGACGCCACTTTGAGTAGCGCAACCGTGTCGCCTATCGACGATAGGATACGAAATGCATACTTCTGGTTGGCAATCGGGGTAGTCGGTATAATCGCTGTGATTTCACGCATGGGTTTTATTTCAAGGGCGAATTGACCAAAAAACCCTAAAATTGCATAGTGGTTGTTGTCTGCCTTTTGAACGTAAACTAGAAGCCGGGTGGGGCGTCGGCTGCAACGTAGCGTTATAGGGGTGGTTAAGGGCACCGGATGGCAGGACCTGAATTCAACCTATGTTAGGGCAATTATGATGATTGAGAACAAAAAGAAGCCGAACCCCATCGACATCCATGTCGGTAGCCGCATCCGCCTCCGCCGTACCATGCTGGGCATGAGCCAGGAGAAGCTCGGCGAGAGCCTCGGAATCACTTTCCAGCAAATTCAGAAGTATGAGAAAGGCACCAACCGCGTTGGCGCCAGCCGTCTTCAGAATATTTCCAGCATTCTTAACGTTCCGGTTTCCTTCTTCTTCGAGGACGCGCCGGGTGAGCATGCGGCAACCGCCGGCGGCATGGCCGAGGCTTCCAGTTCCAATTATGTGGTCGATTTTCTCTCTTCCTCGGAAGGGCTGCAGCTCAACCGCGCCTTCGTGAAAATTTCCGATGGCAAGGTCCGCCGCAAGGTGGTCGAGCTCGTCAAGGCCCTCGCAGCCGAGGCCGACGCCGAATAAGCGTTTTTAAGCAGCGCTGCAGTGGCAAAGTCACAAGGCGGTCATTTTGGCCGCCTTTTCCATGTTTATGGCAAAATTTTATCACTTTCGCCGGGATATAAAGATATATTTATGTCCTTCTGTGGCTTGTTTTTCGCGCTCGAGACGAATATCAAAAGCGGAGATTTGTTCTTTGAGGGGAATCCCATATGCGCGCGAATTATCTGTTTACCAGCGAGTCTGTTGCCGAAGGTCACCCGGATAAAGTCTGTGACCGCATCTCCGACGAAATCGTCGATCTGGTCTACCGCGAAGCGGCAAAGACCGGCGTCAACCCCTGGGGCGTGCGCATTGCCTGCGAGACCCTTGCCACCACCAACCGCGTCGTCATCGCCGGCGAAGTTCGTCTGCCGCCGAGCCTGATGAAGAAGGACAAGGACGGCAACGACGTCATCAATCCCTCGAAGTTCAAGGCCGCTGCCCGTCGCGCCATCAAGGATATCGGCTACGAACAGGACGGCTTCCACTGGAAGAAGGCGCGCATCGACGTTCTCCTGCATTCGCAGTCCGCCGACATCGCCCAGGGCGTCGACAACGCCGCCGACCAGCAGGGCGATGAAGGTGCCGGCGACCAGGGCATCATGTTCGGCTACGCCTGCCGCGAAACGCCGGACCTCATGCCGGCGCCGATCTACTATTCGCACAAGATCCTGCAGCTCCTCGCTGCCGCCCGCAAGAAGGGCGACGGCGAAGTCGCCAAACTCGGCCCGGACGCCAAGAGCCAGGTGACCGTTCGCTACGTCGACGGCAAGCCGACCGAAGTGACCTCGATCGTTCTTTCCACCCAGCATCTCGATGATAGCTGGGATTCGGCGAAGGTTCGCGCCGTCGTCGAACCCTATATCCGCGAAGCTCTCGGCGAGCTGAAGATCGCGGCCGACTGCAACTGGTACATCAATCCCACCGGCAAGTTCGTCATCGGCGGTCCGGATGGTGATGCCGGCCTGACAGGCCGCAAGATCATCGTCGACACCTACGGCGGTGCTGCACCGCACGGCGGCGGCGCCTTCTCCGGCAAGGACACGACCAAGGTGGACCGTTCCGCTGCCTACGCTGCGCGCTACCTCGCAAAGAACGTCGTAGCCGCCGCTCTTGCCGACCGCTGCACGATCCAGCTCTCCTACGCCATCGGCGTTGCTCAGCCGCTGTCGATCTATGTCGACCTGCACGGCACCGGCAAGGGCGTCAGCGAAGACCAGATCGAAGCGGCGATCCGCAAGAACATGGACCTTTCGCCGACCGGCATCCGCCGCCATCTCGACCTCAACAAGCCGATTTACGCGAAGACCTCGGCTTACGGCCATTTCGGTCGCAAGGCAGGCCGCGACGGCTCGTTCTCCTGGGAGCGCACGGACCTCGTCAAGGCCCTGAAGGAAGCTGTGAAGACCCGGGAAGCTGCATGATCGGTACCGAGCGCCGGTCGCGGGCGACGGAAGCATTCTTCGGCCGGCGCAAGGGAAAGCCTTTGCGCGGCCAGCAGGCCGAAAGGCTGGAAGCGCTGCTGCCGCAATATATCGTCGATCTCTCTGCACCGGCGCCGCAGCCGCTGAATGATCTGTTCCCGGTGCAGACCGAGCGTCTGCGCCTGGAAATCGGCTTCGGCGGCGGCGAACACCTGATCCACCGGGCGCTGGAATCTCCGGCGACCGGCTTTATCGGCGTCGAGCCCTTCGTCAATTCCATGCAGAAGCTGCTTGCCCGCGTCGACGAGACCGGCGCGCGCAACATCCGCGTCTATAATGACGACGCCACGCAACTGCTGGATTGGCTGCCGGAGGGCTGCCTCGACCAGATCGATCTGCTCTATCCCGATCCCTGGCCGAAGAAAAAACACTGGAAGCGCCGCTTCGTCTCGCAGGTCAATCTCGATCGCTTTCACCGGGTCCTGAAGCCCGGCGCCCTCTTCTGCTTCGCCTCCGACATCGACACCTATGTCAACTGGACGCTGCAGCACTGCGCCGCCCATGGCGGCTTTGAATGGACGGCAAACAATGCCAGCGACTGGCTGACGCCTTATGAAGGCTGGCCCAGCACGCGCTATGAGGCAAAAGCCCGGCGCGAGGGACGGTCTTCCGCCTATCTGACGTTCAAGAGAGTTTAAGCGGCAATCCCGCCTCTCGCAATTTCGTGGCACGAAATCGCTCAAATCCTCCCTTCTACCCGTTAGGGTGAAGGAGCTATTGCCATGTGCAAAGCCAGCTTGGAAGGTGGAGTTACAGCTTCTCCTCCGCGGGAGAAGGACGCGCGTCAGCGCCGGTTGAGGGGCATTGCACTGGGATGGAATGCTCTGACGCAATCGCGGTCGCAGCTGCAGAACCTCGATCAATTAATGGCAGGCGGCCTCAATGAAGGCTGACCGTCTTCAGCTCGTCCTCAGCCGCTTTGTAAAACGTGCTGGATCGGTTGTCGGTCAAAAGGATCGGGGTGCCATCGGCGCCGAAAAGCGCCCAGAGGTCGACGTTCGGATCGATGTCCGGCGCCTCGGGAAAGCAACGGGACACTTCGTCCGAATGGATCTTTCTGACATAGGCAACCTCACCCGCACCAATATTGGCGAGTTCGGATTGAGTCAGGCGCGCAGTGGCTTCTCTCAAAAGCATGTTCGTACCTCCAGCATGAGGGACCAGCGGCAATCTGCCGTTGTCTTACTGTGATACCGAAATGTTAATTTTCTTTACCATCCGGTCCGGTTCCGGCCGAATGAGATCGACGGAAAGCAGGCCGTTCTTCAAGACGGCGCCGAGCACCTGCATGCCGTCTGCCAAAACGAAGACGCGCTGGAACTGACGGGCCGCAATGCCGCGATAGAGATAATCGCGCTCCTCATGCTCCACCTGCCGCCCACGGATCAAAAGCTGGTTTTCTTCCGTGGTGATATCGAGCTCGTCTTCCGAGAAGCCGGCAACCGCAAGCGTAATGCGCAGGCGCTCAGGCTCGCCCGAGAGGCGGTCGGCCCGCATGCGTTCGATATTGTAAGGGGGATAACCATCGCTGACCTTGGAAATCCGCTCCAGCGTCTTTTCCATGGTGTCGAAGCCCAGAAGCAGAGGGCTGGCAAAGGGAGTGGTCCGGCTCATGTCTCAAGTCCTTGGTGTCAAGCGACCTTTCCGGACCTGATCTTTCAGCACCCGGTTACGTGTAATATGGGAGCAGGGGCGGGGGAGTGCAAGGAGGCGCGGCCTTCGCATTTGCGAGATTACTTCCGGTATCGCAATGCCAATGGCCACGCCGGCATCCGGCTGCTTGACAAAGCTTAAACGGGCTCGCATCAAGACTGCCAAGCCGCACCGGAGGAAAGCCACAGAGATGACCGAGCCCAGAAAAATTATCATCGATACCGATCCCGGCCAGGACGACGCCGCCGCGATTTTGCTCGCCTTCGGAAGTCGTGAGGAAATCGACGTGCTCGGCATCACCACGGTCGCCGGCAATGTGCCGCTGCGGCTGACGAGCCGCAACGCCCGTATCGTCTGCGAGCTCTGCAACCGTCGCGACGTTAAGGTTTTTGCCGGCGCCGACGCGCCGCTCAAGCGCAAGCTGGTCACCGCCGAACATGTCCACGGCAAGACCGGCCTCGACGGCCCTGACCTGCCGGAGCCGACTATGGAGCTTCAGCCCGGCCATGCCGTCGACTTCATCATCGAGACCCTGCGCAACGAGCCGGCCGGCGCGGTCACGCTCTGCACGCTCGGCCCGCTCACCAATATCGCGCTCGCCTTCCAGAAGGCGCCCGACATCATCGCCCGCGTCCACGAGCTGGTGATGATGGGCGGCGGCTTCTTCGAAGGCGGCAACATCACGCCTGCGGCCGAATTCAATATCTACGTCGACCCGGAAGCGGCCGATGTCGTCTTCCGCTCCGGCGTACCTGTCGTCATGATGCCGCTCGACGTGACCCACCAGCTTCTGACCCGCAAGGATCGTGTGGCTGCTATCGCCGCCGTTGGCACTGCTCCGGCCAAGGCCATGGTCGAGATGCTGGAATTCTTCGAGCGTTTCGATATCGAAAAATATGGCTCAGACGGCGGTCCGCTGCACGACCCCACCGTCATCGCTTATCTGCTGAAGCCGGAGCTTTTCAAAGGCCGCGATTGCAATGTCGAGATCGAGGTTACATCGGAGCTGACCGTCGGTATGACCGTTGTCGACTGGTGGCATGTCACTGACCGTAAGCGCAACGCCAAGGTCATGCGCCATGTCGATGCAGACGGCTTCTTTGCGCTGCTGACCGAGCGCTTTGCACGCATCTGACTTTGCTGCCGCAGGAATATAAAAAAGGCCGCCGGATCGCTCCGGCGGCCTTTTCATGCTTTTTCATTAGTCGGCTTAGAATTCTTCCCATTCACCCTGCGCCAGCGCATTTGCACCCTGGGTCTGCGGACGCGCCTTGCGCGCTGGAGCGGCGGCCGGGGTAGCATTGCGGGTAGGGGCTGGGGCCGGCGTGCGCATCTGCTGAGCGGCAGCGCGCAGCGCGGAGGCATTATCCTGGCTGCCATGCGATACGCGGAAACGGGCGACAAGCGTTTTCAACGTCTGGGCCTCGTCGTTTAGCGTAACGCTGGCGGCGGTGGTTTCTTCCACCATCGCGGCATTCTGCTGCGTCACCTGGTCCATCTGGTTCATGGCCGAGTTGATTTCCTTCAGCCCGATCGCCTGTTCGCTGGCAGAAGCCGAGATCTGGCGGATGAGGCCGTTGATCTCCATCACTTGCTCGGCGATCTTGTGTAGCGCATTGCCCGTGCGGCCGACGAGATCGACGCCTTCCTTGACCTGGCCGGCCGAGGTGTTGATCAGGGTCTTGATCTCCTTGGCGGCATTGGCCGAACGCTGCGCCAGTTCGCGCACTTCCTGCGCCACGACCGCAAAGCCCTTGCCGGCTTCGCCGGCGCGTGCTGCTTCGACACCGGCATTCAGAGCGAGAAGGTTGGTCTGGAACGCGATCTCGTCGATCACGCCGATGATGCGCGAAACTTCCTGCGAGGACTGCTCGATGCCATGCATGGAGGAGATCGCCTTCTGCACGATCTCGCCGGAGCGTCCGGCATCCTCGGATGCCGCGTTGACGCTGCTGGCAGCCGTGCGGGCATTTTCGGCGCTGGAATTGACCTGAGCCGTAAGCTGGTTGAGCGCTGCAGCGGTTTCTTCCAGGCTTGCCGCCTGCTGCTCGGTGCGGCGGGCAAGGTCCGAGGCGCTGTTACTGATCTCGCCCGTGCCGCTGCCGATATTACCGACGCTGAGGTTCATCGTGTGCACCGTCTCTTCCAGGCTGGCGAGTGCGGCATTGAAGTCCTGCTTCAACTGGGCGTATTCGCCGGGGAATTCCTCGGCGATGCGGTGGCCGAGATTGCCCTTGGAAAGCTCGGCCAGGCTCTGGCCGAGAATGGTGACGATGCGCCGCTGCAGCGCCACGGTTTCGCTTCGCTCCGCTTCCGAGCGATAACGTTCGCCTTCGGCGGCACGGCGCTGGTCGTTGGCCTCGGCCTCCAGCCGCTTGGTATCGGCAAGGGCGAAGCGGAAGCCTTCGAGCGCCTTGGCGACCGAGCCGATCTCGTCGGCACGGTTCTGGCCCTCGACGGGTTCGGCATAGTTGCCGGCGCTGAGATCGTTGACGCTGGCGACCAGTCCGCCGAGCGGCTTCTGTACGAAGGCGCGCACGGCGGCGTAGAGCGCCAGCATGACAGCAACCAGCACGAGGACGCCGCCGATGATCATCATATAGGTCTGGTCGCGCACGGGCGCGGCAATCGCACTGTGCGGCACATCGACGAGGACGACCCAGGTGGCATTGAGGCCGGGCACGGCGAACGGATAGACCACACGGTCGAATTCTTCTCCGCCGTTATCGCTAAGGTTTTTCACCAAGCCCGTCGCCGACGAGGTCAATGCCGCCTTGATGGCATCGGCGCCCTCGCCGCTATAGTCCTTCATCAGGAGGTCCTTGTTCGGCGCCACCAGCCACTTGTTGTCCTGGGAGAGCAGGAGGACGCGGCCGGAACCGAAGGGATGGAGGTTCTGCAGTTTGACGGAAAGTGAAGCGAGCGAGATATCGACGCCCGAGACGCCGATCATCTTGCCGCCGGACATCACCGGATAGGCGATCGAGCTCATGGTCGTCGGAACTTCGGTGCCTTCAGCCAAGTATGGCGGAGTGATGGCGCCCTTGCCGCTGTCGGCGGCGAGCTTCCACCATGCGGCGGTGTAGTCGTTGTCGAAGGTGGAGAACTGGATGCCGCCGTCCTTCGTCTTCGACCAATAGGGTGTGAACACGCCCTTGTCGTTGACGCCTTCGTCCTTGTTGTTGGCGAGTTCAGTTGTCTTGCCGTCGAATGTGCCGAGCTTTTCGCAGAACCAACTGCCGAAGGCGAAGGCGTTCTGCTCGACATTGGCCTTGAGGATATTGATAATGCCCTTGCGATCGAAGGTGTGGCCCTCGTGGCCGCGGCCGATGATGGCGGCCATGGAGCGGGCGGCGCTGGCGAGTTCGCCGACATTGGCGGCAATTTCATTGGAGATGGATTTGGCCTCGCTATTGGCCTGATCCATGGTGAGCATTTCCACGCGATCGCGCGTCTGGGAAATCAGCAGGAAGTTGGAGACGAACAGGACAAGCGCAATCGCTACCCCAGTGACCAGGATGAGCTTGGCCGCGAGCGACTTCATATGAAAGATGGACATCATTTCCTCGAGAGAACGATGCGCCGGATGCACATTATCCGGAGCAAGGTCGGCGCAGGGTGGCCCTATCATGGGGCCGCCGTGAGCGCCCGCCGCGGGGGAGCAAACCCAAGGCAGGCAGGAGGAGAATGATTGTGAAGCGCAAAAATTTAATTAATTTGTGCGGCTAGGAATGGTGGGTCTCAAAGACGCGCGGCGACGTCGCCTGCAACCGGAATCGATGGCTGCGCGCCCGGCTTCAGGCAGGCGAGCGAACCGGCGACCGCGGCCCGGCGCAGAGCCGCATGAAAATCCAGGCCCTGGTCGAGGCTGGCGGCAAAATAGCCGCAGAAGGTGTCGCCGGCGCCGACGGTATCGACCGGCTCGATGACGAGACCCTTGGCACGCGAGAGTTCGCCATCGCGGATGGCAATGACGCCGTCGCCGCCGAGCGTGACGATCAGCGTCTGACCCGTTTCGCCATGCAGACGGATTAGTGCCGCCTCGCGATCGCTGGCCGACATATTGTCCTGGCCTGCCAGCCTTTCGAATTCCGTCTCGTTGGCGATGACGATGTCGGCAAGACGTCCGAGCCGTGCCGCATCGGGAATGAGGGGGGCGAGATTGAGAACGGTGCGGATGCCCTTGGCCTTTGCCGCCGCGAGCGCGGTCTCAACGGCGGCGACCGGGATTTCGAATTGCAGCATCAGCGTATCGCTCGGGCTCAGCGTATCGACCACTGCGGTCGCCTGTTCGGCTGTTATCGTGCCGTTGGCGCCGGGCACGACGGCGATCATGTTCTCGCCATCGCCGCCAACGAGGATCAGGGCAGTGCCGGTCGGCTCGGAAACGTGGTTGACGGTGGAAAGATCGGTGCCGGCGGCGTTAAGCAGGGCAAGCGCAGGCTCGGCGAAACCATCATTGCCGACAGCGCCGGTCAAACGCACCGTCGAGCCGGCACGCCGCGCTGCCAAGGCCTGATTGGCGCCCTTGCCGCCGGCAGCGGTGGAAAAGCCGTTGCCCGCCACGGTCTCGCCCGGCTTCGGCAGACGGTCGGTGGTGGCGATGAGGTCCATATTGATGGAGCCGAAAATGGTGATCATGGGATGTTCCGCCCTGCTTGTTGATGTCGCATGATCCATTCAGAACCGATTTATAGGTTTGAGGATCATGCATTGATTTGGCGCGACACTGCCCGAAGCGATCAGTCCTCGTCAACCACCCTGAGCTTGAGTTGGCCGGTGCGGTTGTCGATCGGTTTCGGCCGGTCGTCGGTGGTCGCCTTCGTCGGCTCGCCGGCGGCCTCGAATTCCAGCGCTTCTATCCTCTCGCCGCGGCGTGCCAGCTTGTCGGCGGAGGTGACGATCATGTCGACATCCTTCTGCGCCATGGCGAAATGCCCCTGCAGCTTGCGTACCCGCTCGTCGAGGCGGGAAAGATCGTTCATCAGATGCGCCACTTCGCCCTGGATCATATGTGCCTGCTCGCGCATGCGCTGGTCCTTCAACACCGCCTGGATGACCTGGATCGACAGCATCAGCAGCGACGGCGAGACGATGACAATGCGCGAACGCTGCGCCTTCTGCACGATCGCTTCGAAATTCTCGTGGATTTCCGCAAAGATCGATTCGGAGGGGACGAAGAGGAAGGCCGTATCCTGCGTCTCTCCCTGAATGAGGTATTTTTCGGCGATATCGCGAATATGCACTTCGAGGTCCCGGCGGAATTGCTGCGCGGCGATCTTGCCCTGCTCGGGGCCTGTCGCTGCCGCGTTGCGGATGGCGTTCCAGGCCTCCAGCGGAAATTTGGCGTCGATGACCAGCGGCGGCGAGCCGTTCGGCATGCGCACGGTGCAGTCCGGCCGCGATCCGTTGGAGAGCGTCGGCTGGAAGGCATAGGCGCCCATCGGCAATCCGTCGGCGATGATCGTCTCCATGCGTGCCTGGCCGAAGGCGCCGCGTGTCTGCTTGTTGGAAAGGATTGCCTGCAGGCCGACGACATCCTTTGCCAGCGACTGAATATTGTTCTGCGCAGCGTCGATGACGGCGAGCCGCTCCTGCAGGCGGCGTAGGTTCTCGTGCGTCGAGCGTGTCTGCTCGCCGATCGTCGCCGTCACCCGCTGCGACATGCCGTCGAGCCGTTGATTGATGGCGTGGTTGAACTCCGCTTGCCGCGAGCCGAACACTTCGGCCATGGTGGCGAGCCGCCCCTGCATTTCCGCCTGCGCCCTGAGAAGCGCCGCCATATTGTGCTCGGCATCCTCGGCCCGCAGCATATCCTCCTCACCCCGCCGCCCATTGTTGTTGAGGACAAGGACGATAACGGCGATCAGCAGCAGGATGACAAGGCCGGTCAGAACCGGAACTGCCGGAATCTCTTGGCCGAAGAGCATAAAGGACATGATATCGGATACTCGTGGAACTCGTGCCTGCACCATAACAAAACTTTGGAGAATATCCAGATCAAAACGTGAACAAAATTTTAGGGAGTTATGATCGACCTGAAGTCGCAAGCGTTGAAAAAACACCCTCCAACCGCCATCTAAATAATTCCATCGCACTGCAAGATGCGTTATGGGAAACTTCATGACGATCAAGCCACTCATCATTTTGCCCGATCCGTTGCTCCGCCAGGCCTCCGCGCCTATCGAGCGCGTCGATACCGAAGTCCAACGCCTTGCCGACGATATGCTGGCGACCATGTACGATGCGCCAGGCATCGGCCTTGCGGCCATCCAGATCGGCGTTGCCCGCCGCATGCTGGTGATCGACGTGTCGCGCGAAGGCGAGGACAAGCAACCGCTGGTCTTCATCAATCCCGAAATCGTCGCCTCTTCGGATGAGCGCTCGGTTTATGAGGAAGGCTGCCTCTCCATTCCGGATTATTATGCCGAAGTCGAGCGTCCGGCCCGCGTTACCGTCAAGCATCTCGACCGCGACGGCAAGGAACAGATCGTCGAGGCCGACGGCCTGCTCGCCACCTGTCTTCAGCACGAGATCGACCACCTGAACGGCGTGCTATTCATCGACTACATCTCGCGCCTGAAGCGTGACATGGTGATCAAGAAGTTCACCAAGGCGGCGAAGGCAAAGGCGCTCTGAAGGGAAGGTTGAAAAACCATCCGGGCAGGCCTATGATATCAGTGATATCAAATGGAGGTGCTGAATGAGCGACCTTTTGATTCGCGATATTCCGGATGCCATGAAGCATGATCTCGCAGAGCGGGCAAAACAGACTGGCCGCAGTCTCTCCGACGAGGCAAAGGAGCTTTTGCGGGCGGCGTTAGTGGCGGAGGATGCTAACGCCGGTCGCAGCGGATTGTCTGCGTGGGATGTTTTGCGTCCCATTTTCTATACCGAAGATGCTGCTGCTGCCGAAGAATATGGGCGCATCATGAAAGAGATCGAAGCGGAACGGAAAAAGGATTTCGGCCGACCAGTTGAGGATTTCGAGTGATCCTGCTCGATACGAATATCCTCTCCGAATTGACGAAGCCTGTGACCGACCGCAATGTCGAAGCATGGTTTCAGATGCAACCCATCATGAATCTCTATCTCTGTGATATTGTGGTGATGGAGCTGTCTTATGGGGCGGAACGCTTCTTACTTCGAACGGGATCGTACCGCTACATTCAAATGTTCAACGAGCAACTCGTTTCTTTTCGCGGCAGGATCCTGCGTTTCGATCATCAATCGGCCATCGAAACCGGTCGCATTCGAGCGGGGCGTGAAAGGACCGGCTATCAGATCTCCGTCCAGGACGCCATGATCGCTGCCATCTGCCTAGCACAAGGCGCGACGCTGGCGACGCGGAACACAAAAGACTTCGAGGGGCTTGATCTTAAGCTCGTAAACCCGTTTGAAGGCGGTTAGGGCCTGATCTCCAAAAAATCGCAAAGCGATCTTTGGCCAAGATCATGCCAAACGAGAGAATTCAGCCGGACGGATCGCATGTCGCTCAGCATCATCTTTATGGGAACGCCCGAATTTTCCGTGCCGACTTTGCGGTTGCTGGTCGATGCGGGACACCGGATTTGCGCTGTTTATACGCAGCCGCCAAGGCCCGGCGGGCGGCGTGGGCTCGATCTCCAGAAGTCGCCGGTGCACCAGGCGGCGGAGCTGCTCGGCCTGCCGGTTTTCACGCCCGTCAATTTCAAGGAGCCCGAAGAGCGCCAGCGTTTTCGCGAGCTCGATGCCCATGTCGCCGTGGTGGTCGCCTATGGCCTGCTGCTGCCGGAGGCAATCCTCTCGGGTACGCAGTTCGGCTGCTATAACGGCCATGCTTCGCTGCTGCCGCGCTGGCGAGGTGCTGCGCCCATCCAGCGGGCGATCATGGCCGGCGACAAGAAGACCGGCATGATGGTGATGAAGATGGACAAGGGCCTCGATACCGGTCCGGTCGCACTCACGCGGGAAGTGGAGATCGGCGACACGATGACGGCGGGCGAGTTGCACGACAAGCTGATGATGGTTGGCGCCAAGGCGATGGTCGAGGCGATGAACAAGCTGGAGCATGATGAACTGCCGCTGACCGCGCAGGCTGCCGAGGGCGTCCTCTACGCCGCCAAGATCGATAAAAGCGAGACACGCATCGATTTCAGCAAGCCGGCTGCGGATGTTCACAACCATATTCGCGGCCTCTCGCCCTTTCCCGGCGCCTGGTTCGAGGCCGAGATCGCCAGCCGGCCAGAACGGATCAAGGTTCTCGGCTCCGAACTTGCCGAAGGCGAGGGCGCGGCCGGCGAAGTGCTGACCGACGGTCTGGTCATCGCCTGCGGTTCCGGCGCCGTCCGGCTGACGAAATTGCAGAAGGCGGGCGGCAAGCCGCTGGCTGCGGCCGATTTCCTGCGCGGCACGCCGATTGTGCCGGGCACGATGTTGGCGGCGGGACCAGCCTGATGCCTCGTTACCGCATGACCGTCGAATATGACGGCATCCCTTATGTCGGCTGGCAGCGCCAGGACAACGGTCCTTCCGTGCAGGGCGCGATCGAGGGCGCCATCTTGTCTCTGACTGGCGAAAAGGTCTCCATTCGCGGCGCGGGACGCACCGATTCCGGCGTGCACGCGATGGGCCAGGTCATGCATGCCGACCTCTCTAAGGAATGGAAGACCTACACGCTCCGCAATGCGCTCAATGCGCATCTGAGGCTTGCCAAGGAGCGGGTCGCCATTCTCGATATCGCCGAGGTTGATGCGCACTTCGACGCACGCTTTTCGGCCATCCGCCGCCACTATCTCTATCGCATCATCACCCGCCGTGCGCCCTTGGCATTGGAAGCCGGGCGTGCCTGGTGGGTGCCGAAGGATATGGATCATGAGGTCATGCATGCGGCGGCCCAGACGCTGGTCGGCCGGCATGATTTCACCACCTTCCGTTCGGCCCATTGCCAGGCCAATAGTCCGGTGCGCACGCTCGACCGGCTGGATGTGACCCGCAATGGCGAGCTCATCGAAATCCGCGCCACGGCGCAGAGTTTCCTGCACAATCAGATCCGCTCGTTCGCCGGCACGCTGAAGCTTGCAGGCGAGGGAAAGTGGACTGTGGACGACGTGCGCGCTGCGCTGGATGCGCGAGACCGCAAGGCATGCGGCCCCGTCGCTCCGCCGGATGGGCTCTATTTCATGCAGGTGGATTATCGCGACGGCGTTGGGCCGGTGGACGCCGATGACGAACAGGACGATTCCTAGCCTCCGTTGGATGGCTCGGGATGCCTGTCAGCGACGACACTATCCTTCGACAGTATTTCTGCGTCGATTCCACCCTCTCCTCAGCCCCGAGAGCGGCATCCAGCCCATCGGGCGGCGGCCGCCTCCGTCAATTGACACACTCAGCGTCTGAGCTGCGCCACCGAAATTGAACATGAGCGCGCCATTGTCACGAATTGCGCCCACATCAAGTGTGGCCGCACACATCGCGGTCTGGCCAAGCGCCATGCCAATATTTGGGAGGGACTCGACTTGAGTAGCAGACTGTGGGGGGAGCAGGTTATCGCGGCACTGAGATCCTCAGGTGCAACAGAGCGTCACCTGTTCATGTCCTCAACCACCCAGCGGAAAAATAAAATAATCAAAGCTGCAAATAATAGTAATTGCATCATCTTTGGCAGATCAAGCATATCATAGCTCTCTAATTTATCGCTGCATCATGCAGACGAGCTATAATAAACCGGAATGCGTCAATGACCATCTACTATGGGGATACATTAAGATTGCGGTTAATATATGGTTTATATTGAATGTATTCAGCGCAACTGAAAATATCGAGACATGACCCGTGAATATATTGCCGCGACTACATCGCCCGGCAGTGATGGCACGTGACGACGTATGACGGCTTTCGTCCGCCACTTTGTCAGAGGTGTCTAACCACTCAACCCGGCGGATAGATGCCGAGGAAGCGCTGGAGAAAATCCGTCAGCAGCATGGTCGGGATCAGCAGTATCAGCGTCAGTGCGCCGACGAAAAGCGGATGCGCACCGCAGATCATTCGGAGGATACGCGCCAGCGAGAAGACGATCGCCATCATCAACGCCAGCCACAGGATGGCCGCCAGCCCATTGGAACCGGGTACGAAGGCGAGCAGCGCGATCAGCAGGGAATTGAGATAGGAAGTCGGCAAGCCGAGCCAGTTGACCACCACGACGATGGGCGCGAATTTGTCGCCGAAACGAAAGATCATCAGCAGCACGCCGGCGAGTATTAGCGGCGCCAGCCAGCTTGCTGCCTCGACCAGCGCCAGGCGAAAGAAGAAGGCCATGCCGGTCGAGGTTTCCGGCGGCATGGCGGTGAGATAGGCCTGCTGCCACCAGAGCCATGAAATGCCGATCGGCGGCAGGCTCCAGAGGATCGCCCAGAAGGACCGCAGCATGCCGCGGTCTGATATGTCGAGATATTGGAAACCGCGGGCGTCCATCCGAATCAAAAGCCACAGGCCCGCCAGATAGTATTGGACTTCCCTAAAGGTCGGCATTCGCAAACCAGCGCTGGATGAAGGTCTCGTAGATCTCGGTCAGGGTTTCGAGATCCGATAGCGCCACCCGCTCATCGACCATATGCATGGTCTGGCCGACAAGACCGAATTCCACGACAGGGCAATAATCCTTGATGTAGCGTGCATCCGAGGTGCCGCCGGTGGTGGAAAGCTTCGGTGTGCGTCCGGTGACATTTTCAATTGCCGACGATAGCGAAGCGATCAGGGCATTGTTGCGCGTCAGGAAAACCTGGCTTGGACGTTCGGACCAGACAATGTCATATTTAGTCGGCTCACGACCTGGCCGCAGCGTTTGGTCTGCTGCGGCGGCATCGAGGCGGGCAAGGATTTCCGCCTTCAGCGTCTCGACGCTCCATGTGTCGTTGAAACGGATATTGAAAACAGCCGTCGCCTTGGCGGGGATGACGTTGGTTGCGGCGTTGCCGACGTCGATCGTCGTCACTTCGAGGTTCGACGGCTGGAAATTGTCGGTGCCGGCGTCGAAGGGCGGATGGAGCAGCGCTTCGGTCAGTTTGACGATGCTGCGCACCGGATTGTCGGCCAGGTGCGGATAAGCGGCATGGCCCTGCACGCCATGAACCGTGATGAAACCGGATATCGAACCGCGGCGGCCGATCTTGATCATGTCGCCGAGCTGGTCGGGATTGGTCGGCTCGCCGACCAGCGAGGCGTCCCATTGCTCGCCCCGCTCGGCGGCCCATTGCAACAGCTTGACCGTACCGTTGATGGCCGGGCCTTCTTCGTCACCGGTGATCAGGAAGGAAATGGAGCCGGTAGGGGCACCATGTTTCTCGATATGGCGGGCGACTGCGGCGGCGAAACAGGCAATGCCACCCTTCATATCGACGGCGCCGCGGCCGAAAAGCTCATCACCAGCGATTTCGGCAGCAAAGGGCGGATGGCTCCAGGATGCGGCATCGCCGACTGGCACGACATCCGTATGGCCGGCAAACATCAGATGCGGACCTTCTGTGCCGAGGCGGGCATAGAGATTTTCGATATCGGGCGTTCCCGGCTCGCTCGCCGTCATGCGCTCGACTTTGAAGCCCAGCGGCAGCAGCATGTCGGCAAGCGCGGTCAGTGCGCCGCCTTCGGCGGGTGTGACAGACGCACAGCGAATGAGGGTCTGCAGATTGGTGACGGGATTGGTAACGGTCATCGGAGGCAACTTATCCGGCGAGAAATGGCAAAGCGATGGCAAAGGATCGGCGATGAGTCGAAAATCTTTGCCACGATTGCAGCAATCGCACAGGCATGCTCACCCGGCAAGCATAAGGGAAGCGCGATATGGCAACCGCGCTTCCAAAAAATTTAAGGTCAGTCGCGCAGCAGCTCGTTGATGCCAGTCTTCGAGCGGGTCTTTTCATCGACGCGCTTGACGATGACGGCGCAGTAGAGGCTGGGAGCGGGCTGGCCGTTCGCCATCGTGTTGCCGCTCGGCAGCGCGCCGGCGACGACGACGGAGTAGGGCGGCACTTCGCCATAGGTGATCTCGCCGGTGGCGCGATCGACGATCTTCGTGGACTTGCCGATGAAGACGCCCATGCCGAGCACCGAACCTTCGCGGACGATGCAGCCTTCGACGACTTCCGAGCGGGCGCCGATGAAGCAATTGTCCTCGATGATCGTCGGGCCGGCCTGCATCGGCTCCAGCACGCCGCCGATGCCGACGCCGCCCGAGAGATGCACATGCTTACCGATCTGGGCGCAGGAGCCGACGGTCGCCCAGGTGTCGACCATGGTACCTTCGCCGACATAGGCGCCGAGGTTGACGAAGGAAGGCATCAGGATGGCGTTCGGGGCGATATAGGCCGAGCGGCGGACGACGGCGTTCGGCACGGCGCGGAAACCAGCCTCGCGGAAGCGGTTCTCACCCCAGCCTTCGAACTTCGACGGCACCTTGTCCCACCAGGTCGAGCCGCCGGGGCCACCGTCGACGATCTGCATGTCATTCAGGCGGAAGGAGAGCAGCACCGCTTTCTTGAGCCACTGATTGACCGTCCAATTGCCGTCGGAGCCACGTTCGGCGACGCGGACCTTGCCGCTATCGAGTAGATTGAGCGCCGTCTCGACGGCGTCGCGAACTTCGCCGCGCGTCGACGCGTTCACGTTATCGCGATTTTCGAAGGCAGCTTCGAGGGTCTTTTCGAGAGAAACGAGATCGGTAGCGCTCATGGGAATTCCTTAAAACGTCGGTGCCTATCGTAATTTCCGGAAATGGTCCGGAAGCAGTTGACTGGTCCTATAGCATGGGTCTCGAAAATGGAATGTCTTTTCCGCGCCGATTGAGCTTGGATTCAAGGCATTGTAGGGCATATGCAAGAGCTTGGTCTTCCTGTCTGTGGTTGGAACGGCCAGTCATGATCGATTTGAAAGGCATCAGTAGATGAGCAAGGGGAAGAACGGCAGGCTGAGACGCAAGGATGGGGTATGGGACCCTCTGAAGTCGAGCTCGGCCGACAAGAAGCGCGCCGAATCCGTGCCGAAGACGCCGCAATCCATGTCGCCGTCCTATCGGCTCGCCTATGCCGACGAGGATTTCCTCTGCCGCGAGGAATTGCGGCCGATCCGGCTGCAGCTCGAACTGTTGAAGACCGAGATGTATCTTACCGAACGCGGCATCAACTCAACAGTGGTTATGTTCGGTGGCGCGCGTATTCCAGCCCCCGGCACCAGCGCCTGGGCGGCGCGCAATGATGTGCAGCGCGCCAATCTCGAGGCGGCATCCGTTTACTACGAGGAAGCCCGCAAATTCGCCCGGCTTTGCGCGCGCTACTCCGCCGGCTTCGACTTCCATGAGTATGTCGTGGTCACCGGCGGCGGCCCCGGCGTCATGGAGGCTGGCAATCGCGGTGCATCGGAAGAGGGTGCGCCCTCCATCGGCCTCAACATCGTGCTGCCGCACGAGCAGGCGCCGAATGTCTACGTGACGCCGGAACTCAGCTTCAATTTCCACTATTTCGCGATCCGCAAGATGCATTTCATGGTGCGCGCCAAGGCGATCGCGGTATTCCCGGGCGGTTTCGGCACGCTGGACGAGCTCTTCGAATGCCTGACACTCATCCAGACCGGCCGCATGGAACGCCTGCCGCTGATCCTGTTCGGTGAAAAGTTCTGGCGCGAAATCATCAATTTCGATGCGCTCGCCGAATTCGGCACCATCGCGCCTGACGACGTCAAGCTGATCAGCTTCGTCGACACCGCCGACGAGGCCTGGAAGATCGTCGCGGACTTCTACGAGCACGATAACGGCCACTGAAACGAAAGGCCCGCCGTCGCATCTGCGAGGCGGGCCTTTTCAGCATGGGGGGATGGCCTGGAATGATCCCGAAAACTATGAAGTGGTTTTCGGATAGGATCGTGCCCAACCGAACATTCAGAGCAGGGGACGGTTCGGCATGTCGTCCAGTGAGATCACGCCGTCATGGTTGCGGTCCATGTGGTCGAAGAGCTTGTTGGCGGCGTCTTCGGCCTCCTGCTTGCTGATCTGGCCGTTTTCATCCGTATCGACGCGTTGGAACAACAGGGTCGTGCGCATTAGAGCAGCTTCGTGCATGAAGCGGCCGCGCGGGTGGTGACCGTGATGCTTGCCCGAATCCTGGTTGTCGCCGCTCGGGGCCTGACCCGCTTGAGCTTGGTCGCCCTTGCCTTGATCCCCCTTGGCCTGATCGGCTTGAGCTTGATCCTCGGCGCCCTTGGCGTGTTCGGCCTTCCACTCCTTGATGCGCTCCTTGCGATAGGCGCGCAGTTCGCCGGGGGTGATCTCGCCGTCCTTGTTCGTGTCGATCTGGTCAAAGATCTTGTCGACGCCGGCCTTGACCTCGTCCTTGGAAATCTTCATGTCGCCGTTGGTATCGAACTGCTTGAGCATGCGCACATAGACGACTTCCGGCGAAAAGCCCAGGCGATGCCAGCGACCGCCGGGGCCGCCCATGCCGTCATGGGCCTGCGGAGCGGCAAAACTTGCCTGGACGGCGGCGCCGACCAGAAGAGTTGCGGAAAGTCCTGCCAGAAGAAGTTTTTTCCCGTTCATCGTTTTTCCTTTCGTACTGAAGAATGGTCAAACGATACGGCTGAAGGCAAAAAACGACCAATTAAACATCGGTAAGGCGGATGAAACTTTCGTAACCCGATCCTAAAAAACCATTAAACGAGGGTCTTGAGAAAAGCGGTCAGATCGTCGGTCACATAGTCGATATGATCGTCCTCGCCGCTCGTCTTCTCCCACCATTCGACCACTGTGCCTTCGAGATTCTGCGGCACGAGCAGCACGGTCTTCATGCCGAGCGCTTTCGGCACGGTAAGATTGCGCGGCAGGTCCTCGAACATGGCAGCGCGCTTCGTATCCACCCGATTGAGGCTCATGAACTTGTCGTAGGTGCTGCCTGCCGGCTTCGGCACGTAGTCGGCCGCGACGATGTCGAAAATATCGTCGAAGTTGTCGAGGATGCCGAGCGCACCGGCGGTCGCCTGCGCATGCTTGACGCTGCCGTTGGTGAAAATGAATTTGCGGCCCGGCAGCGCCTTGATGGCGGCAGCGAGCTCCGGCTGGGGCATCAGCGCCGAATAATCGATCGCATGCGCCTTCTCCAGGAAATCATTGGGGTCGATGCGATGATGGATCATCAGCCCCTGCAATGTCGTGCCATGCTCGAGGTAGTATTGCTTCTGCAGCTTCCGCGCCTCGTCCCGCTCCATCTGCAGCAGTGCGGAAACATAGGCCGTCATGTTCTTGTCGATCTGCGAGAAGAGATCGACATGATGCGGATAGAGCGTGTTGTCGAGATCGAATACCCAGTCGCGGATATCCGAGAAATCGGCGGGTTGAGGCAGCGTTCTTGTTTGGGTCATGGCGGCCTTATGGCATGCGCTATTGCCTGAGGAAAAGGAAAATATGCCGCGTATATGAGAAACATCGCAGACATTGTCGGCTATCCTAATGCAGGCTATGGTTTTGCCGATTGATTTTTAGGGTTCTGCGCTATTTGCCGGCTAGAGGGGAGTCTGTGCCTCTTCGGTTACCAAGGACAAATGCGCCCGGTGAGGTTTTTCAGGAGGGGGATAGTATGAGTCAGGTGGAAAAGGCGGCAGAGTTCGCCAGGCTGCATCGGAAGGGCGATCCGCTGATCCTCTTCAATATCTGGGATGCCGGCTCGGCCAAGGTAGTCACCGAAGCAGGCGCCAAAGCGCTGGCAACGGGAAGTTGGTCGGTCGCCGCGGCCAATGGTTTCGGCGATGGCGAGGCAATACCGCTGTCGCTGCTGGCAGTCATTACCCGCCTGATTTCGGTCACGAGCCCCCTGCCGGTCTCCGTCGATTTCGAAGGCGGTTATGCCATAGAGCCGGATGCCGTCGCCGCGAATGTCGAAAAGATCATGGATCATGGCGCAATCGGCATCAATTTCGAGGATCAAGTGGTCGGCGGCCGCGGCGTTCATCCGATTGAGATGCAGGTGGCCCGCATCCGCGCCATCCGGGAGATGGCCGACCGGCGGGAAATGCCGCTGTTCATCAACGCCCGCACCGATCTTTTCCTGCAGGAAAGCGATACGGCCCATCACCAGATTCTGCTGGAGGAAGCTTACCGCCGCGCCGACGCTTTTGCCGAGGCCGGCGCCAGCGGCTTTTTCACGCCGGGGCTCGTCGACGCGGAATTCATCGAAGCCGTCTGCGATCGCTCACCTCTGCCGGTCAACATCATGGTGCGTCCGACAACGCCCGATAACATCACCATGGGCAGGCTCGGCGTCAGCCGCATCAGCTACGGCCCCGCGCCCTATAGGGCCGTGATGGGAATGCTGAAGAGCGAGGCCGAGGCGCTCTATCAGCAGACCTGATCATCCTGGCTTTTTCTGCGCAAACACGCGCTCCACTGATTTCGGTTGAACGCGCAGTTGCCGACAATGAGAGAACCACGCCCTTCCCAACTTGGGGAGGGCGTGTTTTTCCTTAAGGGACAATCAGCGTGCCGGCGCCGCGTTCGGTGAAGATCTCGAGCAGCACGGAATGGGCAGTCTTGCCGTTGAGGATGACGACGCCCTGGACGCCTGCCTTGATCGCGTCGATGCAGGTCTCGACCTTCGGGATCATGCCGCCGGAAATCGTGCCGTCGGCAATCAGCGCATGCGCCTGGGCGACGGAGAGTTCCTTGATCAATTGGCCTTGCTTGTCGAGCACGCCCGGAACGTCGGTCAAGAAGAGCAGGCGGGTGGCGCTGAGCGCGCCGGCGATGGCGCCGGCGAAGGTGTCGGCATTGATGTTGTAGGTGGCGCCGTCGCGGCCGGGAGCGACCGGCGCGATGACCGGGATCATTTCCGACTTTGCCAAGAGGTCGAGCAGCGTGCGGTCGACTTCGACCACTTCGCCGACGAAGCCGAGATCAAGCACGCGCTCGATGTTGGAATCCGGATCCTTGATGGTCTTATGCGCCTTCTCGGCGAAGACCATGTTGCCGTCCTTGCCGCAAAGGCCGATCGCCCATTCGCCGGTCTGGTTGATCAGCGCGACGATTTCCTTGTTGATCGAGCCGGCCAGCACCATTTCGACGATCTCGACGGTCTTGGCGTCGGTCACGCGCAGGCCACCTTCGAATTTCGATTCGATGCCCATCTTCGTCAGCATGGAGCCGATCTGCGGACCGCCGCCATGGACGACGATCGGGTTGACGCCCGACTGTTTCAGAAGCGCGATATCGGCCGCAAACGCCTTGCCGAGCTCGGCATTGCCCATGGCATGGCCACCGTACTTGACCACGATGGTCTTGTTTTCATAACGCTGCATGTAGGGCAGGGCCTGAGCGAGCAGGCTGGCTTGGAGTTCGCTTTGGGATTCGGACATGGGGCACCCCGTAAAATTGATCGCGGCCTTTTATCTCAAGTTTTTGACAGAGGGAATAATGATGACAGGATTAGTTTTTCCTGCGTCATATCGCGCCCCGCCCATTATCATCCTTTGAGTGAGCTTGCCGCCCGATGCTTTTCCCCTAAGATATCTTGAATAAGCCGCGATCGGGGGATCGGATGGCGAGTGAGGAGATAGAGGCGCTCATCGGCCGGGTCGCGATGCGCGACCAGAAAGCCTTTGCCGCGCTCTATAAGAAGACGAGTCCGAAACTCTATGCCGTGTGTCTGCGTATCCTCGGCAATAGAACGGACGCCGAGGAGATTTTGCAGGAAGTTTACGTGAAAATCTGGCAGCGGGCGGAGCGCTTTAGCGCCTCGGAAGGGCCTGCGATCCCGTGGCTGACCACGATTGCGCGCAATCAATCGATCGATGCTATCCGTGCCCGAAAACCTGTCGCAGATGAAATTGATACGGCCTATGATCTTGCTGATACCGAACCTGGACCCGAAGAGCAGGCAATAGTGAAGGGAGAGGGAAGGCGGATTGACAGGTGCATGGAAGAGTTGGAAGCTGATCGGGCGCGGGCTGTTCGCAGCGCCTATGTGGATGGCCTGAGCTACCAGGAACTTGCCGAGCAATATGCGGTGCCTTTGAATACCATGCGCACCTGGCTGCGCCGAAGCCTGATTAGACTGAGAGAGTGCATGGACAGATGAGTACGCCCGATCAAAGCAAGGGAGGTCGCTCCCGAGATGAAGTCCTGGCCGGAGAATATGTGCTCGGCGTGTTGTCATTGGAGGATCGGCAGAAGGTAGAGCGGCGCATGCGCAGCGATCGGCAGTTCGCCGCCATCGTCAGCCGCTGGGAGCAGAATCTTTCGGGATTCAACGACGATTACGACATGGTCCCGCCGGCCGCCTCCGTCTTTCCCAAGATCGAAAGGCGCATTTTTGGAGAAGCCGCTTTCGGCGCCAATCTCTGGAATTCTTTGTTGCTCTGGCGGTCCGTCGCCTTCGGTTCCTTGTTTCTCGCAGCCGGCGTTCTGGTTTTCACCGTCACGAACAACGTCTCGAAGCCGCAGCCGGGCAGGCAGCTCACCGCATCTCTTACCGGACAGAACAGCCCCATCAATTTGCTGGCGGATTATGACGTCACAAGCGGACGACTGAAGGTGACGCCGGTCGCTGCCGGCCAGCCTCAGGAAAAATCATTGGAACTCTGGCTGATCCGGGGCAGCGAGCCGGCCGAGGCGCTCGGCGTCCTGCCGCAGACCGGCGAGGGCGAGATCGTCCTGCCGCAGGAGATCCACGGTAAGCTGACGGAAGGCGCGATCATCGCCGTCAGCGTCGAGCCCTTTGGTGGTTCGCCAACGGGCAAGCCCACGGGCGATGTCATCGCCTCCGGCACGATCCATCTGCCCTGAAGGCATCTTTCTTCCGAAAAAAGAATCGCGGCTGAAACTCTTCCTTCGGCGCCTCCGTACCTTGCTCTGACCCCATGTGATCGGGGCAAAAGAGGAAGAGGACAAGCCATGATGAAGACCGCAATCCGCATCGCCGCAGTGGCCGTAACGCTTTCGGCCGCGACCGGCCTCGCCTATGCGAAGAACCCGACCGTCGGTGGCGCGCCGATGTTCGCCAGCAAGAACATCATCGAAAATGCCGTCAACTCGAAGGACCACACGACGCTGGTCGCCGCCGTCAAGGCCGCCGGCCTTGTCGATACGCTGGAGGGCAAAGGCCCCTTCACCGTCTTTGCGCCCACCAATGAAGCCTTCAAGAAGCTGCCGCCCGGCACGGTCGAGACGCTGCTGAAGCCGGAGAACAAGGCGATGCTGACGAAGATCCTGACCTGCCATGTCGTCGCCGGCGATGACATGGCCGCCGCCATCAGGAAAATGTCGATGGGCAATGGCGGCGAGTATGATCTGAAAACGGTCGGCGGCTGCACGATCAAGGCCACGGAAATGGGCGGCAAGCTGACGCTGACCGACGAGGCCGGCGGCACCGCTCACATCACCATTGCCGACGTTAAGCAGTCGAACGGCGTGATCCACGTGGTCGACAAGGTGTTATTGCCGAAAATGTAACGACCATCGGCAGCATGGCCGCCACTTTTCTAACGTCGAGGGTGGCGGCCTCTTTTGTCAGACGGCGATGCCGACTGTCAGGCCGATCGCCTGACGCAACTCCTGCAGGCCCTCGGCCTTCTCCGAGGAGGTGGCGAGGATGCCGGGATAGGCGGCGGGGCGCTTGCGGATCTTTTCGGCCGTATCGGCGATCAGCTTCGGCAGGCCCGCAGCCTTGATCTTGTCGGTTTTGGTCAAGACGATCTGATAGGAAACCGCGGCCTTGTCGAGCAGCGACAGAACCTCTTCGTCATTTTTCTTGATGCCGTGGCGGCTGTCGATCAGCACATAAACGCGCTTCAGCGTCGACCTTCCGCGCAGATAGTCGAAAACCAGTTTCGTCCAGGCATCCACCTGCTCCTTCGGCGCTTCGGCATAGCCGTAGCCGGGCATGTCCACCAAGGCCATCGGCGGCAGGTCGGTTCCTTCGCCGGAAAAACCGTCGGGAACGAAATAGTTGAGTTCCTGCGTGCGGCCCGGCGTATTCGAGGTGCGTGCCAGACCCTTCTGGCCGACCAGCGCATTGATCAGCGACGACTTGCCGACATTCGAGCGCCCGGCGAAAGCCACTTCCAGCGGCCCCTCGGGCGGCAGGAATTTCATCGCCGGCACGCCGCGGATGAAGATCCATGGGCGCCCGAAAAGCGGCTTGTCGTCTTTTATCGTCTGATCTGCCATGCGCTCGCGGTCTTCCGGTTCAACTGGCTGACTGGCTTCGGGGTTTTGGCTGGGAAAGTCAAGTTTTGATCGTCAGCTCTTCGTTGGCGGCTGGCGTTCCAAAGCAGTCGTTAGGACGGAATCAGCGATCTTTTTGCAACGTCAATGACGGTTTGGGTAAGCAGGGCAAGCCGATCTGCGGCGAGGCGGCTAATCTGCCAGTAGAGGGTCACATCCAGAGGCGTGTCCGGCACCAGTTCGACCAGCCGCCCAGCCTGAACATGGTCTTGAATGAGATGAACCGGGTTCATTCCCCATCCCATCTCCAGCAGGCTGGCTTCGACGAAGCCTTGTGTAGAGGGCAGCCAGTGTGTTGGCACGTTACTGTGGACTCCGAACACACGTTGGAGCCAATCGATTTGGAGGCGATCCTTCTGACTGAAGATCAATGATGGCGCGACGGCTAAGGCCTCCGGTGTCACGCCATTGGGAAAATACCGCCGAATAAAGTCGGGGCTTGCTGTGGCATGGTAGCGCATCGCCCCCAAGGAATAGCGGCGGCACCCCGAAATCGGTTGTTCCATGCTGGTGACGGCAGCAATGACCCTTCCGCGCTGAAGCCAGTCCGCCGTGTAATCCTGATCGTCAACCGAGACATTGAGAAGATAGTCGGAGGTTTTGGCGAACTGCGCCGCCGCCTCCAGAAACCAAGTTCCAAGGCTATCGGCGTTCGTCGCGACCTGAAGCGTGACCCGCTGCTGAGGCTTTCCACGCTCGCTGAGAGAGGGGAGATGTTCGAGCAATTCGCTTTCCAGAATGCCGACGTTTTCCATGTGCCGGCAAAGCCAGTCGCCCTGTTCCGTAGCGATACAAGGCGTCCCCCTGATGACGAGTGCGGTGCCGACCCGTTCTTCAAGTTGTTTGATCCGCTGGGAAATGGCCGACGGAGAAACGTTCAGTGCCGCTGCCGCTTTTTCGAAGCTGCCGGTTTGAACAACGGCGAAGAGAACGCGAAGAGCCGGGTAGTCTATCATGGATAAGCTGCGCTTAATCTGTGTAAGGAGGTTTAAGTATCCTAAATCGGCGATCGGGTCTATGGAGCCGCGAGGCTTTTGAGGCGGGCAAAATCGGCATGGATTTCTCGACATATTTTACCGGAATGACGATGGGGCTAAGTCTCATCGTCGCCATTGGCGCGCAGAATGCGTTCATCCTTCGCCAAGGTTTGCGCCACGAGTACGTCTTCGCGGTCTGCCTTGCCTGCGCGCTGTCGGACGCTGTCCTCATCGTGATCGGGGTCACGAGTTTAAAGCAGGTCGTCGACGTGCTGCCCTGGCTCGATCCCCTCATGCGCTACGGCGGGACCGCGTTCTTGGTCTGGTATGGGGCGAAAAGCTTGTTATCCGCGCTGCGATCCACCGGCGCTCTGTCGGTGGCGAAGAGCAATTCGGCGAGCTTCGGTAAGACCATGGCCATGTGCCTTGCACTGACTTGGCTCAATCCTCACGTCTACCTCGATACCGTTGTGCTTCTCGGAACGATCGCGACGCGCTTTCCAGGTCATCAGGCGGAATTTGCCGCGGGGGCCACGACAGGGTCGTTCCTGTTCTTTTTTTCACTGGGATACGGCGCGACCCGACTTAAACCTATCTTTTCACGGCCGGCATCATGGCGCATTCTCGAGGCAATCATTGCCTGCGTCATGTGGCTGATCGCTTTCAAACTTCTCGGCGGGATGTGACGTCCGCCGGGATGGCGGACGAGAAGAGCACCATGTTGTATGACGTGCATAGGCTTTTTACTGCATAAACTGTCCCAGCGCGGCGCTTTCTCGTACGCTTTCGCCCTCTCGGCGATCGCAGTTGACGGCACTTGCCACCCAATAACGAAAAAGCCCCGCCGAAGCGGGGCTTGTATCGTCATTTCGATGGCGCCGGTTTTCGTTTGAACAGGCCCTTCAGATTGTCGAAGAGTTCCACCTTCACGCCATGGCGCTTCATGATGATCGACTGCTGGATGACCGAGAGCGTGTTGTTCCAGGCCCAGTAGATTACGAGGCCGGCCGGGAAGCTCGACAGCATGAACATGAATACCAGCGGCATCCAGTTGAAGATCATCGCCTGCGTCGGGTCGGGCGGCGTCGGGTTCATGCGCATCTGCAGGAACATGGTGACGCCCATGATCAGCGGCCAGACGCCGAGATGCAGGATGGTCGGAGCCGCGAACGGTAGCAGGCCGAACAGGTTGACGATCGAGGTCGGATCGGGAGCGGAAAGATCCTGGATCCAGCCGAAGAACGGTGCGTGGCGCATCTCGATGGTGATGTAGATCACCTTGTACAGCGAGAAGAAGATCGGGATCTGCAAGAGCACGGGCCAGCAGCCCGCGATCGGGTTGATCTTCTCTTCCTTATAGAGCTGCATCGTTGCCTGCTGCAGCCCCATGCGGTCGTCGCCGAACTTGGCCTTCAGCTCTTCCATCTTCGGCTGCATGCGCTTCATGTTCGCCATCGAGGCGTATTGCTTGCTGGCGAGCGGGAAGAACAGCGCCTTGACGACGATGGTCGTGCAGAGGATCGCGACACCGAAATTGCCGAAGAAGTGGAAGAAGAAATCCATCAACTTGAACATCGGCTTGGTGATGAAATAGAACCAGCCCCAGTCGATCAGGCGGTCGAAACGCGGGATCGAATAGCTCGTCTCGTAGCGGTCGATGACGGGCACTTCCTTGGCGCCGGCGAAGACCAGGCTCTTCAGTTCCTGCGACTGGCCAGGAGCGATGGTGATGGCATCCTGCTTATAGTCGGCCTGGTAGCGCGGCTGACCGTCGGTGAAATGCGAGAAGTGAGCATCGTAGGCGGTCGACTGCGGCGGCACGATCGTTGCGGCCCAGTACTTGTCCGTGATGCCGAGCCAGCCGCCGGTCGCCTTCGCAGGATTGACGGCTTCCTTTTCAGCGGCGGTATACTTGGTCTCAATCAGGCCGTCGTCGCCGATGACGCCGATGAAGCCTTCATGCAGGACATAGGCGGTCGGCGTGGTCGGCTTGTTGTAGCGGGTCACGCGGCCATAGCTCGACAGCGAAACCGGCGCCTGACCGGCATTGGCGACCTTGTCGGTGATCGTGAACATGTAATGATCGTCGACCGAAATGGTGCGGGTAAAGGTGATGCCCTTGTCGTTGGTGTAGGAGAGCGTCACCGGCGTCTTCTCGGTCAGCTTGTCGCCGCCGGAAAGGGTCCAGATCGTCGAGGGGCCTGGAACGGCGCCGGTCGCGTCGCTGCCGATATAGCCGAGCTCGGTGAAATAGCCGTCCTTGGTGTCGGCCGGGCTGAACAGCGTGATGATCGGGCTGCTCTTGTCGACCGTCTCGTGATAGGTCTTGAGCTGCAGATCGTCGAGGCGTGCACCTTCCAGATTGATGGTACCGGCAAGCGCGGCGGTGTCGATGGCGACCCGCGAGGACGACGTTTTGGCAACCGATTGATCGCGGTTGAGGGTCGTCGGTGCGGTCTGGTCGTTCGCGGGCAACGAGCCGTTCACGGGGGTGCCCGCGGCCGGGGCCTGCGTCTGAGTCGTCTGAGCCTGCTGCGTCTGCTGCTGCAGCTTGGCGGCCTGTTCGGCCTGGCGCTGCGTGTCGAGACGCGGGTTCATGTAGAAAAACTGCCAGGCGAGAACAATCAGCACAGACAGGGCAATTGCTATGAAGTAATTGCGGTTGTTTTCCATCATACTTTCCTGGAGCGGTCCGTTTCCGGCCGCCGGTGTTTCGGCCTGGTTTCGATGCGGCTGACGAGTTCGCTCGCCAGTTTCTCGAAAGGTGCGGTCAGCACATCGCGCCGCGCGACAACCACATAGTCGTGTCCGGGCTGCATTGCAAACCCCGCATGAAGCCGCACGGCTTCTTTCAGCCTGCGCCGCATGCGGTTGCGTTCGACCGCGTTGCCATGTTTTTTGGTGACTGTAAAACCAACGCGAGGTTCGGCGTCGGTGAGCTTGCGGTCCAGCACTTCAATGAGGAAGAGGCTTCCCCTGCGTTTTTCGCCTTCACGGACTGCAAGAAACTGCGGCCGGCTTTTCAGCCGCCCGACAGTCTTTTTGGGTCGTTCATTCGTCAATTCGCCCGCCATCTTATCGGGCATTCCGGCCCTTAGGCCGAAAGACGCTTGCGACCGCGGTTACGGCGAGCGGAGAGAACCGCGCGGCCGCCCTTGGTAGCCATGCGCGCACGGAAACCGTGACGACGCTTGCGGACAAGCTTGGATGGTTGATAGGTACGCTTCATTTATTTAAACACCGCGGAGTGCGGCCCTTCTTGAGCTTTGCTTTAAAAGCAAGGAGCGTTGTTGATTATGGCGAACGGGCTTGGCCTGCAAAGGCAGGCTCCATGACCGGACGTGCGCGGGCTTATAAGGATCAAGGCCCCGGAAGTCAATTATACCGGCGCAGATTCTCAGAATCCGGCTTCTCTCGTCAAAAGATACTTTGCTCAACCAGTGCGTGAGCGCGATGAAAGTCGCAGGCAACCGGATTAACTAATAAGTTTCCAATATTAAACGTGGCTGTTGCTAGGAGTTTGCTAGCTCATTGAAAGTGTTTCGAAATTTATATTAAAGATATCGCAAGACAACATTAATGATTTTAGTCGATATCTAGAGATATGTCGGGAAAAGCCCTGGCTTTTTGGGGGTCTTCCGCTTCTAGGGAGCATATCGTTGAAGATTCGTGGTAAAATCAATCTGCTCGTATCCGTGATGGCTGGTGCCGCGCTTTTGATTGGCGCAACCGCTCTTTATGCGGTCGATCAATATGACGGGCAGCTCGATGCCTATGAGCTTGCGTCAAGCCGCGCCTATATGGGCGAGCGCCTGAACCGCTACGTCACCGCGGTCGTGATGGAATCGCGCGGCATCTATGCTTCCAATACCACCAAGGATGCCAAGAACTTCGCCGATGGATTGATGAAAGATCTTGACGAGATCGACAAGGTGATTGCCGCCTGGTCGCCGTTGGTCCCCGAAGAGCAGAAAGCCGAATTCACCAAATTGCAGGATCGCGCGAAGGAATTCCGCACATTTAGAACCGAGACCGCTCGGCTCGGTGTAGCGGAAAGTCCGGAAGCCGCCAACAAACAGGGCAACAACGACGCCAACCGCGCCAATCGCAAGGCATTCCAGGCTGAGATCGATGCGGTCGTTCAGGCCGACAAGGCAGCGCTTGACGTTGTCGATGACGAGGTCACGGCTTTCCGCCAGACGGTCATGTGGGCCGTGCTTTGTATGATGGTGGCAGGGATCGGCGCCGGCGCCGGCCTCGGCATGTACATTGGCACCGCGCATCTCAGCCGGCCGATCCGCAAGGTGACCGAGACCATCAAGCAAGTGGCTGACGGCAATTTCGATATCGAGGTTCCTTTTGCCGGACGCGCCGACGAAATCGGCGAGATGGCCGCCGCCGTCGACGTATTCAAGCAGAACGGCAATGCCGTGCGCCGCATGAATGCCGAGGAGACCGCGATGCGCGCCAAGAGCGACGACCTGCAGTCCAGCATGTCGCTCGTCGTTTCCGCTGCCGCGGCCGGCGATTTCAGCCGCCGCATCGAAAAGGATTATGGCGACGTCAACCTCAATCGTTTTGCCGGCAACATCAACGAACTTCTGACGAGTGTCGACACCGGTGTCGGCGAGGTCCGCCGCGTCCTTGCGAGCCTTGCCGAAGGCGATCTGACCCAGACGATGCGAGGCGAGTTCCACGGTGCCTTCGCCGAGCTGCAGCAGAACGTCAACAGTACCTTTGCGACCCTTAAGAGCACCATGCGCGAAGTGCGCGAGACGACCGGCTCCATCAACACCAATACCAACGAACTGCGCAGCGCCAGCGACGATCTCTCCAAGCGCACCGAACAGCAGGCCGCTGCCCTGGAAGAGACCTCGGCGGCGCTCGACCAGATCACCGCCGTTGTGCAAAGCTCGACCGAGCGGGCACAGGAGGCGAGCGTCATGGTGACGGAAGCCAAGGAGAACGCCGCTCATTCCGGCATGGTGGTTCGCAACGCCGTCGAGGCCATGGGCCGCATCGAACAAGCATCCGGCGAGATCAGCCAGATCATCGGCGTCATCGACGAGATCGCCTTCCAGACCAATCTGCTGGCGTTGAATGCCGGCGTTGAGGCTGCCCGTGCCGGTGAAGCCGGTAAGGGCTTCGCCGTCGTCGCCCAGGAAGTGCGGGAATTGGCGCAGCGCTCCGCCACCGCCGCCAAGGATATCAAGGCGCTGATCAGCAAGTCGGGCGATCAGGTGCAAGTGGGCGTCAAGCTGGTGCAGGCAACGGGCGAGGCGCTGGCGGCGATTGAGGCGCGGGTCTTGAAGATCAACGATCATATCCATTCGATCGCAACGGCCGCCCGCGAACAATCGACTGGCCTGACGGAAGTGAATAAAGCCGTCAATCAGATGGACGAAGTGACGCAGCGCAACGCTGCCATGGTCGAGGAAACCTCCGCAGCTACCCATCGCCTCTCGGCCGAGGCCGATGGTCTCGTCAGCCTCGTTGCCCGCTTCAAGGTCGACACGGGCGCTACCTCCGCTCCGGTGGCTGCGCGCACCGAAACGCATCGTCCCGTCGCATCGCCGGCACGCCGAATGCTCGGCAAGGTCGCTGGCGCCTTTGCGGGCGGTGCCGCTACGGCAGCAGCACCGGCAGCGCAGGGCTGGGAGGAATTCTGATCCGGCCCGGGTTCTGACGGAAGGGCGCGGCGACGCGCCTTTCCTGTCTTTTGACATGACCGATCCGCCGTGCTGCCATAGAGGCGATTGGAAAAACTGTCACAATCTCCTATTATCTGCTTCGATATGTCGTCATCAGATCGCTTTGAAACAAAGCGGGACAGCCGAAATGGATAGTGAGCAAGACAGAAACGTCGGCGAAGGCAGCAAGGCCGAGGCTCGGGGTCACTCGCGTTTCTACCGCCCCACCGGCATTTTCGGCGGCCTTTCCGGCAAGCTCCTGATGCTCACGGTCGTTTTCATCCTGCTTGCCGAAGTGCTGATCTTTGTTCCCTCCGTCGCCAACATGCGCTTGCGCTGGCTGGAGGACCGGCTGAACACGGCCGCCGCCGCCGCCATTGTCATCGATGGCTTGCAACCGGTCGAACTGCCCCGCGCGCTTCAGAAGGAAACGCTGATGGCGACAGGTACGCGTGCCATCGTGTTGCGTAAGGACGGCACCTCGCGGCTGTTGGCGACCGCCGAGATGCCGGCTTCCGTCGACGAGCAATATGATTTGAGCGACGTCTCGCTGCCGACAGCGATGCGCGATGCGCTGGACACGCTGCTGTTCGGCGGTAACCGCATCATCCGCGTCTTCGGTCCGGTTGGCGGCGACACCGGCACCGGCATCGAAGTGGTGCTGAAGGACACAAGGCTGCGCAGCGCCATGCTTGCCTATTCCGGCAGTGTCCTTTTCGTCTCGATCCTGATTTCGCTGTTCACCGCGACCCTGATCTTCTTTGCCATCAATCGCATGATGATCCGCCCGATCCGGCGCCTGACCGACAGCATGCAAACCTATTCGGATGATCCGGAAGACCCCGCCCGCGTGTTGGTGCCGGACGGTGGCCGAGACGAGCTGGCCGTGGCCGGCCGCCATCTCGCTTCCATGCAGTCGCAGTTGCAGAAGACGCTGAAGCAGCAGAAGAACCTTGCCGCTCTCGGTCTCGCCGTGTCGAAGATCAACCACGACATGCGCAACATTCTGTCGGCCGCGCAACTGATGTCCGACCGCTTGGTCGATGTCGACGACCCGATGGTCAAGCGCTTTGCGCCAAAGCTTCTGCGCACCATCGACCGCGCCGTCGGCTATACGACCGAGGTGCTGTCCTTCGGCCAGACCTCCGAATCCGCCCCGCGCCGCCGCCGCGTGCATCTGCTCGAACTCATCGACGAGGTGCGCGATATCCTGGCGATCGACCCTGATAGCGGCATCGAATTCGTCGTGCAGATGAGCCCGGATCTGGAAGTCGACGCCGACAGCGAGCAACTGTTCCGCATCATCCACAATCTCTGCCGCAATGCTCACCAGGCCCTGGTCGCCTTTGCCGAGACCGCGCCCGACAGCATCCGACGAATCACGGTGTCTGCGCGTCGCATCGGCAGCGTCGTCAGCATCACCGTCGACGATACCGGCCCGGGCATGCCGCAGAAGGCGCGGGAAAACCTCTTCACTGCCTTCCGCGGCTCCGCCCGCTCCGGCGGCACCGGCTTGGGGCTGGCGATCGCCCGCGAACTGGTGCTTGCCCATGGCGGTACCATCGCGCTGGTGGAAAAACCCGCCGCCGGCACCCAATTCCGCATCGAAATTCCCGACCGCCCGGTCTCGCTCGACGACTACCGCAGCCGCAGCTTTCACGAAAACTGAGCGTTTTCAGCCTCTTCGCAATACTCGTTGCGAAAATCGCAATCTTTTTCACAAATCCACTTGCATTCCCCCGAAGGACGCTTTAGAGAACCGCCCACGCCAACGGTTCCTTCCGTTTCGGCCACGCACCCGTAGCTCAGCTGGATAGAGCACCAGACTACGAATCTGGGGGTCAGGAGTTCGAATCTCTTCGGGTGCGCCATTTTCTCCATCATTCCGGAACAGCCGGGCATCAATCTCGATCGAGATGATTTTAAGCCCGATCGGCCCAAAATCAGCCTGATCTCGATCACGTAGTTAGAGCGGGACTCCGCCGAAAACCGCCCACACTTTTCGTCATCCCTTGCTGCTTTGCCTCAACGCATCCTCGGCTGCATGTCATTCTTTGCCGCGATGGTCCGCAGGGCGGTGCGCAATATCTGATAGGCTTGCTCCCCCAAAAGCTCACGATATCGTCGTTCGATCCCGTCGTTAAATTCGTGAACGATCTGCATCACCTGTCGCGCCTTCGGACCGGCGGTGACGAGCTTAGCGCGCCTGTCCTTAGGGTCGGGCGCCCGCTCGACATAGCCAAGGCGTTCCAGATCATCAATCAGTTCGCCCATCGCGGCCTTGCCCATACCTGCCCTCTCGGCAAGCAGACTGGCTCGGGTTCCTTCTTCATCAATATTGGCAAAGATTGCGCCATGCTTCGGCCGAATGGCTGGATGGCCGCGCTTGTGCAGCGTCTCGGTGAGCGCGTGTGCGGAGGCCTGATAGGCATAGAGCAGAAGTGACTGCGTGTAAGGCGTTACCATATTTCCAATTAATTCCGGTTGCCATATAGTATGGAAGCCATATTAAGATAGGGGACTTGAGATGTCACTGTATCCTGACGTTGGACAAGCCGCGCAACAGATCGTTGATGCGTTCGTCGCCGCATGGAATAGCCACGATGCCAGGGCCTTTTCCGCGATATTTGCGCAAGATGCTGATTTCACGAACGTATTTGGAATGAAGGCAAGAGGCCGGTCATCGATCGAGCAGTTTCACAGGCCCATATTCGAGACGATGTTCAAGGATAGTCAGCTCGAAGCAACCGAAACGCAAATTCGTCCTATCCGGCCCGATGTTGTCGCGCTCGACATTCACTGGAGCATGACGGGCGCGCGTGATCCGAGAGGGAATGAATGGCCAGAGCGCCACGGGCTGATCAACATGGTGATCGTGCGCGAACAAGACGTCTGGTCAATTGCTGTCATGCACAACATGGACTTGCCCGAGGACGGCAAAGCGGAAGCTCAGCGTAAGCTGCAGAGCTGACGCGCTCTTCGCGGCCGAGGTGTGGGCTACGTGCGGCGAGCCACGATGATGGTGGCGAGCTGCCCGCCAGCAATCGAATCCGTTGCGCTGTCGGCAGATGTCGGATCACATAAAGCCCGGATTTCGCGGCATATACTGCGTCCAGTCTCCATAGCCGGGCGAAGCCATCAACAGCATCGGAAAGGTGATCCGCATGCCTTGCTTGACCGCAAGGCTCAAGGCGCTGTCGCATGTGCCTGGAAGGAACGCCGATATATTCTCAGCGGAACCATCTGCCGCCAGCTTCAACGCAGTCGCAAAGGCATCATGAAGAAAGTCGGGCCGCGTGACCGCGAGCGGCCCTATGTGCCCATTGGAGGCAATATAGCTGTAGCCGACAGGATCGCTGCCGGCGTAGAGCAAAACCCCCGTAGTCGCCGGGTCGTTGAGCAAGTAACGGTGGTGTTTCTCCCGCGAGACGCCTATGGCATGGGAATCGATCTCGACAAGATCTTCCATGGTCGCGGTGCTGTTGTCTATCGCAATCGCACGCAATGGCGGTTCCGGCAACGTCTGCCTCACCCGTTCACGCGCCACGCTGAAAAAGTAAATCGGCATCTTGGGAAAGAGGCCATGCCGCATGTAGAGGCCCTGCGAGACACGATTGAAGGTGAAAGTAATCAGCGCCTTGTGAGCCGCGCCCGATTTCCGGGCGTGCTCCATGGTTCGTTCCAATAGTTCATTTCCGATGCCCTGGCCCTGTCGGGCGGGATCGACGAACAGTTGGGCGAGGAACCAAACATTGCCGCAAACCCAACTCCAGGCAAAGCCGAGAATTTCCCCGCCATCTTCTGCGACCCACAGGCCATCAGGGTCATCCTTGAGCGAAAATATCTGAAAGCTGGGAGGACTTGCCGCTGCCATCGGGCCGAAGCCGTGCCGAACGGTAAGATCATTGATGCTGGCAACCACCAGAGCATCGGTCGCTGGCAAATCCTCCGCCCGAGCAGGTCTGTAAACAAGCGACATCGGATAACTCCGGCAAAGGTTTACGGGAGAATGCGAGCCGCAACGCAGCCCAAATCACAATTTCCTCGCCGAAAACATAATGGACTGCATAGGCATGCGCCGCTGGCTATTGCCGAAGCTGCGGCGAAGTTCCTGCAGGATCGCCTCGAAGACCTGTTCGGGTTCGGCGCCCTGGCGCGAGCGGATCTGTTCGGCAGCGGGATTGCCATAGACGAGGCCGCGGGCGAAGGCAGCGGTATCGGCGATTTCCTTTTCCACTCTTATGACGGAAATCGTGATGTCGGAGAAACCGGCGTTGATGAGCGATTCCTTGATCGGGTCGATTTGCGCGCAGGAAAACGGCACGGTGTAGAACTGTGGCGGATCGGCGGGGAAAAAGCGCCCGAGGATCCCGTGGGCGATGACGGAGTAGGGATTATAGTCCATTCGGTCCCAGACGCTGAGCAGATAGGTGCCGCCGGAGGACAGAACACGATGCGCTTCGCGGTGGGCCTTGTCCTTATCCGGAAAAAACATCAGGCCGAATTGGCATACGATCGCGTCAAAGCTGCCGTCTGCAAAGCGGAGCTGCGTGGCGTCGGCAGTCTGGAAGTCTACCTGGTCGGCAGTGCCGAATTTGGTGCGGGCGATGTCCAGCATCGGTGCATTGAAATCAGTCGCGGTCAGGGACGAGCCGGCGGGCAAGGCATCGCGCAGGCAGCGTGTGACGATCCCGGTGCCTGCGGCGATCTCAAGAACCCGCTGGGGATTGCAGGCGGCGGTGCGTCGCGCGGTATCGGCCGCATAGTCGGCAAAGATAACCGGCCCGAGGCCGGTGTCGTAGTGCTGCGGAATATCGCCGACGAAACGGGCCGTATCTTCGCTCATGGGGCACCTCACAAAGCCGTTGAGGAATAAAGATGCGCTTCATCATACTGCGATTGTGCCCGCTTAACCATGAACGGATGAGGTCGGCGGCGACGCCCTCATCCCGCATTCAATTCCCCTTCGTCATACCCCATCGGAAATGAATGGCTGGGAAGCGCCGAAAACTCTTCGGCGCTCTCCAGCCCCTCCACCTTTACTTCAGAACGATGCGCAGCGGCGCGGTCAGCTTCTTGAAGCCGGAGCGCAGCATGTCGTGCTTGGTCTTAGGTTTCTTGTCGGAAAACATTCCGATGATCGAGGTCTTCAATTTGTCGCGCCATTGGGACTTGCCGGGCGATGTCGGCTTCAGGCCGCAGCGCCGTAGGAGATAGTTCATCTGGTAGACGGCTGCCTGCCGGTCGCAATCGCGCACGCAGAAATGAATGCCGAGAGCGATCGAATAGATGTCGCCGTTCTTGAAAGCATGCGGCGCTTTCGACGGGTGGTGGACGCCGGTGCCCTGGTTCAAGGCATAGACCGTCGCCTTGCTTTGCTTTTCGATGGTATATTTGGCGGCGTTGAGATCGCCGATGTAGTATTTTTCGATTTCGTTGTCGGGCAAGACGGAACGATCGTTTGCGTCCCATATGTTGGCGGTTCGGTTGCCGTGAATCTGGAACAGAAACGTTGCTTCATGGTCGATGTGATAGGGTGTTACAGCCTCAGGCGAGGCCAGGAAGATGTAGGCGTCTTCCCAGGTGACTTCCTCCCGCGAGCAACCCGTGTCGGCGAGGATTTCCGTCATGAGCTGATCAAGCAACGCCCGATATTCGGGATCGCGCTGAACGCTGTAGAGTAGCACCCACGATCCTGATTCCGCCAGATTCGAGATCGCTTCGTTGACGCTCTCCACTTTATCGTGCAGCGGCACGGCCCAGCCGGCGTCCACCGGTGCTCCGCCCGCCTGCCAGCGCACACTTCTCGTGCTCGTGTCCGCAAGCAACGATTTCGCAAGTTCAGCAAGGCGCGGAAGCGAGAACAACCGATGACCGACCAAGTTGTGGCTGAATTGAAATGACCTTTTATTGAAATCATCTCTGAAAGCGTTCGGTTTCACCTCGATATTGCGGGTATCGAGGGAAGCGGGCTTCGTCACGACGGCTGTAGGCATGATCGGAATCCTTCGGGATGACAGAGGTCTCGGAAATCTCACAAAACTGTGATTGTCCTTCACATTTTTGTCATCTAGTCCAATAGGCGACGGATATCCTTCGATTGGATCACCTCATTCCCAATCGGGTGTAGGCCATGCGCTGACACAATCATTTCGATTTTTCTAAAGAATATCAGGCGGATGATCGGGGAGGGGAATAGTTCTGTGGCGTGGCGAAGGTAGGCTTGTCCTTACCCGGTCCTCGGTGCCCCCGCCGCTGATGGCCGGCGGCATGGTCACCCCATGCGCCTTGGATCACGCCGCCCCTGCCTCAAGGACGCTTAGGCGCTCGTCTCTTCGGACGCGGATACTTCCGAGTTCGACGCACTCGTGTCCGAAGCGGCTGATGCCGACGGCCAGGTGATGTAGTAGTACTGCGATCCGACCTGGCCGAAATAGGCCTCGTTGCCGGTGGTCTTGTCGACGAAACTGCCGTCGGCGTTCTTCACGAAGGTTGCGTCGGAGCCGCGCTCAAGATGAGCCTTCAGGAAGTCGTTCCAATCGGTGGTGGGGATCGTGTCGGCAGTCTTGCTGGTCGTGCCCTGCTCGCTATCGGCATCGACATCCCACGCCTGGATCGAAACGCCTTTCGTCGGATCGGAAACCGTCAGCGTGCCGTTGTCGAGGGCGTCGAGCATGGCCTGAGCCTGGCCTCCCTTGCCCTCGCTTTTGACTGCGTCCTGCAGGTTTTGTTTCAAAAGATCCATGAACGAGCTGCTGGTCATGTCCGGATCGGATTGCGATGCAGCGGAACTGTCGGTTTGATTTGCCGACAGGCCGTTGAGCATGCTCGTAAGCGATGCCTGTGATTGCGACGGCAGGCTGGAGAGATCACTGCTGCTGTTGCTATCGTCCAGCAGGGGATCGTCGCTCGAATCCTGCGAAGCGTCTGGTGTCTGCAGCAATTGCAGCGCCATTTGCGATGAGAGTAATCGGGTCGTGGTCAATGCGGAGACCATAGTCGTTCCTTCCCAATATGGCTGGCCCGGCGGCCATCGCGCCGGAAGCTGCCTTTGACGGTCGGTGAACGCACGCCGGACCGGCGGCGCATCAGAGATGCCGCCGACTGTAGGACGAAGGACTTACCCGGGGCTTGTGCGTCGGTTTCAGCGCGGCGGCTGGGCGCCATCGCCGTGATGCGCCTTCAGCGGCAATTCCGGCAGGAACAGCAGCGCGATTAAGGCCAGCGCCACGATGGCGGCTCCGGTGGCGAAGGTCATGGCGATGGCGTGGCGGTAAAGCGCTATGGTCGCGGTGTGGGCTTCCGGCGATGCGGTGGCGAGCTGCTTGAGGCCGCCTTCGGTCAGTGACGATAGGTCGAGACCATCGGACGAGCCCGTCGCCTGCCGCACGCGATAGGCGAGGATCGCACCGGAGCCGGTGACGCCAATGAGGCCGCCGAGCGAACGGAAGAAGGCGAGCGTTGCTGTGCCGACGCCGCGATGGGCAAGGGGCAGCGCATTCTGCACCGCCACCGTCATGGTCGGCATCACCAGCCCGAGCCCCAGGCCGAGTGCGAAGATCGGCGGCTCAATGATCGCGAACCCCTTGCTGGTCGCAATGGCCCAAGCGAGCGTGGCGAAGGCCGCCGTCGCAAGGCCGAGGCCGCAAAGCTGGGCCGGCTTGTAGCGACCGGAACGCTGCAGCAGCACGCGGCCGTTGAGCATGGAGGAGATGACGAAGCCGATCATCAGCGGTCCCGTCAGGAAGCCGGAATGCGAGGGGGTGACGCCCATCACCAACTGGAAGAACAACGGGAAGAACAGGGTCGCGCCGAGCATGCCCATGAAGGTCAGGGCCAGTACGAGGCAGGCGATGACAAACAGTCGGTTGCGGAAGAGATCGGGTGGCAGCACCGGCTCCGGCTCATGCCTGATGTGGAGGACGAAGAGAATTCCGAGGATAAGGGCCGCGGCGCAAAGACCGAGAATTTGCGGCGAATCCCACGGCCATTCATTGCCGCCGAGCGCGAGCGCCAGCAGGAAGCTGGTGGTGCAGGCGGTCAGCAGCACGGCGCCAAGATAGTCGATGCGGCGGCTGCGGGTTTGATGCCGCCGCTTCAAGGCGCGGCCGATCATGACGAGCGCCACTGCGCCGATCGGCAGGTTGACGTAGAAGATCCAATGCCAGGAGAGGAGGTCGGTGATGATACCGCCAAGGATCGGGCCGATCACGCTGCAGACGGCGAAGACGGCGGCGATGGAGCCTTGATTGCGGCCGCGCCTGGCCGGCGGCACGAGGTCGCCGATGATGATTTGTGCCAGGGGCAGCAGCCCGCCGGCGCCAAGGCCCTGAATGGCCCGGAAGATGATGAGCTGCAGCAGCGTTTGCGCCATGCCGCTCAACACCGAGCCGAGAAGGAAGATAAGGATTGCCGCGTAGATCATCGGCTTGCGGCCATATTGGTCGCTGAGCTTGCCGTAGAGCGGCATGGTACTGGTTGAGGCCAGCACATAGGCGCTGACCACCCAGGAGAGATGCGTGACGCCACCGAGATCGCTGACGATGCGCGGCAGGGCGGTGGCGACGATGCTCTGATCGATGGCGCCGAGGCCAAGCACGATCATCAGGCCAAGGATGACAGCACGGATTTCACGGCGGTCAGGCGTATCGCCTTCGGTGGCTGCCGCCCGCGGCGCGACCTGTTGAACGTGTTGGGTCATTGTCCGATGTCTCCGAGCGGGCCGATGGCGGCACGGATGGCAGCGCGCGCCTCAGGTGATAATTTGGCAAGTTCGAAGGCGAGCCAATCGGTCCGCCGCTGCTTTATGCCTTGAATCAGCGCCCGCCCTTTGTCCGTGGCGATTAGACCGCTGCGCCGCCGGTCTTCCGGATCGGGCGCGGAGCGGGTGACGAGGCCTTCACGTTCCATTGCCTTGATATGTCCCGATATCGTCGGCCCGCGCAGCTTCTCCAGCCGCGCCAGCTCCGCGACGCCAATGCCCGGCTGCTGGAGGATGGCGACGAGAAGAAGCGCCTGCAGCGGCGAGATGCCGGGCTCGTCGTTTTCGCGTCGTAATTGTCGATAAAGGCGATGAAGGGCAGGCCGCAGCGCTTCGGCAAGCGCCATTGCCTCTTCAAGTTCCTGAAGATGTCCGCTGTCGCGCATGACGATCCAAAAGATAGATAGGCTTCCTATCTATATACATAACCCACGCTTTCTACTTGCGCAAGCGGTCGAGTCCTTTCGAGCTTTTTCACTTCTTAAAGGCGCCGCCAGATAAATTTGCATTAAACGCAAAAATACAATAATTAAAAAAATGCATTGCCCTGGGATCGCAATTGTGGTTTGCGTATCGGCAATATTGGCCGCGCAATTGCTGGCTGTGCCTTCGAATTGCCGCGCTGCTCGGACCTGAATCGCGGCATATTCGATTTCTTTGCTTTAGATTGGATTCCTGGGATGACGACAAAGACGACATGCGCCGATTTCGTGCAGTTCTTCCGGTCCTGGGTAAGCGATCCCATGCGCGTCGCAGCGATTGCGCCGTCCGGCGAACGGTTGGCCCGGCTGATGACGCAGGAGATCGAACCGCTCGACGGACCGATCCTCGAGCTCGGCCCCGGCACCGGCGTCTTTACGCGCGCGCTGCTCGCCCGCGGCCTTTCCGAGAGTGACTTGACGCTGATTGAGTTCGGCGAAGAATTTGCCGCTCGATTGCGCGGCCGCTTTCCCGAGACGCGCGTGGTGCAAATGGATGCGGCGCAGCTTGACCAATGTGGCCTGTTTGCCGACGCGCCCTTCGGCGCCGTCATCAGCGGCCTGCCGTTACTCTCCATGTCTCCCGACAAGATCGCCGCGATCGTCGGCGGCGCCTTTGCCACCATGAGGTCCGGCGGCGCTTTCTATCAATTCACCTACGGCCCGCGTTGCCCGGTGTCGCGGTCGATCCTCGATCGTCTCGGCCTGAAAGCGGTGCGCATCGGCAGCACGGTGCGTAACATTCCGCCGGCGGGCGTCTACCGGATTTCACGTAGAAAACCGTTGGAGATCTCGATCGACCGCTCCAAATATCAGAGCGGTAATGCCGGAGTTGCAGCCTATGCTGCCGAAACCGGCGCGGCCGATCTGGGACGGCCGGAAGCGGGTGCATAGCGGGGTAGTTCATGGCGGACGCGAACGGGATCGACGGCGAAGTGAAGGAAGGCCGGCGCGAACGCAAGCGCCGCCAGACGCGCGAGCGCATCGAGGCGGCGGCGTTGTCGCTGTTCCTCCAGCGCGGCTTCGACGGCACGACGATCGAGGACATCACAGAGGCGGCCGATGTCTCCAAGCGCAGCTTCTTCGATTATTTCCCGAGCAAGGAAGAGGTGGTCTTCGCCTGGCAAGACAGCTTCTCGGATGAACTGGCCGATGCCATCGCCGCACAGCCTAAGAACGCGTCGATCGTCGAGGTCATTGAAGGCGCTTTAACCTCGGCAGTGCTTGCCGCCTCGTCGGATCAGCAGAACTTCGCCATAGCCGCCTTGATCCGCGAGACGCCGGCGCTTTGTGCCCGCGACCAGTTGAAATATGCCAAGCTTGAACAAAAGCTGACGGATGCGCTTTGTGCCCGCTTCGGCGGCGATGAGGAGGAGCAGTTCCGTCTGCGCCTGCTGTCGGCGATCGTGGTCAGCACGTTGCGCGTCGGCGGGGAGCGCTGGAATGAGCGGCCGCAGGAGCTGTCACTGCATGATTACGCCCATCGCGTGTTCGAAGAGCTCTGGACCGCGCTTGCCGAGTTCGGCACGCTGTTGCGGCAACGCAATCCCGATCGCTGATTTCAGGTCAGAGCGCCCGCCGTCTGCGGTGGTTCGACTTGCCGCCGTTGGCGCAGGAAATCGATCAGCGCCCGAAGCTTTGCCGGTACGCGGCGGCGGTCGGCGTAGTATAGCGTCAAGCCGGCAAGCGCCGGGCTCCAATCGGACAAGATGCGCACCAGCCGCCCGTCGTCCAGAAAGCGGTCGATATAGCCGTTGATCATATAAGCGATGCCGATACCGTCCAATGCTGCCTGCGTCAGCGCGGCGGAATCGTTGAGGATCAGCCGGCCGTTGACCGCAAGTTCGATCTTCTCGCCATTCTTCTCGAATTCCCAGCGCTCGACCTGCCCGCTGGAGGAATGGCGAAAGCCGATGCAATTGTGGTTGAGCAGATCGTGCGGATGTTTCGGAATTCCGTATCGTCCGAGATAGCTGGGCGCGGCAATGATATGGGCTGATATCGCCGGCCCGATCTTCACGGCTACCATGTCGCGCTGCACCAGATCGCCGAAGCGGATGCCGGCGTCGAAGCCCTGGCCGACGATATCGACCAAGGAACCCTCGATGCGCACCTCCAGCTCGATTTCCGGATAGGCATCGAGGAAATCCCTCAGGATCGGTTGAAGCGCGATCATATAGCCGGCGCGCGCCATATTGATGCGCAGCAGTCCGGCGGGCCTGTCGACCGACTCGCCAAGCTCCTGGGCGGCCGCCGTCAGATCGTGCACGGCGGGGACGACGCGTTCGAGATAGCGCTGGCCTGCCTCGGTCAGGCTAACGCTGCGGGTGGTGCGATTGAAAAGTGCAAGCCGCATTCGGCCTTCCAGTTTGCTGATCGACTGGCTGACCGCCGAGGGCGACACGCCGAGCCGAACGGCGGCTGCCGAAAAGCTCCTTTCCTCCGCGACGATGACGAAGGTCACCAGCCCGTCCAACACGTCCTGACGCATCTGCGCTCTCCGAACGACTCTCCATTTTTGTCTGAGATTAATCAGTTTTTCTAAAAGGGTCATCTTCGATTGATGAGATTATCGAAAATGTCGTCTCGGCCTATCTTGATCGCACTCAGCAGGGAGATATCGCCATGTCCGACATAAAGTCCGATACCAAGATAATTTTCATCACCGGCGTTTCCTCCGGCTTCGGCCGGGCGCTCGCCGAAGCCGCCCTTGCTGCCGACCACAAGGTCGTCGGCACGCTGCGCAAGGAAGCCGACCGCGCCGCATTCGAAGCGCTGAAGCCGGGCTTCGCCTTCGGCAAACTGCTCGACGTCACCGACACCGCCGCCATTGCGCCCGTCATGGCCGAGGTCGAGAAGGAGATCGGCGCAATCGACGTTCTCGTCAACAATGGCGGCTATGGGCACGAGGGTCTGGTCGAGGAATCGACCATCGACGAACTGCGCCGTCAGTTCGAGGTCAACGTCTTCGGTCCTGTCGCCGTCATCCAGGCGGTGCTGCCCTATATGCGCAAGCGCCGCGCCGGCCGTATCCTCAACATAACCTCGATGGGCGGCCTCATCACGCTGCCCGGCATTTCCTTCTATCATGGCAGCAAATTCGCTTTGGAAGGAATTTCCGAAAGCCTCGGCAAGGAGGTCAAAAGTTTCGGCATCCATGTGACCGCCATCGAGCCGGGTGGCTTCCGCACCGATTGGGCCGGCCGCTCGATGGTGCGTGCCGAACGCTCGATCCCCGATTACGACGAAATCTTCGAACCGCTGCGCCAGCGCCGCCTCGAACGCAGCGGCAAGCAGCCTGGCGACCCGAAGAAGGCGGCACAAGTTATGCTGCAGCTCATTGCATCGGAAAACCCACCGACCCATCTTCTGTTAGGTCGCGACGCCATCAGTCTCGTTCGCGAAAAGCTCGGCCTGCTCAAGACCGAGTTCGACGCCTGGGAACAGGTCTCGGCTTCCACGGATTTCGAATAACGTCAACCAGACTATAGGGACGAAAATCATGACAGATTTAAACGCAGCCAAGTCCGGTCAATTCAAGATCGGCGGCGACCTCACAGTCAATCGCCTCGGTTTCGGCGCTATGCGCATCACCGGTTCCGGCATATGGGGCGAGCCGGCGGACCACGATGAATCCATACGCACCCTGAAGCGCCTACCGGAACTCGGCATAGACTTCATCGATACGGCTGATTCCTATGGCCCTGACGTCTCCGAACGTCTGATCAAGGAAGCGCTCCACCCCTATGGCGACAAGGTAGTCATCGCCACCAAGGGAGGGCTGACCCGCACCGGCCCCGACGTGTGGATTCCTCTGGGCCGCCCGGAATATCTGATTCAGCAGGCGCATAAGAGCCTGCGCAATCTCGGTGTCGAACAGATCGATCTCTGGCAGCTTCACCGCATCGACCCCAAGGTGCCTGCCGCCGAACAGTTCGACGCCGTGAAGTCGCTGCTCGATGCCAAGATCATCCGTCATGCGGGCCTCAGCGAAGTGTCGGTCGCCGACATCGAAGCCGCTTCGAAGCGTTTCAAGGTGGCGACGGTCCAGAACCGCTACAATCTCGTCGACCGCACCAGCGAAGACGTGCTCGATTATTGCACAAGGCACAATATCGGCTTCATCCCCTGGTTCCCGCTTGCCGCTGGCGACCTCGCCAAGGAAGGCTCGCTGCTCGACATCATCGCAAAGAAGCATGGCGCTGCTCCGAGCCAGATCGCGCTCGCCTGGGTCCTGAAGCGCAGCCCGGTCATGCTGCCTATCCCCGGCACCGGCAAGGTCAAACATCTAGAAGAGAACACGGCGGCGGTAAATATCACGCTGTCGGATGAAGAGTTTTCGGCGCTGGATGCCGAAGGCAAGAAGGCATTTGCCGCTGCTTGATGGCTGCCTGGACTGAATGAAAGAGCGGCCGCTGACGAAGCGGCCGCTCTTTTTTGATCATATCGACCCGACGTAGAAACTCGCCGCTCCATCGCCGCGAATCAGTGACGGATGAGAGCGATCGCCCGCGCTATTTCAGCGGCGACGATGCCACCAGATTCGGCAGCGCGTGCCGTAAGATGACGAATCACGACGATGTGAATGTCATGCGTTCCCATTTTACGACTGCAAAATAGGCGGAGAAATGCGAAATTGCACATGGTATGCGGCATTTCCGGGCCTTCTGGATAAAAGCTTTGCGTTCGGCGCATTGCTGCATTGCGAAAGCCGGTCTGTTAATGCCTGCCTGACGGTTATATCTACTACCTCGAAGGCAGCGCACCTCCTCCTCCCAGCGCTCCTTCATCGATTGGCAACACTCCTCCTCCTCCCAGTTGCCAATCAGGATCAAGAGCCCGATGCATCCTCCTCCCGCATCGGGCTCTTTTTATTTTCCGGGTTTCTCGGGTTCCCGCCGACGTCTTGAAGGCCGCAATCTTTCCAACCCACCGTTGCGCCTTTGCCTCGCTGTTGTGAATTAGCGCGTCGTCACGTTGTCGAGAGAGCGAACGCCGCTTGCACCGTTACCTTCCATAGGTATGTTAACGGCGATATTGGAGCTGCGATGAAGAGGGTTGGCGCGATGCAGCGCATGGAAGATGCTGGCCAATGGGGGAAGGCCCTCTTCCGGGCGATCGCCGTCATTGCGGCGCTGTCTCTGACCGCCTGCGGCGGCCGTCCGATCGGCGTCATGCAGCCGGTCGCCGACAATATTCCGGGCACCTCAAAGATCGATCTGCTAGTCGCTACCACACGCCTGCCGGATAAGGATCCGGCGATCTTGTTTTCGGGAGAGCGCGGCCCTGGCTTGAAAGTGGATGCGGTCAGCGTCTCTATCCCGCCGGAGGCCAATCGCAAGGTCGGTCAGGTACAATGGCCGAGCCGTCTGCCCGGCAATCCCCTAAAGAATTTCGTCACTACCTCCGTCCAGCCGCTGATGAGTGTGGCCGACAATCAGGCCTGGCTGCGCACGCATCTGCCGAAGAACAAGCGCGTGCTGATTTTCGTGCACGGATTCAACAACCGCTATGAGGATTCGGTCTATCGCTTCGCTCAGATCGTCCATGACTCTCATGCCGATGTCGCGCCGGTCGTTTTCACCTGGCCGTCGCGGGCCAGCATTTTCGACTATGCCTACGACAAGGAAAGCGCCAATTATTCCCGCGACGCGCTGGAAGAACTGCTGCGTCGCGCCTCCTCCAATCCCTCTGTCGGCGATATCACCGTCATGGCCCACTCCATGGGCACCTGGCTCGCTGTCGAGGCCTTGAGGCAGATGGCGATCCGCGACGGCCGTGTCGCGCCGAAGATCAAGAATGTCATCCTCGCGTCTCCCGACCTCGACGTTGATGTCTTCGGCCAGCAATTTAGGGCGCTCGGCAAGGACAGGCCGCATTTTACCCTATTCGTCTCGCGCGATGACCGGGCACTCTCGCTGTCGCGCCGCATCTCCGGCAATGTCGACCGCCTTGGCCAGATCGACCCGAGCGCCGAGCCCTATCGCAGCGCTCTGGAAAAAGAGGGCATCACCGTGCTCGATCTCACCAAGCTCAAGACCGGCGACAGTCTGAACCACGGCAAATTCGCCGAGAGCCCGGAAGTGGTCAAGCTGATCGGCGACCGGCTGATCGAGGGACAGACCATCACCGATTCCGATGTCGGCATCGGCGAAGCGGTCGGCGCGGTTGCCATCGGTGCGGCGCAGACGGTCGGTAGCGCGGCCAGCGTCGCCGTCAGTGCGCCGATCGCCATCTTCGATCCGCGCACCCGCCAGAATTACGGCGAGCAGATCCGCCGCCTTGGCGCATCCGCCGGCAATACCGTCGGCTCTGTCGGCGACAGCGTTGAGACGACCGGCAGCAGCGTCGGCACGGTGATCGGCCAATAGTTATTCTCGTGTATCCACCGGCCATGGATTTGCGCGTGGCCGGTCGTTCTCCAGCAAAAACCTCATAGCCACACCTCCTGATCTGATATATCAGGGAATCGCGTCAAATCGAGCTGACGCTCTGCGGGTGGATTTGAGGAATGGACGAAAACAGGCGGGCGGTCGTCGTTGTCGGCGCCGGCATTATTGGCGTGGCGATCGCCTTCGAATTGCAGCGGCGCGGCCGGCAGGTGACGCTCGTGGACAAGGGCGAGCCAGGTGAGGGCGCCTCCTTCGGCAATATGGCGAGCATCGCCCTCGATTTCGCTGCCAGTTCCGGCCCGTCCACTTGGGCGAAAATTCCGGGCTGGCTGCTGGACCCGGAAGGTCCGGTTTGGCTGAGGCCGTCCTATGCGCTGAAGATGCTGCCCTGGTTCCTGCGCTTCGTCGCCGCCGGTCGGCCCTCTCGGTTGAGGGAGATCGAAGATGCCGGCATGAGCCTGTCCCGCCACGCACTCGGCGATTTCAGGACCATGCTCGATGCCATCGGTGCCCTGGACCTGATGACGGAAGAAGGCTGCCTGGCCATCTACGAGACCGAGTCGGAGTTTGCCGGCGACCGCGGCCATATCGAGCTGATGCGGCGTCATGGTTTCGAGCACAAGGTTCTCTCCGGCACGGAAATCCGCGACTATGAACCGGCGCTGTCGCTGAAGATCGCCAAGGCGGTGCTGCTGCCCGACAACAAATCGATCCGTGATCCCTATCAGCTCGTCCTCAAGCTGGTGGACGCCGCAAAGGCGCTCGGCGTCACCTTCACCTCCGGAGCGGTTCAGACCGTCGAGCGCCAGGCAAATGGCGCCGTCTCGGTGCTTCTCGAAGGCGGGCGTCGGCTGGAGGCCAATGATGTTGTGCTCGCCGCTGGCGTCCATACGCGCTTTATCGCGTCGGTGCTTGGCGAGCCGATCCCGCTCGAGACAGAACGCGGCTATCACACGCAGATTATGAAGCCTGGCATTGCCATGCGCTATTCGATCATCTGGCCGCATCGCGCCTTCATGGTGACCCCAACGGCCGGCGGCATTCGCGTCGGCGGCAATGTCGAATTGGCGGGCCTTGACGCGCCCCCGGATTTTCGCCGCCCGCGCATCCTCGTCCGTCACGCCCAGCGGGCGCTGCCGGGGCTGCAGGTGGAGGATGCCAAGGACTGGATGGGCCATCGCCCGGCGCTGCCCGACACGATCCCGATCATCTCGCCGTCCTCGCGCATTCCCGGCGTCTGGTATGCCACCGGCCACGGCCATCTGGGACTGACCTTTTCGGCAACGACAGCAAGGTTGATGGCCGATATGATGACAGGCGTGACACCCGAGGTCGACATGACCCCGTTCCGTATCAATCGCTATTAGGAGGAAACAGATGTCCGAAACCGAAAAGCCCGTTGCGCTGATCACCGGCGGCGGCCGCGGCATGGGAGAGGCGATCGCTCGCGAACTCTCGGCGAGCGGCTATCGTCTGGCGTTGATGTCGCCCTCGGAAAGCTGCGAGAAGCTGGCCTCTGAACTCGGCGGTGTCGCCTCGCGCGGCGTCGCCGAAAAAGCCGAGGATATCCAGGCGATCTTCGACCTGACGATGAAGAGCTACGGCCGCATCGACGCCGTGGTCAACCATACCGGCCACCCGCCGAAGGGCGATCTGCTCGATATCTCGGACGAGAGCTGGACGCTTGGTTCCGATATGATGATCCTGTCGCTGGTGCGCATGGCGAGGCTGGTCACGCCGGTCATGCTGAAGCAGGGCAAGGGCGCTTTCGTCAACATTACCACGTTCGCGGCCTACGAACCCTCTTTGATTTTCCCGGTCTCCTGCACCTACCGCGCCGCGGCCGGCGCCTTCACCAAGCTTTATTCGGATCGGTATGCGGCCGATAATATCCGCATGAACTGCATCCTGCCCGGCTACATCGACAGCCTGAATCACAAGCCGGAAACCGCCGACAAGGTGCCGATGAAGCGTATCGGCCTGATGAGCGAGATCGCCAAGACCGCGGCCTTCCTGCTTTCCGACGGCGCCGGCTATATCACCGGCCAGAATATCCGCGTCGATGGCGGCATCACCCGTCACGTCTGATTGGAGTTACCGACATGAGATGGAAGCGCACGATCCAGTTGCTAGACGTTCATTGCGAAGGTGAAATCGGCAAGGTCGCGATCGGTGGCGTGCCGAAGATCCCCGGCAATACGATCGCCGAGCAGCTACAATGGTTGAACACCGATCCGAAGGGCGAGGAATTGCGCCGCTTCTTGGTGCTTGAGCCCCGCGGCGCACCGATCGGCTCCGTCAATCTTCTGCTGCCAGCCAAGCATCCCGATGCTGATGCCGGCTTCATCATCCTGCAGCCGGATCAGGCGCATGCGAGCTCCGGCTCCAACTCCATCTGCGTGACGACGGCGCTGCTCGAATCCGGTATCGTCGAGATGAAAGAGCCGGAAACCGTGGTCACGCTCGACACCGCCGCCGGCCTGGTGCGGGCGACCGCCACCTGCCGCGACGGCCGCTGCGAGAAGGTGCGGCTTACCATGGTTCCGTCCTTTGTGCATGAGCTGGACGTGCAGATCGACACGCCGCATTGGGGCAGGATCAAGCTCGACCTCTGCTATGGCGGCATTTTTTACGCGCTGGTCGATGTCGGTCAGGTCAATCTGACGATCGAGAAGGCCAACGCCGCATCGCTCGTGCAGGCCGGCATGATCCTGAAGGACCTGATCAATCGCGCAATCCCAGTGGTGCATCCGGAAATTCCAGCGATCTCCGGCGTCGCCTATGTCATGTTCCGGGATGTCGATGCCGATGGCGCGGTCCGCACCTGCACGACCATGTGGCCCGGCCGCGCCGACCGTTCGCCCTGCGGCACGGGCAGTTCCGCCAACCTCGCCACGCTGCATGCCCGCGGCAAGGCCAAGGTCGGCGATATCTTCAAATCCCGCTCGATCATCGGCTCGGAATTCGAGGTCGGCTTGCAAGCGGTCACGGAAGTTGCCGGCAAACCTGCCATCATCCCCACCATCACCGGCCGCGGCTTCACCTTCGGTCTCAGCCAGGTGGCACTCGATCCCTTCGATCCGATGGCGAACGGTTTTGCCATGACGGATGTCTGGGGACCGTCGGCGGGGGATATCAAGGGATAATATATCTGGATATCCGGTGATCCGAAGCGATCCGCTTTGGATCACCTCACGCGACCAGATCGCCCACAAGCGCGCCCACTGGAATATGCCAGGCACGGCTAATCTTCTTGATCTGATCGAGGTTGATTTCCCGACGGCCGTTCAGGAGGTCGGCAACCCTGGCCTTTGAGCCAATGATTTCGACGAGATCCGCGCGGGTGTAGTTGTTTGTCATCATTACGGATTTGATCACATCGACCGGCGAGGCGCGTGGGATTGGATAATGCTTTGCCTCGTATTCTTCGATAAACAGCACGAGCGCATCGAAATGTGCGGCTTCAGGAGTATCGGCTTCAGGTTCATTTTCGAAATATGGCCGTACCGCCTTCAGCGCGGCTTCATATTCCTCTTCAGTCTGCAAGGTGCGAAGGGCACCGAGATCCATCATAGCGGCCTCCCTTACAATTTTGCCACGTCCATGGCGTCATATTCAGCATGTGTTCCAACGAACAGGATAAACACGCGCTTTGTGCGAAATCCGACAAGACCAACGATCCGATACTTATTGCCGCCCACATCGAAGACGATTTTGCCATTCGTCACATAGTCGGCGGAATTGAATGTCGCCTTCAACTCGGAGAAGTTGTTCCAGTCGGCGTCCGATGTCGTCGTATGCCAATCTGCCATTGCCGCCTCTGCGGTCGCTTGCTGCCCTTTCGGAAGCCGCGCGCAAAATTTGATCAGTGCGGATTTGGCAATGACTCGCATTGTTCATCTATAGAGTGTTCCCAAAATGGAAACAAGAGTAGTTTCCATTTTGGGAATCATGACTATAGCCGAGTTTAGCGGGGATAGATCACACCCTTGCGCAGAATGATATTTCCATAAAGCCGCGGCTCGCTGGTCTGCACCAGCGCATGCGCCTGCTTCACCCGCTCGTAGAATTCAGCCGGCAGCAGCGACACCACCTTGATGTCGGGAACATGCCGCGCGCAAACGTCGACCATTTCCACATGCACGGGATCGAGGGCATCGCGGTCCTGCTTGACCGTCGCGCGGAAAATCGCCTGCGGTACGAAATCGTCGATCGGCAGCACGCTCAGCACGGCATCGAGCACCCGGACGACGCCGTGGCCATCGAGGCGGATCAGGCGGCGGGCATGTTCGAGACCCGGATAATTGCCGTCGACGAGGGCGATTTCATCGCCGTGTCCCATGGCGCGCAGCGTCGCCAGGAGGTCGGGGCTCAATAGTGGGTCAATGCCCTTCAACATGGTCTATCTCCTTGAAAAGTATGTTTTGGTCGATGAGATAGCGCGCGAAAATCGGCAGGCTGGCGCCGCCGATGGCACGCGCCTGCGGCCCCACTGCGCCTTCGATAATTTCCGGCATGACGACGCCTTGCAGGTCGAGGTCCGAGGCCGCTTTGATGGTGGCGCGCACGACCCGTTCGCGCACCCAGTCGGGAAAGCCGCCGTCGATGATGGCAGCGCTGAAATCGATAATGGATGCGGCGGCGACGATCGCCTGCGCCAGCGCCTTGGCGGTGTCCTGGATCCAGGTCTCCAGCGGCTCGCCGAAGTCGATCCAGTTGTCCGCCGAATACCAGAGCGGCCTCGGATCGAAGCCGCGATCCCTCAGCAGGTTTTCGAGCACGAAGATCGAGGCGATGTCGAGCAACTGCCGAGTTTCGCCATTGCGCCCTCGCACAGGCAGGGGGCCGAGCGCACCCGCCGTTCCGGTCCGCCCCACGAAAATCGAGGAGTTCAGAACGATGCCGCCGCCGAGGAAGGAACCGATGAAAAGATAGACGAAATCCGGATAGCGCGGGCCGACGCCGAAGACGAGTTCGGCGCCGCAGGCGCTGGTGGCGTCGTTCTGCAGATAGACGAGATAGGGCACGCGGGCGGCGACCTCCGCCTGCAGGTCGAACCCGCGCCAGGCCTCCATAGCTCCATCGGGTGCACCGACTTCTTCCGCCCAGTTCCAGAGTTCGAAGGGGGCAGCGATGCCGACACCGGCAAGCCGGCGACGCTCCTCGCTGCTGAGGCGCGCTTCAAGTTCCGCAATGCCTGACGTGACGAAGGACATAATGTCCTGCGGCAGCGGGTAAGGGTAGATTTGGTGAAGCTGCATTCGTATGTGGCCGACGAAATCCATCAGCACGAGATCGGCGCTGCGCCTGCCGATCTTGACGCCGAAGGAGAGCACTGCATCCGGATTGAGCCGCATCGGAATGGAAGGTTGCCCCACGCGCCCGCGCACGGGATCACCGCGCGACAGCAGCCCGTCTTTCTCCAGCGCCCGCATAATGACGGAGACCGTCTGCGCCGACAGCCCGCTGCGCCGCGCAATCTCCGCCTTCGACAGCGCGCCGTGACGGCGCACCAGCGACAACACCAGCCGTTCGTTATGCGCGCGCACGCGCACCTGGTTCGCGCCCCCGCTGGGGTCGAGAATCGAGGGTGATGTCGGTGTATCCGCCGGGTCTTGCAGGGGAGACATTGGCCCGCTCCTTCCATCATGGCCATGCCGCATTTTTCAGCAACATGCCACATCCAATTAATAATTCAATCCGATTTATTTATTGACAGGACGAAATCTTTAGGTTCAGATGTGGGCGTTGGAGGACGTGCCATGGCCTTGGAGGCGGCCAATCTGGAAGAAATCTAAGCAGGCATGGTGCGTCTTTATCCGGACTCCGAGCGAGCCGGGGCAACCGGAAAAGTTCCGGTCTATTCAAATTTTGGGAGGATTGAATGAAGAAATCAGTTGTTTCCGCAGCATTCGCCGCTCTGGCGATCGGTGTCGTCTTTGCCGCGCCGGCCAACGCTGCCAACGTTTCCGCCTGCCTCATCACCAAGACGGACACGAACCCCTTCTTCGTTAAGATGAAGGAAGGTGCTACCGCCAAGGCCAAGGAACTCGGCGTGACGCTGAAGTCCTATGCCGGCAAGATCGATGGTGACAGCGAAAGCCAGGTCGCTGCGGTCGAAAGCTGCATCGCCGAAGGCGCCAAGGGCATTCTGATTGCCGCTTCCGATACCAAGGGCATCGTCCCGACGGTCAAGAAGGCGCGTGACGCGGGCCTCCTGGTCATCGCGCTCGACACGCCGCTGGATCCGGCTGACGCTGCCGACGCGACTTTCGCCACCGACAATCTTCTCGCCGGCAAGCTGATTGGCGAGTGGGCCAACAAGACCCTCGGCGCTAAGGCCAAGGACGCCAAGATCGGCTTCCTCGACCTGACGCCGTCGCAGCCGACCGTCGACGTCCTGCGCGACCAGGGCTTCATGATCGGCTTCGGCATCGACCCGAAGGACCCGAACAAGATCGGCGACGAGAATGATCCGCGTATCGTCGGTCATGACGTCACCAACGGCAACGAAGAAGGCGGCCGCAAGGCCATGGAAAACCTTCTGCAGAAGGACTCCAGCATCAACGTCATCCACACGATCAACGAGCCGGCCGCTATCGGTGCCTATCAGGCGCTGAAGGCCGTTGGCCTGGAAAAGCAGGTCCTGATCGTCTCGGTTGACGGCGGTTGCCCGGGCGTCAAGTCGGTCAAGGATGGCGTGATCGGTGCGACTTCGCAGCAGTATCCGCTGATGATGGCCGCCCTCGGCGTCGAAGCGATCAAGAAGTTCGCCGACACCGGCGAGAAGCCGAAGCCGACCCCAGGCAAGTCCTTCTTCGACACCGGCGTTTCGCTGGTGACGGACAAGCCGGTTACCGGCCTGAAATCCATCGACACCAAGGAAGGCACCGCGAAGTGCTGGGGCTAAACCCCGTCCTGGGTTTGGCATGATCCTGTCCGAAGGCCGTATTCACATCCACTGATGCGGCTCTTCGGATTGGGGCTATGCCTTCGTCATACCAACGCCGGCCGGGCTTGAGCTTCGGCCGGTTTCAACACCCGGCGGTTTCCGCGTAGTTCGGCGCGGTTGCGGAGGAAAACAATGACCGGAGCACAGGAATTCGAGCGTGTTCTCGACGGCAGCGACAAGAACGTTGCCTCGTTCGAGCACCAGGATGTCACTCTTCTCAAACGCACACAGCATTTCTTGCATTCGACGCCGGCCGCGGTGCCATTGATCGTATTGGTGGTGGCAATCATCGTCTTCGGCATTGCCATCGGCGGGCGCTTCTTCTCCGCCTACACGCTGACTCTCGTCCTGCAGCAGATCGCTATCGTCGGTATTCTCGGCGCGGCGCAGACGCTGGTCATCCTGACCGCCGGCATCGATCTGTCGATCGGCGTGATCATGGTCATTTCCGCTGTCATCATGGGCAACTGCGCCATAACCTATGGCATGCCGACGCCGATTGCCGTTCTTGCCGGCATGCTCGCGGGCGGCGTGTGCGGGTTGCTCAACGGTTTCCTTGTCGCCACCATGAAGCTGCCGCCGTTCATCGTGACGCTCGGCACTTGGAACATCGTCATGGCGACGAATTTCATCTATTCCGCCAATGAGACCATTCGCGACACCGATGTCGACGAACAAGCGCCGCTCCTGCATTTCTTCGCCATCAGCTTCCGCCTTGGCGGCGCGGTGCTGACGCTCGGCGTCATCGCCATGGTGCTCCTGGTAGTGGGCCTATGGTATGTGCTCAATCACACGGCTTGGGGCCGGCATGTCTATGCCGTCGGCGACGATCCGGAAGCGGCAAAATTGTCCGGTATCCAGACCAAGAAGGTGCTGCTTGCCGTCTATGGTGTTTCGGGACTGATCGCAGCGTTTGCCGCCTGGGTCTCGATCGGCCGCAACGGTTCGATCTCGCCATCCTCGGCCGTGACGGATTTCAATCTTCAGGCAATTACCGCAACCGTGATCGGCGGCATCTCGCTCTTCGGCGGCCGCGGTTCGATCCTCGGCACGCTGTTCGGCGCGATGATCGTCGGCGTGGTGTCCATGGGCCTCAACATGCTCGGAGCTGACCCGCAGTGGAAGGTTCTTCTGACTGGCGTGCTGATCATCGGCGCCGTCGCGATCGATCAATGGATCAGAAAGGTGTCGGCATGACCACGACTGGCGAACCCCTTCTCACAGCCCGCGGCCTCATCAAGCGTTATGGACGCGTGACCGCCCTCGACAATGCCGATTTCGACCTCTATCCCGGCGAAATCCTTGCAGTTATCGGCGATAACGGCGCCGGCAAATCCTCGCTGATCAAGGCGATTTCCGGCGCGACCACGCCCGATGAAGGCGAGATCAGGCTGGAGGGGAAACCCGTCCACTTCCGATCGCCGATGGAAGCGCGCGAGGCCGGCATCGAGACGGTGTACCAGAACCTGGCGCTGTCGCCGGCGCTCTCGATCGCGGACAATATGTTCCTCGGCCGCGAGATCCGGAAGCCCGGTATCCTTGGCTCCTGGTTCCGCATGCTGGACCGGCCGGCGATGGAAAAGCGCGCCCGCGACAAGCTCACCGAGCTCGGCCTGATGACGATCCAGAACATCAACCAGGCGGTGGAAACGCTCTCGGGCGGCCAGCGCCAGGGTGTGGCGGTGGCACGCGCCGCCGCCTTCGGTTCCAAGGTCGTCATCATGGACGAACCGACGGCCGCCCTTGGCGTCAAGGAAAGCCGCAAGGTGCTGGAGCTTATTCTGGACGTGCGTGCCCGCGGCTTGCCGATCGTGTTGATCTCGCACAATATGCCGCATGTCTTCGAGGTGGCGGATCGCATCCATATTCATCGCCTCGGGCGTCGTCTGACCGTGATCAACCCCAAGGAATATTCCATGTCGGATGCCGTTGCCTTCATGACCGGCGCCAAGGCGCCGCCGGCAGAGACAGTCGCCGCATGAGTTCCGTGCTTGAGGGAATCGCCGACGAGATCATCGGGCGCGCCGCTGGCGCAAAACGGTTTCTCGTCGCGATTGCCGGCCCGCCCGGCGCTGGCAAATCGACGCTGGCGGACAATGTGGCCAAGGCGCTCAAAGCCAAGGGTGAGAGCGCCGAGGTCCTGCCGATGGACGGCTTCCACATGGACAATGCCGTCCTGATCGAAAAGGGTCTGCTGAAGCGCAAGGGCGTGCCCGAAAGCTTCGACGTCCGCGCCTTTCTCGATATCGTCAAGGCGGTGCGCGCGGCCGATCAGGAGGTGCTGGTGCCGGTCTTTGATCGCTCGCGCGAGATCGCCATCGCGTCGGCCCGCATCGTCTCCCCCGATCACCGTTTCATCGTCATCGAGGGTAACTACCTGCTCTTCAGCCAGGGTAAATGGGCGGAGCTGGAAGGTATGTTCGATTATTCGATCATGCTGGCGCCGCCGATCGAGGTCTTGGAGCAGCGGCTCTGGGAGCGTTGGAGGGGCTATGACCTCGACGACGAGGCCGCCGGTGCCAAGGTCTACGGCAACGACCTGCCGAACGGCCGGCTAATCCTCGAGAACCGCCGTCCGGCCGATTTTACCATCGATATCGTGCAGGGCTGAACTCCGCTGTCATTTACACGTCATCGCTGATTGTTTTGCGGTGGCTTATGGTGCTATCGAAAGCGCGACAAACTGAGACCATTCAGAGGTTCGCGCCATGCAAAAGCTCACCATCCGCCGCCCCGACGATTGGCATCTGCATCTGCGGGATGGCGCCGTGCTGGAAGGCGTGATCGGCGATACCTCGAGGCATTTCGCCCGCGCCATCATCATGCCAAACCTTGTGCCGCCGGTTGTCACCACGGCGGATGCGGCTGCCTATCGTGAGCGCATTCTGAAGGCATTGCCGGCAGGCGACCGCTTTCAGCCGCTGATGACGCTTTATCTCACTGAGCACACCGATCCCGACGATGTCGAGGAAGGCAAGAAAAGCGGCCTCATTACCGCCGTCAAACTTTATCCCGCCGGTGCGACGACCAACTCCCATGGTGGCGTGCGGAATATGGAAAAGGCCATGCCGGTGCTGGAGCGCATGGCCAAGATCGGCCTGCCGCTCTGCGTGCATGGCGAGGTGACGTCGCCGGATGTGGATATTTTCGACCGCGAGACGGTTTTCATCGAAACCGTGCTCGATCCCTTGCGTCAGCGCCTGCCGGAACTGAAAGTCACCATGGAGCATGTGACGACATCTGATGGCATCGACTACATCAAGTCGGCAAAGACCAATCTCGCCGGCTCGATCACCACGCATCACCTGATCATCAACCGCAACGCCATCCTCGTCGGCGGCATCCGGCCGCATTATTACTGCCTGCCGGTCGCCAAGCGCGAAAGCCACCGCCTGGCGCTGCGCGCGGCCGCCACGAGCGGCGACGCTAAATTCTTCCTCGGCACCGATTCCGCCCCGCATGTCGATCCGCTGAAGGAATGCGCCTGTGGCTGCGCCGGCATCTATACGTCGCTCAACACCATGAGCTGCCTGGCGCATGTCTTCGAACAAGAAGGCGCGCTCGACAAGCTCGAGGCCTTCGCTTCGCTGAACGGTCCCGCCTGGTATGGGCTCGCGGCGAACGAGGATCGCATTACCCTGATCCGCCGCGCGGAATCGGTGGCCTTTCCCGACAGGATCGAAACTGGAGCCGGCCCCATTACCGTCTTCGATCCGATGTTCCCCTTGCACTGGGATGTCGAGGGCTGAGAAAATAACTCTGCGCGCCGATGAAAATATTTTGTTCGAAAACTGCTTTCGTAATATCAAAGGCATATTTCATTGAAATACATGATCTTTATCGGATCCCGTAACCAATTTGATACCCCTTGAGGGGTAGCGTTATGCCGATCCCTAACGGTGTGGAATGAAACCGTCGAAGGAAGAGCATGGAGCTTGATTATAATTCTCTTCTGCTGGCCCTTGGCGTTTCCGCCTCCTGTCTTGCGGTGACGCTGGGTGGAAGCTGGTTTTCCCGTCGGCCGGAGACATTCCTGCTGACCTGTTCCGCCGGTCTTGTACCAATCGTCGTCGGGATTTTCACCTATGGTGCTTATGTCGACCAGCCGCGACCGACGCTCGCTATTATTACCTTCGTGCTGTTTTTCATCGGCTTTTCGGTCATCTTGGCGGCGGGATATCAGTTCCGCACACGCCGGTTTTCCAAGGCCCGCGCTCTATTGGGAAGCCTGACCGGTATTGCCGCTTCCGTGCCGGCCATGCTCGCCGGTTATGATGGCCTCGCTTTCATGGGCGACAATATCGTCGTCGCGGTGCTCCTCCTGCTGACGGCGCGCGAATATTGGCTAAGCCGTCAGGAGGCGCCGACGCCGCTCTACGGCATCACCGCGCTTTACACATTGACTGCTATTTCCTTCGCGCTGTGTGCGGGAGTCCTGATCTGGGACGGCAAACTCGTGCTCGGCCATGCGCCGGACAATTGGGCCGAAGATGTCAGCCTTGCCATCTGCATTGCCGGCATGACCGGCATCGGCGCCCTGTCGCTGGCGCTACACCAATGGCGTCAGGCGGCGCATCATCGTCAGCAGGCCATCACCGATCCGCTGACCGGCCTGCTCAACCGGCGGGCTCTGTTCGATCTCTATGGCCACCGCTCTTTCGGCCCTTCCATGGCGGTGATCGTCTTCGACATCGATCGCTTCAAGTCCGTCAACGATCAGTACGGCCATGCCACCGGCGACATAGTTCTCAAGCTTTTTGCCAAGGAATTGTCGGCCGGACTGCGGGCCTCCGACACGGTGGCCCGTCTTGGCGGCGAAGAATTCGCGCTTGTCCTCGACAATGCCTTGCCGGGCCGGGCCGAGCAGATCGCCGAACGGGTGCGCGATGCTTTTGCGGCCCGCGAGTTCACCGTGGACGGCAAGTCTTTCGCCTGCACGGTCAGCGCCGGCATTGCGCTCGGCACCCCCGAGGGCATGGGTTTCGACAGTGTCCTCAGTACCGCCGACAAGGCGCTTTATGCCGCCAAGCGTAATGGCCGCAACCGCGTCGAGGTTACGGCCTATCTGCACGCCGTCTCGCCGGACGTTTCCCGCACCGCGTCGTGATGATCGGCTAAAAGAGCGCCCGGACGAAGGCGCAGGAAGCAAGCAGCGACGCCACGGTGCGCACATGGTTCCATCTCGTCCAATCGGTGAGATAGGTGCTCCATAGCTGAGCTGCTTCCGCCGTACGGCCATCGAGCTTATCCAAAGCGTCATTCAAAGGAACGTTGAATACCATGGTCGAAAGAAGGCTGGCGACGAGGTAGAGCGCCGCGCCAGCAATCATCAGGATGCTGACGCCGCCCCGCCAATACACGATGGCCAGGACCGCTATGAACACCGAGAGCGCCGCCGTCAACAGGAACAGTACGATAAAGGGTGAACGCACAATCGTCGTATTGATCGATTGCATGGCGGCGACGCCCTGATCGACGGTAAGACGGGCAAAGGCCTGCATAATGAACGTCGAGAAGGCAAAGTAGACGCCGGCGAGAAGACCGCTGCCGAGCGCGGCAGTAATGAGAGCGATATTCGTGATCGGATAGGTCATGACGGGACACTCCAGATGCCGGGTGCGGCGGTTTCACGGGCATAATCGGAAAATCCCTATCGGGCCTTTTCCCACTCGAAATGTGATAAATTCTCTCATTTGCGAAATGTGATAAACTCTCTTATATCGTCTGTCAAGAATGTTGGACGAGTCGTGACATGAAGCAGGAACCGGTTGTTAAGCGCAGGCGCAGCAAGGAGGAGGCGGGGACGCCGCGCCGAATCCCCAGCCAGCAGCGCGGCCGCGAGCGTGTCGAGCGGATATTGTCCGTTGCCATGGAGCTGATCGAAAAGAACGGCAGCGACGCGTTGCGTATGGGCGAGATCGTCGAAAAGGCCGGCGTATCCTTCGGTTCGCTCTATCAATATTTTCCCGACAAGACCGCCATCATCCGCGTCCTAGCCGAACGCTTCAATGAACAGGGGCGGCAATGTGTGGAAAGCGAACTGGCTCGCGTGAAAAGCACCGCCGATCTTCAAGGCGCTCTTGGCAGCATCGTCGACGGTTACTATGCGATGTTCCGCGATGAGCCGGTGATGCGGGATATCTGGCATGCGACGCAGGCCGACAAGCTTCTGCAGGAGATCGATGCCGAGGATATGGAGTGGCATTCCCAGGCTTTTCTGGCTGTTCTCCATCGTCTCTGGCCTGCGCGCGATTCCGCGGAGCTGGCTCGGGTCGCTCGACTGACCATGCAACTGGTTGCAGCCGCCGTGCGCTACGCGATTTCGATCGGGAAAGAGGAGGGCGATAGGGCGATCGCCCTGTTCAAGGCAATGCTGCCCGCCGATATCGGCGCCGTTTCGGAGAGACCGAACTCGATGAAATAGCAGCCTCGGGAGGGGGGCATAAAACCCGCGATCCGTCTGGAAACCTCGGCCACTTGCTGCTATTGCCGCAGGAATGTCTTAAATAGCGAAGGAGGCCCGCATGACCACCCAGATGACATTTTCCGATCGCGCCGTTATGGCCGAATTGGTGGCGAAGATGCTTTGGGAGATCAAGGCGGTGCATTTCAGCGCCGACAAACCATATAAGCTCGCTTCGGGCATGGCGAGTCCAGTCTATATCGATTGCCGCAAGCTGATTTCCTACCCGCGCATCCGCTCCACCGTGATGGATTTCGCCGCCAGCATCGTCATGCGCGATGCCGGTTTCGAGCAGTTCGATTGCGTCGCCGGCGGTGAAACAGCGGGCATTCCCTTCGCCGCCTTCCTCGCCGAACGCCTCGACTTGCCAATGATCTATGTCCGCAAGCAGCCGAAGGGCCATGGCCGCAATGCGCAGATCGAGGGCCATATGCCTGAGGGGGCGCGCGTGCTGGTCATCGAGGATCTGACGACGGCGGGCGGCAGCATGTTCACGTTCATCGACGCCATCCGCGCCGCCGGCGGCATCGTCGACCACGGCATGGCGCTGTTTTACTACGGCATTTTCCCGGAAGCCGAGGAGCGGTTTGCCAATCGCAAGGTTCGGCTTCACCATATCGCCACCTGGCGTGACGCGCTTGCCGTCGCCAAGGCGCAAAAGCTGTTCGACGACAAAACGCTCGAAGAAGTTGAAGCTTTTCTCGACGCTCCACTCGCCTGGTCCGGCCGCAACGGCGGTGTATCGGAACTGGCAACAAAGTGACGCTTTGCTTTTGCCGCAAAGTTATCTAATCGATTTACGGAACTAGACGACAGACGTGCGCTCGAGGAGGCCGGAATGATATTGTGCTGTGGCGAAGCTTTGATCGACATGCTGCCGCGAGATACGACGCTGGGTGAAAAGGCCTTTGCGCCCTATGCCGGCGGTGCGATCTTCAACACTGCGATTGCGCTTGGCCGCCTGGGCGTGCCGACCGGTTTCTTCACCGGCATTGCCGACGACATGATGGGCGATATCCTGCGCGAGACGCTCTCGGCGGCCAAGGTGGATTACAGCTATTGCGCCATCGCTCCCCGTCCGAGCACGATCGCTTTCGTCAAGCTCGTCAATGGTCAGGCGACCTATGCCTTCTACGACGAAGGTTCCGCCGGCCGCATGATCACCGAGGCCGATCTCCCGACCTTGGGGGACGACTGCGAAGCCCTGCATTTCGGCGCCATCAGCCTAATCCCCAACCCTTGCGGCGCGACCTATGAAGCGCTGATGAAGCGCGAGCACCAAAGCCGCGTCATTTCGCTCGATCCGAACATCCGGCCCGGTTTCATCAAGGACAAGGCCGCGCATATGGGCCGTATCAGCCGCATGGCCGCCATGTCCGATATCCTGAAATTCTCGGACGAGGACCTGGAATGGTTCGGCATCCCGGGAAACCATGACGAGCTTGCTGCTCACTGGCTGAACCAGGGCGCTAAGCTGATCGTCGTCACCAAGGGTGCCGAGGGCGCGACGGGGTACACGAAGTCGTTGAAGGTTACGGTCCCGAGCGAACGCGTCACCGTGGTCGATACCGTGGGGGCCGGCGATACGTTCGACGCCGGCATCCTGGCATCGCTGAAGATGAATGATCTGCTGACCAAAGCGCAGGTCGCTTCGCTGGATGAGAAGGCGCTGCGGGACGCGCTGGCGCTTGGTGCCAAGGCGGCTGCTGTTACAGTTTCCAGGGCAGGGGCAAATCCGCCTTGGGCGAGTGAGATTGGGCTGTAAGGGGTCCTATCCCGCCCCTGGCGGGCGGGATAACCATCGCGATTGCCGCGTAAGTCTATCACCAACAAAAAAGCCCCGCCTGACGCAGCAGACGGGGCCATCTTATTTTTGGTCGAAGAGAGTTACTTCGCTCGGCTTGCCAGCGCAGCCACCAGGCCCTGTGTCGACGAATCATGGCCGGCAGCGCTTTCCTTGCCTTCGATGACCGGCAGCAGGCCGGTTGCCAGCTCCTTGCCGAGCTCGACGCCCCACTGGTCGAAGGAGTTGATGCGGAACAGCACGCCTTCGACAAAAACGCGGTGTTCATAGAGAGCGATCAGGCGGCCGAGCGCATAAGGCGTCAGCTTGTCGTAGACAAAGGTGATCGACGGGCGGTTGCCGGTGAAGACGCGATGCGGCGCGATGAAATCGGCCTTCTTGTCGTCCATGCCCTTGGCGGTGAGCTGGGCCTTGGCTTCCGCGAAGGTGCGGCCTTTCATCAGGGCTTCCGACTGTGCCACGCAGTTTGCCATCAGCAACTGGTGCTGGTGACGCAGATCCGGTTCGAAGGCATTGGCGGCGATCATGAATTCGGCCGGGATGATGCTCGTGCCCTGGTGGATGAGCTGGTAGAAGGCATGCTGGCCGTTGGTGCCGGGCTCGCCCCAGACGACGGGGCCGGAATTGCCCTCGACTGGTGTGCCGTCGATGGTGACGCCCTTGCCGTTCGATTCCATGTCGAGCTGCTGCAGATAGGCCGGGAAGCGCGACAGGCGCTGGTCATAGGGCAGGATAGCGCGGGTCGTGTAACCCAGCACGTTGCGATGGTAGAAGCCGATCAGGCCGAGCAGCATCGGCAGGTTTTCCTTGAACGGCGCCTTGCGGAAATGGTTGTCCATCGCATGCGCGCCGTCGAGGAACTTGCCGAAATTCTCCGGACCGACGGCGATCATCAGCGGCAGGCCGATGGCTGACCAGATCGAGTAGCGACCGCCGACCCAATCCCAAAAGCCGAAGACGCGTCCGCTGTCGATGCCGAAGGCGGCAACCTTGTCGAGCGCGGTCGAAACGGCGGCGAAGTGATGCTGAACGGCTGCTTCGCCAAGCGCCTTGGCGATGAAATTGCGCGCCGTCTGGGCGTTCGTCATCGTCTCGATGGTGGTGAAGGTCTTGGACGCGATGATGAACAGCGTCGTTTCCGGCGAAACGAGCTTCAGGATGTCGGCGATATGGGCGCCGTCGATGTTGGAGACGAAATGCGCGCGCGGGCCGTCATGGAAGGGAGCTAGCGCCAAGGTCGCCATGACCGGACCGAGGTCGGAGCCGCCGATGCCGATATTGATGACGTCGGTGATCGCCTTGCCGGTCGCGCCCTTTAGCGTGCCAGAGCGGATGCCGTCGGCAAATTTGCCCATGGCCGCCAAGACGCCGTTGACGTCGGGCATCACATCCTTGCCGTCGACGAGAACAGGCGTGTTGGAGCGATTGCGCAGCGCGGTGTGCAGAACAGCTCGGTTTTCGGTGAAGTTGATGGCAACGCCCGAGAACATTTCGTCGCGCTTGGCTGCGATGCCGCCTTCGGTTGCGAGCTTCTCGAGAAGCGCGAAGATCTCGTCGTTCACCGCGGTCTTGGAATAGTCCATCAGCAGGTCGTCAAGCGAGGTGCTGAAGCGGGAGAAACGTTGGGCGTCGGCGGCGAAGGCGGCGCGGATATCGGTGGCCTTGGTGGCCGCTGCGGTGCTCTTCAGTTGTTCGACGAGGGCGTTCATGGAGGGGCTCCTTGCGGTTCGCGCCGCTGGCCGTCTGGCGAGGGCGGGGGCACTCTGAGTTAGTCGCGGAAACTATTCGCTTTGTGAGGGGTAAATCAAGTTCGCGCGCAGGTAAAAGCGAAAAAAGCCGCCCGCGGATGAAGGCGGGCGGCTTCCCGAATGGCAGGGAATAATGACATCGAATTATGTCAGTTGCGCAATTCCTTGCGCAAGATTTTGCCGACATTCGATTTCGGCAGTTCGCTGCGGAATTCGATGAAGCGCGGCCGCTTGTAATTGGTGAGGTTTGCGGTGCAATGCGCCTTGACGTCCGCTTCGGTCAACGCCTGGTCCTTCTTGACGATGAAAAGCTTGACGGCTTCGCCCGAATGTTCGTCCGGCACGCCAATGGCGGCGGCTTCGAGAATGCCGGGATGCATGGCGGCGACTTCTTCGATCTCGTTCGGATAGACGTTGAAGCCCGAAACCAGGATCATGTCCTTCTTGCGGTCGACGATCTTGGTGTAGCCGTGCTCGTTCATGAAGCCCATGTCGCCGCTGCGGAAGAAGCCGTCCGATGTCATCACGCGCGCGGTTTCGGCCGGCTGTTTCCAATAGCCCGCCATGACCTGCGGCCCGCGGATGCAGATCTCGCCGACCTCACCGAGCGGCAGCGATTTGCCGTTCTCGTCGCGAATGTCGAAATCGGTTCCTGTTATCGGCAGGCCGATCGTGCCGGTGAATTCCGGGCTGTCGAAACGATTGGCGCTTGCGACCGGCGAGGTCTCGGAAAGACCGTAGCCCTCGGTGATCCAGGCCCCCGTCATCTTCTGCCAGCGCTCGGCGACCGGCCGCTGCACCGCCATGCCGCCGGCGAGAGTCGCTGTGTTAGAGAGATCGAGCTTGGCAAATTCCGGATTGTTCATTAGCGCATTGAACAGCGTGTTCAGGCCTGGGAACATGTCGAACTTGTACTTACCCAGCTCCTTGATGAAAGCGGGTATGTCGCGCGGATTGGCGATCAGCACATTATGCCCACCGAGCGACATGCCCATCAGCGAATTCACCGTGAGTGCGAAGATGTGATAGAGCGGCAAGGCGCACACGAAGGTGAGCTGCTCGGGACGCGGCTTGTTGATGTAGGCGGATTGCAGCCAGAGCAGCAATTGCTGCTGGTTGGCGAGCAGGTTGGAATGCGTCAGGATCGCGCCCTTGGCAACGCCGGTCGTGCCACCGGTATATTGCAGGAAGGCGATGTCGCTTCTGGTGACCTCGGATGGCTTTAACGGCAGCCGCGCCCCTTCGGAGAGCACGCCCTTGAAGCTGCGATGGCCGGGAATGGACCATGCCGGTACCAGCTTCTTCACCTTGCGAACGATGAAGTTGACGATGTGGCCCTTGATGCCGAGCATGTCGCCAAGTGCGGTGACCACGACATGGCGCACATCCGTATGCGCCAGGACCTGCTCCACCGTATGGGCGAAGTTTTCAAGCACGAAGATCGCCCTGGCGCCGCAATCGCGAAGCTGGTATTCCAGTTCGCGCGGCGTGTAAAGCGGATTGACGTTGACGACGACAAGACCGGCACGAAGTATGCCGTAAACGGTGATCGGGTTTTGCAGCACGTTCGGCATCATGACGGCGACGCGGTCGCCCTTCTGAAGGCCGAGGCTTTGCAGCCATGCGGCGATCTTGCGCGTTTGCGTATCGAGATCGCGATAGGTGATCGATTTGCCCATGCTGGTGAAGGCGAGCTTGTCGCCATAGCGCGCGCAGCTTTCCTCCAGCAATTCAACGAGCGATGCATGCTCCAACGGCGGCAGTTCGGCCGGCACGATATCCGGGTAAGATGCGAGCCAAATCTTTTTGACCAGCGGTTTATCCGAAGGAGCGGAAACTGAATTCATGCGTACTTCCTCCTTGACGCATCATCACGCCCCGCCTTCGGCGAGCCGCGGCTTTGTAGCGTGGCACTGCTTGGTGGAAAAGTCTCCCGCTTTTCGCACCGCTGCCGCTTTTGCCCTCACCTAAAGACGTAGGGCGACTATGAAAGCTATACTGACTTTGACGTAAACGTCAATAATACCTGAGCGTTAACTATTTTTTAATAAGTTTGAAAAAAGTACTGGAACTTTTGTGACAACAGCGCGTTAATGCGCGGTGAGCGAGGGCCTCACCGAACGCATCGTGCTGCCCGCACGGTACTCCGGGGCGGATCGGATGCTCAAGAGTTTTATGTGAAGCGTATCCAAGAGGAGGTGCGCACATGCATAAAGAGAGTGCCGAGACGATTAGCCGCGAACTCTATGTCAAGGACATGTCGATGCTGGTCGCATGCGACCGGGTCGAGGGGTCCAAGGTCTTCGGGTCCGATGGCAAGCAGATCGGTCATATCGAGCGCCTGATGCTGGAAAAAAGCGATGGACGTATCGCTTTCATCATTCTGAGCTTCGGCGGCTTTTTCGGCATCGGCCAGGATCACTACCGGCTGCCGTGGGAAAAGCTACGCTATGATGCTCGCATCGATGGCTATCGTATCAATATGACCAAGAATGACATCGAAAAAGCCCGCCGTTTCGCCAGCAAGGACGACATCGTCGCCCACAAGGATAATGGCCATAAGAGCCATGACTATTTCGGCGTGCCACCCTACTGGATGTAGGCACACATAAAGGAAAGCCAGAAACTGGCCCCGTTTTCACGGGGCTTTGGTTTATGCGGCTTTTACTGAAACCGCCCGTTTCTCTGCATGACTTCGATCCTGTAGCCATCGGGATCGCTGACGAAGAAGAAGAGGGCGAAAAGTCTTCCATCGCGATTGAGCTCAACGATCTTGCCGGGATTGAGGCCAAGCTCGGTGAAGCGCGCGTGCTCGTCCCGGAGTTCATCGACTGAAACGGCAAGGTGGCCATAGCCTTCGCCGAGCGCATAGGGTTCGCTACGGCCCTGGTTAATGGTCAATTCCAATTCGAAACCGGTCTCGGCATTGCTGAGATAGATCAGTGTAAAGGTCGGAAAGGTGACGCGGTCGGCCACCGCGAGCCCGAAAGCCTTGCCGTAGAAATCGACCGCGCGCGCTTCATCGAGCACTCGGATCATCGAATGGATCATTTTCGCCATGTGCGCCTCCCTGTCGTTAAAGGCGGGGCCAAGATCATGCTCCGGAGCCGCCAAGGCTAAATCAGTGCGGCTGCAAGCCGATTTTGCGCGTGACGGCGGTTTCGATCAATTCCATGCCGTCATAGATCAGCACCGCCATCAAGCCGACGATCAAGCCGCCCTGCAGGATGAAGGCGGTGTTGTCGTTGATCAGGCCGGCGATGATGACTTCTCCAAGCCCCTTCGCCGCAACGGTCGAGCCGATCGTCGCCGTGCCGATATTGATGACGGTGGCGATCTTCAGCCCTTCGATGATCAGCGGCAGAGCGAGCGGCAGCTCGACCCGAAACAGCCGCTGCCAGCCATTCATGCCCATGCCGTCGGCGGCGTCGAGCACGGAGGCGGGAACCTGCTGCAGGCCGGCGACAGTATTTTCGAAGATCGGCAGCAGCGCATAGAGGAAAAGCGCGATCAGCGTCGGCACCGCGCCGAAACCGGTGGTGGAGATGGCGAGCGCCAGCACCGCGACCGGAGGAAAGGTCTGGCCGGCATTGGCGATCGCCCGCGATAGCGGCAGGAAATCGGCGCCGCTCTTGCGGGTGACGAAGATGCCACCGAGCACGGCGAGAATGCCGCTGGCGGCGATCGAGACGAGGATCAGCTCCATATGGCTGATCGCGAGACCGACCAGGCTGTTCTGCGTATAGATCGGCGATGCTCCGAATTTGGTGAGCGGCGCCAGGATCGGCATCAGCCACTCCGGCCGGAATAGCAGCACCAGCAGCAACGCCAGCGCCAGAAACCGGAAGATGTTGGCGGTCAGAAACTTCATGCTTTGCGGCCCAGCTCGATCAAATGCCGCATGGAGATCGAGCCGACCGGCACCTTGCTGTCGTCCTCCACGGCAGCCTCGTCAGCACCCTGCCAGATCATCTCTGCCAGCGCATCGCGCAGATTGAGCGTCTGCGGCAGGCTGTAGCCGAGGCCCGGTCGCAGCGGCTGCATGCTTTCCTTGAGTGGCAGCAGCGACATCAGCTTCAGCGCCCGGTCGGAGGTGCCGGTCAGTTGCTGCACGAAGGGATCGGCGGGCTCAGTGAGGATCTTCCCCGGTTCCGAACATTGCAGCAGCTTGCCTTCGCTCATCACCGCGATCTGGTCGCCGAGATGGAAGGCTTCGTCCATATCGTGGGTGACGAGCACGATGGTCGTGCCGAACTGTTTCTGGATGGCCAGAAGGTCGTCCTGGGCCTTGCCGCGGATGACGGGATCGAGTGCGCCGAAGGGCTCGTCCATCAGCAGGACTTCCGGTTCGGCCGCAAGCGCACGAGCAACACCGACGCGCTGTTGCTGCCCCCCGGAAAGCTGGCTCGGATATTTGGCCGCGAATGTGCCGGGATCGAGATGGAAGAGATTGAGCAGCTCCTCGACGCGCCGGTCGATGCGCGCCTTGTCCCAACCGAGCAGTTGCGGCACGGTCGCGATGTTCTGCGCCACCGTGCGATGCGGAAACAGGCCATGTCCCTGGATGGCATAGCCGATGCGGCGGCGAAGCTCGGTCGCCGGCACGCTCATGACATCCCGGCCGTCGACCAAAATCTGGCCGAGGGAGATCGGCACCAGCCGGTTGATCATCCGCACCAGCGTCGACTTGCCGGAGCCAGAGGTGCCGACAATGACGGTGATCGTGCCCTTTTCCATGCTCATGTTGACATTGTCGACCACGGTGGCGTTGCCATAGCGCTTGGTTACGTCCTTCAGCTCGATCATGGTGGTCATGCGTGTTGCCCTCGGATGCTGTCGATGACCGCATCGAGGATGACGGCCGATGAGAATGCGAGAAAGACCGTCGGCACGGCGCCGAGCAGCACCAGATCATTGGCCGTCTGGCCGATGCCCTGGAAAATGAAGAGACCGAAACCGCCGCCGCCGATCAGCGCCGCGACAGTGACGAGGCCGATCGCCTGCACCAGCACGATGCGGATGCCTGTCAGGATGACAGGAAAGGCGAGCGGTAGGTCGATGCCGGTCAGGATCTGCCGGCGTGTCAGCCCCATGCCGGCAGCGGCATCGCGCACGGACGGGTCGACGCCGGCAAGCCCGACGACGGTGTTGGCGACGATCGGCAGCAGCGAATAGATCACCAGCGCCACCAGCGCCGGCGCAGTGCCGATGCCTTGAACGCCGATCACGGCCGCGAAAGGGACATGGGCCGCGATATAGCCGAGCGGCAGCATCAGGATGCCGAACAGAGCGAGGCTAGGAATGGTCTGCACCAAGCTCAGGCCGCGCAGCACGACGGCGCGAAGCCTCGGCTGCCAGTAGCAGAAGATGCCGAGCGGCAGGGCGAGCACGATGGCGATGGCGACCGAGCCGAGCGAGAGGAACACATGGCCAAGCGCCTCGTTCCAGAATTTATCGGCATTGTTGGCGTATTCCTTCATGATCGACAGGTTGTCGAGTAGACCGGACCTGAGAATGATGCCGAGGATCGCACCATAGAGCGCGAGCGAGGCGACCCGAAGCCATGGCGTAAGCCGCAGCTTCACCAGCGCATCCGAGATCACCAGGCCAATGACGGCGAGCAGCACCCAGAAGGCACCGCCCGGCGTAATGCGCGCCACGGTGCTGCCGGCAGGCGTGGCCGCAGTCGAGACGAAGCCGAGCGTGACGATCAGAAGGGCAATGGCGAGCGTGGCGATGGCGAGGCGGACGAGCTGGTTGCGCAGGAAAAGGGCGGCAAGGGCGGTGGCGACGAGAAGGAGGAGAAGTGCCAGCGCGACGGGCTGGGCAAGGAGCTGCGTCAGCAATTGCGGCTTGCCGGCGGCGATGCGGTTTGCCTTGACGATGATGAACGGCATCGACGCCGCCGCGAGGCAGCCACCGGCCACCAGCACCACTCCGAGACGGTCCACCCTGCGGACCGCTAGCGCATCTTCCATCAAGCAAGCTCCGTCAGCGGATGCCAAAACCGGCGAGGCGGTTTTTGGATAAGATCATGCCTCATCAAATATCCATGCGGCCCCACCTTATCAAAGCGGAGCCGCAGGGGTGATAGGTAAAGTCTTACTTCAGGAAGCCGTTTTCCTTGAGGTAGGATTCGGCAACCGACTTGGCCGGCTCGCCGTCCACCTGGATGCGGCCGTTCAGCTTGCGCAGCACGTCGGCAGTCAGGCCCTTGAAGATCGGGGCCAGAACTTCCTCGATCTTCGGATTGGCCTTCAATACGGCTTCGCGGATGATCGGCGTCGGCGCATAGACCGGCTGCACGCTCTTGTCGTCTTCGAGAACCGTCAGTTCAGCCGCTTCGATGGCGCCGTCAGTGCCGTAGACCATGGCGGTGTTGACGCCGTTGGTCTGGTCGGCCGCAGCCTTGATCGTCGCTGCCGTGTCGCCGCCGGAGAGCACGACTTCCTGCTCTGGCTTGATCTGGAAGTTGTAGGTCGTCTGGAAGGCCGGCAGAGCCGCCGGCGAGTTGACGAACTCGGAAGACGCCGCAAGCTTGACCGGCCCGCCGCCGGCAACCCACTTGCCGAAATCGGACATGGTCTTGAGTTTGGCCGGGCCGGCGACGTCGTTGCGAACGCCGATCGCCCAGGTGTTGTTGGCGGGCGAGGGCGTCAGCCAGACGATCTTATTGGCATCGTAATCGAGCTTCTTCGCCAGATCATAACCCTGCTGCAGGTTCTTCCAGGCCGGATCGTCTGATTTGTTGAAGAAGAAGCCGGCATTGCCGGTATATTCGGCGTAAATGTCAATTTCGCCGGCCGTGATCGCCTTGCGCAAAACGGGCGTCGTGCCGAGCGCGATGCGGTCCTTCGCCTTGATGCCGTTGGCATTGAGCGCGGCGAAGATGATATTGCCGAGCAGCGTGCCTTCCGTGTCGATCTTTGAGGAGACCACGACGTCGGCAGCGCTGGCACCACTGGCGACGAAAGCCGTTAGCGCGGCGGCGAGTGCGAACTTCTTGAACATGATGTTTCCCTTTGTACCCCGTTGAACCGTTAGTCTGGCGTATCCGTTCGGTTCAAATCCGGTCCCCGGACACGCCACATATGACTGCGGGCCGAAGAACCCGCATGCGAAGTCCTGTCTGCGTCTGGGAGATAGCGCTCGCCACCGAAAAATCGATGACACGCCAGTCCGCCACCTGCAGTCGCCGCGCGATTATGACGAGGGTGACCGGCATAAGCGCGAAAATAGATTTCTTTTTTCGGGGGTAAGTGCGTTTGTTTTTGTTCCCCCTACCTGTTTCGCCGCCGTTCCGATCTCTTGGGTTTTGTTGGGTCAGTTAGGCGGTCATCGAACGATAGTCCTCGCTCTTTTGGTTTGGGATATCTTTTTTTGAGAACACATCATATCGTGCCGGCATAGTGGTTCGGCTGCATGCGAGGCAGGGTATGTGGCAGGCTCGAAAGGATGGCCGGTTTGTATCTCGGGGCATTGTTCATCGCCGACACGGTTTTCTCGATCGGCTCCGTCAGGGAGACGGCCCGCAGGCTCTCTTTTTCGGCCTCGACCGTGTCGAGCGCGCTTCGGCGACTGGAGACGGAACTGGCGATAAAGCTCGTCGAGCGAGCATCGGGCGAGCTCGCCACCCTGCTTGCCAGCTCGAAGGTGCAGAAGGGCCTGCAGCCGATCCTCTCCGCCATGCGGCAACTCTCGGTGCTGACGAAAGAACCTCCCGCACCACAGGACTATCCCCAATGGGCTGCGCGGCTACCGTTGAGGATCGCCACCATTGAACGTTTCCTGGAGGTCGCCGATCAGGGCAGCATCAATCGCGCCGCCCGCCGCCTGCGTCTCGGTCAGCCGCAGCTTTCGCTGCAGATCGCCAATCTGGAAGAATTGTTCGGTTGCCGCCTGTTTGAACGACAGGCGCAGGGTTCGGTGCTGACCGACGTCGGTCGCGAGGTCTATGCCATCCTTGCCGGTATCGCGGAGGCCTGGGACGAGATGAAGGCGGCGGCGGACGAGCGATTTCAGCGGGCGGCGCGGGCCGTGCGCATCGGGTCGATCATCCCGACCGGCTCGGAGAGCTGGGTGGCCCGCTCGCTTGCCAGCCTTGTGGCGCGCTGGAACATCAGCGGCAACCGCAACACGCTGTCCTTGATGCTGATGACCGCCGACGATTTGCGTGAGGCGCTGAGATCCGGTCGCATTGACGTCGCCATCGTCGATTCCGTCTTCGGTCTCGATGCCTTCGAGCATATGGAGCTGGTGGCAACCGACATGGTAGCGATCGCGCCGCCTGGCAGCACGGAACAGACGGTGACGGCGCTGGTCGAAAACCATCCGCTCTGCGTGCCGAGCTCGCGCACCGGCATCGGCAATGCGGCCACGGCCTTCGGCTACGACAGCGGCGACCGTCGCCGGTTTCGCGGCCGCGACATCACTTCGGCCGACTCGCTTCCCGTCATCGTCGACCTTGTCGCCAATCATGGCTATGTTTCGTTTCTCGGCCGCGTCAGCGCCGCGCCGATTGCCGACAAGGTGCGGATCGTCAATCCGGATCAGATTTTGCCGCTTTCCTATCACCTCGCCCACAATGGCCGCCGTGCTTCCGTCGATGCCTGCCGGCTGATCCAGGAGGCGGTGCGCGAGCTGGTGGGCGCAACGGAAGCTGCTCGAAGTCGCCCAGCATCTTAGGAGATTTTGGACTGACGGGACGCATCCTGACGTCCATACGGAACGGAGCTTAATCGCCAGGCCCGCGCGTACAGGCCGTATTTCTCCCATACCTCATAGCTTTAGCTTCCGGAACATGCATTCCCCTTGAGCGTTTAACTCCATACCCCGCTTGTGCGGGAATGATGTGATCCGGGCCGGCATAGGTATCGCCGGCCTTACGGATGCGTGTAAGGAGAAGAGAAATGAGGATCATCGCAACGGCGTTAGTAGCGCTGGGTATCCTCGCTTTGCCAGTAACCAATGCTGATGCTCATCGTCGGTACTATTACCACCATCATCGGCACTACGGTCCCAGCGTCGTGATCTCGCCGGGCTTCGGCTTCTATGTCGGCCCAAGCTACGGCTACCATCGCTACTACTATCGCGACCGCTACTGGCGCGGTGGGGATTATTGGGGCTACCGCCATGGGTACTATCGCCCTTACTGGCGTGACCGCTACTACGATCCCTGGTACTGAGCAGGCAACCAGCTAACCCAGGCAAGCGGGTTATAATAAACGGCGCCAAAAGGGCGCCGTTGGAGCGTTGTCGTAATGTGCGACTTAGACCGGGCTCAGCACATGCACGGCGCGCGCGGCCATAAGGTCCTTCACCTTCTCCCCATAAGCGGCCATATGCGCCGAAGCGGCATGTGCCTTAAGCGCCGCCATGCTTTCCCATTTTTCGACCACCACGAATGTATCGGGACCAAACGCCGGGTCCGCGCCTTCGACATCCACGACCGCGGTATATTCGATGCAGCCGTCTTCGGCATGCACGGCCGGGACATTCGCCTGGAAGGCTTCGAGCACGGCGGCACGCTTGCCGGGCTGCGCGGTGAGGATGGCGAGAACGTGGATCATGATGGTTCCTCTGAATGGATCGGATGATGGTGACGCAAAAGGATGGATGGCGCACATTGCGCGCCGGTTTCGACGAATATCACAAATAGACGACGATCGAATGCTTGACTTCACTTCGATGGAGTTGCAATTCTCTATCTAGGCGTGAGTTTTAATGCGCCGATCTATTATGGCGTGAGGGGGCTTGCGCCGGAAATCACTTGAGAGGGAAAATGGGGCTTTCCACGCAAGAGCAAATATTGGTCGAACAACGTGTGACCAATGAAGCAAAATCGGTGGGCGCAGCCTACTTGCTTTGGTTCTTTCTTGGCACTTTGGGCGCTCACCGGTTTTACCTCGGTAGAACCGGCAGCGGGGTAGTGCAGTTGCTTCTGTTCGTACTCGGTTGGCTTACGACATTCATTGTCATCGGCATCGCCCTCCTAGCTGCGCTGGGCATCTGGTGGATCGTCGATGCTTTCCTCATTTCCGCGATGATTGCCGAGCAAAAGCAGGAGATTCGGCAACGTCTGACGGACGAGGCGCTCTGGGCAAATCAGCAGGCGAGCAGGCAAAACGCGCCGTGATTTCAGCGCATGGCGAAAAGTCATAGTCGTGTAAGAAGATGCTTCGGCGGTGGCAGCGCCGAGATAGGATAGAAGGGTGTAGGGCGGCTTTGTAAGCCGCCCACCTTCGCATGTTCTTAATGCATCGATGAACTTCATCCTCGACGCACAATAACAGCGGCGTAAGAAGTGGTGTCTGCCTCTCGCAATCAAAGTGATTACATGACAATCGACAAACATTAGTGCTTCCCTATGTTCATAAAAACAGGAGGAAAGCCAATGTCAGCCGAATGGCCAATGTTCATTTTGCAGTCGATCGTGGTTTTTGGCTTGGTGGGCGCCCTGTTCATCAGGGCATAGCCGCCGAAACCATCCACCGCCTGAACCGCTGTTTCCGGCTTCCACAACAAGCAGCCCGACCGAACCGGCGGTCGAGCTGCTTGCACGATCCGATCAGGGGTCAAATCCAATCAGATGAGAGATCAGTAAGCTCATATTATTATGAGTCAACTACCAACTTTGGCGCCGCTTTTTTATCGTGGAGAGAGAATGTTCAAAGGCTATCGCGGTTTTTTTCGTGGCCGTGTCTGCCTTACTCGGGGGATAGGTGCCGCTGTCGTCTGCGACCGGAGCACAAGCCCCTAAAAATCTCGAACCAGCCTCCAGGGCCTCGGATGCGTGAAGCCAGCCTCTGTGGCGGCATATTGGTCACTTGAGTGATTGGAAGCCAGCAGCGCGGGGTATCCATTTTCTTCCTCGCACCCGTGAACGAAGTGAACCCTTGGGTTCCCGCTGTTATCATAGGTCCAGATATTTATCCTTTGCATCGATGGGTATGGAAACGCCTACGTTTTGACCCATAAAATAGTGTACCCCTGTCTCAAACGCTTCCAGCGAAGAAACCGGACCGGCAATCATGGCCAATTCAATGCCGGTAGTCGTCATTATCGCAACGCCCACCTCTAGGCGGTTATTCTCCTTACCCACAAAATGTAGGTCAACAGGGCATCCATAATAATCAGCGCGGAATGTTTGTGGGATTTTCAGTTTCCTAAACCCGGAGATGTTCTCAAAGACAATTAAGCCAATATCATCGAGATGCTGCAATTCTGAGAAAGACAAGGAAAATTTGTCATTCGAACGCCCGCCATCGGTTCGGAGAACAATTGGGACCAAACCACCTATGATCCATATGCTTCGACAGAACCTTGTGAATAGCTCAGCATCTTCCTTGTCCATCTGAGCGACGACTTCCACCGTCCTTCGGGAAAACGAGCCTGCCCTATTGGCTTCTCCTGCTAGTATCTTTGCCCAGACAGATTGCATCTCCTCATTCGAAACCAGCCGTGCCTTTTCGAAAAGATACCTGACAAAATCTTCGTCCAGCTCTTCCGGCTTTGCCTCTTCCGAGAGATGGGGAATGGCCTTCGCTGTTACAGATTCGATGTTCTCTTGGTTCTTCTCCTCCTCAAGAAGCATCCGTCTCGTGGCCCGTTCCCGGATTTCAGTAATCTCTAGGTCAGCTACAGCTAGAATCTTCTTCGCTTCTGCTTCGGCCTTAGCTGTTCTCGTGGTCTGCCAAGGTTTGAAAATCCCACCTACGGCATCAGAGACACGATTGACGAGAGCCTCACCTGTCTTGTCCATATTGACGACAAAGGGGAATCCCATGTGCTTATCCCTGCGTCTGAGCAAAGACCAAGAGCTGCCACCTGATTGGGAGCCCGTTTGGGTGCTGATGGTGATTCTGAGGTGGAAGGGGCTGATTCTTGTTCGCCGCGATCTCGTCACCGCAGTTCTTACAACGATAGATACCGGAGTTAGCTACCACCGTCCCCGGGGTATGTTCTTTATCAAATTCAGCGTGATTATTCTGATGCAGGTACTGACCATGTTTGTACTGAGCCATGATTCGCCCTTTCTTCCCGAATCTTGAGTTGTACAGAGATTCAGACAGATTCAACTCAAAGAGTCGAGGGCGTTTCGAATGATTATCTTGTGAACAACGGCAAAGCGAAATTAACGGAATTTCTCTGAGAAAATTTCAGGGTGCCATACACTATACACCCCTGGGGAGCTGTCCCCCTCTGTCCCCGTCAAAGCCAAAAGCACAGGGGAGGATTTCTTTTTGTCAATGGATAGCTGCTGACCAACGCCATGCAATTCGTGGGATACGCGGGTGAACCTAGAAACAGGCCCATCTCATTCTATCCTCATTACTTCCGTGTCGCTTTAGCTCAATCGGTAGAGCTAGCGAGCTTGCCGAGCGCGGGTAGTGTTCGAATATCTGATTGGAAATACTAGAGAATTTGCAAAGGGGAGTGGTGCCGCTTACGTGACTCGAACACGTGACCCCATCATTACGAATGATGTGCTCTACCGACTGAGCTAAAGCGGCATTTCGGGCCGATCGGTATGGCCCTGCGATTTGCATGGCGCTGATACAGTCAATGCGCCGAGATTTCAAGCGCTCAAATTGCCGATTGGCAAAAAAGCGAGGGGCCTGTGAAAAAGCAGGCGCGCTTTCGAGCGTTCTCAGAGCGCCAGCCGGGCGCGCGCCTGACGATACTGCGCCTCCAGCCGGTCGACAAGCGCGGCCACCGGTTCGATTGCTTTGACAGCGCCGATTCCCTGGCCGGAGCCCCAAATATCCTTCCAGGCCTTGGCGCCGGTCGTGGCCGTTTCGAAATCCATCTTGGAAGGATCGGCTTCAGGCAGGTTGTCCGGGTCCATGCCGGCGGCGCGGATCGAGGGTTTGAGGTAGTTGCCGTGGACGCCGGTGAAGAAGTTGGAATAAACGATATCGGCGGCCGCGCCGTCGACGATCGCCTGCTTGTAGGCTTCCGCCGCGCGCGCCTCCTCGGTGGCGATGAAGGGCGAGCCGATATAGGCCATGTCCGCGCCCATCGCCTGGGCCGCCAGGATCGCGCCGCCATTGGCGATCGCGCCGGCAAGTAGCAACGGCCCGTCGAACCATTCGCGGATTTCCTGAACGAGCGCGAAGGGCGAAAGCTGGCCGGCATGGCCGCCTGCGCCTGCCGCCACCGCAATCAGCCCGTCGGCTCCTTTGCGAATGGCCGAATTGGCATGACGGTTGTTGATGATATCGTGCAGCACGATGCCGCCATAGGAATGCACGGCCGCATTGACCTCCGGCACCGCGCCGAGCGAGGAAATGACGATCGGCACCTTATATTTGACGCAGAGCATCAGATCATGTTCCAGCCGCTTGTTCGAGGCATGGACGATCTGATTGACGGCGAAGGGAGCCGACGGGCGTTCGGGATGCGCGGCGTCGTGCGCAGCGAGATCTTCCGTGATCATCGCCAGCCATTCGTCCAACTGGCTCTCCGGCCGGGCGTTCAGCGCCGGAAACGCACCGACGACACCGGCCTTGCATTGGGCCAGCGTCAAAGCCGGATGCGAGATGATGAAGAGGGGAGAGGCCACGACCGGCAGCCGCAGGCGCTCGGTCAGGACGGAGGGAAGGGCCATGAACATCATCCGTATTTGACGTTTACGAAAACGTCAAAGGGATAGCAGATGTGCGTCGGGAGGGGAAGATGGGGGAAGTAGGCAATAGGCAGTGGGCAATAGTGATTGACGGCATCCGCGATTGACGCCTTCCCCTACTGCCTACTGCCTACTGCCTACTGCCTGGTGCCCGCCGCCACCCCATTTGTGTCGTCTTTGCCATTTATCCCCGCCCGAGTGTTCGCGCCTCTTTTCGAGAGACTTGCACATTGCCGGTCGGGGCGTTACCGAATTCGGTTAGCGAATAGTAAAGAAATGGTCGTTTTGCGGTAGAGTATGCGGGCGCATCGCGAGTGAGAGTAAAGGACCTGATGTGAGCGGATTAGAAACGGCTATCAGAAGCGCGTTGGAGCGATCCGAGCGCGCCAATCCGGAAATCCGGGCTCGTATCTATCAATCGGCGCGACAGGCGCTCGAAGCAGGGCTTCGCAAGCAGGACATTACCGATATCGGCATTATTTCGGCTCAGCGCCAACGCCTGGAGGCGACCATCCGGGCGATCGAAGGCGAGGAGCGTGCCCGCCCGCCGGAGCCGCCTGCTGCACCCGAGGTGGAGGCGCCTTACGTGCCGCCCGCGCCGCCGCAACAGCAGGCCCCGCGACCGATGCAGCAGCGACAGGAGCAGGAGCCTGTCATGAGCGTTCGCGGCGAGACGCGCGACCACCCCGTTACCGGCCAAGCCTCCGTTCCCGTCGAACCCGCCGCACCGGAAAGCGATTTTGGCGACATGCGAGCCGGCCCCGCCGATCATCTCGGCGCCGATAGCGATGAACGCCAGGCCGTCGCCGCGCCGGCCGCAACGCGGTCGATGAATTTCAAGCCCGAGCGTGCCGCCGTCCGCCGCAAGCCGCGCAAGTTCTTCTCCCGCCTGCTGGTCTTCTGCATCCTCCTCGCCTTCCTCGGTGTCGGTGCCTGGTGGATCAAAACCTCAGGCGTGTTCATGACGGCGGCCCAGCGCGACACCAGCGTTCCCAATCCGCCCGCGCATGTCGATTCCCAGGATTTCAACGGCAACAACAATGCCGACGATACGTCCGATGACGACGATAACAGTGGCCCCCCCGCCAATCCGGGGCTGGCGACGATCGATCCGCAGAACAGCTTCTCGGAAGAGTGGATCGAGATCTTCAAGCCGACCGACTTGGCCAAGGTCGCCAGCGGCCCGCAGGCCAAGGCCGAGAATGTCTCGGAAAACGAAGGCCCCGCAGTGCGGCTAACCTCTGAGACCAGCGGTGCCGATGGCAACGCATCCGTCGAAGTGCCGGCAAACGTGCTGCAGCAATTGGCCGGAAAATCGTCGACCGTCGCGCTTACGCTCCAGTCCACCTCGGATACACCGACGCAAATCACCGTCGAGTGCGATTTCGGCTCGCTCGGCTCTTGCGGCCGTCATCGTTTCGACGTGACCCGCCAGAAGACGGATGCGCTGTTCCAGGTCCGCTACGATCGTTCGCTTGCGCCCACGACACCGGGTCGCCTGATCATCAACAGCGATGTCGACGGCAAGGCGCGCGGTATCAACATCTACGCAATCCGCGTCCTGCCGGGGCAGTAAGGCTAGGGTGCATCCTGCCTATTTGAGAACATGCAATCCCATGCCAAGGATTTTGTCGTCGATCTCGCCGATCGCCTTCTCGTCCCTGCCGTCATAATCAAGCGCTAGCAGAATGTGACGGATGAGGTTGAGGCGCGCACGACGTTTGTCGTTGGCGTGGATCACCGTCCATGGCGCATAGTCCATATGCGTCTCCTTCAGCATCCGGTCGCGCTTTTCGCTATAGTCCTTCCATTTGGTCAGGGCCGCGATATCCATGGAGGAGAGCTTCCACACGGCGCGCGGATCGTGGCGTCGGTCGTGAAAGCGCTTGAGCTGCATTTCCCTGCCGATATCGAGATAGAATTTGAAGAAGAAAATGCCGTCCTGGACGATGAGCTTTTCCATATGCGGGGTCTGCTTCAGGAATTGCTCGTATTGCTCCTGCGTGCAGAAGCCCATGACCGGCTCGACACCGGCGCGGTTATACCAGGAACGATCGAACAGCACGAATTCGCCTGCCGTCGGGAACTGGGCGACATAGCGCTGGAAATACCATTGCCCGGCTTCCCGGTCGGTCGGTTTGGTCAGCGCCACGGCGCGCGCGAGGCGGGGGTTCATATGTGCCGACGTTGCCGCGATCGCACCACCCTTGCCGGCGGCGTCGCGACCTTCGAAGAGCGCCATCACCCGCTTACCGGTCGCCTGCAGCCAGAACTGCACTTTGATGAGCTCGATCTGCAGCTTTTCCAGCTCTTCCAGATACTCTTCTTCCTTTAGCTTCTTCTTGTAGGGATAGCCTCCGGAAGCAAGCGCCTCGTCGTCGATCCAGTCTGGCAGCACAGGGTCATCGACATCGAATATGCGCGTCTTGCCATGCATATCCAGCTCCACCGCACGGCTTTTCACGTCCTCTGCCATGTGCTCTGCTCCTCCGCAATTTACGCCATCTTAACGATATCTGCCCGTGCGGCAAAAAAAGCCTCACGGGCAAGTTGGGTCATTTATCCAGTATTTTCAAGCCTTTTGCGGACATCCTCATTCGCCGGCTACATTTATTGTTGTCAGTTGCGGGCTTGTGTGGATAGAGCCGAAAACTTCTGTCATGAATCCCCGCTAAGACCCGGAGTCTTGGATTCCGCTATGACAGGCAAAGGGACGGGTACACTTGGAAGACGAATGGTCATTCCTCAGAAAGCTGGCTGCACGGCTGCGGCAGGAGATCGCCATGCTAGTTCTGGCGACGCTGATCGCCGTTTTGGCGCTTATCGAGGGTATCAATACCGGCATCGTTTTCTGGCTCTGGGTGGTCGTTGCGATCGTCGCGCTGATTCGCCGGCCGCTCATTGAGAAGGCCGCGCCGCCGGCACCCGTCGAGATGGTTCCTACCGATCCGCAAACCGTGCTTCGCACGGTGTTCTCCGGCCTTGCCGCGCTCGACGTGCCGGTGCTGATCATCGACCGCGAGGCGTCCGTTCTGATGCAGAATGCCGCCGCCGAGAAAGCGTTCGGCGCGTTTCCGCTCAATGCTCATATCTCCGCCAAGCTGCGCTCCCCCGGCGTTCTCGACATGGTGCGCGAGACGATCACCACCAATACGCCGAACCAGATCGAACATTCCGAGCGCCTGCCGTCCGAGCGCGTCTATGTCGTCCGCATCGCCCCGGTCGATCTGCCGGAAACCGACATCGAGCCCGGCACCTTCTTTGCGCTGTCTTTCCGCGATATCTCCGAACTCCGCCATATCGACCGCATGCGATCCGATTTCGTCGCCAACGCCAGCCATGAGCTGCGCACGCCGCTCGCCTCGCTCCGCGGTTTCATCGAAACCATCCAGGGGCCGGCCAAGGCGGATCCGAAGGCGCAGCAGCGCTTCCTCGGCATCATGTTCGACCAGACGACGCGCATGAGTCGCCTGGTCGACGATCTCCTGTCGCTGTCGCGGCTGGAGCTGAAATCGCACATCGCGCCGGATCAGAAGGTCGATCTCGTGCCGTTGCTCGGCCATGTCCGCGACGCGCTGCTGCCGCTTGCCGACGATCTCGACGTCACCATCAATCTGCATCTGCCGCCGGGGAAGGTGGAAGTGCTGGGTGATCGCGACGAACTGGTGCAGGTCTTCGAAAACCTGATCGAGAATGCTTGCAAATATGGTCAGGAAGGGAAGGTGGTCGAGGTTTCCGTCTTGAACGAACTGGGCCAGGCCGTCGAGGTCATCATCTCGGACAGAGGGCCGGGCATCCCGGCGGAACACGTGCCGCGCCTGACGGAGCGCTTCTATCGCGTCAATGTAGAAGACAGCCGCTCGAAAAAAGGCACCGGCCTCGGGCTCGCCATCGTCAAGCACATTCTCACCCGTCACCGCGCACGGCTTATCGTCAAGTCGGAAGTCGGGAAAGGAACGGACTTTACGGTCCGCTTCTGAACGCCTTCGTAAATCACCCCTTTTCGGCGCAACTTCATTGATAAATTTCAAGGGGTTGATTTGTCATAATTGTTTCACTCGCCTGACATAAAAGGGCGGTGCTTTGACCGCTAAAAAAGAGATGTTGAACAGGCGGATGCTCCGTTCGCCGTCGCGCTCTTCAAAGCCCGTCAGGGAGGGTTCACCATGGACACGTTGAAACTGTCTGTCATAGCGTTGGTTGCATCCGCCGCTTTCGCTGGCGCCGCCGCGGCCCGTGATCAGATTCAGATTTCAGGTTCCTCCACCGTATTCCCCTATGCCAAGATCGTTGCCGAGAGTTTTGGTGAGACCTTCACGAATTTCAAAACGCCGGTCGTTGAATCCGGCGGCTCCGGTGCCGGTCTCAAGGAATTCTGCAAGGGCGTCGGCCCCGATTCCATCGATATCGCCAATTCGTCGCGCCCCATCAAGGCTAGCGAGGTCGAGGCCTGCAAGGCTGCCGGCGTTGCCGATATCCAGCAGGTCAAGATCGGCTACGACGGCATCGTCTTCGCTTTCGACAAAAGCAATCCCGACATGAAATTCGTGCCGGCCGATCTCTATAAGGCGCTGGCGGCCGAAGTCGTGGTGAACGGCAAGCTGGTTCCCAATCCTTATAAGAAGTGGTCGGAGATCAATCCGGCCCTGCCGGCCTTTGAGATTGAAGCCTATATTCCGGGTGAGAAGCATGGCACGCGCGAGGTCTTCGAAGAGAAGGTGCTCGCCGCCGGCTGCAAGGGCTCCGGTGCGCTCGATGTCATCAAGGCGACGGTCTCCGATCCCGATCAGCAGACCAAGAAATGCATTGCGGTGCGCAAGGACGGCGCGGCGGTCGATATCGACGGCGATTATCCCGAGACGCTCGCCCGCATCGATGCCAACAAGCATGGCATCGGCGTCTTCGGCCTCTACTTCTATCAGAACAATGCCGACAAGCTGAAGGTCGCGCCGGTGAGCGGCATCGTGCCCTCGGGCGAAACCATCGCCGACGGCACTTATCCAGTGTCGCGGCCGCTATTCTTCTACGTCAAGAAGGCGCATCTCGGCGTCATTCCGGGCCTGAAGGAATATGTCGACTTCTTCACGAGCGATCAGATGATCGGACCGGACAGCCCGCTTGCCGAATACGGCCTGGTGCCGGCGCCGGATTCCGAGCGTGACCAGATTCGCAAGGATTTCGCGGACGGGAAGATCATGTGATTGCATAAGGACTGCCCGTCGGCGCGGCTTGCCGCCGTGCCGGCGTTCGCCGGGGAATGGGAATGAGTTTGTCACTGCTGCTGTTGTGTCTGTCGATCATCGGCGCCTTTGCTTTCGTGCTGGGGCGGACGAGAGCGGCTGCGCTGTCGGGCAACAGATCCTCGGCCATGCATTCGCGGCTTGGATACCACGGCGCCTATGCGGCCATCTGGGCGGTATTGCCGGCGTTGGCGTTGATCGGCGCCTGGCTGGTGGTCAGCCCGCAGGTTATCGACCGTTTCGTGGTCGAATCCTTTCCGGAGGAGGTGAAAACCCTCTCGGCCGCCGAACTCAAACTCACCTACGGCATAGTGCGGAGCATCGCCCATGGCATGCGCCAGCTCGATGACCGGGACCTTGCCAACGTCGCCAACGGCTCGGCTGATCTGCAATTGGTCCTAGCGCAGAAAGGCATCCCGCTCGCCATCCGGCCGACCGGCTATATGATAGACGCCGCCAATAAATATAACGGCATGCGGCATGTGAGCCATGTCGTCATGTCCGTGGCGGCCATCATTCTTTCGGTGTTCGGTGCCATCCACGGCTTGCGTGCCATCGCGCCGCGTTTTCGCGCCCGCAACCGGGTGGAACAGGTCATTCTCGGCGGCCTGATCATTGCCTCCTCCATCGCCGTGCTGACGACGGTCGGCATCGTCGCTTCGATGCTGTCGGAGGCCGCCCGCTTCTTCAACATGGTCCCGGCTGCCGAGTTCTTCTTCGGTACCGTCTGGGACCCGCGCTTCACCGGCGCCGGCTCACAAACGTCTGGCACGTTCGGCCTCATTCCGTTGCTGGCCGGCACGCTCTATATCGGCTTCGTCGCCATGCTGGTCGCCGTTCCCGTCGGGTTGTTTGCCGCGATCTACATGGCCGAATATGCCTCGGCGCGCGTGCGCTCCGTCGCCAAACCGATGCTCGAAGTATTGGCCGGCATTCCGACCATCGTCTATGGCTTCTTTGCGCTCGTCACGGTAGGGCCTTTCCTGAGAGATATCTCGGCTGATCTCAATGGCCTGCTGACCGGCAATTATGCCAATTTCATCGAGGCGCAGAGCGTGCTGACCGCCGGCCTCGTCATGGGCGTCATGCTCATTCCCTATGTCTCCTCTCTGTCCGACGACATCATCATGGCCGTGCCGCGGTCGCTGCGGGACGGCTCGCTCGGCCTTGGCGCCACGCGCTCGGAAACGGTCAAGCGCGTTCTCCTGCCGGCGGCCCTTCCGGGCATCGTCGGCGCGCTGCTGATGACGGCGTCACGGGCGATCGGCGAGACCATGATCGTGGTATTGGCCGCCGGCGTTGCCGCCCGCATGCAGCTCGATCCTTTTGAGCCGATGACGACGGTCACGGTGAAGATTGTCAGTCAGTTGACCGGCGATCCGGAATTCACATCGCCGCAGACACTGGTTGCCTTCGCACTCGGCATAACGCTGTTCTGTCTGACCCTTTGCCTGAATGTCTACGCGCTTTACGTCGTCCGCCGCTACCGGGAGCAATACGAATGAGCGATGTCGTATCCTCCCAGGCACCGAATATGTCGCGCGGATTGACGCCAGGCGCTCCGGCGCGGCGGGATATCGGCATCAAGCGACGTTATGCGGCCGAGCGGCGTTTTCGTGCCTATGGGATGGCCGCCGTCATTTTCGGACTGGTTTTCCTGATTATTCTCGTCTCGACCGTTGTCCGCAACGGCTACACTGCCTTCGTGCAGACCTCCATCGCCCTGCCGATCGAGTTCACCGAGAAGGTCATCGATCCCATAGGCAAGGGGGCCAGTGATCCGAAGGTCCTGATATCAGCCAACTATACGGCGCTGGTACGCGACGCCGTGGTGAAGGCGCTGGGCATCGATCCTTCCAATCGGGCGCTCGTGCGCCAGGCGATGGAAATGGTATCGGACGGCGCACGCATTGCATTGCGCGACAAGGTCGTGGCCGATCCCTCTGTCATCGGAAAGACGGTGAAGGTCACTTTCCTCGCCAGTGCCAATATCGACTCTGCCTACAAGGGACAGATCGACCTGACGGCGGACGAAAAGGACCGCAAGGTCTCCGACCAGCAACTCGCCTGGATGAGGCAGCTCGCCGCCGCCGGCGCCCTGCACGAGGCGTTTAATACCGGTCTGTTCCTGTCCGGCAATTCCAGTCGCCCGGAGGCCGCGGGTCTCGGCGTCGCGCTAATCGGCTCGCTCTATCTCATGTTGACCGTGCTGGTCTTGGCGCTGCCGGTCGGCGTCGCCGCCTCGATCTACCTTGAGGAATTCGCGCCGAAGAACCGGTTGACGGATCTGATCGAGGTCAACATCAACAATCTCGCCGCGGTGCCGTCGATCGTCTACGGCCTGCTCGGCCTCTCGGTCTTCATCAACTTCATGGGCCTGCCGCGTTCCGCCTCGCTGGTCGGCGGGCTGGTGCTGAGCCTGATGACGCTGCCGATGATCATCATCGCCACGCGCTCGGCATTGCGCGCCGTGCCGCCGTCGATCCGCAGTGCCGCGCTCGGGCTTGGCGCATCGCGCATGCAGATGGTTTTCCATCACGTCTTGCCGCTCGCCATGCCGGGTATCCTGACGGGTACGATCCTCGGCCTTGCCCATGCGCTCGGCGAGACGGCGCCGCTGCTTCTGATCGGCATGGTCGCCTTCGTCGCCAACTATCCGAGAGGGCCGCTCGATCCTTCGACGGCCCTGCCGGTGCAAATCTACATGTGGGCGAGCGAAGCTGAGCGCGCCTTTGTCGAGAGAACCTCCGGAGCCATTATCGTCCTGCTCTTCTTCCTTGTTGCGATGAACATCGGGGCCATCCTGCTGCGCCGTCGCTTTGAGCGGCGCTGGTGACGGGAGGCGATGGAATGAACATGATGACGGAAGCCGCGAGCGAAAAAGCACTGGCCAAGAAGATGATGACGATCCCCTACAAGATGATCGGTCAGGCCGTCTCGGTCCATTATGGCGAGAAGCGCGCGCTGTTCGACGTGGATCTGAACATCCGCGCCAACACTGTCACCGCGCTGATCGGTCCTTCCGGCTGCGGCAAGTCCACCTTCCTGCGTTGCCTCAACCGCATGAACGATACGATAGACACCTGCCGCGTCACCGGCAAAATCACGCTCGACGATCAGGATATCTACGACAACTCAATCGATGTCGTCGAGCTGCGTGCCCGCGTCGGCATGGTGTTTCAGAAGCCCAATCCGTTTCCGAAGTCGATCTACGAGAATGTGGCCTATGGTCCGCGTATCCATGGGCTGCATCGGTCCAAGAGCGATCTCGACCATATCGTCGAAACCAGTCTGCAGAAGGCCGGGCTGTGGGGCGAGGTGAAGGACCGGCTCTATGATGCCGGCACTAGCCTCTCAGGCGGTCAGCAGCAACGCCTCTGCATCGCCCGCGCCGTCGCCGTCAGTCCCGAGGTCATTCTCATGGACGAGCCGTGCTCCGCGCTCGATCCGATCGCCACCGCCAAAGTCGAGGAACTCATTCATGAGCTGCGGGAAAACTTCACGATCGTCATCGTGACGCATTCCATGCAGCAGGCAGCCCGCGTTTCGCAACGTACCGCAATGTTTCATCTCGGCCATCTGGTCGAGGAGAACGATACCGATAAGATGTTCACCAATCCCGATGATTACCGCACGCAGGATTACATCATGGGCCGTTTTGGCTGATGATGCTCCCCGCGCGGTTCCTTTCACATCTTTCACCTAGAGGATAAAAAAATGGTCTCAACACACATTCTCTCCGCTTACGACGAAGACCTGAAGTTCCTGACGCGCCGCATTTCCGAAATGGGCGGCCTGGCGGAGCAGATGGTCAGCGACAGCGTCCGCGCCCTGGTAAACGGCGATGCCAGCCTTGCGCAGAAGGTCATCTCCGATGACGTCATTCTCGACCACGCCGAGCGCGAAGTCGGCGACAAGGCGATCGTCACCATCGCCCGCCGTCAGCCGATGGCTGCGGACCTGCGTGAAATCATGGGCTCCATCCGCATCGCCGCCGATCTGGAGCGCGTCGGCGATCTCGGCAAGAACACCGCAAAGCGCGTCATCGCCGTGCAGGGCACCGGCGTTCCGCGTCGTCTCGCCCGCGGCATCGAACACCTCTCCGAACTGGCGCTCGTCCAGCTCAAGGAAGTGCTCGACGTCTACTCGACCCGTTTACCTGACAAGGCCGTGTCGATCCGCGAACGCGACGAGGAAATCGACGCCATGTACACCTCGCTCTTCCGCGAGATGCTGACCTACATGATGGAAGATCCGCGCAACATCACCACCTGCACGCATCTTCTTTTCTGCGCCAAGAACATCGAGCGCATCGGCGACCATGCCACGAACATCGCCGAGACGATCTATTACATGGCGACCGGTGCCCAGCCCGAAGGCGAGCGCCCGAAGGACGATACCGCCAACACCGTCGGTTCGGTAACGGAATAAAGTAGACACCAAGAGAAGGAGACCAGAGGCGCATGGTTCCGAGAGTTGCTGTTGTAGAAGACGAGGAAGCGCTAAGCGTTCTGCTGCGCTATAATCTCGAGGCCGAGGGCTTCGAGGTCGACACTATCCTGAGAGGCGACGAAGCTGAGCTGCGCCTCCAGGAGCGCATCCCCGATCTTCTGATCCTCGATTGGATGCTCCCCGGCGTGTCCGGCATCGAGCTCTGCCGTCGGCTGCGCATGCGGCCGGAGACGGAGCGCCTGCCGATCATCATGCTCACCGCTCGCGGCGAGGAAAGCGAGCGCGTGCGCGGCCTTTCCACCGGCGCGGACGACTATGTCGTCAAGCCGTTCTCGACGCCGGAACTGATGGCCCGCGTCAAGGCGATGTTGCGCCGAGCCCGCCCGGAGGTCCTGTCCACGGTACTGCGCTGCGGCGATATCGAACTGGACCGCGAAACCCATCGCGTCCACCGAAAGAGCCGTGAAGTGCGGTTGGGGCCGACGGAATTCCGCCTTCTGGAATTCCTGATGTCGTCCCCCGGCCGCGTCTTCTCTCGGTCTCAGTTGCTCGACGGCGTGTGGGGGCATGATATCTATGTCGACGAACGCACCGTCGACGTGCATGTCGGCCGCCTGCGCAAGGCGCTGAATTTCTCCAACATGCAGGACGTCATCCGCACCGTTCGCGGCGCGGGTTATTCCATGGAGGCCTGATGGGGGAGGCCTGATCGGGGCAACCCGATTGGCCATCCAACATAGCGGCGGAAACAGAAAACGGGCCTTTCGGCCCGTTTTTCATTTGGCTGGTGTGGTTCAGTGCGCGGCCCGGCGCCGGTCATGCACCGGCTGATAGGCCAGCCGCTGATGGTAGGTGCAGTAGGGCGAAGAGTCCGGGCTATCATTGCCGCAGAAGTGAAAATCTTCCTTCAGCGGGTCGCCGACCGGCCACTTGCATGTGCGCTCCGTGAGCTCCGTCAGGCCGAGGCGGCGCGAGATCGGAACGACCACATTGGCGGCCGGACGATATTCGACTTCGCTGACCGTATCGATCTCGACCTCTTCCTTGAGCATCGTCGCACCCTGCTGGCGGGTAACCGTGCGGGTTGCAACGCGCGAGGCGTAATTCGGCGCGCGTGGGGCCGAGGTATTGCGCTTCGGCGCTCGAGCTGTGGTTGCCGCACCACCGGCCTTCGCTCGGCCCGGCAGGCTCAAGCGATGCACTTTGCCGATGACGGCATTACGGCTGACACCACCGAGCTGTGCCGCGATCTGGCTGGCGCTCAAACCTTCGGACCACAGCTTTTTCAGCTTCTCGACGCGTTCGTCTGTCCAATTCATGCCCTGTCTCCGCTATCGCGTTTCTGATGGCAGAATCCCTCACCATTGCCTCGAATTGGGTCGAGGCGTGAAACGCTTTAAAATTGTGGTGACTAGTTCCGCCGCATGCAGTCTAGTAATTGGTTTTTAACCTAGTGTGAGGCTGACTCCGTGACAAGAGTCGCGGGAATCTTGAGGAATCGATTTCGAGGTTTTCCCCAACTTGCTATACGTGAGTGGCATTTATGCAATATAAGTTGTCGAAGACATGCCATCCATCGAGAGGCGCTCTGCCGCACCTGCTAAATCGCCAGTTTTGTTGACATCGCAGTGCAAAACATCAATAGTGCCCATGCCGCCGCAAGGCGGCATTTTTGATTTTTCCGGGCCCGTTTCATTCGAAGGAAACGATTGGCCCTAAAGGTTGTGATCGAGGAGAATGCGCCATGGCTGAAACCGCGCCGCTTTATGACACCTATATGCGTGCTCCGCTGCGGTTCGAGCGAGGCGAGGGCGTGTGGCTGATCACGGAGACCGGCGAGCGTTATCTCGATTTCGCCGCGGGCGTCGCGGTGAATTCGCTTGGCCACGCCCATCCACATCTGGTTGCAGAGCTGAAGTCGCAGGCCGATAAGGTCTGGCACCTGTCCAACCTCTATGAGGTGCCGGGTCAGGAGAAATTGTCGAAGCGCCTGACGGAGGCGACCTTCGCCGATAAGGTATTCTTCACCAATTCCGGTGCGGAGGCGCTGGAATGCGCCATCAAGACGGCGCGTCGCTACCAGTTCTACAAGGGTCATCCCGAGAAATTCCATATCATCACCTTCGAAGGCGCCTTCCATGGCCGCACGATCGCGACGATCGCCGCCGGAGGCCAGGAAAAGTACCTCGAAGGTTTCGGCCCGAAGGCGCCCGGCTTCGACCAGGTGCCTTTCGGCGATCTCGACGCGGTGCGTGCCGCCATCACCGATGCGACAGCCGCGATCCTGATCGAGCCCGTGCAGGGCGAGGGCGGTATCCGCCCGGCGACCAACGAGTTCCTGCGCGGCCTGCGTCAGATTTGCGATGAGAATGGCCTGCTTCTGGTCCTCGACGAGGTTCAGACCGGCGTCGGACGCACCGGCAAGCTCTTTGCCCATGAATGGGCCGGCATCACGCCTGACATCATGGCCGTCGCCAAGGGCATCGGCGGTGGCTTTCCGCTCGGTGCCTGCCTTGCGACCGCGGAAGCGGCCGCAGGCATGAAGGCGGGCACGCATGGCTCGACCTATGGCGGCAATCCGCTCGCCATGGCGGTCGGCAACGCCGTGCTCGATGTCGTGCTATCAGACGGTTTCCTGCAGCATGTGCGCGATGTTGCGTTGGTGTTCCGCCAGGGCTTGGCCTCGCTCAAGGATCGTTTTCCGGATATTATCGAGGATGTTCGCGGCGAAGGGTTGTTGCTCGGCATCAAGGCGGCCATTCCCCAGGCGGACCTGCTGCAGGCGATCCGCGCCGAACATCTGCTGGGTGTGCCGGCCGGCGACAACGTCATCCGTCTGCTGCCGCCGCTGGTGGTCACGGCCGAGGAGGCGCGCGAAGGCATTGCCCGCATCGAACGTGCCGCCGAAAGCCTGCGTGCCGCCCGCGTCAAGAAGTCGGCTTGAGTTCAGCGCCCGCTGATCGGGGGCGTTGTTGCCCCACGGCGGGCGTTATCATTTTTGGAGTACAGGTAGGGACATGGCTTCACCGAAACACTTTCTCGATCTCTCGGCCGTCGCGGCTGCCGATCTGCGCAGCATCATCGACGATGCCATCGTGCGAAAGCAGGCGCTGAAGGCAGGTGCGGCCGACAAGCCGCTCGCCGGCAAGATGCTGGCGATGATCTTCGAGAAGCCATCCACCCGCACCCGCGTCTCCTTCGATGTCGGCATGCGCCAGCTCGGCGGCGAGACGCTGTTCCTGTCCGGCACGGAAATGCAGCTTGGCCGCGCCGAGACGATCGGCGATACGGCAAAGGTGCTGTCGCGCTATGTCGACGCCATCATGATCCGCACGACCGAACATTCGCGCCTGTTGGAACTCGCCCAGCACGCGACCGTGCCGGTCATCAACGCTCTCACCGACGACACGCATCCCTGCCAGATCATGGCCGACATCATGACCTTCGAGGAGCATCGCGGTCCGATCAAGGGCAAGACCATCGCCTGGACCGGCGACGGCAACAACGTGCTGCATTCGCTGGTCGAAGGGGCTGCCCGTTTCGGCTATCGCATGAACATGGCCGTACCCCTTGGTTCCGAGCCGAAGGATCACTATCTGAACTGGGCCCGCAACGAGGGCGCCGAAATCATGCTCTCGCATGATGCCGACCGTGCGGTCGCCGGCGCCGATTGTGTGGTAACCGATACCTGGGTTTCCATGAATCAGGAGCACCGGGCCCGCGGTCACAATGTCTTCCAGCCCTATCAGGTCAACGCGGCTTTGATGGCACAGGCCGGCAAGGACGCGTTGTTCATGCATTGCCTGCCCGCCCATCGCGGGGAGGAAGTGACGGACGAGGTGATCGACGGTCCGCAATCCGTTGTTTTCGATGAGGCGGAAAACCGCCTTCATGCGCAAAAGTCGATTCTTGCTTGGTGCCTGGGCGCGATCTGAAGATATAGAACCGCGTTTGATGTCGCGGGCGCAGTAGGAGTAGAGCAATGGCGGAAAGTGCAGCCTCGCTGGGTCAATTCGATTTTGCCGGCGACGATCATGTCGTTCCCTTCCAGGTAGAGGGTCTTGATGTCCGTGGCCGCGCCGTGCAGCTTGGGCCGCTGTTGGACGCAATTCTCGCCCGGCACAGCTATCCGGCCCCGGTTGCCCGGCTGCTGGCCGAGGCGGTGGTGCTGACCGTGTTGCTCGGCACTTCGCTGAAGTTCGAGGGCAAGTTCACCGTGCAGACGAAGAGCGACGGGCCGGTCGACCTTCTGGTCGCCGATTTCTCGACGCCGGAGAACGTCCGCGCCTATGCCCGTTTCGATGACGAGGCGCTGGCCAAGGCCGTGGCTGCCGGCAAGACCGAACCGGAACAATTGCTCGGCAAGGGCGTCCTCGCCTTCACCATCGATCAGGGTCGCTTCAGCCAGCCCTATCAGGGGATCGTCGCGCTTGACGGCGCGTCGCTCGAGGAGATCGCCGGCACCTATTTCCGCCAGTCGGAACAGATCCCGACGCGTGTCCGCCTCGGGGCCGCCGAATTGTTCGATCGCGATGAGGCCGGCAAGCCGCGCCATCGCTGGCGGGCGGGCGGCCTTGTAGCGCAGTTTCTGCCGGAAGCTCCGGAGCGCATGCGCCAGCCGGACTTCCATGGCGGCGACGGTGACACCAGCCTGCGCGTACACGTCGAGGATGACGCCTGGGCGGAAGCCCGCTCACTGGTCGAGACGATCGACGCCGACGAATTGACCGATCCGCAGGTCGGTACCGAGCGTTTGCTATTCCGCCTCTTCCATGAGCGCGGCGTGCGCGTTTATGAGCCCAAGGCGGTTTTTGACCGCTGCACCTGTTCGCGCGATAAGCTGAAGGGTGTGTTGCGGGGGTTCTCCGCCGAGGAGGTCGAAGCGAGCCAGGAGAACGGCGAAATCGCCGTCACCTGCGAGTTCTGCTCGACGACCTATCGCTTCGAGGTGTCCGAGGTGACGGCCGCCTGAGCAATCTCAGGAAAGTGCGAAGAGCAAAAATGGAGCGGTGAGGCGATGCCGTGAAAGGCCGACCGCTCCAGCGAGCTTCAGTTCAGCGTCCGCAGCAGGTTGGGCGTATCCAGCGAGAAGGCGGGGATCTTGACGTGAAACAGCTTCCCGTCATCCGTCTCCATCTGATAGTGGCCGAACATCATGCCCGATGGCGTGTCGAGCGGGCAGCCTGAGGAATATTCATAGGTATCGCCGGGCCGCAGCCTGGGCTGCTCGCCCACGACGCCCGGCCCGGTCACCTCATCCACCATGCCGTTCTGATCGGTGATGTGCCAATAGCGCGTCACCAGCCGCACGGTGACGGTCGAGTGGTTGGAAATGATGATACGGTAACCCCAGACGTAACGATCGTCTTCCGGATCGGATTGCTCCTCCAGATAAAAGGGTTCGACAACAACTTCGATGTCGTGTGTTAGTGCGCGATACATGCCTGACACCTTGGTCACTACTCCGAAACGTCGCGCGCTCAAACGAACGCACAAAGGACGCTCCAGCATTTAAGTCTAGGGCACCTTATCCGCTTTCTATGATCCCACGGAAAGCGGGATACTTAGGGGTATCCTATAAAGCGACCTGTTCCGTCAAGGAATGGATTGGTGAAAACGCCTTTGACGGATTAAACCATTCGGATTTTCAGATGTTAGGAATAACTCTAAAGGTTAATTGTCGGCGGTCGAAAGTATAGGCGCACGGTTCGTTTTCGAGATGTGTAAGCCCGCCCGAACAATATTCGGGCGGGTTTGGGTAGATATAGTCAGGCGGAAACTTGTGCCAGCGCGCGGGCGAAATCCTCGACCAGATCTTCGCTGTCCTCGATCCCCGCGGAAAAGCGCACCGTTCCCGGCGAAATACCGAGTTCGGCACGGGCCTCGTCGGTGAGGTTCTTGTGCGTGGTGGTGGCGGGATGGGTGATCAGGCTCTTGGAGTCGCCGAGATTGTTGGAAATCTTGACGATCTCCAGCGCGTTCTGCAGCTTGAAGGCCGCTTCCTTGCCGCCCTTCAGCTCGAAGGCCACCAGCGTCGAGCCGCCGGTCATCTGCTTGGCGATGATGTCTGCCTGCGGATGGTCCTTGCGGCCGGGATAGATCACCTTGCCGACCTTGCTCTGTTCCGCGAGGAAATCTGCGACCTTGGCGGCATTCTGCGTCTGCTGCTTGACGCGCAGCGGCAGCGTTTCGATGCCCTTCAGCAGCGTCCAGGCAGTGAACGGTGACATGGCCGGACCGGTGTGGCGGAAATAATCGTGCAGGTTTTCGTCGATCCACTGCTTGTCGGAGAGGATGACGCCGCCGAGCGAGCGGCCCTGGCCGTCGATGTGTTTGGTCGCGGAATAGACGACGATGTGCGCACCGAGCTCCAGAGGCTTCTGGAACAGCGGCGTTGCGAAGACGTTGTCGACCACGACCTTGGCGTCGATCTGGTTGGCGAGCTTGGCGACGGCGGCGATATCCACGACTTCCAGCGTCGGGTTGGTCGGGCTTTCCAGGAAGAACACCTTGGTATTCGGTCGGATGGCCTTTTCCCAGTTCTCGATGAAGCGGCCATCGACCAGCGTGCATTCGATGCCATATTTCGGCGCCAGCGTCTCGACCACCCAGCGGCAGGAGCCGAAGAGGGCACGGGCTGCGACGATATGATCGCCGGCCTTCAACTGGCAGAGAATGGCGGCAGAAACGGCGGCCATGCCGGAAGCGGTGGCGCGGGCATCTTCAGCGCCTTCGAGAGCGCACATGCGCTTCTCGAACATGTCGTTGGTGGGGCTGCCGTAGCGGGCGTAGATGAAGCCATCCGTCTCGCCCTTGAAGCGGGCTTCCGCGGCTTCCGAGGTGTCGTAGACGAAGCCCTGGGTCAGATAGATTGCTTCGGAGGTCTCGCCGAATTGCGAACGGAGCGTTCCGCCGTGAACGAGCTGGGTTGCGGGGCGCCAAGTCTTGCTCATGCCATCACCACTTTCAAAACAAAAAAACCGGTCGCGAAAGCAGACCGGTTTAACCCCGGTCCTTTTAGCCACTTGTTTAACGTGGCTGCAAGCCGACCGGCCAAATCACCACGGGATAAGTTGCAATACTGCCGTTGACCGCTTGCGTCAATTCCCTGAGTTTGGTTTTGTCTGCGGCAAATTATGGAAGAGGCATGATGGCTCGCACTACTGGAATTTTGGCCGATCGCGCAATTGCGGCGCTCTTCGAAGCGGGGCGGCTGACGAGCGAAAAGGAACTGGATGTCGATCAGATCCAGCCGGCGAGCCTTGACCTGAGGCTCAGTGCCCATGCTTTCCGTGTCCGCGCCAGCTTCATGCCTGGCCCGTCGCATCTTGTCGCCGACAAGCTCGACCGGCTGAAGCTGCATGTCGTCGATCTCTCGGAAGGCGCGGTATTGGAAACCGGCTGTGTCTACATCGTGCCGCTGATGGAGCGGCTCGACCTGCCGGCCGACATGTCCGCCTCCGCCAATCCGAAAAGCTCGACCGGCCGTCTCGACATCTTCACCCGCGTCATCACCGACCGCGCGCAGGAGTTCGACAAGATCCCGGCCGGCTATTCCGGCCCTCTTTATCTCGAAATCAGCCCGCGCACCTTCCCGATCGTCGTTCGTCGCGGCTCGCGCCTGTCGCAGATCCGCTTCCGCGTCGGCCAGGCCATGCTCTCCGAGCCGGAATTGCTGGCGCTGCACGAGAGCGAGACGCTGGTCGCCAGCAAGAAGCCGAACGTCACCGGCGGCGGCATAGCGCTCTCGATCGATCTGGCCGGCGACAAGGAAGGCCTGATCGGTTATCGCGGCAAGCACCACACCGCGGTCGTCGATGTCGACAAGAAGGCGCAGCACGATATTTTCGATTTCTGGGAGCCGCTCTATAGCCGCGGCCGCACCGAACTGATCCTCGATCCGGACGAGTTCTATATCCTCGTCTCGCGTGAGGCGGTCCATGTGCCACCGCATTATGCCGCCGAAATGACGCCCTTCGATCCCTTGGTCGGCGAATTCCGCGTTCATTACGCTGGCTTTTTCGACCCCGGCTTCGGCCACGCCCCCGCTGGCGGTCGCGGCAGCCGCGCCGTGCTGGAAGTGCGCAGCCACGAAGTCCCCTTCATCCTCGAAGACAGCCAGATCGTCGGCCGTCTGGTCTACGAGCACATGCTGGAACAGCCCTCCAGCCTCTACGGCTCCGGCCTCGGTTCCAACTATCAGGCGCAGGGCCTCAAGCTGTCGAAGCACTTCCGGCTGTGATCGCCTATTTGGCGGCCTTGACAGAGGCCGCCAACTGTTGGACATCTCTGAATGTCAGGCGGGTGTAGCTCAATGGTAGAGCAGCAGCTTCCCAAGCTGAATACGAGGGTTCGATTCCCTTCACCCGCTCCAGTTCTTCCTTCATAAACAGCTATTTATAGACGGCCTTACCGAGCGCCTACGCACTTGCCTGTCCGGTCCGAACGCGATGGGCGCACAAGCCTGATTTTCGACGACGGCTGGCGCCGGCGTCATCGCCACAACAATACCCATCTTCATTCAGGTTAATGCCAGATATTCCTGCCAAAAAACATCCCTCGACTGGAAGGGATGCCGATGCTCAATGTTGCGCTGCTTTACAGATTGAGGGCGATCTTCGCGCGCGGTGCATTGAGGATTTCCCGCCGCACGAAAGTGCCGCGCAGCGCGACGATCATCTGGAAGGATGGCAGCGTCAGCATCGGGCCAAAGGCCTTTCTGCGCAGGGGGATCGTTATCGATGCCCAACGCGGCAGCATCGATATCGGCCGGAATGTCTCCCTCAACGACTATACAATTCTGCTGGGACGCGGCGGCATCACGATCGGCAACGACGTGCGGATCGCCGCCCACGCCATGGTGGTGTCGTTCGACCACAATTTCGATGATCCCACACAGCCCATTCGCATGCAGGGCGTCACCAAGAAGCCCGTCGTCATCGAAGACGATGTCTGGATCGGCGCCGGGGCGAAAATTCTCGGCGGTTCTTATATATCCAAAGGTTGCGTCATCGGCGCCAATTCCGTCGTCAAGGGCAGAACCATACCCTATGGCGTCTATGTCGGCGCTCCCGCGAAGCTGATCAGGCGCCGGGGCGAAGCCGACAGCGTCAGACACGCGGATTTCGAACGGTTTTCTCTCTCCAAAAGAAAAGCGGACCGATAGGCTCCCTCAAACAAACAGGCGGGATGCGATGAAGCATCCCGCCTGTTTTCGTGTCGCGTTATTGCGTCAAGCAGCGTTGCGGGCTCAGAACTCCGTCCAATCCGCGTCCTTCGTGGGAGCCGCCACTGTCTGGCTGCTGCCGCCGAAGGCGCTCATCAGTTTTTGGCCGAGCGCGCGGGCAGGGGAGGGTGCCGGGCGTGCCTTCGTCCCCTCGACGGCGCGAACCGGAGCAACCGCCGGCCGCGGTGCGGGGCGGGTGACGGCGCGCGGCGCGTGGTTCGAGGGGGCCGCGGCAGCAACATAGTTGCCTTCGGTTCCGGTCATGCGGAACTGGCCGAGCAGGGCCGTCAGCGAGGCGGCTTCTGTTGCCAGGCTATGGCTGGCGGCGGTGCTTTCCTCAACCATGGCGGCGTTCTGCTGCGTGCCGTGATCCATGGCGTTGACGGCGGTGTTGATCTCCTGCAGGCCGGCCGATTGTTCGCGCGAGGCCTCTGCGATCGCGTGCACATGCCGGTTGATCTCCTGCACTTCCGAGACGATGACGTCGAGCGCCTTGCCGGTCTCGTCGACGAGATTGACGCCGGTCTGCACATGCGTGCTGGATGCGGTGATCAGCGATTTGATCTCCTTGGCGGCATTGGCCGAGCGCTGCGCCAGTTCGCGCACTTCCTGGGCGACGACCGCAAAGCCCTTGCCGGCTTCACCGGCGCGAGCGGCTTCGACGCCGGCGTTCAGAGCGAGAAGATTGGTCTGGAAGGCAATGTCGTCGATCACGCCGATGATGTTGCCGATCTCAGACGAGGATTTCTCGATCTGCTGCATGGCGCTGACGGCGTTGCGGACGATCTCGCCGGACCGTTCGGCGCCGGAGCGGGTGTGGGCGACAAGCTGGCTTGCTTCCTCCGCCCGCTTGGCGGCGTCCTTGACGGTAGTGGTGATCTGCTCGAGGGCGGCCGCCGTTTCTTCGACGGCGGCGGCCTGTTGTTCCGTGCGCTTGGAAAGCTCGTCGGCGGAGCCGCGGATTTCATTGGCGCCGGCGTTGATGGCGCGTGCATTGGCACCCACCGCCTGCATGGCCTCGTTCAGCTTGATGAGCGAATGGTTGAAATCCTGCCGTAGCTGATCGAGATGGGCGACGAACTGCGTGTTGATGTGGGTGACGAGATCACCTTGCGCTAAGCGCTTCAGACCGTCGCCGAGCGCCTGCACTGCCTGCTGCAGATGCGCGGCTTCGGTCGCCTGCCGCGCTTCACGTTCGGCGTGCTCGCTGTCGCTGAGATTACGGTCGACTTCGGCTTGCGCTTCCAGCCGGGCGCGTTCGATGGCGTTGTCGCGGAAAACGGAAACTGCCGAGGCCATTTGACCGATTTCGTCGCGACGGTCGAGACCTTCGATCTCGCTTGCCGTATCACCGCTGGCAAGCGTCACCATGCGGCGATGCAGGCGCGTCAGTGGCGTCGCAATGCCAGTCTGAGCGACATAGACGCCGAGGATCATGGCCAGAAGCGTCAGAGTGCCGAGAATGCCGAGCGTGTAGTTGATCGTGGTATTGACGTGGGCGGACACGGCATCGCCGCCATCATTCATCCGGTCGGTCAACTCATTGTTATTGGCCTGCATCTTGGCGACGAGCGCGGTCAGCTTGTCGCTGATGGCGGCCATATTCGCATTCGCGCCCTTGACGTCGCCGCTCTTGCGCTGGTCGATCACCTTGTTCGTCAGCGCTTCCAGCTCGTCTATGCCGGCGAGGATCTGATCCATCTGTGCTTTTTGGGCAGGAACCTGACTTTCGGCCTGCTTCAATCGGTCCTTGGCCTCGCCAAAGCGGCTTTTGCTGGCGGCAACCGTCTTGAAGGCGTCGCTGTCGGGGTCGAAATTCAGCATCATGCTTGCCTGCAGCACGGAGGCCAGAACGGAAGTGCTGGAGCGCGTGCCTTGGGTCGCCGCAACCGCCTCGTTGTCGAGGAAGGCGCTGTAGACCTGATCCGCCTTGCGGAATTCGCTGACGATGAAGAGCAGGCCGGCGAAGGAGATGATCCCGAAAAACAGGATCACGGCGAGCATCTTGGTTTTGATTTTCAGGTTCCTGAACATGACGATCCGTCCGAGGGATATCGCGCCGCACCGGAGGGTAGCGCGCAATGATCCGCTTTCCCTGGAGAAACGAAGGACATCGCGCTTGCTGCCTGGTGCACGCAAGTGAAGCCGAATTTTATGAGATACCTTGGCAAGCAAGGTTCGGACGACCTGCGTCATGCAATCGGCTTCCGGAGCCGACGTCGTCGGTGCCAAATAGAATCGATAGAGCTTAATCGACCGCTAACGCAGATATCTTCAAGGCTGGATTCTGCGGTGTATCCACGCTTTTCCAAGCATCGCAATACTGCGATGCGATTGCGTCGGCGGCTTTGCCTGAAGGGATCGTCGCGACCGACGGACAGGGCGGGATATTCTCCCTTCGGCACGACTCTGTTACACCGGTTTCGAAATCGGAAACCGCGAACCGACCGGAGGCTGGATCATCATCATGCGTGTTTGCCCTTCGGCGTTGGGATCCTTGGCAAGGCTTTTGGTATGCGCGGCGCTGATCCCCGCGTCCTGCACCATGCCTCTGGCGGCCCAAGAGGCGCCGCCGTCCGGCCTGCCGATCTTATTCGATTCGCGCGAGCGGCTGCCGAAGCCGGACCTTTCGTCGCTGGTCAGGCTGCGTTTCCTGACCTCCGTCGACTTCCCGCCCTTCAATTTCGCCGATCAGAATGGAAAGCTCGCCGGCTTTCATGTCGATCTTGCCCGCGAGATCTGCGACGAGCTCGGCATATCGGACAAATGTCAGATCCAGGCGCTGCCCTTCGATGAATTGCAGAGTGCGCTTGCTGCCTCGCAAGGGGATGCGGTGATCGCCGGCGTCGCGGTGACGTCCGAGCTGCGCAAGAGCTTTGCCTTTTCGCGTCCCTTTCTGATGTTGCCTGCCCGTTTCGTGCGCAATCTCAAAGCGTCGATCGACGGCACGACGGCCGCCGCCCTTACCGGTCATCCGGTAGGTGTGGTCAAGGGCACGGCGCATGAGGCGATGCTCGCCGCCTTTTTCCCCGCCATCAAGCAGGTGCCCTTCGACGACAAGGACGCGCTCCTGGCGGCAGTGAAGGACGGCAAGGTGGACGCCGCCTTTGCCGATGGGTTGCAACTATCCTTCTGGGTATCGTCGTCATCGGCCGAAAAATGCTGCGCGCTGTTCGACGGACCCTATCTCTCGCAGCAATTCCTTGGCGAGGGCATGACCATCATGTTGCGCCAGCAGGACGCCGATATAACGGCCGCGATCAACCATGCGCTGGCAACATTGTCACGCGATGGCCGGCTCCAGGAAATCTACCTGCGCTATTTTCCCTACGGCCTCTATTGAGGACGCTTCTCAGCCCTTGCGGTAGCGGGCAATGGCGCTGCGCTCAATGGCGGCGCAGGTGAGCTTGTCGAGACCAAGACGGTCGCGCAGCAAGCTGAGCAGGCGCAGCTCCTCCGCCTTGACCGAGAAATCGGCGGAAGCGACCTCTACGGCAAGCGCGTAGGCAGTGTCGTAGAGCCGCGCCGGCAGGGTGTCGCGCACCGTCTCCAGCACGATATCGAGCCCTTCGCTGCCTGCGAGAAGCTTGGCGCAATCGCGCGACACGGAGATCAGCCGCTCGTCATCGAAACCGTCAAAAACCGGGAGCGCGTGGATCAGCTCGCCGATCCGCCCCAATTCCTTGTCGTTCATCGTCCGATCGACGGCGGATGCTATCACCATGACGTATATCAGGGCTTCGTGGGCGGAGAGCGGCTTGTTCATGGCAGATCAAAATCCTTCAATTTGCCAGCAGACTAGAAAGTCGCGCCTCTCATGACAAGGGCTCGTGTCGGAAGCGCGGCGTCAGATTGTGATGTCAGATTGGATTAAGCGGGTTTTCCTTGGCAGGCGCCGGCCCGAGCGTTGATTTTCCGCCGACGCGCGGATCGTCGCCGTAGATGCCGCGCTTCTGCTGCTTTGCCTGTTCGGCAAGGGCGACCAGCGGCGATCCGGCCTCCGGCTCGGCCCAGCCGAACCGCACCAGCCATTCGCTGAGATCGACGCGAACATATCGGCAAGCGCCGATCACCGTACCCTGCCAGGTTGGGCTCGGTAGGTCGCAGTCGACGGTGCGGCCACGCAGATACATGCGGAAGGCGGTGCGCGCCGCCGCCCCGCAGGGCCAGTTCTTGCCGCTCGGCCCGGTGCACATCCGGTCGACATCGGTGGGAATAATCCCGGGAAGCTGCACGCTCTTGCCGCCAATGGTCAGTATGCCGGCGCGGTCTGAAAACGGCCGCACCAGTTCCACCGGCTTTGCCTGCTCGCTGGGCTTTTGATCACCGTCGGGCGACGCTTGCTGAGATGGCGGTTCTGCGGGCACGGTCCGGTGGGCCGCGGCCTCCCGCTCCCTGTCCACCTGATCGGCCGGCATCTGGTTTGCCGGTGTCTGGCCTATATCGGTCTGGTCGGAGGCCGCCGGAGTTGCCTGCGCCAGTTGCGTCTCGTTCGAATTTGCCGGCGTCGTCTTTCGCTGCGCCAACTCGGTGGACGCGCTGCTTTCCGGCAAAATTGCCGGCTGCACGGCTGCGGTGGAGCTGCCTTTGTCAATTTGAGCCGCGCTGTCGGCGACAAGAGCTTTCGCCGTCTCTTCCAGTGTCGACGTCGGAGTTATAGGCGGTTGATGGCTGTTGTCCGCCGCCGCGGCAATGGCGGCAGATTGTACGGCACTCGTATCGGCAGGTTGCTGGGCCGAAGCGGTTGTTGCCGGGACGGCGGCCTTTGCCATTTCCGTCGGAGCGAGCGTGCTCACGGCAGGTGTGCTTTCCGCTTTGGCTTTGGTCGATAAACCAGAACCATGCTCCTCGACTTGCACGGCAATCAGCGTCAGCCACGAACCGAGGACCACGCCTACGACGCTTGCAAGCCAAATATCACGACGCATCACAAGAAAACTTTCCTATTGGCTGGCCCAAATGATCCGTGCAATCCATTCGACATCCGCAAGATCGAAGCTTCGATTCGGATGTTCCGGGTTGAGCGACAGCAGTTCGATCGACCGCGCGGTTTGTCGCAGTAGCACCTTGGCCATGACTTCGCCCTCGCGGGTCTTGACCACGACGCGATCATTGCGCCTGATCTGCGCGCCCGGCTCAACGATCAGTATGTCGCCATCGCGATAGAGCGGCAGCATGCTCTCGCCCTGCACTTCCAGCGCGTAGACGCCTCCCTTTTGCCCGGGCGGCACCGGAAATTCCACCATGTCCCATCCCTGGCCAACCGGAAAGCCGCCGTCATCGAAAAAGCCGCCGGAACCGGCTTGGGCGAAGCCGAGTAGCGGTATGGAGCTTGCCGGCATTGGGAAGGAGCGATCAAATGTGCCGCTGGCGCCATCCGCCGGCCGCATGAAGCCGAGAAACTGCTCGATGCTGGCCCCGGTTGCGTCCAGAACCTTGGCGATCGATTCCGTCGACGGCCAGCGCAGGCGCCCATCCTGGCTCAACCGCTTTGACTTGTTAAACGAAGTGGGGTCGAGGCCAGCGCGCCGGGCAAGACCTGATGCCGTGAGGGCATGCCGTTCGGCAAGCCTGTCGATTGCACTCCATATCTGCTCATGTGACAGCATCGCCGTTCAGCACTCGGAAGCCGGATTGTCCGGCGTTTGGCCCTAAAAGAAAGGTTAACCGAGGCTTTTTTACGAGTAAAGCGGAGCGTAGGAATAAGGTCCTTTATCCCCCTGCTTTCGCTTTTGATTCCAGTGGCTTCAGGTCTTTTGCGGTTGCGCCTGGGTGTCGGGCGCCTCCTTCTGGAATTCTTTCGCCATCCCCATGAAGCCGCGCATGAATTTCTGCATGATGCCGAGGGTTCGATCGATCTCGGCGTCACTCGGCAGGTTCGATCCACTGCTTGCGGCCACTGTCTTTTCCAGCTTCGAGACGCGATCCGAGAGGCGGTCGAGTTCGTTTTCATAGGCTGCGCGCTCATCGGCAGCCATGCGGCAGACCAGATTGCCGTTCTGATCATCGCAGATCGACATGGCGCCCGTCTGCTTGTCCAGACGGACGAAATGATCGCCGCTGCGCTCGAGCTGGAAGCGCGCCGGGTCCGGCTCCGCGGCATGGCCGGGCGTCGCGAGAAGAAGAGCGGCAGGCAGGATGAGGGCCGCAAGGCCCGATATCGTTTCCTTCGTCATGTCATCCTCCGGATTTTCTGCTTTACTGTGCATCCATCTGCACTTTTCCCCGTGGACATCGGCAACGGTTTTCGTGCAAAGCCCTATCAAGGACAAAAGTCATGTAAGGATGATGACCGCGATGCCAGTGGTTTACAAGATCGTGCCGGATACGCTCTGGCAGCAAGCCAGACAAACCGGCGTTTTTAATGGCGCGTCGATCGATCTGACCGACAATTTCATCCATTTGTCGACGGCGACGCAGGCAAAGGAAACGGCTGCGCGGTATTTTGCCGGCCAGGAGGGCCTGCTGCTGGTGGCGATCGACGGCGACGCGCTCGGTGACAAGCTGGTATTCGAGCCCTCGCGCGGCGGCGATCTTTTCCCGCATCTCTACGCGCCGCTCCAGCTTTCGACCGTGCTCTGGGAAAAGCCTCTATTGCTCGGCCCCGACGGCGCGCATGTCTTTCCGGAGATGCCGGAATGATCGGCGCCTTCCGTGATCTCGGCCGGCGCGGTCTGTTCATGTTCGATCCGGAGACAGCGCATGGAATGTCGATCGCCGCGCTGAGATCCGGGCTTGTTCCGGCCTGCCGGACCGGTAGCGACCCGCGCCTGCGCCAGACCGTGGCCGGACTGGATTTTGCCAATCCGCTCGGCATGGCTGCCGGCTATGACAAAAACGCCGAAGTGCCGGAGGCTCTGTTGAAGCTCGGCTTCGGTTTTACCGAGATCGGCACGGTGACTCCGAAACCGCAATCCGGCAATCCGCGTCCACGCATCTTCCGCCTGGTCGAGGATGAAGGTGTCATCAACCGCCTCGGCTTCAACAATGAAGGCCACGAGGCGGCGTTCCGGCGCCTGCAGCCGATCCGCGGCAAGGGCATCATCGGCGTCAACATCGGCGCCAACAAGGATAGCGTCGACCGCATCGCTGATTACGTCGCCGGTATCCGCCGCTTTTATTCCGTGGCGCGCTATTTCACCGCCAACATCTCGTCGCCGAACACGCCGGGCCTGCGCGACCTGCAGGCGCGCGAAAGCCTGTCCGCGCTCCTGTCGGCTGTTCTTGCGGCCCGCGACGAAGAGGCGGCAAAGGCAGGCAAAAAGATCCCGGTCTTTCTGAAGATCGCACCCGATCTGACGGAAGAGGGAATGGACGACATCGCCGCCGAAGTTTTGGCGCATGCGCTGGACGGGCTGATCGTCTCCAACACCACGCTTTCGCGCGACGGCTTGAGGGATCAGGTCCAGGCAAAGGAAGCCGGCGGCCTCTCCGGCAGGCCGCTCTTCGAAAAATCGACGGTCGTGCTCGCAAAGATGCGTCGCCGCGTCAGTGCAGCCCTGCCGATCATCGGCGTCGGCGGCGTCTCATCGGCGGAGACGGCATTGGAGAAGATCAAGGCCGGTGCCGATCTCGTGCAGCTCTATTCCTGCATGGTCTATGAAGGCCCCGGCCTGCCGGGCCGTATCGTGACCGGCCTGTCGAAGCTGCTCGACCGCGAGCGCGCCGGCTCAATCCGCGAGCTGCGCGACAGCAGGCTCGATCATTGGGCCAGCCGAAACGTCTGATCGGCACGCTTTTTCAGCCCCATGACGAGGAAAATGCCGCGGAACAGCAGGAAGGCGTTCATGGCCAGCCATAGGCCGTGATTGCCGAGCGTCGGCACGAAGACCGCAAGTGCCAAAAGGTAGCCGGCAAACGACATCAGCATGCGGTTACGCATGTCGCGTGACCAAGTGGCGCCGATGAAGACGCCGTCCATCAGAAAAGCGAGCGCGCCGGTGAGCCCGGTGACGGCGGCCCAGGGCAGGTAGGTTTCAGCAGCGGCCCGAACTTCCTGCGAGGTCGTCAGCATGCGGATCAGCGCCGGGCCGACGGCGAAGAAGAACACGGCGGCGGCAAGTGCCAGCCCGAAGGACCAAAGCCCGGTCAACTTCAGCCCGCGCTCGAAGGCCGGACGATAGTTGGCGCCGATCGAGCGGCCGGTGATCTGCTCGGCGGCATTCGCCAGCCCGTCGAGGTAATAGCCGGAGAGCAGGAAGAAGTTCATCAGCACGGCGTTTGCGGCAAGCGTCACCGCGCCAAACGTGTTGCCGATACGAGTCATCAGCGTGAAAGCGCCTATCAGTACGAAGGTGCGGATGAGGATGTCGCGGTTGAGCGCAAAAAGCTGCGTGAGTTTGGCGCGTGATAGAAGCTCGGCCCGGGCGGGCCGCGCTTTACCGGCAAAGCTGCGCAGCACGATGGCAAGGCCCGTGAGCGCGCCGACCGCCTCGCCAATCAAAGTGCCCCAGGCGACACCCGCGACACCCCAGCCAAGCCATAGGCCGAGCAGGATGGCAAGGATGATGTTGACGCCGTTAATCAAGGTCTGCAGCAAAAGCCCGATGCGGCCCTGACCCCGCCCGAGCACGAAGCCGAGGATGGCGTAGTTCGCAAGTGCGGCCGGGCCGGACAGCATGCGGATCGAGAAATAGGTGCGTGTCGCGTCGGCGATACCGCCTTCAGGCCCCATCAGCTTGATGCCGAGCCAGAGCAATAGGGGCGACATTAGGAGGAGCAGCAGACCGCATCCGAGCGCGGAGAGCAGCGCCCTCCAAAACACCGCCTGCTGCTCATGCCGGTCGTGACGGCCATAGGCTTGCGCCGTCAGGCCGGTGGTCGAAGAGCGCAGGAAGTTGAAGCTTGCGAAGATGAGATCGAAGAGCACCGCGCCGATCGCCAGCCCCGCCAGCGCATCCGGTTGGCCGAGATGCCCGACGACGGCGGTATCTGCAAGACCCAGCAACGGTGTCGTCATGAAGCCGAGCGTCATCGGAACGGCGATGGACAGCACCAGCCGGTGCGTCACGTCGAAAGGCAGAACCCTTGCGCTATGCTCTCGATGATCCATGTCCAATCAGCCCCTCTTCAATTCGAAGAGAGCACCATGGACCAGTAGGGCTTGTCATTGGAAGAGGGGGTGTAGGCGAGGGCGACGCCGAGACCGTTATATTTGCCGAGCATGTTGTGCAAATGCTTCGGCGAATTGATCCAGGCCGTCACCGCGGCGTTCACGTCGCGCTGACCCTCGGCAATGTTTTCGGCCGCCGGCAACTTGACGCCGCTCGCCTTGACGCGCGTGCCGAAGTTGTCGCCGATACCCATCAGATGTTCCATCCTGCCGGCGTCGGCCATCCGTTTGGCCTGGTAGATCGCCGCCGTGCTGGCCGCTGGATCGATCTTCAGTGGCGGTAGCCCGTTCTTGGCGCGCAGGGAGTTGACGAGCGGCAGCGCGGAAGCGGTCTCGTCTTTGGCCGGCGTGTTGGAAACATGGGTGGGCTGCGTGGCGCAGCTCGCGAGGACGGCAGCGAGCGCGAGGCCGGTGAGACACAGCGCGGGGCGCCGCGTAGAAAGCGGAATTTTGAGGATCATATCAGCGACGGTAATTGAAAAGGCGGAGGATGATGAAGAGCGGAATGACAATGGTGGCGCCGAGCAGCATGTAATCGCCAAACTCGCCGAGCGCAGCAAAGCCGCTATGCCAGAGATCGAGGAGGAAGCGCCGGAGACCATAGAGGAAATCGAGCGGCCGCCAGCCGAAGAATTTCATCACGAAACCGACGATCAGCGACACGATGATAAGCTTCACGAGTGTACGGCCGGGCGAGTCGCCGAGGAACCTGTTCACCTGATCGGACATGCGGCTGTCTCCATAATGCCTGTCGAGCGGTTTTGAGATAAGGCTGCGGCTTGCGACTCGCAAGCGCTTTTGCCCGATGCGTACCGAAACAGTGCGCACCGAAACAGTGCTTACCTGAAACATGTGTCTGCCTGAAATAGGACTTGAGTTTTTTTGTGGCCGCGTCCAAAGGCGGGTATCAAACAGGACCGAGATCATGCTGCCGACTGAGCTTTCCTCCGGCGACGTCATTGCCGACCGTCGCGCAGACTATGCGAAGATGCTCGCCGAAAGCGGTGAGCCGGCAAGCGCTGCCGAATTGATGGAGCAGGCGCTGGAACTGACGCCTGGCTGGGCCGCAGGCTGGTTCACCCTGGCGACCTATCGCGAAAAAGCGGGAAATACAGAGGGTGCCATCGAGGCGCTGACAAAGGTTCTGGCCCTCGATGCCGGCGATGTCTTCGGCGCCCGGCTGAAGCTTTCAGTTCTGGGAGCGGCCGATCTGCCCGATCAGCCGCCGAGCCGCTATGTCGAGCGTCTCTTCGACGACTATGCCGACCGCTTCGAGACATCGCTGGTCGAAAAACTTGACTACAGCGTCCCGCAGAAGCTCGCGGCTCTGGTCGCCGATACGGCCGGCATTCCCGGCCATTTCCGTCTTGCCGTCGATCTCGGCTGCGGCACGGGCCTATTCGGTCCGGAAATCCGCGCGCGGGTCGATCGGCTGGAAGGGTTCGATCTGTCGAAAGGCATGCTCGCCAAGGCAGCGGAGAAGGGGATTTATGATCACCTGGGACAAGCCGATCTGTCGCTGCCCCCGCCCCAGTCCGGCGTTTTCGACGGCGGGCTCGCGCCGGCCCGTGCCGACTTGATTACCGCCGCCGACGTGCTGATGTACCTCGGCAATCTTCAAAGCGTCATGACAATCGTCGGGGAACTAGCCGTCTCCGGGGCCGTGTTTGCTTTTTCCGTCGAGGATGCGGGAGAGGAGGAAGGTTATCTTCTGCGCGACTCCCTGCGTTTCGCCCATTCGGAAGCCTATGTCAGGACGATATTGGCCGCTCGTGGCTTTGTTGTCCTCAGTCTCGCGCGCAGCATCATTCGCATGGATGCCGGAAAACCGGTGCAAGGCATTTTGTTCGTTACCCAGAAATCCGCCTGACCGGCCCATGGCCGGATCGCTATATCGCGCTATAGGTGAGCGGTAACGTCTATTGCTTGCGGGTCTGGTCGGACTCCGTAATGGCGGCTTCGTGATACCAGCTATCGAAAGCAGCCGTCGCGATGCGCGGGCCGATATCGGGATCAAGGTTCACCTGATCGCGTTGGCCGGCAGCCGGGACGGTTCGGGTCTTGATGGGAAACTGAAAAATCTTTGCCGTTTCGTGTTGAGGGCTGGTTGCCATTGCAATGTCTCTCCCTTTTTGGTGTTCAGCGGGCGCGCTTCAAGAGACAGCTTATATATAGCAGAGTCGGAGGCCATTTTTGAGAGATGTGCCCAAAAAAAATGCAAAAGGTTGAATTTATAGGCAATTTTGAGGTTTTGTGGCGTTGGAATGTGGTTTTCGGGCGCCTAATTGTTGCGCTGCTTCGAATCTGCCGCACTGCGACAAGTTGGCAGCACCTTTCGGCCAAGTTGCTCACGATTTTGAGAGAATCCGAGCTGGGGCGATGGAAAATCGGCAAAAATTGACTCCGATTTGTGCATTTTTCTTCGAACGGCAGCGCATCTCGCTCAAATTGGCATGTCAAATGCATGTCACATGGCGGCCGTAGGTGGCGAAGATTTCCGGGCGGGCGCCTTCGAATTTTCTCTGCTTCGGGTAGTTAAACCCTTATGAGGTGCGTAATGACGAAGTTTAAGCTCGAGTATATCTGGCTCGACGGGTACACCCCGGTACCGAACCTGCGCGGTAAAACGCAGATCAAGGAATTTGCTGATTTTCCGAAGCTTGAAGAGCTTCCGCTTTGGGGCTTCGACGGTTCGTCGACGATGCAGGCCGAAGGCCGCAGCTCCGATTGCGTGCTGAAGCCCGTAGCGATCTATCCGGATCCGGCCCGTACGAACGGCGCCCTCGTCATGTGCGAAGTCATGATGCCGGACGGCGTAACGCCGCATCCGTCCAACAGCCGCGCCACCATCCTCGACGACGAAGACGCCTGGTTCGGCTTCGAGCAGGAATACTTCTTCTACCAGGACGGCCGTCCGCTCGGCTTCCCGGAATCCGGCTACCCGGCTCCGCAGGGGCCCTACTACACCGGCGTCGGCTACAAGAACGTCGGCGATGTCGCCCGCGAAATCGTTGAAGAGCACCTCGACCTTTGCCTCGAAGCAGGCATCAACCATGAAGGCATCAACGCCGAAGTGGCCAAGGGCCAGTGGGAATTCCAGATTTTCGGCAAGGGCTCCAAGAAGGCCGCCGACCAGATCTGGATGGCACGCTACCTGCTGCTGCGTCTTTGCGAAAAGTACGGCATTGATATCGAGTTCCATTGCAAGCCGCTCGGCGACACCGACTGGAACGGTTCGGGCATGCACTGCAACTTCTCGACCAAGTTCATGCGCGAAGTCGGCGGCAAGGCCTATTTCGAAGCGCTCATGGCTCAGTTCGACAAGAACCTGCATGACCACATTGCGGTCTACGGCCCGGACAACCACATGCGCCTGACCGGCAAGCATGAAACTGCTCCGTGGAACAAGTTCAGCTACGGCGTTGCCGACCGCGGTGCTTCGATCCGCGTTCCGCACTCCTTCATCAAGAACGACTACAAGGGCTACCTCGAAGATCGTCGTCCGAACTCTCAGGGGTGCCCCTACCAGATCGCTTCCCAGGTTCTGAAGACCATCTCGGAAGTTCCGACGGCTGGCTTCGCTTCCGAAGCTGCTTGATCGTTATCGGTCTCGGTTCGCCGAGACTGAGGAAAACAAAAAAGCGCGGGATTTCGGTCCCGCGCTTTTTTCGTTTCTGGAGTCGTGGTCAGGCCGCCTTCGCGTCCTTATCGATCGGATGCTGCGAGCGGAAGCCGACGGCAAGGCGGTTCCAGATGTTGATCGTGCCGATCGCCACGGTGATCTTGACGATCTCCTCTTCGCTGAAATGCTGCTTCAGCGGCTCGAAGTCGGCATCCGGTATGCCGGTCTGAGCAATCTTGGTGACGGAATCGACCCAGCGCAGCAGGGCGCGTTCGCGGTCGTCGTAAACGGGCGATTCCCACCAGACGCACATCAGGTTGATCCACTGTTCGCTGAGGCCGTCGTGCCGGGCTTCCTTCACATGCATGTCGACGCAATAGGCGCAGCCGTTGATCTGCGAGGCGCGGAGCTTGATCAGGTGGATGAAGCGGCGCTCGAGGCCGCAGGTCTGGACGAAATTTTCCAGCGCAACGACAGCTTTGTAGGATTCGGGCGAGGCTTTGCCGAAGTTGAAACGCGGTTGCATGGTTTTCTCCTTGGGTTCTGGATCTATCGGATGGTTCTGCGTTCATTGACGGCAAGGAAGGCGCAGCCCCTTGCCGCGATGGCACCATCGTCGGTCTCCGCGACATCGGCGAGGATATCGGCAATGGTGGTCTTGGCGAGCTCGGCGCGGTACACCCGCTCGGCTGCCAGCATCGCCGCGCTGATGCCGCACGGCTTTGCGAAGTATTTTCCAGACAGCGGGTTAGGCCCGCGCTGGCGGATTTCGGCACAGCGAAAGGCAGGCGCCGGCCCTTCGACGGCGAGTACGATATCGAGCAGGGTGATTTTGGCCGGCAAACGCGCCAGCCGATAGCCACCCTTGGGCCCGGGCACGGTGTCAAGAATGCCGGCGCCGGAGAGCGCCTGCAGATGCTTCAAGAGATAACTCACCGACACCCCATGAAACTCGGCAATCGCCGCCGCCGAGAGCACGCTGCCCTCAGACAGTCCCGCCAGCATCGCGACGCTGTGTATGGCCTGCTCAACGCCTTCGCCGAGTTTCATCGGTACGTCCTTTTTATATCATGGATATTTTTTATCCGTGATTATGTGAAGAGTCAAGGGAGGAGGTGAAAATGACGGAGTGTGGGTTAGACCCATGACACAAAGCGCCCCCAACCACCCCCCTGCTTCCTATCCTCCGCAATTCGACTACATTTGCCCCGTGGACCAGATCGATTCCGAGCGCCGCCTTGCCCTTCCTGCCCCCTTCATCCGCTGGTTTACGGAAAAGGGATGGCAGCCGCGTGCCCATCAGCTTGAATTGTTGGCCCGCGCCGAAGCCGGGGAGAGCACGTTGCTGATCGCGCCGACCGGAGCCGGCAAGACGTTGGCGGGGTTTCTTCCTTCGCTCACCGATCTGACTAGGCGCGGCAAGATCCCGCCCGGCTCCGCCTTCACCGGCATCCACACCCTCTACATCTCGCCGCTGAAGGCGCTGGCTGTCGATATCGAGCGCAATCTGATGAAACCGGTCACGGAAATGGGCCTGCCGGTTTCCGTCGAAAACCGCACTGGCGATACGCCCAGCGGCAAGCGGCAACGTCAGAAGCTCAACCCGCCGGACATTCTGCTGACGACGCCGGAGCAAATGGCGTTGCTCCTCGCCAATCATGAAGCCGAACGCTTCTTCAAGGATTTGAAATACATCGTCCTCGACGAATTGCATTCCCTTGTGACGTCGAAGCGCGGCCATATGCTCTCGCTCGGTCTTGCGCGCCTCCGCAAGCTTGCGCCCGATCTGCAAACCATCGGCTTGTCAGCGACGGTTGCCGAGCCGATGGACCTGCAAAAATGGCTGGTGGCGCAAGAGGAGGGGATGGAACGGCACGCCGGCCTGGTGATGGTCGACGGCGGCGCCAAGCCCGACATTTCGATCCTTAAGACCGATGAACATATCCCGTGGTCCGGCCATTCCGCCAAATACGCCATTCCCGATATCTATCGCGAGCTGAAAGAGCATCGGACGACGCTTCTCTTCGTCAACACGCGTTCGCAAGCGGAAATGCTGTTTCAGGAGCTATGGTCGGCCAATGACGACAATCTGCCGATCGCGCTGCATCATGGTTCGCTCGATGTCGGACAGCGCCGGAGGGTCGAAGCCGCCATGGCGGCCAACAAGCTGCGCGCGGTCGTCGCCACCTCAACGCTCGATCTCGGCATCGACTGGGGCGATGTCGATCTCGTCATCCATGTCGGCGCGCCAAAAGGCGCTTCCCGCCTTGCCCAGCGCATCGGCCGTGCCAACCACCGCATGGACGAACCGTCGAAGGCGATCCTCGTGCCGGCCAATCGTTTCGAGGTGATGGAATGCCAGGCGGCGCTCGACGCCAATTATGTCGGCGCGCAGGATACGCCGCCGGTCGGCGCCGGCGCGCTCGACGTCCTTGCTCAGCATATCCTCGGAATGGCCTGCGCCGAACCCTTCGACATGCTGGAGCTCTATGACGAGATCCGCAGCGCTTCGCCCTATGCAGACCTATCCTGGGAGACGTTCGAGCGTATCGTCGATTTCGTCGCCACCGGCGGTTATGCGCTCCGAACCTACGAACGCTACGCCCGCATCCGCAAGACACCGGAGGGCCGCTGGCGTGTCTCCAATCCGCAGGTGGCACAGCAATATCGTCTGAACCTCGGCACCATCGTAGAAGAGGCAATGCTGAACATTCGGCTGGTGAAGCGCAATGCGCTGGGGTCGCTCGGCCGCGGCGGCGCGCCGCTGGGCAAGGTCGAGGAGTATTTTCTCGAACAGCTTTCGCCCGGCGATACCTTCCTCTTCTCCGGCAAGGTGCTGCGTTTCGAGGGTATCCGCGAGAATGAATGCCTGGCCTCGCAAACCTTCTCCATGGACCCGAAAATCCCATCCTATGCCGGCGGCAAGTTTCCGCTGTCGACCTACCTTGCCGATCAGGTGCGCATGATGCTCGACGATCCCGATCGCCGGCATCGTTTGCCGGATCAGGTGCGCGACTGGCTGGAGCTGCAGAAGGACAGGTCGCTGCTGCCGAAGCGCGACGAGTTTCTGATCGAGACCTTTCCGCGCGGCAGCCGCGCCTACATGGTCGCCTATCCCTTCGAAGGGCGGCTGGCGCACCAGACGCTCGGCATGTTGTTGACGCGGCGGCTGGAGCGGGCCGGCGCAAAGCCGATGGGCTTCATCGCCACGGATTATTCGCTCGGCATTTGGGCGCTGGAGGACATGGGGCTGATGATCGCCAATGGCCATCTCAGCCTTTCCGATCTCTTCGATGAAGACATGCTCGGCGACGATCTAGAAGCCTGGCTCGATGAATCCTTCCTGCTGAAACGCACCTTCCGCAATTGCGCCATCATCGCCGGCTTGATCGAGCGCCGCCACCCCGGCAAGGAAAAGACCGGCCGGCAGATGACGGTATCGGCCGATCTGATCTATGACGTGCTGCGCAGCCACGAGCCCGATCATATTCTGATGCAGGCGACAAGGCAGGACGCTGCCACGGGACTTTTGGAAATTGGCCGTCTTGGGGATATGCTGAAGCGAATCAAGGGCCACATCACCCATCGGGCGCTGGACCATATCTCGCCGCTCGCCGTGCCGGTGATGCTGGAAATCGGCAAGGTGCCGGTGCCGGGCGAGGCGCATGATGTGGTGTTGGCGGAAGCGGCTGACGATCTGATCCGCGAGGCCATGGAATAAAACATGCCAAACAACGAAGGCAGACCAAGTTGATGAACCGCCTGGCGCTTGCGCGAGAGATGAACGGCCAAGTCAGGAACGGATTGACGCCTGCCTCGGGCGTCGAGACCGCCGTTCATGGTGTTGCCGCCGTCTGCGATCCGCTCGGGGCTCTTTATCTGCCGGATGCCGGCATCCTCGTTGTTTCCGATCTGCATCTGGAAAAGGGAGCAGCCTTCGCGCGGCGCGGCATGCTGTTGCCGCCTTACGATACGCTGGCGACGCTGACCGTGCTTGCCGCCGTCATTTCCCGCTACGATCCAAAGCTCGTCGTCTCGCTCGGCGACAATTTCCATGACCGCGTCGGCTCGGCACACCTGCCGGAAGAATTCCGCAGCCTGATCATCAATATGGCGCGTGGCCGCGAATGGATATGGATCAACGGCAATCACGATCCGGATGGCACGGTCGATCTGCCCGGTAGCTCCGTCGATGAGATGCATTATGGTGGATTGACCTTCCGCCATGAACCGAGGGGCGGCCAGCAGGCCGGCGAGATCGCCGGCCATCTGCATCCGTCCGCTACCGTCCGCCGTCGCGACAGATCCGTTCGCCGCCCGTGTTTCGCCACCGACGGCGCCCGCCTGCTGATGCCTGCCTTCGGCATCATGACCGGAGGCCTGGACCTGCGCCATAAGGCCATGACCGGACTGTTTGACCGGGAAAGCCTCATTGCCCATGTGCTCGGCCGCGACCGCATCTATTCGGTACGCTTCGGCAATCTCTCTGCCTAAGCCACTTTCGCGGGCTCGTAGCGCAGGATCACCGCGCCGGTCTTCAGCGGCGTGGATTCGAGCAGCTTCATCGGAATCTGTTCCGCCGCCGGCTTGAAATGCGGGTTGCCGCGGCCGAGAACAACGGGGACGAGGCAGATGCGGATTTCGTTCACCAGTCCTGCTTTCAGAAGCGTATCCGTCACTTCGGCGCTGCCGAAGACGAACATCGTTTTGCCCGGCTCTTCCTTCAGTTTCCTGACTTCAGCGACGATGTCGCGAACGACGCGGGTATTGTTCCACTCCGCCGTGTCCATCGTCCGCGAGGCGGCGATCTTGGCGATGCCATTCATATAGGCGGCGATATCGGGTGTCTCCGTCGCACTCGTCCAATAGGCGGCCATGCCTTCATAGGTTTTGCGGCCGAAGATCAGCAGATCGCCTTCCTGGCCAAGCTCTTTCGCGTAGTTTTCCAACTCGTCGCCCCAGGCGAGCATATGGAAGTCGAGGTCCCAGGGTTTCGTTCCCTCGAAATAACCGTCAAGCGTCATGAGATTCCAGACAACAAGCTTTCTCATCGGTCTCCTCCTTGGTGATAACCGTATCATAATCAAAACTGGTTGCTAAAAGCAAGCGGTTGAAAATTAGCGCGACTGGTGGCAAAGTGCAAGCAGTTTTTGGAGAACCTTATGGACGCGCTCAATCGCTCCGGCTGCCCGATCAATCTCACCCTGGAAATCCTGGGTGATCGCTGGAGTCTGATTATCATCAGGGACATCATGTTCGGCAATCGCCGGCATTTCCGCGAGCTGCTGCAGAACTCGGAGGAGGGGATTGCCTCCAACATCCTCGCGGACCGATTGAAGCGGCTGGTCGAGCGTGGGCTTTTGACCCGAGACGACGATCCGACCCACAAGCAGAAGGCCGTCTACAGCCTCACCGAAATGGCGATCGACCTCGTGCCGCTCTTTGCCCACATGGGGGCTTGGGGCCGCAAGCATCTGCCAGTCTCGGAAGAACTGTCGATCCGCGCGGAACTGCTGGAAGATGGCGGGCCGAAGCTCTGGGAGGATTTCATGGACGAGCTGCGGGCAAAGCACCTGGGCAAGGTGTTGCCGCCGGGAACGCCGTCGGTGCTCGGCCGGCTGACGGAAGCCTATCTGGAGGTGGTGGAGCGGAAGAGGAGCGCCTGATCAGCTCTTCCGGAACACGAAGCTCGCTGTCCATCCCGTAATCAGCGCCAGCAGCACCGAAAACGCGCCATAGGCGATGGGGCGTTCATGGGCGGCATCGGTGATTGTTTGCTCGATGCCGGTCTTGATAACGCGCAGCGGCAGGGATTTATCGGTCAGGAATTTGCCGCTCTTGAAGAGATAGGCGCGCACGGTATGCACGCCGTTCGGCACGTCCGCGGGCAACCTCAGCGTTGCCCTGAACAGGCTGGAGCTGACGAAGCGCACGCCGGCCGGGTCGCTTTCGTAGAGGCCGCCGATCTCCTGCAGCCGCCGGAAGGCCTGGCGGAATTCCGGCACATCCGCGCCGCTGCCGACGAAACCGACTGGAGTTAGCTGAATATGATCCACGCCGATGCCGCGGTCGTTCAGTTCGAGCGGCGCGGTGATGTTGTCGACGGCGCGCGTGCTCGACAGCGAATAGGCCTGCGGCACATGCTCGAAGGTCATCGACCGGGTATTGACCCAGATGCCGAAGACACGTTCCTTCTTGCGCACCGTGGCGTTTTCGCGCGGTCCCTCCAGCACGACGACAATGTCGTATTGGCCGATCGCCAGCAGCAATTGGTCGGTGTTGGAAAGCGCGCCGAAGATCGTCAGGTCGGCACCGGTGAAATCGGAGGTGATGGCGATTTCGCTGGTCGAAGTGCCGATCTCCATCGTCTCGCGCGCGGTCGTGGAGGTCGTCGGCTGGTCCAGCAGCACCTGCGCCTTTGCACTCAATGGCGCAAGCAGGAGAGCGGCTGCGAACATCGGGCCGAAACGTCTCATCGGCCCGCTCCTTCGAGCACGACGGAATAGATATCGGCCGGCGTGACCACCAGAGCAATCGCCAGGCGAAGGCCGACGGCAAGCACGAGGAGGCCGAGCAAGGCGCGCAATTGTTCGCCGCGCAGCTTCTGGCCGACGCGCACGCCGTATTGCGCACCGACGACGCCCGCCACCATCAGCAGGAAGGCCAGCACGATATCGACGGAATAATTGGTCGCGGCCTGCACGACGGTCGTGTAGGCGGTGACGAAGATGATCTGGAACAGTGAGGTGCCGACCACGACATTGGTCGGGATGCGCAGCAGATAGATCATCGCCGGCACCATGATGAAGCCGCCGCCGACGCCCATGACCGAGGTCAGGATGCCGATGCCGAAACCGAGGCCGATCACGGGGATGACGCTCAGATAGATCTTCGACTTCTTGAAGCGCATCTTCAGCGGCAGGCGGTGCACCCAGCTATGATGGCCGGGCCTGCGGGGCATCGCAGGCTCGTTGCGGGCGGCACGACGCATCGCGTTCAGGCTCTCCCACAGCATCAACCCGCCGATCGTGCCGAGAAAGACGACGTAAAGCAACGAGATGAAGAGATCGAGCTGGCCGATGCGCCGGAGCAGCGAAAAGATCCAGATGCCGACAGTGGCGCCGGTAAGGCCGCCGATCAACAGCACCGTGCCGAGCTTCATATCCAGCGAGCCGCGGCGAAAATGCGTGATGGCGCCCGAGATCGACGAGGCGACGACCTGGTTGGCGCCGGTGGCGACGGCGACGACGGGCGGAATGTTGTAGAAGATCAGAAGCGGCGTGATCAGAAAGCCGCCGCCGACACCAAACATGCCGGAGAGAAACCCAACGGCGGCGCCCATGCCGAGAATAATAAAGATATTCACCGACAGTTCTGCGATCGGCAGATAGATCGTCACGGTCTGATCCCAGTTGCAGCTATCCGAGCACAAAGGACCGGATAGCTGTGAACAATTTCCCCTTTAAACAGACGATTCTAATCTGAAATGATTGCCAGAGCCTTAGGAAAAACCATGGCGTCATTCAGCTATCGCATTGTTCATTTCACTCTAACGCGGCATTTTCCGCGATTGTGTGACGATTTTCACAGCTAGGCAAAGCCGGCGCTTGCCGTTGGTGGGGGCGATCAAACGTACGGGCCCGAACCAATTCCCATCCGCAGAGGATCCCAATGCGTCGACCTTTCCGCCGAGAGTAAGCACTAGCCGAAGTGCGTCGACAGGTGTTCGTCGAACCGCAGGAAGTCGTTTTCGACATCTGGGTTTTTCATCACGTCGTAGGCCATGAAGGTCGGGAGCGGCTTATAGCCATTCCATTTAAAGTTTAGATGCATCGGGAGCAGCAGGTCGTCTTCGCTGAGCCCGTCGAGAAATTTTTCTTCCGGATTGTTAAACGCTTCCTTCGGTGCGTTTGCGGTGAAAGACAGCATGTAGTGGCCGTTCATCTTGCCCCCGAGACCGTAGTTCTTTTTCGGTTCCGCGCTCGAACGGCCATCGTGGTCGGAGAGCTCTCCCATCATGCCGAGTGTCCAGACATCGTCGATGTAGCGCTTGAAGGACCAAGGCACACCCATCCAGTTCAAGGGGGTTTGGACGAAAACATAGTCGGCCCACTTGAACTTTTCGATTTCCCGCGGGACGTCGTATGGATTTTCCGTGATGGTCTTTCTCACCTCGAACCCTTGACGCTTGAAAAAGCTTTCAGCGCGCTCTGTGAGAGCATTGTTAAGCGCCCCCTCCGAGAAGGGATATTTTTGGTGGCCGTTGAGGATGAATACGTTTGGCATGTCTCTCTCTTTCTCGGTTTTAATAATCCGACGATGGACGGCCGGTGCCGCGCCATTGCTGCCTCTAGGTATATATTGTAGACCTAGCGTCAAGAACGCACCTTGTTTCTCCTAGGTATACTGAAGGAAACTGCCGATGGCCCGATGCCAGATTTTTCACGCCGACTGCCGCGCTCGTCAGTTGTTCGATGAGATTGCGGACAAGTGGTCGATGATGGTGCTGAGCCTCTTGGAAGCGAACCCCATGCGCTTCAATGCGCTTAAGAGGCAAATCGAGGGTGTGTCACAAAAGGCCCTCACGCAAAGCCTGCGCAGACTTGAGCGCAACGGCCTGATTACGCGCAAGGTCATTCCGGTATCCCCGGTCGCGGTGGAGTACGACATAACGCCGCTTGGCCGATCGCTGCAGCCCCCGTTCCACGCACTCTATGAGTGGATGCTCGGGCATCAAGACGATGTTGATAAGGCTCGCTTAACCTTCGATGAGGTCGGCAGGAATATTTGATAACCGCTCACGGGCGCATTCGATTTTGCCTCTTGCGGAGTGTTGGACTTTCTACCGGCCAGGAAGGCAAGAAGCAGGGGGCAGCTTTAACATCGGTCGGAGCGGCGAAAGGCATGTCGAACCGCTCTCTCAGTAGTCTCAAACATCGAGCGCTTGGCCTTCTTGCGACAAGTGATACAGTTGAATTTCGGTCGTTCACCTGGACAATACGAAAAAGGAATTATTCCATGGGAGACCAGAAGCGCCTGCTGCAGCCTGGAGATTCCGCGCCCGCGTTCGCGCTAGCTTCGGCCAACTTCGAGGGAACGGTCTCTCTCGCCGACTTGCGCGGTCGCCCGTTCTTGATCGGCTTCTTTCGCGGGCTGCACTGCCCGTTCTGCCGGCGTCAGGTAGAACAGCTCGCCAGCGTGCAGCCAACCCTGCGCGCCGCCGGGGTGGAGACCGTGGCCGTTATCAACACGCCGGTGGAACGCGCCCGGCTATATTTCCGCCACCGGCCGACGCCGGTAATGCTTCTATGCGACCCGGACTGCCGCTCACATCGCGCCTACGGCGTGCCGCATGCCGAGTTCTTGCCCGATGGGAGCAGCGAGCAGCCCGAATGGCCATATCGCGTAACGATGGCACAATTCCAAGCGGCACGCATCAACTCAACAGGCGAGCTGCCAGAACCGCTACACCCGATGGAAGCCAACACGGTACTCAACGCCAAGGACCGCTTCGAGCTTGATGAAGCCGATAATGCAATATTCGAGAGCCACGCTACCCAGCTCGTCGGGCACTTCCTGGTTGATGCGAACGGCACCATCGGCTGGGCACAAATCGAAGCGCTCGACGGACCGAACAGCCTCTCCATCTTCCCGACCGCGGCGGAGATCATCGCCGCCGCTGGCAGCCTTGGACGCTGACCTGCAGCGAACCGTCCGCCAGCGTTGCTGCACGATGTCGAAGGAGGGCGACGACAGTATTAGATCGGGGCAAAGCCGCTACTGGCGCCAAGCGATCGGCCCTTGTGGGTCGGTGGCATTTTGCTACCGAATTTCGCAAATGTGCCGATGACTTGATCACGCAATCGGCAGCCGCAAGGGGAACAGCATCAAGGCAAAACGGGCCTTCGCCTGAAAGACGTGGCTCGAGATCGCGCATCGCGGCGTCAGCGTGTTCGAAGGCTCAATCTCGATCGGAAATGAAGCCTTCTTATTTGTTGCGGGCCAGAAGTTCCTTGACGACCTGATCTGTCACCCGGCCGTCCTGCGGCAGGCCGACCGATTTCTGGAAGCTCTTCAGCGCGGCGACGGTCTTGCCGCCCATATTGCCATCCGGCGTGCCGGCATCGAAGCCGTTGTTGTTGAGGATCGCCTGGATGTTGCGGATCGCCTTCTTCATGTCGATCGAGGCGGTGTTGACACCTTTGCCGGTCGTCCATTCCTCGGGGATGGTCGTGCCGTTCGCCTTGGCGTCGAGCGGTTGCGCCTTCCAGAGATCGACCTTGGCGCGGGCGCTTTCAAGCTCGTCCTGCTTCATGGCGTTCGCCACTTCGTCGCGCTTCTGCGCTGCGTCCTTGTCGCCACCCTTGGCGGCGATTGCGAACCATTTGTAGGATTCCTGCAGGTCCTGCTTCACGCCATTGCCGCGCGCATAGAGGATGGCGAGGTTGAACTGGCTGTCGGATACGCCGAGATTGGCCGCCTTGATGAACCAGTTCGCCGCCGTCGGATAATCCTGTGGACCGGCCGCACCCGAGGCGTAGAGGACGGCAAGGTTGTGCATAGCGCTGGCATTACCCTGATCGGCGGCCTGCTCGTAATATTGCTTGGCTTTGGCGAGATCGCGCTCGAGGCCATTGCCCTTCTCGTACATGCTGGCGAGCCGGTATTGCGCCGGCGCGAAACCCTTGTCGGCGGAAAGCTGATACCAGCTTGCCGCCTGCTTGAGGTCGGTTGCCACGCCGCGGCCATCCGTGTAGCGCGCGCCGATTTCGAACAGAGCGACGGGGTCGCCGGATTTGGCGGCGGAAACGAGGGTCGGCGGCTGGATGCCGTCAGGCACGGTGATCGCGGTGGCCGGTGCGGACGCCTCAGTCGCGGTAGGTGCCGGGATTGCCGTGGTGTTGGCGGGAACGAAGGCTGCGGTTTGCTGAGCCGGTGCGGCGCTGCTGGCCGGCGTCAGGGTTTCGCTGGTGGAGTTGCCGTCGAGCGGTGCTGCGGCCGTCAGATGATCGTTCGTCGGCGCGACGACCGGATTTGCCGGCGTTGCGGAGGATTGCGCGGCTCCTCCGGCATCGGCGACCGAAGCCTGTGTCGCCAGTACCTGGGTCGGGGGCGTGTTCGTTGCCGCCTGAGCCGCCGGTGTCGGCATCTGAGCTGCATTGGCGGAAGCGCCGCTTGTCGTCGCACTTTCGGCAGCCGAGGTCAGTACCGAGACTTCGGCCGGTGGTGGCGCCTTCTGGCCGCGCGTCAGCGTGTTGACGAGCGGGAAGGCCATAATGGCGAGCAGGGCCGCACCGACCGCGAGCAGGATCGGCCGGCGGAAGCGCGAGAACGCGCCGCGTTTCTTCTCGCCGCTCTTGGGGGTGGGAGCCGAGCGCTGCGTCTGGTCCACTTCCATCGCGGCCGCTTGCGCGGCGCGGCGAGCGGCGGCGATATAGTCGGCGCGCTCGTTTTCGCTCGGCTGTTTGACAGTGCCATTGCGCGCGGCATTCTGGCTCGCACGCACGCGCTCCAGGATCTTCTTGATATCGGGCGCGCCCGAGCCCGGTTCGAGCAGTTCATTCTCCTCCTCGGCGGGCATCATGTCGACCGGATCGATCGACGGCGCCTGCTCGATGACGGGCCGGTCGGGCAGGAAGATGGGTTCGGCCTTCTCGGGCATGAAGAAACGTCTGCCGAGGCTGGCGAGCAGGCTGGTTTTTCCCGCATCCTTCTTCGCCGCGGCCTTGATCTCCGCCTTGGTGACGGCATCGACCGCCTGCGCGACGACGGCTTCCGGCGATGCTGCGGTTTCGGCAGGCGCGACGGTACGGATGACCGGCCCGGCCTTCTGCGGTGCTGCCAAAGGTGGCTTCACGGCCGACGTCTCGGAAGGGGCAAAAACGTCGCTCTCGAAATTTGCGGCGGGCATGGCAGACGCCGGCTGGCGATGTTCCATATGGTCCAGCCGGTCGGCGATCTGCAGCAACGTGTCGTGCAGCGCCTCGAAGGTGCGGTGGGTGCGCTCGTCGCTGCTGCGGCTAAGGTCTTCGAGATGGCGAAGGTCTTCGGCAAGCGCGGTCATCGCCGACATGTCGGCGGACGGTACGCCATGGCCCAGCATGCCTTCACGCGAGTAGGCCTCAACGACGGCTTCCGCCGCATGGCGGGCAGCCTCGATGATGTACTCGTCATTGGTCGCCATATAATCTTCGATCGCGCTCATGCGGCGGTCGAGATCGGCGGGGATATGGTCGGCGACGGCCCGCGGCTCGTTCGTCAGCAGCGTCGACAGATGGGCGATCTGCTCTTCGAGATTGCGCAGCGCCTGCGTATCGGTCGGCGGTGCCGCCGTGCTCGCCTCCAGCCGCATGGCGATATCGGAGAGACGGCCTTCCAGCCGGCGGACGGCACCATCGTCGAGGTTTGCGGCCGGATGCGGCGGATGGAAGTCGATTTCGTCGATGCGCCGGGCCAAATAATCCAGCCGTTCGGCCAGTGCATGGTCGACCGAGCCTTGTTCCAGCCCATCGATCTTGCGGGAGATATCGGCGAGGTGGTTGATCAGTTCCGGTTGCGGCGCCGACTTCTGCGAGCGCTCCATGAGGTAGGAGAGCTGATCCAGGCGCTCTTCCAGCCGGGCGGCCGCCTTGGCATTGCCAAATTCATCGATGCGCATCGCCAACGCCTCGAGGCGTCCGGAAAGATCGTCCGTCGGTTGGCGCCGCGCGGCGTCGCGGCTCATCATGTCGAGCTGATCGGCGAGGCCGCTGATGCGGCCTTCGAGCCGCTGCATCGCTTGATCCTGCGGCTGTATCATGCCGCCAAAGCTTTCAACGGCGGTGGCGATCGACAGCAGCTTGTTTTCCAACGCGTGTACGGCGGGGCTGTCGCTCATGCTGCCCAGATGCTGCTTGATATCGTCCAGGCGGTAGGCGAGCGATACTAGCTCGTCCTGAAGACCGGTCGTGTCGATCGCCTGGACCTGGCGTTCGACGTGGTGCAGCGAATCCTCGCGGGCGAGCCCGTCCATCAGCGAGCGCAGTTCTTCGAACTCTGCCTTCAGGCCGGCCGTTTCCGGCTGGCCGGGATGACCGGCGAGCTGGCTGATGCTGTCGGCAAGCCGCGCCATGTCCTCGCGCACATCGGCGGCGAAATGCTTGTCCTCGGCATTGTTGCGGATATCACGGATTTCAGCGCGCAATGCGCTGACTTCGCGAGTAACGCTCTCGGCAATATCCCGCTTGAGGTCCTGCCGCAGATTGACCAGCGCCTGGGCGATATCGACGGAGCTTTCGGGGGAGGAGCGCAGCGCCGAAGGCAGAGGTTGCCGTGAAGCCGGATTTTCGCCAACACGCGCGCCAAGCAGCGGCCGTTCGGCAATTGGAGCTTCCTCGCGGCGTGTGTGCAGGCGCTCGCGGCTTGCCTCGAGCGCACGTTGGCGCTGGCGGATTTCGGCAAGCGGGTCGGACCGTAGATCGGTTTCCGCACGTTCGGTGCGAAGCGGACGTTCATACGGGCGCGGGGCATAGGCTTCGCGCTCAGTGCGTGGTGTGCGGTCCGAAAGGGAAGCGCGTTCCGGCATTGGCGCCCGCTCAGGTGCCGCGGCATAACCGTTTGCCACACGCTGGTGCGTGTCCCGGGCTGCAGCCGTGCCCATCAGGCCTTCGATGCGCGCTTCCAGCCCCTCGATGGTGCGGCTCAACGCATCCAGCGACGTCCAGTCGCCCGTGCCGGTAGGATTTGATCGCGATCCGCTCATCTTCTTGCTCGCTTCGACATATGGACCACTCAAAGGCCATCTTGCTTGTGGAAAGGCAGCTTCGCGGGTTCGCGCGCAGACCGCATCCCACCGTTCGGAAAGAAATAGTTTATTAGGCTTTCCTCAGGCTGAACCGCGAAACGGCGCTCCATCAAGCAAAAGATGAAAGAAACGCGAAGCATCGCTGCTCATCCCGCACAATTCACGAAACGTAGTAAACAACCCGTTAAGTTTTGCCGAAATCTTAACCTTTTATTTTGGTCTTGTTATTGAATATGCTCATGTTCTTATGAACTAGACAACGCTGTCGCGAGCGAGATGGGCGCATTGAGCGTCAATCATTCCTTGGCGTTGTCGTGGCTCGGTGGCCGCGGCGCAAATCCTTAAAATTGAGGGGTGTTATACTTTTCTCAATTGAGTTGTGAGACCGTGGAATGACTTGAATTTCCCTGGGAGCCGAACGCGTGCCGCCATCCATTGCCCGTGAATCGGATCCGGCACATTACATCCCGGCCCTGGATGGATGGCGCGGGCTGGCGGTCATCATGGTGTTGATGGGCCATTTCGGAGCCGACGTATATATGCCCGGCTTCAGCACTTTCGGCGTCGATCTGTTCTTCGTGCTGTCGGGGCGATTGATGGCGGACATTCTGTTTGTCAAACAGATGCCGCTTCCGATGTTCTTCGCCAGACGGTTTGCGCGCGTTTATCCGACATTGGTTGTTTTCGTATTGATCACCGGCCTGGCGTTTCACGGTACCATCGGTGAATTTGGCCTGAAAGTCGCCGCTTTTGCGCTGACCTTCACCTTGAACTATGCCACCATTTATGGGCTCCCCCTTTCCCTGCTGGATCATATCTGGTCCCTGTGCGTCGAGGAGCACAGCTACATCCTCCTGGGCCTGATCGCTTTCGCCACTCGCTCGCGGAGCAAATCCATCACCTCGGGCCTCATTCTCGCGGCCGGATTAATGGCCTTGGTCAACGGTGTGGTTCGGCTCCATACGACGGAGGGAGACCCGGGTCTGGTGATGTTGCGTACCGATGTTTCCATGGCAGGGATTTTCATCTCCGCAGCCTTCTACCTTATTCTCAGACCGAGACTGCATCGGGATAGTTGGACATGGATCGCGCCATGCGCTTTGGCGAGCGCGATCTTGGCGCGGATATTTGGTCTGGATGCTACGGTCTTTTTCGGCGTCAAGACGATCCTGTTGGCGATGGCGGTTATCGGGATCGAATATTCCGCGCCATGGTTCCGCAGGAGTTTTGAGGGCGATGTGCTCCGCTTTTTCGGGCAATGCTCCTTCTCGATCTACCTGTGGCAGGAGCCTTTTTTCAAGCTGACGGGCTTGCATCTGCTCCCTTCCGTTTCTCTGCTCATGATGGGTATCGCCTGCGGTGTGGCAAGCTACTACCTCATCGAACGCCCTCTGCGCACAACGCTGAATGCCATGTTCAGCCGCCGGGCTCTTAAACAAACTCTCGCCTGATCGCCGGCTTAGTCCGTTACCCTACCTAAAAATTCGCCTTGTCGCGCAAATTTGACGTTTACGCAAACGTCAATATTTTGTAAGGCTAGATCAGAGGCCGGAATGCGAGTCCGGCGGCGAATTGGAGGAATTCGAAAGATGCCAGTCTATAAGGCCCCGGTGAACGATACGCTTTTCGTCCTGAACGATGTGCTCGGGCTGGAACGCTATAACAATCTGCCGGGTTTCGCCGAGGCCAGTCCCGACATGATCGAGGCGATCGTCGGCGAGGCGGCCAAGATGGCGGAAGAAGTGCTTTTTCCGCTGAATTATTCCGGCGATCAGGAAGGCTGCGTGCGTCACGGCGACGGCACGGTATCGACCCCGCAAGGCTTCAAGGAGGCCTACCGCGCCTACTACGAAGGCGGTTGGCTGGGCCTGGCGGTGCCGGAGGAATTCGGAGGGCAGGGGCTACCCTACACGCTGCATTGCGCTGTCGGCGAATATACCTCCGCCGCCAATATGTCGCTGATGATGTATCCGGGCCTGACGCAGGGCGCGATCGCCGCCATTCTCGTGCATGGCTCCGAGGAGCAGAAGCAGACCTATCTGCCGAAGATGGTCGCGGGCACCTGGTCCGGCACCATGAACCTCACCGAACCGCATTGCGGCACCGATCTCGGCCTGCTGCGCACCAAGGCGGTTCCTCAGGCTGACGGCAGCTATAAAATTTCCGGCCAGAAAATCTTCATCTCCGCCGGCGAACACGACATGACGGACAATATCGTGCATATGGTGCTCGCCCGTATCGAGGGCGCGCCGGAGGGCACCAAGGGCATCTCGCTGTTCATCGTGCCGAAATTCATGGTCGGGTCGGATGGTTCGCTGGGCTCGCGCAACGCGGTCTCCTGCGGGGCGATCGAGCACAAGATGGGCATTCACGGCAACGCCACCTGCGTCATGAACTATGACGAGGCCACCGGCTTCTTGATCGGCGCCGAGAACAAGGGCCTCAACGCCATGTTCGTGATGATGAACGAGGCGCGCCTCGGCGTCGGCCTGCAGGGGCTGTCGATTGCCGAAATCGCCTACCAGAATGCCGTCGCTTATGCCCGTGAGCGCATCCAGGGCCGCTCGCTTTCCGGTCCGAAGGCGCCGGACAAAAAGGCCGACCCGATCATCGTCCATCCCGACATCCGCCGCTCGCTGATGACGATCCGCGCCTTCAACGAGGCCGGCCGCGCCTTCCTGCTGTGGACGGCACTGAAATCCGATATCGCTCATCGCTCCCCGGACGAGAAGGAACGCCAGGCGGCCGATGATATCCTTGGTCTGGCGACGCCGATCCTCAAGGGTGTCATGACCGACAAGGGCTTCGAGCACGCCGTCATGGCGCAGCAGATCTTCGGCGGTCACGGCTATATCGAAGAGCATGGCATGAGCCAGTATGTCCGCGATGCCCGCATCACCATGATCTACGAAGGCGCCAACGGCATCCAGGCGCTCGATCTCGTCGGGCGTAAATTGGCTCTGAACGGCGGTCGTGCCGTCATGGCGCTGTTCAAGGAGATCGGCGATTTCTGCGAGGAGAACCGCAACGACGAGCAGATGGCCTTCTTCACCAAGCATCTGAAGAAGGGCTTGAACGACGTCCAGGCCGCGACCATGTGGTTCATGCAGAACGCCATGGCGAAGCCCGACAATGCCGGCGCCGGCTCCACGGATTACATGCACCTCTTCGGCCTCGTCGTCCTCGGTTACATGTGGGCGAAGATGGCGAAGGCGGCGCAAGCCGGTCTTTCGGGCGGCGAGAGTGCGCGCGAGGACTATTTGAAGAACAAACTTGTCACGGCGCGGTTCTACATGGAGCGCATCATGCCGGAAACGGCGCTGCGCAAGGCCCGCATCGAAACCGGCGCCGACACGATGATGGAACTGGCGGCGGAAGCATTTTGACAAGACTTACCTTCCCCCCGACGGGGAGAAGGTGGGTATGAATAAAAGGGCGGCTTGCCGCCGCAGGGAGATGAGACATGACCGAGGTTTTCATTTACGACCATGTGCGCACGCCGCGTGGACGCGGCAAGAAGGATGGGGCGCTGCATGAAGTGCCGTCCGTCCGCCTTGCCGCCAAGACGTTGGAGGCGATCCGCGACCGCAACGGTCTCGATACGAAGACGGTCGACGATATCATCATGGGCTGCGTCGATCCGGTGATGGATGCTGGCGCTGTCATTCCGAAGGCGGCCGCCTTCGAAGCGGGTTATTCGACCACGGCGCCCGGCATGCAGATCTCCCGCTTCTGCGCCTCCGGCCTCGATGCCGTGAATTTCGGCGCGGCCAAGATCGCGCAAGGGGCTGACGATATCGTCATTGCCGGCGGCGTCGAGAGCATGTCGCGCGTCGGCCTCGGCATGTCCGGCGGCGCCTGGTTCATGGACCCCTCGGTGAACTTCCCGGCCTACTTCATGCCGCAGGGCGTCTCGGCCGATCTGATCGCCACCAAATACGGTTTCTCCCGCGACGATGTCGATGCCTATGCCGTCGAAAGCCAGAAGCGCGCGGCCAATGCCTGGGAGAAGGGCTACTTCAAGAATTCCGTCGTGCCGGTAAAGGATATCAACGGCCTGACGATCCTCGACAGGGACGAGCATATGCGTCCCGGCACCGATATGCAGGCGCTGGCTTCACTCAATCCATCCTTCCAGATGCCCGGCGAAATGGGCGGTTTCGAAGCCGTCGCCATTCAAGCGCATCCGGAAATCGAGCGCATCAACTATGTGCACCATGCCGGCAATTCCTCCGGCATCGTCGATGGCGCCGCCGCCGTGCTGCTCGGTTCCAAGGCCGGCGGCGAGAGCATGGGGCTGAAGCCGCGCGGCCGCATCAAGGCTTTCGCCAATATCGGCTCCGATCCGGCGCTGATGCTAACCGGCCCCGTCGATGTCACTGAAAAGCTGTTGAAGCGAACCGGCATGTCGCTCGCCGATATCGATCTTTTCGAGCTGAACGAGGCGTTTGCCGCCGTCGTGCTGCGCTACATGCAGGCTTTCGATATCGAGCATGACAAGATCAACGTCAACGGCGGCGCGATCGCCATGGGCCATCCGCTTGGGGCCACCGGCGCGATGATCCTGGGCACGGTGCTGGACGAGCTGGAACGCCGCGATCTCAACACGGCGCTGGTGACACTCTGCATCGGCGCCGGCATGGGCACTGCCACGATCGTCGAACGCGTCTGAGGGGGAGGAAACCAATGGCTTACACGAATTTCACCGTCGAGACCGACGCGGACGGCATCGCACTCGTCACCTGGGACATGCCCGGCAAGTCCATGAACGTCTTCACCGCTGAGGTGATGGAGGAACTGAACGCCATCATCGATGCGACCGTTGCCGACAAGGCGACCAAGGGCGTGGTCATTACCTCGGGAAAATCCTCCTTCTCCGGGGGCGCTGATCTCTCGATGATCAAATCGCTCTTCTCCGTCTATCAGGATGAGAAGGCGAGGGATCCGGCGACGGCGGCGCAAAAGCTGTTCGATCTCGTCGGCCGGATGACCGGCCTGTTCCGTAAGCTCGAAACCTGTGGCAAACCTTGGGTCTCCGCCATCAACGGCACCTGCATGGGCGGTGCGCTGGAGATGTCGCTCGCCTGCCATGGCCGCGTCGCCTCCAATGCCAAAAGCGTCAAGCTGGCGTTGCCAGAGGTTAAGGTTGGCATCTTCCCCGGCGCCGGCGGCACGCAGCGCATCGCGCGCCTGACGGACGCGCAGTCCGCCCTGCAGATGATGACGACGGGCCAGTCGCTGACGGCGGCACGGGCCAAGGCGATGAACCTGCTCCATCAGGTGGTCGAGCCGGATCAATTGATCGCTGCCGCCAAGCAGATGATCAAGGACGGTCTGAAGCCTATCGCGCCCTGGGATGAAAAGGGCTTCAAGGTGCCCGGAGGCGGCATCTGGACGCCGGCTGCCGCGCAGCTCTGGCCGGCAGCCCCGGCAATCCTTCGCCGCGAGACATCGGGCAACTATCCGGCCGCACTCGCCATCCTCAAATGCGTCTACGAAGGCCTGCAGGTGCCTTTCGATACCGGCCTCAAGATCGAGCAGCGCTATTTCACGCAGGTGCTGCAGACGACCGAAGCCTATGCGATGATCCGCTCGCTGTTCATCTCCATGCAGGAGCTCGGCAAGGGCGCCCGGCGTCCGGCAGGCCAGCCGAAGACGGAGCTGAAGAAGGTCGGCGTCGTCGGCGCCGGCTTCATGGGCGCCTCGATCGCCTATGTCACGGCAGCCGCCGGCATTGCCGTCACCCTCGTCGATCGCGACATGGAAGCGGCCGGCAAGGGCAAGGCGGTTTCGGAAGGCCTGGTTAAAGAATCCATCGGTAAGGGGAGGCTTACTCAAGACGAAGCGGCGGCACTCCTCGCCCGTGTTACGCCGTCAGCCGATTACGCCGATCTGAAGGATGCCGATCTCGTCATCGAGGCGGTATTCGAGGATCGTGACGTCAAGAAAGCCGTCATCGAGACCGTTGAAGCCGTGCTGCCGGCGGGCGCCGTCTTCGCCTCCAATACCTCGACCCTGCCTATATCAGGGCTTGCGAAGGATTCCAAACGACCCGCCGATTTCATCGGCATCCATTTCTTCTCACCGGTCGAGAAGATGATGCTGACCGAAGTCATCCTCGGCAAGGAAACGGGCGACCACGCTCTTGCCGTCGCGCTCGATTACGTCGCCGCCATCAAGAAGACGCCGATCGTCGTCAACGACACCCGCGGCTTCTTCGTTAATCGCTGCGTGCTGCGCTACATGTCGGAAGCCTATGACATGCTGATCGAAGGCGTGCCGCCGGCCATGATCGAGAATGCCGCCAAGATGGCCGGCATGCCGGTCGGGCCTCTGGCGCTCAACGACGAGGTCGCCCTGGACCTGTCGCTGAAGATCCTCAAGGCTGCTGTGGCCGATCTTGGCGACAAGGCTGTCAATGCCGGGCACATGCAGTTGGTCACGCGTTTGGTGGAAGGGGAGGGCCGCTTCGGTCGCAAGAATTCCAAGGGCTTTTACGACTATCCGCCAAAACCGGCCAAGAAGTCGCTTTGGCCGGGCTTGAAGGAAATGTACCCGCAGAAGAAGGCCGAGGAGATCGACGTTAACGTCCTGAAGCAACGCTTCCTCGTCACCATCGCGCTGGAGGCCACCCGCACCATGGAAGAGGGCATCGTCATCGACCCGCGCGAAGCCGATGTCGGCTCCATCCTTGGCTTCGGCTTCGCCCCCTATACAGGCGGCGCGCTGTCCTACATTGACGGCATGGGCGTCAAAACCTTCGTGGATGTTTGTGAATCGTTAGCAACAGCTTACGGTCCGCAATTTAAACCCACGGCGCTGCTGAAGGATATGGCGGCGAAGGGCGAGACGTTTTATGGACGGTTTGATCCGTATCGCGTAAAGGCGGCGGCATAAGAGAGCTGTTCTATGAGATAGTCCGCCGGACAATTCTGCGAAATAATGGGCCGCTCATGTCGGGAGCGGCCCTTTCCATTCGTCCTCTGCTCAGTCCATCAAACAGAGGAGACGAACGATGGCTGAAATTATCGGAAACCGCGAAGAAGCCGACGCCATCTTTGCCATGCTTGTCGCTTGGGCGACGGCGATCGGAGAAAAGAACGTCGCCGGCGTCCTGTCGCATTTGACCGACGACATCGTGGAATTCACCCTTGCGCCGCCGCTGCAATACAAGGGCAAGGATCAGCCTGGCCTGCAGAGCTGGTTCGATACCTGGCAGGGGCCGATCGAAGGCGATGTCGAAGACCAGAAGCTGACGATCGGCGGGGATGTCGCTTTCTGGAGCGGCCTGACGCACATGCTGGGCACCAAGACCGACGGCACCAAGGTCGACCTCTGGTTCCGCGAGACGCTCGGCCTCAGAAAGGAAGCCGGTGTCTGGAAGATCGCTCACGATCACGCATCGGTCCCCTTCGCCATGGACGGCAGTGGGTTGGCGGAGCTTAGGTTAAAGCCGTAGTCTCAGGTGCACGCCGACACCGTGACCTTCTCCCGGCCGGTCCTCAATGCCAGCACGCCGCTGACGACCAGAACCAGAATGGAGGCAGCATAGATATCCGTCGTTGCGGTGAACCCAACCGCCTTCGACAGGAACCCAGCCAAAATGGCGGGCAGGCTGAAGGCCAGATAGCTCTGGATGTAGAATGCCGAAAGCAGGCCGGCGCGTTCGTCGGCCTTGGCCAATGGCATGATGCTGCGCACGGCCCCGAGGAAATTGGCGCCGAAGCCGGTGCCCGCGATCATCGTGCCGGCGATGAGGAGCGGCACCTCCGCCAAATGCACGCCGGCGACCACGGCGAGAAGGCCGAGCGTCATGGTGGATATGCCGAAGGCCAGCGCGGTTGCCGCAGGTCTTTTGCGCAGCAAAAACACGGAGGCAGCTCCACTGATAGTCAATGTGCCGACGACCGAACCGCCGACGAGGGGCAAGGTGCTGCCCGTCGTGGCGCTGACCAATGACGGGACCAGCGAAAGATAGAAGCCGCCAAGCGCCCAGACCGCGACATTGATCGGAGTCAGCGCCAGCAATGTCCGGCGTGCCTGCGGCGGTATGGCCACCTCGGGCCTGAGCGAGGCGATAAGGCCCGGTCTACGCCGGGTGGTTTCAGGCGTTATCCAAATCAGCACGGCCTGTATGACGAGAAGAGCAAGCACGATTGCATAGACGAGAAGTGTCGGCGCCGGCGCATATTGCACAAGGGCGCTGGTTCCGAACGCGCCGATCGCCATGCCGATAAGCGGCGCGATGCTGTTGGTCACCGAACCCCTGGCCGGATCGAGATCGACGAGTGCGGCGCCGATCGAGGCTGCCGCGGCACCCGTCGCGAAGCCTTGCACGATGCGCGCGGCAATCAACCAATTCGGGCCGTCGGCCGTTAAAAACAGCGCCATCGCCACCATATTGAGGATAAGCGAGGCAAAGATCACCGGCCGTCGTCCCAGATGATCGGAGATCGAACCGACGATCAGAAGCGAAATGAGGAGCGCGAAGGCATAGACGGCGAAGATCACCGTGATCAGCACCGGCGAGAAGGCGAAGACTTGCTGATAGATTCGATAGAGCGGCGTCGGCGCAGACGAGGCGGCAAAGAAAGTGGCGCTGGTGGCGGCATGGAAAAGTGGCGCCAAGCGGCGGCCACGTGGCAGCAGTGAATTGTCGGTAGATTCGATCGCGGTCATCGACTATATCCTGGCTTAAAGCAAAAAAATTGCGTTAAGCACATGTAGTGCGCCGTATCGCTAAAAGCAAATAATTTGCGTTAGTGGCGCGCTACTACCGGTGATGCGAGAGACGCAATAAAGGGAAGATTGGCATAAGGTAATGAATTCAAAGGAAAACCCGCGCCCCGGCGGGCGCAGCGCAAGGGTGCAGGCCGCTGTGCATCAGGCGGTTCGTGAGATGTTGGCCGGGATGGACCGCGCCGATGTGACGATCCCGCTTATTGCGCAGCGCGCCAATGTGACGCCATCGACGATCTATCGCCGCTGGGGCGACTTGCAGGAATTGCTGGCAGATGTCGCCGCTTCGCGGCTGCAGCCGGAAACGGAGCCGCTCAAAATCGGTAGCGCCAGGATGGACCTGCAGGCCTGGGCCGAGCAATATGCTGACGAAATGTCCTCCGGCGCCGGCCGGCAGATGATCCGCGATATCCTGGCGGTGTCCGGCACGGCGAATGCGGAGAAGTGCTCGGGCTATACGCAGCAGCAAGTGCGTATGATCGTCGCCCGGGCTGAAGAGCAGGGCGAGGCCTTTCCGACGCTCACCGAAGTGATGGACTTCGTCATCTCACCGATCATGTACCGCATTCTCTTCGATCAGGTGCCGAGCAGCGACTATATTCATGGCCTGATCTCGCGGGTCATGCCACAAGATGCGGCAAGTCGCAAAACTGCGGAAATAACGCCCGATGCGTCCAACGCCTGACGATGTCTCGACGGGCTTGTTTCTTCCGCAGGTTTAGGCCGCGTTACGCCGCAACCGGACAACAAGTAAGCCGGCGATCACACTTGGAAAATGCTGCGGCCACTGATTCCCTTGGGATATGCGGCATCGATGTCTCTATCGCGCCATTTCGCTATTGAAGAACAGAGCTAAAGATGATGCTAATGGTTGCTGAATAGATTCAACGGCAACGCAAAGGGGACATTCGATGCTGAATGAATTCAAGGCATTTATCGCCCGTGGCAACGTCATGGATCTCGCGGTCGGCGTGATCATCGGTGGCGCCTTTGGCGGTATCGTCAAGTCGCTGGTTGACGATATCATCATGCCGATCGTCGGCGCCATTTTCGGCGGCTTCGACTTCTCGAACTACTTCGTCGGCCTTTCCTCGGCAGTCAATGCGCCGACACTCGCTGCCGCTCGCGCCCAAGGCGCGGTTTTCGCCTATGGCAATTTCATCACCGTCCTCATCAATTTCCTCATCCTCGCCTGGATCATCTTCCTGATGGTCAAGGGCGTGAACACGCTGCGTAAGCAGGTCGAGCGCAAGGAACAGAAGATCGAGGAAGCAGCACCGCCGCCGGCCGACGTGCAATTGCTCACTGAAATCCGCGATCTCCTGGCCAGGCGTCCCGCCGTCTGAGGTCCGTTTTCCGCCCTTGTTTTCTGCCCCCGGCCTACCAACGGTCGGGGGTCATTCATCACGAAAATCGATTGGTCGCTCAGTCAAAGTCATGGGATTTGCCCGCCGAATTGCTCTAAGAAAGCAAAAACCGGAGACTTTGCATGTCGATATTGGATAGCCTCAGCCCGCGTGCGCTGGCCGCGCCCGAAAGCGGGATTGTGGAAGTGGTGAACTATGCCCGTGGCCGTGATGGCCTGCTGCCGCTCTGGGTCGGCGAGGGCGACCTGCCGACGCCGGATTTCATCAACCGCGCGACCATGGCCTCGCTCAATGCCGGCGAAACCTTCTATACGTGGCAGCGCGGCATACCGGAGTTGCGCCAGGCACTTTCCGACTATTATGGGCGACATTTCGGCGTCTCTCTGCCGATGGAGCATTTTTACGTCACCGGTTCGGGCATGCAGGCGATCCAGCTCTCGGTGCAGGCGATCACCTCGCCCGGCGATGAGATGATCTATCTCTCGCCGGCCTGGCCGAATATTGCGGCCGCGCTTGAGATCGCCGGCGCCCGCTCGGTCGCCGTGCCGCTGCAGTTCGAAAACGGCAAGTGGACGCTCGATCTTGAGCTTTTGAAAGCGGCGATCACGCCGAAAACCAAAGGCCTCTTCATCAACACGCCGTCGAACCCGACCGGCTGGACGGCGACGCATCAGGACCTCCGCGATATCCTGGCACTAGCCAGGGAGCACGGCCTCTGGATCATGGCCGACGAGATCTATGCGCTCTATTATTATGCCGGCGGCCGGGCGCCCTCCTTCCTTGACGTCCGGCAAGCCGACGACAGGATCATGTTCGTCAACTCCTTCTCGAAGAATTGGTCGATGACCGGCTGGCGCGTCGGCTGGATCGTGGCGCCCGCCGAGCTTGGCCAGGTCATCGAAAATCTCGTGCAGTACTCGACCTCCGGTGTGGCGCAGTTCATGCAAAAGGGCGCCGTTGCCGCTTTGAATGAAGGCGATGATTTCGTCCGCTCCAACATCGCCAAGGCGGCCCGTTCGCGCGATATCCTTTGCGACGCGCTGATCGCGACCAATCGCGTCCACACGCTGAAGCCGGATGGCGCACTCTATGCCTTCCTGAAGATCGACGGCGTCACCGACAGCCGCAAGGCCGCCCTCGATATCGTCGACAAGACCGGTGTTGGCCTGGCACCCGGAACGGCCTTCGGCAAGGGCGGCGAACTCTTCATGCGGGCCTGTTTCCTGCGTGATCCCGCGCAGGTAGCGGATGCCGCTGAACGCCTAAGCCGCTATATCCTGAGTTTGTAAGGGCAGGACTCCTTGCTGATATATTGACTGAACCCGGCCTCTGTGCCGGGTTTTTCGTCCGTGAGACTAGGATCGATAAAATTCGAGCAATCCCTGAAAACTCCGCCTAACCATAGGAACAATCTTCCCTGCGCGGTACCCCGCTCAACCCCTGCTTTTAATCAAATCCGTAAGAAAGCGGGCTTCATATGCTTCTCATATTACTTTGCAGAGGCGCGAAGAATGACAGTGTTGGTGACAGGCGGCGCGGGATATATCGGCAGCCATATGGTCTGGAAATTGCTGGACGCCGGCGAGGATGTGGTTGTCATCGACCGTCTTTCCACCGGTTTTCGCTGGGCAGTCGCGCCGGCTGCACGCTTCTATCTCGGCGATGTCGCCGATGAAGTGTTGCTGCAGAAGATCTTCGCGGAAAATGATATTGATGCCGTCATTCACTTCGCCGGCTCCGCCGTCGTGCCGGCGTCGATCGAAGATCCGCTAGCCTATTACGACAACAACGCCGGCAAAACCCGCATCCTGATGAGCGCGGCGATCAAGGCCGGTATTCGCCACTTCGTCTTTTCCTCCACCGCCGCCGTCTACGGCCCGCAGCCCTCCGACGAACTGGTGCGGGAAAACGCGCCGCTGCGGCCGGAAACACCCTATGGGCAATCCAAGCTAATGTCGGAGTTGATGCTGCGCGATGCCGCCGCCGCTTACGATTTCAGCTATGTGGCGCTGCGTTATTTCAACGTCGCCGGCGCCGATCCGAACGGCAGGACCGGCCAATCGACCGACGGCGCCACGCACCTTATCAAGGTCGCCTGCGAGGCCGCCCTCGGCCGGCGCCGCCAGGTGGATATCTACGGCACGGACTATCCGACACACGACGGTACCGGCGTGCGCGACTACATCCATGTTTCCGATCTCGTCGAAGCCCATATGATGGCGCTGCAGCATCTGAGACGCGGCGGCCGCCCGCTGGTTGCCAATTGCGGTTATGGCATGGGTTATTCCGTGCTCGATGTCCTGAACATGGTCATGCGCGTCTACGGCCAAGCGTTTCGCATTCACATGGCGCCGCGCCGGCCCGGCGATGCCGCCAGCGTCGTCGCCGATGCCACGCTCGCCCATCGCGAACTGGGCTGGACGCCGAAATATAATTGCATGGAGACGATCGTGCGCTCGTCACTGGAGTGGGAAAACTACCTCGCGCACAGATCCGGTTTCGATGTCAGTGGCCTGCATAAGGTGTTCGCAGCACCCAGCTTCTGATGCTGGAATGCATGAATATATTTCGATATTTGGGTGAAATTCAAAGTATACAGCAATCATCGGTAATATTTCCCAATAAAAATAACTGAAAATCAAGTTTTTTGTGGTTTTGTGTGGGTGGGGGAAGGAAGCCATGAGGAACTTGCTTTCAGGCTTGCGCCTGCAGAAAGAGAACCCGACGTTTCTGGTGGCGCAATACAAGGCGCTGGCGTCACAGATACCGGTCCTTTATATTCTTTTGATCATCAACGCCCTGGCCGTGGTGATCACCCATATCCACACCGCGCCGATGTGGCTGGCGGTTTATGTGCCGGTCAGCCTGAGCATCCTCTGCGTTTTCCGTATCGTCTGGTGGCAGTTGCATGGGCAGGATCCCGTCGATGCGGATCGAGCCTATAGTGTGATGCGCCGAACGGTCGTGCTCGCCGGCGTGCTGACCCTTGCTTTCGGCATCTGGGCAGTCGCACTTTATCAATACGGCAATGCCTATCAGCAGGGGCAAATTTCCTATTTCCTTGTGGTGACGGGCATTTCCTGCGTCTTCTGTCTGATGCATCTGCCGGCCGCAGCCCTTCTGACGACGGCCATTACCTTTTCCTTCATGGTCGTCACCTTCATGTTCTCGGGCAATTCCGTGTTCGTGGCGACCGCGACCAGCGTCATCTTCCTGTCGTTTCCCTTCGTTCGTGTAATCAATAGCTATTTCCGGAATTTTGCCGGGCTGGTGCGGCTGACGGAAGAACTCGGCGACAAGCAGGCGGAAGCCGAACGGTTGAACCTGGTCAACAGCCGCAACGCGCTGCAGGATCAACTGACCGGTCTCGCCAATCGCCGCAGCTTCTTTCGCGAATTGCAGGATCTCTTGCAGCAACGGCCGGAGACGCCGCCTATCATCGGCCTTGTCGATCTCGACGGCTTCAAGCCGGTCAACGACGTCTTTGGCCATGCCGCCGGCGATTTCGTGTTGAAGCAGACTGCCGAACGTTTTGTGGCTTTGACGGGCGGCAAGGGCACAATTGCGCGCCTTGGCGGCGACGAATTCGGTGTGATTTTTCCAAGCGATCTCAGCCGTGATTGTGTCTCCGAGATGGGGCAAGCTTTCTGTGCGGCGCTGCGCGAACCCTATGATGTGCCCGGCGGCTCCATCCGCATTTCCGGCTCCTGCGGTATCGTCGTTCCGGAGGGCGGCGGCCACACCGCCGAGCAGCTCTATGAAAAGGCGGACTTCGCCCTCTATCAGGTCAAGAGCCGCCGCAGCGGCAATGTCGAGTTCTTCTCCCACGATCTCGAAGAAATCCTCCAGCAACGGCACCTGATCGAGCTGGAATTGCAGGGCGATAATTTCGCCCGGGAATTGTCGCTGGAATATCAGCCGATTATCGATCTCGATGACGGACATGTCGTCGGCTTCGAAGCTTTGGCGCGCTGGAACAGCGCCCGCCTCGGCCGCGTCAGCCCCGATGCCTTCATCCCCGCCGCCGAACGCACCGCGATGATCGGCAAGATGACCCGCATCCTCTTCGCGGAGGCGCTGCAGGCGCTGTCGATCATGCCGCCTCCGCTGCGCATGTCCTTCAACCTCTCGGCCCGCGATATCTGCGACCATGAAACGTCGATGGCTCTTCTTGCCATGATCCATGCCGCCAGGATCGATCCGCGCCGCATCGAATTTGAGATCACCGAGACGGCATTGTTGTCGGATTTCAACACCGCCTATGAAGTCATCGGCCTGCTGCGCGGCGCCGGCATTACCATCGCGCTCGACGATTTCGGTACCGGCTTTTCCAGCCTCAGCCATATCCACCGGCTGGAATTCGACAAGATCAAGATCGACAAGAGCTTCGTCATGCGGTTCGATCGCGATGTCCGCTGCATGAATATCACCCGGTCCGTCGCCAGTCTCTGCCGCAATCTCGGCATCACATCGGTCGCCGAAGGCGTCGAAAGTGCTGCAATTGCCGAGGCGCTGCATGCTTTCGGCGTGCGGTTGGCGCAGGGCTATCATTTTTCCAGGCCATTGCGTCTGCATGATGCGATCGCCTTTGCCGAGGCGAGCGAGAGCGGCATCGCGGCGGGGCGCGTGGCAAGCGCCTAAACCGATGCATGCCCCAGAAAGGCCGGTGCGTTACGATGCACGGCCTCTACCAGAAAGTCGATGACGGTGCGCACGCGCGGCGATTGCCTGAGGTCGCGGTGGCAGGTGATCCAGTAGTGGCGTTTCAGGTCGACTTCGTCGGGCAGCACCATCTGCAGGTCCGGATGCCGGCATGCGATGAAGAACGGCAGCACGCAGAGCCCCAGCCCGCTTTTGGTCGCCGTCAACTGCGCAAAGATGCTGGAACTCTGGAATTGCGGCTTGATGCGCGGATGGATGTCGCCGAGATAATCGAGGCCGGGTGCAAAGATCATGTCCTCGATGTAGCCGACGAACGCATGCTCCGGCAGATCGTCGCGGCTCTCTACCGTCGGGTGGCTGGCGAGGTAATCCCGCGATCCATAGACCTGCAGGTGGTAGTCGGTCAGTTTCTCGGTGAAATAGGGGCCGGCCTTCGGCGGGTCGAGCACGATGACGATATCGGCCTCCTTGCGCGACAGCGACATGATCTGCTGGATCGTCACCAATTCCAGCGAAATGTTCGGATACCGCGCGGTGAACTCCGAAAGCATGGTGGTGAAGAAGAAATTGGAAAAGCCCTCCGGTGCACTGATGCGCACCACGCCGCGTTGTGCCGCCGAGCCGACCCTCAGGTCTGACCGCAGCCGCTCGGTTTCCTGCTCCATTCGCTCGGCTGTGTCGATGAAGCGCTGGCCCATGCCGGTCAGCATATAGCCCCGCGGATTGCGCTCGAAGAGCTTGACCTGAAGCGAAAACTCCAGCCGGTCGATACGGCGCGAGACGGTGGCGTGGCTGGTGCGCAATTGCCGCGCAGCGGTTGAAAGCTGCCCGGTCCGGGCCACCGCCAGGAAGAACTGCAGGTCGTCCCAGGTGAAGTGCGGCGCGGTCTTCATGCCTCCCTTTCTGTTCAAAAATGAACAGACACTGTTTGGAATTAGTTGCAAACTTCACTTGCGTCAATGCGCGATTTCAATGATCTTGAGGGATAGCAAAGTCGTTTTGAGGATAACGACTGGCCAATTTTGAACAGATTCATTTTTGCCAAATCTCTGGGAGGAGAGGATATGCGAAAGAGTCTCATTGCGTCCCTGGCACTTCTGCTTGCAAGCAGCACCGCAGCATTCGCCGCTGGCGCGTCCGACGGTGTGGTGAAGATCGGCATCCTGAATGACCAGTCGGGCGTCTATGCCGACTTTGGTGGCAAGTCCTCGGTGGAGGCGGCGAAGATGGCTGTCGAGGATTTTGGCGGCAAGGTGCTGGGCGTGCCGATCGAGATCGTAGATGCCGACCATCAGAATAAACCCGATATCGCCTCTAATATCGCTCGCCAATGGTATGACACCGATAAGGTCGACGCCATCATGGAGCTGACGACCTCGTCGGTGGCGCTGGCCGTGCAGGCGATCGCCAAGGAAAAGAAGAAGATCGATATCGTCACCGGCGCGGCAACGACCGATCTCACCGGCAAGCAATGCTCGCCCTACGGCTTCCATTGGGCCTATGACACGCATGCGCTGGCCGTCGGCACCGGCGGCGCACTGGTCAAGCAGGGCGGCGATACCTGGTTCTTCCTGACCGCCGATTATGCCTTCGGCTATTCGCTGGAGCAGCAGACATCTGATTTCGTCAAGGCAAACGGCGGCAAGGTTCTCGGTTCCGTCCGCCATCCGCTGTCGACCAACGACTTCTCGTCCTTCCTGCTGCAGGCGCAATCGTCCGGTGCCAAGGTCATCGGCCTTGCCAATGCCGGCCTCGATACTTCCAACGCCATTAAGCAAGCGTCGGAATTCGGTATCACCCAGGGCGGCCAGCATCTGGCGGCGCTGCTCTTCACGCTCGCCGAAGTTCATGGCCTCGGCCTGCAGGCGGCCCAGGGTCTGACGCTGACCGAAGGCTACTATTGGAACCGCGACGACGAAAGCCGCAAATTCGGCAAACGCTTCTTCGATCGCACCGGCAAGATGCCGAACATGATCCACACCGGTACCTATTCCGCCGTGCTGCAATATCTGAAGGCCGTGCAGAAGGCCGGCACCGACGATACCGAAGCGGTCGCCAAGGAACTGCATGAAATGCCGGTCGACGACGTTTTTGGCCGCGGCGGCACTGTCGGCCCCAACGGCCGCATGATCCACGACATGTACTTGCTCCAGGTCAAGAAGCCGGAGGAGAGCAAGGGGCCGTGGGATTATTATAACGTGCTGGCAACGATTCCCGGCAAGGAAGCCTATATCGATCCGGCCAAGAGCGGCTGCGATCTCGTCAAGCAGTAAGGTTGCGATCAGCCGATGGCGATCTCTGCGGCAGAGAAACAAGAAGAGCCACGGGGGGTGTTATCCGCCCGCGGCCTCCGGCGCGATTTTGGCGGCTTCACGGCCGTCAAGAATGTCGATCTCGATGTGCATCATGCGCGCGTGCATGCGCTGATCGGCCCGAACGGCGCCGGCAAGACGACCGTGTTCAATCTTCTGACCAAGTTCCTGCAGCCGACGCATGGTACGATCACGCTTCTCGGCACCGATATCACCAGGACGAGGCCGGACAAGGTCGCGCGCATGGGGCTGGTGCGCTCTTTCCAGATTTCGGCGGTCTTTCCGCATCTCTCCGTGCTGGACAATGTCCGTGTCGCCCTGCAGCGGCCGAACAATCTGGCGCATCAATTCTGGCGGCCGATCTCGGCGCTGGCGAGCCTGGACGATCGTGCCGAACAATTGCTGGCAGCCGTCGGTCTGACGAAGGAGCGCAATGCCATCGCTGCCGATCTTTCCTACGGCCGCAAGCGGGTGCTGGAGATTGCGACGACCTTGGCGCTTGATCCCAAGGTGCTGCTGCTCGACGAGCCAATGGCCGGCATGGGGCTCGAGGATGTCAACACCGTCTCCGCCATCATTCGCGACGTGGCGCGCGACCGGGCGGTGCTGATGGTGGAACACAATCTCTCCGTCGTCGCAGATATTTGCCACCACGTCACCGTCCTCCAGCGCGGCGAAATCCTCGCCGAAGGCGACTATGCGACGGTCAGCCGCGATCCACGCGTCCGCGAGGCCTATATGGGCACGGAGGAGGCATAGGATGGCGGCGCTACTGGAGGTTCAGGGTCTCAATGCCTGGTATGGCGAAAGCCACATATTGCATGGCGTCGACATGAACGTTGGCGAGGGCGAGACCATCACCATTCTCGGCCGCAACGGCGTCGGCAAGACGACGACGCTGCGCACCATCGTCGGCATCGTCCGGGCGCGCAAGGGCAGGATCGCCTTTGCCGGCGCCGACATGATGCAGGTGCCGCTGCACAAGACGGCGCACAGGGGCATCGGTTTCGTGCCGGAGGAGCGCGGCATCTTCTCGACGCTCAACGTTCATGAAAACCTGATGCTGCCGCCGGTGGTCGCGCAGGGCGGGATGACGGTCGACGAGATTTTCGAACTGTTTCCGAACCTATACGAGCGCCGCAACAGCCCGGGCACGAAACTCTCCGGCGGTGAGCAGCAAATGCTCGCCATGGCCCGCATTCTGCGCACCGGCGTGCGAATGCTGCTGCTCGACGAGCCGACCGAGGGACTGGCACCCGTCATCGTCCAGCGTATCGGCGAGGTGCTGAAGAAGCTGAAGGAGCGCGGCATGACCATTCTGTTGGTTGAGCAGAATTTCCGCTTCGCCAGCCGTATTGCCGATCGTTTCTATCTGATGGATCATGGCCAGATGGTCTCGGAATTTCCGGTCGGCGAATTGCCGGAGCGGATGGGCATGCTGCACAAGGTTCTGGGGGTCTGACGCCATGACCATGATATTCGGCATCCCGCTGCAGGCGCTTCTCGGACAATTGCTGATCGGGCTGATCAACGGCTCCTTCTATGCGCTTCTGAGCCTCGGGCTCGCGATCATCTTCGGCATGCTGCGGGTGATCAATTTCGCCCATGGCGCGCTCTACATGCTCGGCGCCTTTACCGCCTATTTGCTGCTTGCCTATGCCGGCATCGGCTATTGGCCATCATTGGTGCTCGCGCCGTTGATTGTCGGCCTGTTCGGCGCGTTCGTGGAACGCTTATGCTTGCGCCGGCTCTACAAGGTCGATCCGCTTTATGGTTTGCTCTTTACCTTCGGCATGGCGCTGACCATCGAAGGCACGTTCCGCTATCTCTATGGTTCGTCCGGTCAGCCCTACGCCGTGCCGACGGCGCTGGTGGGCGGTGTCAATCTCGGCTTCATGTTCCTGCCGATCTATCGCGGCTGGGTGATCGTCGTGTCGCTCATTGTCTGTATTGGCACCTGGCTGCTGATCGAGAAGACCAAGCTCGGCGCCTATCTGCGTGCCGCAACGGAAAATTCGGTGCTCGTGCAGGTTTTCGGCGTCAACGTGCCGGTACTTCTGACGCTGACCTATGCTTTCGGCGTCGCGCTTGCCGCCCTTGCCGGCGTGCTGGCCGCGCCGATCTATCAGGTCTCGCCGTTGATGGGATCGAACATGATCATCATCGTCTTTGCCGTGGTGGTCGTCGGCGGCATGGGCTCGATCATGGGTGCGATCATCACCGGCTATGTGCTTGGCGTGGCGGAAGGCTTGACGAAGGTGTTCTATCCGGAAGCATCCAATATCGTCATCTTCGTGATCATGGCGATCGTACTGCTTCTCAGGCCCGCGGGCCTCTTTGGCCGGGATGCGTGACATGGCTGATATGACCGAAACGCTGAAGTCCGAAAGCCGCCGCCCGTCATCATCAGTTCAGAAGGGCTTCCTGGTCGTCGGCCTGGTGCTGCTGATCTGGGCACCGTTTTTCATCTACCCCATCTTTGTCATGAAGGTGCTCTGCTTCGCGCTGTTCGCCTGCGCCTTCAACCTGCTGCTTGGCTATACCGGTCTTCTGTCCTTCGGCCATGCCACCTTCTTCGGCGGCGCGGCCTATTTCACCGCGCATGCGGTAAAGGTATGGGGCGTGCCGCCGGAACTCGGCATCCTGATCGGCGTTGGGGGTGCAGCCTTGCTCGGCCTGATCATGGGCTTCGTCGCCATTCGCCGGCAGGGCATCTATTTCGCCATGATCACCCTGGCGCTGTCCTACATGTTCTATTTCTTCTGCCTGCAGGCGAAGTTCACCCAGGGCGAAGACGGCATTCAGTCGGTGCCGCGAGGTTACCTCTTCGGCGTCATCGATCTCAGCAACTCCTTTAACATGTACTATTTCGTGCTGGCGGTGTTCATCATCGGCGTGCTGATCATCTGGCGTTTCATCAATTCGCCCTTCGGCATGATCCTGAAGTCGATCCGGGAAAACGAGCAGCGGGCGATTTCGCTCGGCTATTCCGTGGCCCATTACAAGCTCGGTGCTTTCGTCATGTCGGCGGCGCTTGCCGGGCTTGCGGGTGCGGTCAAGGCGCTGGTCTTCCAGTTCGCAACGCTCACCGATGTCGCCTGGCAGATGTCGGGCGAGGTGATCCTGATGACCTTGCTTGGTGGCATCGGCACCTTGGTCGGCCCGCTTTTCGGCGCCGGCTTCGTGGCAACGCTGGAAAACTATCTCGCAACCTCGGAATTCCCAGTGACGATCATCACCGGCATCGTCTTCATGGTCTGCGTCCTGCTCTTCCGTCGCGGTATTATCGGCGAATTCTATGCTTCGCGGCTGGGGCGGAAGCTGGGGTTCGAGTATCGGCGCTGACTGCTTGACTTTCCTTCTCCCCGTCCTGAGCTTGTCGAAGGGGCGGGGAGAAGGTGCCCGAAGGGCGGATGAGGGGCTGCACGGACTTCCAGCGAATACGGAATTTGCCGAACCTTCGAGCCCCTCACCCTAACCCTCTCCCCGCAGGCGCGGAGAGGGGACGATAGAGTCTCTGGAATGGATCGCTTCGACTACATCATCATCGGTGCCGGCAGTGCCGGCTGTGTGCTTGCCAACCGGCTGTCGGCGGATCGCAACAACAGGGTGCTGCTGTTGGAGGCAGGTGGCAGCGACAATTACCACTGGATCCACATCCCGGTCGGCTATCTCTATTGCATCAACAATCCCCGCACCGACTGGTGCTTCACCACAGCGCCGGAAGCGGGGCTGAACGGCCGCTCGCTGAACTATCCGCGCGGCAAGGTGCTCGGCGGCAGCTCTTCGATCAACGGCATGATCTATATGCGCGGTCAGGCACGGGATTACGATCTCTGGCGGCAACTCGGCTGTGCCGGCTGGGGCTGGGACGACGTGCTGCCCTATTTCGTGAAGTCCGAGGACCATTATAGGGGCAAGGACGAAATGCACGGCGCGGGCGGCGAATGGCGAGTCGAGAAAGCCCGCGTGCGCTGGGCCGTGCTCGACGCCTTCCAGGCGGCCGCCCGCGAAGCCGGCATTCCGGAGACTGCGGATTTCAATCGCGGCAACAATGAAGGTTCCGGCTATTTCGATGTCAACCAGCGCTCGGGCATCCGCTGGAACACCGCGAAGGCCTTCCTGCGACCGGCGCTGAAGCAGGGCAATCTCACAGTGCTTACCAAGGCACAGGTTCGTCGCTTGCTCATCCAGGACGATGCCGTCACCGGCGTCGAGTTCCAGCATGACGGCGTGACCAAACGCGCTTATGCCGACAAGGAGACTGTGCTTTCCGCCGGCGCGATCGGCTCGCCGCAGATTCTCGAACTCTCCGGCATCGGTCGCGGCGAGGTGTTGAGCCAGGCCGGCATTGAAGTGGTGCGGGAGGTCAAGGCGATCGGCGAAAACCTGCAGGATCACTTGCAACTGCGCATGGCCTACAAAGTAACCGGCGTGCCGACGCTGAACGAGAAGGCGACGAAGTTCTTCGGCAAAGCGGCGATCGGGCTGGAATATCTCGTGCGCCGCTCCGGACCGATGGCGATGGCGCCGAGCCAGCTCGGCATTTTCACCCGCTCCGGCCCCGACAAGGAAACGCCGGATCTGCAATATCATGTGCAGCCGGTCTCGCTCGACAAGTTCGGCGATCCCGTCCATCCCTTTCCGGCGATCACGGCAAGCGTCTGCAATCTGAGGCCGGAAAGTCGCGGTTCGGTGCACATCCAGAGCCCTGATTTTGCCATGCAGCCGGCGATCAGCCCAAACTATCTTTCGGCACCGCGCGACCGAGAGATTGCCGTGCGCTCCATCCGGCTGACCCGGCGGATTGTTGAGCAGCCGTCTTTCGCCAAGTTCAAGCCGGAAGAATTCAAGCCAGGCCCGTCCTATCAGACCGATGCCGACCTCGAGCGCGCCGCCGGCGATATCGGCACGACGATCTTTCACCCGGTCGGCACCTGCCGCATGGGCGGCGATCCGCAAAGCGTGGTCGATCCGCGCCTGCGGTTTCGGGCGCTGGCAAGGCTTCGGATCGCCGACGCCTCCGTCATGCCGTCGATCACCTCGGGTAATACCAATTCGCCGACCATCATGATTGCCGAGAAAGCCGCCGAGATGATCCTTGCCGACAACCGCTGAGCGCCTATTGATTGAGGAAGGCGGGCATAGGGAGTTTTCGAATGCAGAGCATAGACGAGGTCATCATCGGGCGTCAGGGATCGGCGGGTCTCATCCGCCTCAACCGGCCGCAGGCGCTGAACAGCCTAACGCTGCCGATGATCCGGGCGATTGCAGCGGCTCTTCGTGAATTCGCCGCCGATCCATCGATCGCCAGCGTCATCGTCAGGGGGGAGGGTGACCGGGCCTTCTGCGCCGGCGGCGACATCCGCCTGTTGCATGAGAGCGGCAAACAGGGTTCTTCAGACGCCGAGACCTTTTGGCGCGAGGAATTCCGCCTCAACCACGCCATTGCCGATTATCCCAAACCCTATGTGGCGCTGATGGACGGCATCACCATGGGCGGCGGCGTCGGGCTCTCTTCCCATGGCAGCCATCGCGTCGTCACCGAACGCACCCGCTTCGCCATGCCGGAAACCGGCATCGGTTATTTTCCCGATGTCGGTGCCACCTGGCTTTTGCCGCGCGCGCCCGGCGAAGCTGGCACCTGGATGGGCTTGACCGGCCTTGCCATCAACGCCGCCGATGCGATTCACGCGCGGCTGGCCGATCATTGTGTTGCTTCTTCCGATCTATCGGCGCTGATCGAAGCGATCGGCGCGCTGCCGGTTGCTGCATCGCCGGCCGATGTGCATACGGTAATCGCGGGCATGGCGGTTGCTGCCGGCGAAAGCCGCCTGGTCGCTAACCGCGATACGATCGATCGGGCGCTGGCATATGATACCGTCGGGGAGATTCAGGAGGCGCTAGCGCAAGAGGCAGGCGATTTCGCCGCAGAAACGCGGCAGATAATCAGCACGCGCTCGCCGACCAGCCTGAAACTGACGTTGCGGCTGCTGCGCGCCGGACGCAGCAGTACAAGCCTCGCCGAATGCTTGAACCGCGAACTCGGCGCCTGCATGCGGATCTTGTATAATCCCGACTTCTATGAAGGCGTCCGCGCCGCCGTCATCGATAAGGACCGCAATCCGAAATGGTCGCCGGCAAGCCTTGCCGAGGTCGCGGCAAGCGATATCGACCGCTTCTTCGTGCCGGCGCGACCGCCGCTTTTCGAGACGTAAATGATCATGGGAGGAGAGCATCATGACACGGATCGCATTCATCGGGCTCGGCAATATGGGCGGTCCCATGGCCGCCAATCTGGTCAAGGTCGGCCATGAGGTCGTCGGCTTTGATCTCTCGCATGATATGCTGAAGGCCGCCGAGGCGACGGGCGTCAAGGCCGCAAACGTGCTGAGCGAAGCGCTTGCGGATGCCGAAGCCGTCATCACCATGTTGCCGAAGGGGCAGCATGTGCTGACGGTCTGGACCGATATTCTGCGCTCCGTACCGAAGGGCACTCTGCTGATCGACAGCTCGACCATCGATGTCGACAGCGCTCGCAAGGCCCATGCCATGGCAGGCGATGCCGGCTGCCTGTCGCTCGACGCGCCGGTCTCCGGCGGCACCGGCGGTGCGGCAGCCGGAACGCTCACCTTCATGGCTGGCGGTTCGGCGGAAAGTTTTGCAGGCGCCAAACCGCTGCTGGAAGTGATGGGCCGGAAGATCGTCCATTGCGGCGACGCCGGCGCCGGGCAGGCGGCGAAGATCTGCAACAACATGATCCTCGGCATTTCCATGATCGGCGTCTGCGAGGCCTTCGTGCTCGGCGAAAAGCTCGGCCTCTCGCACCAGGCGCTCTTCGACGTCGCCTCGACCTCTTCGGGGCAATGCTGGTCGATCAATACCTATTGCCCGGTGCCCGGACCTGTGCCGACTTCGCCGGCCAATAACGACTACAAACCAGGCTTCATGGCAGCACTGATGCTGAAGGATCTGCGGCTGGCACAGGAGGCAGCACTGTCAACTGGCGCATCCACGCCGCTGGGTGCCGAAGCGGCGCAGCTCTACGCACTCTTTGAAAAGCTCGGCAATGGCGGCCGCGATTTTTCGGCCATTATTGAGATGTTTCGGGAGGCGGACTGAATATTACACGTGATGATCGAGTGAGTTGAAGCTCCGACGCCGGAAAAGCGGCCTCGACAAATAGGCCCCAATTCACCGCCACATGCCGCGCATGCGCGCACCCACATCGACTCTTACCTGCCGCGCCCTGATGGCGGCGGCGCTTTCGGCGCGGGCCTGTGGCCAGCTGCAAACCTCGAAAAACTGCAGCAATGTCGCCGGAATGAAGCGCGTGCGCGAGGCAAAGACATGGCGGTCGCCCTGCGCATGCTGGCCATGGATGAAGAAGCGCTGCGGGATGACGAGATCGAGGCTGTCTTTGGCACGTGTCATGGCAACATAGAGCAACCGCCGCTCCTCTTCGATCTCGGAGGAGGAGCCGACCGCGAGATCTGCCGGAATGCAGCCATCGACGGCATTGAGGACAAACACCTTCGTCCATTCCTGACCCTTGGCGGAATGGATGGTCGAGAGGATGAGATAATCCTCGTCAAGCAGCGGCGTGCCGGCCTGGTCGCTGGTGGCATCGGGCGGATCGAGCGTCAGTTCGGTGAGGAAGCGCTCGCGCGAGCCATAGCCGCTGGCGATCTGTTCGAGCTGGATCAGGTCCGCCTGGCGCGTCGCTGCGTCCTCGTGCGCCCGCTCCAGATGCGGTTCGTACCATTGCCGTACGAGGCCGATTTCCGCCGGCCATCCCGCCTTGCCGGCCTTCAACTCCTGCATGGTCGCAACGAAGGCCGTCCAGTCTTCTCCCGAGCGCGGCGGCGCCGGAAAATCGGCCAGGGCCGCCATTGGACTGGCCTGTTCGCCGATATGATCGAGCACGCGCTGGGCAGTCGAAGGGCCGATGCCCGGCAAAAGCTGCATCAGCCGGAAGCCGGCGACACGGTCGCGTGGGTTCTGGGCAAAGCGGAGGGCAGCGAGCATGTCCTTCACATGGGCGCTGTCGAGAAACTTCAGCCCGCCGAATTTGACGAAGGGAATATTGCGGCGGGTGAGCTCGACTTCCAGCGGTCCGCTATGGCTTGAGGTACGGAAGAGCACGGCCTGCTGCTTGAGCTTGGCGCCGCTCTCCCGATTTTCCAGCACCTGATCGGCGATATAACGCGCCTGATCGCTTTCGTCGCGCACCGTGACTAGCCGCGGACGCTCAGCACTTTGGCGTTCTGTGCGCAGATTCTTCGTAAAACGCTCGGAGGCAAGATCGATCACCGCATTGGCGGCGGCGAGAATGGGTTGCGTCGAGCGGTAGTTGCGGTCGAGCGTGACGATATTGGCGGCGGGCGTAAAAGAGGTCGGAAAGTCGAGAATGTTGCGCACGGTCGCGGCGCGAAAGGAATAGATCGACTGCGCATCGTCGCCGACAACGGTCAGCCCGTGGCCGTCAGGTTTCAGCGCCAGCAGGATCGATGACTGCAGCCGGTTGGTATCCTGATATTCGTCGACCAGCACATGGTCGAAGCGGCCGCCTATATCCTCGGCGATCAGCGGCTCGTGCAGCATATGCGCCCAGTAGAGCAGCAGATCGTCGTAATCGAGCACGTTTTGCGCCTGCTTGGCCTCGACATAGGCAGCGAAGAGGTCGCGCAATTGCTTGTCCCAGGCGGCGCACCAGGGGAAGAAATCGCGCAGCACCTCTTCGAGCGGCGCTTCCGAATTGACGGCGCGGGAATAGATCGCGAGGCAGGTTGCCTTGGTCGGAAAGCGGTTTTCCAGCTTGGAGAAGCCGAGTTCGTGGCGAATGAGGTTCATCAGGTCGGCGCTGTCTTCGCGGTCATGGATCGTGAAGGCCGGGTCGAGGCCGATCTGTTCGGCGTAATCGCGCAGGAGCCGCGCGCCGATGCCGTGGAATGTGCCGGTCCAGGCAAGCGCATCGGCCATGATGCCGGCATTGGCGCCAAGCACTTCCCGGCAGATGCGTTCGACGCGGCGGCCCATTTCGGCCGCCGCACGGCGGGAGAAGGTCATCAGCAGGATGCGGCGGGGATCGGCGCCTTTGACGATGAGATGCGCGACGCGGTGGGCCAGCGTATTCGTCTTGCCGGAGCCCGCGCCTGCGATCACCAGCAGCGGCCCGGCAATATGGCTGCCTTCGACCGTCGTGCCGTGCTCCACCGCCTGCCGCTGCTCCGGGTTCAGCTTTTCCAGATAGGCGGTGGTCATGGGCTCTCCTGAAGGCTTCGGACGGCGGGCGCACGAACACGGAATCGGCGACGAATCATGTTCGCAATAATATCCGAATGTTCGATGAATGTTCTGAATTGGCTAAAACTGTCAAGATCGGGCGGATCTGCACAAAGATGTGACCCTCCCGTCATGAATTTGGTTCAGATTTAACGAATACCCGGCTCGAAAAAGCTTTTGGGGTACTTATTTACCATCTGTGACACACGATTTTTGGGGTTTCGGTGCGCTGGGTAGGGTTCCCGAATATGAACGAGACGATGGCCACCGGATTGCGTCTGCCGGAGGGGCCTGTTGCCCTGACCGATGGTCGCATCGCGCTTGTGGAGACTGACGACAGTCGTCGTTGCCTGACGATGATTGTGGGCGGCATCCGCCGTGAAATCTGCCGTACCGGCGGCCGGCCGACCGGGCTCGCCGTCGATGGCGACAATTGTTTCTGGGTGGCGGGCGGCCCGGAAAACTCCCTTGTCCGGCTGTCTCCGGAAGGCCGCACCTTGCAGGTGATAGAAGGCGGCAATGACGGCGCGTTTCTCTACCCGAACGATCTGGCCTTTGGCCCTGACGGCCTGCTCTACATGACCGATTCAGGCGTCCGTATCTCCGATCTGCTCGAAGGCGCCGATATCAATCCCGGTTTCTTCCAGGCGCCCTATAACGGCCGTGTCTATCAGATCGATCCGGCGGAAGGCCGGGTGCAGCGCGTGCTGGCGACCGGTCTGCTCTATGCCAACGGCATAGCCTTCGGGCCGGACGGATTGCTCTATTATAGCGAGACATTGACCGGGAAAATCTATCGCCAGATCGTCGGCGGGCGGCAGGAACTATTTGCGCAGGTGATGCCGGCGCCTGCTGTGAAGGCGCTATGTGGACCGGCAGGCATGGCCTTTGATCGCAACGGCACGCTCTATTGCACGATTTATGGGCAAGGCGAGATTTGCATGGTCGATCCCGCCGGAAAGATCGCCGGCCGTATCCGCACCAATGGCACGCGGCCGGGCAACATCGCTTTCACCCTCGATGGTAAATATGCGCTCATCACAGAGCAGGAAAACGGTGTTTTGGAGAGAATAGTGGCGCCGCGCCCAGGGCTGCCGCTGCATATGCCGTCCATCTGATCCGGAGGCAGAATGGGCATGCCCGGAAGCTGGGCATGCCCTCGTTCATATCCGTTCGCGCTTATTCGGCAGCAGGAATCTGCTTGTTGTCCTTGCCGGACTTGTTGTCCTTGCCGGACTTGTCGTCCGACTCGGCGTCGTTGGCGACCGCCTTGGCATGGCGGCGGCGCCAATCGCCGAGGAACAGCAGGATCGGAGCGGCGATGAAGACCGACGAGGCGCCAGCGACGAGTATGCCGAACACCATCGGGATCGCGAAGCTGGAGACGGCGCTGCCGCCCCAGATCGCCATCGGCACCAGCGCCAGGAAGGCGGTGGCGTTGGTATAGAGGCTTCGCGCCAGGGTCTCGTTGATCGACTTGTCGATGATGTCGCGCAGCGGCATCGACTTATAGAGACGCATGTTTTCACGCATACGGTCATAGACCACGACCTTGTCGTTCACCGAATATCCGACGAGCGTCAGGATCGCGGCGATAGCCGTCAGGTTGAAATCGAGGCCGGTGATCGCGAAGAAGCCGATCGCCTTGGTGACGTCGAGTACCAGCGTGACGATGGCTCCGACCGCGAACGGCCACTCGAAACGAAACCAGATGTAAAACAGCATCGCCAGGCTGGCGATCACGACCGACAGGATGCCGGCCCAGGCAAGTTCGCCCGAAACCTTCGGACCGATGACATCCGTGCCTTCGATGGTCGCGGTTGGGTCGATCTTGACGATTTCTGCCTTGAGCTTGGTGACCGCGGCTGTCTGTGCCTCTTCGCCGCCGTCCTGGCGTTGGGCGCGGACAAGGAGGCTGCTGTTGTCGCCGAAGGACTGTAGTGCGATTTCACCGAGGCCGAGCGTGTTCAAGCCCTCGCGGAACGTCGCCAGATCGGCCGCGTCCTTGGTCTTGACCGACATCTGGATGCCGCCGCGGAAATCGACGCCGTAATTGAGGCCCGGATGGATGAACAGGACCACCGAGGCGATCGACAGGATTGCCGAGACGGTGACGCCAAAGAAGCGGGCCTTCATGAACTGGATGTGCTTGTCATAGGGGCTGAAGGGGATCAGCGGCCTGATGTTGAGCACCTTCAGCTTGCGGCGACGGGTGATGGCGATCATCACGACGCGCACGAAGGCGACGGAGGTGAACATCGAGATAATGAGGCCGAGACCCATGGTCACGGCAAAGCCGCGAACCGGGCCGGAGCCGAAGTAGAACAGGATGGCGGCGGCGATCAGGGCCGTCATGTTGCCGTCGATAATCGTCGAATAAGCCTTCTTAAAGCCGTTATCGATGGCGGCGAAGGCGCCGCGGCCCTTGCGGGTTTCTTCGCGGATGCGCTCGTTGATGAGAACGTTGGCATCCACCGCAAGGCCGATACCAAGGACGACGCCGGCGATGCCGGGCAGCGTCAGCGTGGCGCCGACCAGCGTCAGGGCCGAGAAGGTCAGGACCGTGTGGATGAGCAGGGCAACATTCGCAAGAATCCCCCAGGCGCCGTAGAGCACGAAGATGAAGGCGGCAACCAAGACGAAGCCGATCAGGCCGCTATAGATGCCCTTCTGGATCGCGTCGCTGCCGAGGTCGGCGCCAACAGTGCGTTCTTCGATGACGGTGAGCTTGGCCGGCAGGGCGCCGGCGCGCAGCAGGGCTGCGAGCGTCGTCGCGCTATCGGCGGTGAAATTGCCGGAGATCTGGCCCGAACCGCCGGTGATCGGCTCACGAATGTTCGGCGCGCTCAGCACTTTGTTGTCGAGCACGATAGCGAAAGGCTTGCCGACGTTTTCGCGGGTGATTTCCGCAAAGCGGTTGGCGCCGGCGCTGTCGAAGCGGAAGGTGACGAGTGGCTCGTGCGTATTCGGATCGAAGCTGACGCGGGCGTCGGTGAGGCGGTCGCCGGCAAGCTCGATGCGATCGAGAACCGGATAGCTGTTGCCCTTGTCATCCTTCAGGATGGAAACACCGGGGCCGGGATTGTTCGGATCGACATTGTCGGCAAGCAGATGGAAGGACATCTTCGCGGTCGAGCCGAGCAGTTCGCGCAGACGCGACGGATCCTGTGCGCCCGGAAGCTGCACGAGGACGCGGTTGGGACCGACGCGCTGGATGGTCGGTTCGGCGACGCCCACCTGGTCGACGCGCTTGCGGATGACTTCCAGGCTCTGCTGGACGGCGGAATCGACGTTGGCGGCGATGCCGGCCGGCGAGAAGGACATGGCAATCGCGCTGCCATTCGGCGTAATCGTCAGATCGGACTGGCCGGCGGAAAGGCCGGACGCGATCGTATTGGCGAGGGTCCGCAACTGAGTCACCGCATCGCCGCTCTGCGACGGATCAGTCAGAGTGACGACGATCTGATCACCATTGCGAACGATCGAACGGGTCAGGATGTTCTTGTCGCGCAGGACACGGCGCGAGTCTTGCAGCAGCGATTGCAGCCGGCCATTGGTCAGGTCCTTCTCGTCGACTTCGAGAACGAGATAGGAACCGCCACGAAGGTCGAGGCCGAGGGAAACCTGGCTGTGCGGAAGCCAGGACGGCATTTTGCTTAAGACCGACTGCGGCAGCACGTTCGGCAGGGCGATGAGAAAGCCAAGCACGATGATCACCGTATAGGTGAGCACCAGCCATCGTGAGGTGCGCATGAATATTATCCTTGAATACGCTAATGCCAGCGGTGCTTGCCGCTGGTGAACTTGGGGTCATGTCGGAGATGCGCCGTTAAGCGCGGGAACCGGTCAGACGAATGCAGCCGGTGGCGCGCGGGCGAGATAGGCGCGGAAAGGAAGCGATTCGTGCCGTGCGGCTGTGCCGCGTTCGCGCGGCTGCCGCGGATTGCTCAGAAGTCCGAGCGAGGGAAGGGTCGCAAGCGTTGCCGATCCGATATCGTGCCAGGTGGCTTTCGGCGTGACCGTGCGGTCGGCGACGACTATGCCGCGCACCGGATCGCGCAGGGCGACATAAAGCGGTTGGTTGTCCTTGCCGGAGGAGAAGGCCTCCGCATCCGCCCGCGCGGCAAGATTGATGCCGCCGCCGAGCGCCAGTCCGAGGTAGGCGAAAAAAGCGACAAACAGCGAGGCGATCACACGCGCTCCGGCGCGTCGCGTCATCCTGCTATCGTTCTCTTCGCTGTCGGCAGCGCCGAATTCGAACGGGTTCAACGGTTCAAAAGGCCTTCATTCCTTTGCCGGAGCGGATTCCGACGGTTCGGTGATGATATCAGGACGCTGCGCGTCTTCATAGTACGGCCTGTCATGATGCACTTGCGCAAGCCGGTCAACCATGCCCAGCGCAATTTCCCGCTCTCCCATGATCACCGTATCGGCTCCATATTGCTTGAGCACATCAACCTCGGCGTCGGAATGAGCGCGGGCGACGATCAGGATCGATGGATTGGCCGCGCGTGCCTGCTCGGCGGCACTGCAAGCTTCAAAGGTATTCGGAATGGCAATGACCAGGCTGCTGGCGCCGGAAATATTGGCATATGCCAGAACCTCCGCGGAGGCCGCATTGCCGTAGATCGCCTCGATTCCCTGCCGGGTGAGGTCGCCGATCCGCTTGTCGGAATCTTCGATGACCACAAAGGGCGTACCGGACGATTTAAGGCTCTCCCCGACGATGCTGCCGACGCGGCCATAGCCGATCAGCACCGCATGGCCCGTCAGTGTAACGGCGTGCAGCTCCTCACCGACCTCGTGGGCCATTGGCTGATCCGCGGAGGCAGGCGAGACTTCGCCCGCTGTCGACCGTTCTGCTTGCACCGCCGGCTCCGTGCTTTCCGGCATCTCGCTTTGCGGCCTGGTTTCCTGCGTCTTGCGCAGCCAGTCGCAGGCTATGAAGACAAGCGGGTTGAGAATGATCGAGATGATCGCGCCGCCAAGGATCAGATCGCGGCCTTCGCCAGGCAGCAGGCCGAGATCGAAGCCGAGCGCGGCGAGGATGAAGGAGAATTCGCCGATCTGCGCCAGGCTGGCGGAGATGGTCAGCGCCGTGCTCATCGGCTTGCGGAAGGCGAGCACGATGAAGAAGGCGGCAACCGACTTGCCGATCACGATGATGAACACGGTCGCCAGCAGCGGCAGCGGATTGTCGATCAGGATGTTCGGATCGAACAGCATGCCGACCGAGACGAAGAACAGCACGGCAAAGGCATCGCGCAGCGGCAGGCTTTCCTGCGCGGCTCGGTGGCTGAGCTCGCTTTCCGACAGGATCATGCCGGCGAAGAAGGCGCCGAGTGCCAGCGACACGCCGAAGAGTTTCGCGGCCCCGAAGGCGACGCCGAGCGCAATCGCGAGGACACCGAGGCGGAAGAGTTCACGCGAGCCGGTATGGGCGATGCGGTGCAGGATCCAGGGAATGATCCGCCGGCCGACGACCAGCATCAACCCGACGAAGGCGGCGACCTTCAGCAACGTCATGCCGATAATGCCGGTGATGCCGAGATCGAGGCCAAGCAAGCGGCTGAGGCCGGCCGATAGCGGCTCGGCCGTGCCATGACCGTCGGCCGAGATGCTGGCTGCAGCCGGGATGAGGACGAGCGCCAGCACCATGGCCAGGTCCTCGACGATCAGCCAGCCGACCGCGATCTTGCCGCGCTCGCTTTCGACCAGCCGCCGCTCCTGCAAGGCTTTCAGAAGGACGACCGTCGAGGCGACGGAGAGCGCGAGGCCGAAGACCAGGCTGCCACCCAGCGGCCAACCCATCAAGGCGCCAAGCCCCCAGCCGAGCAGGGTGGCGAAGGCGATCTGGACGATCGCGCCGGGAACGGCGATGCCGCGCACCGACAGCAGGTCCTTCAGCGAAAAATGCAGGCCGACGCCGAACATCAACAGGATGACGCCAATTTCGGCGAGTTCCGGCGCAAGGCTTTGGTCGGCCACGAAGCCCGGCGTATGCGGACCTGCAAGCACGCCCGCGATGAGATAGCCGACGAGCGGCGGCAGCTTGAATCGATTGGCAATGGCGCCGAAGATGAATGCCAGCACAAGGCCCATGACGATGGTCGAAATCAAAGGCGTGTCATGCGGCATCGCTGTCTCCTTCGATACTGGAAATCCCGTGCGGTTTATGACATATTTGGCTTATGTTGACCAATATGGGTGACTTTTGATCGTGAATCAAGGCCGCTACCCGATGATTCTTACACCCGCGCTCTGCCGCGCGGCACGCGGGTTACTCGACTGGACACAGTTGGATATAGCCGAGAGAGCCGGCGTGTCACGGAGTACGATCCGCGATTACGAGGGCGGGCGCCACGACATTCACCGGGCGACCGAGGCGCAACTGCGTCTGGCCTTCGAAGATGGCGGGGTCGTCTTCGTGGAAATGCCGGAACTTGGTTGGGGCGTCTGCCTCCGCCCGGCTTCCGACCGCGGTTAGAGCGGTTTCGCGTTTCACGGAATCGCTTTCCCGCTCTATCCCTTTGTTTTTACGCATTCCAGACGGAAAACCGCTGCGCACTTTTCCTGGAATTGCTCTAAGGCTTGGGCGCCAGGCAGCTTGGCGAGAGACGGTAGGCGTAGAGCGCCCTGCCTTTCATATTGCCGAAATCCGGCGACCAATTCTTGATGAGTTCCGAGCGCCCCGCGGTGCAATCGAACGGTTCGTCGTCGATATAAAGCACCTCGTCTGTCACGGTGGGTGGCAGCGAAAAATTCTGCTCGTAATAGCTCTTCGGGAAACCGCCGGAATTGCGGGCGTAGATATGATAGGGCTTACCCTTCAGCGTATAGAACAGATCGGCAAGAATATCGCGGTTATCGGCGACGATGGTTGAGGTATTCGCCTGCGCGGCGATATCAGCGATCTCCAGGCTGATGGCGCTGCGGCCGACATATCGTTTCATAACCAGATCGCCGTTCGGCAGCTTGATGTCATAGGCAAACACGGTCAGGACCGGCAACAGGAAGGCAACGACCGAGCCGATGACCAGCGAAACGACGAGACCCTTCTTCGTCAGGCGGTGGAGGAGCCAGACGGCGAGGATCGTGCCGGCGGCATAGGCGGTAACCGCCCAATTGGCATAGGCCTTGGCAAACAGCGCCTGCAGCGTGATCAACGCCACGACCGGAACCGACAGCCAGACGAGCAGCTTCTCCCTGTCGTCGCTTTGCCCGCGGATCACCCGCCAGCCGGCCCAGAGCATGCCATAGAACATGACGGGGCCGACGACACCGAATTGCGCGCCGAGGAATCCGAGCGCGCCAAGCAGATGCTTCACCAATCCGCCGCCTTTTCCATCGCCATTCCAATGGGCAATGCTTTCGGTATGGCGCACCGTCGCCGCATCATGGGCGAAATTCCACCAGAGATTCGGGGAAACGACGATCGCGCCGGCGATGGCGGCGATGAGCACGTCCCGCCAGGCAATGCGTGCCGAACGCAGTGTCAGCATGGCGATGCCGACGCCCGGCAGCAGAAACAGTACCGAATATTTCGTCAGGAAGGCGATCCCGAGGCTCACGCCGAGGATCAGCGCCTCGGTGATCGAGGAGCGCTTGGTGAGCCCGAGAAAGGCCCAGATGGCAATGGTGACGAACAGGATCTGGATCGTGTCCGTCGACATCAGCACGGCCGAAAGCGAGGCCGCCGGCAGGGTGACGAAGATGGCGCCGACCCAGGGCTCGATCTCCCGCTCGGCATCCCCCTCGATCAGCCGCCGCGTCGTGCGCATCAGCATCAGGGCGGTGGCGAGATGGAAGAGAGGCGCCGAAACGCGGATCCAGAAAGTCGAGTCCGATCCCGATATCGCATTGAAGAAGCGAATGACCCAGGCGATGACCGGCGGCTTCGAATAATAGCCGAAGTCGAGGTTCTGGCCCCAGAACCAATATTGAGCCTCGTCGACGAAAAGGTCCGTTCTATTGAAGAACAGCATCACCACACGCCAAAGCGTGACGCCGAAGATGATTGTAAGACCAAGCCGCAGTGAAAGTGTCTTGTGGCTCGTTTCGGTATAGGTGGTGTCGGACATCAACAGGTCGATCTCGGTGCCGGGTCGTCAGGCTTCATACGGAAGTATCGAGCCCGACGCTAGTTCTCGCAGAGAGAAGGACGGTAAAAGCGCGGCCGATACCGCGCGTTCAAGTATCTTCACAAGATATTTGGTCGTCTGCAGACGGCTGAGGTGGGATGCTCAGAGTACGCGCGGAGCGATTTTGCTGCGGGTCTCGTCGATGAGGCCCAGGAACACGAAGGCAGCGAGCGTCATGCCGGCCGTCAGCGAAGCAGTCAAACCAAGAACAATCATTGCTCTCTCCGTATCGACATCGAAGGTGTCTCTACTTACCGCATTAGAGCATGAAGCTTGCCTGTGACTTGCGGCTACTTCGCTTTTTACTCAAAACGGCCGCCGACAGAATTCGAACCCGAAATAGTTTAAATCAAAACGGGATAGCGGACGGGGCTTATTAACCTTCAAGCAAGGAATTAACCATAAACATTGAACTAGCACGTCGGAATGGGAAAACTGTCACTCGTTCTCACCAGGCATGAAGCCGCCCCGTCGTACCGGGTCAGATCCGGTATCCATGTCATCAAACGGTCCGAACAGGCTGTGATGAACGAGCGAGCTTCAGCGTCCCGGTCAATAGCGGACCGGCGGCGGCGTGCGCCTTTCCTCGTCTCCTCGTAGCATCTGAACCGGATCATTCAGTGGTTTCGCCGGCGTTGTCTACGCCCGGCAGTTCGGTGGGGACGATTTTGGCGCAGGATTCGCCATCAGATCAGGCAGGACGGGCGCAGGCGGGCAGCCTTCGCGACCGCTTGCGTTTTGCTGGTCTCGATGCCGAGCAGTGCGAAATCGTGCGCCGCAACCGGCCGATGCTGGACGCGCATCTGAAAGCCGGCCTGCGCGATCTCTTCCACCGTCTCCAGACTTTTCCGGACGCCGCCCGCAATTTTACGAGCGAAAGCCAGCTCGAACGGCTGCAAGACCTGCAGTCCTCGCATTGGGGTGTGCTGACGGACGCTCGTTTCGACAGCCTCTATGCCGAGCGCGTCAAGGTTCTCTCCGACAGCGAAAGCAAGATGGGGCTTGACCCGCGCTGGCACGTCGCCGGTCATGGCGTGGTTCTGGAGCATGTCCTTGCCGGTATCGTCGGTGAGATGGGCGGCCGCGCCATCCTGCCAAGCGCCAAGCGCCGAGCCCGCGAGCTGAGCGAGCTTATCACCGCCGCCGTCCGCCTCGTCATGGTCGATGTCGAAATCGCCGTATCGCTGCGCTTCAACGAGCTGCGGCTCAACCATCAGCGGGCGCTTGCCGAACAGCGCAGCGCCGATCATGCCGAAGCCGCCGGCCTCTTCGCCGATGTTATCAGCAGCCTCGCGGAGCGCGATCTGACCGCCCGCTTGCCTGCCGATGGTCCGGAAGCCTATGCCAAACTGGCGCAGACGCTGAATGCCGCTCTGGACGATATCCACCAGCAATTTGCGGCATTGTCCGGCAGAGTGCAGGCGGCCGATGCGGCGGCGGATGCCATCGCACGCGATTCCCGTTCTCTCGCCGAGAATTCCATGGAGCAATCCCAGGGGCTTGCCGCCTCGGCAAGGCAGCTTGCCGAACTGGCCGATCAGGTTCGCAGCAATGCCGCAAGCACCCGGTCAGCAGAGCGCGCCGCCGCCTCCACCCGTGTTGCAGCCGAAGACAGTGGTCGGGTCGTCGGCCAGGCGATTTCCGCCATGGCCGATATCGAAACGTCGGCGGAAAAGATCGGCCAGATCATCGGTGTCATCGACGAGATCGCCTTCCAGACCAATCTTTTGGCGCTCAACGCCGGTATCGAAGCCGCGCGCGCCGGCGATAGCGGCCGCGGCTTTGCCGTCGTCGCCCAGGAAGTCCGCGCGCTCGCCCAACGCTCCGCCGATGCGGCCCGGGAGATCAAGGTGCTGGTGACAGGCACCAAGGCGCAGGTCGATGCCGGCGTGCAGATGGTCGGCCGCACGCAGGAAGCGATCGGCGGCATCGTCCGCCAGGTGACCGATATTAACGACGCTATCTCCGGCATCGCAGCCGCCACCGATGAACAGGCAGCCGGTCTGCGTACGGTGACGACGGATATCGGTGGCTTCGGCGAACGCGCCGCTGTTACCGAAAGTCTCGCCCGTCGCTCGAACGAAGGCGCCGATCATCTTCATACCGTCATCCTCGAACTTGGCCAGACGATCCGCGAGTTCCGCCTCGAGCGCGAGCGCCGCCACGCGGCTGTGCCCCGGCCGGTGACCGCAGCGCAACGCTTGCCGATCGCCTGGCGCGACGAAGGGGCTGCCGGGCGTGACGAGGGCAGTGCTGCCGAATTCGAATTTCCGCTTCGCAGGGCCGGGCTTGGGGGCGAACGGAATGTTTACTGACATCTCTATTTTATGCGCATGCGGGCTGTGGGACCCGATTTTAGGCAACAAGGAATAAAGCGATGCCGAGCAGGAAGGGCGAAAAGACAATCAGTCTGGCTGCGGTGCTGGACCTCAATGAAGCCTCGACGCTTCGCGGCAAGTTGGTGGGGCTGCGCGGCAGCAATGTCGTGATCGACGCATCCGGCGTCGAGAGGATCGGCGCCTTGTGCGTCCAGGTCATCATGGCAGCCGCCAAGACTTGGGATGAAGACAAGCTGTCCTTCACCTTTTCGAAGGTGTCGGATGCATTTCAAAAAACGATGCAGTTGATCGGCGTCGACATCGATCACCTGCTTGCCAAGGAGATCCGGCAATGAAGAAAAAAGTACTGACCGTGGATGATTCACGGACCATTCGAAACATGCTTCTCGTCACCCTCAACAACGCCGGCTTTGAGACCATTCAGGCCGAAGACGGCGTCGAGGGTCTCGAGGTTTTGGAAGAAGCCAATCCCGACGTCATCGTCACGGACATCAACATGCCGCGCCTCGACGGTTTCGGCTTCATTGAGGGCGTCCGTCGCAACGACCGGTACCGGGCCATCCCGATCCTGGTGCTGACGACCGAAAGCGACGCCGAAAAGAAGAACCGTGCCCGTCAGGCCGGGGCGACGGGCTGGATCGTCAAGCCCTTCGATCCCGCCAAGCTGATCGATGCCATCGAGCGTGTAACCGCTTAAACAGGATCTGTTCCTATGGATATGAACGAAATCAAAGAGATTTTCTTCCAGGAGTGCGAGGAGCAGCTCGCCGAACTGGAATCCGGTCTCCTGAAAATGAATGATGGCGACCGGGATCCGGAAACCGTCAACGCTGTCTTCCGTGCCGTTCATTCCATCAAGGGTGGGGCAGGGGCCTTTGGTCTGGATGACCTTGTCGCCTTTGCCCATGTCTTCGAGACCACGCTCGATTGCGTTCGATCCAACAAGCTGGAGCCGACCCAGGATGTCCTGAAGGTCATGCTTAAGGCCGCCGATGTTCTGGCGGACCTGACCAACGCCGCCCGTGACGGCGGCAGTGTCGATCAGGCCCGTAGCAGGGGCCTGGTCAAGGAACTGGAAGCGTTGGCCCATGGCGAATTGCCCTCGGCATCGTCAGCCGCTGAAGCTGCGCCGAAGCCCGTGAAGGCGGCAGCGCCCGCACCGGCGCCTGCTCCTGTCAAAGCCGCACCCGCTCCCACGGATGACAGCGGTTTTCAGCCGATCCCCTTTAGCTTCGACGATGATTTCGGTGGCGACGAAGCGTCTTCGGGCATGCCGGAATACGAAGTGAGCTTCAAGCCGCGCTCCGACCTCTACGCCAAGGGCAACGATGCCACGCTGCTGCTGCGCGATCTCTCGCGCGTCGGCGAAATGAGCATCCATTGCAACATGGACGCCCTGCCGGGCCTCGATCAGCTCGACCCCGAAGGCGCCTATTTCAAGTGGACGATCTCGGTCAAGACGGACAAGGGCGAAGACGCCATCCGCACGGTCTTCGAATTTGCCGAATGGGATTGCGAGCTGGATATCCGGCTGATCGAAGATGCTGCCTCGCCTGTCGGCGGGGATGAAGAGCTGCCGATGATCCCCGTGCCCTTCGATCTCTCCGCTCTGGACGGCGACGAGCCGGCTGTGGAAACTGCCGAAGCGCCGAAACCAAAAAGCGATGCCGCCGCCGCCGTTGCCGCTGCCGAAACGGCCAGCAATGTCACGCAGCTTGCCGCTGCCGCCGCTCGTGTCGAAAAGAAGGAAGCAGCGGCAGCCGCCGCCGCTGCCGCTGCCAACGCCGCCGCGCAGAACAATGCCGCCGCCGGCGCCGGTCAGACCATCCGCGTCGATCTCGACCGCGTCGACCGGCTGATCAACCTCGTCGGCGAGCTTGTCATCAACCAGGCGATGCTGTCGCAGAGCGTCATCGAGAATGACAACAATGGCGCATCCTCGATCAACATGGGCCTCGAGGAGCTGCAGCAGCTCACACGCGAGATCCAGGACAGCGTCATGGCGATCCGCGCCCAGCCGGTGAAGCCGGTCTTCCAGCGCATGTCGCGTATCGTCCGTGAAATCGCCGACATGACCGGCAAGTCGATCCGCCTGATCACCGAGGGCGAAAACACTGAAGTCGACAAGACGGTCATCGACAAGCTGGCCGAGCCGCTGACCCACATGATCCGCAATGCCGTCGACCACGGCGTTGAAACACCGGAAAAGCGCACGGCGCTCGGCAAGAACCCGGAAGGCACGGTTCGCCTGACGGCAAAGCATCGCTCTGGCCGCATCCTGATCGAACTCGCCGACGACGGCGCCGGCATCAACCGTGAAAAGGTGCGTCAGAAGGCGATCGACAACGATCTCATCCCCGCCGATGCCAACCTTTCGGACGAAGAGATCGACAACCTGATCTTCTTGCCGGGCTTTTCGACGGCCGATAAAATCTCCGACATTTCCGGCCGCGGCGTCGGCATGGACGTGGTCAAGCGCTCGATCCAGGCGCTCGGCGGCCGCATCAATATCAGCTCCAAGCCCGGACACGGCTCGGTCTTCACCATGAGCCTGCCGCTGACGCTGGCCGTCCTCGACGGCATGGTGGTGACGGTCGCCGGCCAGACCCTGGTCGTGCCGCTGACGGCGATCGTCGAAACCTTGCAGCCCGAGGCTTCCGCCATCCACTCCTTCGGCGCCAACCACCGCCTGATCTCGATCCGCAACAGCTTCTGCCCGCTGGTCGATGTCGGCCGCATCCTGAACTTCCGCGCCACGCAGGCCAATCCGGTCGATGGTGTTGCGCTGCTGGTGGAATCGGAAGGCGGCGGACAGCGTGCTCTGATGGTCGATGCCATCCAGGGCCAGCGCCAGGTGGTCATCAAGAGCCTTGAAGCGAACTACACGCATGTGCCCGGGATTGCCGCGGCAACGATCCTTGGCGATGGGCGCGTTGCTCTCATCCTCGACGTTGATGCCGTGGTCGGCGCCTCCCGCGGGCAGTCGCTGAAGGCCGAAATATCGTACGCAGCGGCGGGTTGAGCCTATGTCATATGCCGTCAAGAACCTGACCCAGGGTGCCCGTGAGCTGATCGCCTTCCGCATCGGCGATCAGGAATTCTGCGTCGATATCATGTCGGTCCGTGAAATCCGCGGCTGGACGCCGGCGACGGCCATGCCGCATGCGCCGGCCCATGTCCTTGGCATTATCAACCTGCGCGGCGCCGTCTTGCCGATCGTCGATCTCTCGGCCCGTCTCGGCATGAAGCGCGCCGAGCCGACCGCGCGTCATGTGATCATCGTGGCGCAGGTCAAGCGTAAGGTCGTCGGCCTGCTGGTCGACGCCGTGTCCGATATTCTGACGGTCACCGACGACAATATTCAGCCGACACCGGAAATCTCTTCCGATTATGAGCGGCAGTTTGCACGCGGCATCCTGGCGATCGACCGCCGCATGATCTGCCTTATCGAACTCGAAACCCTGTTCCCGGACAGCGAAAGCGAAGCTGCATGAGCATTATGGGAGCGACAGATTTCAGGGCATCCCCGGACGAGGTGCTGGCCAGCGGCGAATATCCGCTGACGCGGCGCGATCTTTCTGAAATTGCCGCCATGATCTACTCGGACGCCGGGATTTCTCTCAACGAGACCAAAGCCTCGCTGGTCTATTCGCGGCTGTCGAAGCATATCCGCGCGCTGGGTTTGCCGGGCTTTCGCGATTATTGCCAACTGGTCTCCTCGCCGGCGGGCGCGGCGGCGCGGCGCGAGATGCTGTCGCATCTGACGACGAATTTCACCCGCTTCTTCCGCGAGAACCATCATTTCGATCATCTGCGCGACGAGGTTCTCCCCGGCCTTCTGGCGCGTGCCAAGAGCGGCGGTCGCGTTCGCATCTGGTCGGCCGCCTGTTCCGACGGGCAGGAGCCCTATTCCATCGCGCTCACGGTTCTGTCACTGCTGCCGAACGTTGCCGAGCTCGATTTCAAGATTCTGGCAACGGACATTGATCCGAAGATCCTCGGCCTTGCTCGCGCGGGTGCCTATGATGAGACGTCGCTCGAGACGGTTTCGCCCGCTATGCGCAAGCAATGGTTCCAGGAAGTCGAGGTCCAGGGACGCCGCAAGTTCCAGATCGACGATCGCGTCAAGCGGCTGATCACCTTCAACGAGCTGAACCTGATGGCGCAATGGCCGTTCAAGGGCCTGTTCGACGTCATCTTCTGCCGCAACGTCGTCATCTATTTCGACGAGCCGACGCAGACGAAGATCTGGTCGCGCTTCGCCGGCCTGCTGCCGGAGAACGGCCATCTCTATATCGGCCATTCCGAGCGCGTCTCCGGCGAGGCCAAGCACGTCTTCGACAATATTGGCATTACCACCTATCGCCGCATTGCCAATTCCACCGGGAGGAAAGCATGAGCGCTCCCGCCCGTGTTCTTGTTGTCGACGACTCCGCAACCATGCGCGGCCTGATTACCGCCGTTCTGAGCTCCGATCCGGAGGTCGACGTCATCGGTCAGGCCGGCGACGCGATGGAAGCGCGTGCAGCGATCAAGGCACTCAATCCGGACGTCGTGACGCTCGATATCGAGATGCCGAACATGAATGGCCTCGATTTTCTCGAAAAGATCATGACGCTGAGGCCCATGCCGGTCATCATGGTATCGACCATGACGCATCGCGGCGCAGAGGCGACCCTGACGGCCCTTGAAATCGGCGCGTTTGATTGCGTCGGTAAACCTGCTCCGGGCGAGCCGCGTCCTTTCGGCGATCTGGCGGAAAAGGTGAAGGCGGCCGCCCGTTCGCAGCGGCAATATAGCAAGCCTGCCGCCAACAATGCACAGCCGCCCGCGACCGCGGATTTCCGCGTCGGCCGCAAGATCGTCGCGATCGGTTCGTCCACCGGCGGCGTCGAGGCATTGATCGCGGTCCTGCAGAAATTCCCGGCCAATTGCCCGCCGACCGTCATCACCCAACACATGCCGCCAAGCTTTACCCGCAGCTTTGCCGAACGGCTCAACCGCCTCTGCGCTCCCGTGGTGCAGGAGGCGACCGATGGCGCGCGGCTGGAAATCGGCAAAATCTACCTGGCACCCGGCGGCGATCGGCATTTGCAGGTCGCCAATACATCGGCACCCCATTGCCGCCTGGTCGACCGCGGACCCGTCAACGGCCATCGTCCATCCGTCGATGTGCTCTTCGATTCGGTCGCCGAGCTCGCCGGCCGCAACGCGGTCGGCGTGATCCTGACCGGCATGGGGCGCGACGGCGCCGCCGGCCTTCTGAAGATGCGCCATGCCGGCGCACGCACCATCGGTCAGAACGAAAAGACCTGCGTGGTCTACGGAATGCCGAGGGTTGCGTTCGAGTTGGGTGCAGTCGAGCAGCAGTTTCCGCTGAACGCCATTGGCGAGGAAATTTTGAAAGTAACAGCCGCCCGCAAGGAAGGGAGCGAATAATGTCTCTAGCGGAGAAAATCAAAGTTCTGATCGTCGACGATCAGGTCACCAGTCGTCTGTTGTTGAGCGACGCGCTGACGCAACTGGGTTTCAAGCAGATCACTGCCGCCGGTGACGGCGAGCAGGGCATGAAGATCATGGAGCAGCAACCACATCATCTGGTGATCTCCGACTTCAACATGCCGAAGATGGATGGTCTCGGCCTGTTGCAGGCCGTGCGCACCAATCCGACGACGAAGAAAGCGGCCTTCATCATCCTCACGGCGCAGGGCGACCGTGCGTTGGTGCAGAAGGCCGCCCAGCTCGGCGCCAACAACGTTCTCGCCAAGCCCTTCACCATTGAAAAGATGAAAGCGGCGATCGAGGCCGTGTTCGGAGCATTGAAATGATCGTCGAGGGTGCTGCCCGTCGCGTGCACATCATTCAGGGCGAGTACAAGGTCATCAACGACCCGGACGTGGTGCTGTCGACCATTCTCGGCTCGTGCGTGGCGGCATGCTTGCGTGATCCGATTGCGGGCGTCGGCGGCATGAATCATTTTCTGCTGCCGGGAACGGCTGCTTCGCCGACGAGTGGTGGTGATGCGACGCGTTACGGCGTGCACCTGATGGAGCTTCTGATCAACGGCCTCCTGAAGCAGGGCGCGCGTCGTGACCGGCTGGAGGCGAAGATCTTTGGCGGTGCGAAGACGATTGCCACCTTCTCCAATGTCGGCGAACAGAACGCTGCCTTCGCCATGCAGTTCCTGCGGGATGAAGGCATTCCGGTCGTCGGCTCCAGCACCGGCGGCGAGCATGGACGCAAGATCGAATATTGGCCGATCTCCGGCCGCGCCCGGCAATACCCGTTGACCGGCGCCGAAACGCAGAAGACCGTGGCTCTGGAACAGCGCCCCGTTGCCGCCCCGAAGCCGGTCGACAACACGATCGAATTTTTCTGATCAACGAGGACTACCTCATGACCACCATTCCGCGTCCCGAACCAATCGCCATGCAGGAAGCTCTCCCAGCCATCCTCATGCGCATAGTCTCGGAATTGCACGACGTCGCCTACCTGATCGAGCGCATCGAACCGCAACTGCTCGATCTCAGCGGCGTCAACGTGCTGGAATCGCCCGACTCTATGAAGGTCATGCAGGGCATCGATCTCGCCGTGCAGAAGACGCGGGGCATTGCCGAGTTCATCGACACCATCACCGGCGACATACCGGATGGCTGGATGGTCGATGTTGCGACGGCCCTGAGCCTGGTGAAGCTCGCCGAAATGCAGAAAGCTCTCGGCGGCGGCGGTCGCCATGGACATTCCCAACCCTTGGCCAAGGCCGCCGGCGACTTCGATTTCTTCTGATCGGAGCGCCGGCGCCTGATATTGTTTTTCTTATATTATCTCGGATAAATTTTTCGAGTTCTTCATTTTTCCTGCCCGGGACGAAACGCTCGCACAAGTTTCGATTTCTATCTTCGCTGCAGGGCACAAAGCCATCAGGTCTTTGACGAATCGTGCGAGAACAGAATGAATCTGTTAAATCAATTAGTTCCCTTGTTCAGGAATCTGCAGAACCTGGGGAGGACACGCCTGCTGATCATGGCGGGCGTCGGCGTCGTTTCCATGGCGCTGATTCTGTTTGCAGCCCTCTACGTCAATAAGCCTGCCCAGGAAACGCTCTATGTGGGCCTGGATGCGACCGATCTGAACCAGATCAGCATTGCGCTTGCCGAAGCCAACATCGGTTTCCAGGTGGGTACGGACGGCACCAGCCTGACCGTGCCGGCCGGCATGACCGGCAAGGCGCGCCTGCTTCTCGCCGAGCGCGGCCTGCCGAACAGCACCACCGCTGGCTATGAACTCTTCGACAATGTCGGCTCTCTCGGTCTGACCTCCTTCATGCAGGAAGTGACCCGCGTGCGTGCGCTGGAAGGCGAAATCTCCCGCACGATCACCTCGATCACCGGCATTAGCGCGGCACGCGTCCACATCGTCATGCAGGATGTCGGCAACTTCCGCAAAGCGGACCAGAAGCCGACGGCCTCGGTCATGATCCGGGCGAACGCCGAAGCGGGGCGCAAAGCGGCCCAGGCCATCCGCCATCTCGTTGCCTCTGCCGTTCCCGGCCTGGAAGTCGACGATGTTACGATCCTCGATTCCACCGGCCAATTGCTCGCCTCGGGTGACGATCCCGGCAATGGCGCGCTGAACCGCAATCTCGGCATCGTGCAGAATGTTCAGGACGAGGTCGAATCGAACATCAACAAGGCGCTCGCTCCCTTTCTCGGCATGGATAATTTCCGCTCCAGCGTGACGGCGCAGCTCAATACCGATAGCCAGCAGGTGCAGGAAACCACCTACGATCCGGATTCGAAGGTCGAGCGCTCGGTACGCACTACCAAGGAAGCGCAGAAATCGCAGCAGCGCCAGTCGGATACGGCAGCGACTGTTGAGCAGAACATTCCGCAGGCTGCCCCGCAGTCCGGTGGCAGCGGACCGACATCGAACGACCAGTCGGACAAGCGCGAAGAACAGACCAACTACGAAATCAACAGCAAGACGACCGCGACGACCCGCAACAGCTACAGGGTCGAGAAGCTCTCGGTGGCCGTGGTGGTCAACAAGGGCCGCATCGCCCAGATGGTCGGTCAGCCGGCCGATCAGGCGAAGGTCGACGCCTATATCGCCGAGATGCAGAAGATTGTCGCGACCGCTGCCGGCGTCGACACCACCCGCGGCGACGTGGTGACTGTCAACGCGATGGACTTCCTCGACAATCAACTGCTCGAGGACACCTCTTCCAGCTTCAACATCATGGATATGCTGAGCCGTAACATGGCTGGCATCATCAACTCGGCTGCCTTCGTCGCGGTTGCCTTCCTCATCGTCTGGATGGGCTTCCGTCCGCTGATCCGCTCGCTCGGCGGCGGTGTGGCCGGTGGCGCGGCTCTGCCGGAAGCGGCGGGTCTGGAACTGCCGGATTTCGCTCCTGCCGTCGGCGGCCCAGGTGCCGCGCTGATGGACGGCTTCGGCTCGGACTTCGGCTTCGACAGCACCGACGATCTGCTGACGATGGGCGAAGACGGCGGCACTTTCAACCGCCGTGTCAAGGAAGGGCCGGAACGCCGCCTCTCGCGCATGGTGGAAATCAGCGAGGAACGCGCCGCGAAGATCCTCAGAAAATGGGCCGTCGACAACGCTGCCTGATAAAAAGACCGGGAGATATTCCCGGTCTTTTCATGTCATCGGAAAGAACGCCGCTTGATCATGCCAACTCTGGGTTTTCGCAAATATTTGCTTCACGTATGCGTACCGAAATCGAGTGACCGAACCTGTTGGCAAGACATTTCCCGCCGGAAATTTCATTGCTGGGTAGAAAGAATCGACTTACAATCATCATACCTATTCGGAGTTGCGTCGAAGCGGCGCGAATCAGAGCATGAGATCCGTGTTTGGTGAATTCAGCGAATTTGGAGATGCCAGCACGCGGAGAAATCAGTCTATAGTTGGTTGATTGCGATTTGGGCGATTCGCATGCGCTTGCCGAAATCGAATTTATATATTAGCGCGCTTATCGCGTCATACGTCCGTATGGAGTCGTATGGGGCGGAGCAATAAGTTGAGTTGGTGCAGACACTTTTGCGAAGATCGATGCCGTCTTCGATGGTTATGCGCCGGGTCCAGACCGAGCAATGCTCTCGTTGGCGTTCGAGCGCCTAACAGCGGCAGGAAATGCAAAAATGGACGTGCAGATATTGCAGGGGAGCAAGGGCGACAAGGATGTGCGATTGGCCGCGTCCGCCAATGCCATGTCGCGCGATCAACTTGTTCAGCAGTTGAGCGCCATTGCCGGCCCTGCCTATCTCCAATCCGGCCTGCGCGTGTTGACGGACTATGTCGGCGCCTCCCACTATCTTCTGGCCCGCTGCGACCTGATCCAGGAAAGCGGTCTCGACTTCGTCGTGTCCTCCGATTGGCCCTTCGATCTTGTCCACCGTCTTGCTTCCGAGCTCACGAGCGGCTACGGCCGCACGGGCGAGCTTGAGAAATGCATGTCGCTGTTCCAGCCGAATTTTGCGTTCCTGCCGGATGATGTCGAGCTGCCGGAAGGCGTCAGCCGCCAATATTGCTCGCTGACGTTCAATGTTGGCCGCACGCGCTTCTCGCTGATGCTGCTTGCCCATGATGGTCTGTTGCTGTCGCCGGAGCGGCTGCGTGACGCCGGATTGCTGTCGGGTTACTTCGCGAGCTTCACGCGCTGCGTGGAAGGCAAGTCCGAGCGCGATTTCGATCTCACCGAGCGTGAGCTGGAATGCTTGTTCTGGATTGCCGAAGGCAAGACAAGCGACGAGATCGCCATGATCCTCGGCATCTCGCGCAACACCATCAACAACTATATCACCAGCGTCATGCGGAAGACCGCGACCAAGACGCGATCGGAAGCGATCGCCTTTGCCGTCAGAAACAACCTCGTTTGAAAGCCCGATGAATGCGATATCAGCCGGTTAGGACGACGGACACGCCAAGCGAAGGAAGGCTCGGCCGTTCGCATCGGATATCCAGCCGTTCTGATCTCTTCCCGAAGCTTGTGTCGATGCAGAAGCTGATCGACGCGCAGAATTTTGCAGTATATCGCCTCAGCGGCTCCGGCCTGCCGAGCAAGCAGCGCCTGGTCTGCGAGCTGGAAAATTGGGGTTCGACCAATACCGTCCTCAACAAGGCCTTTGTCGAAGCCTATGGCGAGGCGATGATCGAGCATATCGAAAAGTCGCTGCTGCCGCTGATGTGGAACGGCCGTGATAGCGACAGCACCGCCGAGACGCCTGATTTTGCCTCGTTCACCCAGCGCCTGAAACCGCATCTCCTGCCTTTTGCCGGCGTCGCCTTTCCGGTGCGCCTGGGATCGGTCGGCAACGGCTATGTCGTGTTCGCCGCAAAATTCATGGATCTGACGAGCGATATGATCGTCGAGCTGCATGGCCGTAGCTGCCAGATCATGATGGATCTCCTGTCGCTCGACGAGCGGCGGTCGCCGGCCGCCGAAGCGCTGAGCGAACGCGAGATCGCCTGCCTGCAGCTTGCAGGTGATGGCCGGATCAGCGAGGAAATAGCCGAAAAGCTGGGGCTGTCGGTGCACACCGTCAACGCCTATCTCGGTTCAGCGACGATCAAGCTCGACAGCGTCAACCGTATCCAGGCAATCGCAAAAGCGATCCGTTTCGGTTACATCAGCTAAGGCGCCATGCGTTCATAGCAACGCACAAAAGTCGGCTAGGGTCTTTTGGGGTCCAGAGCATCTTATCCGCTATCGGCTATTCCCAGCGGATAAGATCTTCCAGAAATTGTAGAAAGCAAAAGGCGAGCGGTTCCGCGCCTGGCTGAAAGCCGAAGCGCACACGAATGCCGAGATGCCTCAGCGGACCTTCATCATGAAAGTGGGGATGGTTTGAGCCTTGTTCAGGCTGCGCGCGTCGTTCCGCCGATCGCGTAGCGGGCGTCCCGCAGGCTGCGGGCGAGAAGCGCGGTGTTCTCGTCCGGATCGGCCGAGGCTTTGTCGAAGGCGATATGGTTGATTTCGATGCCGGCATGATGTTCGGCCAGCGCGAGCTTGGCATAGACGGTGACGCCGCGGGGTTTGATTTCGAGGTCGATGGTGACTTCCGCCGGTCCGCCCCATTCAAGCTTGTAGTCGCCCCCAAGGCCGAAATTGACGGTGCCCGGATGGAAATAAAGCTCGGCCGCCGACGCCACGAGGTCGGCAAGATTGCCATAGCGCTCGAAGCGCAGCAGCGAAATCAGATCGGCCGCGTCGAGGAGCCGCAATTCGCTGGCGACCGGGCTGATGGCTTCCGCGAGAATTTGTTCACGTTGGGCAGAGTAGGGGGATTTTTTCATTCGATTTATCGTACCCGTTTTCTGTTCGACTGCGTGGCATAGATCCTATGGATCAGCTCTGCGACGGCCTTGTAAAACACTGACGGGATGACACTATCTACCGAGACTTGCGCAAACATGGAGCGCGCGAGTGGCGGATCTTCGAAGACGGGGATGCCATTTGCCTCGGCGATCTCCCTGATTTTGAGGGCGATGAGGTCCTGCCCCTTGGCGACGACGATGGGTGCGTCGTTTTCCTCCCGGACATAACGCAGCGCCACGGCAAAATGGGTCGGATTGGCGATGACCAGCGTGGCACGCGGCACCTGCTTCATCATGCGCCGGCGGGCACGGTCGCGGGCAATCGAGCGCTGCCTCGATTTGACGATCGGGTCGCCCTGGGATTGCTTGTGCTCTTCCTTGACCTCCTGCTTCGTCATTTTCAACTGATCAACCCAGTGGTAGCGGGTCCAGAGCACGTCGCCGATGCCGACGACGGCGGTTGCCAGCAGCACGATGGTCAGAATTTTCTGGATGATGGTCGTCAGCCGCACGAAGATCGTCTGCGGATCGGAAACCAGCGAATCGATCGCATGGAAGAACTGCCCGCGCAGCACAAAGAACATGATGACACCGACCAAGACGATCTTGGCAAGCGACTTGCCGAATTCCACCAGACCCGACGTGCTGAAGATGCGGCCCCAGCCCGCCACCGGCGAAATGCGGGAAAACTGTGGCGCGATGCGGTCGAGAACGGGTGTCGGCAGGTTCTGGAACATCGAGGACCCGATGCCGAAGGCGAAGAACAGCACGACCGCGGGCAGCAGCAGATTGCCGACTTCCCAGCCGATGCGGATGAACAAGGAAATGACGTCAGACCCCGTCTCGAGCTGCCACTGATCGGGTTTTTCGAAGAGGTCGCGCAGCACCTCGCCCATGCGCCCGACGCGCTCCGGCAGGAAGAAGGTGACGTAGATGACGGTCGCGAGCATCGACGCAAAGAGCGTCGCTTCCTTGGAGTGAGGCACATTGCCTTTCTCCATCGTGTCGCGGAGTTTTTTCTCCGTCGGTTTTTCTGTTTTACTGTCCTTGTCTTCGTCAGCCAAAGAAGCCGTCCTTCATGAAACGGAAAGAGGCCGTGCATCATGCACGGCCTTGTTCTGAACAGTCTAAGACGATTTAGGTGAGTCGCGCTGAGATCACGCGGCTTCTTCCACAGGCGTCTTGTCTTTTGCCTTGAGTTCGATCTGGCCGGAATTGGAAAGCCGGATGGCTTCCTGGGCGATGGCGCGCCGCGCGATGGCGATTTCGCGCGGGTTGATGCCGGTGGTGATCTGCAGGTCGGATTCGATCATGCGGCGCTGGCGCGGGCTGATCGAACTGAGCACGATCTCGCGAATCTCGGACGAGGAACCACGCAGCGCCATGGTGAGAATGTCCGCCGCGATGTCGTTGAGCAGCATGACGCGGCTCGGCTGCGGCATGAGCGTGAGGTCGTCGAAGAGAAAGATCTTCGGACGCACCTTGTCGACCGATTCCTTGTTGAGCGTTTCCAGCGATGTGAGCAGCGTATCGACCTGCGGCTTGTCCAGCTCGTTCATCAGCTCCGCCACCTTCGTCGAGCCGGAAGCATTGCGTTCGGCATCGATTTCCGCCATCAGCCCCAGCACGCGGTTTTCGATGATCTGCGCCGCTTTCGGGCTGACATCCTTGAGATTGACGGTGCGGTTCATGATGTCGGCGCGTTGCGCCTCGGGCAGTTGCAGCAGAACCTTGGCGCCGAAGGAGGACGGCATCATCGACAGCACATAGGCGATGGTCTGCGGATGTTCGCGCAGGAAGAACTTGGCGACGAAAATCGGATCCGCCTCGCCGAGGCGATCCCAGATCGAAGTTTCGTAAGCCTGGAAGGCGGTGCGCCGGCCGAGAAGGCTGTCGACCTCGTCGGGTGTCAAGCCTTCCTCGAGAATGCTTTCGATTGCCTTGGCGTTGTCCATCAGACCCGCGCCTTCGGTGAAGAGATCCTCGAATTCCGCGACGAGCTGCGCCAGCTCGTCCGGCGGAATAACCCTCAGCGACTGCGCAGACGCGATGATGAGCTGCAATTCATGCTGCGTGAAATATTTCAGCAGCCGTCCCGCAACCTGTTTACCCATGGCAAGGAGAACAGCAGCAGCCTTCTCAGCCTGAGATAACGGTTGCTCGGCGAGGGCGCCGCCGCTGAAATCGTCAAAGTCCATCATGGTCTTCGTCTCCGTCCCGAACAGGGAGTGGGCTTATTCTGAACAGAGTTCAGTTTTTCTTCGTATTCGATACTTCGATGAGCTTGATACCGAACCTGGTGTCATCATGTTCCAGCACGGTAATTTCGCCCCGGCCGATTCTGCGGCCGTTCACGGTGATCTCGACGGGCTCGCCGATTTTCTTGTCGAGCGCGATGATTGCGCCTTCGGTCAGGTTCATCAGGCCGGAGACCTGCATGCGGCTGCTGCCGAGCACGATCTGAACGTCGATCGGGATGTCCATGATCAGGTCGAGATTGGCGGTCAGCGCGCTACCCGGAGCTGACGGTTCGGCGAAGGAGGAACCGCCGAAATCGCTGGCGCCGAAAGCCGAGCCTGCATTGTCGTCCCCGAAATCGCCGCCGAAGGCCGAAAGATCCGTGCCCGGTTCGGCCCCGAATGCATCGGCGCCGAAATCCGGCATGCCACCGTCGGTGTCTTTCTTCAGCACGCCGCGCAGGCCGTCGATGGCCTCATCCAATGCGGCGTCGCTGTTTTCAACTTCCAGCGATTCCTCGCCGCTTTTCTGTGTCGTCTTCCTAGCCATGAAATCACTATTCCAGTTGAAACTTGCCTCAAGCTGCCGTGGGTGCCCCAGTCACCCGCCAGCCGGTCAATTCATCAGGTGTCGAAGAAGCTCGTCGTCGGAATTCACATTGTCCTTGACGCGCACCGTGTAATTTTCGCCCGAACGGCCGAATTCGCAGATGTAGAGGTCCTTGCTGTTGGCGCTGACCTCGACGCGGACATCGCCTGCGTCCATGAAGGGAATGACATCGCCGACGGCGAGTCTCGAAATTGTGTTCAGCGTCAGCGATTCCAGCTGGATGCGGGCTTCGAGCGTCACCTGCGAGCGACGCACCTGTTCGCTGAGCTGCTCCGTCCATGCTTCCGACGCTGCGGACGGGTTCTTGGCTCGCGGTGGGCTGACGACGGTCCGCAGCAGAACCTGCTGCGGTATGATGACGACGATTTCCGAGACGGTCTTGCCGAGCGAAATCATCATGGTGATGGCAGCGGCGAATTCATCGACCTGGTCGGCAGCCGGCTTCGGGCGATTCTCGATATTATACGGCGGATCGAGATTGGGTTCGAAACCGCCAGCCGCATTGACCGCCGAGCGCAGCACGTTGGCGATCTTGTCGAACACCATGACGGCAAGGTCGAGCTCGATGATCGAAAGCGGCCGCGGAAGGGGTGCCTCGATGGTCTCGGGCAGCGCGCCCAGCATGTGCTCCATCAGGGTCATTATGAAGCCGGTGCCGCAGCCGAGAACGAATTTCGATGCCCAGTTGCGTAGCGAACCGTTCACAAGCGCGCAGTTGCCGCCGAGGCCGGCGATGAGATCGTTCATCAGTCCCGACTGGCAGCCGGCATAGGCGACGGACACGTCGAGGCCCGTTTCGCTCTTGATGAAGTCGGGTAGGAATTCGCCGTAGACCTGGCCGAAGGCGGCGGCGAGCTTTCCGACGGTTGCCTGGTCTCCGAGGCCGCCGGTCAGCTTGGCGAAGAGGGCGCGGTCCATGGTATGCGCCTTGGCGGATGATTGCTGGCTCATGGTCGTCAGGCCGCCTTGCTCTCACCGCCGGGATTCATCATTTCCTGCTCGACGGCATCGATCGACGGCCGTTCGTAGGAGGAGATGGTCTTGCGGCCGTATTCGAGTGCCACCTGCGGCACGGAGCCGTTCATGTAGGCCAGCAGCGTCTGCTTGACGATCACGTAGAGGCGATGCTGCTTGCTGCGTACGATCTTGATCTGCGACACGAGGGGCGCGCAGACGGAATAGGAAAGGAGAATGCCGAGGAAGGTGCCGACCAGCGCCGAGCCGATGAGGTGACCGAGCACTTCCGGCGAATCGTTGATGTGGCTCATGGCCTTGATGACGCCGAGAACGGCGGCGACGATACCGATGGCCGGGAAGGAATCGCCCATGATCGTGATGGCATGATAGGGCTTCATCTTGTCGTGCAGGATGGTGTTGATTTCCTCGTCCATCAGCGCCTCGATCTCGTGGGAGCGGGCGTTGCCGATGATGATGAGGCGGACATAGTCGCAGATGAAGGCCGTCAGTTCCTTGTTCTTCAGCACCGTCGGGGCGGCTTGGAAGATTACGGATTCGTCCGGGTTGTCGATATGGGCTTCGATTTCGTTGCGTGACTTGGTGCGCAGATCGCGCATCAGCGCGTAGAGCACGCCGAGCGTATCGAGATAATTGCGCTCCTTCGGAACCGAATGCTTGAAGGCCTCGCCCAGCGCCTTGCCGGAATCCTTCACGACCTTCATCGGATTGGCCATGATGAAGCCGCCGATGCCGGCGCCCGCGATGATGACAAATTCGAAGGGCTGGAACAGCGCGTCCACATGCCCGCCCATCGCCATGAAGCTGCCAATGATGCAGCCGCAGGTCACTACAAATCCGATAATAATATTCATCGCCAGTCCACACCTGAACGTTGCTTCCTCCGTTGAAGTAGGAGACCTGCCTTGCGTGAGGCTGTTCGGCGCGCTTCGAAGCAGCCTTTCGCCGTGTCAGCTTCGCACAAGCCAGTGCTGGCAGAGTATCGGGTAAGGGCATTCATGCCCGGCTAACGACATGTCGGAGCGCCGCGATATCTGGCGTTTCCTTTCCCGTTATTCTCCAATGTCCGGAGGGCTTGAAAAATGCAGTCTGGTATTTATGTGGCGCTATCATCGCAGATGGCGCTCGAGCGGCGTCTGACGACGATCGCCGATAACATGGCCAATGTGAATACCACAGGTTTTCGTGGCACCGAGGTCAAGTTCAATCAAGTCCTCAGCAATACCGAAAACAAGCTCAACGCCAAAGTCGCCTTCGTCTCGCAGGGCAACGACTATCTCTCCACCGACAACGGCGAACTGGAAAACACCGGCAATCTCTTCGATTTTGCGGTCAAGGGCGATGCGTGGTTCGGTCTCAACACACCGGCCGGCATGGTTCTGACGCGCGACGGCCGCTTTACCATGACCGAGAGCGGCGCCCTGGTCTCCACCCGAGGCTATCCGGTGCTTGATCCCGGCGGTGCACCGATTCAGCTCGACCCCGGCGGCGGCGCGCCGAGCGTCTCCTCGGATGGCACGATCGCTCAAAACGGCAAGCAGGTCGGCAAGATCGGGCTCTATAGCTCCGATATCAGCAAGGGCTTCCTGCGCTATGACAATAGCGGCGTGTTGCCGACCGATCCGCCGCAGTCCGTCGTCGACCACTCCCATATCGGTATCGCCCAGGGCTATCTCGAAAATTCCAACGTCAACGGCATGCGGGAAATGACCCAGCTTATCGAAGTCAGCCGCGCCTTCGACAATATCTCGACGCTTACCAGCAGCAGCGAAAGCACGCTCACGGACGCCATCAAGACCCTCGGCGGCAGCCAGTAAGAGGGTCGGATGATGTTCGAGGATGGGATGCCCGAGGGCGCGATGTCGCCGAGATTCTCGCGGATGGCCGCTTTGGCGGATCAATATTTGATGGCGGAAAACACGGTTGCCGATGGCGGCCATGTACGTACCATCGCGGCCGGGCACTACACCGTCGCCGGCCTTTCCAGGCATGTGCGCCTCGGCGAGTTCGTCGCCCACCGTTCCCCGACCGGCATCCATCTCGGTGAAGTTGTCCGCGTCGAGCCGGAGCTGACCTATGTCTGCCCGATCGAGCCGGGTGAGCCGATCGGCATCCACGACGTCATCATCCGCAAGGGCGCCTTCCGTATCGCGCCTACGGATAGCTGGTGCGGCCGCACGATCAACTCGCTGTGCGAACCGATCGATGGCCTGGGGCCGCTGGCGGCAGGTCTGGATTCGCGCTCGATCTCCAATACCGCGCCGCCTTCGATGACGCGCAAGCGCGTCGAGACGGGTTTCAAGACCGGCGTGCGCGCCATCGACATCTTCTCACCGCTCTGCCTCGGTCAACGTCTCGGCATCTTCGCCGGTTCCGGCGTCGGCAAGTCGACGCTGCTGTCGATGCTCGCCCGGGCCAATGCTTTCGACAAGGTGGTAATCGCGCTTGTCGGCGAACGTGGCCGTGAAGTGCGTGAATTCATCGAGGACACGCTGGGTTCGCACATGCAGAAGTCGATCGCCATCGTCGCGACCAGCGATGAGAGCCCGATGCTGCGCAAGATGGCGCCATTGTCTGCCATCACCATCGCCGAGCATTTCCGCGACCAGGGCGACAATGTGCTGTTGATCGTCGACAGCGTCACCCGCTTCGCCCATGCCATTCGCGAAGTGGCGACGGCCTCCGGCGAGCCGCCGATCGCGCGTGGTTATCCGGCCTCGGTTTTCACCGAACTGCCGCGCCTTCTGGAGCGTGCAGGACCAGGTCCGGAAGGGACCGGCACGATCACCGCGATCATCTCCATCCTCGTCGACGGCGACAATCACAACGACCCGATCGCCGATTCCACCCGCGGCATTCTCGATGGCCATATCGTCCTGCAGCGCAGCCTGGCGGAAGAGGGGCGTTATCCGCCGATCGATCCGTTGGCCTCAGTGTCGCGCTTGGCGCGCAAGGCCTGGACACCGGATCAGGAAAAGCTGGTTTCGCGCCTGAAGGCACTTGTGCACCGCTATGAAGAAACCCGCGACCTGCGCCTGATCGGCGGATACCGCCAGGGCAGCGACCCGGATCTCGACATGGCCGTCCGCCAGGTGCCGATCATCTACGACATTCTGAAACAGACCCCCGGCGAACGGCCTTCGGCCGACGCCTTCACCGACCTTGCGACCGCGTTGAAAAACGGCTCGGCCGCAAACATCCAGCCGAGAGCGAAATGAGGTTTCCACGAAATGTCGTTCGCTCCAACCATTTGATTTCGCATCATCCCGTCCGAAACCGCTTCACGCATTTCGGGCCATGCCGAGGGAGAGGCCAGACGTGAGAGAATCCGATGCAGACGAACCGGTCGCTCCGCTGAAGCCGGCAAAAAGGCGAACCTTTACCGATAAGGCCCTGGCTGGCACCGGTCTGTTGCTCGCCGGTATTTCGGCTTTCTTCCCCTGGTATGTGTTCCTGAACCCCGACAAGTTCGGCATTCACGTTGCCGAGGGCGAGCGCACCCGCGATCTGCCGAATTGGCCGGGACGCGAGATCGTCAACGTTTCGCCGCTTGCCATGGTCAACAAAAATCCCGATGGGCCGAAAGATTTCGCTCCCGATCCGCTGACGACGGCAACGGTCAGCAATGTTGGACGCGAGGATGACAAGGGCCAGCCGGCCGAAGATCAGCCGTTTCCCGGCAAGTCGCCGTTCCATTTGCTGCACGTCGCAAACGGCCGGGCGCTCATCGAGGATGACACCGGCATGTATGTCGTGCGTGTCGGCTCGATCCTGCCCGATAACAGCCGCTTGGCGACGATCGAGCAGCGCGACGGAAAGTGGGTCATCGTCACTTCCACCGGTGACGTCTACGGCCACAATTGAGAGCCCGCAATCGCCTGCGTATCAGGCTTAGTAAAGACTTTCGCAAGAACGCATCCCCCGCAAGTCCCACGCAAGATTATCCCTCTAGGGTCCTGCTGTAAGAACGGAGAGAAGCCCATGCAACCCATTCAGCTCTTTGACCTGGCCTCGCGGCAAGCCGAGTGGCTCCAGGTTCGCCAGGAGGTCGTTGCCGGCAATATCGCCAATGCCAATACCCCGAAGTACCACGCCAAGGACGTCACGCCGTTTCAAGCCGTTCTCGACAACGAGAATGTCGGCATGGCGAAGACCAACCCGGCGCATTTTTCGGGCAATGAATTCAGTGAGAGCGGCGACGTCAACGTCGAGGAAGCGTCGCTCAATCAGGAAATCGGCGTCCAGGAGTCGGGTAACACCGTCGGCCTGGAAGACGAGCTCGCCAAAACCGGCGACATCCAGCGCCAGTACGGTTTGAACACCGCGCTGGTCAGCTCCTTTCATCGCATGATGTTGATGACCGTAAAACAATAGATGAAGTGAAGATGTTATGGACCCTTTATCAGCCGCGTTGAAGATTGCGGGCTCCGGCCTGGAGGCCCAATCGACCCGCCTGCGTGTTGTTTCCGAAAATATCGCCAATGCCCGTTCGACGGGCGACACCCCCGGTTCCGATCCCTATCGCCGCAAGACCGTGACGTTCGGCGCCGAGCTCGATCGCGCCAACAACCTGACCACGGTGGGTGTGAAGAAGTTGGGCGAGGACACCAGCAAGTTCGTCGAGGAATACGACCCAGACAATCCGGCGGCGGACCCGAAGGGCTATGTGAAGATGCCCAACGTCAACGTCCTCGTTGAAATGGCCGATATGCGCGAAGCCAATCGCTCCTATGAGGCCAATCTGCAAACGATCAAGCAGTCGCGCGATCTCATCAATTCCACCATCGATCTCTTGAAGAATGCACAATGATTGACGCTATCAAGAATGTCTCCTCCCTTTCCGCAGTCCGCGGTCTCGGCAACATTACCACCGACGAAAGCTCCTCTTCGTCCAACAGCCTGGCGCCGACGCTTGGAACAACGCTTGGAAATGCGACCGGCGCAAGCTTCGCCTCGGTCATGTCCAACGTGGCGAAAGACACGGTCAATACGCTGAAGGAAGCCGAAAACGCCTCCTTCGCCGGCATCAAGGGCACGATGAGCACCCGCGAAGTGGTCGACAAGGTCATGCAGGCGGATCAGACGCTGCAGACGGCGATCGCGCTGCGCGACAAGATGGTCTCCGCCTTTCTCGATATTACGAAAATGCAGATTTAGGGCGGGTGGCCCCGCTCCCATTATTTGATTTGGCGCGATCTTGTTCAAAGCCGCTTTGCGGCTTTCGGGATCACGCTCTAGCTCGAAGGACGAAGACATGAGAGCGCTCGCTATTGCCGCGACGGGCATGGACGCCCAGCAGACCAACCTCGAAGTAATCGCGAACAACATCGCGAACATCAATACGACGGGTTACAAGCGTTCCCGCGCCGAGTTCTCGGACCTTTTGTACCAGACCGAACGCGCCAAAGGCATTTCCAACCGGCCGAACCAGGCCGTGGTGCCGGAAGGCGCCAATATCGGTCTCGGCGTGCAGACGACGGCCGTGCGCAACATTCAGATCCAGGGCGAACTGTCGCAGACGCAGAACGATCTCGACGTCGCGCTGGTCGGCCGCGGATGGTTCCAGATTCAGATGCCCGACGGCACGACGGCCTATACGCGCGCCGGTTCGTTCAACAAGAGCGATACGGGCCAGATGGTGACCGCGGACGGCAACGTGCTGGAGCCGGGGATCACGATCCCGAACAATGCCAGCAACATCGTTATCAACGAATCCGGTCAGGTCTCGGCGACGATCGGCACCGCGACGACGCCGACCGTTCTCGGCCAGTTGCAGATCGCCAACTTCGTCAACGAAGCCGGTTTGCAGCCGATGGGCAGTAACCTCTTCACCCAGACGCCGGCCTCCGGCGATCCCGTCGTCTCCGATCCCAATACCAACGGCTTCGCCTACATGAAGCAAGGCTATCTGGAATCGTCGAACGTCGATGCGGTCAAGGAAATCACCGATCTGATCAGCGCGCAGCGTGCCTACGAGATGAATTCCAAGGTCATCACCACCGCCGACGACATGGCGCAGATCGTCAGCAAAGATCTGAAGTAACGAGAGGACGGGCCGAACATGAGGGTTCGCCGGATGAAAAGCTTAGCAATGGCCTGGCTCGCCGCGGCGAGCCTCTCCGTCATGTTCGTGTCGGCCGCTCCCGCCGGCGCAACGGGCACCGATGGCACCAGCCTGGGGACCGCCGTCGTGCCGACCGAGACGATTTATCCAGGAGATATCATCAGCAGCGGTCAGCTCGAAGAGGTCGACGTCACCAATCCGAATCTGACCGGCGATTACGCCAAGCGGATCCGGGATGTAACCGGCTTGGTGTCGAAACGCACGCTTTTGCCTGGCCGAACCATCTCCATTTCGGCGCTGCGCCAGCCCTTCGCCGTGACACGTGGCTCCAATATCCGTCTGGTGATGAACATGGGCAGCATGACGATCACCGCGGCTGGAACGCCGCTGGATGACGGCGCGGTCGGCGATAGCGTACGAGCCCGCAATCTGGACTCCGGCATCATCGTCAACGGTACTGTTCTCGAAAACGGCACGATCCGAGTGGTCGCAAAATGAGAAGCCTTCGCCATTTCCTCGGGGTTTTGCTGGCATTGCCGAGCCTGATCGTCGCCGATCCGGCGCTGGCGATGCAATCGCGCATCAAGGACATAGCCTCGCTGCAGGCCGGCCGCGACAACCAGTTGATCGGCTACGGCCTGATCGTCGGTCTCCAGGGAACCGGCGACAGCCTGCGTTCCTCGCCCTTCACCGAACAGTCCATGCGCGCGATGCTGCAGAATCTCGGCATTTCGACGCAGGGCGGCCAGTCCGCCGCCAAGAATACCGCCGCCGTCATGGTGACGACCAATCTGCCGCCCTTCGCCAGTCCCGGCAGCCGCATCGATGTCACGGTCAGCTCGCTGGGCGATGCGACGTCGCTACGCGGCGGTACGCTGATCATGACCTCGCTCAGCGGTGCCGACGGGCAGATTTATGCCGTGGCGCAGGGCTCGGTCATCGTCTCGGGCTTCCAGGCCCAGGGGGCGGCCGCGAGCGTCACCGAAGGCACCACCACCGCCGGCCGCGTGCCGGGCGGCGCCATCATCGAACGCGAACTGCCGTCGCGTTTCAAGGATTCGGTCAATCTTGTCCTGCAGTTGCGCAATCCGGATTTCTCCACCTCAATCCGCATCGCCGATACGGTCAATGCCTGGGCGACCTCGCATTTCGGCGGTCCGATCGCCGAGGCCAAGGATTCTCAAGAGGTTGCGATCGAAAAGCCGAAGATGGCTGATCTGACGCGGCTGATGGCGGATATCGAAAATCTCGACGTCCAGACCGACACGCCTGCCAAGGTCGTCATCAATGAACGCACCGGAACGATCGTCATCGGCGCCGATGTCCGCGTCTCGCCGGTCGCCGTCAGCTACGGCACCTTGACGGTTCAGGTCAGTGAAAACCCGCAGATCGTCCAGCCGGAGCCCTTCTCGAACGGTGAGACGGCCGTTCAGGATCAGACGGATATCACCGCCAGCAAGAGCGGCGGTCGCGTCGCCGTGCTCGAAGGACCCGATCTGAAGACGCTGGTCTCCGGGCTGAACAATATCGGTGTCAAGCCGGACGGCATCATCGCCATCCTGCAAGGCATCAAATCGGCCGGCGCCCTGCAAGCGGAGCTCGTGCTGCAATGACATCGATCACCATCGCCAGGAAATTGCTGACCGCCGGCTGCGTGGCGATGGCGTTGCTGCTGTCGGTCTCGGCCGCAACGGCGCAGGAAGCGCCGAAGCCGGTCGTCGACCCGGCTTCGAGCCAGGACGAGATCAAACAGTTCTGCACGAACATCGCGGACCCGGCCCGCGACCAGCGCTATCTGCTGCAGAAGCAGGAGCTTGAGAAACTGCAGGCCGATGTCGACCAGCGCATCGCCACGATGGACAAGCGCAAGGCGGAATACGAAGACTGGCTGAAGCGGCGCGACGACTTCTTGAAGACCGCCGATTCCGGCCTGGTCGACATCTACAAAAACATGAAGCCCGATGCGGCGGCGGCAAGCCTTAATGAGGTCAAGGTCACCGTAGCGGCTGCGATCATCATGAAACTCTCACCGCGCCAGTCGAGCCTCATTCTGGCGGAGATGGACGCGCAGAAGGCCGCTGTTGTCACCAACATCATCTCCAGCGCGTCCGATCCGAATACATCGAAGTCGAAGGACCCCTCATGAACATGCGTCTTACGGCCACGTGCGCAGTCGTCGTTTTCCTCGCTGGTTGTCAGTCGCAGGCTCTGAAGGAAATCGGCAGGGCGCCTGCCATGAGCCCGATCGGCAGCGGCCTGCAATATGCGCAGACGCCGCAAATGTTGCAGTATCCGAAGCGGCCGCATCAGGTGGCGCAGGGGTATTCGCTCTGGAACGATTCGCAGGCTGCCCTTTTCAAGGATTCGCGAGCGCTCAATGTCGGTGACATCCTGACGGTCAATATCTCGATCAACGACAAGGCGAACTGGGATAACGAGACCAATCGCAGTCGCACGAACAAGAGCGATATGAACTGGGATATCACCGCCAAGATCTTTGGCTGGCAGCCGAGCACCAATGCTGACGCAACCTCCGGCTCCGACACCAGCACTGACGCCAAGGGCAAGATGCAGCGTTCCGAGCAGATCACTCTGCTTGTTGCCGCGGTCGTCACCGGCGTTCTCGAAAACGGCAACCTGATGATCAGCGGTTCGCAGGAAGTGCGGATGAACCAGGAGATTCGTATCCTGAACGTCGCCGGTATCGTCCGGCCTCAGGACGTCACGTCGGAAAACACGATCTCCTACGACAAGATCGCCGAAGCGCGTATCTCCTACGGCGGCCGCGGCCGTCTGACGGAAATTCAGCAGCCGCCGCGCGGCCAGCAGGCGGTCGACCTGCTGTCGCCGCTCTGACGGCCGGGCAGCCACACGGTATTTTGGTAACAGGCGGACAGAGACATGGCAGCAGCGGCAGACGCATCGGAAAAAGGCAAGGGATCGCCGCTGATCATGATGATTGTCGGGCTGGTGATCCTGACGGTTCTCGGCGGTGGCGGCGGCTGGTTCCTCGGCACTATGGTCTCCCCGAAGATCAATACGGCGACGGCCGTGGCAAAGGCCGCGGAGCAGACGCCCACCGGCGAAAAGCAGGCAGCGGCCGCCGCGGAAGCAAACGGCATCATTCAACTCGATCCGATCACGACCAATCTTGCCTATCCCTCGCAAAACTGGATCCGGCTCGAAATCGCGCTGATGTTCAAGGGCAAGCCGGACGCGCAGCTTGCGGAGGCCATCCATCAGGATATCCTCGCCTATGTTCGCACCGTTTCGCTGCAGCAGGTCGAAGGCCCGCGCGGCTTCCAATATCTTCGGGATGACGTTCAGGAACGTGTTGACCTTCGCTCGGAAGGGCGGGTATCGAAAGTTATGTTCAGAACTTTCGTGATCGAATGATTCGATTATTATTTGTTTTACTTATATTGGTTTTCGCTGCGTTTTCGCCTGAGATGGCGATGGCGCAGCAATTGCCGCAACAGCTCCCGACGGATCTCTTCAATGTCCCGGTGAACGGCTCGGTCGCGGCTTGGATCATTCGCACCTTCGGGCTGTTGACGATCCTGTCGATCGCGCCAGGCATCCTCATCATGGTGACGAGCTTTCCGCGCTTCATCATCGCGTTTTCGATCCTGCGTTCGGGCATGGGCTTGTCCACCACGCCGTCGAACACGATCCTGCTGAGCCTCGCGCTGTTCATGACCTTCTACGTCATGTCGCCGACCTTCGATCAGGCCTGGAAGGATGGCGCGCAGCCGCTGATGGCCAATCAGATTTCGGAGGCCGATGCCGTTCAGCGCATCGCCGAACCTTTCCGCACCTTCATGTCCAACAACACGCGCGACAAGGACATTAAGCTCTTCGTCGATCTGGCGCAGGAGCGCGGGCAAACGGTCGTGGTCGACAACAAGATCGATTATCGCGTGCTGATCCCGGCTTTCATGATCTCGGAAATCCGCCGTGGTTTTGAAATCGGCTTCCTGGTCGTTCTGCCGTTTCTGGTCATCGACCTGATCGTCTCGACCATCGTCATGGCGATGGGCATGATGATGCTGCCGCCGACATCGATCTCGCTGCCCTTCAAGATCCTTTTCTTCGTGCTGATCGACGGCTGGAACCTGCTGGTCGGCAGCCTTGTGCGCTCTTTCCACTAAAGCAATTCCGGGAAAAGTGCGAAGCGGCTTTCCGTCCGGAATGCGTAAAAGCAAAGGGATAGAGCGCCGTGCGTTCATATGAGCGCACAAAGGTCGCTGTAGTCTTTTGAATCTAGAGCATCTTATCCGCTTGCAGGTGATGTCACCTGAGCCGGAATGCTCCAATCGCCTGCAGCCGGTGGGACCGTCATCGGGAGCGGAGCTTCCGATGAAGAGAGGTCCTTATTCTGCGGCGATCGCTGCAGCATCCTGACTTTCGACCAGGAACGGTTCGGCTCGCGCCGGCAGTGCCGGCACGTCCATATGATCCGGATCAAGGCCCTGCTTGGCGCGTGCGACCATCATTTCGTAGGCGGTTTCCACGTAACGGGTAAGGCGTTCGGCATCGAAGAGCGGCTTGATGTAGCGATTGGCCGCCAATGTCTCCTTGAGCGCGGCAATGCGCTCCGGCTGCCTGGCGAGCTCGACGGCCATGTCTTCATAGGCTTTGACATCGGCCGCCACCAGCTCCGGCACGCCGATGGCGTTGAGCAGGCTTTCGCTGACGCGCGAGGCGAAGTTCGTGCCCTTCATCGTCAACACCGGCAAACCGCCCCAGAGCTGTTCCGAGGTCGTCGTGTGGCCATTCACCGGGAAGGTATCGAGACCGAGATCGGCCAATTGCTGGCGGTCGATGTGATCCTCATAGCGGATACGCGTGGTGAAGATGATGCGCTTGCGGCTGATGCCGCGCGCCTCCAGGCGCGTCCACAGGTTGGCCTCGGCGCGCGGGTTGCAAAGCAGCCAGAGCACGCTGTTCTTGGTGCGCTTCAGTATGTTGCACCAGATATCGATCATGTGCGAGGTGATCTTGCGGTTGCCGTTGAACGAGGCGAAGACGAAAGCATCCTCCGGCAGGCCATGCTGCGCACGGGTCGTCGGCCGCGGCTTCGGGCGATACATCGGATCGTTCGGCTGATAGCATTCCGGCAGGCGGCAGAACTTCTCGTGGAAATGCGGCTTGGAATAATCCGGCAGAACGTAGGGATCGCCGATAATGTAGTCGAGGTCGATGTTGACGGCGGAGCCCGGAAAGCCGAGCCATGCCGTCTGAATCGGCGCAGCCTTGTGGTTGAGGATGCGGACGCGGCTATCCTTGGTATGTCCTTTCAGATCAACCAGGATGTCGATCTGATGGGCACGGATCGCCTCTGCCGCTGCCTTGTCGGAGAGGCTGCGGATATCGACCATGGTACCCAATTTCGAATAATCGAATTCTTCCTCTTGCTGAGATGACGGCTTGGAATGGTCGAAGAGGATAATTTCGAACCGCTCCTTGTCGTGCAGTTCCAACGTCCGCTGCATGAGCTTCATTGTCGCATGGCCCGGCCAGAAGTCCGATGATAGATAGCCGATGCGAATCTTGTCGCCCCATGTATGCGGCGCCTTGCGGCGCGCCTCTGCGTGCCCGGCCGGCAGCGGTACCGTATCGTGCACCGCGAACTTGTTGATCGCTTCGTCACCGCACCAGTGCAGATGGAAGAAGGGATTGTCCGGCCTGATATAGTCGAGGTTTCCGGCAGCCGTCGCCGCCAGGATCGGCGCCATATGTTTGTCCACTGTCGCAAGATCGGACAGTTCGCGGGCGAAGATCAAATGAAGCGTGCGAAAGATGATGTTGTCTGGATGCTTCTTGAACAGAGTGGCGACGATGTGCCTGTTGCCGTCATCGTAAAGATCATCGGTCAACAGTTTTGAGGCCATCAGCCGATGCTTGAGCTCCGGCCCTTCGACGAGCACGGTCCTGAAGCCGGCCAGCAGGTCCCTTTGCTGACGGCTCAGAAAGATGCTGGAAAGGGCAAAGGCAAGATCCGGATCCTTGAGCGCCCGATTGAGAATCAGGCTACCGATCGAAAGCGTTGCATCTTCGTTGCCGCAGGCAAAGTGCAGCAGCAGGGCTTCCCGCAGATAGTCTTCGCGATAAGGCTTCTGCCGGCCCGCCAGTTCATAGGATCTCGCCGCGTCCGCTCTGAAGCCGAGTTTGAGCAGCGTCTTTGCCAGCAGGGCATAGGTCTTCGGCGATGTATCGACATTGAGCAGCCCGTTCAGTGTTTCGAGCGCGCGCGTATATTGTCCCTTTTGATAAAAGCTGGACGCTGTCCCATAGGCGTTTTTCGTATTCACGAGCGAGAACTCCGAGCGAACTTTGGACGGTCTCCGGCAAAGGCCGGAGTCCGTCATCATGGATTCGGGGGATAATCGCGCGCGTAGCTTGCCTGAAACCGAAGCAATGGTTGAACCCCTTTACGCATCGTTAGCTACGTTGTTGTCGGATGTTTTTGCGGGTTCCGCGTTTAAGGAATTCGCAAGCAATGCATGCGAGTTTACCTGCGACATGACGGGTTTGGTCCTCTAGGAAATGGGACCGAGGAGCATGAAGCCGCTCCGTCATCGCCGGTATTTGAAGTCCGGTATGTCCTCCTTTTCGTATTCAGTTTCCAGGGGACACACTTATGACCAGCATCGTAACCAACAATTCCGCTATGGCCGCTCTGCAGACTCTGCGCGGCATCAGCAACAACCTGCAGAGCACGCAGGACGCCGTTTCTTCCGGCCTGCGCATCTCCAAGGCTTCCGATAACGCCGCCTATTGGTCGATCGCCACCACGATGAAGTCCGACGACAGCGCTATCGGCGCCGTCTCCGACGCGCTCGGCCTCGGTGCCGCCAAGGTCGACACGGCATCCACCGCAGTCACCAGCACCCTCGACATCGTCGGCCAGATCAAGGACAAGCTCGTCACCGCCATGGAAGGTTCGGTTGACAAGGGCCAGGTCCAGGAAGAAATCGGCCAGCTTCAGGAACAGCTCCAGAGCGTTGCTCAGTCCGCTTCGTTCAACGGCGAAAACTGGGTCATGGCTGCAAACGGCGACTCCGCCTCGGTCGTTTCCTCGTTCATCCGCGGCACCAACGGCACCGTTTCGGTCAGCACGACGTCCTACGCCTTCAACACCGGCGCAACGGGCAACGTTCTGTTCGGTGCGAATAACGGCTCGATCGACACGTCTTCGGGTATCCTTGGTACCCAGGACTCCACGGTTGGCGCTTCGGTCTTCAGCCTGGACATCACCAACATGACCTCCGGCCAGATCTCCAGCGCCCTCAACATGGTTCAGACCGCTCTGAACTCCATGACCAGCATGGGTTCGAAGCTCGGCTCGATCTCCAGCCGTATCGACCTGCAGACGACCTTCGCTTCGTCGCTGTCCGACTCGATCGAATCGGGCGTTGGCAAGCTGGTCGACGCCGACATGGAACAGGAATCGAGCAAGCTCTCTGCTCTGCAGACGCAGCAGCAACTGGCTATCCAGTCGCTCTCGATCGCCAACTCCTCCACGCAGTCGATCCTGTCGCTGTTCCGTTAAGAAGAAGGATTGGCGCTCGACGCCAGCCGAAATTTCTAAACACCAAGTTAACCGCGCCTGTCTAAGGCGCGGTTTTTTTTATATTTTTAGACCGGGGTCGGTTCAGGTTTTCTTAACCATATTGCTGTTTTCTAACACCATTGAAACGGCGAGTTAACCTTAACCGAATGGGTTAACAGGCATGATGCTGAGTGCCGTTACCGGTTTTTAGGTCCGGAATGTCCCTTATTTAACCGCTGCCAAAGGGGCAAATATTATGACGAGCATCCTTACCAACAACGCTGCAATGGGCGCACTGCAGACACTGCGCGGCATCAACAGCGACTTGCAGTCCACGCAGAATGCCGTTTCCTCGGGCCTGCGCATCTCCAAGGCTTCCGATAACGCCGCCTATTGGTCGATCGCCACCACGATGAAGTCTGACGACAGCGCTATCGGCGCCGTCTCCGACGCCCTCGGCCTCGGTGCCGCCAAGGTCGACACGGCTACCACCGCAGTCACCAGCGCCCTCGACATCGTCAGCCAGATCAAGTCCAAGCTTGTAACCGCCATGGAAGGCTCGGTTGACAAGGGCCAGGTCCAGGAAGAAATCGGCCAGCTCCAGCAGCAGCTCGAGAGCGTCGCTCAGTCCGCTTCGTTCAACGGCGAAAACTGGGTCATGGCTGCAAACAACGATTCCGCCTCGGTCGTTTCGTCCTTCATCCGCGGCACCAACGGCACCGTTTCGGTCAGCACGACGTCCTACGCCTTCAACACCGGCGCAACGGGCAACGTTCTGTTCGGCACGCAGGCTAACGGCTCGATCGACACGTCTGCGGGTATCCTTGGTACCCAGGACTCCACGGTTGGCGCTTCGGTATTCAGCCTCGACATCACCGGCATGACCGGCGGCCAGATCTCCACCGCCCTCAACATGGTTCAGACCGCTCTGAACTCCATGACCAGCATGGGTTCGCGTCTCGGCTCGATCTCGACCCGCATCGACCTGCAGACGACCTTCGCTTCGTCGCTGTCCGACTCGATCGAATCGGGCGTTGGCAAGCTGGTCGACGCCGACATGGAAGAAGAATCGAGCAAGCTCTCTGCTCTGCAGACGCAGCAGCAGCTGGCCGTCCAGTCGCTCTCGATTGCCAACTCCTCCTCGCAGAACATCCTGTCGCTGTTCCGTTAATAGGAAGAACCGGCGCCTGGCGCGCCGGCTCAAATTTCGAAACAACAAATTCACCGCGCCTTTCCAAGAGGCGCGGTTTTGTTTTTCAGGGTGGTATCCACTTAAAGCGCGTCGCGATCTTTCAGATTCCACCGGTCTTCCGGTGGCGCACAGCATCGATGAAGCCATCAAACAACTTGCGCATGGCAACCTGCTTGTAGGGATAGATGGTGGCGCTATCCATGTTGTGGACGACCATCGCCACGTCGAGCTCGAAAACCAGCAGACGTCCGTCGGGAAGTTCGGCGCAATCGATACCGAAATAATCAAGCCCTATGTGACGATAGAGAGCTTCGAAACTCTCCTTGTGGCGGACCGCGAAATCCGTATCGAAATTCTCCATCCAAGCCTGTTCGACAGCCCGCTTCGCCGGGCTTTCCGCCATGCCGGCGCTGAGATAATGCACGATCCAATGCTCGGAAAGCGCCATATGGCTGGCGAAGGCCTTGCCTTCGATAAATACGATGCGCTGCTTGTTGTAGAGCCCGTCCGGCCCGCGGAAATCGATGAAAGGCGCGACGTAGAGCTCGGGAGCCGACTGCGTGGCCAGCCATGCGGACAGTCCCGAAATATCGGCGATACGTTCCATTCCATTGCCGGCATGGGTACTGATCGGACGAACGACGAGCGGAAATGAGAGGCCCGGCGCGCATTCGTCCAGGGCTTTTGTGCCCGCACCGACTGCGACAAGGTCCTCGCGTGGAACGCGGTACGTGCTCGGCGACAGAATGGAGGGCTCATTGGCCAGCATGCCGCTGACGCCATCGCGCGTCAGCCGGCTGATCAGTTCCGGATCGTCGTTCATGATCGGGCCGTCAAAATCGGCCAGCAGCGTCCGCATCCGTTCAAGCACGGGGGCGTTTTCGGTCGATTCGCCGATCGCCATGAACGCAACGTCGTGGTCCGGCAAATCCGTGAGCGCGGTCGTTTCCGCGTCCACGTAATGCAGCCAAAGAACACAGTTGCTATCCGCCAGCAGAAAATCCAGCGGCGTGTTCGCCATGAAGTTGCCCGGCGTCACGAAGGCCAACAGCCGGGGCCCTTGTCCATCCCCGTGGACGACGCAAAAGTTGCGGCTGAGCTCCACCGCGCCCCGCAGGACCTGATGAGCCTCTTCGGAGCGGCCAAGCGTCTGCAGGATCGTCCCCAGGTCGAACATCGCCGCCGCGTCTTTGCCATTGGCTCCGATCCGCTGCATCAGCTCGTTCCAAAGCGGCGTCACATCGGCGCCGGCATAGATGAGCGACACGATCCTCTGCATGCCCAGGATTCGCCTGGCGCCTCCGATTTCGTCAGAGGCGCGAGCGGCCACGAGGCCGGATGTCATCAGCATTGGAGCAAATCCTGTCGAGAACCGAGTTTCAGAACGCCGTCAATCAGCGCGTCGATATCCATCTGCCGCGTGCGATGGTTCACGATCGCCGCGCGGATTGCCGGTTGTCCTTTGATGTGGGTGAGGGACGGGGCGACACGCCCCTCGGCGTGGAGATGTTCGATGATCCGCGCATTGACCTGCGGCGGCGCATCACCGTCGGGGCCGACATAGGTAAAGCAAACGATATTGAGCGCAACCGGCGCCAAGAGCCGCAGAGCGGGTTCCTGTTCGATCCGGCGTGCGAGACCGCGTGCCAGGACACAGTTGGCAGCCATCGAATCCCCCAAAGCCTTGACGCCATAGGTCTTGAGGGTGAACCAGGTTTTGAGCGCGCGGAAGCCGCGTGACAGGTCCGGGCCGTAGTCGCAAGGCCACCAGTCACCGCCGGCCAGACCCGAGGCGGCACGGCTGAGATAGGCGGCTTCCGAAGCAAACGTCTGGCGCTGCCATGTGCTGTCGCGCACGAGGAGGAAGCCTGCGTCGTATGGCACCTGGCCCCATTTGTGGAAATCGAAGGCCAGCGAATCGCAGGTTTCGATGCCGGCGAACAAATGCGCCAGATCATCGCAAAGGATACCCAGCGCCCCCAACGCACCGTCGACGTGAAAATGCAGGTCGTGGGCGTCGGCGATGCCGCGCAAAGCGATGAGGTCGTCGATCGCTCCGGTATTTACCGTCCCTGCGCTTCCAATAATGAGGAACGGCGTATGCCCCGCCTCCTTGTCGCGCATGATGGCACGCTCGAGGGCCGCAATATCGATCTGCCCGGCCGTGTTGACCGGGATTCGCCGGAGCTGATCGCTGCCGACCCCCGACATCTCGAATGCGCGCGGTACGCAACCATGCACTTCGCTCGATGCGTAGCCCACGAGCCGCGGCTCGTTCGATAGACCCTCAGCGCGGGCATTTGCACCGAGCTTTCTACTGCGCGCGAGCAGGAGGGCGACAAAATTGGCCTGCGAGGCGCCGGTCAGGAACAGGCCGCCAGCGGTATCCGGAAATGAGAATATTTGCCGTGTCCACCGGATGATCTGACGCTCGACCTCGATCGGCATGTGGTCGCGCCCGCCGAGATTGGCGTTCAGACCGCCGGCCAGCATCTCCGCCAACATGCCGGCGACTGTTCCGCCGCCCTGCACCCAGCCCATAAATCCTGAATGGATATTGCCGCTGCCATAGGGAAGAACATTGTCGCGGAACATGGCATGGACATCCGCCAGATCCGTCGGTTCGACCGGTAGAGGCGCGTCAAACAGGGCGCGCGCAGGCGACGGTGCTGGTTGCCAGACGGGCTTTTCGGAGAGCCTTTCCAAATGGTCGAGCATATCGTCCAGCATCTGGTGACCCTGCTTGCGCAGGCTTTGCCAGTCGTCGGGGTCGAGGCTTGTCCGTTGCCGCGGTCCATCCCACGGTGATCCGCCGTCTTGTAAACTTAACATGTCGACCCCGCATGGGCTGATATACCGACGTTGTAACCACGCCGTTTCCGGCCGGACAGTCGCCCGATCATGACAATCTTATGCCGCCCAAGGTGGCGCGAAGCTGACCTGACGCGCCGATGGCCTCCTGCAGGAAATATGATTTTGTTAACTTTCCGGTTTTGTTGTTAACCTTTTATTAAGCCTGGTAGTGTCATCTGCGGCTAACGCAACGGTTGGTTAACGTCTCTTAAGAGCCAGTTAACAGGCATGACGCTGATTGCCGTTCCCGGCCGAAGACCGGAATGTCCCTTCCAATTTCAGCCACAAGGGGCACCTCTCCATGACCAGCATTTTGACCAACGATGCAGCAATGTCTGCTCTCCAGACTTTGCGCTCGATCAACAATAATTTGGAAGACACCCAAAACCGGGTCTCTTCCGGCTATCGTGTCGCCAAGGCCTCCGACAACGCCGCCTATTGGTCGATCGCGACCACCATGCGTTCCGACAACAGCGCGCTTTCGGCCGTCTCCGACGCTCTGGGCCTCGGTGCCGCCAAGGTCGACACCGCCTATACGGCAATGGACAATTCCATCAATGTCGTCGAGCAGATCAAGGACAAGCTTGTCGCGGCCACGGAAAACAGCGTCGACAAGGCGGATGTTCAGGAAGAAGTTTCGCAGCTTCAGCAGCAGCTTGAGAGCATTGCGCAGTCCGCTTCGTTCTCTGGGCAGAACTGGATGATCGGAGCCAACGGCGCCTCCGCATCGGTCGTGTCCTCCTTTGTCCGCAACAATGACGGCACGGTCGAGGTCAACAGCACCAGCTATAGCTTCGATACGGGATCGCAGGGCAACGTGATGTTCGGCGCCAATGCCGATGGTACGATCGACACGAGCTCCGGTATCCTTGGCACCACGCAGAATATCAACGGCACCGCCTATTCCGTCTTCAGTCTCGACATTACCGGCATGACGAGCGGCGGCATCGGCCAGGCGATGAACCTAGTGCAGTCGGCTCTCAACGCGATGACGAGCACCGCTTCGCAGCTCGGCTCGCTGTCGACCCGCATCGACCTTCAGACAAGCTTCGTTTCAACGCTGAGCGACACGATCGACTCCGGCGTCGGCAAGCTGGTCGATGCGAATATGGAAGAGGAATCGAGCAAGCTCTCGGCGCTTCAGACGCAGCAACAATTGGCGATCCAGTCGCTGCAGATCGCCAACAACAGCGCGCAGAACGTTCTGGCGCTCTTCAAGTGAGCCTTGACCGGAGCTTACGTTAGGAAAGCGCGGCGGCATTTCTTTCTTGCCGCCGCGCATAAGCTTTTGTTAACGTTCCGGGGTAACTGATTTGCAGTATCTGCGCAGAGCCCCGGTGTTCGATCAATTTCGTCGGAACCGATTTGAGGGCTTGATCTAGCGACGAGCCGCGTTGGGATCATTCCCGCTGGCGGGCATGAGGCCGTTCGTTGCTGCCGGACCCGTCCGGCCTGCCGTTTCCAATAGAATTACGGATCTCCGGATGAGCAGTGTAACGACGAACCCCGCCTCTTTGGCCGCGCTGACGGTATTGCGCGGCGTCAACAAAGATCTTGGTGTCGTGCAACAACAGGTTTCATCCGGCCTGCGCGTCGAGAACGCGGGTGACGATCCGACCTATTGGTCGATGTCGAAGACGATGCAGTCGGACCAGAGCAGTCTTTCCACCATTACCGACGCGCTCGGCCTCGGGGCCTCGAAGGTCGATACCGCCTCCACCGCCATGGATTCGGTCGTCGATCTCGTGACCCAGATCCAGGCCAAACTGGTTTCGGCCAAGGAGCCAGGCACCGACAAGAGCGCGGTCAATGCGGATATTGAGCAGCTCAAGAACCAACTGCAGTCGGTCACGCAATCCGCGTCCTTTTCCGGTGAGAACTGGCTCTACAACACCGATGCGCAGCCCGATACCGAGCAATCCGTCATCAGCAATTTTACGCGTGGCACGAGCGGTCAAGTCAATCTGGTGACGATCGATTACGATAGTTCGCAGACCCTGATGATCGACACGGCCGATGCCAGCCGCGGACTGCTGACGAAGAATATCGATGCCAGCACGTTCGACAGCAGTGGAACGTCGACGGAGCGTAACTATTATCTCCTGGCTGCGGATTCCGGTACGCCGCCTGACGACGGCACCGAAATTTCCATTTCCGACAGCACGACGGACGATGAAATCACTGACATGATCAATGTGACGAACTCGATCCTGAAGTCGGTTACTTCAGCCGATTCGACGCTGGGCGTGATGAAATCGCGTATCGACGATCAGACTGATTACATTTCCAACCTCAGCGATGCCGTCAAGACCAGCGTCGGTAACCTTGTCGATACCAACATGGAAGAGGCATCGGCGCGCCAAAGCGCGCTGCAGACGGCGCAGCAGATGGGCATTCAGGCGCTGTCCATCGCCAACACCATGGCGAGCAAGGTGTTGATCCTGTTGCAGGCAAAGTGAATTTCATGTCGTGCGGCAAGGAGGGTTGCTCCTGCCGCATTCATCCTCGCACAAGTTTGACCCCCTACGGTCCATCGCAATGGCATGGCTGCGCTATTTCCGGTGACGTTCGGCGTCACGCCCGGAAAGCGTGGTCGCAGGACGGAAACCGGAAGCGTGATGATCGACGTTTTGAGCATGGGAATTCAAGGGACCTGTCGGGAAATCAGCTCGCGGTCTTCTGCGGATGAAAACGGGAGGATGTCAGCATGAGCCCGACGCTATCCCGCTACCTCAAGGATTTCAGCGCCGAGCCGCCTCCGCCTCCGTCCGCCGGCATACCGGATATGCCGTTCGAAGAGACTTTGGACTTTCCAGAAACTCCGGTGGTGGTGCCGATCGATATCGAGGCGGAACGCCGCGAAGCCTATGCAGAGGGGCACGAAGCCGCAACGCAGGAATTGACGCAAAAGCATCAGGCCGAGCTGGAGACTATCGCCGAAACACACCGAGGCGAGATGGATGCCTTGCGTGCCCGATATGAGGAGCGCGCGGCGGAGAAGATCGTCAACGGATTGAAAAAAGTCGCCACGATGCTCGGACAGGCGATCAGCGCGGAAGCTGCCGTCGCACTTGCGCCGATCATGACGGAAGCGCTGACGGCCAGGGCCGTCGCCGATCTCGCCGAACGGGTGACGGCAGCCATTCTCGATGGCGCGGCAGGTCCCATTACGGTCAGTGGCCCCCGTCATCTCTTCGAGGCCCTGCATGCCAGTATCGGCCAAAACGGCGTCTTGTTGCGCCACGTCGAGGCTCGCGATGTCGATCTCACCGTAACGATCGGGGAGAGCGTGCTCGTAACCCGCATGTCTGCCTGGGCCGCTAGCCTGAAAGAGATTCTGAAATGAGCGACGGCGATCAAAATCAGGGCAAACACGAGATCATCATCGTCAAGCGGCATGGCGGCGGTGACCATGAAGGCGGCCATGGCGGCGCATGGAAGATCGCCTATGCCGACTTCATGACGGCGATGATGGCCTTCTTTCTGGTGATGTGGCTGGTGAACGCCGCAAACGAAGAGACGAAGGCCTCCGTCGCCTCCTATTTCAATCCGATCAAGCTCGCCGACGAAAAGCCAACCGAGAAGGGGCTGAAGAAACCCGTCGACAAGGCGGACGGGCAAAAGAACCAGGCGAAGTCGAAGAACAAGGAAGACAATCCGAACGACGGCAAGTCCGCCAAGACCGGCGAGGACCAGACCTCGACATCGGGCGATCAAACGAATTATTCCGAAGCGGATTTCTTTGAAAATCCCTATTCGGTCCTTGCCGAGATCGCTCAGCAGGTCGGTCAGCAGGCCAATGTCAGCGCCAAGGGTGAGGGGGGTGCTGCCCAGTCGGGTCCCGCCACCGGTGCGGATGGCGGCCAGGCCTATCGCGATCCCTTCGATCCGGATTTCTGGACCAAGCAGGTTCAAGTCTCCAGCGCCTCGAAGAAGGCGAACGAAGAACAGGACGCAAAATCCGACAAATCGCCGAAGGGCGAAGTCATTGCCCTTTCCAAGGCGACCGCCGCCGATACCGGTCAGCCGGCCACCCAGCCGCAGAATCCGGAGGACCAGCCGACCCTGAGCGATCCGCAGGCGTCGACGGATCAGCAGACCAAGGACCAGCAGAACAAGCAGGCTGCAAAGCAGACGCCGAACCAGCAGACCGCAAGCGCCGCTGCCGCCGAGCAAAGCGAAGCTTCGACATCCGAAGACAATACGGCGGCGGCGCAGAACAAGGACGTCGCGCCGACGAAAGATCAGCAGCAGGACGCCAAGGACCTGCAGGACGCGATCCAGAAGCAGATCGGCGGCGTTGCCGGTCAGCTCGCTGAAGGTCTTCAGGTCATGCCGGCAGAGGGTGGTCTTCTCGTGACGATTTCCGACCAGACCAATGACCCGATGTTCAACATCGGCTCGGCCGTTCCGCGCCAGGAGATGGTGCTGGCGATGGCAAAGATCGGCAAGATCCTTGGGGATCGCAAAGGGTCTATCCTGATCCGCGGCCATACCGACGGGCGTCCCTATATGGTCGATGGCCACAACGACAATTGGCGCCTGTCGCTCGACCGCGCTCAGAGCGCCTACTACATGCTCGTCAACGGCGGGCTGGACGAGAAGCGGATCGCGCAGGTTTCGGGCTTTGCCGACCGCCGGCTGAAGCTGCCTGACGATCCCTTCAACGACGCCAACCGCCGCATCGAGATCCTGATCCAGGGCGCTTCAAGCCAGGCCGCCAAGAACCAGACCGACGGCAGCAATCAGGACCCGGTCAAGCCGGTTCCGGTCAAGCCGAACCAAGGCAAGCAAAATCAGGGTAAACAGGGCCAGGGCAAGCCGAGCCAAGGCAAACAGGGATAGTCCATGGCGCGCATTCAGCATCGTCATCGCGTCGCGCTTGCCCTGACCCTCGGCATGGTCATGCCGGGGATCGCTGGTGCGGAGGGTCCGGACAGCCTGCCGCCCTACAAGATGCTGCGTTCGCTTGAATTCATTCAGGACTCCGTGGTGGCAGGCGATAGTTCGGCCGGCGAGATGCAGCGTTTCATGCTCTCGACCATCGACGAGCGCCTGCGTACCGCCGATAAGTCCGCCTTCGACGACAGCCGCAATGTTGACGCCGCGCTGATCTACGCGATGAGCGGCGGCAATCCCGCGACGCTGGAATATCTGATGTCGCGCGACCTCAACGGCAATTTCGACAATCGCGTCGCCGACGTCTTGAGGAAATATCTGAACGGCAAAGGGCTGCTGGTGGTCAACACGCTCGCCGATATTGCCAGGGAATACCGCGACAAGAAGATCGGCCCCTATCTTTCGCTCGTTGCCGCCAACGTCATGTCCGCAAAAAACCCGAAGGCGGCGCTGAAGTTTTATGACTGGGCGCGCCTGACGTCGCCAGGCACTATCGTCGAGGAATCGGCGCTGCGCCGCTCCCTTGCGCTGTGCGCCGACACCGGGATGGTGCGGGAGGGTCTGGATTATGCGCAGCGGTATACGAGGCGCTTCCTGCACTCGCCCTATGCCAGCCAGTTCGCCAACCTCTTCGTGCAGCTCGTCGTCGATCATGACACCGACGTCAAACAGCAGGATATTATCGATATCCTCGCGTTCATGGACCCGCCGAGGCAGCGGGAAATCTATCTGCGAATGGCGCGCCGCGCCGCGATCGCCGGCAAGGCCGATCTCGCCGCGCTCGCGTCCGGTCGCGCCCAGGCGATCTCCAACGACGGCGGCGATGCGTTCGGCGCGCTGGCGGGCTTCTATGGCGGTGTTGCCGGCGTGTCGACACCCGATTTAGGGGCGGCAGTGCGCAACATAGACCAGATGCCGGCCGGCGAATTGAACGCGCAGGATCGCGCTCTGCGCGATGCCGCCAAGGCGGTGGCGGACGAAATTCTGCGTGAGCCGGAGCCGACAAGCCTGACGCAAGTCTCACCGCCTAATCTGCCTAATCAAGAAAGTACTGAACACGATGCTGCTGTGACGAACCAACCTGGGGCCCAGTCCTCTGGCACGGCGGGTGTTGAGGAGGGAGCCCCGGCAAAGGCGGCTCACGCCCCGGATGAAGGAAGGCAGGAGGCCGACTCTTCATTTAAAGCATTCGTCACGACGAGCCGCTCGAAGCTTGACGCCATCGACGGCCTGTTGAAGCAGGAAAGTCATTGATCATGATGGATATCGGTATTGCCAGTGCCCCGCCCGGGGCCGATCTGGTTGCTGTTGCCAAAGGCGGGCGTTCGGCCAAGCAGGATGATGGCGACGGCAAAGGGTTTCTGGATGCACTGACCAGTTCGCGCGGCAACGGGCGAAGATCTGACACGGCCGCGAACGACGATACGGACACCGCTGATACGGCGACCGATATCGATAGCGATGCAAATGCAGATACGGATCCGGCGAAAACGTCGGCTGGCGATCCGACGGCGATCGCTGCGGCCATGGATGATGGCAGCAACGCCGGAGCCGGCATGATCGATCCGTCCGTCGCCAATATTGCCGCCCTCGCTGAGCTTGCCAAAGGCTCCAAGCAGCCCGGCGGTGCCAAGTTCCCGCAAGGAGCGGACGCGGCAAATCTTTCAAAATCGCTGATGGATCTTCAGAAGTCGGCCCAGGTAGATGGCGCATCTGCCGATCAGGCTCAGGCGACTGATCCGGCCGGCAAGACGGATACGGCCCAGGTTCTAGATCAGGCTCAGGCGCAGACCTCGGATCAGCTCGACGACATCGCGCAGCAACTGGCGGACGCGATCGCGGGCAATCAGCCGGTACAAGGCGCTGGCAATGGCAATGGCAATGGCGATGGCAAGACGCAAGCGCCGGGGAAGACGGGTAAGACGACGTCAGCGGATGACGACAGTAAGTCTTCGACGACGCAAACCACTCAGACCAGCGGCGCAGCGTCGGATGCGCTCTCGCTCTTGAACGTGCCGCAGGCGGCCAACGCGGTCGCGGCTGCGCCGCAGAGCGTGTCGAATGTGTTTGCCGGCGCCGACACAAAGGCGCAGACGGAGCCGGATCAGCCTTTGCCGAAAATTGCTGATGTGACGCTGAAGGATGCGTCGGCGAATGCCACGGATACCGGAGCGGCAGTTTCTGGGACAAGCAGCGACGCCACGACCACGGCGCAGACCTTCAGGTTGGTACGTGCCGATGGACGCGGCGGCTCGCTCGATATGTCGATCAGCAAAACCGGCAGCGACGATGCGGCGCAGGTCGACGTCAAGGCATCATCGGGCAGCAGCAATGCGGAGACCGTTACGGTGCTCGATTCCCGCCGCTACCTCGGTCTTGCGGCCAATTCCAACGCGACGCTCGTCACCAGCGCTCTCGCTGGAGATGGAGAATGGTCGAGTGCAATGCAGCCTAGTTCGGCGCTCTCCAACGCGGCGAGCTGGACGAGCACCGGCAAGGTCGTCAATACGCTCAAGATCCAACTGCATCCCAACGACCTCGGCCAGGTCACCGCCACCATGCGGCTTTCCGGCGATCAATTGAGTGTCGATCTCAAGGTGCAGACCAGCGAGGCCTATCGGCAGCTCCATGCCGATCAGAGTCACATGGTCGATGCGTTGCGCGCCCAAGGATATCAGGTCGATAATATCACTGTGACCCTGGCCTCGAACGCGGATCAACAATCGGACAGCGGTAGGCAATCCGGCTCCCAGGGACAGTCCCAGCAATCCCTATTGAATCAGGGGCAGGGTGGGGACGCGCGACCAAAGGGGCAGGGCTATTCGGGGCAGCAGGCAAATGGCAATGATGGTAATCGCAGCACGGGCGAACGCGGCTTGGAAGACGGCACTGCTGGCAGTGCTCAGCGTTTACGCTCTGGCGACGTTTACCTCTGACGCCCTTGCCACCGCGAACGGCGCGCCGCCCGATAACGGCGCAGCCGGCCTGTGCGAGCGCGAAATCCAGTCGGCAGCGGCGAAATTCGGCATACCGGAAGGCATCCTCTATTCGGTCGGTTTGACGGAGACCGGACGCAAAGGCTCGCTGTATCCCTACGCCCTCAATGTCGAAGGCAAGCCAATCTTCCCGCCTTCCGAAGGCGCCGCCTTGCAGACCTTCGTTGCGGCCAAACAGAGCGGAGCGAAGCTGATCGACATCGGCTGCATGCAGATCAACCAGTATTTTCACGGCGAAAACTTCGCCTCCGTTGCCGATATGTTCGACCCCCATCGCAATGTCGAATACGCTGCCAAGTTCCTCCGCGACCTCCATGACAGGCATGAGACCTGGACGATGGCGGTAGCTAGATACCATGCCGGCCCGAACAACGACCCCGCCCAAAAGGTCTATGTTTGCCGCGTCATCGCCAATCTGGTCGCCACCGGATATGGAAAATGGACGCCGAACGCGGCGACCTTCTGTCAGAACTGAATTAACCAAAAGTTGTATTTGGCTCTTCGTAGGCGGTCGCTAACCTATTTGGCACGGTTGACAACACGAAGATGCCATGAACTACGTATATTCGTAATATACTAACTAACCAATTTTTTATCGGTGTAAAACCAAGGGTACCCACTACATCTAGTGCAAATCGGCCCCCAATTCTTAATCAATTATTAATTTCCGTCACTCATTTCCGACAGTTGTTCGTGATTCGCCCGATTCGTACCCATAGTCCATCGAAACACCACACTGATTCGGAGGCGGACGAATGATCGTAGTGGTTGATGAGCGAGAGCTCGTTAAGGATGGTTATACTTCTCTCTTTGGGCGCGAGGGCATCCCGTCAACGGGGTTCGATCCCCGGGAATTCGGCGAATGGGTCACGACCGCTGCGGACGGCGATATTGCCGCCGTCGAGGCGTTTCTGATCGGACAGGGACAGCATGTGCACGAATTGCCGCGGGCAATTCGCGACCGGTCGGTAGCTCCCGTCATCGCCGTCAGCGATCAGCCCTCGTTGGAATCGACGCTGGCGCTCTTCGACTGCGGCGTCGATGACGTTGTCCGTAAGCCGGTGCATCCGCGCGAAATCCTGGCCCGTGCGGCTGCGATCCGCCGGAGGCTGAAGGCGATCACCAGCTACACCGACATCGGCCCGATTCGCGTCTTCGCCGACGGTCGTGACCCGGAGATTAACGGCGATGTCTTCGCCCTGCCGCGGCGCGAACGTCGCATTCTGGAATATTTGATTTCCAACCGTGGCCGCCGCGTGACCAAGACGCAGATCTTCAACGCGATCTACGGCATCTTCGACGAGGAAGTCGAAGAGAACGTCGTCGAAAGCCATATTTCCAAGCTGCGCAAGAAGTTGCGCAAGAAGCTCGGTTTCGATCCCGTCGATTCCAAGCGCTTCCTTGGCTACTGCATCGATTGGAATTGATGCTTCGACCGGGACTTGGCGTAGCAACGCTAGCCCGCGTGTAATTCCCTCCCAAAATTTCTTTCAAATTCCCAGGATTATACGCGGGCCCCGAACATCGATCGCGGTGTTCGAATGCGAAGGTGCGCCAACTCTTACCTTTACTGCGACCGTCGAGCGCTCCTAATGACGCGTCGCAGCAATCTCCGAAAAGCTGCTTCATGATGACCGGCTTTTCCTCTTTTCAGACAGCTTCACGCAAGGCCCGCCCCATACTCTCAGCCTTACGAGGAAAACGAGGATTCCAGATGAGCATTTTCGGCAGCATGAAAACCGCGGTTTCAGGGATGAACGCCCAGGCAAACCGTTTGGGTACTGTTTCTGACAACATCGCCAACTCCAGCACCACCGGCTACAAAGAAGCATCGACGAGCTTTTCCTCCCTCGTCCTGCCTTCCTCGGCCGGCAGCTACAGTTCCGGCGGCGTCCAGACGTCGGTGCACCGCGCGATCTCGCAGCAGGGCAACATATCCTACACGACCTCGAGCACAGACCTCGCAATCCAGGGCAACGGCTTCTTCGTCGTCCAGAGCTCGTCCGGACAGACGTTTCTGAGCCGCTCCGGCGACTTTTCGGCGGACTCCTCGGGCAACCTCGTCAATTCCGCCGGCTTTACGCTGATGGGCTATCCCTACAGCTCCTCCGGAACGGCTTCTGTGGTCGTCAACGGCTTCAGCGGCCTGGAGCCGATCAATGTCAGCGAGAATGGCGTGACCGCCGTCGCCACGACGACTGGCGAGATGGAAGGCAACCTCGATTCCAATGCCGACATCGCGACCAGCAGCACCACCGGCTATCTGCCGTCCGAAAATACGTATCCGGTAACCGACGACACGAACAAGGTTTCGATCACCGGTTATGACAGCCAAGGCAACGCTACCACCTTCGACGTCTACTATACCAAGACCGCCGACAACACGTGGGATGTCACGGTCTACAATCAAGCAGACCTGGTTTCTGATCCGACGTCGGGCGGTGCTCTTTATAGCAGCGATCCGGTTGGCAGCACGGAGCTTGATTTTGACGATACCGGCGCTTTGACGTCAGGCGGAACGTTCGATCTCAGCTTCACCAGCGGATCGACGACGCAAACCATCGCGATGGATATGACGGGCTTCACCCAGGTCGCCACTGACTTCAACGCGACGGGTAGCATGAACGGCCAGGCTCCGAACCCGGTGACGAGCGTCACGATCAGCAAGGACGGCACGGTCAACGCAGTCTATAAGGACAGCTCCACCAAGGCCCTCTATCGTATCCCGCTCGCCACGGTGGCAAGCCCCGACAATCTGACGCTCGAGAGCGGCAACGTCTATTCGGCCAACGGTGAGTCCGGCGTTACGGTGACCGGTTTCCCGCAGACCGGCGGCTTTGGCTACATTCAGTCCGGCGCGCTGGAAGAATCCAACGTCGACCTTGCGACCGAACTGACGAACATGATCGAGGCGCAGAAAAGCTACACCGCGAACTCCAAGGTGTTCCAAGCCGGTTCCGACCTTCTGGACGTTCTGGTCAACCTGCAACGTTAATAAGTACGATAGGGTAGCGAGCCAGCCATGTCCCTCACAACAGCACTCAATAACGCGCAAGCGATATTCAACAATACCGGCACGCAGAGCAGTGTCGTATCGAACAATATCGCCAATGCCGGCAACGCGGATTACACCCGCCGCCAGGCGATGTTGACGACGGACATGAGTGGCGCGCAGGTCGTAAAGATCGCCCGCGCCGACGAGCCATCCTTGCAAAAGGCTTTCCTGGGCAGCACGTCTGACGATGCTGCTCAGCAGCGCCTGCTGAAGGGTTATGAGGATATCCAGTCCGGAACGATCGGCGGTAACGATAACGAGATCGCGCCGTCCACCTATCTTGCCGCCCTGCAAACGGCAATGCAGACCTATGCCGGTTCGCCGGCCAGCACCACCGCCGCGCAATCGGCCGTCAACGCTGCCCAGGATCTTGCAAATTCCCTGAACAACGCCACCACGGCCGTCAACGGAATTCGCACCGATGCCGACAAGGAAATCAGCTCGGATGTCGACTCGCTGAACAGCCTGCTGACGCAGTTCGAGCAGGCGAACGATGCGGTCAAGACCGCGACTGCGACCGCCGGTCCGACGTCCTCTGCGCTGTCGGATGCGACGGATCAGCGCGATGCGGTCCTGAAACAGATTTCCCAGATCGTCGGCGTCACCACGGTCACACGATCGAACGGCGACATGGCGCTCTATACCAGCGGCGGCACGACGCTGTTCGAGACGATACCGCGTCAGGTCACCTTCACGCCAACGAATTCCTATACCGATGGCACCGTCGGCAACAGTGTTTACATCGACGGCGTAGCGGTCGATCCCGGCGAGGGCGCGGACACGACGGCGCAGGGCAGCCTTCAGGCGGCGCTCCAAGTTCGTGACGACGTTGCTCCGACCTATCAGAAGCAGCTCGACGAAATCGCACGCGGCCTCGTGTCGATGTTTTCGGAGAAGAACCAGTCCGACTCCACTCAGGATGCGTTGCCAGGCCTTTTCACTTGGAGCGGCGGTACCGTGGAGACCGATACCACCGCTGTCGCCGGCATGGCCGGTACGATCGCGGTCAATCCGGCGCTGATCACCTCAGAAGGCGGCGATCCGACCCTTCTGCGCGATGGCGGCATCAACGGTTCCGACTATGTCGTCAATTCCAGCGGCGACAGCGGTTATTCCGATCTGCTCGACTCCTACGTCACCGGCATGGACACGAAGATGGACTTCGATCCCGAGGCAGGCTCCGACACGACGGCCAGCATCATGGATTATGCGTCCGATTCCATCGGCTGGCTGGAAGACCAGCGCAGCTCGGCAAATACGGCGGCGGAAAATACCTCCGCGGCGCTGTCGCGTTCATCGGAAGTCTATTCGAACGAGACCGGGGTCAATCTCGACGAAGAGCTGACGCTGATGATGGACATCGAGCAATCCTACAAGGCGGGAACGAAGATATTGAACGCCGTGAACGAGATGCTTCAATCGGTACTGGATATTGCGAGCTAAGCCATGAAACTTTCCTTCATTTCAAGCGCAGCCATTCAGAACGCTATGCGTCAGACGATCCGTCAGTCGCAAAATGAGATGACGGATGCTTCGACCGAAGCGACGACCGGCGTCTATGCGGATATCGGCGTCGCGCTGGGGAGCAATACTGCACTTAGCGTCAATCTCACGCGGGAAGTCACACGCATCGATTCCCTGCTCAGCAGCAACTCGATCGCCGATCAGCGCATGTCGTCGTCACAGACGGCTCTGAGCGACATGTCGTCTCAGTCTCAGAAGCTGATGGATCAGTTGGTGGCGCTGCGTGGCAACACCGATGGAAGCAGCGTATCGCTGACGCAGCAGACGGCGAGTGCGACGCTTTCGAGCTTCATTTCCGATGCCAATACCATGGTCAACGGCGAGTATCTCTTCGCCGGCACCAATACCGACGTGCAGCCGATGACCGACTACACCGCCGATGCGACGACCTCTATCCAGACGGCGCTGGCGCAATATGCCAGCGACAACGGCACGACCGTCGAAGATCTGACCGGCGACCAGATGACGGATTTCATCACCACTGAGGTCGAGCCGATGTTCACGTCGGACTCTGCTTCTGCGCCGGACAATTGGGCAAGCTGGTCGGCCGCTTCGGATCAGAACATGTCGAGCCGCATCAGCAACTCAGAAGTGATCGATTCCTCGACCAACGCCAATGAACCCGGCATGCGCTACCTGGCGCTCGCAACCACCGTCGTCAACTCGTTGATGGATTCGAGTTTGGGCTTGAACCAGGACGCGTTGAATGCGGTCAACGACCAGGCAACCAGCTATACGCGTCAGGCGATCGATGGAATCAACGACCAGTCGAGCCAGCTCGGTCTGTCGCAATCGCGTCTCTCAGATGCGAACACATCGCTGAACGCACAGAAGGATATCATTAACACTAATATCGGCGACCTTACCGGAGTCGACCCTTATGAGGCTTCGACCAAGGTCAACAGCCTCGAAACTCAGCTTGAGACGGCATATACTATCGTCTCCAAGATACAGCAGCTGAGCCTTGTAAATTACCTTTGATGATCAAAGGCATGTAATGACCAAGAAGGATGCATGAATGTATCAGTTCTCATATGCGGAAGTCATGCAGGATGCAGTGGCCGACGCCAAGGAGCGAGAACGTCAAGTTCTGGACCGGTCGGTAGCTCTTCTCTCTGCGGCCCGTGACAAGGGGAAGTACGGCCGCGAAGCGATCGAGGCACTGTTCTACACAAGACGTGTCTGGATCAGCTTTATCGAGGATCTAAAAAGTCCGGAGAACCAGCTTAACGTCGAACTGCGCGCCAATCTTATCTCCATCGCAATCTGGATTTTGAAGGAATGCGACCGGATCCGTAGGCGCCAGTCGGAAAATTATCAAGGCATCATCGATGTCACCACCATCATCAGGGATGGACTTAAATGAAAAGTACGCTTCGCATATCGCTTAAAGCCGGGGAAAGAATTTTTATCAACGGGGCCGTGCTGCGTGTTGACCGCAAGGTCGCCCTGGAATTCCTGAATGATGTGACCTTCCTGCTCGAGAACCACGTTCTCCAGCCGGAAGATGCGACGACACCGCTGCGCCAGCTTTATTTCATTGCGCAGATGATCCTCATCAATCCGGAAGGCAAGGAACAATCGACGGCGATGTTCCGCAAGTCGATTGTCATGCTGCTCTCCTGCTTCCGCAATGAGGAAGTGCTGGCCGAGCTAAAGCGGATCGATGGGCTCGTGGCCACCGGCCGTGCCTTCGACGCGCTCAAGGCGATCCGCGGGCTTTACCCGGTCGAAGACAACATTCTTCACAACCAGGAAATGCCGGCCGCGACGATCGAGCATATTCGCCGGGAGATCGCGCCGTGGCGGTAGATGCAGTCACCAGCACCACGTCTTCGACCAGCAGCAGTTCGAGTAACGCGGCGACAGCCTCGGCAAGCGCTACGGTGAACTACAATGACTTCCTGCAGCTCCTCATCGCGCAGATGAAGACACAGGATCCGACCGACCCGATGGATGCCAGCGAGCAGATTTCGCAGCTCGCCAGCTTCTCCCAGGTCGAACAGCAGATCCAGACGAACTCGCACTTGGAAACAGTGCTGCAGAATCAATGGATTTCGAATGCGTCGGACTATATCGGCAAGGAGATCATGAGTGCCGACGGCACCGTCACCGGCACGATCAAGGAAGTAACCGTCTATTCGGACGGTATTATTGCCGAAACCGAAGACGGCGACAAAGTGCTTCTGCAGGCGGGCGTCACAGTCGCGCCGGCAGGCACGACGATTGATACGACGACGTCAACGAGCGATACTACGACCGATTCGTCTGACAGTACCGACTCGACCAGCAGCTCATGAGGAGCCGGCTGAACTAAGGGATGAAGATATGAATGAAGCCGATGCATTGGATATCTTCCAGGCGGCGATCTGGACGGTGCTCGTTTCCGCGGGCCCGGCAGTTCTCGCGGCCATGATCGTCGGCCTCGTCATCGCCTTGATCCAGGCGCTGACCCAGGTGCAGGAGGCCACGTTGACCTTCGTGCCGAAGATCGTCGCCGTCATGGTGACGGTCGGCATCACGGCCCCCTTCGTCGGCTCGCAGATCTCGATCTTCACCAACCTCGTCTTTTCCCGAATTCAGTCGGGATTCTAAAACATGACGCGCAAAACTGCGCAGCGGTTTTGCGATCACGATATGTGCAAGTTAAGAGCTAAAGCGCAAAGAGCTGATCCCAGAGATTGCGATGCGCTTTAGGACGGTGGCGTCGGCCCGAGGCCATTCTCGCGCAAGCTTCGCCTTTTAATGATCTGACCGAATAGGGCAAACGGGTCAGCCGTTTGCCCCCTCTCATGAAGAGACGGAACCGGTCGATGGCGCAACCACCCGCAATAGCACTTCCCAAAGCCAATCCCAGCATGCGTGATATCGGGTTCGCCCTCGGTATCATGGTCATCCTGTGCGTGCTCTTCCTGCCGATCCCGCCATTCCTCATCGATATGGGCCTGGCCTTCTCGATCGCGCTCTCGGTGCTGATTCTGATGGTGGCGCTGTGGATCAAGAAGCCGCTGGAATTCTCATCCTTCCCGACCATCCTGCTGATCGCGACCATGACGCGTTTGTCGTTGAACATTGCGACGACGCGCGTCATTCTTTCGCACGGCTATGAGGGACATGATGCGGCCGGCGGCGTGATCGCCGGTTTCTCCAGCCTGGTGATGTCCGGCGACTTCGTCATCGGTCTGATCGTCTTCATGATCCTGATCACCATCAACTTCATCGTCATCACCAAGGGCGCGACGCGTATCGCCGAAGTCGGCGCGCGTTTCACCCTCGATGCTATCCCCGGCAAGCAAATGGCGATCGACGCCGACCTGTCGGCCGGCCTGATCGACGAGAAAGAAGCGCAGCGCCGCCGCCGCGAGCTGGAAGAGGAAAGCTCCTTCTTCGGCGCCATGGACGGTGCTTCGAAATTCGTGCGCGGCGATGCCGTCGCCGGCCTGCTCATCACCTGCATCAATATCTTCGGCGGCATCATTATCGGCTATTTCCGCCATGGCATGCAGATCGGCCAGGCGGCCGACGTCTTCGTCAAGCTTTCGGTCGGTGACGGTCTGGTGTCGCAGATGCCGGCGCTCATCGTCTCGCTCGCGGCCGGTCTTCTCGTTTCGCGCGGCGGCACCGCCGGCTCCACCGACCAGGCCGTTATCAATCAGTTGAGCGGCTATCCGCGCGCGCTCGCCGTTGCCGCGATCCTGATGGGCATCCTGGCCGTCATGCCGGGCATGCCCTTCGTTCCCTTCCTCATTCTCGGCGGCCTGATGGCAGGCGGCGCCTGGTTCATCCCGCGGCAGGCCGAAGCTGAAAACAAGCTTCGCCGCGATGCGGAAGAAAAGAAGGTGATGCAGTCGAAGGAAATGGAAAAGGATTCGGTCAAGTCGGTTCTGACGACCTCGGAAATCGAATTGGCGCTCGGCAAGATCGTCTCCACCCGCCTGCTCGGCGCGCATCAGGAACTGGCCTTCCGTGTCGGCAAAATGCGCAAGAAATTCGCGACGCAATACGGGTTCGTCGTGCCGGAAATCAAGGTGACGGACGACATCGCCATTGCCGACAAGTCCTATCAGATCCGCATTCACGGCACGACGGTCGCCTCCAACATGCTGCGGGTCGGCGAAGTGCTCGTCGTCACCGGTTCCGGCCGCAAGCCGACCGTTCCGGGCGACGAGATTCGCGAACCAGCCTTCGGCATGCCTGCTGTCTCGGTCCTCGAAGCCTTCACCGAGGATTTGAAGCGCGAAGGCTTCCAGCCGATCGACAATGTCTCCGTCGTGCTGACGCATATGAGCGAAGTCATTCGCAACAACCTGCCGGCGCTTCTTTCCTACAAGGATGTAAAGATCCTGATCGAGCGCCTCGATCCGGAATACAAGAAGCTCGCCGACGAGATCTGCTCGTCGCATATGTCATATTCCGGCCTGCAGGCGGTGCTCAAGCTGCTGCTTGCCGAACGTGTCTCGATCCGCAACCTGCACCTCATTCTTGAAGCCGTTGCGGAACTTGCGCCGCATGTGCGCAAGACGGAGCAGATCGTCGAGCATGTGCGCGTGCGCATGGCGCAGCAGCTCTGCGGCGACCTTGCCGACAATGGCGTGCTGCGTGTTCTCCGCCTCGGCAGCAAGTGGGATCTTATCTTCCATCAGGCGCTGAAGCGCGACCAGAAGGGCGAGATCGTCGAGTTCGACATCGATCCGCGCAATCTGGAAGAATTCAGCGAGCAGGCAGGCAAAGTTATCCGTGAATACATGGACCGCGGCTTGCCCTTCGTGCTTGTCACATCGCCGGAAACGCGCTCCTATGTGCGCATGATCATCGAACGCCTGTTCGCGACTCTGCCGGTCTTGTCGCATGTGGAATTGGCCAAGGGGATCGAGATCAAGATTCTAGGTTCCATTTCATGATAACAGACCCCCAGGGCACCATTCTGGCGTTGTTTCTCGCCTTCTGCCGCATTGGCGGCTGCATCATGGTGCTACCGGGGTTTTCGTCGGGCCGCGTGCCGCAACAGGTTCGGATCCTGCTTGCGGCTGCCTTGTCGATGGCAATCCTGCCGCTGCTTTGGAACACGATCTATCCGGAAGTGTCCAAAGGCGGCGCCACCTATATCGGCCTGATCTTCACCGAAACGGTGATCGGCCTGATGTACGGCATGATGGCGCGGCTCTATACGCTCGGGCTGCAATTCGCCGGCACAGCCATATCGATGTTGATCGGCTTCAATGCGCCCGGCGGCATGGACATCATCGAAGAATCGAACGAGACGTCGCTCACCAGCCTGATCAGCTTCTGCGGACTGATGATGCTGTTCATTATGGATTTTCACCACCATGTCCTGCAGGCGCTGGTCGATTCCTATTCGGTCGTCCCCTTTGGCGGCCATATCGATGCGCGCGCCTCGCTGGTGTCGGTGGCCGATACGCTGGAGGCCACCTTTTTCATCATGCTGCGGCTGGCGAGCCCCTTCCTGCTCTATGGTCTGATGTTCCAGATGTCGATCGGCTTCATCAATAAGCTGGCGCCGCAGATACCGATCTATTTCATCTCCACGCCCTATCTGCTGATGGGCGGGTTGTTCATGCTCTATCTCAGTATCGCGGCGATCGTCAGTCAGTTCTCCGGCGCCTTCCTCAGCGTCTTCAACGGGCATTAGCGGGCTTAAGGGCAGAAGCGATGGCGGAAAAAAGCCGGTCCGAAAAATTGAAGCGCCTCGTCGCCGTACAGCGCCATCTCGAGCGGATAGCGGAAAACGAGCTTGCGGATACCACCCGCCAGCGCAACGAGGTCAGCCAGTCGATGGAAAAACTGATCGACGCGATCAGCTCGGCCGATCCGATACATATGGCATTTTCGGTGCACTATGCCGGGCGCTATGGCCGGCTGACGCTTAAGGATCAGCAGCTTGACGGCATCCAAAAGCTGATTGAGACGAAAGTGCTGCAAGAGCGCACCAAGGCGGAGCGGTTGGAAGAGCATATGAAGGACGCCCGCGAACTGGAAATGCGCGAGGCGGACGATAATGCCGTCTACGACATCATCGATCAGCGCTTCGCGGGTGCAACGCCAGCCTCCAGCAAGGTTCAAAAACCATAATCCTCGCGATCTCAGAACAAGACGGCATATCCCCGAATCGCCGCCTTGCTCCGGATTCAAAAGATTAGACCGATCTTCATGCGTTCAAATGAATGCACGACGCTCTAACCGCTCGATTCGGCATGACCTTGCTCGATGGCTGCTTCACGCGTCGCGGGATCATGCTCTAGTGAAAGGAAACGTGACGTGGCTATCTCGCCTCCGAGTGATTTGGTCCTGGATGTCGTCAAGGCCGCCAATCCGGCCGACGTTCAGGCAGCCCAGGAAAAGCTCGCGGCCAACAGGGCTGCCTTTGCGGCCACCAGCCTGGCGGAAAACGGCAATGGTTTCGCCTCGACCGTGAGTGCGCTGGACAGCGCCGCAACGAAGGCCGGGCTCAGCAACGCCAACACGCATACGGCGCCGACAAAGGTGCCGCAGACTTATCATAAGTTCGAAGCGATGGTGCTGCAGAACTTCGTGAAGAACATGCTGCCGAACAGCGAAACGCTGTACGGCAAGGGCTCCGCCGGTGAAATCTGGAAGGGCATGATGGCCGAACAGCTCGGCAATACGCTCGCCAAGAATGGCGGCGTCGGCATTGCCGAGCAAATGTACAAGGAACAGGTTTCCAAGATGCGCAACACCGGCGCCGTCAATGCGGCGACCGATGAGAACGACAAGAAGATGGCGCTGAGTGCAATCACCGATTTCCAGCGAAAGACGCTTGCCGCAGCCGAGACCAATGGTGACAGCGATACGACCGTCACCAATCAAGATACGCTGACGTCCAGGAAAGTATGATCGGGGGCAGGACATGGAAGTAATTTCGAATGACTACCGGATAAAGTCGGTCCTTGGCCGCCTGGAAATGATCATCGATAACGAGAACAACCGCATCGGCAAAGATCCGGAATTCGATCTCAAAGTATCGAATGCGCATAAGAGCCGTTGCCTCTACGAATTGTCGATGCTGTTTCGCGATACCAATCCGGCCGAGCTTGCCATCTCCCATATCGAGCAGTTGCACGGGCTGAAGAAGAAGCTGATCTTGAACGCACGGCGCGTCGAAGCTCATCTCGAGGCCGTGCGTGCCGTCGCCGATATCTTGAAGAATGCGGTGCAGAACGCCGATGCGGACGGCACTTATTCGCAGGAGCAGTTCCGCGTCCGTGAGGCCGGATGATCAAGCTCGTCCTCACCGGCCTCTGGGTCTGCGCCGTAACGCTGGCTTCGGTCTATTTTTCGGTGCAGATGGCGACGGCGCCCGCGATCAATCCTGACGACGCCAAAAAGGCGCAGCAGGAGTTCGTCAAGGGCGAATCGATCAACGTGCCCGTCATCGCCAACGGTCAGGTGAACGGCTATTTCATCACCCGCATTTCCTTCATGATGGAGAAGGGCAAGGCGAACCAGCTCCAGACGCCGCTGACGGAATTGACGACGGACGAGCTTTATTCGCTGCTTGTGGGCAATAAGACGATCGACATCAGCCATACCGGCAGCTTCGATGTCGCCAGTTTCCGCAGCGATATCAAGAAGAACATGAACGAACGCCTCGGCGGCGACTATGTCGCCGACGTTCTGGTCGAACAGCTCGACTATCTCTCCAAGGATGAGATCAACAATGGCGATGGCGGCGGCAAGAGAACCGTCAAGCCGGTAAAGATCGTCCAGGGCGATGCAGCGCCCGACGCGGAGCCGAAGCCGGCACATTAGACCTGCTGAGACCGGTGATGGCCGCTCCCCTTATGGAGCGGCCTGCTGCGTTTGTCGCCCGAAACAGCGTTAACAAATCCCTGTTTTTCTTTCGCAATTCCAATCGATTTTCCTAACGGAAGCTTGGGATCGCCTTGCTATAAGCATCCTCAGCGATGCGTCCGATGTCACCGAACGGACTGACGGTGGAGGATTTGCGTCGAGAAGTTTGCCGGCGACGCGCGTATGAAGGCGTCTGCGGCAGGAGGTCTAGGGTGAATCTAGTCGCAAATTTTGCCGTGCTCACGTCGCGTCGAATGATTTTCGACTTGCCGGTCTGCGACCTCGATTGGGAAGACGCGCTGAACTTCATCAACGAGCTGGCGTCCCTCCCGGTCGGCCAGACGGTCATCTCCTTCGTCAACGCCCATAATATGCTGATGATGCTGCGTGACGGCAGGTATCGCGATGTGCTGGCGCAAAATCTTGTCCTGCCCGATGGCGTCGGCCTGGATATCGCCTCGCGGGTCGCCCATGGCGTTTCCTTTCCGGCCAATTTGAACGGTACCGATTTCGTGCCGGCTCTGCTGACCTTTATGGATCGGCCGAAGCGTGTCGGTCTGATTGGTGGCCGCCGCGATGTTGTTGAAAAGGCCGCGGAAAATTTCCGCAAGCATGCGCCATGGCATGAATTCATCGTCATTGCGGACGGCTTTTTCGACAAGGAGAAAAGCGATCTGGTGACGGCGGAGGTCAGCCGTCAGAAGATCGACGTTCTGATTGTCGGCATGGGGACGCCGCTTCAGGAAAAATGGGTCGCCGACCATATCGAACCGCAGCACGCAAGGCTGGTGCTGACGGTCGGCGCATTGTTCGATTTCGTCTCCGGCACGGTGCCGCGTGCGCCGGCGCTGGTGCGCGCCACGCGCTTTGAATGGATGTACCGCCTGCTTCAGGAGCCGAGCAGGCTGTGGCGGCGCTATATTCTCGGTGTGCCGCTCTTCCTCTACCAGGTCGTTCGGCACCAATTCGGCCGCAAGGAGCGCATTCTGCGCGCCGCCGAACCGCAGCCCGCGCCTTTGCTGCGGCTTCCTTCGCCCGATAAGCTCGCCGGCTGATCCCGATCGCGCGCCCAGATTGCGCCCCCAGATTGCGGTTGTCGTTAACCTTTTCTTTGCCATGAAAATTTAGAGTGGGTTAACCATCGGCATCGGTCACTGACCATGCGCGCGAGACAACCCGCCATGTTCGAAAGCAAGGCCAGGACGAGATACCTTCCTGACGACGCGGAAGCCTTCGGAGCTTACCGCGGCGTAGGTCGGCATGCCCATTTCGATCGCGGGGCAGACGGCTATCTGATAGCCGCCAATGTCCAGCCTGCCGGCCACCAGACCCCGGGCGATGCGGAGTTGCTGGCCCTCATTCAAAAGATGCTGGACGGCGATCCCTATCCGGTCTCCGGGCGAAAAAAGCCTGATGTGGACGAGGCTGCAGAGGCTCAACCGTTGCCCGACCGCATCCGCGGCATCCTGCGAGACCATCCCGTCGCCCGCGGAACGATCATGCATGGGCAGCCGGAACCGATCGCAGATCAATCATTGGCTTCGTCCAGTGTCGAAGACGTCGAAATCGAGCTTTCGCCTCTGGTTGAACCGCACGCCGTTTCAGCGGTGACGCCTACGCCGCCGCGGCGCTGGGTGTTCGGGTTCGGCTCCATTGCCTTCGTTATTGTCGCCGCACTGGCGGGCGCCTTTCTCCCGACAATGCTGGCAGCTCCGCCGCGCTATGTCTCCCACACCGTATTGCAGATAAAAGGGCAGGGGGCTGCGCGACAGGCGCTTCTGGATGTCACCGCCAAACGCGCCGCCGCGCCCTCCCTGCTTTCCGATCTGGTCGCCCGGCTGAAGCTCGACCGCGATCCGGAATTCACCGGTGATCGGGCCGGCGCTTTCGGCGTTGCCATGGAATTGCTCTCCGGCAGCGGCAATGCGTCCGACGCGCCGTCGCGTGCGCAGGCAGCCCTTCGCGGGGATATCGCCGTCACCACCGATGCGCCGAGCGGCACCCTGCATCTTGCCGTTACCACAAGCGATCCGGCAAAGTCGGCCGAGATCGCCAATCGTCTGGCCGATGCGACGATCTATGACGCCACCGTTGCGCAAGGCGCTGGCCTCCCTGGCAAAAGCAGCTCGCTTGCCGACCGGAGCCGCAAGGATCTCGATCAAGCGAAGGCCGCGCTCGCCGATTTCAAGGCGCAGTATGGCGACGGCAAGATCGAAGCTGCGCTCGATCTTCAGCGGCAGCGCCGTCAGTTGGATGAGGAGATGAAGGCCTCCGAGGCTGCCGTGCAGAGTGCAAAGGCCCGCGTCTTCGCCGCCAAATCCGCCACGCCCGCCAGCGTCACGAGTGGCGCGCTGTCGGGCGACCTGTCATCTGCCGGGCTCGACGATCTGCGCAGCCGCTATAGCGCCGCCAAGGTCGTTCTGTCCCAGCTCTCCACGCAGCTCGGCCCGCGCCATCCCCGTCTGCTGGCGCAACAGGCGACGGTCGATGGGCTGGCCGCCGATATCCGCAATCAACTGCAGCGACTGATCGCCAGCAGCGATACGGTCCTGAAGGCTGCCCTTGAGAACCGGACGGCGCTTTCCGCGCGGATGACCGCTCTCAGCCAGAAAAGCATCGATGTCGAGATGGCCCGCCTTGGTCAGCTTCAGGATGATGTCGCGGCCGCCCAGAGCCGCTACGACGCCGATCTGCAGAACGCCGATACGGCTCCGCCCGAAGTCGAGGTTCCGATCGCCGTCATCGCCCCTGCCGTCGCCGCCAAGGCTCCCCTCGACGACAATCTTGCGGGTAGCCAGGCGGCGGGTTTCGTCATGGGCCTTGGTGCAGCACTTTGCCTGGTCTTCCTGCGGAAATGGATGGGCGGCGGATCGCTTTCGGAGGATCAGACAGCCGGGCGCTTCGTTTCGCCCGAGCCGGTTTTCAGCCGTGTCGCCGAGCCGGGCCCACTGCGGCGACCAATGCCCGAGCTGCCGCAACCGCGCTTCGATGCCACCATTCCCGTCGCCAATGATCGTCCAGTGGTTACCGAGGAGTTGACGCAGATCCAGCGCGAATTGGCATTGTTGCGCACGAAGGTGCAGACCTATGCTTCACGCCGGCAGACGGGGCGCGGCTGAACCCGTCGCCGATTTCTCCTTGCAATTACCGCTTTCAGACACCATAGGGCGTTGGCAGGCAAATCCGCCGGGCCGATGGCTTGTAGATTGCCGCCGAAATTATGTCGGGAGATATTCGTGACGACTGTGATCGATGGCAAGCAGGTGGCTGCTTCGGTAATTGATGCGGTGAAGACGGCGACCGCAGCACTGGAAAAAGAGACGGGTGTTAAGACCGGCCTTGCCGTCGTCATCGTCGGTGATGATCCGGCGAGCCACACCTATGTCGGCGCCAAGGGCCGCATGGCCAAGGAATGCGGCTTTACCTCCATCCAGCACACGCTGCCGGCCGAGACGACGCAGGACGAGCTGGCAAAGCTTGTCCAGTCCCTCAACGAGGATGCCGGCATTCACGGCATCCTGGTGCAACTGCCGCTGCCGAAGCATCTGAATGCCGACGCGATCATCCAGTCGATCCGGCCGGACAAGGATGTCGATGGCCTGCATGTGGTCAATGCCGGCAAGCTGGCGACCGGCGATCTTGCCACCGGGCTGATCTCCTGCACGCCGGCCGGCGCCATGCTGCTGGTGCGCCGCATCCATGGCGAGGACCTGTCGGGTCTGAATGCCGTCGTCATCGGCCGCTCGAACCTGTTCGGCAAGCCGATGGCGCAATTGCTGCTCAATGCCAATGCGACGGTGACGACGGCCCATTCCCGCACCAAGGACCTGCCGGCGGTTGCCCGCAGTGCCGATATTCTGGTGGCGGCGGTCGGCCGGCCGGAAATGGTCAAGGCGGATTGGGTGAAGCCGGGAGCGACGGTGATCGATGTCGGCATCAACCGCATCGCTGCACCGGAACGCGGCGAGGGCAAGAGCCGGCTGGTCGGCGATGTCGCCTTTGCCGAGGCGGCGGAAGTGGCGGCTGCCATCACTCCGGTTCCGGGCGGTGTCGGGCCGATGACCATCGCCATGCTGATGGCCAATACGGTGATTGCCGCCCATCGTGCTGCCGGCAAGCCAGCGCCGCGATTCTGAGATCACACCACCTAAATCATATCAATCGGCCGGCGCCACGCCGGTCGAGGCACGCACGATCAGCTCGGTTTTCCAAAGCTCCTGCTCGGGAAATGTCTCGAGCTGCTTGATCTCGCCGATCAGCCGCTCGGCGACGCGCACGCCCGCGGCGCGCAGCGACGATCGCGTGGTCGTCAGCGGCACGGTGAAATTCTCCGGTTTTAACAGTGTCAGCACATCGTCGTGGGCGATCAGCGAAATATCCTCGCCGAGCTTCAGTTTCGCCTGGTTGATGGCGCGTACCGCGCCGAGCGCCAATACTGTGCTGGAACAGAGGATGGCGGTTGGCCGCACGTCGAGCTGCAGGATGCGCTCCATGGCATAGAGGCCCTGTTCATCGGTCATCGCCGTATGGCTAACATAGGCCTCGTCCAGCATCAGGCCGCGTTCGGCAAGGGCTGCGACCACGCCCTTTTTCCGCCGGATGGCGAAATCGAGATAGATCGGGCCGTTCAGCAGCGCAAAACGTTTGTGGCCGAGCTGCAGCAGCAGCTTTGTGGCGTCGTAGAAGGCGGCCTCGTTGTCGATGTCGAGATAGGGGTAATCCGGCTCCGTTCCAAAGGACCGTCCATGCACCAAGAAGGGTATGGACAATGATTTCAGCATTTCGAGGCGTGGATCATGGCCGCGCATATAGGTGATGAACAGGGCGTCGACATTGCCGCTGGCGGCAAGCCGCTTCAGCGCACCGACTTCGTCGTTCGGATCGGCCGGCGTCAGGACGAAATGGAAATCATGCCGCAATGCCTCTTCGCCGAGGCCGGTCAGGAATTCGCCGAAATGCAGATCGGACGGGTGGCCGGGCGCCGTCGGCATGACCAGGCCAATCGAGCCGGCTTTGCCGGTCGCCAGCCGTTGCGCGGCCTTGTTCGGACGATAGCCCGTCTCCCGCACCGCTTTGAGCACTCGCTCGCGGGTTTCGCGATTGACCTCCGGATATCCGTTCAAAGCACGGCTGACCGTGGTCTGCGACAGGCCTAACATTTGCGATAGCTGCTTCAGATTCACGTGGCTCCGCTCCTCCATCTGCCCATTCCAGTCGCGCAAAGGCTTCCTCCTGCCATGCGACTGGCTTCCAAAGCGCTTTAGACTATGTAGCAGGCGGTGCATGCGAAACAAGACAATTTGCGAAATATTGATGTCATTCAATGCTGCAATGCGAGATTTGGGTGTATATTAGCCGAATTCACAAATTCGCTTGACTTTGCTCTGCCCGCAATGGAATGAGTGAGTAGCCAAAGCGCTTTGAGAAATGAGCGCGCAACACGCGCAACGTGTTCGGGCTCGTGGGATTTGTATTTGGGAGGACAACCACATGAAGAAATTGCTTTTGATGACCGTTGCCGTTGCCGCCTTGGCGGCTGGTAGCGCACTGGCTGCAGATTTGAAGTTCCAGCCCGGTCAGGATTCCAAGTTCAACTGGAAGAGCTATGACGACTTCAAGGCCGCTCATGCGGACTTGAAAGGCGAGACGATGACGATCTTCGGCCCATGGCGCGGCGAAGACGAGGCGCTGTTCACGAGCGTTCTGAACTATTTCACCGAAGCGACCGGCGTTAATGCCAAGTATTCGTCCTCGGAAAACTACGAGCAGCAGATTGTTATCGACACCCAGGCCGGTTCGCCTCCGAATGTTGCGATCCTGCCGCAGCCGGGCCTTCTCGCCAACCTTGCCAGCAAGGGCTATCTGACGCCGCTCGGCGATGATCTGGCAAACTGGGTGAAGACCAACTATGGCGCCGGCGATAGCTGGGTTGGCTACGGCACCTATAAGGGCAAGGACGGCAAGGACGCCTTCTACGCCTTCCCGTACAAGGCTGACCTGAAGTCGCTCGTCTGGTACGTGCCGGAAAATTTCGAGGAAGCCGGCTATAAGGTCCCCACCACCATGGAAGACCTGATCAAGCTCTCCGACCAGATCGTCAAGGATGGCGGCACCCCCTGGTGCATCGGCCTCGGTTCGGGCGGCGCCACCGGCTGGCCGGCAACCGACTGGGTCGAAGATCTGATGCTGCGCACCGTCTCGCCGAAGGATTATGACGGCTGGGTCGACAACAGCCTGAAATTCAACGACCCTAAGGTCGTCAACGCCATCGATGAATTCGGCAAGTTCGCCAAGAACGCCAAATACGTCAACGGCGGTGTCGCTGCGGTCGCGTCGACCGACTTCCGAGATAGCCCGAAGGGCCTCTTTACGGTTCCGCCCAAGTGCTATCTGCACAAGCAGGCATCCTTCATCCCATCCTTCTTCCCTGAGGGCACGAAGCTCGGCCAGGATGCAGACTTCTTCTACTTCCCGCCCTATGCATCGCATCCGGAGCTCGGCAAGCCGGTTCTCGGCGCCGGCACGCTGGCAACGATCACCAAGGACTCGAAGGCCGCTCGCGCCTTCATCGAGTTCCTGCAGACGCCGATCGCCCAAGAAGTCTGGATGGCGCAGTCCGGCTTCCTGACCCCGTATAAGGGCGTCAACACGGCGGCCTATGCCAACGACACTCTGAGGAAGGAAGGCGAAATCCTGACGACCGCCACCACCTTCCGCTTCGACGGTTCCGACCTGATGCCGGGCAAGATCGGCGCGGGTGCATTCTGGACCGGCATGGTGGACTTCGTCGGTGGCAAGTCCGCTCAGGACTCCGCCGACGCAATCCAGAAGGCTTGGGACTCCATCAAGTAATCATAACATCGCAGAATGGTGTCGCCGGTATCTCCCGGCGCCGCCGCTCTACCCTGTCGTAGCCGACGCCTTGGGAGGTGCCGACGACGCCGGACAGGTCGCTTCGTGCAAGCAATTATTCGGGAGGGAAGGATGATTTCGCAGATACTGACGGCGATTGGAGCCATGATATTCGGCGTTGCCGTTTGCGCCGCCTATTTTCTGTTTTCCAACAAGCTGCTGGACCTGATTTTTCCGGCGAAAGAAGGTGGCGATGTTCACCGGGCCGCCGTCAATCTGCGTCGTCGCAGCCTGATCCGCCCTTGGCTTTTCCTCGGACCGGCGCTTTTCCTCCTCGCCGTCTACCTGATGTACCCGGTGGTGGCGACGCTCATCCTGTCCTTCTATGGTCCTGACGGCAATCAATTCGTCGGCGGCGCCAACTATGTCTGGGCGTTCAACGACACCGAATTCCGCCAGTCGATCTTCAACAACATCCTTTGGCTTGCCGTCGTGCCGGCTGCCTGCACCTTCTTCGGTCTCGTCATTGCAGTCATGACCGATCGCATCTGGTGGGGTAACATCGCCAAGGCGGTCATCTTCATGCCGATGGCAATCTCCTTTGTCGGCGCATCGGTCATCTGGAAGTTCATCTACGAATATCGCGGCGGCAACGACACGCAGATCGGTCTGCTGAATGCGGTCGTGCAGCTCTTCGGCGGTACGCCGGAAGTCTGGATCACCATCCCCTTCTGGAACAATTTCTTCCTGATGGTCATGCTCATCTGGATCCAGACCGGCTTTGCCATGGTCATCCTATCGGCCGCCCTCCGCGGTATTCCGGAGGAGACCATCGAAGCGGCCGTTATCGACGGCGCCAATGGCTGGCAAATCTTCTGGAAAATCATGGTGCCGCAGGTCTGGGGCACGATCGCCACGGTCTGGACGACCATCACCATCCTCGTCCTCAAGGTGTTCGATATCGTGCTCACCATGACCAACGGTCAGTGGAACACGATGGTCCTTGCAAATCTGATGTTCAACTGGCTGTTCCGCGGCGGCGGCGATTCCGGCCGAAGCGCGGTCATCGCGCTCGTCATCATGGTCGCCGTCACACCGATCATGATCTGGAACATCCGTCGTGCAAACGCAGAAATGAAGGGTCGCTAAGATGATCGGAAACCTTGGCCGCATCGGCCCCGCTCGCCTCTTCGTTCATTTCGCGGTTGTGCTCATCGTCGTCATCTGGCTGCTGCCGACGCTCGGTATCTTCATCACGGCCCTGCGTGACAAGGATCAGATCGTCGTCTCCGGCTGGTGGACGGCCTTCGCCGGCTCGACGCGGACGACGGCAGTGCGCCTCGCTGGCAACGATAAGGCGACGCAGGATGGTCCCAATTACGTGATCACCGGGAATGTCTCCGGCGACGGTAACGGCGGTAACGGCAAGATCGAATCCTTCGGCCTGCGTGTGCAGGACCCGGCCGCTTTCAAGGCCGGTGCGCCTGCGGATATCGGCAATGGCGAGACGCTGACCGTCAATGCCGATGGCAGCTACCGCTATCAGAAAAATGCTGCTTTCGACGCAGATACGCGCGGCAAACGCATTTATCTGACCATTTCCGCCCCACCGCAGTTCACCCTGCAGAATTATCACACCGTTCTGACGGGCGAAGGCATCGGCCAGTCCTTCATCAACTCGCTGACGGTCACCATTCCGGCGACGATCATCCCGATCCTGATCGCGGCTTTCGCGGCCTATGCACTTGCCTGGATGGATTTCCCAGGCCGCGCGCTCCTGATCGCGCTTGTCGTCGGCCTCATCGTCGTGCCGCTGCAGATGTCGCTCATCCCGCTGTTGCGCATCTATAACGAAATCGGCCAGGTGTTCGGTGTGCCGTCGAAGACCTATCCCGGCATCTGGATGGCGCATACCGCCTTCGGCCTGCCGCTCGCGATCTACCTGCTGCGCAACTACATTGCCGGCCTGCCAAAGGAAATCATCGAATCCGCCCGCGTCGACGGCGCCAGCGACTTCGATATCTTCGTCAAGATCATCCTGCCGCTGTCCTTCCCGGCGCTCGCCTCCTTTGCGATTTTCCAGTTCCTCTGGGTCTGGAACGACCTTCTGATCGCCATGGTGTTCCTCGGCACCGACAAGGATCATCTGGTTCTGACGGCAGCCCTGAACGCTCTGCTCGGCTCGCGCGGCGGCAATTGGGAAATCCTGACGGCCTCCGCCTTCGTCACCATCCTTATCCCGCTCCTCGTCTTCTTCGGTCTGCAGCGCTATCTCGTGCGCGGTCTGCTCGCCGGGTCGGTGAAGGGGGGCTGATCCAAGACTATCCCATTCATACAGGACCCACTTAGCATGAGCATTGCCCCTCAATCGATTTCGGCTGTTGACAAGGACTGGTGGCGTGGCGCCGTGATCTATCAGATCTACCCGCGCTCCTATCAGGACTCGAACGGCGACGGCATCGGCGATCTCAAGGGGATCGCCGTCCGCCTGCCGCATATTGCAGCCCTCGGTGTCGACGCGATCTGGATTTCGCCGTTCTTCACCTCGCCCATGCGTGATTTCGGCTACGACGTCTCCAACTATGAAGATGTCGATCCGATCTTCGGTACGCTTGCCGACTTCGATGTGATGGTGACCGAAGCGCATCGTCTCGGCATCAAGGTGATGATCGATCTGGTGCTGTCACACAGTTCCGACCGCCATCCCTGGTTTGTCGAAAGCCGCTCGAGCAAGGATAATCCCAAGGCGGACTGGTATGTCTGGGCGGATGCCAAGCCGGACGGCACGCCGCCCAACAACTGGCTCTCGATCTTCGGCGGTTCTGCCTGGGCCTGGGATCCGACCCGCATGCAATATTACATGCACAACTTCCTGATCTCGCAACCCGACCTGAACCTGCACAATCCCGAGGTTCAGGACCGGCTGCTGGACGTCGTGCGCTTCTGGCTCGACCGTGGCGTCGATGGCTTCCGCCTCGATACCATCAACTTCTATTTCCACGACCGGGAACTGCGCGACAATCCCGCGCTGGAGCCGTCCCGCCGCAATGCTTCGACCGCGCCGGCGGTCAATCCCTATAATTTCCAGGAGCATCTCTACGACAAGAACCGTCCGGAGAATCTGAAGTTCCTGCAGCGTTTCCGCGCCGTGCTGGATGAATATCCGGCGATTGCCGCCGTCGGCGAAGTCGGCGATAGTCAGCGCGGGCTCGAGATCGTCGGCGAATATACGTCCGGCGAAGACAAGATGCATATGTGCTACGCCTTCGAATTCCTGGCGCCGGACCCGCTGTCGCCGGAACGCGTCGAAGACGTCATGAAGGATTTTGCCGCCGCCGCGCCGGACGGCTGGGCCTGCTGGGCGTTTTCAAACCATGACGTGGTGCGCCATGTCAGCCGCTGGGGTAGCCTGGTTGCCGATCGTGATGCGCTTGCCAAGCAATATGCGGCCTTGATCCTGACCTTGCGCGGCTCGGTCTGCCTCTACCAGGGCGAAGAACTCGGCCTGACGGAAGCCGATCTCGCCTATCAGGATCTGCAGGACCCCTATGGCATCCAATTCTGGCCGGAATTCAAGGGCCGTGACGGCTGCCGCACGCCGATGGTCTGGGACAGCCAGGTCGCACAAGGCGGTTTCTCGACGGTGAAACCCTGGCTTCCGGTGCCGGTAGAGCATATCCTGCGCGCTGTCAGCGTGCAGCAAGGAGACGAGCATTCGGTGCTGGAGCAATATCGCCGCTTCCTCGCCTTCCGCAAGCAGCACCCGGCTTTCGCCAAGGGCGAGATTGCGTTTGCTGAACCGCAGGGGGACGTGCTGCTTTATACGCGTCACTACGGCGACGAGACTATTCTCTGTGTGTTCAACATGAGCGCGACAGAAGCGACTGCAACCCTGCCTGAGGGGAGTTGGCAGGCTCTTGCCGGTCACGGTTTTGCAAGCAACAACTACGGCAACAAGATCGATATTCCGGCCTGGGGCGCTTACTTCGCGCGTCTCGCCTGAGTGTTTGGGAGGAGGAGAGCATAGATGACAGGGCTTGTTCTGAAGGACATCCGAAAATCATACGGAAATGTGCATGTTCTGCATGGCATCGATCTGGATATCCAGGAGGGCGAATTCATCGTCTTCGTCGGCCCGTCCGGATGCGGCAAATCCACCTTGCTGCGTATGATTGCCGGGCTCGAGAGCATCACCTCCGGCGACATGCTCATCGCGGGACAGAAAGTCAACGAGGTGCCGCCGTCAAGGCGCGGCATCGCGATGGTCTTCCAGTCCTATGCTCTCTATCCGCATATGACGGTCTTCGACAACATGGCCTTCGGCATGCGCATCGCCGGGGAAAGCAAGCAGGAGATCGACCGCCGCGTTCGCGCCGCCGCCGCGAGCCTTCAGCTCACGCAATATCTTGAGCGCCTCCCAAAGGCCCTCTCGGGCGGTCAGCGCCAGCGTGTCGCAATCGGCCGTGCCATCTGCCGCAACCCGAAGGTCTTTCTGTTCGACGAACCGCTATCGAACCTCGACGCGGCGTTGCGCGTGGCGACACGTATCGAGATCGCCAAGCTCAGCGATTCCATGCCCCAGACGACGATGATCTATGTCACCCACGACCAGGTGGAAGCCATGACCTTGGCGGACCGCATCGTGGTGTTGTCGGCCGGTCGTGTGGAGCAGGTCGGTGCGCCGCTAGAGCTTTATGAGCATCCGGCCAACCTCTTCGTGGCGAAGTTCATCGGCTCGCCGGCCATGAACATCATCCCGTCGAAGGTCACTGGCACCGGCGCGATGACGACAGTGACTCTGACAGGCGGCAAGACGGTGACGCTCGACATTGCGACGGCGGCATCCGAGCAAGGTAAAACCGCAAGCTTCGGCGTTCGCCCGGAAGACTTGCGGATCGCGACGGACGAGAACTACCTCTTCGAAGGCGAGGTTTCCATCGTGGAAGCCCTCGGCGAGGTCACGCAACTTTATATCGAGGGCCTGGTGGATGGTGAGCCGATCATCGTCAAGATACCCGGCATCGCAGACGTTAAGCGCGGGCAGAAGATGCGCTTTGCGGCCGATAGGCAGAAGCTGCATCTTTTCGATGCTGACGGCCACACCTATCGCAAGCAATAAGGCATCCTCCCAAGAGCGCGGGAGCGCTAGTCCAGGTGTAGAAATACAATAAAATGCAACTTGGTCTAGCGCTTCCAAACCTTCTGTTAAATACCCGCTGGTAGCCTGAGCTTCGTAATATACTTCAGGGATTTACGATAATGGCAGCTTCCGGCACCGCTCACCCAGGCCAGCATTTCCTCAACAAGGAAGAGTCCTTCATGTACGACCGCGAGGTGCGGTACAGAATGGAGGACACGATGAACGCGGCGCGGATCGAATATACCGAAAAAGGCGTCATGAACCTGGCGTCGCGCCGCTGCGATATCATCCGCATCTCGCAGAGCAGCGCAGTCCTTGCGATCCTCACCCAATATAATCTTCCAAAACAGTTCTATCTCGACATCCCCGATGCCCGCATCACCAAGGTCGGCTGCATCCTGATGAAAGTGTTCCCCAACAACACCATCGAGGTCCGTTTCCTCCGCCTGCTGTCGGACAAGGAAATGAACAAGATTTTCGTCTACAGCACCCACCCGTCGCATCGCGACCGCGTGCTCGATATCCGTGCTTGATTAAATCTCGTCGCCAAGAATAGGTTTGGGCGACGATCCACGCGCTGGAGCAATTCCAGGAAAAGTGCGAAGCGGTTTTTCGTCCGGAATTGCGTAAAAACAAAGGGATAGAGCGGGATGCCGAAGACTGTGCGCGGTTTTCGGGCGACATCCCACTCTATCTTTTTGATTTAGAGACGGATCAAATTTCCGCCTCCCACTTCTTGAGCGCATCCTCCATGTAGTCAATCAGCGGTAGCTTGCCGTCTTCCTGCAGCCACTTGTCGACCGAGAGGCGAAGAGGGCTTACGGCAATCATTGAAACCAGCCGTAGTCCGTCGCGGTCCCTCGTCGGAAACAGTTCGCACAGTGTCTCGTAGGCAACCTGTTCGAGCTGCAGGTAGTTGCTGCGCGTGCGTGCGCGCAGGGACTCGCTTTGACGCAGAAGCCGGGCCGTCTCAAGAAGCTGAGGAGCCTCAGCCTGAAGGCGTGCTACAAGTCTCAGGGTTGCCTGATGAATGACATCGAGCGGTCGTCCGGCTGATGCGTTCTCTGTGATGCTTGCCCGGAGAGCGTCCATATATCCGCGCTGATGCGCCAGAAGAATGTCGTCCTTGCTTTTGAAGTAATAGAAGAAAGTCCGGCGGGAAATACCAGCCGCGGCCGCAATCTCGTCGATCGTCGTTTCCTGATAACCCTTCGCTAGAAAGGATTTCAGTCCGACTTCCGCTATGCGTTGAAATGTCAGGCGTCGCTTTTGCTCGCGCAGGCCTTCCGGTTTTAAGGGGCGATCATGCATCGCTCCATACTGTCATAAGTCGCAGCGCCACTCAAACCATCAGCTTGTCCCGCACCCTGCTCAATTCCCGGTGAAATAATTCCAGCGCGCCATTTTTGGATTGCCGCAAAGTAGTCAACATTAATTTTTACATCTAGTGTAATATTTAATGTTGATACGAGATGCCCTAACCAAACGCAGGAGAGCGATACGTCCATGCCAGCCAATGCAATCTCAAATCACGATAATTGCGAGACTTACGGTTCATATGCCGCCGAAACCCCTGGGCGTCGGCGGTCCGATATTTGGTCGATGGCTCTTTTGCTAAGTTTCTTGGGGGGGTGCGCGGCAGCGCCCCTGGATCGCGCGGGATCCTTGCGATCTTATGACGGCCTGACCCGATCGGACGGGCTGGTTGCCCACTCGCTTCTTCGGGTGAGCAGGGACGATGTTCTGACGGCGAAGACCGTGAAGATTATTCCGACTGCTTTTTCATTGCGGGCTGAAAGCGCCGCCTTCACGCCCGAGCAGCGCAACCTCGTCACCAATGCCGTCGACAGGGCGCTTTGTTCCGGATTGAGTGAACGATTCGTCGTTGTCGGTCTAACCCATCAGGCGGATCTGACTGTTCGCGCCGTCGTCACGCAGGTCAAGGCAACGAACGCTACAGCCGTCGGCGTTTCGAAAGTCGCATCTGTCGGCAAGAGCGTGCTGCTGCCGAATGTACCTGTGCCCATCCCCCGCATCCCGATCGGCATGGGCAGTCTCTCTCTCGAGGCGGAGGCCCTTAATCCTCAGGGCGTGCAGAGAGCTGTGATGATCTGGGGACGTGGGGCAAACGCGTTTCTTGATTCAGGAACGGTTGCCAGGGAAGGAGATGCCTACAGTCTCGCCGCCAAATTCGGCGGCGACTTCAGCAAGTTGTTGGTCAAGGGCAAAACGCCCTTCGGATCGATGCCCTCTTTCCCTTCCAGAGCGAATTTGGCGGCTCTCGTCGGCCGAGCGCCCAAGTATGAGGCCTGCAAAGCATTTGGGAAGTCGCCGGGCGTGACGGGCTTCATAGGAGCACGCATCGGCCTCCCGCCGGGGTGGACGGACAAGGCTCCGGCGAATGCGGAAAAGACGGCGTCGAACACTCCCTGATCAATGTTCGACGTCGTCTTGCCGAATTCCGGCGACGCAACCATCAATGATGGAACAGGACGCTGGCGCCCTGGTCGGCCGGGCCGGCGCCGTGGCGGAACGAGGCGAAGAGTTCGCGGCCCATGCCGAATTCGTTCGCCGAGAGGTCGGCGACGACGGGTTCGCGTTCGGCCATGTCGGCAGCGTCGACCAGCACTTCCAGCGTACCGGCGATCGCGTCGATGCGGATGATATCGCCTTCCTTGATGCGGGCAATCGGTCCGCCCTCGACGGCCTCCGGGGTGACGTGGATGGCGGCCGGTACCTTGCCGGACGCGCCGGACATGCGCCCATCGGTCAACAGCGCCACGCGGAAGCCGCGATCCTGCAGCACGCCGAGTGCCGGCGTCAGCTTGTGCAGCTCCGGCATGCCGTTCGCCTTGGGGCCCTGGAAGCGGACGACGGCGACGAAATCGCGGTTGAGCTTGCCGTCCTTGAATGCCTGCTGGATCTCGAGCTGATCGTGGAAGATCACGGCGGGCGCTTCAATGACATGGCGCTCCGGCTTGACGGCAGAAATCTTGATCACCGCCTTGCCGATATTGCCGCGCAGCATTTTCAGGCCGCCAGTGGTCTGGAACGGTGCATCGATGCCCGCCAGCACCTTGGGATCACCGCTCTTTTCCGGCGCCTGTTCGCGGACGACGCCGCCATCGGCGCCGATTTTCACTTCGATCGAATAGGCCGAAAGCCCCTGGCCGGCGACGGTGCGCACATCGTCGTGCAGCAGCCCCTTCTTGAGGAGCTCCTTGATCAGGAAGCCCATGCCACCGGCGGCATGGAAATGGTTCACGTCTGCAAGTCCGTTCGGATAGACGCGGGCGAGCAGCGGGATGATGTCCGAAAGCTCGGAAATATCCTGCCAGGTCAGCACGATGCCGGCCGCGCGCGCCATGGCGACGAGATGCATCGTGTGATTGGTCGAGCCGCCGGTCGCATGCAGGCCAACGACGCCGTTGACGATCGAGCGTTCATCGATCATCTCGCCGGCGGGCGTGAATTCGTTGCCCATGGCGGTAATGGCGAGCGCCCGCTTGGTCGCCTCGCGGGTCAGCGCTTCGCGCAGCGGCGTGCCGGGATTGACGAAGGAAGCGCCGGGCATGTGGAAGCCCATGATCTCCATCAGCATCTGGTTGGAATTGGCCGTACCGTAGAAGGTGCAGGTGCCGGGGCCGTGATAGGACTTCGATTCGGCTTCCAGCAGCTCCGCGCGGCCGACCTTGCCTTCGGCATAGAGCTGGCGCACGCGCGATTTCTCGTCGTTCGCCAGGCCAGAGGTCATCGGCCCGGCCGGGATGAAGACGGCCGGCAGATGGCCGAAGGAGAGCGCGGCAATGACGAGGCCGGGTACGATCTTGTCGCAGACGCCGAGGAAGACGGCCGCATCGAACATGTTGTGCGACAGGCCGACACCGGCGGACATGGCGATCAGGTCGCGCGAGAAGAGCGAGAGTTCCATGCCCGGCTGGCCCTGCGTGACGCCGTCGCACATGGCAGGCACGCCGCCGGCAACCTGGGCGATGCCGCCTGCCTCTGCCGCCGCCTCGCGGATGATGGCGGGATAGGTCTCGAAGGGCTGATGCGCCGAGAGCATGTCGTTATAGGAAGTGATGATCCCGAGATTGGGCACGCGGTCCCCCGCCAATGCCTCTTTCTCGGAGGGCGAACAGATGGCGAAGCCATGCGCAAGATTGGCGCAGCCGAGCACGGAGCGCTGTGCACCCACCGTTGCGGCATTGCGCAGGCGGTCCAGATAGCGCTCGCGCGTCGGCTTCGAGCGCTCGATGATACGTGTGGTGATTGCCGAAATGCGGGCGTCAGCGGCCATGGTCGATCTGCCTCCGTCTGTTTTTGCGCATAACCCCGAAAGATCAACGTCGATCTGTCTTGGGAAAGGGCTAGGCGCAGACTTCAAATGTCATTGCTATGCCGGCACGCCTTTTCGGGGCGTGAGGCGCAGCGGTGATTGCTGTGTCGTTCAGGGTCCGATGGCGGCCGTCCGGCCTGTCAGGGAGCCCAGTAAATCTCGACCAGAGAGGCGGCCCGACGCAGAATGGCGCGGATCGGCATCTCGGTCTCTTCGCCTGGCGCTTCCGCTTTGGCGAGAACGTCCTTCTTGCCTGCCCCTTCGATATGGAGCACCAGCAATCCGGCATCCTGAAGGCTGGAGAAGGTGAAGGTCAGCCGGGGTTCGCCGGCTCCTTCGGCTTCCATCGTGATGATGCCGCGCGGGCTGTTCGAATCGAGCGCCGCAGCGAGATTGCTCCCGCCCGGAAAGAACGAGGCCGTGTGGCCGTCATTGCCCATGCCGAGGATGGCAACGTCAAAGGGAAAGCCGATGCACTTGGTCTTTTCCGTGGCGATAACGGCGGCCTCCTCGACGGAAGCCGCGGCTTGGTAGAGCGGAAAGAACTGTGCCGACGCCGCCTTGTCCTTCAATAGGTTTTCCTGAACGAGCAGGTGGTTCGAGCGCGGATTGTCTGCCGGCACGAACCGTTCGTCGACGAGGGTAATCGTCACCTTGCTCCAGTCGAGCGAACGCGATGACAGCGTCTGGAAGAAGATCTTCGGCGTCGAACCGCCGGAGACCGCAATGCTTGCAGAGCCGCGGGTGGCGATGGCGGCCGTGAGAACCTCGACCACCTTGTCCGCGAGCTTGCCGGCGAGTTCGGCGCCATTGGCGAAAGCATGCATGTTCGCTGTCATCGTCGTTGTCCCAGTTTAGATATCGTCATGCCATGTGCGGCCGTCACGCTCGATGAGCGCGATGGCCTGGCTCGGACCCCACGTGCCGGCGGTATAACCCTGCACCGGCTGGCTGGTGGCTTCCCAGCCCTTGAGCATCGGATCGACCCATTCCCACGCGGCTTCCACTTCGTCGCGGCGCATGAACAGCGTCTGGTTGGAACGGACCACGTCCATCAGCAGGCGTTCGTAGGCGTCCGGATTGCGGACGTTGAAGGCCGAAGCGAAGCTCATGTCGAGCGAGACGTTGCGCAGGCGCATGCCGCCCGGACCTGGATCCTTGATCATCAGCGACTGCTTGACGCCTTCGTCCGGCTGCAGGCGGATGATCAACTGGTTGGCAACGATGCGGCCGGCGGCCTGATCGAAGATGTTGTGCGGGATCGGCTTGAAGGTGATGACGATTTCCGACACCCGGCCGGCAAGACGCTTGCCGGTGCGGATGTAGAAGGGAACGCCGGCCCAGCGCCAGTTGCCGATCTCGGCCTTAATGGCGACGAAGGTCTCGGTGTTGGAGACGCCACCTTCCAGTTCGTCGAGGTAACCCTTGACCGGGCCGCCTGCCGAAGCACCGGCGCGATACTGGCCGCGAACGGTCGCCTGCTCGACGTTGGAAGCATCGATCGGCTTAAGCGCGCGCAGAACCTTCAGCTTCTCGTCGCGAACGGCTTCCGAGTCCATCGAGGACGGAATTTCCATCGCGGTCAAGCAGAGGAGCTGCAGGATGTGGTTCTGCACCATGTCGCGCAGCGCGCCGGCGGTGTCGTAATAACCGGCACGCCCTTCCAGGCCGACCGATTCCGCAACCGTGATCTGTACATGGTCGATGTGGTTGGCGTTCCACAGCGGCTCATAAAGCGCGTTGGCAAAGCGCAGCGCCATCAGGTTCTGCACCGTTTCCTTGCCGAGATAGTGGTCGATGCGGAAGATCTGCTCTTCCTTGAAGACCTTGCCAATCGTGTCGTTGAGCTGCAGCGCGGAAGCGAGGTCGCGGCCGATCGGCTTTTCGACGACGATGCGGGTCTGCTTGGTGATCAGCTTGTGATCGGAAATCTTCTGCGAGATGTCGCCGAAAATGCCCGGAGCGACGGCGAGATAGAAGGCGCGCACGCGGTCCTTGCCTTCGTCCAGGATTTTCTTGAGCTGATCCCAGCCGGTATCGGTCTTGGCGTCGACCGGCACGTAGAACAGGCGCGCGCAGAACTTCTTCACTTCCGCTTCGTCGAATTCGCCCTTTTTCAGATGCTCTTTCAGCGCGGCTTCGGCGAATTTACGGTATTCTTCATGCGAAAGCGCGCTGCGAGATGCGCCGATGATGCGGGTGGGCTCGGAAAACTGGCCTTCGACCTGGCGATGATAGAGGGCGGGCAGAAGCTTGCGTTCTGCAAGGTCGCCGCTGCCGCCGAAAACGACATAGTCAAATGGTTCAACGGGAATGATTTGGCTGCTCATGAGCTATCTCTCAATCAGTCTTGGTTAAGGCCCCTTTTAATCTAATCGATTTAAAAAGGCCAGTGTGCATCGCAAAAATCAGACTCGGCTTTTTAGAGCGGATTGCCGGAAGAGGAAATCCGTTCTGTTTCTAGAACCTGTCGCGCAACGCAAACCACGAGAGCGCCAGGAATAGGAGAGGCGCCCGCATGCGGGCACCGCCGGGAAAGGGCGGGATGTTCAACGCCTTGAAAAGCGCAAGGTCGTCGGCGTTCCCGAGAACCGTTTTCGCATAGAGTTTACCGCAATAGTTTGACAGCATGACCCCGTGGCCGGAATAGCCGCCGATGGAGGTGACGCCGGGCATGACCTCGCGCACGAAAGGCTGGCGCGGCATGGTGATGCCGACAGATCCGCCCCAGGCATGGGTGATGTTGATATTGCCGAGGGCAGGGTAGATTTCGGCGATCTGGCGACGGATGTGCTGCGTTATGTCGCGCGGGTTATCGGCGGTATAGGCCTCGCGCCCGCCGAACAGTAGGCGCCCGTCCTTCGATTTGCGGAAATAACGCACCACGAATCGCGAATCCGCCACCGCTTCGCCGCCGGGCAGGACATCCGGAAACTTGTCGAGCGGTTCGGTGGCGCCGATGAAGGAGCGAATCGGCATGACATGGCTCGCGGTCACCGGCTCCAGATTGCCGATATGGCCGTTGCAGGCAATTAGCACGCGGTCGGCGGTGATCGTGCCGCTGTCGGTCTCGATCAGCGTCCTGCCGCCGGATTGCCGGATCGCCTTCGCCGGTGTCATTTCGAAGATCGAAGCACCGGCGGCCTGCGCTACCCGCGCTAGGCCGATGAGCAGCTTCAGTGGATGGATATGGCCCGTGCCCATATCCCGGACACCGTAGAGATAGAGCTTCGAGCCAAGCCGCTCCTGGGTTTCTGCCTGATCCATGAAGCTGACATGCGGATAGCCGTAGCGCGTCGCTGCGATTTCGGCATTCTCCATATAGGCGCGCTTGTAGCTCCGCTTATGCGTGACATTCATCTGGCCGGGCATGAAGTCGATGTCGATGCCCTGCTCGGCGGCAAAGTCAAGAAGATGGTGTTTAGCGTCCTCGGCAAGATCGAACAGTGCCTTTGAGCGCTCGTAGCCAATCTTCTCTTCCAGCTCCTCGGGCCAGGAGCGCTGGCCGGTGCCGAGCTGGCCGCCATTGCGACCGGAGGCGCCGTCGCCGAAGCGATTGGCATCGATCAGCACCACATCGACGCCGCCCTTGGCAAGATTGTAGGCGGCCTGTAGGCCGGTGTAGCCGCCGCCGATGATGGCAACGTCAGCGCGGCGGGAGCCGTCGAGCTTCGGATAGGCGGGGCGAGGGCCGATGGTTGCCTGATACCAGGAAAGGCCCGGCGCTATCGGGCTCTGCCATGCTTCCTGCAATGTCATGGGCGGGCCTCCCTCACACGTTGAGCAGAAGGAATTCCCGCTCCCAGGGGCTGATCACCTGCATGAAGGTTTCGAATTCGCCACGCTTGACGCCGACATAGATGTCGATGAAGTCCTTGCCTAGTACCTCTTGGAAAGCCGGTTCGCCTTCCAGGAGCGCAATGGCTTCGAGAAGCCCGCGCGGCAGATCGATCGAACCTTCGTTGGCCGAATCCTCGGTCGGTGCGGTCGGCTCCACCTTCTTCATGATCCCGAGCAAGCCGCAAGCGAGTGAGGCCGCGAGCGCCAGATACGGATTGGCGTCAGAGCTCGGCAACCGGTTCTCGACGCGGCGCGCCTGCGGATCGGAGACCGGCACGCGGAACGCCGTGGTGCGGTTGTCGTAGCCCCAGGCGTTGTTGACCGGGCAGGACATGTTCGGCGCCAGGCGGCGATAGGAGTTCACATAGGGCGCCAGCATCGCCAGCGCATTCGGCACGTAACGCTGCATGCCGCCGATGAAGTGGAAGAACTCCGGCGAAGGACTTCCGTCCGGATTGGTGAAAACATTCTTGCCGGTCACGATATCGACCACCGATTGATGGATATGCATCGCCGAGCCCGGCTGGCTCTGGATCGGCTTGGCCATGAAGGTAGCATAGATGCCGTGTTTCATCGCCGCTTCGCGAATGGTGCGCTTGAACATGAACACCTGGTCGGCAAGCTCGATCGGATCGCCGTGGCGCAGGTTGATTTCGAGCTGCGCCGGACCTTCTTCATGGATCAGCGTGTCGATCTCCAGGCCCTGCTTCTCCGAGAAGTGATAGATGTCGTCGATCAATTCGTCGAATTCGTTGATGCCGGCAATCGAATAACCCTGGCCGCCGAGGATCGAGCGGCCCGAACGGCCCTTCGGCGGATGCAGCGGATAGTCCGGATCGTCGTTCTTGGCGACGAGATAGAATTCGATCTCCGGCGCGACCACCGGCTTCCATCCACGCTCGCGGTAGAGGCCCATGATCCGCTTCAACAGATTGCGCGGCGTGTAGGACACCGCATCGCCATCGGAATTGACGATGTCACAAATCACCTGCGCCGTCGGATCGCTCTCCCAGGGCACGACCGAGAGCGTCGAAAGATCGGGCACCAGCTTCAGGTCGCTGTCGCGCGGCTCGTAACGGAAGCTTTCGGTCTCCTCCGGATATTCGCCTGAAATCGTGTGACGATAGATCGCCGAGGGCAGGGCGAGCGAGGTGTTGGAGGTGAATTTCGAGGTGGGCATCATCTTGCCGCGTGGCACACCCGCAAGGTCCGGTGTGATGCATTCTATGTCTTCGATTCCCCGCGCCCGCAGCCACTGAGCCGCTTCCTTCCAATTTGCCACGCCGCGCGCTGATCGTAAGCTTGGGGGAACTGTTGCGATTTTCGAGACCGGCATGGAAGCTTTCAGCGGGGTCTTTTTCGCGGGCATAAAACACCGTATTTGCGTTGATCGAAGATTTCATCATAACGGCAGTTTGCCAATTGGCGAGGGGGAAAACCGTTCGGACTTTCGCCATATGATGGAAAAACGACAGTGCGGCGCAGCAATGGATAAAGGAATGAAACGTGGCCGGCAGATATGATGTGATCGTCCTCGGCGCAGGCGCCGCAGGCATGATGTGCGCTATCCGCGCCGGCCAGCGCGGGCGTTCCGTCGTCGTGCTCGACCACGCCGCAGCGCCCGGGGAGAAGATCCGGATTTCCGGCGGCGGCCGCTGCAATTTCACCAATATTCATGCCGGCCCGAAGAACTTCCTCTCGGCCAATCCGCATTTCGCCAAGTCGGCCTTGGCGCGCTTCACGCCGAAGGATTTCCTCGCCATGGTCGAGAGCCATGGCATCGCCTGGCATGAAAAGACGCTCGGCCAGCTCTTCTGCGACAACAGCGCCAAAGACATCATCCGCATGCTGACCGACGAGATGCGGGCAGCCGGCGTGGAGTTGCGGCTGCGCACCGAAATCGGCGCCATCGAGCCGGTTGCCGGCGGTGGCTACAAGGTCGCCACGTCGGAGGGCACCTTGGAGGCGGCCTCTCTGGTCGTCGCCACCGGCGGCAAGTCGATCCCGAAAATGGGCGCCACCGGCTTTGCCTATCGCATCGCCGAACAATTCGGCCTGCCGCTCGTCGAGACACGTCCCGGCCTCGTCCCGCTGACCCTCGATCCGCAGCTTCTCCAGCGCCTGGCGCCGCTTGCCGGCATCGCCGCGCCTGCCGAAATCCGCCACGGCAAGACCGCGTTCCGCGAAGCCCTTCTCTTCACCCATCGCGGCTTGAGCGGCCCGGCGATCCTGCAGATCTCTTCCTACTGGCGGGAAGGCGACGAGATCACGGTGGCGATCGAGCCCGATATCGACATTTTCATCACGCTCAAGACGGCCCGGCAAGCCAATGGCCGGCAATCGGCACAGACGGCTCTGGCGGAGATATTGCCGAAGCGACTGGCGCAGCATTTCGCCGACGGAGAGGGCATAGTGGGCAATATGGCCGATCAGGCCGACAAGCGCCTGCAGCAGCTTGCCGCCGCCGTCCAGGCCTGGCCGGTCAAGCCGTCTGGTTCCGAAGGTTACCGCACGGCGGAAGTCACGCTTGGCGGCGTCGATACCGCCTGCCTCGATTCAAAGACGATGCAGGTGAAAACCATCCCCGGCCTCTTTTTCATCGGCGAATGCGTCGACGTTACCGGCTGGCTCGGCGGCTACAATTTTCAATGGGCCTGGGCTTCGGGCCATGTCGCCGGCGAAGCGGCTTAAAGCACTTATTTCCACATGGCGACCGAGCCCTTGATCGCGCCGCTATGGAAGTGGAACTGCCAGCCGCAAAGTCCTACGCCTTTTGGATAAATATTCGCCAGGTGCGACAATTGTGGCTAGGCTCTGGTGCCGGCGTTTTCCTTTCCTACATCTTTATTGTCCACATTGGCAGTTGCCGGAACGACCTTTTGCCGGTTATCGTGTCAGTGCGAAAATGGGATTTAGGCTCATGAATAGAACACAACATCGCGCTCGCGCCATTGCAATTGCTCAAACCCGTGACAATGCCAAATTGGTGGCCATCCGGCTGCTGATGCTGGCAACCGGCGCCACGGCGGCCTGCATTGCTTACCTTGCGGTGCGCAGCTTCTGATATCATCGGCCTGATCGGCTTCGGCCGCCGTTCGCCGGCGGCCAGCACGTGCGCATACGCCCGGCATTCTCTCGTCCGCGGCCTTACCTCCCTGCATTTCAAGGCTTTTCCCGAGTTATCGATGGCGTTGTAGGTCATTGCCACGGCGCCTTATCCGAAAATTAATTAATCGGACTCACAATCCGCGAAGATTTTCTGGGGCGTGCTTCTACAACGTAGAGCCGAAGCAATGATTGCCTCCCGACATGGTTGGGGACCCCGTCTGCGAACATCTCAAGTTTGATGGTTATGCATCCGGTCAGCGCCGTGGCGGCGTCGGCAGGGGTAGTACGGTGTATGAGAGGCCAGAGCCACCATGTTCATTGACAAGATCCTGTCTCGTTTCAAGATCAAGACGAAGGTTCTGATCTTCGTGCTGCCTTTCGTCATCAGCATTTCCGCCGTCGGCCTCACCGGGCTCTACGCTTCGGGCCTGCTGCAGGGGCGGATGGAAATTTCCAACAGCGTGCTGCAATCGCTGACGGGCTTCAAGAACCTCTACGCTTCGATGGATGACTTCCTGCGCATCACCAACGAACAGCAGCGCGACAAGCTCTATCAGGACATCAAATCGCAGCAGGGTGTCCTGAACGCGACGCTCGACCAGCTCGGTAAGGATGCGGAGGGCCGCGATAATCTGACGGATGCGACGACGAAGACGGCCGACACGGCAAACCTGGTTGCCAAGCTCTGGACGCTGCACGAGCAGGAAGTCGCCTTTCGCAAGGTGATCGAAGACGCGCAGAGAGCGCTGATCAGCGCTCGCTTCAATGTCGATTTCGATGGTCAGCAACTGGAAGATCAGATGCGCAAGGACCAGGCCGACGCGACCGCGACGCTGCGCGCCGCCGACCGCCTGCTGAAGGGCGGCGATGCCCTTGTCTCCGTCGCGGAAGATTTCAACAAGGCCGCAACGCCCGCCGATAAGGTCAAGCTGCTCAAGGACCGGTTGCCTGATCTCAACAAGGCGCTACGGGCGATCGATCTCGCCGTGCCGCAAAACCAGAAAAGCGTCGTGCAGTCGCTGGCCGGCACCATCAAGGATCTCGGCGCTTTCGCCGAAAGCACTGATGTTCCGACGGACGATACCGTCACCGCCATCGGTCGGCTCCTCTCGCGCTTCCGGCAGATGTCGACCTATACGCAGCTCACGGCAACGCAGATGATGCGCCAGGCGACCACGACCTTCGTTCAACTGGACGCCCGTGTCGTCCAGACCAATTCCGTTCTGCAGGACACCCGCCGTCTCGAAGGTTCGATCTATTCGCTGCAGCTCGTGCTTGCCGACTTCACCGCCAATACCACCAAGGAAAATCTCGTCCGTCTGCGCCAGGAAATCGCCAAACTCGGTGGCGACATGAATACGCTGAACCAGAGTGCCAAGGACATGGATTTCGCCGGCGATATCGACAAGGCCATCCGCCCGGCCATCAAGTCGATGGATGAAGCCGGCGGCAAGCTGGTCGATACCATCACCCAGCGCATCGCCGAATATGCCAGCGCCCGCCAGCAGCTCGATCAGGTCTGGGGTCAGCTCACCGCCTTTGCCGAAACCCAGAAGCAGAGCGCCGGCACGGAGCGCGACCAGGCGAACTACATCTCGATCCTCGCCACCACGCTTGGCATCATCCTCTCAGTCGCCGGCGGCATCGCCCTGGTCCTGACCCTGCAGCGTCCGATCGGTCAGATCACCGCCGCCATGCGCCGCATTGCCGACGGCATGCTGGAAACTGCGATCTCCGGCGAGCAGCGCCACGACGAAATCGGCGACATGGCCCGCGCACTCGGCATCTTCAAGGAAAACGCGCTTTCGAAGATACGCATCGAGGAGCAAAGCGACGAGGAGCGCACCGCAGCCGAGCACGAGCGCCAGCGCAACGATGCCGAAAAGCGCGAGCTAGACCGTCAGATCGACTTCGCCGTCAGCGAACTTGCCGCCGGCCTCGAGCGCCTGGCTCAAGGCGATATCTCTGCTAGCATCCAGACGCCTTTCATCGGCCGCCTCGAACAACTCCGCCAGGATTTCAACAGCTCGCTGTCGCGTCTGCAGCAGACGCTCAGCCAGGTGCGCGACAATGTCGAGATGATCCAGAGCAACGGCAGCCAGATGGCAGCTTCCGCCGAGGACTTGTCGAAGCGCACCGAACAGCAGGCGGCCGCGTTGGAAGAAACCGCCGCCGCCGTGGATGAAATCACCGTCACCGTCCGCTCGTCCGCCGAGCGCGCCAAGGAGGCGGATGCGATCGTGCGCGAAGCCAAGCGCAGCGCCGACGACAGCTCCGTCGTCGTAGGTAACGCCATCGATGCGATGGGCCGTATCGAAGATGCCTCACGCCAGATCGAGCAGATCATCGGCGTCATCGACGAGATCGCCTTCCAGACCAACCTGTTGGCGTTGAATGCCGGTATCGAAGCTGCCCGCGCCGGCGAGGCTGGCAAGGGCTTTGCGGTCGTCGCCATGGAGGTGCGCGAACTTGCGCAGCGCTCCGCCGCCGCCGCGCAGGAGATCAAGGGGCTGATCAACAAATCGACCCACGAGGTCAATTCCGGCTCGCAGTTCGTGCAGGAAGCCGGCTCGGTGCTCGCCCAGATCAGCGGTCAGATCGTTACCATCAGCCAGCATGTGGAAATGATCGCGCGCGCCAGCCACGATCAGGCAAGCGCGCTGCAGGGGGTCAACTCTTCCGTCAACCAGATGGACCAGATGACACAGAAGAATGCGGCCATGGTCGAGGAAACCACGGCGGCCAGCCGCGAACTGGCCACCGAAGCGGATGCGTTGCTCTATCTCATCCAGCAGTTCAAGATCGAAGGCGGGCAGGGCGCGGGCTATATGCGTGCGCATGCCGCCTGACCACAGCAATCGTCGCTATCACAGGCGGATCGGTCCGTATCGGGCCGGTCCGCCTTTTTCGTTTTGAGCCATGCATAGCCGGTATCGAGAGCGTTCCCGAGCCAGGTAAACAGCGGCCAGGGGTCACGGCCATATTCTTGGTAGAAAGCGTCCTCGTTGCGACGCCATAGCGCGTGGCGGGCGTCGTTCTCCAGTTCGATAATTCTGGCCAAAGCGATGCAGTCGATCATGGGAGGTCTCCATATTGAAAAGCATCCCTTCAATTACGCAGAGAAATCTTCTTTATAAACAGCCGTTTTCGCTCTATGTTTTTCAGTCATGAAAAATGCGACCTGGGATTCCTATCAGCTTTTCCTCGACGTCGCCCGCGGCGGCGGGTTGACGGGGGCTGCATCTTCCAGCGGTTTGAGCCCGGCAACGATCGGCCGGCGCATGCTGGAATTGGAGAGCCAGATCGGACGCACGCTCTTCCAGCGCAGCCAGACGGGCTACGCGCTAACGGGCGACGGGCAAGCGCTCTTCGACCAGCTTCTGGAGATGGAGGCCGCCGCCCGCAAGGTGGATAGCTGGCAGCGCGACGCCCAGGGGATGTCCGTCGTTCGCATTGCCGCCGGAACCTGGGTCGGCTGGCTGCTCAGCCAGAACATGCCGACGATCTGTTCGGAGCGGGATGGATTCCGCATCGATCTATATCTCGGCGAGCGCCGCGCCAGCCTTGCCCACCGCCAAAGTGACATCGGCATCCGCGCCTTCGAACCGGAGGAGATCAATCTCGCCGCCATCAAGACCGGCGACGTCGCCTATGCCGCCTATCAGGCGCGCAACATGCGCTTTTCCGGCCAGCAGCGTTGGATCGCGGTGGCGGAGGAGGAGGCGGTATCGTCCTATCTGCGCTGGCCGCATCAGAACAGACGCGAGGAGATCGCCTTCACGGTCAGCCGCCCGCGCTCGCTTCACGATCTCGTGCTCGCGGGAGCAGGTATCGCCGTTCTGCCCTGCTTCGTCGGCGATCAGGAACCGAGGCTGGAACGGGTCGGCGAGGAGATCGTGTCCCTGCGCCATCGACAGTGGATCGTCATGAACGATGCCGACCGTCATCGGCGGGATATCCGCACCGTGATCGATCGTATGACCAAGTTGCTGAAAAGCCATGCGGAACTGTTTGCGGGCAAGCGCCCGACCTACGCGTAAAAACCGGCGGCCGAAGCGGCTGCCGGTTGGATCTCTTGTTCAGCGAGCAGCGTCGCCCCAGCGATATTCCACTGTCGCGTCGTCCAGCTTCGCCTTCAGCGCCGGATCGAGCTTGAGATCGATGGCGGCGAGCGTGTCGGTCAGTTGCTCCGGACGGCTGGCGCCGATAATGGCGGAGGTGATCACCGGATTGGCGGCCACCCAGGCGACGGCGAGCTTGGTAAGCGAATGGCCGGCCTCGTCGGCGATACCGCGCAGTTTCTCGATCGTCGCGAATTCGCGTTCATGCCAGTAGCGCTGCAGATAGTTCGTGCCGGCATTGCGCAGTTGCGAGCTGAAGCGGCCTTCGGTCGGCGCGACGTCGTGCCTGTGTTTGCCGGTCAGAAGGCCGCCGGCGATCGGATTGTAGGGAATGACGGCGAGGCACTGTTCTTCCGCAAGCGGCAGCAGTTCGCGCTCGATCTGGCGGAACAGCAGATTGTAGCGCGGCTGCACGGAGACGAAGCGGGCGGTGCGCAGGAAATCGGCGCGGCCGAGCGCCAGGGCCAGCCGGTAAGCGAGGAAATTCGATACGCCGACATAGCGCGCCTTGCCCGAGCGCACGATGACGTCGAGCGCCTCCAGCGTCTCGTCGAGTGGTGTGTCGCGGTCGTCGGAATGAAGCTGATAAAGGTCGACATAGTCGGTGCCGAGACGCCGCAGCGATGCATCGATGGCGTCGAGAAGGTGCTTGCGCGACGCGCCCTGATCCCAGGGGGAGGGACCGACTTTGCCGACCGCCTTGGTGGCGACGATGAAGCGGTCGCGTCTGCCCTTCAGCCAGCGGCCGACGATTTCCTCGGTGCGGCCGGCAAGCTCCTCGCCGCCGCCGAGTGGATAGACGTCGGCGGTGTCGATGAAGTTAACGCCGGCATCGGTCGCCTTGTCGAGAATGGCATGTGCAATGTCTTCCTGCTCGATCTGCAGGCCGAAGGTCATGGTGCCGAGGCAGAGGCGCGAGACGCTGAGACCGGTATTGCCGAATTTTTTATACTGCATGGTGGAAACCCTTGGAAAGACGGGTTGCGTTTGCCCTTGGGGCAGGGCGGTGAAAAACCGGTGGGAGTTTATTGGTGGGATGATACGGCGCGAGGTTAGCAAAGCCCATCCCGGCATTCACGCAGGAAGCGGGCCTCGCGTTCACAATCGCGTGCGCTCGCCCATCGTTGGTTTCCGCTGCGGGACCAATCCATTTTCAGCAAATCCGTGAAAGCTCATACTGCCTTGCTTTTCCCCCTTGTGGCCTTCGGAATTCCTTTCTAGTCTGACGGGAAAAACAGAGGGTTGGGTATCGTCGCGATGCCCTTGAACAAAACAGGAGAGACCATGAAGTCCATGTTCGCACGGCTTGCAGCAACGGCTTTCGCAGCCGTTTCGCTGGTGACGGCAGCCCAGGCCGCAGACAAGGTCGTCAATATCTACAACTGGTCGGATTATATCGATGATTCGATCCTGGCCGATTTCACCAAGGAAACCGGCATCAAGGTTGTCTACGATACCTTCGATTCCAATGAGACCCTGGAAACCAAGCTCCTTGCGGGCAAAACCGGCTACGACATCGTCGTGCCGACGGCGGACTTCCTGCAACGCCAGATCAAGGCCGGTGTGTTCCAGAAGCTCGACAAGTCGAAGCTGCCGAACATCTCCAACATGTGGGACATGGTGATGCAGCGCATCTCCACCTACGATCCCGGCAACCAATATGCCATCGACTACATGTGGGGCACCAATGGCATCGGCTACAATGTCGACAAGGTGAAGCAGATCCTCGGCACCGACGACAAGCCGACGCTCGATGTGATCTTCGACCCGAAGGTCGCCGCCAAGTTCAAGGATTGCGGCATCTATATGCTCGATGCGCCGAAGGACGTCATCCCGACAGTGCTGGCCTATCTCGGCCTCGATCCGAACTCGACCAAGCAGGAGGATTTCAAGAAGGCTGAGACTCTTCTGGCATCGATCCGGCCTTTCGTCCGCAAGTTCCATTCGTCCGAATATATCAATGCGCTGGCCAACGGCGATATCTGCATCGCTTTCGGCTATTCCGGCGATGTGCTGCAGGCGCGCAATCGCGCCGAAGAGGCCAAGAACGGCGTGCATGTCGACTATTCGATGCCGAAGCAGGCGCAGATGTGGTTCGACGTCATGGCGATCCCGGCCGATGCGCCGCATGTGGCCGAGGCGCATGAATTCCTGAATTACATCATGAAGCCGGAAGTCATCGCCAAGGCCAGCAACTTCGTCGCCTACGCCAACGGCAACAAGGCTTCGCAGCAGTTCGTGAACAAGGAAGTCCTCGAGGACCCGGCGGTCTATCCGACCGATGAGATCATGAAACACCTGTTCACGGTGACGCCGTGGGATCCGAAGACGCAGCGCCTGGCGACGCGCTTGTGGACCAAGGTTGTTACCGGTCAATAAGTCAGACAAAGGCCCGGACGGAAACGTCCGGGCCTTTCCTTAGACCATGCGTCCAGGTCGCTGAGCGGTCGCGGACGGGGTAATACGAATTCTGAAGCGCTACCGGGTGGGGAAAGCCGGAGCGACACAGAATCAATTCGGGGATAGATGATGAAGTCTCTCGGTAATATCCGGCGTTCCTTTGCTCCTTGGACGGATCCTTCGGCAAAGCCATATATTTCCTTCAAGAACGTCACGAAGAAGTTCGGCGATTTCACCGCCGTCGACAATCTTTCGCTGGATATCTACAACCGCGAATTCTTCGCTCTGCTCGGCGCGTCCGGCTGCGGCAAGTCCACGCTGCTGCGCATGCTGGCGGGCTTTGAACAGCCGACGACGGGCGAGATCGTTCTCGACGGCCAGAATCTTGCCGGCACGCCGCCCTATCGCCGCCCCGTCAACATGATGTTCCAATCCTACGCGCTCTTCCCGCATATGACGGTGGAAAAGAATATCGCCTTCGGGCTGCGCCAGGATGGCATGCCGAAAGCGGAGATCGCCGAGCGCGTTGCGCAGATGCTGAAGCTCGTCAAGCTGGAGCAATTTTCCAATCGCAAGCCGAACCAGCTCTCCGGTGGCCAGCGCCAGCGCGTGGCGCTCGCCCGATCGCTCGCGAAGCGGCCGAAGGTGCTGCTGCTCGACGAGCCGCTCGGCGCGCTCGACAAGAAGCTGCGCGAGGAGACACAGTTCGAGCTCATGGACCTGCAGCAGAGCCTTGGCCTCACCTTCGTCGTCGTCACCCACGATCAGGAAGAGGCGATGACCATGGCCGACCGCATTGCCGTGATGAGCCATGGCAGGGTCGTGCAGGTGGCGACGCCGGCGGAGATCTATGAGGCTCCCAATTCCCGCTTCGTCGCAGACTTCATCGGTGACGTGAACATCCTCGACGGCAATGTCACGCGCGCAAATGGCGGCACGGTCGAGATTGCCGTCGATAATGGCTTCACCCTGCGCACGGCAGCTAGCGAAATGCTCACTGAGGGCAGCCGCGCCGGCTTTGCCATCCGGCCGGAAAAGCTACGTGTCACGCCGCGCCCGCCCGCCAACGCCTCGGTCAATGCCGCCGAGGGCGAGATCTGGGATATTGCCTATCTAGGCGACATGACGGTCTTCCACGTCAAGCTGAAGAGCGGACAGGTCGTCAAGGCTTCGTCGCTGAATGCAGTGCGCGCCGTGGAGGAACCTTTCTCCTATGATCAGGGCGTCTGGGTCTCCTTCGATGAAAATGCCGGCGTGCTGCTGAAGGATTGACCATGAGGACGCTCGGCTCTTCCATCTACCAGCGCCTCGTCATCATCGTGCCCTATGCCTGGCTGCTGGTTTTCTTTCTCGCGCCCTTCCTGATCGTCTTCCGCATTTCGCTGTCGACGAAGGCGCTCTCGGTTCCGCCCTATGATCCGGCTTTCAGTTGGTCGGACAGTTTCAGCGATTGGTGGGACAAGCTGCAGAGCATGTCCTTCGACAACTACACCTGGCTGGCCGGCGATCCCCTCTATTTCAACGCCTATCTCCAAAGCCTGAAGATTTCCGGCATATCGACGATCCTGACTCTGATCATCGCCTATCCCATTGCTTACGGTATGGCGCAGGCGCCGCGCAGCATCCGCCCGACGCTGTTGATGCTGGTCATCCTGCCGTTTTGGACGAGTTTCCTGATCCGCGTCTATTCCTGGATGTCGATCCTGAGCACGACGGGCTTGCTCAATCAATTGCTGATGACGCTCGGCATCATCCATGAGCCGCTGGTGATCCTGAATACCAATACCGCCGTCTATATCGGCATGGTCTATTCCTATCTGCCCTTCATGGTGCTGCCGCTCTATTCCTCGCTGGAAAAGATGGACGGCACGCTGATCGAGGCGGCACAGGACCTCGGCTGCACGCCGATCGGTGCCTTCTGGCGCGTGACTTTTCCTTTGTCGATCCCCGGTGTGATCGCCGGCTGCATGCTGGTTTTCATCCCCGCGGTCGGCGAGTTCGTCATCCCAGACCTGCTTGGCGGCTCCGAAACGCTGATGATCGGCAAAGTGTTGTGGAGCGAGTTCTACGGCAATACAGACTGGCCGCTGGCATCGGCGGTGGCGACCATCTTGCTGCTTGTGCTGGTGATACCCATCGTCTTCTTCCAGCACATACAGGCAAAAGCCGATGAGAAGGGGAGATAGGTCATGATTCGCTGGTCCCGCTTCAACATCGTCTCCGTAATGCTCGGCCTTGCATTCCTTTATTTGCCGATCCTGCTGCTGGTCATTTATTCCTTCAACGCCTCGCGGCTGGTCACAGTCTGGGGCGGCTTCTCGACCCAGTGGTACAGCCATCTGCTCAGCAACGACAGCATGCTCAACGCCGCATGGCTGACTGTGCGCATTGCCTTGCTCTCGGCGACGATCGCCACCGTCCTTGGCACGCTGGCGGCGCTCACGCTCGTGCGCTACACGCGCTTCCGCGGCCGCATCCTGTTTTCCGGCATGATCTATGCGCCGCTGGTCATGCCCGACGTCATCACCGGCCTGTCGCTGCTGCTGCTCTTCGTCACCGCCGACCTCGATCGCGGCTTCTGGACGATCGTCATGGCGCATACGACGCTGACCATGTGTTTCGTCGCCGTCGTCGTGCAGTCCAGGCTTCTGAGCTTCGATCGCTCGATCGAGGAGGCGGCGCTCGATCTCGGCGCGCCGCCGGTGCGCACCTTCTTCGAGATCACGCTGCCGATCATCGCGCCGGCCGTGTTCTCCGGCTGGGTGCTGGCGCTGACGCTGTCGCTAGACGACTTGGTGATCGCCACTTTTGCTTCGGGGGCTGGCGCAAAGACATTGCCGATGCTGATCTACAGCCAGGTGAAGCTCGGCGTGACGCCTGAGATCAACGCCATCTGCACCATCCTGATCGGCGTCGTCACCATCGGCGTCATCTGCGCCTCCGTCGTCACCAAGCGCCGCGAAGTGCAGCGCCAAAGGGACGAGCAGGCGGCTGCCGCGGCATAGGTCAGAGCCAACCGCAGACGGAACCTGTTATTGCTGCGTCTGCTGGTCAGGCTTCTTCAGCAGCGTCGTGACCGGCGAGATCACCGGGTCCGGCCAGGTGCCGCCGATGAAGAACGGCAGCATCGGCAGCTCCGTCGCATTGGCCGGATTGCTCGCCTGCATCGTGCCCGACAGCGCCAGTGCGTTGCTGCGGAAGGGAACGACGCCGTTCAGCATCACCGTTTCGTTGCGCCCGACGATCTGGGCGCTGTGAACCTCGACCGATCCCTTGGCAACGCTAGCATCGACGTTGAGGCTGTCGAAATCGAAGGCCGTGTCGGCGATATCGCTCATCCGGAAAAAGGCCTTTTCGGACGCAAGCGCACGGAAGGCTGAGATGTTGAATTGCCGGAAGGAGCCGGTGGCCGACGTGAAATGCATCTTGCCGGCGACATCGCTGAGATTGGCAGCCCAGATCGGCTTCGACGTGCTGAGCGAAAGATCCAGAGAACCGGTCGTCAGCGGTAGAGGTCCTGCAAGGTTCAGCCGGGTGAATAGCCCGCCAAAATCGGCATCGTGGATAGAGATCTGCAATTTGCCGCCGCCATCGAAGTCGCCTTGCGTGACCTCCAGATGCGAGGTGAGCTCTCCACCCTCGAAGCCGCTGTCGCCGATATCGAATTTTGCCTTGCCGCCCGCAACCAGCAGGCTGGCGCCGATATTATCGAACTGGAAGGGGCCGAGCACGGCTTTGTTCGACGAGAGCCGCATATCCAAATCGAGGCGCTGCAGCGGATTGCCGTTGAGCAATGCGTCGATGGCCGTATCCGCGGCCAGCCGCATGGAGAAGGCCGCCAGGAACGGATTGAGGTTCATCTGGTCGAAGGCGAGCGTTCCGGAAATCTTCGGCTTGCCGCTTGTCGTATAGCTCAAATCCATGACGCCGGACGCCGCGGATTCGTTGACCTTGAAGTTCAGATTGTTAAAGCGCAGGCCATTCGGGATCGCGGCGACGTCGGCATTGAGAGAGACGTTGCGCAGTGTATCGGCGGCCGGCAGATGTTCTCCGCTCCAGGCCAGGAAAGACGGCACATTCGGCACGCTCAGATCCAGATTTCCGGCGAGCGCGGAGAGATTGGAAATGCTGGTGGCGCCTGCATAGGTCCAGTTGATCAGCGGCGAGGAGAAGCTTGTCTTCGCATCGACGCTCTTGCCGGCAAAGAGCAGCAGAGGCTGGGCAGAATTGAAATCGATCTTGACGTCCTGACCGTTGAGCCGCGCCAGAATGACGGCAGTCATCGCCCCGGACAGCCGCGGCCAGGAGATGTCCGCATTTATGCTGCTCATCTTGTAGAGATTGCCGCTGCGATCGTCCGTCATTTCGACGCGACCGTCCTCGATCGTCAGCATGCCGATGACGGCATCCTGATCCTTGCTGATCGGCATGCCCTGGTTGGAGGACGTCTCCACCCGCTCGATTGCCTTGGACAGCAGCCCCTCATTCGTCCAGTCGATCAGACCGGTCTCGTCACGCCGGATGTAGATCACCGGCCGCAGGAAATGGAATTCATGAAAATGCGCGCGCCCGCGCAGCGCCGCAAACAGCGAGAAGTCCGCCGAAAGGCTGTCGACATGGCCAAGCACCTTGCCGTTTTTCGTCGGTTCGCGGATGGTAACCTGGTTGAGCGTCACGCGCGGCGTCGGCCAGAATTCCAGCGTCGGCGCGCCCTCGATCTGGGCGCGATATCCCGTCCAGTCCGACAGGGCATTCTCGATGCCGGCCCGCACCAGGCCGCTGGAAATCAGGAAGGGAGCAGTTGCCCGGAAAACGGCGAAGACGATGATGATGGTGAGAAGGACGATGCCAGTGGTGCGCGCAACGGCAGGTAGCCAGCGCGAGGCCGATCGCATCGTCAACCACCACTTTTTATTCCTCGACGCTCTCATGATCCAACTCAGACTTTCATACTGATAGCGCTGATATGCCTCCGTTTGCCGGATATAGGAAATGATTGGCGGATGCAAACATTGTACAGCAGGAATGCCGACAACTCAGTGACTTTATAATGCGCTGCAGCATGGTATATAAGCCGAAAACCGGAGGAGATAATATGCGAGATACTCAGCCGCTCTGGACGCCATCGGATGAATTTCGCCGGCAAAGCCCGATGTTTGTCTTCATGGAAGACTGCAACCGACGCTTCGGCCTATCGCTTTCCGATTTCGCCAGCCTGCATGCCTGGTCAATCGCCGACCGGGAAACCTTCTGGACGGCAGTATGGGATTTTTGTGACATCAAGGGAAAACGTGGCGAAAGGGCGCTGATCAACGGCGACCAGATGCTGGAGGCGCGTTTCTTTCCCGATGCCGAGCTGAATTTCGCCGAGAACCTGCTGTCGAAAAGCGGCGAGGGCGATGCGCTGGTCTTCTGGGGCGAAGACAGGGTGCGCGACCGCTGGTCCTGGGACCGGCTCTCGGCCATGGTGTCGCGCCTGCAACAGGCCTATCGCTCTCTCGGCATCGGCCGGGGTGACCGTGTCGCCGCCATGATGCCGAACATGCCGGAAACCATCGCCTGCATGCTGGCGGCCGCCTCGATCGGCGCTATCTGGTCCTCCTGCTCCCCGGATTTCGGCGAGCAGGGCGTCTTGGATCGCTTCGGCCAGATCGAGCCGAAACTCTTCATCGCCTGCAGCGGCTATTGGTATGGCGGCAAATTGCAGGATGTGACGGCAAAGGTCGGCGCCATCGCGCAACGCCTCGGCGCGCCTGCCGTCATCGTTCCCTACGCCGGCGATGCCGAGGCGGTCGCGGCGGCAACGCCGGATGCAAGGACTTTGGATGCGTTCATCGCGCCTTTCGAGGCGAAGGCGGTAGAATTCGAGCCGCTGCCGTTTTCTCATCCGCTGTTCATCCTGTTTTCCTCGGGCACGACAGGCGTGCCGAAATGCATCGTCCATTCGACCGGCGGCGCATTGCTGCAGCTCATGAAGGAGCATCGCCTGCATTGCGGCGTGGTCCCCGGCGAAAAGGTCTTCTACTTCACCACCTGCGGCTGGATGATGTGGAACTGGCTGGTGACGGGGCTTGCCGCCGGCGCCACTCTCTGCCTCTACGACGGTTCGCCTTTCGCGCCTGACGGCAATATCCTTTTCGACTATGCGCAGGCGGAGAAATTCGCTCTGTTCGGCACCTCGGCCAAATATATCGACGCCGTGCGCAAGAGCGGCCTGACGCCGAAAACTTCGCATGATCTCTCCAGCCTGCGGCTGATGACTTCCACCGGTTCGCCGCTGTCGCCGGAAGGCTTCTCCTTCGTCTATGAGGGCATCAAGGACGACATCCAGCTCGCTTCCATCTCGGGAGGCACCGATATCGTCTCCTGCTTCGTGCTCGGCAATCCCTTGCAGCCGGTTTGGCGCGGCGAAATCCAGGGACCCGGGCTCGGCCTTGCCGTCGATGTCTGGAACGAGGAGGGCAAGCCCGTGCGCGGCGAAAAGGGCGAGCTTGTTTGTGCCAAAGCCTTTCCCTCGATGCCGGTGATGTTCTGGAACGACCCCGACCGGGTCAAATATCACGCCGCTTATTTCGAGCGTTTCGACAATGTCTGGTGCCATGGTGATTTTGCCGAGTGGACGGAGCATGGTGGCCTGATCATCCATGGCCGTTCGGACGCGACGCTCAATCCCGGCGGCGTCCGCATCGGCACGGCGGAGATCTACAATCAGGTCGAGCAGATGCCCGAAGTTCTCGAAGCGCTCTGCATCGGCCAGGATTGGGATGATGATGTGCGCGTCGTGCTTTTCGTTCGCCTCGCGGCCGGCGCGGCACTGACGGAAGGTCTGATGAAGGCGATGAAGACCCGCATTCGCACCGGCGCCTCGCCCCGCCATGTACCGGCCAAGATCATCGCCGTCAGCGATATTCCGCGCACGAAGTCCGGCAAAATCGTCGAGCTCGCAGTCCGCGACGTCGTGCATGGCCGGCCGGTGAAGAACAAGGAAGCGCTTGCCAATCCCGAAGCGCTGGACCTCTTTGCCGGGCTGGAGGAGCTCAAGAACTGATGCCCTCTTAAAACTGAGGGGCAAAGGCTGGCCTATCGGCGGTAACTCGGCGTTAAGAGAGATTGGTCAAAGGTAAAATCCAACTTGGGGCCGTTCGTTTGAACTTTGGACGGCTTGGAGCCGAAAGGTTCCCGAAACATGAAGTTGACCGACTCGAGCTTCGTTAGGCAGCATGAACTTCCAAGGCAGCGCTATTCGCTGCCTTTTTTTCGTTGTGCGTCGCACAAATACGCGCCCGCTCTGTACAATGGCCTGCCGACCAAGTATGTGCACGCCTGAAGAAGAGGCCTGCGACGTGCGGGCCACGATGATCCGCGCCGGCTGGCGCGCGAAGAATTCCGAAAGACACGGATAATGACTGAATTCGAAGGCATCGTTCCTGCGATCGCCCAGGCTTTGGCAAAGCGCGGTTACGAAGCGCTGACGCCGGTACAGAAGGCCATGCTCGATCCCGGCCTGGCCGGCAAGGACGCACTGGTTTCGGCCCAGACGGGCTCCGGCAAGACGGTTGCCTTTGGCCTGGCCCTGGCGCCGAGCCTGCTGGAGGGTGCCGAGCGCTTCGGCCCCGCCGACACGCCGCTGGCATTGGCGATCGCGCCGACCCGCGAACTGGCGCTGCAGGTGCAGCGCGAGCTGGAATGGCTGTATGAACTGACCGGCGCGACCATTGCCTCCTGCGTCGGCGGCATGGATATGCGCACCGAGAAGCGGGCGCTGGAACGCGGCGCGCACATCGTCGTCGGCACTCCGGGCCGTCTTTGCGACCATATCCGCCGTAATTCGCTTGATATCTCCGAGCTCAAGGCCGTGGTGCTGGACGAGGCCGACGAGATGCTCGATCTCGGCTTTCGTGAAGACCTCGAATTCATCCTGGAAACGGCGCCGGCCGAGCGGCGGACATTGATGTTTTCGGCAACCGTGCCGCGCTCGATCGCAAAGCTCGCCGAAAACTACCAGCGCGACGCCGTGCGCATCGCCACCGCCTCGGAAGCCAAGCAGCATGTCGATATCGACTATCGCGCCCTGACCGTCGTTCCGAGCGACAGGGAAAACGCGATCATCAACGTTCTGCGCTACTATGAGGCGCAGAACGCTATCGTCTTTTGCTCGACGCGTGCGGCCGTCAACCATTTGACCGCGCGCTTTAACAACAGAGGCTTCTCCGTTGTGGCCCTATCAGGCGAGCTCAGCCAGAGCGAACGCACCCATGCGCTGCAGGCCATGCGCGACGGCCGCGCCCGTGTCTGCATCGCAACGGACGTCGCCGCCCGTGGCATCGATCTGCCGGGCCTGGAGCTGGTGGTTCATGCCGACCTGCCGACCAACCCGGAAACGCTGCTGCACCGCAGCGGTCGCACCGGCCGCGCCGGCCGCAAGGGCGTCAGCGCCCTCATCGTGCCGCTGAGCGCCCGCCGTCGCACCGAACGCCTGCTGGAAGCCGCCCGCATCCGCGCCACCTGGGCAAAGCCGCCGTCGGCTGACGAAGTGAGCCAGCGTGACGATGAACGTCTTCTCGCCGATCCGGTATTCACGGCCCCGCTTGCCGAAGACGAGCAGTCCATCGTGCGGCAGTTGCTGGAGCGCCATGGCGCCGAGCAGGTCGCCGCTGCATTCCTGCGGCAATATCGAACCGGCCACTCCGCGCCTGAGGAGTTGCAGGACGTGCCTGCCGAAGGCGAGCGCAGAAAGCCACGCCACGACGATTTCCCCGTTACTCACCACGACGGGCCGTCTGCGGGACGCAACGACTTCACCGACGGCGTCTGGGTGTCGCTTTCGGTCGGCCGCAAGCAAAATGCCGAGCCGCGCTGGCTGATCCCGATGCTCTGCCGCAATGGCGGCCTCACCAAGCGCGACATCGGCGCGATCAAGATGATGCCGGAAGAAACCTTCGTCGAGTTTTCGCAAGAAGGCGCCGAACGCTTCCTGTCGATGATCGGCCCCGACAAGACCCTGGAGCGCGGCATCCGCGTCAAGCCGCTGGCCGGCGTGCCGGATTTTTCGCAGGCCAAGCGGGAAGGAACCTACGGCAAGAAGAAGCCCTTCGCGGACAAGGGTGCCCGCCCGAACGACGCCGCCAAGCCGAAATGGAAGTCCGACCGCAAGCCGGAACGGGCACAGGCCGGCGAGGGCAGTGTCTCCGAACGTCCGGACAAGAAGCCCTGGGCTAAGAAGCCGGGCAAGCCGAATTTCGCCAAGAAAGACGCCGGCCCGGCAGCAGGCAAGCCCAATTCGAGGGCCAAGCGCAAGGCTGCGAAGGCGCGCGGGGAGTAATCCCGCCGCCGCGCTCAAGGTCAGCGCGGCGCCCGTCGCTGCCGAAGGTACGTCGCCGCGACAGCCATGCACGCGCCGTCCCACCTCAGGCGACCGACTTGCCCTACGGTTCCGCCAACTTCGCGGTGAGGGGTTTTTCTGCGAAAGAGCAATGGGATGGGCATCAGAAACTATTTGATCGAAGGTGTTTCCGGCACCGGAAAGACGTCCGTCTGCCAAGAACTGCGGCGACGCGGTTTCCATGCCATCAATGGTGATACGGAGTTGGCTTATCAGGGTGATCCAAAGACGGGACAACCCGTGGATGGCCTTGCCCATCAGCACCATATTTGGAGCGTAGATAAGGTGAAAGCGCTGGTGGCCGATCAAAGCCATGCTGCGTCATTCTTCTGCGGCGGCTCTCGGAATTTCTCCAGCTTCATTGCTTTGTTCGACCGGGTTTTCATTCTCGAGGTCGATCTGGAGACGCTGACCCGACGCCTTGCCGAGAGGCCGGAAACCGAGTGGGGCGGAAGACCTGCCGAACGGCAATTTATTAGGCGATTGCACGCAACGAAAGAAGATATCCCGAGGGGTGGTATCGTCATCGATGCCACTGCGCCGATTGAAAGCGTCGTGGATGAGATTCTGGAAAAGTGCAGCTAGGTCGCAGACCGGTTCTTTGTCGCTATCCCCGCATCTCCCGGCAAGAGGAGATCGCTATTCAGAGTGCCGTTACTCGAAAAGACCAAGCTCGCCGGTGATGGCGGTAGTGGTTTGACCCTGGCGTCTTGAAAACCGGCGCGCCTTGCCATTTCGGCTAGATCCTTCTGCGTGTAGGCCTCGCCCTTTGGCGTGCTGGCGAGCATTTCCCATGAGAAAGCGGCTGGAAAGGGAGGCGAGACGAGATCGTCGTTGGGCACGAATTCCACCCCGACCACCTTGCCGTCGCGACTCAGGCTGGCCCGGACCTTTCTGAGCAATTCGGCGCAGGTTTCTATGTCGAAGTGATGGAGGAAGTTCGGAAGCAGGATCAGATCGTAGTCCGTGCCCCAATCGACCTCGAATGCGCTGCCGGGAACGACCTTGTAGCGCTCTGCGACACCAAATTGTCGCGCATTATATTTAGCCAACTCCAGAACCGAGCTCCAATCCACCGCGACAATCTGGGCTGAAGGAAAAGTCTTCGCCATTTCGATCCCGAAACGACCGTGTCCTGCGGCGATGTCCAGAATCTTCTTCGGCGATATCCGCAGGTTGGCCATTTCCGCTGCGAGGCTGACTGCGCTGCTGCCGGTGAATGAACCCATGCCGCGGGCAAACTTCACCCACACGGGATTGTCCGGCGACATATTTGCCAATCCAACGGACCCGCCGTTGCGGACATAGGAGGTCGGGTCGTCCAGCACCTGCTTGAGGATTTCCGGCGCGGCGATGAACTCGATGGCTGAGCCCATATAGGCCGGCGAATGCCGGTCGAGGAATACGCGGCTGGATGGCGTGAGAACATATTGATCGCCTTTCTTGGTCAGAAAGCCGTTTACAACGAGATAGTCGCACAGAATGCGTACACCGCGTTCGGCCGCATTCGTCGCGGCTGCCAATGACGCAGCGTTGCGGCCGTCACCGATCAAGGTAAAAAGATCGAGTTCTATGGCGGCCTTGATCGCGGCTGTCTTTCGGCACGCAAACATCGCATCAACTATCAGATTGGGCGAAATCTCGCCTGTGCCTGCTTCTGCCGCCGTCGATGACATTGGAGCCCCCTCATGCGCCAACGACCGACCAAGATAGCCGATCTCCACGGAGGAACTATCCCACGAAAGGCAACCAAAAGTAAGTTTGCTACTGCTAAAGTATAGTGGCACGTGGAGCAGAGGCAGAGAATGTCTGCCTCCGGCAATATGATAGGTCAGACCTTTTCCGCTAAGGGACTGCGCGACGTCATCCAGACTCCCACCAGCGTCACCGCCAACCCTACGAACATCGCCGTCGTCAGCGGTTCGGAGAACAGGGCCCAGGCCCAGAACATGGTAACGGGCGGGCTGAGATAGATGGCTGCGCTGACCTGCGCGACCGGGAAGAGGCGCAGGCTGGTATAATAGACTGAATAGGCGGCAAAGGTTGCGATCAGCACCAGCCATATCATGCCGATAGCGAAACCGCGCGTCAGCGGCGGCGCAAGATCGCCTTGCATCATGGCGCAGATGCCGAAGAGCACCGAGGCCGTAAGGGTATGAATGCAAAGGCTTTGATGAACGGGCATGTGCCTGCTCCGCCGCCGCTTGTGCAGAACCGATGCGAAGGCAAAGACCAGCATCGAGCCGACGGTCAATCCATAGGCCCAGATTGGGGCCGCACCGAAGCTGAGGCTGTCTATTGAGACGATCAGCACGCCCGCCACCGCGATCGCCGTTCCCAGCCATTGGCGCGCGCTCAGCCGCTCGCCCAAAACAGGCTGCGACAGGGCGGCAATCGCCAGCGGCAAGAGGTCGGAGATCAGCGCCACCAGCCCCGTCGGCACCCGCTGTTCGATCGCCAGTGCAAAGCCGCCCAGATAAAGGAAGACCGACATCACGCCGAACAGCATCTGTTCCGCTATCGCACGCAGCCGCATGCGCGGCCCGATCGCCAAGGCAAAGGGTAGCAGGACCAATCCCGACAGAAGCGTGCGCCAGAACAGGACCAACATGACGCTGGCTTCCTGGCTGGCATAGCGGATACCGACGAAGCCGGAACTCCAGCTAAAGATCAGCAGCGTAGCCATCAGGGGCCAAAGGAAGCGGCTGTTGTTCAGTAGGGGCCGGGACAGGGATTGGTCGGTCATTGGGCTCTCGGTTGGATGTCACCTATCCCTCAGCCATAGGTCAGGACCCATCCGATTACACATGACAAATATCGATCATGGCATGACATCTCAATCTTAAAACTAATGAATATTTGCCAAATACCGCCGGAATATGCATTCTCTCTGCAAGATCATCATATAAGCCGAGTTTGCCATGACCGAGTTCACCAGCCGGCGTTTGGAAATCGATGCGCTGCGCGCATTGTGGGCGATCCGCCATCACGGGGGCATCACCCGTGCGGCCGAGGCCCTGAGCCTCTCGCAATCCGCCGTCAGCCATAAGATCAAGCGGCTCGAGACGAGCCTCGATTGCGATCTGCTGAGCCGCAAGCCCGGAGCGTCGATGTTCACCGCCGCCGGGGAGGATCTGCTGGACTATGCGGGACGCATCCTCGGCCTGCACGACGAGGCGCTCTTGAGCCTCTCGAAGACGTCGCTCGCCGGCCGCGTCGCCCTCGGCTTGACCGAGGATACCACCTGCACCGATCTCGCGCGCATATTGGGGCGATTTCGCCGCCTGCATCCGAACGTCTCTGTTCGCACCAAGGTCCGCATGAGCTTGGTCCTGCGGGGAATGCTGGAGCGGGGAGAGCTTGATGCCGCCATCGTGCAGGTTTTCGCGCATGAAGTCCGCCCGACCGATATCGTTCTGTTTCGGGAACAGCTTCATTGGGTCAAGCATCCTGATCTATCGCTGCCGCAAGACGGGCCGGTTCCTTTTCTGTCCTTCGACGATGAGTGCTTCTATCGCCGCTGGGCGCTCGACATCGGACAGGACGGCGGCGTGGTTCTCGAAACCGTGTTCGAATGTGCGAGCGCGGCGGGGATTATTGCGGCCGTTACCTCGGGCTTGGGCGTGGCGCTTCTGAACGGCCGCCATCTGCAGCCCGACATGGAGATCGTCACCAACGGCCTGCCGGCACCCCCTGCCTTGGCCTATGTGGTGCGCCGCGGACGCAAGGTGAGAAATCCCGCGCTCGATACCCTTGTGGCAGAGATCGAAAGCGAAATCAGTCGTTACGGAGGGCTGGCTCTGGCGAGTTGAGCTGATTGGAGGCAGAATGCCGTCCTCGAACAGGCACCGGAATGGAGCGGCGTACACATGCTGATCGGCTCATGTCACTGTGGCGAGGCGGGCTGGACGCTCAAGGGCGATCCAGGCTCGATCACGGCCTGCAATTGCACGCTCTGTCGGCGCTATGGTGCGCTATGGGCCTATGACTATGAATGGGAGCGGATTTCCGTCACCGGACGGACTTCGTCTTACACGCGCGCCGGCAGGGACAACCCCTCTCTCGAAATATTGTTCTGCCCGTCCTGCGCCTGCGTATTGAGCTGGCGTGGCCTACGGCTGCAAAAGGATGGCCGCCGACGTATCGCCGTGAACCTGCGGCTTGCGCCGCCGGACCTCGTCGCTGACCTGCCGATCGATCATTTCGATGGGCTCGATACGTTTGAAGACCTTCCTTCCAAAGGGCGCTGCGTGCGCGATCTCTGGTTTTGAGGGCGGGCGATCTCTCTCAGTTCGCCAGCACCCTCGGCGATGGGAAGGTGATCTCGACCAGCGTGCCCTCATTCGGCGCCGAGTTGATCGAGAAGGTCGCCCTGTTGGCATCGACCATGGCCTTGGTCAGCGGCAGGCCAAGGCCGGTGCCGTCGCCACGTTTGCGGGCGTTGGTCGAAACCTGGCGGAAAGGTTTCATCGCCTGTTCCAGCTCGCTGCGGGTCATGCCGACGCCGGTGTCGCGGATGCGCATGACGACGCTGCCATTGCCTTCGTAAGACGTGGAGACGACGATCTGACCGCCCGACGGCGTGAAGCGGATGGCATTCGACAGGATATTCAGCGCGATCTGCTTGATCGAGCGCAGGTCGGCGACGACGTTCGGTACGGATTGCGACAGCGCCGTGCGGATGATGACGCGCTGGCTGTTGGCCTGCGGCTGCACCAGCGATACGGCTTCGGCAATTGCCTCGTTGAGGCCGACCGCGGAAAATTCCAGGTCCATCTCACCGGCTTCGATCTTGGAGATGTCCAGGAGATCGTTGACGATGTCGAGCACATGCCGGCCTGAGCGGCCGATATCGGTAGCATATTCGATATAGCGGGAATGACCGATCGGCCCGAAGCGTTCGCCGGCCATCATGTCGGAGAAGCCGATGATGGCGTTGAGCGGCGTGCGGATCTCATGGCTGACGCGGGCGAGGAAATCGGTCTTGTGGGCATTGGCGGTTTCGGCCGCGCGCTTGGCGTTGCGCAACTCTTCCTCGGTGCGCTTCCATTGCGTAATGTCGCGGATGACTGCGCAATAACCGTTCGAGGAGTTCAGCCGCCCCATGGTCATGAACAAGGGGACGAAACCGCCCGATGCCTCGCGGCCGATCACTTCGCGGCCGTCGTTCAGCACGCTTGCCACGCCATGGCCGGAGAGGCCGCCGAGATAGTCCAGCACAGCCTTCTGGCTCTCATGCGCAAAGAGCATGACGAAGGGTTTGCCGCGGGTTTCCTGGTCGTCATAGTTGAAGAGCGCGCTGGCCGAGCGGTTCATCGAGCGAATCTCGCCCTCCTGGCCGATGATGACGACCCCATCCGTTGCCGTTTCCAGCGTCGAACGCAGCTCTTCGATTTCGACCTGCAGCTTTGCGAGTTTTTCGACCATGCGTTCCGGCCGCGCTTCTTCCGGCACGGGCTCGGGCGCCGGGGCTTCGCTCTTTTCGAGCGGCATCAGCGCCAGCATCAAAGCGGTGCCGTCTTCCCAACGGACTGACTGCAGCCGCGCGGTAACGGGCACGAGCGTGTCGTCGGCGCGCACTACCATCATCGTCCCCGGCCGTTCGGTCTTGCCTTCGAGGTCATGGCGCTGCAGCAGCGCATCCAGCCCGCCGACATGCTCCAGGTCCGTGAGGCTTTCATAGCCGGTCAGCCGCAGGAATTCCGGAGTGCCGTGGATCAGCCAGTCGCCGGCATGGATGAGAATGGCAAGGGGCAGTTGATCGACGATCTCGGCCGACAGCCCATCGCGCATTTTCACGCGGGGCGGAATGGCGGTGCTCAAGACTTCCAGCGGATCGACGTCCCCTTTCGGCTCGCCGGCAGCTTTTGATTCCTGCAAGTCGGAACCAGTAACCTCTTTCGTCTCGGCCGTAGCCGCCGGCATATTCGCTTCGGATTGTGCGGTTTCACTGCTTTCCGGCTGATCTTCGGCATGCGGCCGCTTTTCGGCTGCATGGTCGTCGGCCGGCGCTTCGACGGCATCGGACAAAACCTCATCCGCCGCATTCGGCTGCGGAGAAATGTCCACCACCTCTTCGGATTGTTCCATGCTTTCAGGCTGACCGCCCGATGTCTCGGCACGTTTGCCGAAGGGGTCGAGCTGACGGGCGATTTCGCGGAAGGCCGCCTGTTCGCTCAGCGACAAGCTGCCTGGCGTCTGTGCGCGGCGCTCGTGCAATCGGATGATCTTGTCGGATTCCCGGCGGTTCGGCGTCTCGGCGATCGTCAGGGCCGGCGGCTCCTCATCCCGGGGAGAGAACTCCTCCGTTGCCCCGGATCCTGCTTCGCGAGCAGTCTCCTCGTCTGCGGCAACATTTTCCTCCATCGCGTCCTGCAGCGCTTCCTCGGCAATCGCCGGCGCAGCCGTCTTCACTGCTGGCTCTTCAGCCAAGCCCGGCGTCGGCGCTGCCTGCTTTTCGTCGCCGTCCAGCGTCAGGCCGAGCTTCATCGGATCTTCGATGGCATCGGAGAGGCGCACGACGCCGAAGCCTCGGAAGCCGTCGAATTCGCGGCTGCGCGTATAGGTCGGCAATGCGGCCAGATCGACCGGCACCACTAGGCTGGTATTTTCCACCGGCCAGTAGATCGTCCGGCCCGACCACGTATCGCGCCGCGCCAGAAGCTCGGCGATCTTGCCGTCCGGATCGAGATTGAAATGCCTGGCGATGTCAGCGAAGGCAACGCCGGTTACTTTCGTGGCATGCGGCCCTACGGCTTCGGCGAACTCGCGCGAGACTTCGCTGAAGCGGCCTTCGGCGTCGATCCGCCAGACGAAACGCGTAGCGCGGCCGCTGCGCTTGAAGGTGAACTCTTCCGACTGGTCGATTTCCGGAACGTCAGCCTCGGCCGCCACCGGCTCAGTGCCTGCCACCGCGTCCTCCGCCTGGCTTTCTCCGGCGCTGCGCAGCAGATCATCATCGGCCTCCGGGACAAGCTCGTCGGCATGCGCAGCCGCCTCGATCTGTTCGGGCGTCGCGCCGTCCATCGTCACCAACGCGTCGATGTCCTGACCGAGGGCATCTGCGTGCGCATGCACCACTTCATGGTCGGCGCCAGACATTTCCGGCGTGTGCTCGACTTCCTCGATATCCGCCACCGCATCGATGACATCGGGGGAGGGCACATGCTCGGCAGGCGCAGCCTCGGTAATAGGTGTTTCGTCAGCCGCTGTCTCGAGTTCCTTCCGCGCCTCTTCCGCTTCCGGCTCGATCGCGCCGCCTGTGGCTGAGGCGGCAGATGCGTCAGCCACGAGGCTTGCCGTTGGATCGAGATTGTCGGCTGCGGTCTCGACGACGAAGAGCAGATGCAGGGCAGGGATTTCCGACAGCTTGCCGACGGCGGCGGGTAGATAGCCGTGGCCGGTCGGGATCGGCCGCTTGATCAGCCGTTCCGCCTGGGCGCCCGCCATGGTCGTCAGCATCCTTGCGGTCTGCGGCGTCACGCCCAACGCATCGAAGCGAGCGGAAGCGGCGATAATTTCCCCGTCGCGGCCGATCACGGCCATATGCGTATCGGGGTCGTCGAAGCCGTCGATCATCCGCTTCGCACTTTCCGCCGCGGCCAGCGGCTTGGAGGAAACCGGCGAGGAAAACAGGATCGCCTCTTCGCCCGCCTGAACCTGGATGATTTCGACTGCGGCGTTAACGACCGCGCGCTGGAAGCCGGAGGCCATGCGGATCAGGAAGGTGCGCTGGTCGCCGACCGCGCCAAGTCCGCGCGCCGTCGCCTCGATCTGGCGGAAGGAGACGTCGCCGGCCTTCGGTCCCTGGTCGAGGAAATCATAGATGATATCGTAGCCGAAAAGATTAGCGCCAGCGCCGTTGGCCCAGAGCACGCGATCCATGCCGGTCGAAAACAGCACCATGGCTTCGCCGCGCGCAAAACGCTCCCGAACGCGGGGGTGCACGGCAATGTCAATGAATGGGTACTGAATTGCGGGCATGTTCCGACCTGTTTTGCGGGCGTGATCGCCTCTCTTACTTTAACGCTTTATTAATAACGGCGCCCCGGTTTCAGGTCCAGCGAAGGCCCAGGTTTTTGACTGGAAGGGTTAACGTGTTGTGCATCGCAAAAAATATGTTGCACTGCACAATAGTTTATATTATATAGGGCTCAATCAATTCACCAAGGGCGCCTCTGAGGAGGGCCCATATAGGAGCGCTATCATGGCTACTGTAAAGAAAGACGACGTTTTTTCAACGGCTGCATTCGACCCTTCCAAGCTCTCTGAATCCTTCCGCGACTTCGCGGAAAAAGGCGCTGCCCAGTCCAAGGAAGCCTTCGCCAAGATGAAGACGGCTGCCGAAGACGCTGGTAAGACCCTCGAAGCCACTGTGCAGACCGCCCAGGCCGGCTCCGTGGAAATCGGCCTCAAGACCATCGACGTCCTGCGCACCAATGCCGAAAGCTCGCTGGCGCACATGGAAGCTCTGCTTCGCGTCAAGTCGGTCGCCGAACTCTTCGAACTGCAGACCTCCTTCATCCGCAAGCAGGCTGAAGTAACCGTCGAGCAGGCCAAGTCCATTCAGGAAACCACCAAGAAGGTCGCCGAAAAGCTGGCAAAGCCGGCCAAGGACGCCGCTGAAAAGGCCATGTCCTCCTTCAAGGTCGCTTAATCTTTCCAAGCCTCCCAAGACCAGAACGTCTCGCTTTCGGTAAAACACTGAAAGCGGGACGTTTTAATTTCAGGATCATGGTGCATTCGTCCGAATGCGATGTGATCTTTGGAAACACGTCATACCCAGCTTTTTCATATTGCGGGGAGATAGGACTTGAAATAATTTCAAAGTCCTCGTATGTCACCCCCGTTCGCGGCGACGCGAGCATGTGCGGTTGTAGCTCAGTTGGTTAGAGCGCAGGTTTGTGGCACCTGAGGTCGGAGGTTCGAGACCCCCCAACCGTACCATTTCTCCCCATTGATTGGACGAAAGCAGGAAGCCGGCATTAGTCGCAGGCTATTTCTTGTCCTGAGGCTTCTTTGCGACATGTCCCGGTGAGATCGGATCGCTCGCCGGAAAAGTCTCCTCAAGCGCCTCCTCAAGATAATCGTCCTGTTCCTTGCGTTCCTTCTCGGTCAGATTCGGCTTCTTCTTCTCGCTCATGACCTTCGCTCCTTCGACGTTCCAAGAATACTAGGCCAAGGCTCGCCCTTGTCCAGCGCGGCCTCACCCCGTTCCTAGAACGTGATCCGGGATACGATCGTGGCGCGGCCGCGGGGTGGTATTGCGGGAGTTTCGGGGGAAACCCTGAATGTCCTTCTGGCGGCAGGCCGGGCCGCGCCGGGGATGGCTTTTTCGACTGCCGCAACATCTTCGGCGCTGACCTTGGAGGCGGCGCAGGCCCCCTTCTTTTTCCAGAGGTTTTCAGCAATGCTGCTGCCGACCGCCGCGGTGATGGCCGTGCCGGCCACATCGTTGCGCTGAACCTTGTTCGCTTTCACCATCCCCTGGATGGCTTCGCCGCGGATCTCCGCGGAATCCTTGAACGACACGTTGCGCACTTGGTCGAACCGTTTGTCGTTCTCGCCATCGACGATGCAATGGTGCGCCGTGAACATCCAGTCGTGGATCATGTAGGCCGGGGCATATCCCCATGGCGACAAGCCCTTGAAGACCTGGGCGATCTTCGGGATGGAGCCGCCGTCCGTATACATCAGGCCGGGCTGGATCTCGGCGCCCGGCAGGGAGCTGTCGGCTCGGCGAAAGGTGAGGGGATCGGCGGGATCCGGCACGAAAACGAACTTGCCGTCGCCGCTGGAATTTCCCTCTCCGACCCACATCACGAACAGGCTGCCGGTCAGCGTTGCCGGAGCGAGCTTAGAAAAATCGATGGTCGTGCATGCGCTGAGACCGATGGCAAGCGCCGCGAAGAATACTCCGGCTTTCAACATCAAGCGCCCCCTCGGACTCTGCCTGGATGAAAACGAAAGTCTGCTGTTCTACTTATGCACGAACCGGCGCCATGCGCAAATGAAGCGGCAGTCAGGCCGAGCCGGAGAGACCGGTCGCGTCCTTCCTGATGAGTGGCGGGATTTCCTTTGGAACCGTGCCAGCTCGCCGCCGTTCTGTTCATGTCAGTAACAAGACGGAAGGAACTGGCCATGTCCGTGCCACGCGAGCCGATTCCCGACAAGCCGCCGATGCCGGGTCCCGGCTGGACACCGGAGCCGCCGATAGAGGAGCCGGATCCCGATAGGCTGCCGGATGAATTTCCCGTTCCCAATCCCGATGAGAACGAAGAGCCGCCGAAGCACGCCTAATGCATGTCGCGCAAAAGTGTGCGGCGGTTTTGCGAACGACATGCAAAAACAAGGAGCTAAAGCGTGGGAGCGAATCTGAAAGATCGCGACGAGCTTTAGAGGCCCGACGCGGCTTCAGAAAAACATACGCCTTTCCTCGCTCACCAGCTCCTGCAGAAAGTCCGCGACGGTGCGTACCCGCACCAGATCGCGGGCGCTTTCGTGATAGGTCGTCCAATAGGCGCGTTTGATGGAGACATCGGGAAGGATGCGGGTCAGCTCCGGATATTGCTTTGCGATATAGTCGTGCAGGATGCCGATGCCGGCGCCGGAACGTACCGCCTCCGTCTGGCCGATGGAGGTAGAAATCTCGAATGACGCATCCCAGCTCCGCATGATCTCGCCGGAAAAATTCAGCGATGCGGTAAAGATCAGGTCTTCGACATAGCCGATGCGGGGGTGCAATTTCAGCGCCTCGACACTGTCGGGCAGGCCCGCACGGTCGAGATAGGCCTTCGAGGCATAAAGGCCGAGCGTATAGTCCGTCAGCTTGGACGAGATCAGGCGACCTTGTTCCGGACGCTCCAGCGTGATGGCGATATCCGCCTCGCGCTGCGACAGCGAAAAGGAGCGGGGCACCGGCACCAATTGGATGCGCAGTTCCGGATAGCGCGCAATCAGCCGCCCCAGACGGGGTGCGAGGAAGGAGACGCCGAAACCGTCGGGCGCGCCGATGCGCACCGTGCCGGTGATGGCGCTGTCGAGATGACCGACACTCGCCTGGGCGCGCAGCATCTCGGTTTCCATGCGCTCTGCCGCATGCAGGAAGATTTCGCCCTCGGAGGTCAGGTCGCACCCGTTGGTGCGGCGCACCAGCAGCCGCGTCTTCAGCCGCTCCTCCAGTGTCGTCACTCGCCGGGATAGCGTCGCGTGGTTGACCCCAAGCCTTTTCGAGGCCGCAAGGATTTGTCCCGTGCGAGCAACCGCGAGGAACATGCGGACATCATCCCAATCCATATGCACATCCAGGACTTCAATTTCTGCACAACGGTTGCTTATAACAGCTCATTGATTTGTGCAAATTGAAGTGCGATCCTGTCATCATTCCAGAAAACGAGGAGGCACATCCATGCAAGAGATCGGTCATTTCATCGGCGGCAAGCACGTCGCCGGCACCAGCGGCCGCACGAGCAATGTCTACAATCCGGCAACCGGCGAAGTTCAGGCGACGGTCGCGCTCGCCAGCGTCGAGGAAATGCGCGCCGCCGTCGAAAACGCCAAGGCCGCACAGCCGAAATGGGCCGCCACCAATCCGCAGCGCCGCGCCCGCGTTTTCTTCAAGTTCGTCGAACTTTTGAACCAGCATATGGACGAGCTGGCGACCTTGCTCTCCAAGGAGCACGGCAAGACGGTCGAGGACTCCAAGGGCGATGTTCTCCGCGGCCTGGAAGTTTGCGAATTTGTCTGCGGCATTCCGCATCTGCAGAAGAGTGAGTTCACCGAAGGCGCCGGCCCGGCAATCGATATGTATTCCATCCGCCAGCCGGTCGGCATCGGCGCCGGCATCACGCCGTTCAATTTCCCGGCGATGATCCCGATGTGGATGTTTGCACCAGCGATCGCCTGCGGCAACGCCTTCATCCTGAAGCCGTCCGAGCGCGATCCGTCCGTGCCGCTTCGCCTCGCCGAACTGATGATCGAAGCAGGTCTGCCGGCCGGCATCCTCAACGTCGTCAATGGCGACAAGGGTGCGGTCGACGCTATCCTGACCGATCCGGATATTGCTGCCGTTTCCTTCGTCGGCTCTACGCCGATCGCCCGCTACGTCTATGGCACGGCGGCGATGAACGGCAAGCGCGCGCAATGCTTCGGCGGCGCCAAGAACCATATGATCATCATGCCCGATGCCGACATGGATCAGGCCGTCAACGCCCTGATGGGCGCTGGTTACGGTTCGGCCGGCGAGCGCTGCATGGCGATCTCCGTTGCCGTTCCGGTGGGCGAGGAGACCGCCAACCGCCTGGTCGAAAAGCTGGTGCCGAAGATTGAGTCGCTGCGCATCGGGCCTTACACCGATGACAAGGCCGATATGGGCCCGCTCGTTACTAAGGATGCGTATAACCGCGTCAACGGCCTCATCGACCGCGGTGTCGAAGAAGGCGCCAAGCTCGTCGTCGATGGCCGCGGCTTCAAGCTGCAGGGCTATGAAGATGGCTATTTCGTTGGCGGCACGCTGTTCGACCACGTCAAGCCTGAGATGGATATCTACAAGACCGAAATCTTCGGGCCTGTCCTCTCCGTTGTCCGCGCCAAGAACTACGAAGAAGCGCTCGATCTGCCGATGAAGCACGAGTATGGCAATGGTGTCGCGATCTACACCCGCGACGGCGATGCCGCCCGCGATTTCGCCTCGCGCATCAACATCGGCATGATCGGCATCAACGTGCCGATCCCGGTTCCGCTCGCCTATCACTCCTTCGGCGGCTGGAAGGCTTCCAGCTTCGGCGACCTCAACCAGCACGGCACGGATTCGATCAAGTTCTGGACCCGCACTAAGACGATCACAGCCCGCTGGCCGTCCGGCATCAAGGGTGGCGCTGAATTCGTCATGCCGACGATGAAGTAAGCTTCTCCGGTCTCGCCTGATACGAACCGCCGCTCAATTGCCGATTTGAGGCAGATTTGGGCGGCGGTTTTTTGTTGCGGTTATTTTCTGCTGAGTCATCTTGCTGGATGGTGCGTTTTGTTTTAGAACAAAACGAGAACAACCGGAGGACGGAGCGATGTCCGTGACCTATCAGATCGACTATCTCGAATTTCCATCGACCGACGGGCTGAAGACCCGGCGCTTTTTCGAGGAAGCTTTCGAATGGAGCTTCGTCAGCTATGGTCCGACCTATCACGCCATCGAAGCGGCCGGCATTGACGCCGGCATTCAGGGCAACGCGGCAGAGGCCACCGACGCGCCGCTCCCTGTCGTTCGCACGACGGATTTGGAAGCGGCACAGCGCGCCGTCGAACTCGCCGGCGGCGTCGTCACCCGGCCCGCCTTCGACTTCCCCGGCGGCCGGCGCTTTCACTTCCGCGAGCCTGGCGGCTGCGAGATGGCGGTCTGGGTTTCGGTGAGCTGAAGGCGGGCCGTTGGGTGTGGCATTGAAGTCGCAGTTCTGGCCCTAGTTGCGGCGAGCCGGCGCTGTCCGTTCTGATCGTCTATTTTCTCATTGCCTACCGCTGATTTTCCTGCTCTCAAATGCAGCTATGAGGCGAATTTTTTGCCTCGTGATGCAGCCGACGATACGGCAATCATGGGCCAGGGAGATTTCAGCATGGCAGTTGTTGAAAAGAGCTATCCGATCGGGGAGAGCCGGGTTTTCCAGCGTGCATCGTTCACCGGCCGTGCCGCTGAGTATTTCGGTATTTGGATCGTCAATGTTTTGCTGACGATCATTACCTTGGGCATCTATTCGGCCTGGGCGAAAGTCCGGCGAAACCGTTATTTCTATGGCAACACCGCGCTGCTCGGGCACACATTCGAATATCACGCCAAGGGCAAGCAGATCTTTATCGGCCGCCTGATCGTCTTCGGCCTTCTCGTCGCATTAAATATCCTTTCGCATGTAGCACCGCTGGCGGTCCTGGCGATTTGGCCGGTGATGCTGGTGGTATTCCCATGGTTTCTCATGCGCGGCCTGAAGTTCAATGCGCGTGTGACGAGCTATCGCAACGTGCGCTTCGATTTCGTCGGGACCTATGGCGGCGCATTGAAGGCGATCTTTTTAGGTGCTCTGGTAACGATAATCTCGCTTGGGTTGCTGTCTCCGGTAGCAAGCCGGTGGTTCTACAAATATATCTTCGACAATCTGCGCTATGGCGATCGACAGTTCTCCACCGAGCCGCGATTGGGCGCGCTCTACGAGGCGTTCGTCACCGTAGTCGCGATTGTGATCGCGGGCATCGTAATCTTGGGGCTTTTTAGTGCTGTCGCGTCCGGTTTCGGCGGCAACTCGATGGGTCGGGGAATGGGTAGCATCAGCCTGTGGCATTGGATGATTGTGCTTATTATCCCGATTTACATAATCGCCGGCCTCTACTATCGCGCGGCGGTGCGCAACATCATCTGGTCGGCCGCAATGGTCGATCATCGCCATCAACTCAAAAGCGATCTCGGTCGTCGACGCTATGCGTGGATTGCGATATCCAATGTGATCGTCACATTTGCAACCCTCGGCCTGATGCGTCCCTGGGCGGCGGTGCGCCTGCAACGCTATCTGGCCGAGCACACCGCCATTCATGTCGACGGCGAGATCGGCGTCGTCTTCGACCAGATCCGCTCGACCGGCGGCGTCATCAGCGCGGAATATCTCGATGTCGACGGTTTCGACTTTGGTTTCTGATCCGGCATCAATTGCCACGGGCACCTGGCATCCGCCCCATTCCAGCCGGGCGGTTGCCGCCCGGCTGGTTGATATCGGCGGTTCGCTCACCGTGCTCTCGGACGAGGATGACGAGAAGGACAAGCGCCTCGCCTGGGGCATCCGTTCCGATATTGAAATCAGCCCGCGTGTCGGCTCCATTCCGCGACGCATCGTTTTCGGCAACGAGTCGGTGTTCGAAACGCGCGATAACGATGCCGTCGACGCCTATCTCCAAAGCCGCGGCGAAGGGCGCAGCGGTTTCGTGCATCGGCTGGAGATCGTTCGCCCACGCATGATCGCCTTCGCCATTGCGACGATCGTGCTGGCATCGACCATTTATCGCTATGCCTTGCCGGCGCTGGTGGAGGTCGCCGTGCTGGTGACGCCGCCCGTTGTGCCGGAGATGATGTCTGCGGGCACGTTGAAGACGCTGGATCAGGTAACGCTCAGCGCGAGCAGGCTGCCGGAAGCCAAGCGTAAGGAAATCACCGATCAATTCGAAAAGATCGCTACCCATGCGGAAGGTGGCGTCGGGCGATATAAGCTGAATTTTCGCGACGGCGGTGTCATCGGCCCGAATGCTTTTGCGTTGCCGGACGGCAATCTGGTCCTGACCGACGAATTGGTGCACCTTGCGGACGGCGATACGGAAATGATTACCGCCGTTCTCGGCCACGAGATCGGCCACGTCGAATACAAGCACAGCCTCCGCCAGCTTTACCGCGCCGCTGGCGTCGCCGGTCTGGTCTTGCTGATTGCCGGCGATGTCGGTTCCGGCGTGCAGGATATTTTGACCCAAGGCGGCGGCCTATTGGCGCTTTCCTATTCCCGCTCGGCCGAAGCCCAGGCGGATCGCCGTTCGGTCGAGCTGATGCAGGAAGCGGGCATGGACCCGACAGCGTTGTCGCGCTTCTTCGACATTTTGGAGACCAAACTCGACGATCATTCCAGCACCAGCATGCTGTCGACCCATCCCGGCACGCCGGAACGCAAGCAGGCTATCCTCGATTACGCCAGGGAGCTGCGGGCGGGGCAGGGAGCGACGGATACGCGTTTGCCGTAAGACGACTGGCGACGAATATCCCCATCAGAATAACGTGAATGTGATTTTCATATTTTGGAATTGTTCAAAACTACGAAAGGCACTATATACCAGTCGAACCGTCCCATACGGCCTTGATTCTAGGAGATCGGCATGCGCTTGACCAAGCAGACCAACTACGCAGTGCGCATGCTCATGTATTGCGCCGCCAATGAAGGCAACTTGAGCCGCATCCCGGAAATCGCGAAAGCCTACGGTGTTTCCGAGCTGTTTTTGTTCAAGATTTTGCAGCCGCTCACCAAGGCTGGTCTCGTCGAGACCGTGCGTGGCCGCAATGGCGGCGTGCGTCTGGGCAAGCTGGCGGCCAACATCAGCCTGTTCGACGTTGTCAAGGTGACCGAAGATAGTTTCGCGATGGCGGAATGCTTTGAGGAAGGTGTCGTGGAGTGCCCGCTGGTCGATAGCTGCGGCCTGAATTCGGCGCTGCGCAAGGCGCTCAACGCCTTCTTTGACGTGCTGACAGAATATTCGATCGACGATCTCGTCAAGGCTCGTCCGCAGATCAATTTCCTGCTCGGTCTGACCGAGAACGATCACAGGGCGATCGCCAAGAAGCCGGCGATTGCGGCGCCGGCCGCCTGACGCCTGAATTTGCGCAATTCTTCAATCCGCGGTCACCTTGAGGTGTCCGCGGATTTTTCGTTTGTAGGGTCGGGGAATTCGCTGCCAATCTTAATATTTTTCGAAGAGGCAAGCGCAAAATTATCCAGATTGCGTCAAAAAGGGGCGCGATTTCGTCAGATTATTACCAATCCCAGACCATTTTTAGCTTAAAATTTCCAAACTCCAAAATTTGGAAAAATTTTAGGCGGAGCGTGTTGCTTTCATACATTAAATAGCGTTCCATCGGCGCGATCCGGATAGGAACCTATGGGGATCCACGGCTTCAAAAGAATAACAAACCTGGGAAACGATATCATGAAAAAGATCTCTGTCCTGCTGGCAGTGACAGCCCTGACTTCGGTTATGGCGACGTCCGCCTGGTCCAAAACGCTTGTCTATTGCTCGGAAGGGTCGCCGGAAGGTTTCGATCCGGGGATTTATACCGCCGGTACCACCTTCGATGCCTCTTCGCGTACGGTCTACAGCCGCCTCGTCGAGTTCAAGCACGGCAGCACCGAGGTTGAGCCGGGCCTCGCCGAAAGCTGGACTGTTTCCCCTGACGGTAAGGAATACACCTTCAAGCTCCGCAAGGGCGTGAAGTTCCAGACCACCGATTTCTTCACCCCGACGCGCGATCTCAATGCCGACGACGTCGTCTTCTCGTTCGAGCGTCAGCTCAAGGAAGACAGCCCGTGGGCCAAGTACGTCGCCGGCGGTTCCTATGAATACGCTGCGGGCATGGGCTTCCCGAAGCTCATCAAGTCGATCGAGAAGGTTGATGACCTCACGGTCAAGTTCGTCCTGAACCGTCCGGAAGCGCCGTTCATCGCCGACCTCGCCATGGACTTCGCATCGGTCCTGTCGAAGGAATACGGCGACAAGCTGCAGGCCGACAAGAAGATGGAACAGATGAACCAGCAGCCGCTCGGCACTGGTCCGTTCACCTTCGTCGCCTATCAGCCCGACGCCGTCATCCGCTACAAGGCGAATGAAACCTACTTCAAGGGCAAGGAAAAGATCGACGATCTCGTCTTCGCGATCACGCCGGACGCATCGGTTCGCGCGCAGAAGCTGAAGTCCGGCGAATGCCAGATCATGCCTTATCCGAACGCCGCCGACATCAAGGATCTCCAGACGGACAAGAGCCTGAAGGTTCTCGAACAGCCGGGCCTGAACGTCTCCTATCTCGCCTACAACACGCTGGTCGCTCCCTTCGATAAGGCCGAAGTGCGCAAGGCGCTGAACATGGCCGTCGACAAGCGGGCGATCGTCGACGCCGTCTTCCAGGGTTCCGGCTCGGTCGCCACCAACCCGATCCCGCCGACCATGTGGTCCTACAACAAGGACATCAAGGACGATCCGTACAACCCAGAAGAAGCCAAGAAGATGCTCGAAAAGGCTGGGGTCAAGAACCTCAGCATGAAGATCTGGGCGATGCCGGTTTCGCGTCCTTACATGCTGAATGCTCGCCGCGCTGCCGAGCTGATGCAGGCTGACCTCGGCAAGATCGGCGTCAAGGTCGAGATCGTCACCTATGACTGGGCTCAGTACCTGAAGCTCTCCTCCGCCAAGGACCGCGATGGCGCGGCCATCCTCGGCTGGACCGGCGACAACGGCGATCCGGACAACTTCCTGGACACGCTGCTCGGCTGCGATGCAGTCGGCGGTAACAACCGTGCCCAGTGGTGCAACAAGGAATTCGACGATCTCGTGAAGAAGGCCAAGCAGACTGCCGACGTCAAGGAGCGCACCAAGCTCTACGAACAGGCGCAGGTCGTCTTCAAGCGCGAAGCTCCGTGGATGACCATCGACCATTCCGAAGAGTTCATTCCGATGAGCTCCAAGGTTTCCGGCTACGTGCAGGATCCGGTCGGCGTTCACCGCTTCGATGGCGTTGATATCGCCGAATAACGGACACGCTCTGAAATACCCGGTCGAAAGCCGGGTGAAACCGGCGGTCAGGCAACATGCTTGACCGCCGGAAAACTTTGGACATCTGCCATGTTGCGATTTCTTTTCAGCCGCCTTGCAGTGCTGATCCCGACATTCCTCGGCGTATCGATCGTCGCCTTTTCTTTCATCCGCCTGCTTCCCGGCGATCCCGTCATGCTGTTGTCAGGCGAGCGCGTCATGTCGCCGGAGCGTCACGCCCAGATCTCCCATGATCTCGGCTATGACCAGCCGCTGGTCGTGCAATACGGCCACTATATCTGGAGTGCCTTGCACGGTGATCTCGGCACTTCGATCACCACTAAGCGCGATGTGCTGACCGACTTCCTGACCTTCTTCCCGGCAACGCTGGAACTGTCGATCTGCGCCATGATCCTTGCGATCTGTCTTGGCATTCCGGCCGGCGTCTTCGCCGCCGTCAAGCGCGGCACGTGGTTCGATCAGAGCGTGATGGGCGTCGCCCTTGTCGGCTATTCCATGCCGATCTTCTGGTGGGGCCTGCTGCTGATCATCGTCTTCAACGGCTATCTGCATTGGACGCCGGTTTCGGGCCGCATCGGGCTCATCTATTTCTTCAAGCCGATCACCGGCTTCATGCTGATCGACAGCCTCCTGTCCGGTCAAAAGGGCGCCTTCTGGTCTGCTCTGAATTCGCTGATCCTGCCGACCATCGTGCTCGGCACCATTCCGCTCGCCGTCATCGCGCGGCAAACGCGCTCGGCCATGCTCGAAGTTCTGGGCGAGGATTATGTTCGCACCGCGCGCTCCAAGGGCCTCGCGCCGCTGCGCGTCGTCTCCGTGCATGCCCTGCGCAACGCCATGATCCCGGTCGTCACCACCATCGGCCTGCAGGTCGGCGTGCTGCTCGGCGGTGCCATCCTGACGGAAAGCATCTTTTCCTGGCCGGGCATCGGCAAGTGGATGATCGACGCCGTCTTCAAGCGCGATTATCCTGTGGTGCAGGGCGGTCTGCTGCTGATCGCGGGCATTGTCATGCTCGTCAATCTCGCCGTCGACCTGCTCTACGGCTTCATCAATCCACGCATTCGTCACTAGGAGCGGCCCATGAGCACGGTAAGTCTCAAATCCGACCGCCCCTCCGCTCTTGCGGAGTTCTGGTACTATTTCTCGCGCAACAAGGGCGCCGTCATCGGGCTGGCGATCTTCGTCTTCGTCCTGTTCCTGGCGATCTTCGCCGGCGTCGTCGCCCCGCATAATCCGGATGCCGCCTATGGCAGCGCCATGCAGCGCCTGCCGCCCGCCTGGGCCGAAGGCGGCAATGGCAGCTTTCTCCTCGGCACGGATGCCAATGGTCGCGACCTTCTCTCGCGCCTGATCTACGGCACGCGGTTTTCGCTGTTCATCGGTCTGGTGGTTGCCTCGCTTTCGGCGCTCGCCGGCATCCTGATCGGCCTCGTTGCCGGCTATGTTCGTGGCCGCACCGATACGATCATCATGCGCATCATGGATATCATCCTTGCCATTCCCTCGCTGCTGCTCGCCTTGGTACTGGTGGCGATCCTGGGGCCTGGCCTGACCAACGCCATGATCGCGATCTCCATCGTCAACCAGCCGCATTTCGTCCGCCTGACACGTGCCTCGGTGCTTGCCGAGCGTGACAAGGAATATGTCATCGCCTCGCGCGTCTCCGGCGCCGGCCCGCTTCGCCTGATGTTCAAGACCATCCTGCCGAACTGTCTGGGGCCGCTCATCGTGCAGGCGACGCTCGCCTTTTCGGCCGCAATTCTCGATGCCGCCGCCCTCGGCTTTCTCGGCCAGGGCGCGCAGCCGCCGACACCAGAATGGGGCACGATGCTCGCGGATTCGCGTGAATTCTTCCAGAGCAACCCATGGCTCGTCACTTTTCCCGGTCTGTGCATCCTGATCACGGTTCTCGCCATCAATCTGATGGGTGACGGCCTGCGCGATGCCTTCGACCCGAAGCTGAAGAGGTCGTGATGCCGCTTCTCGATATTGAAAATCTCACCGTTGAATTTCAGACCGCGTCGGGCCTGTTCCGGGCAGTGGACGGCGTATCGCTCACCTGCGACAAGGGTGAAATCCTCTCGATTGTCGGCGAATCCGGCTCCGGCAAGTCGGTGTCCATGCTCGCCATGATGGGGCTTCTGCCTTGGACGGCGAAGATTACCGCCGATCGCATGACATTCGACGGCAAAGACCTGCGCGGCATCTCGTCCCGCCAGCGCCGGAAGATCATCGGCAAGGACATGGCGATGATCTTCCAGGAGCCGATGTCGAGCCTCAATCCGTGCTTCACGGTCGGCTTCCAGCTCGGCGAGACCCTGCGCATCCACATGGGTCTCGACCGCAAGGCGCGTCGTGAGCGCTCGATCGAGCTCTTGAATCTGGTCGGTATCCCGGCGCCCGCGGACCGCTTGTCGAACTACCCGCACCAGATGTCCGGTGGTATGAGCCAGCGCGTCATGATCGCCATGGCGCTCGCCTGCAATCCGAAGCTTCTGATTGCCGACGAGCCGACCACCGCGCTCGACGTGACCATCCAGGCACAGATCCTCGATCTTCTCGCGCGCCTGCAGAAAGAACAGGGCATGGCGCTAGTGCTGATCACCCACGATATGGGCGTGGTGGCCGAAACTGCCGAGCGCGTGCAGGTGCAATATGCCGGCCAGAAGGTCGAGGAGCAGCCGGTCAAGGCATTGTTCCGCGATCCGCATCATCCCTATACGGCCGCACTTCTCTCGGCTCTGCCGGAGCGTGCCGTGGTCGGCGAGCGCCTGCCGTCGATTGCCGGCGTCGTGCCCGGCCAGCATGACCGCCCCACCGGCTGTCTTTTCGCGCCACGCTGCTCGTTTGCAACGCCGGCCTGCGACCGCGGCGTAAAGCGGCAGGGCGCGGAGCTCGGCGTGGCACTCTGCAACTATCCATTGGAACACGGCAAGCCGCTAGGCCATCCCGGCGTTGCCGCCACGCAAGCAGCAGGAGGCCGTTGATGACGGGTGCTGTTCTCGAAGGGCGTGATCTCGCCCGTTTTTACACCGTCAGGCGCGGCGCCTTCAAACCGGAGGCGACCGTCAAGGCGTTGAACGGCGTCAGCTTCAGCCTGCAGTCCGGCCGCACGCTCGCCGTCGTCGGTGAATCCGGTTGCGGCAAGTCGACGCTCGCCCGCCTGGTGACGATGATCGAAGACCCGACGGCGGGCGAATTGCTGATCGATGGTAAGCCGGCTAAGCTTGGCGACAGCAGCCTGCGCAGCGCCGTGCAGATCGTCTTCCAGAATCCTTACGGCTCGCTCAATCCGCGCCAGAAGGTTGGCTCCATCCTCGAGGAGCCGCTGAAGATCAACACCGATGATGATGCCGCCACGCGCCGCCGCAAGGCCGAGGAGATGATGGCGCGCGTCGGTCTGCGCCCGGAACATTACGACCGCTATCCGCACATGTTCTCCGGCGGCCAGCGCCAGCGCATCGCCATCGCCCGCGCATTGATGCTGCGGCCGAAGGTGCTGGTGCTGGACGAGCCTGTCTCCGCGCTCGACCTGTCGATCCAGGCCCAGGTGCTGAACCTTTTGATGGACCTGCAGAAGGAGATGGGTCTCGCCTATCTCTTCATCTCCCACGGTCTTTCGGTCGTTCGCCATATCGCCGACGATGTGATGGTGATGTATCTCGGCCGCCCGGTCGAGACCGGCACGGCGGAGGAAGTCTTTACCCGTCCGCGCCATCCCTATACCGCCGCGCTGCTGTCGGCGACGCCGATCGCCGATCCCGAGCGCGAGAAGAACCGCATCCGCCTGCAGGGCGAATTGCCGTCTCCCCTCAATCCACCAACCGGATGTCACTTCAATCCGCGTTGCTGGCGTGCGCAGGACAAGTGCCGGCAGGTGACGCCGGAATTGCTCGGCGACGGCACGCATAAATTCGCCTGTTTCTTTCCGCTGGATTGATGGCTGGAAGCACTATGAGCGACGTACCGAAATCCCCCCTTGCCGTCATTATCATGGGCGTCAGCGGCAGCGGCAAATCCTCGATCGGCGAGGGTGTCGCGGCCAAGCTCGGCATCCGTTTCATCGAAGGCGACGCGCTGCATCCTGCCGCCAATGTCGAGAAGATGAGCAAGGGCATTCCCCTGACGGATGAGGATCGTTGGCCCTGGCTGGAAAGGATCGGTCAGGAAATTGCGGCGAGCCTTGCGAAAGGCGAGGGGGTCGCCGTTACCTGCTCGGCGCTAAAGCGTATTTATCGCGAGCGTCTGCGCGCCGCCGCTGGCGGGCACCTCTATCTCGTCTATCTCGACGGCTCGAAGGAGCTGCTAACCAAGCGCATGGGCGAGCGCAAGGGCCATTTCATGCCCGCGTCGCTGCTGGAAAGCCAGCTACAAACGCTGGAAGTGCCGACGGGGGAACCCGGCGTCGTTACCGTCGGCATCGACGACACGATCGACGGCATCGTCGAAGCTGCACTCAAGGGTCTCGACGCGATCCGCTAAATCCAGGATATCAGGGCGCGAACCGGTCTGGTGCATAAGCCGAGATGTCGATGAACGGTTTTTCTCCGGTAATCAGCTCGGCAAGCACGCGCCCGGTGACGGGTCCCAGCGTCAGTCCATGATGGGCGTGGCCGAAGGCGAACCATAGGCCGTTGTGGCGCGGCGCCTTGCCGATGATCGGCATCATATCCGGCGTGCAAGGGCGGGCGCCCATCCAGGGCTCCGGGTCGAGTCGCTCGCCGAGCGGGAAGACGGTGCGGGCGACGGCTTCGGCACGGTCGAGCTGGATCGGTGTTTTCGGCGCATCGCGCAGCGCAAATTCCGCCCCGGTCGTCAGCCTGATGCCGCGGCTCATCGGCGCCAGAAAATAGCCGCGCTCGGCATCCAGCGTCCAGTTGTTGAGGATGGCGTCACCCTCGGCGGCGTAGTGCATGTGATAGCCGCGCTTGACGCCCAAAGGAAAAGCATAGCCGAGACGCTTCGTCACGAGATCGGCCCAGGGGCCGAGGGCGACGACGGCATCCTCGGCCTCGATCGAGCCTTCCGACGTCACCATCTTCCAGTGGGCGCCGGACCGGCCGAGCGAGAGGGCGTCGCCGGTCGCGAAACGCCCGCCAATGCTTTCGAAGTAGTTGCGGTAGGCAGCGATCAGACCATGCGGATCGAGCACGGACCAGGGATCGCGCCAGCGCAGGCCGCCGGAGAAGCTGCCTCTGATATGCGGCTCCAATGTTGCGATATCGGCGCCGGTCAGTGCATCGTAAGCGACGCCGAATTCGCGGTTGAGACGTTCGGCCTCGGCGAATTCCGCATCGCGTTTCTCGTTCGTGCGGAAAATCTCCATCCAGCCGTTCTTGCGGATCAATTCCTCTGCATGCGATGCTTCTATCAGGTCGTTGTGCTCGCTGATCGAATGCTCGATCAGCGGCGCATAGGCGCGTGAGATCATCTCATGCCGCTTGGTGTTGGAATTCCACCAATAGCGAGCAAGAAAGGCAATCTGGCCTGGCAGGGCGCGCAGATGGTAATGCGCGTCGATGCGGTTGTTGAAGGCATAGCGCAGTAGCAGGCCGAACTGCTGCGGAAAGCCGTAGGGTACGACGCCTTCGCGCTGGATCAGCCCGGCATTGCCGAAAGAGGTCTCTTTACCGGGAGCTTTGCGGTCGACGAGGATGACCTGCCGCCCGCGCCGCTGAAGGTGGATGGCCGTCGATATGCCGACGATGCCCGCGCCGAGCACGATTGCGTCTTTTGTCATGTTCCCTGCTATCCGCATTCTTCTTTTAGTTGCGCACGATCCCGTCCGGAAACCATGCTCAAGCATCGAAAATGCCTGCCAAAATGCTGCGGCGCAAATGAAAAATGCAATCAAGCCACGGCCTGTCTCAAAGCCGTATTTTCGGCGCGAATGCGTATGGTGAGAATGGCGGCATTGAGCAGCGAAAAGACCAAGGCGTAGAGCGGCAGGCCGAAGGCGAGCGGCAGCACGGCGATCTCGCCGATGACCACCGCATAGTTCGGATGGCTGAGGAAGCGATAGGGTCCGCTTGCCACCAAGGCTGCACCCGGCAGCACGATGATCCGCGTTGTCCAGCGTCCTTTCAGCGTCGCCAGCACCCAGACGCGCAAGCCCTGCAGCACCATGAAGATGGCGAGCCAGAGAAGATTGACCGGCCGGCCGGCGGCGAGAAGCCACAGACCGGCGAGCCAGGCCGCGTGCATCGCGACCATATAGGGATAGTGTTCCGGCGCAATCTCGCGGGCACCACGCGCAAGGAGCGCGGCGGTGTTGCGCCGGGCGTGCAGCAGTTCGGCCAGCCGCTGCAGGGTGACGAAGGTCAGAAGTGCGATCGATGGCCAGAGCATCAGGCGGCCCTCTTCAGCGTGACGCAACTTGCCGCGAAGCCGGGGCCCATGGCGATGAGAGCCGAACGCCGCGGCAGGCCGGCATTGATCGCTCGCTCCAGTACGAAGAGCACGGTCGGCGACGACATATTGCCATAATCGCCGATCACCTCGCGTTCGATATCGAGCGAGCCGGGTTCGAGACCGAAGGCAGTCTCCAGTGCCACCAGTACCTTGGTGCCGCCGGGATGGCAGATGAAGCGGTCGACATCGGATATGGCCAGGCCGGCGCGTTCGAGAATGCCGGCGACGGCGGGCTTGATATTCGCTTCGGCAAAGGGTGGCAGCGATTGCTCCAGGATGATGCCGAAGCCGGTATCGTCGATCTTCCAGCCCATGATTCCAAGCGTATCGGGAAAGAGGTGCTCGCCCGTCGATTCGATTTCCGCGAGACCATCCTTGCCGGCGCGCAGGATACAGGCGGCGGCGCCATCGCCGAACAGCGCTGTCGCGATGATGTTCGGTCGCGTCAGCTCGTCCAGCCGGAAGGCCAGCGAGCAGAGTTCGACGGAAACGAAGAGCACGACAGCCCCTGGGCGGGCTTTCGCCATGCGCGCGGCGATGCCAAGGCCGGAAACACCGGCCGCGCAACCAAGACCGAAGACAGGCACGCGCTCAATATCGGAGCGGAAGCCCATCTCAGCCGCAAGTCTCGCCTCCAGGCTTGGCGTCGTAATGCCCGTCGACGACACCGTAACGATGCAATCAACATCTTCTGCCTTCAAACCGGCGCGTTCCAGCGCATCGGTAGCAGTCTTCCTGAAGAGCTGGCTTGCGACCTCGGCATAGGCGTCCATGCGGTCCTGCCAGCCATGCGATTGTTCGAACCACGAGAGCGGACGCGCGGCATAGCGTTTGCGGATGCCGGCGCTATCGAACACGCGGGCGAGATGTTTGAAATCGCGGAAGCGATCGGAAAACAGGCGGCCGGCGGTCTCGGCAGCCTCGGATTGATAGATGATGTTGTCGGGCGTGGCGACGGCCAGACTGACAAGCTTGACGGTATCGGACACTTGTTTCTCCTTGTAACCCTCGGCGGGTACGCAGGTAGAAACACGCCAGCATCAGGAATTATTCGGCAGGACGCCGGTCACGAAAGAGTGACGGCCGGTCGTAGGGCAAAGCGCCAGAAAATATCTCTCGCTCGCGAATAAAATGAACGGATGGCGTGTTCTCCCGTCGCAACGTTCATTTTTGCCAAGGAGCAATCCCATGACGACTACCGCTTTCCGCCTGGCCTCCGTCGCGCTCGGCGCCTGCCTCACCCTCGGCGCCTTTACCGTTCCGGTTTTCGCGATGGGCGACGACAGCAGCTCGACGCCGACCTGCAAGAAGGGCGAAATCTACGACAAGAAGACGAAGAAGTGCGTAAAGCAGCAGGGCGCCAATATCACCGATGAAAATCGCGCCGATTATGCTTATTCGCTCGCCAAGAAGGACCACCGCTATGAAGAAGCGCTGGAAGTTCTCGACACCATGCAGAATCCGAACACGGCGGAGGCATTGAATTATCGCGGTTACGCCACCCGCAAGCTCGGCCGCACGGATGAGGGCATTTCCTATTACCTGAAGTCGGTCGCAATGGACCCGAAATACGCGTTGGTTCGCGAATATCTCGGCGAAGCCTATGTCATCAAGGGTCAGATCGACCTCGCCAAGGACCAGTTGAGCACGATCAAAACGCTCTGCGGCAACACGTCCTGCGAGGAATATCAGGACCTGAACGACGCCATCAAGAATCCGTCGAGCCTCTGATTTCGGCGTCGGACCTAAGATGGCCGGCATAAGCAGTCAGCATTTAAAGGGATATTCGAGTGTCAGTCGCTCATTCCACAATTTCTGCTTATAGTCGGGTAAGATCGGAACCGCCGGTACGACCGGCGATTCCCAAAAACGCGAACCTCGCGGAGGGTGCCATAGCCAGCGAAGACGATATCAGGGCGGGTCTGTCACAGCATCTGACGCGGCTCTGGCGCTATGCAGTGGTGCTGTCGCACCAACGCGATGTTGCGGATGACCTGGTGCAGGCGACCTGCGTCAGAGCGTTGGAGCGGGCGGGTCAGTTCGCAGCCGGTACGCGGCTCGATCGATGGTTGTTTTCGATCTTGCATTCGATCTGGCTGAACGAGATCCGATCGCGCCGGGTGCGCATGGGCCAGGGTTTTGTCGATGCCGACGAGACGTTGGTCTTTGATGGTGCGCGCGAGACGGAGACGCATATTCTCGCTGGTCAGGTGCTGAAACAGGTGCAGGCGCTGCCGGAAGCGCAACGCACCGCCGTGTTCCTCGCCTATGTCGAAGGACTTTCCTATCGCGAGGTGGCGGAGGTTTTGGATGTGCCGATCGGAACGGTGATGAGCCGGCTGGCGGCGGCGCGTGCGAAGCTTGCCGATGGTGCCGGGTCGGCGGATGGGGCGCGGCTTTCCGGAGGCGGGCGACTGGGGAACGGGAATGAGTGAATTGGACAACAACAAAGTGCCCTCGGACGAGCTGCTCACCGCCTTCATCGACGGCGAGCTAGGCGCGGCCGAGCGCGACAGGATAGAAGAACTGATCGCAAGCGACGCCCAGGTGGCGGAACGCTTCGATTTCCTGTCGCGCAGCGATCTGCCCTTCCGTGAGGCATTCGAGCCTGTGCTTGCCGCCGCCCCAAGCGCCAGGCTGAACGCCATGCTCGCTGCCATCCCCTCCACAAGCGAGCAGAAGAAGGCTGCTTCCGGCGTCAGCCGCCGTGGCTTCCTGTCGGCGATCGCCGCCTGCCTTGTCGCGGGCGTTGCCATCGACCGCGCCGCGATCGGCATCAGCCATCGCCTCACCAAGCCCGAAGAGGGCAGCGACTGGCGCGCCGTCGTCGCCGAATATCTGTCGCTCTATACGCCGGACACGCTGAGCGCACCGGCTGGCGATCGGGCGGAACAGGCCGCGCAATTGAGCGAGGTCGGCGCCAAGCTCGGGCTCACGCTGACGCCCGAAACCATTGCCTTGCCGGGTGTCGATTTCAAGCGCGCCCAAGTCTTGAATTATGACAGCAAGCCTTTGGCGCAGATCGCCTATCTCGATCCCGAAAGCGGTCCGATGGCCCTCTGCATCATCCCCTCGAGCAAGGGCGCTTCCGCACCGGATATGGAAAACCGCCGCGGCATGAATGTCGTCTACTGGTCGAACGCCACCCACGCCTTCATGCTGATCGGCCATTCGCCGATCGACCGGATGAAGGCGCTGGCGGATGGTGTTCGGCAAAGCTTGGCGGCTTGAGATCGAGGCTTTCTCCAACGAGCAGGAAGGGTTAGCTCCCGCAAATAACGCGATTCAAAAAGAATTTGGCGAAAACTCATCCTGCTGATATTCTCCGCCCAACGAAAATCGAATGAGCGCCTGCAGCATGCCCTGGGGCCTTGCGCGGCGCGGTGGAAAAGATACGTGAGTGACCCCGACAGCGGCAGAGCGCCGCAGGCAAACGGGGCGTCGGTAGCAGAGCGCAGGAAGGGTAAATCCTCCCGGCGTGGTAAGCGTAAGCGTGGCGGTCCCGCCCGTCCGAACGCTTATTCTGCGGAGGCCAACCAGACCGGCTCGTCCAGTCCGGTGGCGACACGCCCAATAGACAACGACGCCGGCTCTCCGGCCAAAAAGCGCAAGCGCCGTCGCCGTGCCCGTGGCGGAGCGCATGATGGTGCGCAGCACACTTCCCCGACACAGCAACAGGCTTCCGGCGCGCAGGAACGCCGCGCTGCGGCCGAACACGGCCATGCGTCGTCGCACAAGAGCGGCAAGAACAGGCGCAAGCACCGCAGCAAGCGCGGTTTGCAGGGCCGCCCGCTGGTGCACGAAAAGACGGCGCAGATCGTCGCCCCCGCCGCTCCCGTCGCCACCGAACACGCGCCTGCCCGCAATGATCATCACGACCGGAATGCGTCGCCGCAGCGCCGTGACGGCCATGCGCCGCATCATCATGCCGATGGCGATTACCGTCCGGTCGATCTCTACGCGGCGCTCGATCTTGGCACCAATAATTGCCGTCTGCTGATCGCCCAGCCGACGAGGCCTGGCCAGTTCCGCGTCGTCGACGCCTTTTCCCGCATCGTTCGTCTCGGCGAAGGGCTTGGCGCCAGCGGCCGGCTGTCGAGCGATGCCATGGACCGGGCGGTCGAGGCTTTGCGCGTCTGCGCGGGCAAGTTGAAGACGCGCGAGATCCGGCGTATGCGGCTGATCGCCACCGAGGCGTGCCGCGCGGCGGAGAACGGCGAAGCGTTCCTCGCCCGCGTTACCGAAGAAACCGGCCTGCGGCTCGAAATCATCGACCGCGAGACCGAGGCGCGGCTTGCCGTCTCCGGCTGCTCGTCGCTCGTCGGCCCCGAGGCGCGCTCGGTCGTGTTGTTCGATATTGGGGGTGGCTCCTCGGAAATCGCCGTCATCCGCATTGGCGAAAACCGCTCCAGCCGGCTTGCCAATCATATCACCCACTGGACCTCGCTGCCGGTTGGCGTCGTGACGCTCTCCGAACGCCATGGCGGCCGCGACGTCACGCCGGAACTGTTCGAGACCATGGTGCGCGAGGTCGAGGGCATGCTCGAACGCTTCGATTGCCCGCCGGTCCAGGGCGCTGCCCGAGACAGCGGCGATTTTCATCTGATCGGCACGTCCGGAACGGTGACGACGCTTGCCGGCGTCCATCTCGATCTGCCGCGTTACGACCGGCGCCGGGTCGATGGTGTCTGGCTGTCCGACGATGAGGTGACGGCTATGCAATCGAAGCTGCTTTCCTGGGATTTCGCCGGCCGCGCTGCCAATCCCTGCATCGGGCCGGACCGCGCCGATCTCGTTTTGGCGGGCTGCGCCATTCTCGAAGCGATCCGCCGCCGCTGGCCGAGCCCGCGCATGCGTGTCGCCGATCGCGGTCTGCGCGAAGGACTGCTGACCGATATGATGGCGGATGACGGCGTATGGCGGCGGGGCCGCTCGCGCCGCGGCCATCGACCCAAGGATATGAAGGGGCCGCAGGCATGACCAAGCCAACGATCGCTGGCAACCGCACCGGGCGCAAGCTCGGCCAGCGCGTCAAGAAAAAGAAGCTGAAGGCCTCCTCGCGGCAATGGCTGGAACGGCACATCAACGATCCCTATGTGCAGCGCGCCCAGCTTGAGGGCTATCGCGCCCGCGCCGCCTTCAAGCTGCTGGAGATCGACGAGAAGCATCATATCCTCAAGGGCGCTCGCCGCATCATCGATCTCGGCGCCGCGCCGGGAAGCTGGTCGCAGATCGCCGCCAAGGTGACAGGATCGACGGAGGAGGATATCCGTGTTGCGGCCATCGACTTCCTGGAAATGGCGCCGTTGCCGGGCGTCACCATCCTGCAGCTCGACTTCCTCGATCCGGACGCACCGCAGCGGCTGATCGATGCCGTCGGCGGCACGCCGGATCTGGTGATTTCGGACATGGCCGCGCCGACGACCGGCCATCAGCGCACCGATCATCTGCGAACCATGCATCTCTGCGAGGTTGCCGCACATTTTGCCGTCGAGGTCCTGGGTGAAGGCGGGCATTTCCTCGCCAAGACCTTCCAGGGTGGCACGGAGCGCGACCTGCTGACGCTGCTGAAGCAGAATTTTCGCCAGGTCATTCATGTGAAACCGGGCGCATCCAGGGCAGAATCCGTGGAGATGTTCCTGCTGGCAAAGGGCTTCAAGGGACGCAAGACGGACGAGGAAGCAACGAGCGCTTGATTTAGCTGTCGCTTTTGTCCGATGATACGGTTCCATCGGCATTGCAGGCAGCGCATTCATGCTTCTTTACGTCACTCTCGGCTCCAACGATATTCCGCGTGCACGCAGCTTCTATGATGCGGTTCTGCCGGTCCTCGGCTATCGGCTTCAACGCGAATCGGATGAGGAAATCGGCTATGCCGCCGATGGCGACACGCGCTGCCGTTTCTGGGTGGTGGTTCCCTATAATCATCGCAAGGCGACGATCGGCAATGGCTCCATGGTGGCTCTGCACGCTGAAAGCCGCGCCGATGTCGACGCCTTTCATGCGGCAGCCCTTGCCCATGGCGGCACGGATGAGGGCAAGCCCGGCCTGCGCTCTTTCCATGCCAATTTCTATGCGGCCTACGTGCGCGATCCCGACGGCAACAAACTCAGCGCCGTCTGCGAGCGGCCGGAATAAACCTTCCGGCGTTTCCCGAACGACCTACTTCACCATCGGCTGCTGATGCTGGGGTACCTGCGGCTGCATCGCGGCCACGCGCTTCAGGCCGGCCTTATGGCCGGAAACCATGGCGCCGGCGCTGCGGTCCATGCGGATGAAGGGAATGGTGGCGACCACGGTCAGTATCGAGATGCAGAAGAAGGCGATATGGAAATCGCGAACCTGCAGCTCCATACCGCTGAAGTAGGTCGAGGTTTCCAGGATCATTGCGGCGACGGCAACGCCAAGCGCGAGGCTGATCTGCTGCATGACCGAACTCATCGACGTGGCCTGGCTCGCCTGCTTGTCGCTGATATCGGCATAGGCGAGCGCGTTGATGCCGGTGAAGAAGAACGAGCGTGAGAAACCGCCGATCAGGAGCACGCCGACGATGATGAGGTGCGACGTCCAGGGCTGAAAGAGGCCGGTGCAGATCGTCGTTATCGTCGTGACCCCCGCCGCCGACAGCAGTGCCGTCTTGAAGCCGATGGCGGTGAAGACGCGGCGGGCGATGAACTTGGTGGTAATGGCGCCGATGGCGCCGGCAAAGGTGATCAGGCCCGATTGGAACGGATTGAGGCCGAAGCCGAGCTGCAGCATCAGCGGCGTCAGGAAGGGCATGGCGCCGATGCAGATGCGAAACAGCGTGCCGCCGGTGACGGAAGCGCGAAAGGTAATATTCTTCAGCAGCGACAGATCGAGAATGGGCGCCGGATGGTGGCGGGCGTGGCCGACATAAAGGAAGCCGCAGATGAAGCCGATGACGATGGCCGAGATGCCGATGAACGGCGGCAGGGCCGGCAGGCTGATGACCGACATGCCGAAGACGACGCCAGCCGCCGCGACGGACGTCAGCACGAAGCCGATGAAATCAAGCTTCGGCGGCTTGGTTGCTTCGACCGCCGGCAGAAAGATCGTCGACAGGATGACGCCGAGAACACCGACGGGCACGTTGATCAGGAAGATCCAGTGCCAGGAGGCGTAAGTGGTGATGAAGCCGCCGAGCGGCGGTCCGGCAAGCGGGCCGACGAGGGCCGGAATGGTAAGCAGCGCCATGGCCGAGACCAGATCGCTCTTCTGCGTCGTGCGCACCAGCACAAGGCGGCCGACGGGCGTCATCATCGAGCCGCCGAGACCTTGCAGGAAACGGGCAATGACGAATTCCCAGAGGCCGCCCGAGGCGGCGCACATGATCGAACCGATGACGAAGACACAGATGGCAAGCCGGAAGATGTTCTTCGCCCCGAAGCGATCCGCCATCCAGCCGCTGATTGGGATGAAGACCGCAAGCGACACCATGTAGGACGTCAGCGCCAGTTTCAGTGTGATCGGACCAACATGGAGATCCGCCGCGATGGCCGGCAGCGCGGTCGCAATCACGGTGGAATCCATCTGCTCCATGAAGAGAGCAACGGCAAGAATCAGGGGAACGATGCGGTTCATAGGCATATGCCTTGGTGGGTCGTGTCTTCGGGGAAGGGGGTCCGCCTGAGACGGGCACCCGCTCTGTAGTCCTGTGCGCAACCTCTGCCAATCCCCGAATCCGCCCCTTGGCTTCGCGAGGATCACGTCTTCGTGATGCCGCTTGCTGCCCAGCATAGGATACCAAGTTTGACATGTGCTAAACGCATGGAAATGCTAAACGCATAAAATGTCGCTCGGTGTATTAGCGGAATTGGACGGATATGTCATGGCGAAATTATCGATCATGAAAGGTCATATCCGCTGTGTCGCTGCCGAGGGCGATGACACCCATTGGAGAAAATGAGATTATGACCGTCGCAGTTCTGTCGCCCGAGACCCATCGGTTCAAGCTGGGGTCCTGCACTGTCACCGTCGTCAAAGATGGCGCAAGCATTCTGGATAATCCCTGGGAAACCTTCGGATCGAACCAGTCGCCGGAGACGGTACGGAAGCTTTTGGCGCAGAACTTCCTGCCGACGGAGAAGCTCCTCAACAGCTATACGCCCGCTATCATCGACACAGGAGCCGACGTGATCGTCGTCGACACCGGCTTCGGCGCCGCCGGCCGCGCCCGCGGCTTGGGCCGTTTTCGCGACGGTCTGATGGCTGTCGGCTATGCGCCGGAGCAGGTGACCGTGGTCGCTCTGACGCATCTGCACGGCGACCATATCAATGGGTTGATGGAGGATGGCGCTCCGGCCTTTCCGAACGCCCGCTATGTCACCGGCGAAATCGAGTATGCATTCTGGACCGACAGGTCACGCGAGGGGACGCCGGCCGAAGGCGGTCACAAGGCTGTGCTCGCCAATGTCGCGCCTTTTGCCGAGAAGATGACCTTCCTCAAGGAGGGCGATCAGATCGTCAGCGGCATGACCGCCATGCTCGCGCCCGGCCACACGCCCGGTCATCTCGTCTTCCATCTCGAATCGGATGGCAAGCAACTGGTCCTGACCGGCGATACGGCCAATCACTATCTCCTCTCTCTCGGGCGCCCGGATTGGGAGGTGCGCTTTGACGCCGATAAGGCGCAGGCCGCCAAGACTCGCCGCCGTGTCTTCGACATGATCGCCACCGACCGCATCCCTTTCCTCGGCTTCCACATGCCGTTCCCCGCCGTTGGCTTTGTCGAAAAGCAGCCCGAGGGGTTCCGCTATGTGCCGAAAACCTATCAGTTCGATTTGTAAGGCGGAGGCTCGATCAATTTAGTGAAACGAAATCGACTCAGATAACGCAATTAAGCATCCACTGTACGCCGAACTGATCAGTGAGCTTCCCGTAGAGATTGCTCCAAGGCTGTTTGCCGAGCGGTGTCGTGATCGTACCGCCTTTTGCCAAGCGGGCGAATAACTCTTTTGTCCGCTCCGTATCTTCGAGCTCAAGCAGATGTGCTGATCCGCGCATCGGCTCGGCATCGTCATTGTCTGAAGCGTAGAAAAGGACGCCGGGACCTTGGAACTTCGCGTGCATGATCTGGCCCTGGACAAATCCGGGCGGCGTCGGGATTCCATTCACGCCGTAGCGCGTGATTTCGACGATTTTTCCAAGGCCGCAGGTCTCGTAAAAATTAAGCGCCTGCTCGCAGCGCGTCGTGAAAAATAGATAATTGGAAAGTCGCATAGCGAGACTCGCTCTGGTCACGGGCTACGAGTGGGTGGGAACTGACCGTATCGCTTGGCAAGCGTTTTACAGCGCGGCCGCTCGTTGGATCGCACTGACAAGCTGGGTATTGTCGTAGACTTGGCCGCCGATACCCCAGGAGCCTTCCGCGGCATAAACGATGTTGGTCCAGATATGTTCGCGGGATATCCGACCATTCGAAGCGCGTTCGACTATGGTTGTGGCCGCCTCGATAAAAGCCCGTTTGGCCTCGTCCGTCGCGAGCGCGATCTCTGGCAGTTTCAGCTCTATGAAGGCGGCCGCGGCCGCCTTTCCGCCTGAGAACACGCGTCCCTGCGGCAGAACATTGATGGTGCCGACGACGTTCGGGGTCATGAACGCGTTGCCCGAGAGTTGCGAAACCTTCAAGAGAACATCGGTCAATTCGGCGAAGGTTTGGGCCTCGGCTTCGCTCGACAGCAAACCTTCGAGTATAGTGAGTGTGATAGGCATAACGGGAACTCCTCTCGTTTGAAAACTTGGTCGGCGATGTTACATAAATACTGATCGCTCTCTATTGATACACACCGATCGCTCTCTATGCAAACATAAAGAGTGATCGCTCTTAAAGAAAGTTGATATGCGCTACAGTACAGAACACAAGCTCGAAACTCGCACGCGCGTTCTCTACGCGGCGGGCGAACTTTTCCGTCAGGAAGGCTATGGCGGTTCCGGCATCGATGCCTTGACCAAGGCTGCAGGCGTCACGAACGGCGCCTTCTACGGGCATTTCAAATCAAAGGGCGAAGCGTTCCGCGCGGCGGTTCAGGCGGGACTTGACGAGCTGCGGCTCGGCATATCGAATCTGAAAGCTCAAAAGGGCAAGGGTTGGCTCCTGGCCTTCGTAAGCTACTATCTGGGGCCGAAACGCACCTGCGCGCTCGGCCAGAGCTGCGCCTTGCCAAGTCTGTCTCCCGACGTCATGCGTGCCGATGCCGATACGCGGTCTGCCTACGAAATCGAGCTGCGCCGGGTCATAGAGGAAGCGGCCTCCGGTCTGACTGGCAATTCGGCCGGGGAGCGAGAAGAAAATGCTATAGCGCTTCTCGCACTTTTGTCCGGCGGTGTGACTATGGCGCGCGCTGTTTCCGATCCGGCGCTGTCGATGCGCATCGTCGAAGCGCTCGAGCGGAAGGTTGGGGTCATTGCCTCCTCCGTGGAAGAGCCGTGAGGCTGGCTGTGCATCCGTGCGGGCGGCAAGGGGATGGCGTCGGCGTTTTCCCTATTCCCTTCCTGTCATAGACGTGTTACCAGCCCTCGCCAACTTCCAAGCAACACTTGCAAGATCGCCCGGCGGACGATTCGTTCCGGAGCCATCCTGCTTTTCACAGACGAAGGAAATTGGCCATGGCACGCATCATTGAAACGTCAACCGGGTTGGATGCTCTGACATTCGACGATGTGCTCCTGCAGCCGGGGCACTCCGAGGTCATGCCGGGCCAGACGAATATCGCCACCCGCATCGCCCAGGATATCGAACTCAACCTGCCGATCCTCTCCGCCGCCATGGACACGGTGACGGAAAGCCGTCTCGCCATCGCCATGGCTCAGGCCGGTGGCATGGGCGTTATCCACCGCAATCTGACGCCGGTGCAGCAGGCCGAGGAAGTCCGTCAGGTCAAGAAGTTCGAAAGCGGCATGGTGGTCAATCCGGTCACGATCGGCCCCGACGCAACGCTCGCCGAAGCACTCAACCTCATGAAGGCGCACGGCATTTCCGGCATTCCGGTCGTTGAAAAGTCGCACCGCCTCGTCGGCATTCTCACCAACCGCGACGTACGCTTCGCTTCCGACCCCTCGCAGAAGATCTACGAGCTGATGACCCGCGAAAATCTCGTGACGGTCACGGAAAGCGTTCAGCAGCAGGAAGCCAAGCGTCTGCTCCATAAGCACCGCATCGAAAAGCTCCTGGTGGTCGATGGCGATAGCCGTCTCGTCGGCCTGATCACCGTCAAGGACATCGAGAAGTCGCAGCTCAATCCGAACGCTTCCAAGGATGCGCAGGGCCGCCTGCGTGCGGCAGCCGCCATCAGTGTCGGTGACGATGGCTACGAGCGTGCCGAGCGCCTGATCGATGCAGGCGTCGATCTTTTGGTCGTCGACACAGCCCATGGCCATTCGCAGCGCGTTCTCGATGCCGTCAGCCGGGTCAAGAAGCTCTCCAATTCGGTTCGCATCATGGCCGGCAATGTCGCCACCTATGACGGCACGCGGGCGCTGATCGATGCAGGCGCGGACGCCGTGAAGGTCGGTATCGGCCCCGGTTCCATCTGCACGACCCGTATCGTCGCCGGTGTCGGCGTGCCGCAGCTTGCCGCCATCATGTCGGCGGTGCAGGCCGCGCAGGACCAGAACATCCCTGTTATCGCCGATGGCGGCATCAAGTTCTCCGGCGATCTCGCCAAGGCGATCGCCGCCGGCGCATCCGCTGCCATGATCGGCTCGCTGCTCGCTGGTACGGATGAAAGCCCGGGCGAGGTCTATCTCTACCAGGGCCGCTCCTTCAAGGCGTATCGCGGCATGGGCTCCGTCGGCGCCATGGCGCGCGGCTCGGCCGATCGCTACTTCCAGGCGGAAGTACGCGACACGCTGAAGCTCGTGCCGGAAGGCATTGAAGGCCAGGTGCCCTACAAGGGTTCGGTCTCGGGCGTGCTGCACCAGCTCGCCGGCGGCCTCAAGGCGGCCATGGGCTATGTCGGCGGCGCCGACCTCAAGGAGTTCCAGGAGCGCGCCACCTTCGTACGCATCTCCGGCGCCGGCCTGCGCGAAAGCCACGCCCATGACGTCACGATCACCCGCGAAAGCCCGAACTATCCGGGCGCAGGCGGCTGATCGATGGCAGATCGCGTTCAGGGCAACGTCAGGTCCTTGCAGGGCCTGACGGCGATCCTGGCAGCCTTGTCCCTGGCACTTTTTGCCTGGATCTATGCCGGCTTCGTCAGAGCATTCAGCGATGCCGCAGCCGGCGAGCAAATGCTGGACGCCCGCATCGGCGGCTATGAGCGCGACGACGTCATAGCCATGCTGCGCTATCTCAAGGATCATCCCGATCCGGCCGCGATCCTGCATTCCATGTATCTCGGGCCGGAGCTCATCTTTCCGCTGGTGCTGGGCGGTCTGCTCTTCTGCCTGCTGCGGCTGGTTCGGCCGAGCGGCATCTTCTTCGGGCGGCCGATCCCGCCTGGTGCGGTCAGCCTGATTTTTTCTCTACCAGTCTTCTATGGCGTGATGGACTATGCCGAAAATATCGCCGGCCTGTTGCTCTATCCGCCGGCCACGCCGTCGGACGGGACCGTGACGCTGCTCTCGGGACTGCTGCCGGTCGTGGTGCGCCTGAAGTTCCTCACCCTGGTCGTCACGATCATTCTACTGGCCCGTTTCGCAATTCTTCGCTACCTGTCTGCGGACGGTTCCAAGCCGTCCTGAGCGGTCGTTTCTGCCGTTCAGCAATCCTTAGAGCGGTTTCAGCGTTTCACGGAATCGCTTTCCCGCTCTATCCCTTTGTTTTAAGCAATTCCGGACGGAAAACCGCTTCGCACTTTTCCTGGAATTGCTCTAAGGAGTTGGCGGCGTGACCGGCTATGAAATGTTCTGGCCCATGGTGGCCCATGCGGTGCTTGTCTATATTCTCTACGCGCTTTTAGGCTTGCGCCGCCAAAGTGCGGTGAAGGCGGGCAAGATCAAACGATCGCAGTTTCGCGAGAACCTTGCTGCCGATGAGCCGGCGGAAAGCCTGGTTGTGCGCAACAGCCTCGCCAATCAGTTCGAACTTCCCATTCTCTTTTATGCTTGCTCCATTGCGCTGTTCGTCGCCCAGGCAGACAATCTGGCCGCGGTCATTCTGGCGTGGATCTTTGTCGCCTCGCGCTATGCCCACGCTTACGTACACGTCACCAGCAACGACCTGCGCTACCGCAGCCCGCTTTTCGCGCTCGGCTATGTGGCCCTTGCCGGGATGTGGGTCTGGCTTGCCATCTGGATGACGTTCTCCTAACGGGACTTGCATTTTCGCGGAAAGCAACCTGCGATAACGTATTTGTGTTCCTGACTGACGGTCCCTCAGCGCTCGCTTGACCTATCTTGTCCTCGGGCGGCCCTGCCTTGGGATGCTGGCCGCCGGGGAAAGACAAGGAGGAACACATTATGAGCATGGACAAGCCCGTCGTGACGCAGGCGATGATCAATGCCTATGACGAATACACGCATCTGACGCTCGATCGCCGCGGTTTCATGGAAAAGCTGACGAAGCTCGCAGGCTCGGCCGGGGCTGCCGCCATGATCGTGCCCTTGCTTGCCGCCAACAAGGCGAGCGCCGAGATCATTGCCGCCGATGACAGCCGTCTCGACACGAAGGACGTCACCTACCCCGGCAGCGGCGGTGACATGAAAGCCTATCTCGCCCGACCCAAGGGCGAGGGCGAGAAGCTCGGTGGCGTGATCGTCATCCATGAAAATCGTGGCCTCAACCCGCATATCCGCGATGTCGCCCGCCGCATGGCGCTGGAAGGTTTCATTGTCCTGGCGCCGGACTTCCTGTCGCCGCTCGGCGGCACGCCGGAAGATGAGGACAAGGCGCGCGAGATGTTCGCCAAGCTCGACGCGGCGCTGACGGTTGCCAATGCCGAAGCGAGCCTGGCCTACCTCTCCAAGCTCGACGGCTCCAACGGCAAGGTCGGCGCAATCGGCTTCTGCTGGGGCGGTGGCGTCATCAACCGCTTCGCCACCAAATCGCCGGAACTGAAGGCCGGTGTCGCCTATTACGGCATGCAGCCGGCCGCTGCCGATGTACACGATATCAAAGCTGCCCTGATGCTGCATTATGCCGGCCTCGACGACCGCATCAATGCCGGTATCGATGCCTATCGGAAAGAGCTGCAGGCCGGCGGCAAGACCTTCGAGATCTTCGTCTATGACGGTGCCAACCACGCCTTCAACAATGACACCTCGGCTGCCCGCTATGACAAGAAGGCTGCCGATCTTGCCTGGGGCCGGACGGTCGATTTCCTGAAAAAATATCTGGCCTAGCGGCTGGTAACGAAGGACTGAACGAGATAGCGGCCGCAGCTATTCCTTCGGCCGTTGACGCCTGTCGCGGCCGCACCAATACATGACACTTAAAATTGAACTTTTCCCATTTACGCGCATTGAATATGGCTGTGGCATAAAAGCTGGCGTACGTACCCGGCGTCGTTCCGAATGACAATAAAATGGGAAATGCATGAGCCCGGACAAACCCGACCGCATCAAATTCCGCAAGGAACCCCAGCAGGAGCGCAGCATCCACCGCGTAGATGTCATCCTGTCGGCCGCCGCCCACCTGATTGCGGAAAAAGGGGTGAGCGCCATGAAGATGACGGAACTTGCTGCCGTCGCCGGCGTGCCGATCGGTTCCGTATACCAATATTTTCCCGAGAAGGCTGCGATCGTCACCGCGCTGTTCGACCGCCATGCCGATCTCGTTCAGCAAAAGACGGCGGAAGTTTTTGTCGCCGTGAAGTCTCTTGATCACGCCATCGATCTCGTCTGCGGCGTGATCGACTGGTACTATCGCGAATTCCGCGGCGATCCGACCTATATGGGCGTGTGGTTGGGAACGGAGATGGACCAGGATCTCTTGAGGCTGAATATTCAGCACAGCAACCGCGTTGCCGAAATCTTCCTGAAGGGCATCGAACCCCACATTCCGGCTGGCAGTCAGATCGACCTGCAGGCTCGCGCCCAACTCTTCAGCCACTTGATCGGTGCCTCCGTTCGCCTCGCGATCATGAGCGACAGAAGCCTTGCCATCCGCATGCTGAGCGAATGGAAACAGGTGATCCGCGCGACGCTATTTGCCGAGCCGAGTGGTGAGCCGATGGGCAAGAGGCACTAGGCAAGCGGTTCTCCGGTATGCGACGGCGCGGGTTGCGCCGGTCTGCGTCCGTGGAATAAAATGCCGCCATGGCTAAGCAGATTCTTTTCGTTCAAGGAGCCGGCGAAGGCGTTCACGCTTGCTGGGACGGCAAGCTTGTGGCGAGTCTTGAGCGCGAACTCGGTGAAAGCTATGCCGTCCGCTACCCCCCAATGCCGGGAGAGGACGATCCCGACTACGCGGCCTGGAGAGCTGCGCTGATAGGCGAGTTCGACTTGCTCGAGGACGGGGCAATTCTCGTGGGCCACTCGATCGGCGGCACAATTTTGATCCATGTGCTTGCCGAGCAGCCGCCGAGATTCAGGCTCGGCGGGCTGTTTCTAATCGCTGCGCCCTTCATCGGTGAAGGTGGGTGGCCGAGTGACGACATCGACGATCGCAAGGACTTTTCAGAACGCTTCCCGCCCGGCGTTCGCGTCTATCTCTATCATGGCGCGGACGACGACATCGTGCCGAGCGCCCATGTTCATCTCTATGCGAAAGCGATTCCCCATGCCACGGTCCGCACGCTCGAAGGCAGGGATCACCAGCTCAATGACGATATGAGCGAGGTCGCGCGGGATATCCGTTTACTGGACTGAGCTCATGGCACGAGGCCGGCTTCCAAAATCACCAGCCTGGTAGAATATGTCCGGCGCGCAGGCGCGGATAGTAGCGCGTGAAGGTCTTCACGTCGCCCTCGAGATCGTCATCGACCGCTGCCGGCGTAATGTTGTCGAGGCAGGCGGAGATGTGGGCGGTGATGGCGTTCATCAGCGACACCGAAAGGCCCGGCCGCTTCATGATGCCGATCTGCACCGGCGGCAGCGGCGGGAAGCCATCCGCCTGGCTCAGTACCTTCATGCCGGTGCGTAGAGCCGATTCTGGCATGACCGAGACCGCCATGCCGGCAAGCACGGCTGCGGCAACCACTGTGCAGGACCAACTGGTGAACAGGATCTGATAGTCGCGGCCGCCGGCATCGAGCGCCGAGCAGGCAAGTTGACGCCATTGACAGTCGCGCCGCCCGACGGCGAGCGGAATCGGCGCATCGTCGCGCAGCGGATGGTTGGCCGAGCCGACCCAGCAGAGCGGCTCGGTGCGCACGACATCGGACATTCTCTCGCGCGGATTGTGGGTCACCAGCGCAATATCGAGCTCGCCGCGATGCATGCGTTCGGCGAGATCGACCGAAGGTTCGCAGACAATATAGAGCTCGACATTCGGATGCGTCTTGGCGAAGCGTCCGATGATCTCGGGCATGTAGCGGTCGGCATAATCGTCCGGCGTGCCGATGCGCAGCGTGCCTTCGAGCCTGTTGTCGTCGAATGCGGCGATCGCCTCATTGTTCAGGCGGATGATGCGGCGCGCATAGTTGAGCAGCTTTTCGCCTTCCGCCGTTAGCCGGTTGCCGCGGCCGTCCTTGATGAAAAGCTGCTTGCCGACGCGTTCCTCCAGCCGGCGCATCTGCATGGAGACCGCCGACTGCGTCTTGAAGACCCGGTCAGCCGCTTTGGTGAAGCTGCCGGAATCCACGATGGCGATGAAGGTCTGCAACTGATCGATATCAAGCGGCGCGGCCATGATCTCACCTATAAAAGAGTTTGATAATTATCATTAGAAACATTCGTTGGACTGATCAATAGGGGTTTGGCATCTTCCTAATGCAAATCAGCATACCAATCGACAGACCTCCTGCCGAATTCCTCCCAACCTCGCTCCTTCTCCGGGTCTCCGGGAAGGGGCTTGGCCAGCGTGTGCCTGAACGAAAGGACCATGGAAATGCGCACGACAGATCAGACATTACATCTCGGCCACGCAAGGCCGTCGCTGCCTTTGACGGCACGCCTGACGCTTGCTTTCCATAAGATGGCATCCGTCTGGCGCGCGCTCCGCAACCGCCGCGAGATCAACTATCTGCATGAGCTGAACGACAGCCAGTTGATGGACATCGGCTTGACGCGCCTTGACGTCACATTGGCGCTCAACACGTCGACCTTCTTTGAAGATCCGTCCAGCCATCTGACCAACTCCGCGCGTCGCCGGACGCGCTTCTTCGGCCTTACTCGCTGAGGCCGGTTAAACGTTTCCCCGCAGGGTGATAGCCAATAAGCCCTGCCTCTTACCCGGTGTTCGGTTCCCAACCGACACCGGGTTTTTTCTTTTTGGAGAATTGTTTCGCCCCGTCGAAAGATGATCGGGGAAATTGCCATGTCTTTCAAATGCCTTATGTTACGATCGAGCTAAATGCGAGGCTGTGGTAATGGCAACGGTGATCCTCTTCCATTCCGTTTATGGTTTGCGCCCGCTCGAACTGGACGCTGTCGAGCGCCTACAGGCGGCAGGGCACAAAGCGTTCGCGCCCGATCTCTATGACGGCTGGGTCGCCAGCTCGATCGACGAAGGCTTCGAGCTGAAGGATGAGATCGGTTGGCCGACCATCTGCGAGCGGGCAGAATGGGCAATGGCCTGCCTGCCGCCATCAACGGTTCTGGGTGGATTCTCCATGGGTGCGGCGGTTGCGGCAAGTCTTTGGCCGAAGCGGCTCCAGACCGCCGGCGTGCTCTTCCTTCACAGCATCGCCCAAATCCCGGAAAACGCCCGCGAGGGCTCGCCCATACAGGTCCATCTTGCCGATCCGGATCGTTTCGAGCCTGCGGAAGATGTTGCCGCGTGGCGATCCGCAGCCGCGCGGTCAAAACTCGCGGCCGATGTCTTCACCTATCCCGGCGCAGGCCACCTTTATACCGACGCCAGCCTGCCCGATTACGATGCCAAGGCGGCCGACCTTACATGGAGCCGCGTTATTCATTTCCTCGACGCTCTCTAACGCTCCACCTTGAACCGGAAGCGGTTACTGCTTAGGTTATCTCCCGTCAGCCATACCAACAGGATGTGTGCCATAATGGATTTCAACCCGATCGCAACGTCATCTCGCCTTGCCATCGGGGAATATCCTATCCATGCCTGCATCCATCACTCTGTCCAATCTTTCATGGTCGACGCCTGACGGCCGGCCGCTTTTCTCCAATCTTGATCTGAGTTTCGGCGCCGAGCGTGCGGGCCTCATCGGCCGCAATGGCGTCGGAAAGACCACGCTTCTCAAGCTTATTGGCCGGGAATGGCAGCCTCAATCCGGGGCGATATCCTTCAGCGGTAGTCTCGGCATCCTGCGCCAAAGCGTCCAGGTCGAGGCCGGCGAAACGGTGGCGGATCTCTTCGGGGCGACCGAAGCGCTGGCGGTTCTTTGCCGTGCCGAAGCAGGCGAGGCGACTGCGGAGGAGCTTGCTGCGGCAGACTGGACGCTGGAGACGCGCATCGCTTCCGCCCTCGATCGTGCCGGTCTCGCTGCCGCACCCGAGACCCGCCTCGAAGCTTTATCAGGCGGCCAGCGTACGCGCGCTGGTCTTGCCGCGCTGATCTTCACCAATCCCGATTTTCTCATTCTGGATGAACCGACGAACAATCTGGATCGCGACGGCCGTAAGGCCGTGATCGAGCTGCTCGCAAATTGGCGGGCGGGCGCGATCGTCGTCAGCCATGATCGGGAATTGCTCGACACGGTGGATGCCATCGTCGAGCTGACCTCGCTCGGCGCGACGCGCTATGGCGGCAACTGGAGCCAATATCACGAGCGCAAAACCTTGGAGCTTGCGGCGGCTGAACATGATCTTGCCGACGCCGAGAAGCGGGTCGCCGAGGTTGCCCGCAGCGCGCAGGCAACCTTGGAACGGCAGACGCGAAGGGACGGTGCCGGTAAAAGGAAGGCTGCCAAGGGTGGCATTCCGCGTATCATGCTGGGCGGACTGAAAGAACGGAGCGAGATGACGGGTGGTGAAAACGCCCGCCTCGCGGAACGGCGGCGCACCCAGGCGCTCGAAGACGCCGCTGCTGCCCGCGAGCGCATTGAAATCCTCCAACCTCTGTCCGTCAGACTTCCGCCGACCGGACTTCCCGCAAACAAGGTCGTTCTGAAGATGGACGGAGTGACCGCCGGCTATCGCCCAGGCCAGCCGATCATCAGCGATCTCTCTTTTGACATTACGGGCCCGGAGCGCATCGCCGTCACCGGTAAGAACGGTTCGGGCAAGACGACATTGCTGGGGCTGATCTCGGGGGAGCTACAGCCATGGGTCGGGACGATTCGGGTCATGACCTCCGTTTTCATGCTCGACCAGCGGGTAAGCCTTCTCGATCCGTCGTTGTCGATCCGCGACAATTTCCGGCGGATAAACGCGCAAGCGGATGAAAATGCCTGCCGCGCGGCGCTCGCCCGGTTCATGTTCAGGGCAGATGCCGCACTTCAGATCGTATCCACTCTGAGCGGCGGGCAGTTGCTACGCGCCGGGCTTGCCTGCGTCCTCGGCGGACCGGCGCCGCCGTCGTTGCTGATCCTCGACGAACCGACAAATCATCTCGATATCGATTCGATCGCCGCGGTCGAAGCCGGACTGCGCGCCTATGACGGCGCGCTTCTTGTGGTCAGTCACGATGAGGTTTTTTTGGAGGGCATTAAGATATCGCGACGGCTGGAACTGCCTGCGGGACTGTCGAGGGAGATCTCGGTCGTAGAATGAGGAAGTGGGATTGGCGTGGGGACGCCCTTGTTCCGCCACGAGCGAGGGCGTCCCCAAACCATTTCCCATTTCCAATTGCCCGTTACGCGGCGCCGACTCTTGCGATCCGGTCCAGCTCCGCGATCTCATGATCCGGCAGCACGAGTTCGGCGGTGGCAAGGTTCTGCCGCAGGTGCTCGAGAGAGGAGGTGCCGGGGATCAAAAGGATGTTTGGCGCGCGTTGCAGCAGCCAGGCCAGCGCCACCTGCATGGGTGTGGCGCCGAGGCGGGCGGCGACATCCGAGAGGGTGGAGGATTGCAACGGGGTAAAGCCGCCGAGCGGAAAGAACGGTACATAGGCGATGCCGTCGCGGGCAAGTTCGTCTATGAAGGCGTCGTCGTCCCGATGCGCCAGATTATATTGGTTTTGCACGCAGACGATCTCGGTAATCCCTTGGCCTTCCGCCACCTGTTTGGCCGTGACGTGGCTCAGGCCGATATGACGTATCAGGCCCTGCCGCTGCAGGTCAGCCAGGATCGTCAATGGCGCTTCGATTGATCCTTCGGCTGGGTGATGAATATCGAACATGATGCGAAGGTTGACGACGTCGAGCACGTCCAGCCCCAAATTGCGGAGATTGTCGTGCACTGCCTGGGTCATTTCTTCGCGGGAAAAGGCCGGAAACCATGATGCATCGCTGCCGCGCAGGGCACCGATCTTGGTGACGATAACGAGATCGTCGCGGTAAGGATGGAGCGCCTCGCGGATCAGCCGGTTGGTGACATGCGGGCCATAGAAGTCGCTGGTGTCGATGTGGTTGACGCCGGAAGCAACCGCTTCCCGCAATACCGCCACAGCCGTATCGGGATCCTTCGGCGGGCCGAACACGCCGGGGCCTGCAAGTTGCATGGCGCCATAGCCGAGCCGTTTGACGCGGCGGTCGCCGAGGGTAAAGCTGCCAGATCGTTCGATGTTTGACATGACTATCTCCTTTCAAGATGAAATAGAAATAGATGCCCTCGGAGTGTATGAAAACGGGGTGCAATCCGCACGGGTTGTGCGGAATTGCGAACAGTGGCGAACGGATCGCCTACGAATGGGTTTCGCTCTTCAGCCTTGTTTCGGCGCGGGCTTATCGTCCGCCGGCATATAGTGATCGAAGATCGCTTCCATGTTCTTCTGATAGCTCTTCTGCACTTCCAGGCCACTGTCGAACATGGCGTTGAACATCTCGGTATAGGCGGCCATATCGACGCCGGGTGTGGCAGGCTTGGCCGGCTTGGCCTTTGGCGCTTCCTTCGGCGGCTCGGCGGGCATCGGGAAGTTGCGCATCATATCCTGGAATGCCTTGGCGAAGGGATTGTCGAGGAAAGGATTGGCGGCGGCGGGCTTTTCGCGCTCGACCTGCTGCGCGCCGAACATCAGTTCCATCGCCTGCGTGAACGGGTTGTCGAAGATGCTCGCCTGCGGCGTCGGCTGCTGCTTCGGCGCAAAGCCGATGGTCTGCAGCCAGTTCTGCATCATATCGCCCATCGCCGTATTGAGGAAAGGATTGGCCATCTGAGGCATCTGGCCGCTGGTTTCCTTGAAGAGGCCGCCCATCAGCGTGTCGGCCATGGCGGGGAGCATGCGCTTGTAGATTTCCTGGCCGATGCCGGTCATCTGCGCAGCCTGCTCGGCGATGGCGCGGGACACGTCCTTGGAGCCGAACAGGCGGGCCAGCACGGTGTTGCCGTCGGCAACGCCCTCAGGCGTGAAGGCCTTGCTCATATCCTCGAAATATTTGGCGTAGCTGCCGGAGGTGATGTCCTGCATCACACCCATAAAATTATAGGGGTTCGTCGCGCTGCGCTTGAAGCCCGAGGAAAAGGCGGGCATCAGCGCCGCCATGGCTTTCGCTGCCTGTTCCTGCGCGAGATTGAACTGCTTGGCCATCGCCTCCGTGGCGGCGCCGTTCTGTGCCTGCATCATCATGTCGAAGAGTGGCAGCATCGAAGTCCCTTTCCTCGCAATCATGCCGCTTCGGAATCAGAAGGCATGCAATCCTGATAGTATAGCGGGAAAAAAGACGGCGCATACCGGTTTCTGCCGGTGTGCGCCGCAACAATCCAAGCCGAATCCGGCTGTCAGTATTGATATTCCTCGAAGACCGGCTCGACCGATCCGTTCCAGCGGCCGTGATAGAGCATCAAAAGATCATCGGCGAGCGTGCCCTTCTTGGCGAGCACCTCGTCGAGCGGCGCCAGGAAGACCGTTTCGTCCTGGCCATCGCCGTTCACACGGGCGCGGTTCTTCAGGCCGGTGCGGGAAATGCCGACCACTTCGCGTGCCACATCCAGCAGGCTTTGGCTTTTGATGCCGGCCTTCAGGCCTTGCACCGGCACGACATCGCGCAATGCGTTGACCTCTTCGAAAGTCCAGTTCTTGGTGAGCTCATCGGCGGCGGCAAGGGCTGCATCGTCATAGAGCAGGCCGACCCAGAAGGCCGGCAATGCACAGATGCGGCGCCAGGGGCCGCCGTCCGCGCCGCGCATTTCCAGGAAGCGCTTGAGGCGTACGTCGGGGAAAAGGGTGGAGAGATGGTTGGTCCAGTCGCCCATCGTCGGCTCCCAGGCGGCGATCTCGCCCTTCAGCGCGCCGTTCATGAACTGGCGGAAGGTGACATGGGTGCAGTCGTGATAATGTCCGTCACGGACGACGAAATACATAGGAACGTCGAGCGCCCACTTTACGTAGTCTTCAAAGCCGAAATCGTCGCGGAAGGTGAAGTCGAGCAGGCCGCTGCGGCGGTTGTCGGTATCGCGCCAGATGTCGCCGCGCCAGGAGGAGAGGCCGTTCGGCTTGCCTTCGGTGAAGGGCGAGGAGGCAAACAACACTGTCGCCAGCGATTGCAGCTTCATCGATACGCGCATCTTGCGGCGCATGTCCTCTTCCGAAGAGAAATCGAGGTTCACCTGGATCGTGCAGGTGCGGTACATCATGTCGAGACCCTTCGTGCCGACCTTCGGCATGTAGCGGCTCATAATGTCGTAACGCGATTTCGGCATGCGCGGCGTCTCGGCCAACGTCCATTTCGGGCTGCCGCCGATGCCGAGGAAGCGGATGCCCATCGGCTCGGCGATTTCGCGCAATGTCGCCAGGTGCTGGTTCGATTCCTTGCAGGTCTGATGGATGGTTTCGAGCGGCGCGCCGGACAGTTCGAACTGGCCGCCGGGTTCGATCGAGATCGCACCCATGCCGGTCGGCTCGCCAAGCCCGATAATATTGTCGCCATCCATGATCGGGTCCCAGCCGGACTTTTCCTGCAGGCCCTTCAAGAGCGCGGAAATGCTGGCATCGCCGAAATAAGGCACAGGGCTGTTGTCGGCACGGAAGAACACGAATTTTTCGTGTTCCGTGCCGATGCGGAATTGCTCCTTCGACTTGCTGCCGGCCGCCAAATAGGCCGTCATGTCCGAGACCGAAGAGAGCGGAGTCTGGTCGGTGGTATCGCGCGCCATGGTATTACCTTGATCTCGGAAGGGGGCCTGCGCAAGCCGCAGGCCAATAGGAAGGGTGATTGACGCGGAATGAGGTACGGTGCAAGTGAATTTCTTTCAAGAGCAGTTCAAAAAAATAGGATTTGGGGCCTGGAAGTGAAGCTCGAGCGGTAGCCGATATCGGACACGCTTGCACAAGCGTTCAAGACGCCTAGCCACATCGGAAATAGTCTTGTCCCTCTATTGATGACTGAGGGCATACCGATGTTCGAGCTGACCAGCCTTTATCCGATCCTGACGCTGCTTCTGGCGTCCCTGGTCATCATGGGCAGTCCTGGCCCATCCACCATCAGCGCCACGGCAGTCGGCGCCGCCTATGGTTTCCGCCGGTCGATCGGTTACGTCAGCGGTCTCATTGCCGGCACGGTCGCCGTGCTGCTGGCTGTCGCGGTCGGCGTCGTCGCAATCCTATTCTCGGTGCCGTATGGCGCGTCGGCGCTAACCGTCGTCTCCACCCTGTATATCGTCTATTTGGCCTTGAGGATCGCCATGGCTCCGCCGCTCGCACGCCGCGGTGATCAAGCCGTCACGCCCGCTTTCACCGGCGGCTTTCTGCTGGCGGTTGCCAATCCCAAAGCCTATCTGGCGATTGCCGCCGTCTTCGCCGGAGTCAGCCTTTTTAAGGACCAGCGCACCCTCGATGTGGTGATCAAGATAACGCTGCTCAGCATGATGATTGTCATCATTCATCTGTGCTGGCTGCTGGTCGGGACCTCGCTGTCGCGGTTCCTTCAGAACCCCACCATTTCGCGCATCGTAAACATTTTCCTGGCGGCTACGCTGATCGTCACGACCGCGCTGGCGCTGGTCGGCTGAAAGGCTGATCTGGACCTGAAGAAGCCCTAGTTCCAGTCCCCGATCGCCGCCTGAATGACCGCCATGGCCGCTACCGCCGCCGTATCGGCGCGCAATATCCGCGGGCCCAAGGGAATGGCGGTGACAAAATCGAGGCTGCGCAGCAGCGCGCGCTCCTCTTCCGAAAATCCGCCCTCTGGGCCGACCAGCAGTGCGAGATGTTTCTCTTTGATCTCCGCCAGGAGCGGCAGCGGGTTCTGCCCGGCATCGCCTTCATCGCAATAGATGATGTGGCGCTCCCTGGGCCAGCGTGCCAGAAGATCGGCAAGCTTTACGGGCTCCGCCACATCGGGAATGCCGAGAATGCCGCATTGCTCGGCCGCCTCGATGACATTGGCCTTGAGCTTGTCGAGATTGGTGATCTTGCCCTGCACATGCTGCGTCATCACCGGCTGCAGCAGGCCGGCGCCCATTTCCACCGCCTTCTGCACGAGATAATCGAGCCGTCCGACCTTCAGCGGCGCGAAGAGATAGTGGAGGTCGGAAGGGGCTGGCTGCGGCCGCGTTTCCTCGATCGGCGTCAGCAGGATGCGCTTGCGCGAGGGAAAGGAAACGCCGGCCTTCCATTCGCCGTCACGGCCGTTGAAGATCAACAGCTCGGCGCCGTCCTCCATGCGCAGCACATTGGCGAGATAGTTGAATTGATCCCGGTCGGCTTCGATGCCGGCATTCGCTTTGATATCCGAAACCACGTACAGCCGCTGCATGCGGAAATTGGCGCGCATGGGTAATCCCTTAAATGAAGAGCGCGACCATAGCCCAATATACCGCGGCTGCAAGCATGGCCGAGACCGGCACGGTGATGGCCCAGGCGGCGATGATGGTCATGAAATGCGAGCGGCGCACGAGGCGGCGGCGATGGATTTCGTCCGGATTATGCTCGTCGGCTTCCACCATCTCGCCCCATGCGATGCCCGAGGTTTCCGCCTTCCTTCGCATATAGGCGAGGCGGCGCTTCGAGTGGCTGGTGTACCATTCGCGAAAGAAGCCGACGCCGAAGACCGCGCCGATGGCAATATGGGTGGAGCTGACGGGAAGGCCGAACCAAGAGGCGACGATGACGGTGAGAGCCGCCGACAGCGCGACGCAATAGGCCCGCATCGGGTTGAGCTTGGTGATCTGCTCGCCGACGAGGCGGATCAGACGCGGACCGTAAAGCAGCACCCCGACGGAAATGCCGCAGCCGCCGATCAGCACGACCCAATAGGGCGCAGTATATCCCGCAGCGCCCCCGACGACACTGAGACTGCCTCCCAGGCTGACGCTGCGTATGATCGCCGCCAGCGGCCCGATGGCGTTGGCGACATCGTTTGCGCCATGCGCAAAGGACATCAGCGCCGCCGAACAGATCAGCGGCAGGCGGAACAGTTTGCGCAGCGAGCTATTCTTGTTTTCGCAACCGACGGACTGCGCCGCCACCAGCGGCCTTGCAGCAAACCAGATCGCCAAACCGACCACGACGCCGATCGTAATGGTCGAGAAGCCCGCGACGGTGTCTTTAGGCGCGAGCTGCAGCACCAGATAGGCGGTAAAGGCGCCGGCCATCAGGCCGATCAGAATGGGAATCCAGTATTTGGCGGCCGCGATCTTGTCGTCGCGATAGATGATGAAGGTCTTGATGAAAAACAGAATGCCGGCGGCGATCGTGCCACCGAGGAAAGGGGTGACGACCCAGCCGGCGGAGATGGCTCCCAACACGCGCCAATTGACCATCTCCGGCCCGACGGCGGCCGCTCCTGCGCCGACAACGGCGCCGACGATCGTGTGGGTGGTCGAAACCGGTGCTTTCAGCCAGGTGGCGAAGTTGATCCAGAGCGCGGCGGCCAGCAGCGCTGCCATCATCAGCCAGGCGAGCTTGCCGCTGGTGATGATGCGGTCGGTATCGATGATATGCGAGGAGATGGTCTTGATGACCGGTCCACCCGCGATGACGGCGCCGAGAATTTCGAAGATCGCCGCCATGATCAGGGCCTGCGTCATGGTGATGGCACGCGCGCCCACCGCCGCGCCGACATTGTTGGCGACGTCCTTGGCACCGATATTCATGGCCATGTAGCCGGCGAGTGCCACGGCGGCGATGGCCAGCGTCGCGCCTGGCTGGTTCAGCACGTGAATGCCGGCGAAGATCATGGCGAGACCGAGGAAGATCAGGCCGATACCGGGAGCGACCAGCCGTTTCGTGACATGATAGGCCGCATCCTCGACATAGGTGAGTTTGTCGAGATCCTTGTCTAGCGTCCTTTTTGTCAGTTTCGCCGGTCGGTCGGGCATGCCATTCTCTGAGTCGAAATATATAGTTTTACGCTGCCCGGCAGGCCGCGCAATGTCTGGTAATTATTTCAGTATAGTGTGATGGGAGTATGTTACGGCTTATTGGGCCGCTGCTGTGACAAGTCTTGCCGTCATCCGCCGCTCGAAGGCGAGGATGATGTCGCGCAACTCCGGCTCGCGGACGCGTTTGACTGCTTCATTGCAGGAAACCCACTCGATCGTGCGCTCGCCCTTTTCCTTGAAATTCTTGGCGAGATCGCTGACATCGAGCGCATAGACCTGAACCCGGCAGGGCACCTGGATGCCGTCCTTCAGCACCTTGTCATAGCTGAAGGCGCCAAGCGGCTCGGTTTCCACAGTGCCGCGTACGCCGGCCTCCTCGAAGGCTTCCCGGGCGGCCACTTCATGCGACAGCTTACCGGGCATCGGCCAGCCCTTGGGAATGACCCAGCGGCCGGTATCGCGGCTGGTCAGCAGCAGCAGTTCCAACTCACCCGTCTTTTTTCTCACTCGATAGCAGAGCGCGGCATATTGCTGTCGCGGCGGGCGCCGAAACATGAGCTGCACATCATTTGCGATACGGGCGAGAATGGCCAAGGGTCGGGTCACCTTTAAAAGTTCGAGTTTAGAATCATCTGCATATTAGCATTACATGGAAAAATTGTGCATTCCATATGACTTTATATGGTATTTCCACACACTTTCGTTGAGTGCTCAATAGATAAAAATATGAGGAATCGGTCCCTGATATTCGGCAGTGATTATGCTGTAAACGACATCGAATGCTATTCCCATGCCGCAGATGGCGTAATCGCTCTATAACTCTTCCTATCATACCGGCAAATAAGCTAAATCTCCGTTATGTCCGAACGTTCTCCGCCGCAACGTCTCCCGCCGATGAACGCACTGCGCGCCTTCGATGCCGTTGCTCGTCGCGGTAGCATTCTGAAGGCCGCTGACGAACTCGGTGTCGCGCGCGGCGCTGTACGCCAGCAACTTGCCGTACTTCAAACATTTTTTGGTATTGATTTGTTCCAGCGTGATGGCCGCCGCCTGGTGCTGACGGAGAAGGGCAGGGCCTTTGCCGACTCCGTCGGCATTGCCTTTGGCATTTTGGCGCGAGCGTCAGCCGAGTTTGCGGCCGGTGAGCGCCGGACCCTTCGCCTCGGCGTTCCTTCCGCCTTCGCCGTCTGGTGGTTGATGCCACGCATTGCCGACCTGCAAGCCGCTCTTCCCGACGTCGATGTCGATATCATCCCCATGGCGACAGTCGAATCGCTGGCGCTCCATCCGGATTTCGACGCCGTGATCATGGGCGGCGAATATCGGCCGGCGCGGGACATCACTGCAATCCGCTTCATGGAAGATGAATTCGGCCCGGTGGCGACGCCGGACCTTGCCGCCCGCCTCGGCCTTGCCGTCGGCGTGGAAGCTCTCGCCGGAGCCGTCGCCCTGACCAGCCGTTCCGCGTCCCGCCTTTGGGACGATTGGTTTGCCGAGAGCGGCCATGTGCCAGCTCGCTTCGCCCGCACTCGCGAATTCGAAGATCTGCTTTTGGCGATCGGCGCCGCCCGCTCCGGCGTTGGTGTCGCCATCGCCCCGCGCACGGCCATTGTTGACGATATCGATCGCCGCACGCTGGTGGCGCCCTATGGCTTCATTCGAAGACCCGCCGGATACAGCCTCAGCGTCCGCAGTAGCGACGCGAAGGGCACGGCTTTTGTCAGGCTGGCGGACTGGTTGGTTGGAGCAGGGGCGAGATAGGCTTCGTGCCTATGGCACTTTTTCTGCCCTAGCGCTCATTCCTATGTCCATAGACAGCCCGCCATTTCCCATGAGAGATCGAGGCACGACAGACCGCCGTCAGGAGTGCGTTATGAACCAGCCTTCCTCTCTTTCCCGTATCGATTGGGTTGCCCGAAGCTGCCGCCTGCTTGCAGCGACGGCGGCGGAATTCCGAGAGACCAGGCCCTTTGCCAGCCTGACGATCGGAACCGGCATCCATCTCGAGCCGAAGACGGTGGCGCTATTGATGACGCTGCGCGCCGGCGGTGCCCGCCTCGTCTGCACCGGCAATCTCAACAGCACCCAGCCGGAAACCGTAGATTATCTGCGGGCGCAGGGCACCACCGTTTTCGCTACCCAGACCACCGATGCCGCCGAGCACGGCGCCAGCCTTGATGCCATCCTGGCGGAAGAGCCGGACCTGCTGCTCGACAATGGCGGCGATCTCTTTGCGCGGGCCGCTGAGCGCCCCTATGCCAAGCTCGTGGGCGGAACGGAGGAGACGACGTCAGGTCGCACCCGCTTGCTGCCGATGCGCGACAGGCTGGCCGTACCAATCCTCGTCATCAATGATAGTCCGATTAAGCAGTTCGCCGAAAACAAGCATGCGGTCGGCCAAAGCCTGTTTGAAAGCTATCTGCGCTTCACCAACCGCTCGACCAATGGCAAGCGTGTCACCGTCTTCGGCTATGGCGCCTGCGGTAAGGGCACGGCCGCCTGTTTCCGCAACGCCTATGCCACCGTCAGCGTGGTCGATATCGATCCGGTGACGACGCTTGAAGCGCATCTGGACGGCTTCGTCACGCCCCTGCGCGCCGAAGCCATTCGCTCTGCCGATATCCTCATCACAGTCACCGGCTATCCCGGCATCGTCACCGCTGCGGACCTGCCACTGATCAAGGATGGCGCGATCCTGATGAACGGTGGTCACTTCCCGCACGAGATCGATGTTGAAGCCTTCCGCACCAGTTCCGATGTCGCCGGCATCGATCATTACGAAGCCGAGCATATCGACACCGTCCGCATGCGGGACGGGCGCGCCTTCCACATCCTCGGCGCAGGCCACATGGCCAACCTCGCCGGCCCGCGCCCCCTTGGCAATACAGTCGAATCCATGGATCTCGGCTTCGCGCTGCAGGCCCGTTGCCTGGAACGCGTGGCAAAGGGCGGTCTCGGCAAGGAAGCCTGCGTCATTCCCGTGCCGACCGATATCGACGCCATGGTGGCATCGGCCTATCTCGATCTGGCGCGACGAGTGCCGGGCCTGTCCGGAATGGGTAAAATAAAAGGATAGAGCGGGAAACCGATTCTATGAAACGCTGAACCGCTCTAGGTCTTCGCCAGCGCATCAGGCAGTAGCCGGTCGTAGAGCTCAGCCATTTCGTCGCCAAAGCAGCAGAAGATAATCTCATCGAAATCGCCGCTCATGCTCTCGGCGACAGCGCTGCGCGTCGCGATCATGGCTGCGGGCTCGGCGGGAAAACGGTAGACGCCGGTCGAGATGGCCGGAAAGGCGACGCTCTTGAGACCGTGATCGGTGGCAAGGCGTAGGCTATTGCGATAGCAGCTTGCCAGCAAATCGTCTTCGCCGCGCCCGCCGCCGTTCCAGACCGGGCCGACCGTGTGGATCACATGCTTTGCCGGCAGGCGATATCCCCTGGTGATCTTTGCCTGTCCGGTCTTGCAGCCGTTCAGCGTCCGACATTCCGCCAGCAATTCCGGTCCGGCGGCACGATGGATCGCGCCATCCACGCCGCCGCCGCCAAGCAGGCTGCTGTTTGCTGCATTGACGATGGCATCGATGTCGAGCTTGGTGATGTCGCCGAGAATGATGGTGAAGCGCGTATTCGAAGCCGCGGAAAGATCGGAGCGGATGGTTTCAAAAGCGGGCATGATGACGCTCTCCTAGAATGAGGTAGTAATTGCCTATCGCTCCCAATAGGGAACCGGCCCATAAAGTTCCGCCAGGAAATCGATAAAGACGCGTACCTTTGCTGGCAGGAACTGGCGGCTGGGATAGACGGCCGAGAGCGTGACGCTGTGCGAGCCTTCATAGGCCGGCAGCACCTGTATCAGACGGCCGTCTTTAAGCTCGGGGCCGACATCCCAGGTGGAGCGCAGCGCAATGCCGAGGCCGGCAATGACGGCTTCGCGGATCACTTCGCTGGAATTGGTGATCAGCTTGCCTTCGGGCCTGAAGGTCAGCGCGCCCTTCGGCCCATCCAGCCGCCAGGGATCGTTATTGTGCGGCGGCAGGCAGGTGTGGCGCCGCAAATCATCGATATCCTCTGGCATGCCGTGGGCAGCGATATAGGCTGGCGAGGCGCAGAGCACGCGGCGCACCAGCGCCAGGCGCCGTGCCACGAGACTGGAATCGGTGAGCTCCGCAATGCGGATGGCGAGATCGAAGCCGCCGCCGACGATATCGGTGAACTCGTCGGTCAGCACCAGATTGATCGCGAGATCTGGATGCGTCTGCATGAATGCCTTGAGATGCGGAGCGATATGCAGCCGGCCGAACGAGGTGGGGGCGGAAATCTTCAGTGTGCCCTGCATCTGCGCGGAACGGCCGGCAATATAGGCCTCGGCTTCCTCCAGTCCGGCGAGGATGGCAAGCACCCGGTCGTAAAAGCCCTGGCCGGCCTCTGTCAGCGAAATCTGCCGCGTCGTGCGCTGCAAGAGCCGTGTGCCGAGCCGATCCTCCAGCCGTTTGATTCGCTTGGAAATCACGGCCGGCGAAAAGCCAAGGACGCGGCCGGCGAGCGACATGCTGCCGGTCGTGACGACACTGGCAAAGATTTCAAGATCGCCAAGATTGGTCATCGCGCTATTTGTTCCTATTTTGGCATAAATGCTTATCATTTACGCCAATTTCGGGTAAGTGGTAAGCGTGATATGGCGTTAAAAAGAGGGGCGTCCATATTCGGGTGCAAGAGGAGAACGCCATGGCAGAGGCCATTTCATTTCTGGCGCCGCGCGCCGATGTCCTTGCCCGTCGCCGCGAGATCGTCGCAGACCTCGCTGATCTCCTGCCCCCGGAATGTCTGGTCCATGAGCCGCGCGAGCTCATGCCCTTCGAAACGGACGCTTTCATTTCCTATCGCCGCATGCCGCTCGCCGTCGCTCTGCCGCGCTCGACGGCCGAGGTCGCGGCCGTGATGAAATATTGTCATCGCTATGGTATTCCGGTGGTGCCGCGTGGTGCCGGCACATCGCTCTCCGGCGGGGCCATTCCGCAGGAAGATGCCGTCGTGTTCGGCCTTTCCAAGATGAACCGCATTCTTAACGTGGATCTCGCCAACCGCACGGCGACGGTGCAGGCCGGCGTTACCAATTTGCATATTTCCGAAAGCGTCTCGGCGGATGGTTTCTTCTATGCACCTGATCCGAGCTCGCAGCTCGCTTGCACCATCGGCGGTAATATCGGAATGAATTCCGGTGGGGCCCACTGCCTGAAATACGGCGTCACCACCAACAATCTATTGGGCGTCAAACTGGTATTGACCGACGGCACGGTGATCGATCTCGGCGGCAACGCCCTGGACGCTGCGGGCTATGACCTGCTGGGACTGGTCTGCGGCTCGGAAGGTCAGCTCGGCATCGTCACCGAAGCCACGGTGCGGTTGATTGCCAAGCCGGAAGGCGCGCGGCCGGTTCTGTTCGGTTTCGACACCTCGGAGCAGGCGGGCGCCTGCGTTGCCGACGTCATTGCTGCCGGCATCATTCCTGTCGCCATCGAGTTCATGGATAAGCCGGCGATCGAAATCTGCGAAGCTTTCGCCCATGCCGGCTATCCGCTGGATGTCGGCGCGCTGCTGATCGTCGAGGTCGAGGGTTCGGAAGCGGAGATGGACGATATGCTGAAAAGCATCGTCGAGATCGCCCGCGCGCATGAGGTGAAGACGGTACGCGAGTGCCAGTCGGCGACCGAGGCTGCGCTGATCTGGAAGGGGCGCAAATCCGCCTTCGGCGCCACCGGCCGCATTGCCGACTATATCTGCATGGATGGCACGGTGCCGCTCAGCCAGCTCTCTTATGTCCTGAAGAAGACGTCTGAAATCATCGATCACTATGGCCTGCGGGTCGCCAACGTCTTCCATGCCGGCGATGGCAACATGCATCCGCTGATCCTCTTCAACGCCAATGATCCCGAGGACGCCGCCAGGGCGGAAGCAGCCGGCAACGATATTCTCCGGCTCTGCGTCGATGCCGGCGGCTGCCTGACAGGCGAGCATGGCGTCGGTATCGAGAAGCGTGACCTGATGCGACACCAATATGCGGAGGCCGATCTCGCCCAGATGATGTCCGTGCGCGCCGCGTTCGATCCCGGCTGGATCCTCAATCCCTCTAAAGTCTTCCCGCTGGATGGGCGCAACGCCGTATGAGAGAATTTCTGCCGAAGACGGAAGGCGAGGCTGCAGCCATCATCCGCGATCAAGCCGCACGTGGCGCAGCATTGGCCATTGTCGGCGGCAACACCCGTGCCGGTTTCGGCAACGCCTTCGCCGCAGAGGCTACGCTATGTTCGTCTGAGCTTACCGGTATAGTTGCCTATAATCCGGGTGAAATGGTGATGACCGCACGAGCGGGGACGCCGGTTGCCGAAATCGAGGCAGCGCTGGTGCAAAACGGTCAGATGATGGCCTTCGAACCGATGGACCACCGGCCATTGATGGCGACCGATGGCGAGCCGACGATCGGCGGCGTCTTCGCCGCAAATGTCTCAGGTCCGCGGCGTTTCGTAAGCGGAGCCGCACGCGATAGCCTGCTCGGCGTCCGCTTCGTCAATGGCAAAGGCGAGATCGTCAAGGCCGGCGGGCGGGTGATGAAAAACGTCACCGGCCTCGATCTCGTCAAGCTCATGGCCGGCTCGCACGGCACGCTTGGCCTGCTGACGGAAGTCACCTTCCGCGTGCCGCCGCGACCGAAGACGGAAGAGACGATCATCGTTTCCGGCCTCAACGATGCCGAGGCCGCAAACATCATGGCGGCGGCCATGGCGCTGCCGGTCGACGTATCCGGTGCGGCGCATCTGCCGCTGACTGTCTCCTGGACGTTTCTGGACAACCAATTGCCGGAAGGGGCGGCGACGGTATTGCGCGTGGAAGGTTTGGCTGGCTCCGTCTCGGTGAGGGCAGAGAAACTGGCCTCTGCCATGCGTCGGCTTGGCCCCGTGACGCGGCTTGCCGAAGCGGAGAGCCACCGTCTGTGGCGAGAGATCCGCAATGTGAAGCCCTACGCCGACGACACGATGCGCCCTGTCTGGCGCGTTTCGGTCGCTCCAAGCATCGGCCATCAGCTCGTCGCGGCGCTGCGCCTCGAAGCCGGCATCGACGCCTATTACGATTGGCAAGGCGGCTTGGTCTGGATGCGCATGGAGGCAGAGCCGGAGGGTGAATTGGTGCGTCGCTATATCCATGCGCTCGGCGGCGGCCATGCCACGCTGCTGCGCGCAACACCGGCCGCTCGGGCGACAACGCCGTCTTTTCAGCCGCAGCCCGAGGCCGTGGCCTTGCTGTCGGCGCGTGTGAAGGAGAAGTTCGATCCTGCGGGGATTTTCAATCCGGGGAAGATGGGATGATGTGGATGGAATCTTTTGCTCGGCACCGCCTCACTTTGACCCTCTCTCCGCGGGGGAGAGGGGATGACCTTGTTTGCAGCGATTCCTCGATTCTCTCGCCGGCAAAAACGAGGGAGGAAGGCACGTTTCCCCTTCTCCCCGCTGGGGCGAAGGTAGGGAGAGCCTGATGCAAACCAACTTCACCCCCGCCCAGCTTGCCGATCCACATGTCGCCGAATCCGAGGCGATCCTGCGCAAATGCGTCCATTGCGGCTTCTGCACCGCCACCTGTCCGACCTATGTGACGCTTGGCAATGAACTCGACAGCCCGCGCGGCCGGATCTACCTCATCAAGGACATGCTGGAAAACGGCAGGTCCGCCGACGCCGAGGTCGTAACGCATATCGACCGTTGTCTTTCCTGCCTTGCCTGCGTGACCACCTGTCCCTCCGGCGTCGACTATATGCATCTGGTCGATCACGCCCGCATCCATATCGAAAAGACCTACAAGCGACCGGTGATGAACCGGTTGACACGCAGCGTGCTGGCTGCGGTCCTGCCGTATCCCGGCCGGTTCCGCCTGGCGCTCAAGCTTGCTCGTATGGGTCAACCCTTCAAGGGGTTGATGAAGCGTATTCCGGGGTTGAACCCCTTTGTTGCCATGCTTGATCTTGCACCACGCTCCATCCCGGCGCCGTCACCTCTTGCCAAGCCCGGATGGCACCAGCCGCAGGCGGAGCGGCGTGGGCGGGTGGCGATCCTGACCGGTTGCGCCCAGCCGGTGCTCGATCCCGCCATCAATGAGGCGACCATCCGGCTTCTCGCCCGCCTCGGTGTCGAAGTGGTGGTGCCGGAGGGCGAGGTCTGCTGCGGTTCGCTGGTGCATCACATGGGCCGGGAAGAACAGGCGCTCGCCAGTGCCCGCGCCAATATCGATGTCTGGATGCGCGAGATCGAAGCCGGTGGGCTCGATGCGATCATCATCACAGCGTCCGGTTGCGGCACGACGATCAAGGACTATGGCCATATGCTGCGGCTCGATCCGGCCTATGCGGACAAGGCCGCACAAATCTCCGCGCTCGCAAAGGACATCACCGAATATCTCGCAAGCCTCGATCTGCCCTCGCATATGCCGCGCGGCATCACGGTCGCCTATCATTCCGCCTGCTCGATGCAGCACGGCCAGAGGATCACCATGGCGCCCAAGCTGCTGCTGAAGGCAGCGGGGTTCACCGTGCGCGATCCGGCGGAAGGGCATCTCTGCTGCGGCTCGGCCGGCACCTACAACATCATGCAACCGGAAATCTCCGGCGAGCTGAAGGCGCGCAAGGTCAGGAACCTCGAGGCGACAAAGGCTGATATCATCGCCACCGGCAATATCGGCTGCATCACGCAGATCGCGACGGGAACGGACATGCCGATCCTGCACACGGTCGAATTGCTGGATTGGGCCTATGGCGGCGAGATGCCGGCAAAGCTGAAAGGGTTCAAGCTGACGGCCGGTTAGGACAACAACAGGAAAAGTGGGAAGCGGCCCGCCGATCGATCGGTGAAAAGCCGAGGCGCTTAGTGTAGCCGGCTCGACGGCGACGGCCGATATGCTCGCCATTCCATCTCGAATTTGTCGGCGCCGATAAGCGTCAGGCTTATTCGGTCCTGCCCTTCTTCAATAAAGACACCGTCGACCAATCCGGCAACGCCGTCATAGAATGAACCTTCAACGAGACTGCTGACGCCCGCTCTATCGCACATCCGGCCGGAGAGATCGGCAATGGAGAGACATTCCCTGCTGCCGTCGGCAAACACGTCGATAAGCCGAGGAACGTCTCCCTCGGTGTCGACTTCGTAATAGACAATGACCGGCTCCGCGCTTTCCGGATGGATCCAGTCACATCGGTAATAGGAAAAGCTCATGCCCCTATTGTCTACTACAAAAACCCCTAAATCGGAACAGATTTAGGGGTTTCGGCAACTATAGTGGCCACGTTATTTAGAAGTTGAATGACACACCGAAATCGATGGCATGGGTGAAGACATCGGTCTTCAGGTTGGCGCCGCTGTCGATCGGGACGTTCACGAAGTTGTAGTTGCCCTTGTATTCGACGAAGGTCGCCCAATGCTGGCTGAGCTGGTAGCTGATGCCAGCCTGCGCCTGCAGCGATGCGCCACCGAACTCGTAATCGAAGGTGCGGCCGGAGGCGCGGGTCACTTCGACATGCGGCACGTTGATGCCGGCGCCGAGGCCGACATAGGGCGTCCACTTGCGGCTCGGATCCTGGAAGCGATAGAGCGCATTCAGCGTCAGCATATTGAGGCCGTCGGTGAACTCGAAATGCGACCAGCCGGGCGTATTGCCAAGATCGCCATAGACCTTGGCATGGGTGTAGTCGAGCGAGACACCCCAGTTCGACTGGTTGAATTCGTCCAGCCACCAGATGCCGCGGACACCGAAATAGGGCGGCATCTTGAAGGATTTGCCGGACCAGTTGGGATCGAAATCAGCCCCGTCAGACGTCTTGACGTTGTTGCCGGTTGCGCCCTGGAAGCCGCCGTAAGCCGAAAACTGCATCTCTGCCGAAGCCGAGCCGGCGGCAAAGACGAAAGCTGAAATCGCAAGCGCGGCCACAGCCGGCTGTCTGATGCGAAATGCGCGATGCATGTAAAATCCCCAACTGGCAAAGTGTCGCTATCTAAACGTGCTTATGTGACAGTTCTATTGCAACGTCGCCTGATCGGAGTGGCTTAGGCGGGAAAGCTGACACCAAACTGAACCAAAAGGGCAGTTTGCCGGGCGCCGGACGCGATAAGTTTGGAGATGTTACACCTGCGCCACAGTGCGTGTTGTCGGACGAGTACGCTTCGGTCACAAGGGAGCGACATACGTCACCCATCTCCCCCGAGGTGGGGGAGATGTCACGATAGTGATAGAGGGGGATCAGACGTCCCGCCATGCCGAAACGTCGTGATTGGGAAGTGCGCGCTGCTCAGCCGCCGAATATCGTCCGCAACAGGTCGATGCCGCGATCGTCGTAGCTGACCTCGCCCTGCTTGTTGCCGGGGCCGACGACGATGACCTTGGTGCCGACGGGAGCGCGGTCGTAGAGATCCACCACATCCTTGTTCATCATGCGGATGCAGCCGGACGACATGTTGAGCCCGATGCTCCAGGGCTGGTTGGTGCCGTGGATGCGGAAGGCGGTGTCGTTGCCGTTGCGATAGAGATACATGGCGCGGGCGCCGAGCGGGTTGCCTTCGCCGCCTTCCTGATAGGCGGGCAGCTTATGGCCCTTCTTGGCTTCGCGAACGATCATCTCCGGCGGCGGAGTCCAGCCCGGCCACTCCGCCTTGCGGCCGATCTTGACGACGCCGGACCAGCCGAAGCCGTCGCGACCGACACCGATGCCATAGCGCCGCGCCCGGTCGTCGCCTTCGACGAGATAGAGATATTTATTGTTGGTATCGATGATGATCGTGCCCGGTGCCTCATTGGTCACAAGCCGCACGATCCGTCGCTGAAATTGCGGCTTGACCTGTCCCTGCGGCTGCATTGCCACGCGGACCACATCGGTTCGCGTTACCTGTGCGACATGCGGTGCAGAGGCGCTAAAAGCTGCCGCATCCGATGCCGCCATAAGGCACGACATAACCATGCCCGCCGCCGCCACGACCGGTAGTATTGATTTCATCCGTCATTCCCCTCTCGAGTTAGCCGGCAGGAAACTAACGAAACTTGCGATAGGATCAAGATGAAATCGCGGATGACAAAGATCGAGCCGATGGAGCGGCTGCCCGTTCCAGCATCCGAAAGAGCGCTATTGTCGAGTTATATCAATGCTTACAACAGGGTTGCTGCGCCCGATCGTGCCGTGCGCAGCAATCTTGGTAGCAATCACATCACTATAACGCGTGTCCCGACTTTTACACGATCGTAGAGGTCGATCACGTCTTCATTGCGCAGACGGATGCAGCCGGATGACACGGCATTGCCGATCGTCCAGGGCGCGTTGGTGCCGTGGATGCGATAGAGGGTCGAGCCGAGATACATGGCGCGGGCGCCGAGCGGATTGGCTTCGCCGCCTTCCATATGGGCCGGCAGATAATGGCCCTTTGCGGCTTCGCGCGCCAACATTTCCGATGGCGGCGTCCAATCGGGCCATTCCTGCTTGCGGGTGATGGTATGGGCACCGGCCCATTCGAAGCCGGGTTTGCCAACGCCGACGCCGTAGCGCCGCGCCTTGCCGCCGTCCATCACCAGATAGAGGAAGCGATCGTTGGTGTCGATGACGATGGTGCCCGGCCTTTCCTTGGTCGGGTAGTCGACGATCTGCGGCAGGAACTGCGGGTCGATCTGGCCGCGGACCGCCGGATATTGCGGCCGCACGACCGCGACTTGCTGCACGACGGGATGCGAAAACAGGCCGCGCGGCTGGATTACCCGCCGTACCTGCGGATTGACGGCCTGGTCTTCCGCCGGATTGTTCATGGGATTGACGGCCTGGCGCACCATGCGGCGAGAGGGATAGACCGCCGGCTGCACATCGGCGCCGCCGAGCTGCATCACCCAGGGGGCGGTCAGATCGGGGCTGACGATGACAGGCGGGCGCGACTGGTAACGGTCGTCGGCGAAAGCGCCGGAGGCGAGCAGGCTCAAAGCGCCGGCGGCAAATAAAATGCATTGTTTCATCATCGGACAAACTCTCTACAAACGGGCCGAGGATGGGCGTAATTGCGCCCGGTCAGGAACATGGTGCCACTTGCGCGCCAGCGAATGGTAAACATCTATTCATCAAAATGCCGCGAAGCCGATAAACCTTTGTCAGGGTTACCGCTTGGTTTGGAAAGACGGTTTGCAAGTGGTAAACCGTGAATCGGGATGACTTGCCTTCGAATCGTTCTCTCGATCTTAAGTATTTGATTGGCATGATCTTATCCGAGAGCTGCCCGCCAGTTTTCGGGATCGGGTTCTGAAACAGGGGACGAACTGCAACAATGGCCGGAACAGGCATCATCACCGGTGAGGATGGCAAGGACCGCTGCTTCTGGCACGGCAATCTGCCGGAGTATCAGCGCTATCACGATCAGGAATGGGGCCGGCCGGTCATCGACGACATCAGGCTTTTCGAAAAGATCTGCCTGGAGGGGTTTCAATCCGGCCTGTCCTGGCTGACGATCCTGCGCAAGCGCGAGAATTTCCGCGCCGCATTTGCCGGTTTCGATTTCGAGAAGGTGGCCGATTTCGGTGAGGCCGATATCGAACGCTGCCTCGGCGATGCCGGCATCATTCGCCATCGCGGCAAGATCGTCTCCACCATCAACAATGCCCGCCGCGCCATTGAGCTGCGCCAGGAATTCGGCTCGCTCGCCCGATATTTCTGGAGCCACGAGCCATCAGCCGAAGAGCGGCCGGCCTTCGTCGATTATCCGACCCTCGTCGCCAATCCGACGACGCCGGTGTCGGTGCGCATCTCGAAGGATCTGAAGAAACGCGGCTGGACTTTCGTCGGCCCCACCACAGTCTATGCCTTCATGCAGGCCATGGGCCTTGTCAACGATCACATCGAAGGCTGCTATTGCCGGAAAGAGGTGGAGGCGATGCGCAGTGCATTGGTACGGCCATGAAACGCGTGATGCTTGCCTTTTCCTTGCTCGCGTTCGCCCTGCTCGGCGGTCAAGCCGCTTATGCGCAGGATACTCAGGACGATGACAGCACCCAGGGCGCTGAGCAGACACCGCTTCCGCAACTCGATCGCGGCGAAACCGTGGAAAAGCTCGGTTTCCCTGCCGTCGTGGAGAAATTGACGGGCTGGACGAAGTTTGGCAAAGGCAAGGTCTACACGCTGCCGCTCAAGAAGGGCCAGCACGTCCGCATCACCTTCAGCTCGAAGAGCAAATACGCCTATATGGCGATCTTCGATCTCTCCTCGAATGATGACGAATCCTTCTTCGGCACCGATGAAGACGGCATGGTCGCCGATGTCACCGTCAACGAGGACACGACCTGGTTGATCAAGCCCTATTACTCCCGCGTCACCCGCCGCCGCGGCCTCGGCGCACCCTACGAAATCCTCATCGATCCCAACCCGCCGGCCACACAACAAACGAACAAGCCGGCCGATCAAGCGCCCGTGTTGTTTCCACCGAAGGCAAAATAAGGGGTGGTGAAGGATGATTAGGACAGCCCCTCGATCACTCCATGTAATTCTCCAAGATGTCCAATCTTCCGAAATCTCGGCGCCTCGGTCGGTTCGTCGATGTGTTCGAAGGCCCAGGTAAGTTCGTGCGGCACGAAGACGCCGTAGCTGCCGGCGGCGAGCGCGGGCACGATGTCTGACTTCAGCGAATTGCCGACCATCATCGCCCGCTCCGGCCCGTCACCGACCTTGGAGAAAATACGGCGATAGGTGGAGGCATTCTTGTCGGAGACAATTTCGATGGCATCGAAGAGATCGCCGAGGCCCGATTGCGCAAGCTTGCGCTCCTGATCAAAAAGATCGCCTTTGGTGATCAGCACCAGCAGGTAATTGCCAGTCAGGGCTTCCAATGTCTCCCGAACATTGGGAAGCGTTTCGACGGGATGGGCGAGCAGAATGCGGCCGATATCGAGGATTTGTGCGATCACTGCCGTCGGCACTTCGCCCTTGGTGATCTCGATCGCCGTCTCGATCATCGACAGCGTGAAACCTTTGATGCCGAAGCCGTAACGGTGCAGGTTGCGCTTTTCGGCTTCCAGCAGTTTTTGGGAAATATTCTCGCTCTCGGCATAGTCGGCAAGCAGTTCGATGAACTGCCGTTCCGTCAGACGATAGAATTGTTCGTTTTGCCAGAGCGTGTCGTCGGCATCGAAGCCGATCGTGGTCAAGGGTCGTTGCGTCATCGAAATTCTTGCTCTTGCCGATTAAATGGATGTGAGAGTCTATCGCGCGTCGAAACGGAGGCAAGAGTGAAGCGCTGGTAACTGCATCGTGATCGGTGCCGGGTATCGCGTTGAAATCGGATTCCGGTGCATTATGTCGATGTTGTCTTGATGACGGCGGCGCCAAGACCGCTCCTCGATGACCTTCTCCGGACCTCCCCAAGGCAGCGCGGATGAGCGGCTGTCATGCCGAGGTCAATAGCCAAGAGACAAGAATTCACCGGCCGGAAGCCGCCTTCCGGCGGATCACAAGGGATTTCTTCAAATGCGTTATAACCAACTCGGCAATACCGGCATGTTCGTCTCAGAACTTTGCCTGGGTACGATGACCTTCGGCGAAGCCAATCCTAACAGCACCTGGGGTGCCATCGCCGATGTCGATCAGGCGACGGCCGATAAGATCGTCGAAAGCTCGCTCGCTGCCGGCGTCAACTTCATCGACACCGCTGATGTCTATTCCGTCGGGAATTCGGAAAAGCTGCTCGGCCAGGCCCTGAAGAATGTCGGCGTGCCGCGCAAGGACGTCATCATCGCCACCAAGGTCTACGGTGTCATGGGTGACAAGCCCAACGATCGCGGCGCGTCGCGCGGCCATATCATGGATTCGGTCCAAGCCAGCCTGGAGCGGCTGCAGACCGATCGCATCGATCTCTATCAGATCCATGCCACGGATTCGGTGACGCCGATCGATGAGACGCTGCGTGCGCTCGACGATCTCGTTTCTCGCGGACTGGTGCGCTATGTCGGCGTATCCAACTGGCAGGCCTGGCGCATCGCCAAGGCACTCGGCATTTCCGAACGTCGCGGCTTTGCCCGCTTCGAAACGGTGCAGGCCTATTACTCCATCGCCGGCCGCGATCTGGAGCGCGAAATCGTGCCGCTGATGGCTGAGGAGAAGCTTGGGCTGATGGTCTGGTCGCCGCTTGCCGGCGGTCTTCTTTCCGGAAAATATGGTCCGGGTGCACCCGGCAACGGCGAAGGACGCCGCGCCAGCTTCGACTTCCCGCCCGTCGACAAGGATCGCGCCTGGGCCTGTGTTGCCGCCATGCGCGAAGTGGCCGAAAAACACGGCGCTAGCGTCGCGACCGTGGCACTCGCCTGGATCCTGGCGAAACCCTTCGTCACCAGCATCATCATCGGCGCCAAGCGTCTCGACCAGCTCGACCAGAATCTGGCAGCGGTCAAGCTGAAGCTCGATGCAGACGATCTCGCCAAGCTGGACGAGGTCAGCGCGCTGGCTGCGGAATATCCCGGCTGGATGATCCCCCGCCAAGGCGCCGCCCGCCGGCCGCAGCCTTTTGAACCGAAGGCTTGATATCCTGCGAAGGCCGTGCCGCCCTTCGCGGCGGCCCGGCTGCTATCAAAGCTCGATGACGATCTTGCCGAAGGCACCGCGATCGAGATGATCGAAGGCCTCCGGAACCTCGCCGAAAGCATAGCGGTGGGCGATGACGGGCTTCAGGCCGATGCTGTCCACCGCACGTACGAAATCTTCAAGCGAGCGGCGATGGCCGACGCTGATGCCTTGCACGACGGGAGACTTCAAAAGCAGCGGCGCCGCCGGACCGGAAATGTCGAAGCCCTCCAGAACACCTATGACGGAAATACGGCCATGAGGCGTCACCGCCTTCAGCGACTGAGCGAAGTTCGGTCCGCCGGCGATTTCAATGATATGGTCGATGCCGCGATCGTCGGTAATGCGATAGACCTCCTCCACCCAATCGCTGGTATTGCGGTCGATGCCGTGATGGGCACCGAGCGCCTTTGCCCGTGCCAGCTTCTCCGGCCCTGATGAGGTCACGAACACCTCGGCTCCCTGGGCGGCGGCGATCTGCAGGCCGAACAGCGCCACGCCACCGGTTCCCTGCACCAGCACGCGATCGCCAGGCTTGATCTTGCCGCGTTCCACCAAGGCGAACCATGCCGTCAGACCGGCGCAAGGCAGTGTGCTTGCCTCGGCGTCATCGAGGCTCTTGGGCGCCGAGACGAGCCAGTCCTGCGGCACGGCGATATATTCGGAGAGAACGCCGGGATAGAAGCCGCCAAGCGTCTTATAAGGAGGATTGCGGGCATCGCCGAGCGGCTTGTCGTCGATCCAGCCCGGGTGGAAGGTCGAAATGACACGATCGCCGGTCGAAAATCTGGTGACATCGTCTCCCACCGCTTCGACGACACCCGTCATGTCGGAAGCCGGCACGAAGGGAAATTGGATTGGCAGGCCCATGCCGGTCTCGCGAACGAGCTTGTCGCGATAGTTCAGCGAAACCGCCTTGACCCGCACGAGGACTTCGCCGCGGGCAGGCGTGGGAACCGCTGTTTCCGTGAGGTTCAAGGGGGCGCCGACGGCGATTGTCTCGAGGGTCCAGCGCTTCATAATCTTCGTCATCATGATCTCCTGTGAGGAATTGGAAGCAATGGAGCCACTATATCGTTGCCTCTTGATCGTCAGTGGCGATATAAATTCCGCTAACTGGTTCCTATGAGGAAGCAATCATCATGAATGACATGCTCAACGGCATTCCGGAATTCGTGGAGGCAGTCGAAGCCGGCGGCTTTTCGGCGGCGGCGGCGCGCATGAATCTGTCGCGCTCGGCGATCGGCAAGGCGATCGCAAGACTGGAGAGGCGCCTGAACACTCGCCTGTTTCATCGCACCACGCGCATGCAGAGCCTGACAGATGAAGGCCAGGCTTTTTACGAGCGCTGCCGCCGGGCACTGGACGAGATACAGTCGGGCGAGGCCATGCTGGAATCGGGAAAGCGCGAGGTCACGGGGCGCCTGCGCATCTCCATGCCCGTCCTCTTTGGCCGCCGCTGTGCCGCGCCGCTGCTGCTGGAACTAGCCCGCATGCATCCCAAGCTCGAACTGGATCTCTCCTTCAGTGATCGGGTGGTCGATCTCTTTGAGGAGGGGTTCGATCTGGCCATTCGCAACGGCGTGCTGCGCGATGAAGCCGGCCTTGCCGCCCGCAAGGTCGCCCTTCATCGCATGACGCTCTGCGCGTCGCCGGATTATCTTGCCGCAAGAGGTGCGCCGCAGGCCATCGACGACCTCGCCGGCCATGACCTCATCGTCTATGCGAGATCGGGCGAACGAAGAAATGGACCTTCCTGCAGGAGAACGGCACGGCCGTCGATTATTTTCCCGAAACGCGTCTGCGCTTCGATGATCTGGAGGTCCTTGCCGACGCGGCGGCGTCCGGGATGGGGATCGCGTGGCTGCCTTGCTGGCTGGTGCGTGACTACGTGGCTGCCGGCACGCTCACGCCGGCGCTGAAGAATGTTTCCAGTCGAGCCGTCAATGTCTACGCGGTTTGGCCGCAGGTGCCGCAGCTCTCGTTGAAGATGCGTGCGGTCATAGACCTCCTGGCGGCACGCCTGCCTGATATTATGAATTGAGTGCAGGCGGAAAAATCCGGCCGTTCCAGTCCGCTTGCGGTCAACGATGCCGAAGCTCTGCTTCAGGCTGCTGTTGCAGGATTAGGGCGCGCGCTCCTGCCGAAAATTCTGGCCGACAATGTCGATGGGCTTTGTCGCGTCGATAGCGGCGACAGAAACCCGCCGACGCGTGGGATATGGCTGCTCATACACGCCGAGCTTCGCCACCTTGTTCGCATCCGAGCCGTTTCCGATTGGCTGGATACTGTATTCCGCCGTACGCATCTCGAACAATGAAAGAAGCGGCATAGAGCCGCCTCCACTCTCTGACTTACTTGCCGTGCTTGATTGCGCTCAAGGAATCTCGGCGGAAAATCGAGGCGTTAGTTTGACCTCGCTCAGGATCTCGACGGGAGGGTATCTCACGCAATCGGCAACATCGAATGTCACGGTAAATCTTGCCGGCGTTTCCGCAGCCCAGGTCAGCACTGTTTCGGCCGATGCCGTCGGGATTTTCATCGCGATCGTGCAATGAGGTTGCCAATGGTCGGGACGATAGTGCTCATCACATAGGATAGGATCGATTTCTCGATGAACAGCCTCGTGGGCGTGTCGCAAGGCGCTATCATCGACCGGCCGCGCCCAAAGTACCAGCACGTCATGCCTGAAGTGCCGGATGCCTGAGAATTCCACGGACATTGCCGGAATCTCGTGAAAAGCCTTGCGAACGGCCTCGCAGAGACGGTCTGGCGAGATATCTTCGTAGATGGCAAAGGTCAGATGCGGAGGATAGTTCAGCCCTTGCATCGACGGCACGGTTTCAAAGGCGCTGGCCTGCCGCCAGAGATCGAGGACAGGCAACGCCGTATTGTTGGTGGATTTCAGGCTGATCGCATAGGGCATGGTTTCCACGTCCGGGTCGTCCGCTCAAATTCCCACGCACACCGCAGTAAGGGGCGCTCAACGATAGATGTCGCGACGGTTGCCGATTTCGACGACTAACACGACCAGCCGGCTATCCTGCAGATCGCAAATGATCCGATAGTCGCCAACCCGATAACGCCAATAGTTTCCGAGTTTTGCACCTTGCAAAGCGTCGCCGACCTGGCGCGGATCGTGCAGGCTCGGAAGACGCTCTTCCAGAAAGTCCCTTATTCTCCTGCGTGTCTTTGGGTCGAGTTTTTCAACGAATTTGCGAGCAGATCGGGCGTACTCAATCGTCCAGACCACGCCAGAACTCCTCGGAGCTTACGATCTCGTCTTCGCCCTTCTTAATCCGCTCCATGGCCCGCTCAGCCAAATACACGTCCTCCAGGTCCTGCAGATGTGCTTCAATCGCCTGCCGGATATAGTAGGTTGCTGTACGACCGGTGCGTTCGGCCAGAGCCTGTAGGCGCTCATAGGTCTCATCTGGCAAACGGATAGCTGTCTGCTTGCTCATTAAAGTTGGTCCCTGTAACAGTCGGGATGCGTGTATCCCAAATATAGATGCTTCAGGTCCGTCTGTCACTGTCAGTTTTGTCAGATGAGAACATACACAATCCTTGCCGCATCCCGCGCTATCCGCTAGTTAACCGCCACTGTTCCCGTACCGGATTATCCTGCAAATGAGCGATAAACAAAAGAAACCGCAGAAGCTCAAGGCCCGCTTGCCGCGTGGCTTTGTCGATCGTTCGGCGAGCGATATTCGCGCCGTCAACGAAATGACCGCCAAGATCCGGGCCGTGTATGAGCATTATGGTTTCGATCCCGTCGAAACGCCGCTGTTCGAATATACCGATGCGCTCGGCAAGTTCCTGCCCGATAGCGATCGTCCGAACGAGGGCGTATTCTCGCTTCAGGATGACGACGAGCAGTGGATGTCGCTGCGCTACGACCTGACGGCGCCGCTCGCCCGTCATGTCGCGGAGAATTTCAACGAAATCCAGCTTCCCTACCGCACCTATCGTGCCGGCTATGTCTTCCGCAACGAGAAGCCAGGCCCGGGCCGCTTCCGCCAGTTCATGCAGTTCGACGCCGATACGGTCGGCGCGCCGGGCGTGCAGGCCGATGCCGAAATGTGCATGATGATGGCCGACACGCTGGAGTCGCTTGGCATTAAGCGCGGCGACTATGTCGTCCGCGTCAACAACCGCAAGGTTCTGGATGGCGTGCTCGAGGCGATCGGTCTCGGCGGCGACGACAAGGCGGGCCAGCGGCTGAACGTGCTGCGCGCCATCGATAAGCTCGACAAGTTCGGGCCGGAAGGTGTTGCGCTGCTGCTCGGGCCGGGCCGCAAGGACGAGTCCGGCGATTTCACCAAGGGTGCCGGGCTGAACGCCGACCAAATCGAGAAGGTGCTCTTCTTCGTCGGTATCAAGGATTATGCCGAAAGTGCCGTCCGGCTTGCTGAGCTTGTCGCCGGCACGTCCAACGGCAGCGAAGGCGTCGAGGAGCTGAACCTGATCGGCTCGCTCGTCACCAGCGCCGGCTATCATTCCGATCGCATCAAGATCGATCCGTCCGTCGTGCGCGGCCTCGAATATTATACCGGCCCGGTCTACGAAGCCGAGCTCCTGTTCGACGTTACCAATGAAAAGGGCGAAAAGGTCGTCTTCGGCTCGGTTGGCGGCGGTGGCCGTTATGACGGACTCGTCTCACGTTTCATGGGGCAACCGGTTCCGGCCACGGGCTTCTCCATCGGCGTCTCGCGCCTGATGACGGCCTTGAAGAACCTTGGCAAGCTCGGCCAGGACGAGGTGATCGCCCCCGTCCTCGTCACCGTCATGGACGGCGATGTCGAGGCGATGGGCCGCTATCAGCGGATGACTCAGCAATTGCGCGCCGCCGGTATCCGCGCCGAGATGTTCCAGGGCAATTGGAAGAAGTTCGGCAATCAGCTCAAATATGCCGATCGCCGCGGCTGCCCGATCGCCATCATTCAGGGCGGCGACGAGCGCGCGCAAGGTGTCGTGCAACTCAAGGATCTGATCGAGGGCAAGCGCCTCTCCGGCGAGATCGAGGACAATGCGAGCTGGCGCGAGGCCCGCGTCGCGCAGGAAACCGCGCCGGAAGCCGATCTGGTGACCAAGGTGCAGGAGATTTTGGCGGCGCAGGCGGAAGACCGCAAGAGGGCGGCCGGCAATGTCTGAGTGTGCGGCCTTGCCCCTCACCCTAGCCCTCTCCCCGCAAGCGGGGCGAGGGGACGACCTCTTGTGTCGCGCCCTGTCGATCTTCACGAGGTTGAAGGGCGATGGAAGATGCGTCTATTCCCTTCTCCCCGCCGGGGAGAAGGAGGAGGTACTCCCATGCCCCTGATCAACCTCCCAGATTTTGCCGGCGATCTCCTAGCCGAGTTCGGTGCCCGCGGAACGGAGCGGGTGGATACGCCGATCATCCAGCCGGCCGAGCCCTTTCTCGACATGGCGGGCGAAGACCTGCGCCGCCGTATCTTCATGACGGAGAACGAGACCGGTGCCAGCCTCTGCCTGCGTCCCGAATTCACCATTCCTGTCTGCCTGCGTCATATCGAGACCGCGACCGGTACGCCGAAGCGCTATTCCTATCTTGGCGAGATCTTCCGCCAGCGCCGCGAAGGCGGCAATGAATTCTATCAGGCGGGAATAGAAGATCTTGGCGACCGCGATATCGCCGGCGCCGACGCCCGCCTCATCGGTGATGCCATCGGCATTCTCAATCGGCTGGTGCCGGGCAGGGCGCTATCGGTGACGCTCGGCGATCAAGCCGTTTTCGAGGCCGTCGTGCAGGCGCTCGGTCTGCCCTCCGGCTGGCAGAAGCGCCTGGTGCATGCCTTCGGCAATATGACGCAGCTCCAAACGCTGCTGGCACGGCTCGCAAGCCCGCAGCCGGTCACTGGCCTTGATCCGCATGTGTTTGATTTTCTGACGCGCGGCGACGAGCAGGGGCTGGTCAAGCATATCGACAGCACCATGAAGGCGACCGGCTATTCCACCAATGCCAGCCGCTCGCCGCAGGAGATCGCCCGCCGTCTTCGCGAAAAGCTGGTTCTCTCGGAAACGCGGCTCGATGATGCCGCTTTCGGTGTCCTGGAGGAATTCCTGTCGCTCCGCCTGCCGCTCGCCGAGGCATCTTCCGCGCTGGCCGGCTTTGCCGATGCGGCCGGGCTGAAGCTCGGAACTGCGCTTGAGCGTTTCGATGCCCGCGTTGCGGCCCTTGCCAAGGCCGGCGTCAACGCTGCCCAGATCGAGTATCGCGCCGCCTTCGGCCGTCCGCTCGACTATTACACCGGCCTCGTCTTCGAGGTGATGGTGGAAGGATCGCCGGCAGTGCTCGCCGGCGGCGGCCGTTTTGACCGGCTGCTGACACTGCTCGGCGCGAAGGATCATATTCCGGCCGTCGGCTTCGCGCTCTGGCTCGACCGCATCGAAACTGCGAGGGCCGCCTGATGACCATCACCATAGCGCTTCCCTCCAAGGGCCGCATGAAGGACGATTGCTCGGCGGTCTTCGAGCGCGCCGGCATGCCCATCGTCGCCGTCGGCAATGATCGCTCCTATCGCGGCCGTGTCGAAGGCTGGGACGGCGTCGAGATCGCTTTCCTGTCGGCCTCGGAAATCTCGCGCGAGATCGGCAATGGCAGCGTCGATTTCGGCATTACCGGCGAAGATCTCGTGCGCGAAGGCATGGCGGAGGCCGATCGCCGTGTCGAATTCTGCGCAAGGCTTGGTTTCGGTCATGCCGATGTCGTCGTCGCGGTGCCGGATATCTGGCTCGATGTCGATACCATGGCTGATCTCGGCGACGTCGCCGCCGATTTCCGCGCCCGCCATGGTCGCAGGCTGACGGTCGCGACGAAATATTGGCGGCTGACGCAGCAGTTCTTCTCCAGCCAGCACGGCATCCAGCTCTATCGCATCGTCGAAAGCCTCGGCGCCACCGAAGGAGCACCCGCTTCCGGTTCGGCCGACATCATCGTCGACATCACCTCCACCGGCTCGACCTTGCGGGCGAACCATCTGAAGGTTCTGTCTGATGGGATCATCTTGCGCTCCGAGGCCTGCCTCGTCCGGGCGCGCAAGGAAAGCCATGAGAGCGATCCCTTGGTTCAGCGCATCATCGCCGTCGTGCGCGGCGCGCTTTGATATTTCCCGATCTGTTTGACGATACAAAAAACCCGCCGGAAGTTCCGGCGGGTTTTTGATGCTTGGGAGGCCTTGAGCGATCAGGCGGCTGCGTAGGCGCCGCGGCGTGCATCGAGCGAATAGGCGCCCGGGCCATTGGTGGCGAGCATGATGTAGGCGCCAGCGAGCGTGACGTTCTTCAGGAAGTTGACGAAGTTCAGGCCGTTGATCCAGCCATTGGCGGCAGCCGGGAAATCCGGAACGTTGACGGTCGGCAGGTGGAAGACAATGCCGGTGAAGACGCAGAACAGGGCGAGCAGCCAGCCCACGATGCGGATCTGGAAGCCGACGAGAACGCAGACGCCGGTCACGAATTCGAAGGCACCAGCGAGATAGGTGAGAAGCGTGGCGGCAGGCATGCCGGCGCCGGCAATCATGCCTGCGGTGCTTGACGGATCGGCCAGCTTGCCGAAGCCGGCGAAGATAAACATGAAGGCGAGCAGGATGCGCGCCACAAGGATGATGATGTTATTGGTGTTGGACATGACGGTCTCCTGTAAAGGTGGTGAGTGCCGCGAGCGACAATTTCTGAGACCCGTTATTCGCGATTTTAGTGCGATTGGAAAGATAAACAAGTGCGCACGATTAGTTCACAATTGTTGAACAATCTCCCTGCGGTCGACATCTTCCCATATGCTCCATATCGACTATGTTGGCGCGAATTCATTCGCCAAATCATGATTTTCAGAAGGAAGCCCCATGGCCGATCTGTCTTCATTTCCAATTACCAAGCGCTGGCCTGCCAGCAATTCGGATATTATCCAGCTCTACTCACTGCCGACGCCGAACGGCGTCAAAGTATCGATTGCGCTCGAAGAACTTGGGCTTCCCTATGAGCCACATCTGATTTCCTTTAGCACCAACGACCAGAAGTCGCCGGAATTCGTCTCGCTCAATCCCAACGGCCGCATTCCCGCGATCATCGATCCCAACGGCCCTGACGGTAAGCCGATCGGCCTGTTCGAATCGGGTGCCATCCTCGTCTATCTCGCCGAAAAGACAGGTAAGCTGATGCCCCGGGATGCGGCCGGGCGCTATGAAACATTGCAGTGGGTGTTCTTCCAGATGGCCGGCATTGGCCCGATGTTCGGACAGTTCGGCCACTTCTTCAAATTCGCCGCCGACAAGGTCGCCAACAACGCCTATCCGGTCGAGCGATATCGTGATGAAAGCAAGCGCCTGTTGAGCGTCTTGGAAAGCCGCCTGCAGGGCCGCCAGTGGATCATGGGCGACGAATATACCATCGCCGACATTGCCACTTTCCCGTGGGTCCGGGGCGTCGATGTCTTTTACGGCGGCCGGGAAGTTCTCGATTTCGCAAGTTTCCCGGCGGTCACGGATTGGCTTGAACGCGCTATCGCTCGCCCGGCGAGCCAACGCGGGCTGAACATCCCGAAACGGGATTGATCGCGAGTGTTTCCGCGCAAGATGCAAGGCCGGTCCGAAAGGATCGGCCTTTTGCGTTTAGGATCTACTGCCGGCTCGCCAACTGGCTGCCCGGCTCGAGCTTGAAACGCGGAAACAGGAAGACGCCCACCATGCTGCCGGCGTGTTTTCCTTCCGTGCCGATGGATTCGCCGACGCAGAAGATCGGTTGGCGGTGGCCCCCGACGCCGAGTGCGGTGGTGGAGTAGCAGAAGCTGGACGAGGCGGTTGCTGCCTGCTCGAACAGGTCGAGGATGCGGGCACGGTCATGGGCGTCGTAGCAATGCATCAGGCTCAACAGGCCGCATTCGGACGAAGTCAACCCGTGCAGCATGGTGCCCCATTGACCGAGCTTGATGATGCCGCTCGATAAATCACCGGTCCATCCCTCGGAGACACAGAACTGCGCCAGAAGATCAGGGTCATGTCCACTGAACTCCAATGACCCCGGAGCGAAAGGTGCAGCAAGATTGGCTTTGGCGATCTTGAACAAGATATTCCCCAGCTTGAGGCGCGGGTTCCCCTGCGCGCGCTTCAATCGAATTCCATGCCTTATTGATCAGAGCGTGGCTCCGTATATTGCACAGCTACGGATCGCGAAGGCATCCTCGCTGAACCCATCCCCCCGGGCGTGCTTCCGGATCGTCAATTGAATGCTTCAAGTCACTTCAAGTAATGATTCTACCTGAACTATCTATCCAAAAGGTTATGACTGTGCCTGCTCGCGGATAAGGCGGGCCGAAATCAAGTAAAATTTGTGTGCTCTGCAACAGTCCCCCCGAACGTCATTGCGCTGCGATTTATAGGAGCTTTTATAAAAACGGCAATGGGGCAATTTGCGTAAATTTGCGCAGTTACAAAATCTGTCGAACCTTGCGCGGCAGCGGGTTCATCATAAATGAAAAGGGCGACCCGAGGGCCGCCCTTCGTCAATTCCGGATGCCGGAATGAACAGTCGCAATAAGGCTGACGCCCTATCACATCATGTCCATGCCGCCACTTCAGGCCGCTTGGCGGCCTGAAGCATCAAAGATGCATGGGCGAAGCTTTATGGACATTCCTGTGATCGGGCTGACGCCCTATCACATCATGTCCATGCCGCCCATGCCGCCCATGCCGCCTGGCATGCCAGCCGGAGCGTCCTTCTTCGGCAGCTCGGCGATCATGGCTTCGGTGGTGATCAGCAGCGAAGCAACCGAAGCTGCGTCCTGCAGAGCCGTGCGAACGACCTTGACCGGGTCGACGATGCCCATGGAGATCATGTCGCCATAGACGCCCGTCTGAGCGTTGTAGCCCCAGTTGTCTTCGTTCTTGTCGAGGATCTTGCCGACAACGATGGAGGCTTCATCACCAGCGTTTTCAGCGATCTGGCGGCAAGGAGCCTGCAGAGCACGGCGGATGATGTTGATGCCGGCTTCCTGGTCGTCGTTTTCACCCTTTGCGGTGATCTTGACGGAGGAGCGCAGCAGAGCCGTGCCGCCGCCCGGTACGATGCCTTCCTGAACAGCCGCGCGCGTCGCGTTCAGAGCGTCGTCGATGCGGTCCTTCTTTTCCTTGACTTCGACTTCTGTCGAGCCGCCGACGCGGATGACGGCAACGCCGCCAGCGAGCTTGGCAAGACGTTCCTGCAGCTTTTCGCGGTCGTAGTCGGAGGTGGTTTCTTCGATCTGGGCCTTGATCTGGGCAACGCGGCCTTCGATGTCGGACTTAGCGCCCGAACCGTCGACGATCGTGGTGTTTTCCTTGGAGATCGAAACCTTCTTGGCGCGGCCGAGCATGTCGAGGGTGACAGATTCGAGCTTGATGCCGAGGTCTTCGGAGATGACAGTGCCGCCCGTCAGGATGGCGATGTCTTCCAGCATGGCCTTGCGGCGATCGCCGAAGCCCGGAGCCTTGACGGCAGCGATCTTCAGACCACCGCGCAGCTTGTTGACGACGAGCGTAGCAAGAGCTTCGCCTTCGACGTCTTCAGCGATGATGAGGAGCGGCTTGCCGGTCTGCACGACAGCTTCGAGAACCGGGAGCATGGCCTGGAGGTTCGAAAGCTTCTTCTCGTGCAGGAGGATGAACGCGTCTTCGAGGTCGGCGATCATCTTTTCCGGGTTGGTCACGAAGTAGGGGCTGAGGTAGCCGCGGTCGAACTGCATGCCTTCGACGACTTCGAGTTCGGTTTCGGCGGTCTTGGCTTCTTCAACCGTGATGACGCCTTCGTTGCCGACCTTCTGCATGGCTTCAGCAATATCGAGACCGATCTGCTTTTCGCCGTTTGCGGAGATCGTGCCGACCTGTGCGACTTCTTCCGAGGTGTTGATCTTCTTGGCCTTGGCCTGGAGATCCTTGACGACTTCGGCAACGGCGAGGTCGATGCCGCGCTTCAGGTCCATCGGGTTCATGCCGGCTGCAACGGCCTTGGCGCCTTCGCGAACGATGGCCTGGGCAAGAACGGTTGCGGTCGTCGTGCCGTCGCCGGCGATGTCGTTGGTCTTCGAAGCAACTTCGCGGACCATCTGTGCGCCCATGTTTTCGAACTTGTCTTCGAGTTCGATTTCCTTGGCGACGGTGACGCCGTCCTTGGTGATGCGCGGAGCGCCGAAGGACTTGTCGATAACGACGTTACGACCCTTCGGGCCGAGCGTGACCTTCACTGCGTCAGCGAGGATGTCGACGCCACGAAGCATCTTTTCGCGGGCGCTGCGGCCGAATTTTACTTCTTTAGCTGCCATGTTTGAAACTCCTGAATTCGCGTTGTCCGGGTTTATGGCCCGTCAGCTTTATCGGAAAAGGGGAAACCGGCTGGATTAGCCGATGATGCCCATGATGTCGGCTTCCTTCATGATCAGAAGGTCTTCGCCGTTGAGCTTGACTTCGGTGCCGGACCACTTGCCGAACAGAACGCGATCGCCAACCTTGACGTCGAGTGCTACGACCTTGCCGGATTCATCGCGGGCGCCAGAACCGACGGCGACGATTTCGCCTTCCTGCGGCTTTTCCTTGGCGGTGTCCGGAATAATGATGCCACCCTTGGTCTTTTCTTCCGACTCGACGCGACGAACGACGACACGGTCATGAAGGGGGCGGAAATTGGTGCTTGCCATTGTCTAATCCCTCGATCAAATGACATTCACGGATCAGCAGGGGATCCGTATGGGGCTTTGTTAGCACTCTGCCTCAGCGAGTGCTAGCGGACGGTGATTTAGGATTGGGCGCTAAACGAGTCAAGAATGTGTCCGTGAATTTTTTCGGACAGCTCTTCGTTGACTTGCCGCAGCTTTTGCCGGAAAATCTTCAATATGGGGTTTGCGAATACCCCACGAGGCGTCATGCCGGAGTTTCGCGTCCATCTCTTTTGGAAGGGACGTAACATGACTTCGTTCAACGCCATCACTCCCGAAAAGCTTCTTCGTCTGCTGGGTACGCCGAAAGCGCCCGCAATACTCGATGTTCGAGACGCCGATGATTTTGAGGCCGATCCTTATCTGCTGCCGGCCTCGCGACGTCGGGATCATGAGAACGTTCAGGCTTGGGCTAACGAATTTCGCGGCCGCAATGTCGTCTGCCTCTGTCAGCATGGCGGCAAGCTCAGCGAAGGTGTCGCCGCCTGGCTGCGGCGGGCCGGTACTGCGGCGGAAATCCTCGATGGTGGCCTCGATGCCTGGCGGGCGGCGGGATTGCCGCTGATCCCGGTTTCGATTCTGCCTGGGGCCAATGCGTCGGGTGCGACCGTGTGGGTGACCCGCGCCCGGCCGAAGATCGATCGCATCGCCTGCCCCTGGCTGATCCGCCGCTTCGTCGATCCCGGCGCGTCGTTTCTCTTTGTCACGCCTCAGGAAGTCGACGGCGTCGCCCAACATTTCGGCGCGACGCCCTTCGACGTGGAAGGGGTATTTTGGAGCCATCGCGACGAGGAATGCACTTTCGATACGATGGTAAAGGAATTCCGGCTCGAACTCCCGGCGCTTCATCATCTTTCCCGCATCGTCAGGGGCGCCGATACCAACAGGCTCGACCTCGAACCGCAGGCGGCCGGCTTGCTTGCCGTCTCGCTCGGATTGTCGCGCATGTATGCTGACGATATTGAACAGTTGGATGCAGGGATGTTGTGTTATGACGCGCTTTATCGCTGGGCGCGCGACGCGACGCAGGAAAAGCATGACTGGGTATCGCATGGAGCTAAAAAATCGTGAGTGAAACCGTTTTGGTTGACGATCTCGCCGCGACCCCATCCCTCAGTGAGGCCACGCGTGTATGGGCGCGCGTTGGCGTATTAAGCTTCGGAGGCCCGGCCGGGCAAATCGCGTTGATGCATCGCATCCTCGTCGATGAGAAGCGTTGGATCGATGAAGAGCGCTTTCTGCATGCACTGAGCTATTGCATGCTGCTGCCGGGACCGGAGGCGCAGCAGCTCGCCACCTATATCGGCTGGCTGCTGCATGGCATCCGTGGCGGCCTGATCGCGGGGCTTCTGTTCATCGTGCCGGGCTTCGCCGTCATCCTGGCGCTATCGGCCTTCTACGCCCTGTTTCACGATACCACCCTGCTTGCGACCGTCTTTTTTGGCATTAAGGCCGGTGTGCTGGCGATCGTGCTGCAGGCGCTGATCCGGCTGAGCGGCCGGGCGCTGAAAACCCGCTTTCATATTGCCGTTGCGATCGCAAGCTTCACTCTGCTTTTCGTCTTCGATCTGCCATTTCCGCTGGTGGTGCTTTTGGCCGGCCTCTCGGGTTATGGTCGGGTTCTCTATCGCGCTTATCATGATGATCACTGGCGGCCGCGACTGCCTCGGCTTGCCATTACCGATATCGGCATCGGAGCGCTGCGAAGTGGCCGCCTGCGGACCGCTGCGGTCACGCTCTTATGCTGGCTGGCGATCTGGCAGGCGCCGCTGTTGCTGATCCATGTCATAAATGGACCCAAGGATATTGTCGCCGAAACGCTAAGTGGCGGCACAAATGTCTTCGGCGCCATCTTCTCCTTCTTCTCCCGCATGGCAGTGGTTACCTTTGGCGGCGCCTATGCCGTGCTTGCCTATGTCGCGCAGACCGCTGTCCAGCATTACGCCTGGCTGCGGCCGGGCGAGATGCTGGATGGTCTGGCGCTGGCGGAGACGACGCCAGGACCGCTAGTATTGGTCCTCTGTTTCGTCGGCTTCATGGCCGGCTTCCGCAATCCCTTCGGCTTCGATCCTTTGACGGCAGGGTTCCTCGGCGCCAGCCTCGCGGCGTGGGCGACGTTCGCACCGAGCTTTCTTTTCATTTTCGCCGGCGCCCCTTTCATCGAGCGGCTGCGCGGTCACGCCGGTCTGTCGGCGGCTCTCGCCGCGATAACGGCCGCGATCGTTGGCGTCATGGCCAATCTGTCGGTTTGGTTCGGCCTGCATGTGCTCTTCGCCGATACCGGGCGGCTCGTTCTTTTGAGCCACCGCGTCAAGATTCAGGGTGGGGACTATGCCAACGTTCCGATCGCCGGCATTGCCTGGCCGGTCTGGACTACGCTTGATGTTTCCGCGCTGCTGCTTTTCATTCTCGCCACTGTGCTCGTCTTCCGTCATCGGGCAGGGGTGGCAACCGTACTCGGCATATCTGCCTTGGCCGGTTGCCTGCTGCGCTTCGCCGGATGAATCGGAAGCGGTCTATGTGCGGTGCAAAAACCTGCGCTCCGCTCTTGTAATTTGCCGGCCGGTTTGCAATGTCAGCCCGTGATTTCTTTGACCACGAGGACTGCATGGGCAAGCGTATCGAAAGCTTCCGCGAGATCGGCAAACTTTATGATGTCGCGCTCTGTGATGTCTGGGGCGTGCTGCACAACGGCGTGTCGGTATATGAGGACGCGCCGGTTGCGCTGGAAGCTGCGCGCGGCGAAGGGCTGACCGTCGTCCTCATCACCAATTCTCCCCGCGTGGCGCCGAAAGTGGTCGAGCAATTGCGCCAGATCGGCGTTCCCGACAGCGCCTATGACCGCATCGTTACCTCCGGCGACGTTACTCGCCGCCTGATTGCCGAGGGTCCGAAGAAGGTATTTCTGCTGGGTCCTGAGCGCGATATCGCCATCATCGAAGGGCTGGACGTGGAGCGCGTCGAGGTCGATGAGGCTGAGAGCATCGTCTGCACCGGCTTCTTCGATGACGAAACCGAGACCCCCGACGATTATACCGACATGCTGAAAGCCTGGTCGGCCCGTAATGTGCCGCTGATCTGCGCCAATCCCGATCTCGTCGTTGAGCGTGGCCACCGCATGATCCCCTGCGCCGGCGCCATGGCCGCTTATTACGATCGGCTCGGCGGCGAAACGCGGATTGCCGGCAAGCCGCATCAGCCGATCTACGATGCCTCGATCGCAGCCGCCCGCGAAGCGCGCGGCGAATTCCCGATGTCGCGCGTTGTCGCCATCGGTGACGGCATGCCGACCGATGTGCGCGGCGCGCTCGATTACGGCCTCGATCTTCTTTATATAAGCCATGGTATCCATGCCCGCGAATATGTCGTCGACGGTCACACCGACGAGGCAGCGCTTGGCGCCTTCCTGGCGCGCGAACAGGCGTCGCCGAAGTGGTGGATGCCGCGCCTTGTCTGAGGAGAGTGGTAGCCGATGACCGTCTTCCATCGCAATGAGACCCGCGAACCGCTGCCGGACAATCTGAAAGGCGGCGTCATTGCCATCGGTAATTTCGACGGCGTGCATCGCGGCCATCAATCCGTGCTCGATCGCGCGCTGGAGATCGCCCGGGAGCGCGGCGTGCCGGCGCTGGTCCTGACCTTCGAGCCGCATCCGCGGACCGTCTTCAGGCCCGATCAGCCGGTTTTCCGCCTGACGCCGGCGCCGCTGAAGGCGCGGCTCCTCGAGGCGATCGGCTTCAACGCCGTCATCGAATATCCCTTCGATCGGGCCTTTTCGCAGCGTTCCGCCGATGAATTCGTCCATTCGATTCTGATCGACTGGCTGCATGCTTCCGAAGTGGTCACCGGCTTCGATTTCCATTTCGGCCATGACCGCCAGGGCGGTCCGGCCTTCCTGATGAATGCCGGCAGCAAGAACGGCTTCGGCGTGACGCTGATCGACGCCTTTCGCGATGAAAATGCCGAAGTGGTTTCGTCAAGCCGCATTCGGGCATTGCTGGTGGAAGGCGAGGTCGCGGAGGCTGCGGGTCTGCTCGGCTATCGCTATACGGTCGAGGCAGAGGTCATTGGCGGCGAAAAACTCGGCCGCTCGCTGGGCTTCCCAACCGCCAATATGCGGCTGCCACCGGAAGCGGAGCTGAAGGCTGGTATCTATGCCGTGCGCTTTCGCGCCGCCGATGGCGTCATTCGCGATGGCGTCGCCAGCTATGGCCGGCGCCCGACGGTGACCGACAATGGCGCACCGCTGCTCGAAACTTTCGTTTTCGATTTCAGTGGCGATCTCTATGGCCAGATCTGTTCGGTCTCCTTCTTCGGCTATCTCCGGCCCGAACTGAAGTTCGACGGCCTCGACCCGCTGGTGGCGCAGATCAGGAAGGATGAAGAGGAGGCGAGGGCGCTGCTCGCCGGCGTCCGCCCGCTCGGGGATATCGACCGGTTCATCGCCTTTTCTTGATTGTCACGCGGCACGGGCCTGATTGGGCGGGCTCCGATTGGCCGCGGGCGGAAGCATCAGCGGGTTTCTATGCCCTGCGGCGGCTGACCCCTCTTTCTTTCCATGCAAAAAACGCCTATGAACCGCCAACCATGACCCAATTTCGGCTGAGCCCATCGATACGAATTATTGGCCCGGCCTTCCGCGCGCTTTAAGCGGCCGGAAGGTCCGGGTTTTGGGCGCCTGTTCCCGAGGCGCTTTCCGCCGCCGAAAAATCCCCATATGGCTGCGCCTTTCCGGCGCAAAACGCCCGAGACGCCGAGGCAATTGTCAGAACAATGACCGATACCGCTGAAAAGATCGACTATTCGAAAACCCTTTACCTGCCTGAGACCGACTTCCCGATGCGCGCCGGCCTGCCGCAGAAGGAGCCGGAGCTCGTCAAGCGCTGGCAGGAAATGAACCTCTACAAGAAGCTGCGCGCTTCCGCCGCCGGCCGCGAAAAATTCGTGCTGCATGACGGCCCGCCCTATGCCAACGGCAACATCCATATCGGCCACGCGCTGAACAAGATCCTGAAGGACGTTATCACCCGCTCGTTCCAAATGCGCGGCTATGACAGCAATTATGTTCCGGGTTGGGACTGCCACGGTCTGCCGATCGAATGGAAGATCGAGGAAAAATACCGCGAGAAGGGCAAGAACAAGGACGAAGTCCCGGTCAACGAATTCCGCCAGGAATGCCGTGACTTCGCCTCAGGCTGGATCAAGATCCAGTCCGAGGAATTCCGCCGTCTCGGTATCGTCGGTGATTTCGACAATCCCTATCTGACGATGAACTTCCACGCCGAATCCCGCATCGCCGGCGAGCTCTTGAAGATCGCCCGCAGCGGTCAGCTCTATCGCGGCTCCAAGCCGATCATGTGGTCGGTGGTCGAGCGTACGGCGCTGGCGGAAGCCGAAGTCGAATATGCCGATGTCGAGAGCGATACGATCTGGGTGAAGTTCCCGGTCGTCGAAGGTCCGGCGGCGTTCGCCGATGCCTTCGTCGTCATCTGGACCACGACGCCCTGGACGATCCCCGGCAACCGGGCGATCTCCTATTCGTCGCGGGTTTCCTACGGCCTGTACGAGGTGACGGAAGCCGCCAATGATTTCGGTCCGCGCCCAGGCGAAAAGCTGATCTTTGCCGACAAGCTTGCCGAGGAATCCTTCGCCAAGGCGAAGCTGCAGTTCAAGCGCCTGCGCGATGTGACCGCTGATGAGCTTGGTGCGAGCATCTGCGCCCATCCGTTGGCGTCGCTCGGCTACGACTTCAAGGTTCCGTTGCTCGATGGCGATCATGTGACCGACGATGCCGGTACCGGCTTCGTGCACACCGCCCCAAGCCATGGCCGCGAGGACTTCGACGCCTGGACGAGCCATGCCCGCCAGATTGAAGCGCGTGGGATCTCCTCCCGCATCCCGTTCCCGGTCGATGATGCCGGCTTCTACACGGCCGACGCCCCCGGCTTCGACGGCGGCCGCGTCATGGACGACAACGGCAAGAAGGGCAATGCCAACGATCTGGTCATCAAGGCATTGATCGAGACGAACACGCTCTTTGCGCGCGGACGGCTGAAGCATTCCTATCCGCATTCCTGGCGCTCGAAGAAGCCGGTCATCTTCCGCAACACGCCGCAATGGTTCGTCTATATGGACAAGGACCTTGCTGACGGCACGACGCTGCGTTCGCGCGCCCTGAAAGCGATCGACGATACGCGTTTCGTGCCCGCCGCCGGCCAGAACCGCTTGCGCGCCATGATCGAGCAGCGGCCGGACTGGGTTCTGTCGCGCCAGCGCGCCTGGGGCGTGCCGATCTGCATCTTCGTCGATGACGAGGGTCAAATCCTGCAGGATGAGGGTGTCGATGCCCGCATCCTCGACGCTTTCGAAAAGGAAGGCGCCGATGCCTGGTTCGCCGAAGGCGCGCGCGAGCGCTTCCTCGGCGAAAAGGCCAACGAGCCCTGGACGCAGGTCATGGACATCCTCGACGTCTGGTTCGACTCGGGCTCGACCCATACCTTCACGCTGGAAGACCGTCCGGACCTGAAATGGCCGGCCGACCTTTATCTGGAAGGCTCGGACCAGCATCGCGGCTGGTTCCATTCGTCGCTGCTCGAAAGCGCCGCGACGCGCGGCCGCGCGCCTTACGATACCGTTCTCACCCATGGTTTCACCATGGACGAGAAGGGCGAGAAGATGTCGAAGTCCAAGGGCAATGTCACCTCGCCGCAGGAGGTGATGAAGGATGCCGGCGCCGACATCCTGCGCCTATGGGTCATGACGTCGGATTATGCCGAGGATCTGCGCGTCGGCAAGACGATCATCCAGACCAATATTGATGCCTATCGCAAGCTGCGCAACACCATCCGCTGGATGCTCGGAACGCTCGCACATGACAAGGGCGAGGTGATCGCCCGTGCCGAGATGCCGGAGCTCGAGCAGCTCATGCTGCACCGTCTTGCGGAACTCGATGAGCTCGTGCGCGAAAGCTACGATGCCTTCGACTTCAAGCGGATCGCCCGCGCCCTCATCGATTTCTCGAATGTCGAGCTTTCGGCTTTCTATTTCGATGTCCGCAAGGATGCGCTTTATTGCGATGCGCCGTCGAGTCTGCGCCGCCGTGCAGCGCTTGCCGTCATCCGCACGATCTTCGATTGCATGGTGACCTGGCTGGCGCCGATGCTGCCGTTCACGACGGAAGAAGCGTGGCTGTCGCGTAATCCACAGGCGGTCTCGGTGCATCTCGAACAGTTCGTCACCGTTCCCGGCGAATGGAAGAACGAGGCGCTGGCCGAGAAGTGGAGAAAGATCCGCGCAGTGCGCAGCGTCGTCACCGGAGCTCTCGAAATCGAGCGCAAGGACAAGCGCATCGGCTCCTCGCTGGAAGCCGCGCCCGTCGTCTATATTGCCGATCCGGAGCTGCTGAAGGTGCTGGAAGGACAGGACTTCTCGGAAATCTGCATCACCTCCGACATCGCCATCAATGGCGGCGAAGGCCCCGCCGATGCCTTCCGCCTGGATGATGCCGCCAAGGTAAGTGTCGTGCCGAAGCTGGCCGAAGGCCGCAAGTGCGCCCGCTCCTGGCGCATCACCACCGATGTCGGTTCCGATCCGGAATATCCCGACGTCTCTGCGCGTGATGCGGCCGCTCTGCGCGAGTTGATGGCTGTCAACTGAAGAAAATTACCGGGTGAATTGCCTTTGAGGCATTCATCCGGTAAAAGCTGCCTGAAAATGGCCCGATTTTTGCGGCAGTTGCCGTGAAATGGGGTTCTGCGATAGTTGCACCGGCGTAGCTGGGAAGGGTATTCATGAGAGCGATACATAGGATTCGTGTCGGCGTCAGCTTGGCGGCACTCGTGATTGGCTGCGGTCTGATGTCCGGCTGCATGAGCGGCCCGCGCTACGGCACGGACAAGACCGCCGGCGAACAGCTCTTCGATGATATCAGCGACATCGCATCCGTTTCGGCGGCCACGCCGAAGGACAAGGGCGTAAAATATCCGAACCGCCCGGGCCTGGTGCTTCCGGCCCAGAACGACAGGGAAAACCTGACTTCGCCGCAGCAGTCGCTGGCCAGCAAGGATAATCCGGCCTGGCTGGAATCGCCGGAAGATTCGCGCAAGCGCCTGGCGGAGGAAGCCGATCAGAACAAGAACAATGTTAACTATCGCTCTCCGCTCGCTCAGGCCGACAGTGGCCGCAACCGCGTGAGCGAAGCGCAGCAGACCGCCGCCTATCGGGCCGCGCGCCAGGATCAGGACGGCACCTATATCGATCAGCGCCGCTACCTGATCGATCCGCCGCAGCAATACCGCCAGGTCTCCGACGAGGCTGCTCTCAACGATCTCGGCACCCCCGAGAGCAAGAAGGAAAAGCAGCGCAAGAAGGACGCCGAGGCCGCGCAGCAGTCCAGCAACAGCAGTTGGTGGAAGCCTTTCCAATAAGCCTTTCTAGCTGAAGCGGCGGTCAAAACGCCGCTTTCTAGTCTTCCAGGCGCTTTTGCTGGAAGAATTCCCTGAGAATGTCGGCCGCATCCCGCTCGGCCATGCCCGAATAGACTTCCGGCGCGTGATGACAGGTTGGCTGGCGATAGAAGCGCACGCCGTTATCGACGCCGCCGCCTTTCGGATCTTCCGCGCCGTAATAAAGGCGGCGGATGCGGGCAAACGAGATGGCGGCCGCGCACATGGTACACGGCTCCAGCGTTACATAGAGATCTGCACCCGTCAGCCGCTCTTGGCCGAGTGCCTCGCAGGCCATGCGGATCACGGCGATTTCGGCATGCGCGGTGACGTCGTTGAGCTCTCGGGTGCGGTTGCCGGCCTTGGTGACAACGGCATTGTCGACCACGAGGACGGCTCCGATAGGCACTTCACCGCGCGCGCCGGCGCTTCGCGCTTCGGCGAGCGCCAGCTCCATGAAGTGATTTGTATTCACCATTTAAGATTTTCCACTTAACCGCGGGGGCGTGACCTGATAGGAACACGCCTTAAAAATTCAGGCAAACAACAAATGACAATGAATGACAAGCCCAAGCGGCCTGGGTCCAAACCCTTTACCCGCGACAAGCAGACGAAGACGCGCGATGACGCCAAGCCGACGAAGGCTGTGTCCGCCAAAGTGGCGGCAGAGGCAGAAGGCGGGGATGGAAAAGCGGAACGCATTTCCAAGGTGATGGCGCGCGCCGGCGTGGCGTCGCGCCGTGACATCGAGCGCATGATCATGGACGGCCGTGTGAAGCTGAACGGCGTGCTGCTGGATACGCCGGTGGTCAACGTGACGCTCGCCGACAAGATCGAAGTGGATGGCGTGCCGATCCGCGGCATCGAGCGCACGCGCCTGTGGCTCTATCACAAGCCGGCGGGCCTCGTGACCACCAATGCCGATCCGGAAGGACGTCCGACCGTCTTCGACAACCTGCCGGAAGAGCTGCCGCGCGTCATGTCGATCGGCCGCCTCGACATCAACACCGAAGGCCTGCTTCTGCTGACCAACGACGGCGGCCTTGCCCGCGTGCTGGAACTGCCGACCACCGGCTGGCTGCGTCGCTATCGCGTGCGCGCCCACGGCGAGATCGATCAGGAAGCGCTGGACAAGCTGCGGGAAGGCATCGCCGTCGACGGCGTGCTTTACGGCTCGATCGAGGCGACGCTCGACCGCACGCAAGGGTCCAACGTCTGGATCACCATGGGCCTGCGCGAAGGCAAGAACCGCGAAATCAAGAATGTGCTCGGCGCGCTCGGCCTCGAGGTCAACCGCCTGATCCGTATCTCCTACGGCCCATTCCAGCTCGGCGAGCTGCCGGAAGGCAGGGTGTTGGAAGTGCGTGGGCGCACGCTGCGCGATCAGCTCGGTCCCCGCCTGGTGGAAGACGCCAAGGCGAATTTCGACGCGCCGCTTTACAATAGCTCGGCCGTTGCCGCCGAGGATGAGCCGGAGGCGAAGCCTGCTCGCGCGGCCAAGGAAGAGCGCCCGCGTCGCGAGCGCCCCGAGGATAAGCGCGAGCGCGCCCTGAGCCGTCTCGACACCAAGCGCGATGACCGCCGGGATGAGGGGCGCCGCGAAGCCGGCCACAAGGACGACGACCGGCCGAAGCGCCAGCCGCTGGGTCCGCGTCGGAGCGCGAATGTCTGGATGGCGCCTGGTGCCCGTCCGCTCGGCGAAAAGGCTGCTGCAAAGGCTGCCAAGAATGCAAGGACCGCCGCAAAGCGCGGCGAAGTGGAACGCCCGCAGCGTAGCGGCTTCGATCGCCCGGACGAAGGCCCACGCGTTCGGATCAACCGCGTCGACGAGGGGGATGGCGAGTGGATCCGTTCGAGCGAGGTCGCATCACGCAAGTCGCGCGACGACGAGGGCTTTGATCGCAAGCGCTCCCGGGATGACCGAACCTTTGGTGATCGTCCCCGAGGTGATCGGCCGCAGGGCGACCGTCCCGCCCGCGGGGATCGTTCGTTTGGCGACCGTCCTCGCGGCGAGCGCCCGTTTAGCGATCGTCCGCGCGGTGAACGCGGCTCGCGTCCCGAGGGCGGTGATCGCCCCCGTACGAAATCCTTCCAGGGAGAAGGCCGTTCCGAACGCTCCTTCGGAGATCGTCCGCCCCGTGGAGAGCGTTCTTTCGGCGACAAACCGCGTGGCGATCGTCCATATGGCGATAAACCCCGCGGCGACCGGCGGCCGCGTGCTGAGGGAGACGAGCGTCCGCGGGCCAAGTCTTTCGGCGGCGAACAGCGCTCCGAACGTCCTCGCGGCGATCGCCCGTTCGGGGATCGCCCGCCGCGTGGTGATCGGCCCACGCGCGGTGATCGGCCCATGGGTGACCGTCCGCAGGGCGAGCGTTCCTACGGGGACCGGCCGGCCGGCAAGCCCTTCGGCAAGAAGCCGGGCGGCGGCAAGTCCTTTGGCGGCAAACCGGGTGGAAAGCCTGGCGGCTCGCGCGGCTTTGGCGGTAAACCCGGTGGCGCAGGCCGTCCGTCTGGCGGCCCGGGTCGCGGCGGTCCCGGTCGTGGCGGCCCCGGCAGAGGTGGCCCCAAGGGCGGAAGAGGTTGACGCGCGGTGCGGATCGTCGGCGGTGAATTTCGCGGTCGGTCGCTTGCGGTGCCGAAGTCGAACGACATTCGTCCGACGGCGGACCGCACGCGCGAGAGCCTTTTCAATATCTTGAGCCATGCCTATCCCGAGGCCATCGATGGCACGCGGATGATGGATGTCTTTGCCGGCACCGGCGCGGTCGGGCTCGAAGCCGCTTCGCGCGGTTGCCGCCATGTGCTTTTTGTCGAAAGCAGCGTCGAAGGCCGTGGCCTGCTTTGGGAAAATATCGACGCGCTTGGCCTGCACGGCCGCACGCGCATGCTGCGGCGGGACGCCACCGATCTCGGCAGCGTCGGCAATCTGGAGCCTTTCGATTTTCTCTTCGCCGATCCGCCCTATGGCAAGGGTCTGGGCGAGAAGGCCTTCGCCGCTGCCGCTGCCGGCGGCTGGCTGGTGCCGGGAGCCTTGGCAATCCTCGAGGAACGCGCCGACGTCACGGTTTCCGTCGCGCCGGATTTTCTCTTCCTGGAAGAGCGGACCTTCGGCGACAGCAAGATGCATTTCTTCCGTTATCAGCCTCGACAGGCCTAGTGGCGGAAGGAGAGGATCATGGGCGATTATGCCGATTTTGTTGGGAGCGATTATACGCTCGCGACATCCAGCACGCCGAGCGTCGCGGTCGCCTTCGGCTGCGGCGGTGCCCGCGGACTTGCCCATATCCATATCATCGAGGCGCTAGATGAACTCGGCATCCGCCCGGTCGCGATCGCCGGCGCTTCCATAGGCTCGATCATGGGCGCCGCCATGGCGGCTGGCATGAGCGGCGCGGAAATCCGCGATTATACGCTCGCCACGGTCGGCAACCGCCCGGCTGTGCTCAACAAGATGTGGAGCCTGCGACCCCCGAACATGCGCAGCTTCCGGATCGGCCAGTTCAATCTCGAACGCATCCTGCGCGCATTCTTGCCTTCAACCTTTCCGGAAGATTTCTCCGAGCTGCATATTCCGCTGAAGGTGGTGACGACGGACTATTATGACCAGACCGAGGTGGTGACCGAAAAAGGCGAGCTTTTCCCGGTCCTTGCTGCCTCCGCCGCCATCCCCGCCGTCTTCATGCCGGTCAAGGTCGGCGACCGCGTCATGATCGATGGCGGCATTATGAATCCGGTTCCCTACGAGCATCTGGCCGGACTTGCCGACATCATCATCGGCATCGACGTTGTCGGTGGGCCGGATGGCGACGGCACCCATATCCCAAACCGTATCGAGAGCCTGTTCGGTGCTGGACAACTGACGATGCAGTCCAATATCGCGCTGAAGCTGCGGCTGCTTTCACCGCAGATATTCCTGCGCCCGCCAATCGGCCGCACCGGCGTGCTCGATTTTTTGAAGGCCCGCGATATCCTCGCCATGTCCGCCAGCGTCAAGGAAGAGCTCAAATTCGCCCTCGACCGGGTGATCACTGCGAAGAACTAAGCCCGCTCCGGCTCCTCCGCCGGCACGGAGAGATCGTCGTCGTTGCTGAAAATATCGGCGCTGCGTTTTGGTTTGACCAGCGGTTCCGGCCTGACTGGCCGTGAATAGAGCATGTCGCGCCCGGCTTGCAATCCTTCGCTGACCTGCAGCACCAGCCGCTGTTCGTCACGCTTGCGGATATCCTCACCGATCTCGAAGGCGTCGGCTTCGCTGACACCGAGGGCTTCCAGCGTGCGGCGGCCGAAGAGCAGGCCGGATTCCAGCGTTTCGCGCAGCTCGAAATCGACGCCCTTGTTGCGCAGCGCAATCGAGTGAATACGGTCGTAGGAACGGACGAAGATGCGGGCATGCGGATAATCCGTCTGCACGAGTTCGACGATCTTGTCGGTGATTTCGCGCTGATGCGTGCTGACGACGACCAGCTTGGCGCGGTCGATGCCGGCCGAACGCAACACATCCTTGCGGGTGCCGTCGCCGAAATAGATGCGGAAGCCGAAGTTGGAGGCCTGGCGGATGCGATCGGCGGAAAAGTCGATGACCGTGACATCGCGGCCGCCGGCCAGCAGGATCTGCGCGGCGATTTGGCCGAAACGCGAGAAGCCGATCATCAGCACGTCGGAGCCGGCACCATCGAAATCCTCGTCCAGCTCCTCATGCCCATCGCCGGTCAGCATGCGCTTCGAAAGCGCTGCGCCGAGCGGCGTCAACGCCATGGAGAGCGTTACGATCGCGATCAGCAATGAGGCCGTGCTGGCGGAGAAGAGCCCGCCGCCAACGCTGGCTGCGCTGAACAGCACGAAACCGAATTCACCCCCCTGGGGAAGCAGGCAGGCGATGCGGATGGCATCGTCATGCGACGAGCCCGTCACACGGCAGAGCGCATAGATGATCACGCCCTTGATGACCATGACGACCGGCACGGCGAGCACGATCAGCGCCCAATTGTCGGCGATGACATCCAGTTTGAGCGACAGGCCGACGGCGATGAAGAAGATGGCGAGCAGCACGCCGCGGAAAGGCTCGATATCGGCCTCCAGCTCATGGCGATAGGAGGATTCGGCGAGCATCACGCCGGAGAGAAAGGCCCCCATTGCCATGGAGAGGCCGGCAAGCTGCATCAGCGTCGCCGATCCCATGACGACGAGCAGGGCGGCGGCGATCATCGCCTCGCGCGCGCCGGTGCGGGCGATGACCTGGAACAGGGGCGTCAGCAGGTAACGTCCGGCAATGATCATTGCCGCGACGGCGCCGACGGCGATAGCAAGGTCCAGGACCGGATTGGAAGCCTGCGTCGGCCCGCCAAGAACCGTGACCAGGGCAAGCAGCGGCACGATCGCCAGATCCTGCAGCAACAGCATGGAAAAGGAACGCTGGCCGTATTTGGTGTTGACGTCGCCTTCCTGCTCGAGGATCTGCATGGCAAAGGCCGTGGAGGAGAGCGCCAAGCCGAAGCCGACGATGATGCTGCCGCGCCAGCCGGCAATGTGAGCGAGATAAGCGGCGAGCGTCAGCGCCAGTCCGCTCAGGACCACCTGCGCCGTGCCGAGGCCAAAAATGTCGCGCCGCATCTGCCACAGGCGCGATGGTTTCAACTCCAGGCCGATGATGAACAGTAGGAAGACGACGCCGAGTTCGGCGACGGCAAACACGGATTCGCCATCGCCGATGCCGTGCAGCACTGGCCCGATGACGACGCCGGCGGCGAGATAGCCGAGTACGGTGCCAAGCCCCAATTTCTTGAAGATCGGCGCCGTGACGACGGCGCCTCCGAGCAGCATCAGGGTTTCGGTAAAGAGGGCATTCGGCGCGGACATCGTCTGTTTCTTCCTGTGGGCAGGCGGTGTTGCAGCGCATAGTCATCAGAAACAACCATGCGTGAAGACATTCGGACAAGAATCGGCGTGGCCGCCCTTGATGCTTTATGTAGTGCACAATAAATGGAACGCGAAGGAAAGGCCAAATCATGTCTTCAGAAATCGATTCCGCCACTCTGCTTTCCCGCGCCAGCCAGTTGATCGACCTCGCCCGGAAAGCCGGTGCGGATGCGGCCGATGCCGTCGTCGTGCGCTCGCGGGCGCAATCCGTCAGCGTCCGCCTCGGCAAGGTCGAAGGCACCGAATCCTCCGAAAGCGACGATTTTTCACTGAGGGTGTTTGTCGGCAACCGTGTCGCCAACGTCTCGGCCAATCCCGGCTTCGACCTCCAGGCGCTGGCTGAACGCGCCGTCGCCATGGCAAAGGTCTCGCCGGAAGATCCGTTCGCCTGCCTTGCCGATGAAGCCGATCTTGCCAAGACCTATCCCGATCTCGAACTTTTCGATCCGACCGAGGTCTCGTCGGTTCAACTGCGCGAGGCAGCCCTTGCGATGGAAGAGGCAGCGCTCGCCGTTCCCGGCGTGAGCAATTCCTCGGGCGCAGGCGCATCCGCCGGCATGGGCGGCATGGTGCTTGCCACGTCCCATGGTTTCGCCGGCCATTATATGGGTTCGCGCTTCAGCCGCTCCGTCAGTGTCATCGCCGGTGAAGGCACCGGCATGGAGCGTGATTACGATTTCGACAGCCGCCTTTATTTCGCCGAGTTGGACGCAGCCGAGGATATCGGTCGCCGCGCCGGCGAGCGGGTGGTCAAGCGCATCAATCCGCGCCAGGTGCCGACCGGCAAGGATGTGACGGTCGTTTTCGATCCGCGCGTGGCGCGCGGCTTCGTCGGTCATATCGCCGGCGCGATCAACGGCGCATCCGTCGCACGCAAGACCAGTTTCCTGCGCGACAAGATGGGCGAGCAGGTGCTGAAGGCCGGCCTGTCGATTACGGACGATCCCTTGATCGTGCGCGGCCCGGCCTCGCGTCCCTTCGATGGCGAAGGCGTTTCGGGCAAGCGCCTGGTGATGATCGAAGATGGCGTGCTGAAGCATTGGTTCCTGTCCACGTCGGCTGCACGCGAGATCGGCGGTCTCAGAACGAATGGGCGCGGTGCCCGTGGCGGCACGGCCGTTTCTCCGTCCTCCACCAATCTGGCGCTGGAGCCTGGTGATATTTCGCCGGAAGAGCTGATCCGCAATGTCGGCAATGGTTTCTACGTCACCGAACTGATCGGCCACGGCGTCAATATGATCACTGGCGAATACAGCCGGGGCGCTACCGGTTTCTGGATCGAGAATGGCGAATTGACGTTTCCGGTGTCGGAGGTGACGATCGCCTCCAACCTCAAGGACATGTTCATGCGCCTGACGCCGGCAAACGATATTGACCGCGATTTCGGCGTCGCGGCTCCGACGCTCGCCATCGAGGGCATGACGCTGGCTGGGCGCTGAGGCGGAGATTGGAATTCGGAATGAGCGATAGAGACGCAGTCGGCCAATTGAGCGATCTCGATCTGATCGTTGAAGCGGCACGCCAGGCAGGCAATATCGCTCTCAGCTTCTTCCGCCAATCGCCTGAGGTCTGGTGGAAGAACGAGGGGCGCTCCCCCGTCAGCGCCGCCGATTTCGCGGCCAACGAGAAGCTTGCCTCCATCCTGCGTCCCGCGCGACCGGACTATGGCTGGCTTTCGGAAGAGACCGACGACGATGCCGAGCGGCTGTCGCATTCGACCGTCTTCGTTGTCGATCCGATCGACGGCACACGCGGGTTTCTGTCGGGGCTTGAGCTTTGGTGCATCAGTGTTGCCGTGGTGACCGCCGGGCGCCCGACCGCGGGCGTCCTCTACGCGCCGGCATTGGAGGAGCTGTTCGTTGCAACGGCCGATGGCCCGGCGCTGAAGAACGGCGAACCGATCGCGGTTTCCGTCAGGCCGGAACACGATATCCACAGGCTCGCCGCCGGTGAGGATATGTTGAGCGGCTTCGATCCGGATTTCCGCAAGACGATCGAACGGGCAAAGCATGTGCCGTCGCTCGCCTATCGCCTCGCCATGGTGGCCGACGGCCGGCTGGAAGGGACGATCGTCAAACGCAACTCCCATGATTGGGATCTCGCAGCCGCCGACCTCATTTTGGAGCGGGCAGGCGGGGCGCTGGTCGATCTCTTCGGCCATCCGCTCAACTACAATCGCGCGGAGGTCTCGCATGACGAACTCTGCGGCGCTCCGGCGGCACGGCTGCCGCAATTCCTACGCCAGCTCTCCCACAGACGAAACGGTTGACCTTTTGGTCAAAATCCCGCACAGGAAGAGTGGAGGGGGACGACAGCAGAAAGAGACGAAAATGACTGATACCAGCGACAAAAAGCAGCTCTTGCACCTCGTCTTCGGCGGGGAATTGGAAAACCTCGAGGAAGTACAATTCCGCAATCTGAACGAACTCGACATTGTCGGCATGTATCCCGATTATGCGAGTGCGCTGACCGCTTGGAAGTCGAAGGCGCAGCAGACCGTCGACAACGCTCACATGCGTTATTTCATCGTCCATCTGCATCGTTTGCTCGATCCGCAGGACAAGGCTTCCTCCTGAGGTCGCATTTAATATTTGATATTCCCGTCCGGACGGGCATCGTCGTTTTTTAATCCGGCTATGGCGTAGTATTTTTGACGCAATCAGAACGAAGAATCGGCCGAACATTCGGCCGTGAAATAATTGGGATTTGGCATCGATGACGATCACCTTGGATCGGAGGCAATCGAGATGAGTAGCGCTAGGGCGCGCCTCGCTTTGGGTGCCTACCGCTTTGGCGGGATTGCGGTCTATCCCCTTGTCGGGACTTACCTTACCGTCCGCGCCGCCAAGGGCAAGGAAGACCGCTCCCGTCGGCTGGAGCGTTTCGGCTATGCCAGCGCCAATCGTCCACAAGGGCCGCTCGTCTGGTTTCATGCCGCAAGCGTCGGCGAGACCTCGGCGGTCGTTCCGCTGATCCGCGAAATTCGCCGTCGCGACATCCACGTTATTCTGACCACGGGAACCATCACCTCGGCCAAGGTGACCCAGGAGCGCCTTGGCGACGAGGTCATCCACCAATATGTGCCGCTCGACCTGAAGCCGTCCGTCAGCCGCTTCCTCGATTATTGGCAGCCTGATTGCACCATCATCGCCGAATCCGAGATCTGGCCGATGACCATCATGGAGCTCGGCCGCCGGCGCATCCCGCAGATCCTCGTGAATGCCCGCTTGTCGGATCGCTCTTTTGCCCGCTGGAGCCAGCATCCGTCGCTCTCGGAAGCGCTGTTCGAAAACCTGGCGCTGGTCGTCGCGCAATCCGATCTTGATGCCGAGCGTTATCGCGATCTCGGTGCGCGGCAGGTGCTCAAGTCCGGCAATCTCAAGGTGGATACCGACGCCCCGCCCTACGACGCGCCGACCCTTGCCCGCTACATGAAGCAGATCGGCGGGCGCAAGACCTGGGCTGCCGTCTCCACCTTCGAGGGCGAAGAGAATGCTGCCGCCATCGTCCATAAGACGCTGAAGGAGCATAACGGCCAATTGACCATCATAGTGCCGCGCCATCCCGAACGTTGCGACGCGATCGAAGCAATGCTCGTCGAGCAGGGACTGAAAGTGGCGCGCCGCACCCGCAACGATGTGCTGTCGCCCGATGTCGATGTCTTCCTCGGCGACACGATCGGCGAAATGGGCCTCTATCTGCGCATGACCGAAGTCGCCTTCATGGGCAAGTCGCTGTACAATGAGGGCGGACAAAACCCTCTGGAACCGGCCATGCTGGGTTGCGCTATCCTGACCGGCGGTCATGTCCAGAATTTCCGCGACTCCTATCAATTGCTCGCCCGCCGCGGCAGCGCCCGCATGGTGCGCGACACCGAAATGCTGGCGAGGGGCGTGCATTACCTGCTGACCAACGATCCGGCGCGGCGCGGCATGATCGACGCCGGTTACGCCGCCGTGCACGAGATGCGCGGGGCGCTGGCGGCGACCATCAAGGGATTGGAACCCTACATCAACCCACTGACGGTAAAGGCACGGTTGCTGCCGAAGACGATGGCGCAGGGATAAGGGCACTACATGACGTCACTCAAACTAGACGCGATCGAGGGCATTCTCTTTGACAAGGACGGCACGCTGCTCGACTATGACGCGAGCTGGTTGCCGGTTAATCGCGAACTTGCCAGCATTGCGGCCCAGGGTGACCTCCTACTTGCCGATCATTTGCTTTTGGCCTGCGGCATGGACCCGGTCACCGGCCATATCGTGCCTGACAGCCTGCTTGCCGCCGGCAATACTCGCCAGATTTCGGAAGGCCTTGTCGCCGCCGGCTCTGCGATGGACGTGGTGGAGCTGACGGAAAAACTCGATGCGCTGTTTTCGCACGCCGCCGACTTCTCCGCGCCGGTCACCGATCTCGCCGGTTTCTTCCATCGCCTGCACGGGCGCGGCTACAGGCTCGGTGTTGCCTCCAGCGACAATGAGCGCTCTATTCGCCAGACGGCACGCCGCTTCGGCTTTCTCGATTATCTCGATTATATTGCTGGTTACGACAGCGGTTTCGGAACCAAGCCAGAGCCCGGCATGGTGCTCGGTTTCTGCGAGGCGACGGGGCTTTCCCCCGCGCAAATCGCCGTCGTCGGCGACAATAATCACGATCTGCACATGGGGCACAATGCCGGTGCGGGTTTGAGGATCGGGGTGTTGACCGGCACCGGTTCGCGTGAATCGCTTGCTGCCGCCTCCGATTATTGCCTCAATGACATTACCGAGCTGGAAAGCCTGTTGCCCGTTGCCCAGCCGGTCTAACCAAGGCGAAGGCTTGCTTTTTCATCCGATCTGCCTTTTCTTGCCGCCTTGCTGATATCGCATGGGCATAAGAGGCGCGAGGCGGGATTAGATTATGGTATCGGAAGCACCGCCGTTCTGGTGGCGGAAGCCGGATTGGCGCGCTTGGGGGCTTTCGCCCTTTTCCTTTGTATACGGCCGCATCGCCGGCTATCGCATGGCGCATGGTCGCCGCGCTTCCGTACCCGTACCCGTCATCTGCGTTGGCAATTTCACGGTGGGCGGCGCCGGCAAGACGCCGACAGCGCTGGCGATAGCCCGTGCCGCCAAGGCAAAGGGATTGAAGCCGGGCTTCCTCAGCCGTGGTTATGGCGGCTCGCTGGATGTCACGACGGTGGTCGATCCAGACCACCATCACGCCACCGCGGTCGGCGACGAGCCGCTGCTGCTTGCCCGTGAGGCATTGACGGTGATCTCCCGCCGCCGTTCGGACGGGGCGGAGCGGCTGGTGCGCGAAGGCGCCGATCTCATCATCATGGACGACGGTTTCCAGAGCGCGCAACTTGCCATCGACTATGCTCTGGTCGTCATCGACGCCACAAGAGGCATCGGCAATGGCCATCTCGTTCCCGGTGGGCCGGTGCGTGCGCCGTTGAGGACACAGTTGCGCTATGCCTCGGCGCTGCTGAAAGTCGGCCAAGGCAATGCCGCCGACCGGCTCGTGCGCATGGCGGCGAGGGCTGGAAAGCCGTTTTTCGCGGCATCGGTCAAGGTGCGCGGCCAGGAGGATCTGAGCGGGCGCAATGTCCTCGCCTTTGCCGGCATTGCCGACCCCACCAAGTTTTTCCGCACGGTCGAGTCGCTGGGGGGCAGCATCGCCGTTAGTCGCACCTTCGGCGATCATGAACATCTGGGCGAAGACGAGATAGCCGATATTCTCGATATCGCCGCCCGGGAAGGCCTGGAGATCGTCACCACCTCCAAGGATTATGTCCGCCTGATCGGCCATCACGGCCGGGCCGACGAGCTGTTACAGGCGAGCCGTGTCATCGAGATCGACATGGTCTTCGACGATCGCCGCGCGCCGGCTTTGATCATCGACCGCGCGATCGCAGCCGCCCGCGAACGGCGGTTACGGGAAGGACGGAAACTGAAATAGCGATCGTAGCGATCAGCGCTTCTGGTTCGGAAGCGCGCCAGCGCGCTTTTCGGCTTCCAGCGAAGATATCACGTCGGCATAGGGTTCCTGCCGGGCGACGCTCCAGTAGCGCAGCTCATCGAGCGCGATGTGCTTGCCGGTCATGGCGCAGACGACATAGGAGCCGGGCATGAGGATTTGGAAGTCGCCGTCGAGATAGCGAATCTTCGCCTCGCGGTTTCCATGTCCCTCAAAAAGATTCATCTGATGCCGTCCCCGATCTCTGTCATCTGTTTGCCATACCCCGGCAGGCTGGACTTTTCCAGCTCTTTCGATCGTATCTGCTCTCAGCTTCGTCCGAACAACCGTTCGATGTCCGAGAGCTTCAACTCTATATAGGTCGGCCGGCCGTGATTGCACTGCCCCGAGCCGGGCGTTGCCTCCATTTGACGGAGCAGCGCGTTCATTTCCTCCGGCCTCAGCCTTCGGCCGGAGCGCACCGAACCGTGGCAGGCCATGGTGGCGGCGACATATTCCAGCTTGGCGGCAAGGCCCGAGGCGGTCTCCCACTCGGCAATCTCATCAGCCAACTGTCGGATCAGCCCTTGAGCATCCACCTCGCCGAGCATCGCCGGCGTCTCACGCACCGCAATGGCTCCGGGACCAAACCGCTCTATGGCAAGGCCAAGTTCGCCAAGCTCGTCGGCAAACACCATCAGCCGGTCGCAATCCTCTTCCGGCAGATCGACGATCTCCGGGATCAGCAAGACCTGCGAAGACAGCCGCTTGGAATGCAGCGCTTTGCGCATTTCCTCGAACACCAGCCGCTCATGCGCTGCATGCTGGTCGACAATGACGAGGCCGTCGTCGGTCTGGGCGACGATGTAGTTCTCATGCAATTGCGCCCGGGCCGCACCGAGGGGGAACCGAGCCGGCTCCTCCGCCCGTGCAGGCTCGATGGGTGCGGCGGTTTCGGCGCGTGCGGTCGGCATGGCGAGGCCATCGAAGGCGGTCTGAGGTCGCTCGCCGAATCCATGTCCGTTCGTTGCCGCGGGCTGATAGGGCCGCGAAGGCGAAGCCTCTGGCGTCCATGGTGCTGATGGTGTCGACGGCCGCCATGCGGGCTGGAAGCCTGAACGACCGGGGCTGAAGGCTCGAAGCATGCCGTCGGCGCCCGTCGTTGCGGCCCGATCGCCTTCACGCGCCAAAGCCTCGCGGATGGCGCCGACGATCAGGCCGCGCACCAGGCCCGGATCGCGGAAGCGGACATCGGATTTCGCCGGATGCACGTTGACGTCGACCAGAGCCGGGTCGAGCCTGATGGAAAGAACGGCGACGGGATAGCGCCCGGAAGGTATTGTCTCGGCATAGGCGCCGCGGATCGCTGACAGGATCAGCTTGTCCTGCACCGGCCTGCCGTTGACGAAGGCATATTGATGCGCCGAGTTGCCGCGATTGAAGGTTGGCACGCCGATAAAGCCGGTCAAGCTCACATCTTCGCGCAGGGCGTCGAGCTCGATGGCGTTGTCCTTGAACTCGTGACCGAGCACCTGCGCCATGCGGGCGAGGTGATCGTCGCCGGTGGCCGGAAATTCCAGTGTCGAGCGGTCGCTGCCGGAGAGCACGAAACGCACCTGCGGAAAGGCGATCGCCATACGTTTGACGACTTCGCTGATCGCGGCAGCCTCGGCCTTCTCCGTCTTCAGGAATTTCAACCGCGCCGGCGTTGCGAAAAACAGGTCGCGCACCTCGACGATCGTGCCGGGATTGGCCGCTACCGGACGCAGGTGCAGGACCCTGCCGCCGGCGACCGCAATCTCGGCGCCGCCATCGCTGCCGGGCTTCCGGCTGGCGATCGATAACTTCGCCACCGAGCCGATAGAGGGCAGGGCCTCGCCGCGGAAACCGAGCGTGCGGATATCCTCCAGCGTGTCCGATATCTTCGAGGTGCAGTGCCGCCTGACTGCCAGCTCCAGATCCGCCTGCTCCATGCCGGCGCCGTTGTCGCTGACCCGCAACAGCGCTTTGCCGCCGCCGGCGGTCGCAATCTCAATTCGTGTCGCGCCGGCGTCCAAAGCATTCTCGATCAGTTCCTTGGCAGCACTCGCCGGTCGCTCGATGACTTCGCCGGCGGCGATCTGGTTGATCAGGGTTTCGGAGAGTTGCTTGATGGCCATATCTGCATTTTCGTGGATTCGTGACCGGGTGGAAAGAGAAAACGCAGCCTGCCTTTCGTCATCCACCCGATTCAGCAGGACTTTGTTTAGAAATTTAATCAAAGCTTAAGGGAATGATGACAGGTTGCATTCACAAAACTTGAAATGATTGCAGGTGGCGCGCTCGGCGTACGTCTCGGCTTTTGGCGGCAGGCAGGCGGCCGTCATGTACAGGAGCCGGCTTCCGCCTGTTTCAAGTGTTCAGGCCAGCATGATATTTCCATAAATTTACCGCGAGAGCTGTCGCCGCTCTCAAGCCCCGTGTGCCGCAGCACCGGATAGATGTAGGAATCGGACGAATGACTGCCGAGATTGACAAGGCAGCTTTTGCAGCAATGACCGAAGATGTGCCGTCTGATGGCAATCTGCAGGCGGCGCTGTTCGATGCCGTCTGCGATGGGCTCTCCAGTGCCTTCCTTATCTATGACAAGAACGATCTGCTGCTGTTCGCCAGCCGCCAGGTCCTGAATTTCTATCCGATTCCGCCGCAATTTCTGCAGCCGTCGACACGGCTCCGCGATTTTCTCGGCGCTGTGTTCGACAGTGGCGTCCGGCATTACGATGTTCGTACGAAATCGGCATCAACACGCGACGATTGGATCTCGCAGCGGATTGCCTCGCATTGGCGCGAGCGTTTTGAGACGACGGAACATTTCGGCGCGGATCGTTGGGTCCGCTTCGTCAAGCGCCGGCTGCCGTCGGGTCTCGGCGTCTGCATCCTCTCGGATATTTCGGAGGTGAAGAAGCGGGAGGAGCAATGGCGCCTCGACATGGAGCGCGTGCAACTCACCGAGGATATTCTCGATAACCTGCCGTTTCCACTCTTCGTCAAAGACCGCAACATGGCTTACGTCGCGGTCAACAAGGCGTTCTGCGATAAATACCAAACTTCGGCGGATGAAGTGCTGGGCCGCAAGGGTATCGATCTCTTCCCCACGGATATTGCCAACCGCTTCGAGGAGAACGACCGGCATGTCATTGAAACCGGCGAAATATCGATCTCGCGCCAGCGGCAGATCGCCCGCGATGGCATAGAGCGCGATGTGGTCACCAGGAAACAGCGTATCGGTAAGCCCGGCCGCTATTTCCTGGTCGCCACCATCCAGGACCTGCCGAAAGACGGCGCGGATTTCGACGAATTCGCTCTTGTCTCGGAGATCAAGGAAAACAGCAATCGGTCCTATCGGCGCGCCTACGTCCCGATGGCAGCACTTCAGACCGCCTCGCGTCGTGCGCCGACAATGGAGACCTTCGTTCCCGAGAATTTCTCCGGCCGGAAGATTCTCGTGGTCACCAGCGATGTTGCCGCGGAATCGGCGGCGTTGAAGATGCTCGCCAAATACGGCTTCGAGGCATGTTCGGTCCACAATGAAAGCGAGGAGGCGGCATTTCTGGATGTCGCAAGCTCACTGGGCATCAAGATCGATCTTGTCATCATCGACAACCAGCTTGGAAACCGTGGCCTGGAATTGGCCGAGCGGCAGAATGTGCCGGCTCTGTCGCTGGACGGCTCGCAGCTTGCCACCGAACTCACCTTCCTGATCGCACGGCACTTCAACCGCAATATCCTCAGCAAGCCGGGCGAACCCCTCGAAGGCAGCGCGGAGGATTGGCAGATCGCGACCGGCGGCGAGGATCGCAGCTTCCAGATCCTTGTTGCCGAAGACAATGATATCAATCAGATCGTCTTCTCGCAGATCCTGGAAGGGCTCGGTTATCGCTACATGATCGCCACCAGCGGCGACGAGGCGGTGCGGCTGTGGAGCGAATACCGCCCGCAACTGATCCTGATGGATATTTCTCTGCCGGGCCTCAACGGTTTCGAAGCCGCAAGACTGATCCGCCGCACGGAGAAAGGGGGCGGATCGCACACCCCGATCATCGGCGTGCTCACCCAGGCTTTCGAGCGTGACCGCAACCAATGTTTCGATGCCGGTATGGACGATATCATCATGAAGCCTGTCAGCCCGGATATTCTTGAGACTGTGTTTCAGAAATACATGCGCGGCAGCCGCAAAGCTCAAATCAAATAAATTTCATACTTGTATAACTTCTAATGAATAGATTTTCCTCCCATCGAATGACTGTCGTCCCGCCATCCTTTGTTAAGACTTCGCCGTCATTCTCTTTCACGGGTGGAGGAAGGTGTCGGGACTGAATATGAAATCGGCTGAAATACCGCTTGCGCCAGTCAGTCACAATGAATTGCAGGCGATGGCCTATACCGATCCGCTGACCGGCTTGGGGAACCGCTATCGCATGCGCGACCGCGCGCGCGTGCTTTCCGCCGAGCGCGCGAGCGATCCTGCACCCTTCACCATCGGTATCGCCAATCTCGATTCCTTCAAGCCAATCAATGACCTCTTCGGCGTCGAAGCCGGCGACGAGATCCTTTGCCAGGTCGCACACCGCCTGAAGGCCTGCATCCCCGACGGCGCCACCGTCACCCGCCATGACGGTGACGAATTTGCCTTCGTGCTGCCGCTCGTCTTTGAGCGCGTCGGTGCGGAAAAGTTCGGGCAGATGATCCGCGAAGTGCTGTCGGCGCCCTATGATCTCGGCGACCGCAACGTCCGCCTTTCCGCCTCCTTCGGCTTCGCCATCTATCCCTTCGCCGGCGAGGAATTCGAAGATCTGCTGAAAAGCGCCGAGACGGCGCTTTATCGTTCCAAGCGGCGCGGGCGTGGCCAGATCACCGTCTATTCCAAGGAAATCGACCAGGAGATGAAGCGTGCGACGCAGCTTGAACAGGCGCTGCGCAATGCCATCATTTCCAATGCCATCGACGTGCATTTCCAGCCGATCGTCTCGCTCACCAGCAATGCGATCGTCGGTTTCGAAGCGTTGGCGCGCTGGAACGACGCCGATCTCGGCTTCGTCTCGCCCGCGGTCTTCGTGCCGCTCGCCGAGGAGCGCGGTTTCATCGATGCGCTCTCCGAGACCTTGCTGCGAAAGGCGGCGGAGGCCGCGCTGTCGTGGCCGCGCGAGCTTTTCCTCTCCTTCAATCTCTCATCCGTGCAATTGATGGATCCAGGCACGAGCAGCAGCATTCTCGCCATTCTCGGCCGCGTCGGCTTCGATCCGCATCGCCTGGAACTGGAAATCACCGAGACGGCGGTCATGAGTTCCGCCGACACGGCAAACCGCATCATCGCCGATCTCAGAGCGGCCGGCGTGCGCATCTCGCTGGATGATTTCGGCACCGGCCAATCCAGCCTCGGCCGCCTGCGCGATTTCATCTTCGACAAGGTGAAGATCGATCGCGCCTTCGTCTCGCGCATCAATTCCGACCGGGCCTCCGAACACATCATCAAGGCGATCCTTGCGATGTGCGAAGGGCTTGATCTGCAGGTGGTTGCCGAGGGGATCGAGGAGTATGCCGAGGCGGCGAAGCTTCGGTCGCTCGGTTGCGCCATGGGGCAGGGCTATTACTACGGCAAACCCGCCGACAGTCTCGCGACGCTGCGATATCTCCACGAGAACGACTATGAACTTGCCGGTGAGCGCGAACACGTCTGAACGTGACCGCCGCGACGGATGCGAAAACGGCGGCCTGTAAAGACCGCCGTTTTTTCAAGGTTGCTCGATAAGCTTCGTTATTTGTTGGTCGTCGACGAGGTCGTCGTGGTGTCCGTTCCAGGCACTGCTGCCGTTGCCGGGGTCTTTGCGGCCTTCTCAGAAGCCTGCATAGCAAGCGTCTTGAACTCAGGCGCGGCCTTCAGCGAGTCAGCCGTTTCCGTGGTCGTCAGCTTCATGCTGCCGTCCTGGGCGTTCTGCGTCGCGGTGATCTTGTCGAAGGGAACGGCTACATTCTTCTGGCCGAGGCCAAGGAAACCGCCCACGCCAACGATCGCAGCGACAACACCGCCCTGCTTCTGCAGGATAAGGTCGTCGATGCTACCGATGCTTTTATTCTCACCGTTATAGACCGATTGGCCTATATAGGTCTTGGCACTCATCTGATCGGCCGACTGCTCGGTCAGATATCCGGCCTGAGCCGTATTTGTCGTTGGTGCCGGGGCCGGAGCCTTAGCTTCGTTTTCCGGCGTCTTGACAGCCGGCTTGGTGGTGTCAGGCGTTGCCGGAGCGGTCTTCGTCATCGGCGCAGTATTATTGTCGGTTGACGGCTGCTGTTGAGCGAAAGCCATCGGCGAAAGAACCGATGCTGTGGCAAAGATTGCGCCAACAGCAGCGGAAGTGAACAATTTGCCGGTCATCGTGAACCTACCTTCCATTCTGATGGGCATGTTCACCAGCCCGGGCGGCGCCACTCCTTTGGCTGACCATCACCGTGCCGGTTCGTTAAGGAAAATGGTCGAACGAGGGTTTAGTTCCGGCAAGAGTTGCGGGAAACGGCTGCAAATCGCCTTTGGTCGGGCCAAAATAACGCGAAAAATTAAGGGAGGAGACGCCGCCTTGTGCAACCGAAGCCATTGATCCTGCAGATCGGTTACAGCGACGAACGGGCGGCATTCAACGCAGGACGACGGCGTGATCCCAAGCAGGCCGGCAAAGTTTTGCCGGCCGCATTATCTCCCTCGGAGCGGGAAGAAAATAAAATACAATCAAAGCTTGTAGACCGGATCGAAGACGCCCTTGACCGTGGGACCGAGTTCGAGAAGCGCACCGGCTTGCGGCTGCATCGAGCGGGCGTCTTCGTCGAGACCTTCCCAAGCCGTGGTCACGGCGAGGCGATCACCGTTCTGACCGATGAAGGCCGGGCAAGAGGGCTGCATGGCAGGCACACGGTAGCGCTCGATGCGCAAGCCGTCGGGGCTGTAGCGATCGACGAAACCGGAGCCCCAGCGGGCGTTCCAGATATAGCCGTCGGCATCGCAGACGGAGCCGTCGAGACCGCCTGGGTCGTCCATGCTGTCGACCATGACGATCGGTTCGCCGACCGGAAGTCCGGTCTGCGGATCGACCAGCACCCGCATCAACTGGCTGAGGCGGGTATCGGTGAAATAGCCGATCGTGCCGTCGGGTGAAAAGCAGATGGAGTTCGGAATGCTGAGCTGATCGAAGATCTTCGTCACCTTGCCGCCGGCGACGTGATAGATCGCGCCGGCCTGCAATTCGGCGCGCTTGCCCATCGTGCTGATCCACAACGAACCGGAGATATGCGTGCGCCCGTCATTGGAGCGGTTCTCCGGCTTGTCCGCCTCGATCGCAGCATAAAAGGTCAATTCTCCGGATTTGATATCGCGAAGAAACAGCCCCTCTTCCGTGGCGATCAATTGCCGTTCTGCATCGACGCGGGCGAGCACGCTCGCCATCATCGGCAGAGGGTGAACTTCCTTCTTGCCCGACGACAAATGCAGTTCATGCAGCTCCTTGCCGAGGATATTGAACCACCAGACCGTATCCGTATCGGGATCATAGGTCGGTCCTTCGCCCAGGACAGATGCGGTGTTGCAGAGAATATTGCCCTGGAAATCATGAATGTCGGTCATATGGTCAGGCTCCTACGGCAGCATCATAGGCGTAAATGGTCACCTTGGCGCGTTCGGCAACCTCTGCTGTCGTCATTCCCGGCTTGTAAAGGCTGGTGCCGAGACCGAAAGCCAGGATGCCGGCTTTGATGTAATCGGCGAAATTCTTGTCCGAAACGCCGCCGACCGCCGCGATGACGAGTTCGGGCGGCAAGACGGCGCGGATGGCGGTGATACCAGAGGCGCCAAGCACGCCGGCCGGGAAAAATTTAAGCCCCGTCGCACCGGCGCGCGCGGCCGAAAGCGCTTCCGTCGCGGTGAACACGCCCGGCATTGTCACCATGCCCTTGTCGCGGGCGCGGCTGATGACGGCGGGCTCGACATTCGGCGTCACAAGCAGCTTGCCGCCGGCGGCATCCAGCCGGTCGACATCTTCAACGGTCAGCACCGTGCCGGCGCCGATCAGGCAGTCGGCGGGCGCCATCTTGGCGGCGATCTCGATGGAGCGGAAGGGTTCCGGCGAGTTCAGCGGGATTTCGATCGCCGTCAAACCGGCGTCGATCAGTGCGCCGACAATGTCAGCCGTCTCCTCGGGCTTGATGCCGCGGAGAATGGCGATGAGCGGGCGCTTCATGGCAGGGAAGGGGATGCGGGTCGTCATCAGCTTTTTCTTTCATCATTCGGCCAGATCGCCTTCGCGGCGGCGGAGAGTCCGCGGCGGACGGCGGCATCGGCATCAACAGTCGTATAGGTGAGGGAGAGGATGCGGAATGCGTCTTCATAAAGCGCCTGCAGGCGTCCGGAGGCGACCAGAGTGATCGCGGCCCCTTGCCCAGCAGACGACAAAGCGCCGGCGATTTCGGCGCCGATCAGCGTGCCCGAGATCAACGCTTGCGACCCGGCCGCCGTCAGGCCATGCAGAAGCTGGCCGGCGCGGGCGGTAAACAAAAGGTTCGTGGCGAGGGCCGGCTTGTCGAAGGCAGCTTTGATGGCGGAGGCGAAGGCGGCGCTGTCCGCGGGCATGTCGGCCGCACCGGCAACGGCGTGGGACAGGATGCTGTGTTTGGTGATGACGTCGAAGAGCTCGCCGGTCATGAAGGTCGAAAAACCGGTGACTTGGCCGTCGGCGACACGCACCCATTTCGAATGTGTGCCGGGCATGCAGACGACTTGCTCGCCCTTGACGTCGGCAGCGATCGCGCCGAGCAATTGCGTCTCTTCGCCGCGCATGACGTCGGGCGCTTGCCTGTCGCGTTGCGCAAGGCCCGGCAGAATGCGGACGTCGCGCGATTGACCGGGTACGGAGACGGCGCCGGTCAGGATGGCGGAGAGTGATGTCGGCGTATCGATATAGCCGGCTTCCACCCAGCCCTGGCGCGCTCCGGCCATGCCGCAGACGATGACCGGAAGGTCTTCCGGCGCCGCAAGGGCATCGAGATGCGACTGCAGCACCTTGGCAAAGCCCGTCTGAGCCGCCGAAGTCATGCCTTCGCCGCTGCGGCGCTCGCCGAGAATGCTGTCATCTTCGCCGATCAGCCACAGGCGGAAACTGCTGGTGCCCCAATCGACTGCTATGTATGCGGGCCGCGCCATTTTAAAAATCCCTCTGATTTTTCAATCGAAATACCCCTGGTTTTTCACTAGAGAATACCTCCGTCTACAATGATGGTCTGCGCGGTGATGCTGCCCGAGCAGTTGGATGCAAGAAAAAGCGTCGGGCCAACCAGATCGGCAGCCTTCAGAACATGCTTGAGGCATTGGCGCTCGACCGTTTTGGCGATGCCTTCTTCCGTCAGCCAAAGCTCCATCTGCCGTTCGGTGACGACCATGCCCGGCAAAACGGCGTTGACGCGGATGTTTTCCGGTCCAAAGCGGCCGGCAAGGCTCTTGGTCAGGCCGATGACACCTGCCTTTGCGGTCGCGTACGCGGAAAGAAGCGGCGGATTCATCTTGAAGACGATCGACGAGAAATTGATGATCGCCCCGCCACCGGCCGCGCGCATGCCCGGCGCTGCCGCCTGCGAGACGAAGAAAACCTGCTTGAGGTTGATCGCCTGGTTGTTGTCCCAATATTCCTCGGTCGTGGTGTCGATCTCGTGCCGGTCGTCCCAGGCAGCGTTGTTGACGAGGACGCGAATGGCGCCGAGATCGGATTCGACGGCGGCGACCGCACTTTTGATGGCGCCGACGTCGCGCAGATCGGCATGATAGAAGGAGACGGCATGGGCCGATTGCGCCGAAAGCCGGTCGGCAAGCGCCTTGCTCGGCTCCTCGGCTATGTCGATGAAGGCGACCTTGGCGCCCTGTTGCGCAAAACCTTCGACGAGTGCAGCGCCGATGCCGGAACCGCCGCCGGTGATGAGAACGGTGCGATCCCTAAGATCGGGAAATTGTGCCTGTGCCTCGGTCAAGTTCTTTTCCTCCCGGAATTGAAAAACACAGTTTGTTCCATTATTTGGAACTCAATTTGACTATGTGGAATTATCCGATTACCCTGCGGTCGTGTCAAGGACATGAGGTACATCAACGCGGGCGAGGCAGTCGTGAATTCGAAGAAGGGCGAGGTGAGGGAAATCCGTCGCGGCCGGGAGACCGGCACGCTCGGCAAACTGATGGCGCTCATCGATCTCGTGGCGCTGGCCGATCGTCCAATGCGTTTCACCGACATCCTGTCTCTCTCCGATCAGCCGCGCGGCACGCTGCACAGGCAATTGTCTCACCTCGTCGAAGAAGGGCTGCTGGAGACCGATCGCGACGGATGCTATCTGCCCGGCATCAGGCTCCTGAGCCTCGCATCACGCAGTTGGGCGCGCAATGAATTTCGGACCGTCGCTGAGCCGCATCTGCGTCTGCTGCAGGCGCAGACCGGGGAAACGGTGCATCTCGGCGTCCTGCGCGGCACCGAAGTCATCTATCTCGACAAGGTCGAGGGCCGGCAGTCCGTGCGGATGTATTCGCAGATCGGCAATGCCTCGCCGGCCTATTGCACCGGCGTCGGCAAGGCGGCTTTGTCCGCGCTCGACGATGTCAGCTTCGAAGCGCGGGTCGCCGGGCTCGCGTTTCACGCCTATACCGAGCATACCCATCGCAGCGTGGCAGATCTCCGGGCCGATATCGATGCCATCAGGAGGTGCGGTTGTGCTTTTGATCGTGAAGAGCACGAGAGCGGCATATGCTGTGTCGCCGCGCCGATCCACTCGGACGACAATGAAATGCTGGCCGGCGTCTCGGTGACAGGCCCGGCCTACCGCGTTACGCCGGAAAAATTGCAGGAATGGGCGCCATTGGTAAAAGCAGCGGCGGCCGCGATCATGCAGGACATGCACAGTCGGCTCGGTCCAAGACGCTAAAAGCGCCTGTTTTTCTCGGCTGTCATGTGAAATTCACCAATTTGGCCTTTCGTGCGCTGGACCTTGGCCAACTTACACGTTTATTCTGAGAAGCTTGTGAGAATCGCGGACCAACTGCCGTTCTCCCTGGTACCTGCTGCTATGCCCGGAGGAGAATGGCGGCCCGATCACCCGGCGCCGTAGTAGATGGTGTCGCAGCAGGCGAGATTTTAAAAAATTATATTGATCAAACGCCGGTTTGTCGGCGTTCATGTGGTGACCCGGAGGCCTGGAGGCGGCGTTTTCGCGTTGTGCCCCTCCCTTATGTAAAGAAGACTAATGATGGCAGCATTGGTGCAGGCGGGAAAGCCCCCTCGGGGGGAAGATTACATTAATGAAATTAGCGGTCTGAAAACACAGTTTGATGTTTTTCGTTTCATGAAGCGGCTGACTGAAGCCTATCGCTGCCGGGCTTTCATGGTTCTGAACCTGCCGCCGGTGACGTCCTTCGAACTGCAGAGCAATTCGGTCATCAACAACTGGCCTGCCGAACTCCTGGCGACCTACGACCAGGAAGGATTGATGGCGAACAGCCCTGTGCTGCGACGCCTGCGCAGCTCCACGCTGCCTTTCGTTCACGAGACAACGGTGGGCACCAATCGCGACGATAGCAGGGCGCAACTCATCGCTGCCCTGTTCGAACGCTTTCGCATGACGCGCTGCGTCTATCTGCCCACCCATGACGCATCCGGTCTTCGTGGCGCGATATCGCTCGCTGGCGACCGCGAGACATTTACCCAGGAAGAGATCAAGGATCTCAGCTATGTCGCAATCTACGTCTTCGATAGGCTCGCCGAAATCCGCAATATGGACGTGCGCGTCATCGACGCGCTGACCGACCGGGAGATCGATTGCCTGAACTGGACGGCGGCCGGCAAGACCAGCGCCGAAATCGCGGAAATCCTGAGCCTCTCCGAACATACGGTGAATCACTACCTGAACCGAGCCACCAAGAAGCTGGATACCGTCAACCGTACCCAGGCAGTCGCCAAGGCGCTGCGTGTCGGGCTGATAAAATAAGACACCATCCCGGTCCGCAGCGGCCTCGGGCTGAGGTTCAGTCCAGGCAGCTAGTGCGAGCGAAATCCAGGCAATTTTCTGCGTGAATTTTGTGCGCTGCACATAAAATTTGCCGATATATCCCGCACTGACTTCAGGCTGTGACTGCGAAAACCTATAACGAACTGAAAAATAACAATTTTTCTAATTTCGCGAAACTGGCACGCTTTCTGCATTTCCATAGGAAGAGGTCCAGAGGGGACTTTGATAACAGCGCCGATAAACGCGCGCGGATCGGGCAGCCGCTGCTGATATTTTAGTCGTTGCTTCTCCCAGCGGCAGTATCGGTGGCGGCTGTTGCTTATTTGGCACGTCCGCAAAATCAACGGGGTTTAAGGAGCGATTTTTCGTGCGCTCGCCCTACTCCTTTCAAAGCTTTGCGTTATGTGCGGCCGCTGACATTTTGGTCTCCAAGGGAGCGTTGCGGCTGGTAGGGCTATAAAGCCCGGCGGACCTGCCGGCCGCAACGGCAGTATTGCGTCGATATTCCCTTTAATTTCGTTTGGCGAAGTTCTCTCACTCCACTATTTAAGCCTCAAGAGATCCGGAGCGTTTGCTGCGTGGGCGTCCATGCGCCGCCATCCGGATGGAAATCGTGCAGTGAGGATGGAATGGCAGACATCACCAAGGAACAGGTTCTGGAGACGTTGAGGACCGTTCGCGGCCCCGACCTGGAGCACAATATCGTTGAGCTCGGCATGGTCTCGGATGTCTTCATTTCCGACAACAAGGTCTATTTCTCGATCACGGTTCCGGCAGAGCGCGCCAAGGAGCTGGAACCGATGCGACTTGCGGCCGAGCGCGTGATCAAGGAATTGCCCGGCGTCAAAGGCGCCCTAGTCGCGCTGACGGCGGACAAGAAGGCCAATGCCGCTGGTGCGCCTCCGGCACGCCCGGCTCCCGCTCAGCCGCATGCCCATTCCCACGCCCATGCGCCGCAGCAGCCGCCTCGCGCCGGCAAGATCGGCGTGCCCGGCATTGGCGCCATCATTGCGGTCGCCTCTGGCAAGGGCGGCGTCGGCAAGTCGACGACGGCCGTCAACCTCGCGCTCGGTCTGCTCGCCAATGGTCTGCGCGTCGGTATTCTGGATGCCGACATCTACGGCCCCTCCATGCCGCGCCTGTTGAAAATCTCCGGCCGGCCGACCCAGATCGACGGCCGCATCATCAACCCCATGCAGAATTACGGCCTCAAGGTCATGTCCATGGGCTTCCTCGTCGAAGAAGAGACGGCGATGATTTGGCGCGGGCCGATGGTACAGTCGGCGCTGCTGCAGATGCTGCGAGAAGTCGCCTGGGGCGAGCTTGACGTTCTCGTCGTCGATATGCCGCCGGGTACCGGCGACGCGCAGCTTACCATGGCGCAGCAGGTGCCGCTCGCTGGCGCCATCATCGTTTCGACACCGCAGGATCTGGCGCTGATCGACGCGCGCAAAGGCCTCAACATGTTCCGGAAGGTGGAAGTGCCCGTTCTCGGCATTGTCGAGAACATGAGCTACTTCATCGCTCCGGACACCGGCGCCCGCTACGATATCTTCGGTCACGGCGGAGCGCGCAAGGAGGCGGAGCGCATCGGTGTACCCTTCCTCGGCGAAGTGCCGCTGACCATGGGCATCCGCGAGACGTCCGATGCAGGCACGCCGCTGGTTGCTTCCGACCCCAATGGCACGATCGCCGGCATCTATCGCGATATCGCCGCCAAAGTCTGGGCGCAGGTCAGCAATACGCCTCAGCGCGCAGCACCCTCCATCGTCTTCGAATAATTCACAATGGCGTGACCTGTGCGGCGATCGGCACGATTGCCTTGGCCGCGCCGTGTGCTATGACTTCGCGGGATCGTGAATCTGCGGTGAAAGCGCGCATTAGAGGGGTTGTGACTTGATTCTTTGCGAGCTTTGCTGCATATGCGCCGCCGGTGAGAATTTGGTCGGCCATATCCGATGACGGCCATCTGCCAAATGGTGACTTCGTCTCGCCTGAGCAATCGGCTTTGTCATGACGGACGAAGGATTGGTACAGCAGCGCAATGGAGCATGGACACGCATTCCCGGCCGGACCGGCGGGATACGGCCGGAGTTTTATGAATTTTTTTCACAGGCCATCGGCAGAATCGCGGCGGGAGCGCACAAAGCGCCGTGGTTATAGCGTTGCCTGTGTGCCGAGGACGATCCGTTGATCACGGCCTATTGCTCCGATTGCAAGTCCTTCGAATTGGCAGATCTTTCGACCGTTGCCCAATTGCCGGACAACGCCATCTGGATCGATATGGTCGAACCGTCGCGTGAAGAAGAGACGAACATCGAGCGCCTGCTGGGGCTCGAGGTGCCGACGCGCGAGGATATGAAGGACATAGAGCCCTCAAGCAGGCTCTATGTCGACGATGGCGCGGTTTTCCTGACGGCTTCGCTGCTGTGGAAGGCCGATACCAACCTGCCGACGCTGACCGATGTCGCTTTCATTTTGACGGGTCATCGCCTCATCACCATCCGCTACGCGCGGCCGAAATCCTTTGCGCTGTTCATTGCAGCGCTGCAGCGCATTCCGCAGGAGCGGCGCACCGGTGTCGCGCTTCTGGCGAAACTTCTGGAAACCATTGTCGACCGCACGGCCGAGGTCCTTGAACAGACGGTTTCCAGCATCGATATATTGTCGGTGCATGTGTTCGGCGACCGTGTGAAAAAAATCCGTCGTCCGTCGAACTATTTGGAAGAGAAGCTGAAAGACATTGCAGGCTATCACCGCGCGGTCAGCAAGGTGCGCGACAGCTTGAGTTCATTGTCGCGGGTTTTGACCTTCCTCCAAACCATCCCCGCCATGCAGCAGGACCGAGAGGCCAAGGAATTGTGCCGCAATGTCTCGCGGGATGTGCAATCTCTATCCGAACATGCGTCCTTCGTCGCGGGTAACATTACCTTCCTGCTGGATGCATCGCTCGGCCTGATCAATATCGAGCAGAACGCCATCATCAAGATTTTCTCGATTGCCTCCGTAGTCTTCTTGCCGCCGACGCTTGTTGCCTCGGTCTACGGCATGAACTTCGAGTTCATACCGGAGTTGCATTTTGCCTACGGATATCCGGCATCGTTGCTTTTGATGGTGGTGTCTGCCGTCGTTCCATTTTTCTTTTTTCGCTGGAAAGGCTGGCTCTGAGAGTCTAGTGATCCTGAATGTCTGACGAAACCCATCATTCTCCCGACGGGAAAATGAATCCACGCAAACTCTTCTACCTCGCCTTGGGGTCGGTTGGCGTAGTCTATGGTGATATCGGTACGAGCCCGCTTTACGCCTTTCGCGAGGCGCTGAAACCGGTAGCCGCCGATGGCCTGACGCGCGGCGAAGTCATCAGCCTCGTTTCGCTGATGTTCTGGGCGCTCACCATCATCGTCACCATCAAATATGTCCTTTTTCTGCTGCGAGCGGACAATGATGGCGAAGGCGGCACGCTGTCGCTCTTGGCGCTGCTGATGAAGACGGCGAATGGCCACACCGCCGTTCTGATGCTGTTGGGCCTGCTGGGGGCGGCGCTCTTCCTTGGCGACGCAATGATCACGCCGGCGCTGTCGGTTCTTTCGGCTGTCGAAGGTCTGAAATTGGTGACGCCAAGGCTGGCGGACTACATCGTGCCGATCTCGGTCGCGATCCTGGCGTTGCTCTTCGCGATCCAGTCGCATGGCACCGGCGCGGTCGCGCGCTTCTTCGGCCCGATCACGGCGCTCTGGTTCATCGTCATGGGCGCTGTCGGCATCATGCATATCTCGGATGATTTCGGCATTCTGGCCGCTTTGAATCCCTGGTATGCGATCAACTTCCTGATCAACGAGGGTTTTCTCGGTGTCGTCGTGCTTGGCGCGGTCTTCCTGACCGTCACCGGCGCGGAGGCACTTTACGCCGATCTAGGGCATTTCGGCCGCCGTCCGATCCAATGGGCCTGGTTTGCCCTGGTGTTTCCGTCGTTGACGCTGAATTATCTGGGGCAGGGTGCCTTGGTGCTGCGCCAGCCGCTCGCCATGTCCGACCCGTTCTTCTTGATGTATCCGCATTGGGCGATCCTGCCAGTGGTCATTCTCGCCACCCTGGCGACGATCATCGCCAGTCAGGCTGTCATCACCGGCGCCTTCTCGCTCACGCGGCAGGCCATTCACCTCGGCTTCCTGCCGCGCATGGAAATCCTCATCACCTCCGAGACCAATACTGGCCAGATTTTCCTGCCGTCGGTTAACACCGTACTGTTCTTCGGCGTCATCTTCCTGGTGTTGAGCTTCAAGACCTCGGATGCGCTGGCGACGGCCTACGGCATCTCGGTGACCGGTGCGATGGTCGTCACCTCGATCATGGCCTTCGAATTCGTGCGTGTTCGCTGGAACTGGACGCTGCCAATGGCGGTGGGCGTGCTGGCGCCGCTGCTGTTGCTGGAATTCGTCTTCCTGGGCGCCAACCTTTTGAAGATTCACGACGGCGGCTATGTTCCGGTGCTGATCGCGACCGCCTTCACAGTGATCATGTGGACCTGGCGCCGCGGTACGGCGATCCTGATGGAGAAGACGCGACATACGGATATTCCGTTGTCGTCCTTCGTCAGCTCGATCGAGCGCAAGAGCGACCACTCGCCGGCACATGTCCCGGGAACGGCGATCTTCCTCACCAGCGATCCGGAATCGGCACCGGCGGCGCTGTTGCACAATCTGAAGCACAATCACGTCCTGCACGACAAGAACGTCATCCTGACGATCCGGACCATCAACAAGCCGCGCGTCGTACAGGAGGACCGCTACTCGGTCGAGAAAGTCTCCGACCGCTTCTCGCGCGTCGAGCTGCGCTTCGGCTTCATGGAATCGCAAAATGTTTCGCAGGCGCTGGCGACCCTGCGCAAGACCGGACTGAAGTTCGATATCATGTCGACCTCCTTCTATCTCGGCCGCCGCAAGCTGGTTCCGGACGCCAAGTCGGGCATGCCGCATTGGCAGGACCGGCTCTACATCGCCCTCGCCAATGCCGCGACCGACCCCTCGGACTATTTCCGCCTGCCGGCCAACCGCGTCGTCGAATTGGGCTCGCACGTCATCATCTGACGCGGATCAGTCAGCTTGCTTGCATCGAAGGCCCCGTGGATATCCGCGGGGCCTTTTGCTTGTAGGTTCATGAATAGATGCATCACCGAGCGGCGGTCAGAATTAACCATCCATCAAGGTTAATGCGAGATTATTTCGGCTCCTATCCCGAGTGCCGTTTGGAGTCCGGTATTGTCTCGTCCGAGTCGTGTCCCCCGCAAGTATGGCCTCGTGCCGAAAAACTGGACTTCGCCAGCCGTCTTCGGGCTTTGCGCATGGCTGATCTTTCCGTCGACGGCGGCCTATGCCGATCTTGCCGGTCTGCTGGCGGGCATCGACAGGGGGAGCAGCAACTGGCGGATGGTCATTACCAATTCACCGGCAGGTTCGACTCATCAGGCCGAGCTTGCCTTCGGCGACGCCTCGACCGCTGCTGCCATTGGCGACGCCGGTCTCGTCCTGCCCGATGGCCGCCGCGTTGCGTTCCGGTCGGAAGAAAAGGGCAGCGATCCCAGGCCGGACGAAGACCGCATCAATCGCCAGGACAAGAAGGGCAGGATAGTCGCCGTCGCGCCGATGCAGCCCCCGAAGGATTTTTCCGCTGGTTCCGTGCTGCAGCGTGAAAGCATGCTGTTGCGCCCAGAACTGGATACCAAGGACAAGACCGCTTTCCTGAAGCCGAAGATCGGCGGCAAGGAAATTCAGATCGCGACGGCCTTCTATCGAAAGGAGCCGCAGAAGCCGGACCATAGCGTGCCGTCCTATCTTGCGAGCCTGGTAACAAGCCAGGATGCCGATGTGCTCGCTGCCGCCTATGCCTCGCCGCCACCGGACTACGCCCGTGTCTCGCCCTTTGATTCGATTCTTGCCAAGGATCAGGACAACGCAGGCCGTTTCGTACCGCAGATCGGTCCTCAGGATCACGCCTGGGCCGCGAATGTTCTGCCGCCCTCGGTCTTTTCCTCGGACGAACAGCAATGCCTTGCCACCGGCATCTATTTTGAAGCGCGTGGGGAATCGGTGAAGGGGCAGGCGGCCGTCGCGCAGGTCATCCTCAACCGCGTCCGCAACCCAGCCTATCCGAAAACCATTTGCGGCGTCGTCTATCAGAACGACGATTGGCGTAATGCATGCCAGTTCTCCTTTGCCTGCGACAACGTCAAGGATCGGGTCAATTCGCCCGAACATTGGAAGGTCGCCCGCCAGGTCGCCATGGCCGTGACCGCCGGCAAAATCTGGCTGCCGGAAGTCGGTTCCGCCACGCACTATCACGCCGTCTACGTCCGGCCGAAATGGGCGGCCGAGATGGTGAAAGTCGGCCGCATCGGCATGCACATCTTCTATCGGACCTATGGCGGCGGCTGGAGCTGACGGTCGATTGCGCGGCGGGACTGATCCGGCCCAGTGAGCGATAAAAAGGTCACAGAAAAACCCGGCCTGAAGAGGATTCTTCGGCTCAGTTTTACGCCGGCATCGCATATTCGCCCTAAGATTATGATTTAATTCGGCTAATTTATGGCTGGACAGATGACGTCTACGCCTTGACTATGCTTTTTCCTAAAACTATGTTGCGCGCGACTTCAAACGGGCCGAAAAGGTGGCGAAACCTGCCGTTCGTTTATGCGTTGACCGGGGTAATGGGATAGCGCGCAACGAAAATGGGAGGACATCACCATGGCGGATGACCGCGACGAAGGTCTGGAAAAGCGACGAGAGCAATTGGAAGCCGAGCTGGCGAGCAAGCGTTCTGCGTTGGGAGAGGATGAACGAGGGGAGGTTCGCGCCGAGGAGAGCCGCAAAGGCTATGCCCAGGCGATGAAGCTTTCTAGTGAATTCATCGCTGCCATCATCGTTGGCGCTGTTCTGGGCTATTTCTTCGACCGTTTTGTCGGCACGACGCCGTGGGGCATGATTATTCTTCTGCTTCTCGGATTTTGTGCCGGCGTTCTGAATGTTTTGCGCTCTGCAGGCAAGGTGGCGACACCAATGCTTGAAAAGCACGGGCTAGATAAGAAATGAGGCGGAAGCGGCGCTACGGTGCAGTTTCCTGGTGAGAGGCATCCGCTTTGACGAGCGGGAAAATGAAAGAGAACAAGCGGTGGCAAACGGACCTACCCATCAGTTCCTGATCTTCAAGATTATCCCGATCGATATCGGCGGAATTGATTTTTCGTTCACCAATGCTTCGCTGTTCATGGTTGCCTCGGCAGTTATCTCTGCCGGCTTCCTCTATTTCGCCACCTCGCATCGCAGCGTCATTCCGAGCCGCGCCCAGTCGGTGGCGGAGATGTCTTATGAGTTCATCGCCTCGATGCTGAAAGAAGGGGCGGGAACCAAGGGGATGAAGTTCTTCCCGCTGGTCTTCTCACTCTTCATGTTCGTGCTGACGGCGAACCTGCTTGGCATGGTTCCCTATTTCTTCACCGTCACCAGCCAAATCATCGTCACGTTTGCACTGGCGCTTCTGGTCATCCTGACGGTCATTCTCTACGGCGTCATCAAGCATGGCTTCGGCTTTTTCAAGCTCTTCGTGCCGCAGGGCGTTCCCGGCATTCTTCTGCCGCTGGTGGTGATCATCGAAATCATCTCCTTCCTGTCGCGGCCCATTTCACTCTCCGTTCGTCTTTTCGCCAACATGCTGGCAGGCCATATCACGCTTAAGGTGTTCGCAGGCTTCGTTGCCTCGCTCGGAGCCCTTGGTGCGCTTGGCATCGGCGGCGCCATTCTTCCCCTGATCATGACCGTCGCCCTGACCGGTCTCGAGTTCCTCGTCGCCTTCCTCCAGGCTTACGTCTTTGCGGTGCTGACTTGCATGTACCTCAATGACGCAATCCATCCGGGTGGCCACTAAGGATTACCGACATTGACGTCTGCAGGGCGTCAGTCATTCGCCGCAACAACCATTTCAAAGGAGTTCAACATGGAAGCGGAAGCAGCAAAGTTCATCGGCGCAGGTCTGGCTTGCTTTGGTATGGCCGGTACGGCTCTCGGCCTCGGCAACATCTTCGGCAGCTACCTGTCCGGCGCACTTCGCAATCCGTCTGCCGCTGACAGCCAGTTCGGCCGTCTGGTATTCGGCTTCGCCGTTACGGAAGCTCTGGGCATCTTCTCGCTGCTCATCGCTCTCCTCCTGCTCTTCGCCGTCTGATATCAACGGCATGATAGATCACGGTTCGCGGGACAGCGGGCCGTGATTCTTTGTATTTGCAGACCACCTGGAGGTGAGCATGTTTGTGACCCCGGCATATGCTGAAGAAGCACCGCCGGCAGCCGGCGCGGTGCATACGGAGACGGGTGCGCCCGATCAGGGCCATCACGCAGGCGTATTCCCGCCGTTTGACCATACGACGTATCCGTCACAGCTCCTTTGGCTGGTGATCACCTTCGTCATCTTCTACGTGGCCATGCAGAAGATCGTCATTCCGCGCGTCGGCGGCATTCTGGAAAGCCGGCACGATCGCATCGCCCAGGACATCGACGAAGCCTCGCGTCTGAAGGCCGAAGCCGATGCTGCCGTTGCGACCTACGAAAGCGAATTGGCCGCAGCGCGCGCCAAGGCAAATTCGATCGGCGCCACCGCCCGCGACGCCGCCAAGGCAAAGGCTGAGGAAGATCGCAAGGCGATCGAAGCAAGCCTTTCGGAAAAGCTGAAGGCCGCTGAGGTCCGTATCAGCGAGATCAAGGCGAAAGCCTTCGGCGATGTCGGCGCCATTGCTGAAGAAACGGCCGCTGCCGTTGTCGAGCAGCTCGTCGGCAACGTCGCCGGCCAGGCAGACGTCGCTTCGGCTGTCGCCGAAGCATCCGCCAAGCGGGAGGGTTGATCCATGGAATTCGGTCTCGACGAAACTTTCTTTGCCTTCGTCGCTCTCATCATCTTCCTCGGCCTCATCGTCTATCTGAAGGTGCCGGGCATGATGGCCAAGTCGCTGGACGACCGCGCCGATCAGATCCGTAACGATCTGGCTGAAGCCAAGCGCCTGCGTGAAGAAGCCCAGCATCTTCTGGCTGAATACCAGCGCAAGCGGAAGGAAGCCGAAGCCGAGGCAGCCCATATCGTTGCGGCCGCCGAACGCGAAGCTGAAATGCTGACGACGGAAGCTCGCAAGAAGACGGAGGAATTCGTCGCCAACCGTACGGCGCTTTCCGAGCAGAAGATCAAGCAGGCGGAAGCCGATGCGATGAAGGCGGTCCGTTCCGCCGCCGTCGATCTGGCCATCGCTGCTGCTGAATCCGTGCTCGCCAAGAAGGCCGACGGCCAGGTTCAATCCGAACTCTTCAGCAACGCCGTTGGCGAAGTGAAGTCGCGGTTGAACTGAGCGCGCAAGCAATCGATCTTTGGAAAAGCCCGGCTTCGGCTGGGCTTTTTGTTTTTAAAGGTATCGCTCGGCGACGGTGACATTTGACGATAGCTCCGGATCTAAATTAGATTTCGACCTCGTTTTAGGGGGAGAAATGGTGATACCGAACGGGGAGAGTGGCGAGGGACCATTTCGCCAGGGTGATCTCATCTATCGGCGGACTCGTCCTTGGACAGCGAGTGTTCACGCCCTTCTCACCACACTTCACACCCATGGCTTTGCCAATGCGCCATTATCAGCCGGATATGACGCGGCGTGGGAAAGAGTGAGCTTTCTCCCAGGTGAGACGGGTGACTTGGACGACAATGAGAATATGAGGTCGATGGAAGCTCTGCAGTCCGCGGCGCGCCTGCTGCGGCGCTATCACGATTGCACCGCTCTGTTGATGCGGCCGATGCTGGAGGACCAGAAATGGCAATTGTCGCCGCGGCCGCCGTTCGAGGTGATCTGCCATGGCGATTTCGCGCCCTATAATATTGTTCTCACCGGCAGCGAGGTGACTGGCATCATCGACTTCGAGACGGCCCATCCCGGCCCGCGTTGCTGGGATCTCGCTTACGCCATCTATCGCTGGGCGCCTCTGTCCGCTGGCGACGAGGTCAAGGATCTCGGCGAGCTCGATACGCAGATCCTCCGCGCTCGCAGTTTCCTTGATGCCTACGGCTTGCCCTCGGAGCAACGATCGGCCTTGCCAGGGATGATCATTGACCGTCTAAATGCCTTGGTCGGCTTCATGGAAAGCGAGGCGGCCAATGGTGTGGAAAGATATCGTCGCAACATTGAAGATGGCCATGCTGATATCTACCGGCGCGATGTTGCCTATATCAGCGAGCACCGAAGCGAGATTGCAGCCGGCCTTGCAGGATAAGCAGAGCTGGCGTCAGGCCTCATCGCGTCGGAGCGGCCGGAAACTCATGCGATGTAGCGAGCAGGGGCCGTGCTTCTCGATGCCGGCGCGGTGCTCAGGCGTCCCGTAGCCGACATGGGCGGCAAAGCCGTATGCGGGGAAGACATCTCCGGCGCGGGCCATCATCCGGTCGCGCGTCACCTTGGCGACGATCGAGGCTGCGGCAATGGAAAAGGAGCGGGCATCGCCCTTGACCACGGCTTTTCCCGGGCAAGCGAGGCCGCCGGGCACATCCAACCCATCCGTCAGCACGTAGCTTGCCGGCACGGCCAGGCTGCAGATGGCACGGCGCATGGCGTCGAGGCTCGCCTTGCGAATATCGGTGATATCGATACGCGCCGCGCTCGAAGAAGCAATGGAGACGGTCGCGGTCGAGAGGATTTCGACAAACAGTGCCTCGCGCCTGATGGCCGAAAGCTGCTTGGAATCGTTCAATCCCTCGGGAATGCGTTCCGGATCGAGAATGACTGCGGCCGCGACGACTGGACCTGCAAGAGGCCCGCGCCCGGCTTCATCGGCACCTGCGACAGGCCAGTGTCCAGCGCGGCGGGCAATCAGCTCCAACTCGAAGGTTGGAACGATCGGGCCCTCTTCGAAAAGCATGGGAGAATCGGATGGTGTGCTGCGTGGCATGCGGCAAGCTCGCACACCATCCGATCTCCTGCAAGCCCCCGGTGGATCAAGGCGGCGAACCAGGGGGCTCTTCCGGCGGGCAGGGAAACCCGCGGGAAAGAGTCAGAGCAATTCCAGGAAAAGTGCGTGAGCCGCTTTCCGTCCGGAATTGCGAAAAAACAAAAAGATAGAGCGGTTCTAAGATTCCGCGAAAGCTGAACCGCTCAGAGCAGCGAAAGCTGCACGCCGCTGCCATCCGGCGGCACAAACAGGTCGTCGCGCAATGCGATACTGCGGCGGGTGAGCTCCAGCCGCTTGGTCGCCATTTCGAAACGGCGGCTGATCTGCCAGGCATAGGGGCCTGCACCCTTCATGCGTTTGCCGAACTCGGCATCGTAATCCTTGCCGCCGCGCATGGAGCGGATCAGCGACATGACATGGCGGTAGCGATCCGGATAGTTCTGCAGCAGCCAGTCGCGGAAGAGCGGGCTGACCTCCAGCGGCAGGCGCAGGATGACATAGGTTGCTTCCATGGCGCCGGCGGCCTTGCTGGCGTCGAGAATGCGTTCGATTTCGTGGTCGTTGAGCGCCGGAATGATCGGCGCCACCATGACTGCCGTCTGGATACCGGCTTCGCTGAGCACCCGTATCGCCTCCAGCCGCCGCTGCGGCGTCGCCGCGCGCGGTTCCATGGTACGCGCCAGCTTGCGGTCGAGCGTGGTCACGGAAATACCGACCCGAACCAGGTTCTTGGCGGCCATCTCTTTGAGAATATCGATATCGCGCATGATCAGCGCTGACTTGGTGACGATCGCAACCGGATGGTTTGCCTTGTTCAGCACTTCGAGAATCTGCCGCATGATGCGCCATTCCTTCTCGATCGGCTGATAGGGATCGGTATTGGTGCCGATGGCGATGACGCGCGGCTTGTAGCCGGGCTTGGCCAGCTCCCGTTCCAGAAGCCGCGCCGCGTCCGGCTTGGCGAAGAGCTTCGATTCGAAATCGAGTCCCGCCGACAGACCCATATAGGCATGCGTCGGCCGTGCGAAACAATAGATGCAGCCATGCTCACAGCCACGATAGGGATTGATGGAACGATCGAAGGATATATCGGGCGATTCGTTGCGTGTGATTGCCGTACGCGGCTTCTCCACCTGGACTTCGGTTTTGAAAGGCGGCAGTTCTTCGAGCGTTTGCCAGCCGTCATCGAATGTCTCACGTCGCAGCGGTTCGAATCGGCCGCTCGGGTTCAGCCCGGCGCCGCGACCGCGCCGGCGGTCGATCTCGACTCTGAGACCGGTGTCGGCGATCAAAGCATTGGCAACATCTGCCGTATTGGCAGGCGCAAATGCGACCTGCCCTGCAAGGGACTGCTCGTTCATCGGTAACTCCGGGGCGGTTCATGGCATCGCATGCCGCGTCTAAGATGATTAAATTCCTATCCGACAAACGAGAACATTGCAAGAACAAAATGCGCGATTACGCTCCGCCGCGCGGCGTTTCCATGCCGACGAGCAGAGGTCCCGGTGGCATTTTGGACCTGCGTATAAGCCATATCTAAACCTTCGGGTTTAAGGGGTTATGCGCTGGCAATAAATTGTGCGGCGCTTTATAAATGGGCAATGTTGACAGTAATCATCGAATGCCAGGATCAGGAACCTGAGCTGGCGCAGACATTGGCGGCCCTGGTAGCCGGCGCGATCGAAGGTTTGGTGTGCGACGTCGTCGTGCTCGATCATGGCTCGCGTGACGGCACCTCGCATGTGGCCGACGCTGCCGGCTGCCGTTTCTATTCGAAGTGGGATATCAAAGACATACTGCATTCGGCGCGCGGCGAATGGCTGCTTTTCGTCGAGCCCGGCGCCCGCCCGCAAGCCGGCTGGATCGATGAGATTGCCGAATATGTCTCGCTGAATAAGGTGCCGGCGCGCTTCACCGCGTCGCGGGGTTATCGACGGCCTTTGTTCCAGCGCATCGGCCGCAGCCTGCCGCCTCTGGAACTGGGTTTGCTCCTCTCCAAGCGACAGGCCATCGCCGCCGCCAAAACGGGCATGCGGCTTGCCGAATTCGCCAGGGGGCAAAAGAGCCGCCAACTGTCGAGCGAGCTAATTCCCTCTTGGGTCGCACGCGCGGCAAGGTAGCGCATTGTAATCAATCCAGATTCCATTTGAAAATAAGAGAATTTCTGTCATAATTTTCATATGGCGGCACGTCTCGCGTGTCGCGTCAGGCGGCCGACCATGAAGATGCCGGTATGCGGCAGAGCAGGTCAGCGGAACTCTCCTCTTCCGCCGGATTTCCGGCGAAAGGAGGTGCGTCATGGGACGCACGATGCTCTGCCGCCTCATCGGAACGGCCCTTGTGGCAACGGCAATCCTTCATCCGAGTACTGCAGCTTCGCAAGCGATGTTCGCATGCGCTGAACGCGCCGATATGGTCGCTTTTCTGGAAGCGCACTATTCCGAAAAGCTCTCGGCCATTGGTCAGCTCGATCCGAGGAATATTATCGAGGTCTTCGCTGCTGAAAGCGGCAGTTGGACAATGATGATCACCGGTGTCTCCGGCCGAAGCTGCGTGATCCTCACGGGTCAGAATTGGGAATCAATTCCTGCCTTGCCTGGATCGAAGGTATAAAGCGCCAGCTTATTTTGAGCCGGCACCGCGCTTTAGATGTTCATCGAGCCGCGGCATGATCTCCACGAAATTGCAGGGCATATGGCGGTAGTCGAGTTGCGCCTTTAAAATGCCGTCCCAGGCATCCTTGCAGGCGCCAGGGGAGCCCGGCAGCACGAAGATGAAGGTGGCGTTGGCAACGCCGCCGGTTGCACGCGACTGGATCGTCGCCGTGCCGATCTTGTCGTAGGAGATGCGATGGAACACCTCGGAAAACCCGTCCATCCGCTTTTCGAACAAGGGCTCCAGCGCTTCGGGCGTGACATCGCGGCCGGTAAAGCCGGTGCCGCCGGTGGTGATGACGACGTCGATGGTTTCGTCCTGCGTCCAGGCCTCCACCTGGCTTCGAATACGCTCCTTGTCGTCGGGAACGATGGCGCGCGCAGCCAACCTATGACCGGCTTCCGCGATACGGGCAACCAGCGTATCGCCGGACTTGTCGTCGGCGAGCGTGCGCGTATCGGAAACGGTCAGCACCGCGATGCCGACGGGGATGAAGGACCTTGCTTCACTTGAACCGGTCATCACGCGTCTCCCTTGATCGTTTCCGTCGCCTGGAAATACCAGTCCGGCCTTAAGCTGTGAAGCGATGCCGCCGCCGCTGTCGCCTGCTCAAGATTATCGAACAGACCGAAGCAGGTGGCGCCTGAGCCGGACATGCGTGTGGCGAGCGCCCCTTGGCTCTCGATCAATTGCGAGAGCGTGGCGATTTCGTTGCAGAGCATTCGTGCCGGCGGCTCCAGATCGTTGCGCAACCCCTCAATGGTCTCGATCCATTGCATGCGGCCATTTGTTGCCTGCAAGGGGAGTACGAATGGCGGATTGTCCTTTCGGGCCAGCATGCGAAACACCTCCGGCGTCGAAACGCCGACGAGGGGATTGCCGAGCACCATAGCAAAAGATGGAAAGTCCGGCAGAAGTTCGATCACTTCGCCGATGCCGCGTGCGATCAGCGGGCGGCTGGCCAGGCACATTGGCACATCGGCGCCGAGCTTCAGTGCAATCGCGTTCACCACATCGGAAGGCAAGGCGAGGTCCCAGAGCCGTGCCAGCCCACGCAGGGTCGCCGCCGCATCCGCCGAGCCGCCGCCGATGCCGGAGGCGACGGGAAGGTTCTTTTCGAGATGGATGTGGACGGGCGGCGCTTCGAAACCCGCGGCACGAGCCGCCTGCCGCAGCAGATCGCGTGCCTTCAGCACCAGATTGCCGCCGGCATCCCCATCGGTAAGAAGAGGGGAGAAGCGCCCGGACAGGCTGAATTCGTCACGCTCGCTTGCGCGAAAACCTAAACAATCGCCATGCCGCGCAAAAGTAACGAGCATGTCGAGCAGATGATACCCATCGGCCCGCCGGCCCGTCACATGCAGGGCCAGATTGATTTTGGCGGGCGCCTCTTCCGTGACGTCGAAATCGTCAGCCGCAAAGATCACCGTCATCGAACGTCTTAGGACTTCTTATCGGCTGGCGGCGGCGTTGTCGTATCGGGCGACGGGGTGACCGCCGGAGCCGGATCAGGCTGCTTGGTCTTGTCGACCGTCCTTGGATCGTTGTCGAGCGCCGGCAGACCGTTGGCGATCTTCTCCTTGATCCTCGGAATATCCACGTCCTCGGGCTTGGAGGCCAGAGCGCGGTTCCACTGATAAACCGCCTCCAGCTTGCGGTTGACGCGCCAATAGGCATCGCCCAGGTGGTCGTTGATCGTGGGATCGCCGGCCTTCAACTGCGCGGCACGCTCCAGCTCGTTCACGGCATCGTCGAAGCGGTTGAGGCGGAAATAGGCCCAGCCGAGCGAATCGACGATGTAACCGTCATCCGGCTTCAGATCGACAGCCTTCTTGATCATGTTCAGACCCTGGTCGAGGTTCATGTTCATATCGACCCAGGAGTAGCCGAGATAGTTCAGAACCTGCGGCTGGTCGGGGTTCAGCTCCAGCGCCTTCTTGAAATTCGGCTCGGCCTTGTCCCACTTCTTCAGCCGCTCATAGGCGATGCCGCGCTGGAAGAACACGGCCCAGTCGCCGCGATTCGGCACGGCGCCGATGACTTCCGCGGCCTTGTCGTAATTATCCGCCATGCCCTGGAAGTCCTTGGCGTCCGAGAGAACGCTGCCATAGGCGAGGTAGCTGCGGATATCGTTGGGGTCGGAATCGATCAGCGCCTTCAAATGCTTGCGCGCATCGTCGACCTTGCCGGACTGGGCGAGTGCAAGGCCGAGCTGCAGCTCGGAGATGCGGGCCATCGGCGAGGTATTAGGCACCTTCTTGTAGAAGGAGATGGCGCGGTCCATCTGCTCCTGCTTCTCCGCAAGTCCGCCAAGCAGAACCAGCGTGTCGGCACTCTTGGGATCGAGCGTATTGGCGATCTGTAGATAAAGCGAAACGACATCTTCGGCGCCGTCGCGGTTGAGCGCCGCGCCGACGGTAAAGAGAACCGAGGCTGCACCCTGCGTGCTGTCGGTCACTTGCTGGTCCGGCGTTTGGCCCTTGTTGATGCTGTCGCGCAGCGCGTTCAGTGGCGCGTAATTGTTGATGAGGTTGTCGCCGACCGAAACGGCATCCAACGCCTTCTGCTTGTCGCCGGCTTTGGCTTCAAGCGCTGCAAGCGCCATCACGGCGCGCATGAATGTGTCGGGGGCCGTGGCGCCGCCCGCCTTGTCGAGAATGGCGTCGTTCAGGTGCGAGCGGGCGGACTTCGTATCGCCAATGGTAATGGCAATGGCACCGGCATGGTAATTCTTGAAGATGTTGAACCAATCCGGCCCCTTCATCTTGTCGATCATGGCAATCGCTTCCTTGCCATGGTTGGAACCGGCGCGGGCCCAGGCCAGCAGAAGACCGGCCATCATGCGGTCGAGATCGTTCGGGCCGTCATATTTGAGAATGTCCTGCGCGGCCTTGTAGTCATGCCGGCGGATGGCGTCCATGCCGCGTACGATCGTGGTGACGCGTTCGACCGAGGGATCGTTCTTCAGCTCGTTGGCGTACTTCACACCCTCTTCGAGATTGCCGTTGAGCAGCAAAGAGATCATCAGCCGCTGGCGGATCTCCGGGTTGCCCGGTTCGATCATCAGCGCCTTTTTATAAAGCGAAATCGCGGTCTCATAGTCATGGTCTACATCGGCGGTACGGGCAGCAAGGAAGGCGCCTGCGAAGGTATCGACATTTTCCGCATCGAAGGTCACCGGGGCGCTGGCCTCCGGCGTTGCCGGGGCATCCACCGCGCGCGCGCTGTTCAACGCGGCCATCGAGAGGATCGCCGCCAGGGCTGCGCCCGAGAGGAAACGAATGGCAAGTCTCTGCCGCATTAGTAAGCCTTTCATCAAGGGATTTGCCGGTGAGAGCGCCGGCGGCACGCGTTCGTGTCAATTGATTCACAACAGGATGGCTTTTTTGAAGCGCTCCTGCAAGAAATTCGGCCGGCGGCGATTAGTTCACGCGTTCGATGCAGAAATCGATCACTTCCATGAGCGCGGATTTCCACGGCGTTTCCGGTAGCGGCGCCAGTGCGTCGCGGGCGATGGTGCCGTAATGAACGGCACGGGCGATGGTGTCGGTGAGCGCACCATATTTGGTGATCAGACCCAACGCCTTTTCCAGGTTCTCGTCGCTGTTGTTGCCGGTCTCGATCGCGTCGCGCCAGAAAGCGCGCTCTTTTTCGGTGCCGCGACGATAGGCGAGAATGACCGGAAGCGTGATCTTGCCCTCGCGGAAATCGTCGCCGACATTCTTGCCGAGATCGGCGGCCTTGCCGCCGTAGTCCAGCGCGTCGTCGACCAGTTGGAAGGCGAGGCCGAGATTGGTGCCGTAGGACTTCAGCGCATTGCGCTCGGCCTTGCCGGCATTGGCGACGATCGGTCCGACTTCGGCGGCGGCGGCAAACAGCGCCGCCGTCTTGGCGCGGATGACGGAGAGATAATCGTCTTCCGTCGTTTCCATGTTCTTGGAGACGGAGAGCTGCAGCACTTCGCCTTCGGCGATGACGCAGGCAGCCGAGGACAAGACGTCGAGAGCATCGAGCGAGCCGACCTCGACCATCATGCGGAAAGCCTGGCCGAGCAGGAAATCACCGACAAGGACGCTTGCCTGGTTGCCCCAGATCATGCGGGCCGTGGACTTGCCGCGGCGCAGATCGCTTTCGTCCACCACGTCATCGTGCAACAATGTCGCCGTGTGCAGGAATTCGACTGAGGTGGCGAGCTTGATGTGATTGTCGCCCTGGTAGCCATAAAGCGCGGCCGAGGCGATGGTCAGCATCGGCCGCAGGCGCTTGCCGCCGGAAGAGATCAGGTGCTCGGCAACTTCGGGGATCATCTGCACATCGGAGCCGGCTTTCGACAGGATGAGCTGGTTGACGCGTTCCATATCCGCCTTGGTCAGGTCCACCAATGGCTTGATGGAGGCCAGTTTATTCTTGCTTTCTTCAAGCGGTATCACGACGCCCAACGATCCGGACTCCTGTTCATTTTCTGCAAAGCACAATAAGAAGGGGCGAAAGAGGCGGCAAGAGGCGATTTGTCTCGTCTCGCAAATTTGACAGGAAACCCAAGGCTTATGCACGAGCTGATACGCACCAATGATCCCGTTTTACTCTCCTTCGCCGAGAGCCTGATGAAGGACGCCGGGATTCATTGCTTCGTCGCGGATCAGGCCATGAGTGTTCTCGAGGGCTCGCTCGGCATGCTGCCGCGTCGTTTCATGGTCGAGGATGAGCGCGCCGATCAGGCCCGGCGTATTCTCATCGATGCCGGCCTCGGCGACGAGCTGCGCCCAGTGCGCGGCTGAGGTTCGTCATGGCCGATGACCTTTCCGAAACCATCGACGCCTTCCATCGCGGCGGGTTCCATATCGTCCAGCCGAAGGGCAGGGGCCATCGCTCCGGCATGGACGCCATGTTGCTCGCTGCTCTCGTGGCCGATGACCGCAGCATAAGGGTGGCCGATCTCGGTGCGGGGGCGGGCGCAGCCGGCATGGCCGTGGCCTCGCGGCTTGAACGGGCGGAGGTGGTGCTGTTCGAGCGCTCGCCGGAAATGGCCGAGTTCGCCCGCAAGAGCCTGGCGCTTTCGGAAAATGCCCGCTTCGCCGGCCGTGTCGCTGTTGTCGAGGCCGATGTGACCCTGACCGCGAAGGCCCGCAACGACGCCGGCCTGATCGATGACAGCTTCCATCATGTCATTATGAACCCGCCCTTCAACGATGCCAGCGACAGGCTGACACCGGATGCGTTGAAAGCGCAGGCGCATGCCATGACCGATGGCCTGTTCGAAAGATGGGTGCGAACGGCAGGCGCGATCATGATTCCCGGCGGTCAACTGTCGTTGATCGCCCGGCCACAATCGATCGGCGAGATCATCGCCGCTTGCGGCCGTCGGTTCGGCGGTATCGAGATCACGCCCATCCATCCGCGGGACGGTGAAAATGCCGTCCGCATCCTAGTGACGGCAATCAAGGGCTCACGGGCGCGGCTGGCGCTGCGGGCGCCGCTGATCATGCATGGCGAGGGGACGCACAAATTCTCCGACTTCGTCGACGACCTCAACAATGGCCGCGCCGCCTATTCCCGAAAGTAGTGTGCCGTCCCGCAAGCATGACGCGGTTTTCGGCAAGATTATCCGAAATCAGGGCATGCCCCGGAACGCATCGAAGATCAGCTTGATGTTCAGGATGGCGATGGCGAAGGCGATGATATAGGCGACGGTGCTCAGCCAGCGCGGCGCGACGAGATCGCCCATTTTGGTCTTGTCGGCGGTGAACATGACCAGCGGGAAGACGGCGAAGGAAAGTTGCAGGCTGAGTACGACCTGGGTCAGGATCAGCAGATCCGCCGTACCGGAATCGCCGTACCATATGGTGACGACCCCGGCCGGAGCGATCGCCAGTCCGCGCGTCACGATGCGGCGCAGCCACGGTTTCACCTTGAGCCGCAGAAAACCTTCCATGACGATCTGCCCGGCAAGCGTTGCCGTCACCGTCGAGTTGAGGCCGCAACAGAGAAGCGCGATCCCGAACAGTGTCGGCGCGATCGCCAGGCCGAGAAGCGGAGCCAGCAGCGATTCCGCCTGAGCGAGTTCCACGACATCGGTGTGGCCATGGGCGTGAAACGCCGCGCCGGCGAGAATGAGGATGGAAGCGTTGATGAGCAGGGCGAAGGTTAGTGCAACGGTCGAATCGATCGTGGCATAGGTCAGCGCCTCTTTCTTTTCCGGCAGCGTATGGCCGAAGGCACGCGTCTGCACGATGCCGGAATGCAGATAGAGATTGTGCGGCATGACCGTCGCGCCGAGGATGCCGAGCGCGAGATAGAGCATGTTCGGATCCCTGACGATCTCAGTCGTCGGGAAGAAGCCCTTGATGACCTCGCCCCAATTGGGATCGGCAAGGAAGAGCTGGATGCCGAAACAGAAGGCGATGACGCCGAGCAGGGTGATGATCAGCGCCTCTACCCAGCGAAAGCCCAGCCGCTGCAGGAAAAGAATGAGAAACACGTCGAAGGCGGTGACGAGCACGCCAATTTCGAGGGGCAGGCCGAAAACGAGATTGAGGCCGATGGCGGTGCCGACGACTTCCGCGATATCCGTCGCGATGATGGCAATCTCCGCCATTGCCCACAGCGGCACGGAGACGTAGCGCGGATAGGCGTCCCGGCAGGCTTGAGCCAGATCGCGGCCGGTGGCGATTGCGAGACGCGCACAGAGCGCCTGCAGCACAACGGCCATGATGTTGGACAGCAATGCGACGGTCAGCAGGGCATAGCCGAATTTCGATCCGCCGGCGAGCGAGGTCGCCCAGTTGCCGGGGTCCATATAGCCGACCGCGACAAGATAGCCCGGACCTGCGAAAGCGGCGACGCGACGCAGCACCGAGCCGCCCTTGGCGGTTTCGACCGAGCGATAAACATCGGAAAGAGTGGCCTCTTGTCGGTCATGGCGCCAGCCGGCATCGGGCTTGGGTTTCATAAGATCCATGGGGCTTCCGCAGGCTTCGATACTGCGAGAGGTATGCGGTTTAGAATGATAATGCAATTCATTCGCAACAGGAAAAACCATTCCCGCTCGCATTCGCCTCGGCTGTGGCATTCCTGCAATCCGTAATAGCGGAGAAAAATCCGCGATAGTGACGATTGTTTCATATGGCGGCGGATGCATCTCCATTCTGTTGGAGGAAAGATAATTGGAACAATTTTTTATATTGAACGCTATTTTTGGTTCTTCTATCCAAATTCTTATCGAGAGCCGAAACGCGGCTGAGCACCGGAGATGACCGATATGAACCCCGCCATGAACATGATGCCGATGATGAATCCGATGATGGGTGGCATGATGAACCCGATGATGAACGGCATGATGATGCCGATGATGAACCCCATGATGGGCGGCATGCCGATGATGGGCCAGATGCCGATGATGAATGGCATGATGATGCCCATGATGCAGATGATGATGAGCAAGATGACGTGCAAAACGACGCCGAAGGGCATGGTTTGCGAGATGATGCCGATGGAAGGCATGGACAGGGACATGTTCATGGAATGCTGCAAGCGCATGATGTCTATGATGTCGTCCGGCATGCCGATGATGATGATGTGCGGCAACATGATGATGTGCTGCACGATGGAAGCGGCCTGATTCATCCGGTCGCAACCCGGAATAACAAGCAGACCTCCATCTGCCTCCGGCCGTCCGAAAGGGCGGCCTCTTTTTATTCACCGGCATCTTGGCCCCGCTGCCTTAGCCCCGAACTTCCTCGACATAGGTGGTGACAAGATAGAGCACGGCTTCGCTGCTGGTCATATTGCGGTAGCTATGGGCGACATCGGCGTCGAAGATTGCGGCGTCGCCTTCGCCAAGGAGCTGCGGCGGGTGTTTGCCCGCGACGATTTCCACCGTGCCGCGCGAGACGACAAGATTCTCGATCGTGCCATGATGATGCGCCTCGGCGGTCTCCGTGTGATAGGGCGCGATGCGCAGCTCGTAAAATTCGACCTTGCGTTCGCTTTCATAGGGAAAGAGCGCCCGCGTCTGGAATTTGCCTTCGGAGGCGGACAGGACCTTCGTCTTGGCGTGGGTCAGCACCTGCAGCGAGGTGGTGTCGTGCGGCTCAGCGATCAGGAAGCCGCAGGGGACATCCAGCGCTGCGGCAATCTTCCAGAGGATGCTGATCGTCGGGCTACTTTTGCCGGTTTCGATCTGACCAAGCATGGCGCGGCTGACGCCGGAGATTTTTGCCAGCCGATCCAGCGAATAGCCGCGGCGCGTGCGCAACCGGCGAAGATTCTGGCCGGTCAATGCCGAGATTTCGTCGACTGTCTCGGCTCTTGAGACCACATGCAGGGGTTCGACCGATTCAAGCGCCATAGCTTGGATTACCAAGCGGCATCACCGGGACGAAACCCATGAAAGGAATCCACATCAGGAAAGGCTGCGCGGGCCATGCGGAAACGGGAACCTGCTGTATCGGCGCACTTTTGGCGCGGGCATCGCGATAAGCTTGGAAATCGATGACGTTGGCAGCCTGGCCGGACATACGGAACTCCTGATCACAGTCCCATAAATCTATTTTTTTGATCGACTAATGTAGAGGGAGCGGCGCCCAATCTTGACGGACACGGAGAAATGTTTTTCCCGGCTGCCGTTCTTGCAGCGAAAGCCCGTCCTCTCTTCCTTCGTCCCTCTGCTGATCGGCAAAAAACATGGCGGCCAGGCAGGGAACCGGGTGCGAAATGCAAGGATGGATGTTGCGTTTGCCGTTTCCATGCATACATCACCTGCAGCAAACATCATGAATCAGGGATGACGAATGGCTGGATTTTTTAGGCGCATGCTTCCGAAGCGGTTTCGCAAGGAAAAGGTGGTCATTCCTGTCGTCCGGCTGAGTGGTGTCATTGCCTCCGGCGGCGGTCCCCTCCGGCAATCGCTCAATCTTGCGGGCGTGTCTCAGGCGCTGGAAAAGGCCTTCGGCATGAAGGCAGCCCCGGCCGTCGCGCTCGTCATCAATTCTCCCGGCGGTTCGCCGGTGCAATCGCGGATGATCTATAACCGCATCCGCGATCTTGCCCGCGAGAAAGAGAAGAAGGTGCTGGTTTTCGTCGAGGATGTGGCGGCATCCGGCGGCTATATGATCGCGCTCGCCGGCGATGAGATCATTGCCGATGCCACCTCCATCGTTGGTTCCATCGGCGTCGTCTCCGGCGGCTTCGGTTTTCCGGAGCTTTTGAAGAAACTCGGTGTCGAGCGCCGCGTCTATACAGCCGGCGAAAACAAGGTGATCCTCGATCCGTTCCAGCCGGAGAAGGAAAAGGACATCGAGTATCTGAAGAGCCTGCAATTGGAGATCCACAAGGTCTTCATCGACATGGTGCGCGAACGCCGGGCAAGCAAGCTGGCGGCGGATGAGGTCGTATTCTCCGGCCTCTTCTGGACCGGCGGTCGCGGTCTGGAACTCGGCCTCATCGACGGGCTCGGTGATATGCGCCAGGAGCTGAAGAAGCGTTTCGGCGACAAGATCAAGCTCGAGCTGGTCACCACGCCGCGCAGCCTCTTCGGCCGTCGCGCGCCGGGCATTTCCCTTTCAGGCATGGACGGCATCGGCGCCGGCCTTGCCTCCGGACTTGCAGAGGTGGCAGAGGAAAAGGCATTGTGGGGGCGGTACGGATTGTAATCGGGAGCGCTGCGTGATGCCGCAGATCATCTTCTTCATCGTTGCTGTCGGCGGTATTTGGCTTCTTTATCGACGCTTCCTGCGCGACGCCCGAAAACTCACCGAGAAATCACGCCGCGCCGAAAGCGAACGGCGCACGGGCGCCATCGGAACGCTGGTGAAGGACCCGAAGACGGGCGAGTATCGGGTGAAGCGGGAAGATGAGTGAAATGGACAAGTCGGAACGACGCAAGCGGACTTTAGAGAAGCTGAAATCATTCGGATGCAAACTTCCCGCCGATTGGAGATTTGATCGCAATCAAGCCAATGCACGTGGCAACGATACCGATCTCAACGTCGCTTCTTTACCTGAGACATCCAATCCGCGCCCGCATAGCTGATGCAGATGATGCGGACGATCCTGGTCGTGTCATCTACGGTGAAACACACGACCGCCTTTTCTGAAGCAGGTATTGCCCGCAACGTTGGTCCCATATCGGTGCGAATGGTGCCTATATGTGGAAATTCGCTGAGCTTGTCGATGAAGTCGGTGATTGCGTCTACCTTCGCTAGACCGGCTTCGATACCTGCATAGTTGGAAATCAAATCTACGATGTCGAAGAGATCGCGCTCGACAAATGGATGCTTCGTTATCGCATATCGCATGGGATAACTTACTTAGTGTATTTCTGGCGCAGTCGATCTTTCACCCTGGACGCCATTTCCTTACCATCCCAAGGCAGCCACCGGTCATCCGGCAATTCCATTCGCCGGCGAATTTCGTCCGCCATGTCGGACACGACGTCGTCGGGCGCCTTGTCATGATGCGTTATTTGGTCGATCTGCTCGATAGCTGCTTCAACGAGATCGGAGATCGATGGAAATGCGCCTTCCTCGACCATCTTCTCTGCAAGGCGGAGATGGCGCTCCGATAAGGTGATTTCTGTTTTGACGTTCATGATCCTTGTCCAAAGCAGCGTGGAGACGCATAGCCCTATCTATACGTCATCTCTTGACCCTTGTCTTCCATCGTGGCACCTGTCGCGCCAACGTACACCAAGCAGATAGTAGCTGATCTCCATGACCGCGACCCCGCCCGATAACATGAATCCGAAGCGCTCGTTCCAGGCGTTGATCCTGACGCTGCACAATTATTGGGCCGACAAGGGTTGTGCGGTTCTGCAGCCCTACGACATGGAAGTCGGTGCCGGCACGTTTCATCCGGCGACTACCCTGCGCGCGCTCGGCCCGAAGCCGTGGAAAGCGGCCTATGTGCAGCCGTCGCGCCGTCCGTCCGATGGCCGCTACGGCGAAAATCCCAACCGGATGCAGCACTATTACCAGTATCAGGTCATCCTGAAGCCCAATCCGCCGAACCTGCAGGAGCTCTATCTCGGCTCGCTGGCGGCGATTGGTCTCGATCCGCTTCTGCATGACATCCGTTTCGTGGAAGACGATTGGGAGAGCCCGACGCTCGGTGCCTGGGGTCTCGGCTGGGAATGCTGGTGCGACGGCATGGAAGTGTCGCAGTTCACCTATTTCCAGCAGATTTGCGGCATCGAATGCGCGCCAGTCGCCGGCGAGCTGACCTATGGGCTTGAGCGTCTGGCAACCTATGTCCAGGGTGTCGACAGCGTCTACGACCTGAATTTCAACGGTCTCGAAGGTGACGAGAAGATCACCTATGGCGATGTCTTCCTGCAGGCCGAGCAGGAATACTCCCGGCATAACTTCGAATATGCCAACACGGAAATGCTGCACCGCCATTTCATCGACGCCGAGAAGGAATGCCAGGCGCTGCTCGCTGCCGGTGCGCCGGGCGACAATGCCAATCAGCTCCTGCACAAATGTGTCTTCCCGGCTTACGACCAGTGCATCAAGGCCAGCCACGTCTTCAATCTGCTCGATGCGCGCGGCGTGATCTCTGTCACCGAACGCCAGAGCTATATCCTGCGCGTCCGCACTTTGGCGAAAGCCTGTGGTGAAGCCTTCCTGCTCACGGATGCCGGCGGTGCGAACTGGGGCAAGCAGGCAGCGTAAGACATTGGCGGAATAGCGAAAGCGGATGACAACATCCGCGAAGCCGCATAGTGTCCCCTCGATTGTAGTCCCAGCGGGGGTTCGCCATGTATATTATTTTGGCGGTCATCATACTGGCCGCACTTTACGCTATTTTCATTTATAACGGCCTCGTTCGTGCCCGACAGGTGGCCGAGGAGGCGTGGTCTGGTATCGACGTGCAGTTGAAGCGCCGCGCCGATCTGATCCCCAATCTGATCGAAACCGTGAAGGGCTATGCCGCCCATGAGCGTCAGACGTTGGATGAGGTCGTGGAGTTGCGCAACAAGGCGCAGGCGGTACCGTCGGGCGATATCGCCGCCCGCGGCCAGGTGGAAGGCCTGCTTTCACAGGCCCTTGGCCGTGTGATCGCGCTTGCCGAAGCCTATCCCGATCTGAAGGCCAACACGAATTTCCTCGAATTGCAGCGCTCTCTCGAAGGTATCGAAGGCGAAATCCAGATGTCGCGGCGCTACTACAACGGTGCGGCCCGCGATCTCAACGTCAAGGTCGAGAGCTTCCCCAACAATCTGCTCGCCGGCCCCTTCGGTTTCAGCAAGCGCGCCTTCTTCGAAATCACCAACGAGGCGGATCGCGCCGTTCCATCCGTCAAGTTCTAAAATTCCTCCTATCGGTTTTGCATTCCAGGCGGTAAAGGAAGCCGACCGCAGGCCGTTGGCCGCTTTCTGGACTGACCAAAGAGATTGATGATGGGTAGAGCCAAACTCACGATTATCCCGCCGGGCAAGCCTTTGACCGGACGTGCCATGCCTCCGGGATCGAAGTCGATCACCAACCGGGCGCTGCTGCTCGCCGGCCTCGCCAAGGGAACCAGCCGGCTGACGGGTGCGCTGAAGAGCGACGATACGCGCTATATGGCGGAAGCGCTTCGTGCCATGGGCGTGACGATCGACGAGCCCGACGACACGACTTTCATCGTCACCGGCAGCGGCAAGCTCCAGCCGCCGGCTGCACCGCTTTTCCTCGGCAATGCCGGCACGGCGACACGCTTCCTGACGGCTGCTGCTGCGCTGGTCGACGGCAAGGTTGTCGTCGATGGTGACGCCCACATGCGCAAGCGACCGATCGGTCCGCTGGTCGATGCGCTCCGCTCTCTCGGTATCGATGCTTCGGCGGAAACCGGCTGCCCGCCCGTGACCATCAACGGCACCGGCCGCTTCGAGGCGAGCCGTGTTGAGATCGATGGCGGCCTCTCCAGCCAATATGTCTCGGCGCTGCTGATGATGGCCGCCGGCGGCGACCGCCCGGTCGATGTCGTACTGCTTGGCGAACATATTGGCGCTCTCGGCTATATCGATCTGACGGTTGCCGCCATGCGCGCCTTCGGCGCCAAGGTGGAGCGTGTCAGCCCGGTCGCCTGGCGCGTCGAGCCTACCGGCTATCATGCGGCCGATTTCCTGATCGAGCCGGATGCCTCTGCCGCAACCTATCTCTGGGCAGCCGAAGTGCTGAGCGGCGGCAAGATCGACCTCGGCACGCCGGCAACGGAGTTCTCGCAGCCGGATGCGCGTGCCTATGATCTGATTTCGAAGTTCCCGCATCTTCCTGCCGTCATCGACGGCTCGCAGATGCAGGACGCTATCCCGACGCTCGCCGTTCTCGCCGCCTTCAACGAGACGCCGGTGCGGTTCGTCGGCATCGAGAACCTGCGCGTCAAGGAATGCGACCGTATCCGGGCGCTGTCGAGCGGCCTGTCGCGTATCGTTCCGAATCTCGGCACGGAAGAGGGGGACGATCTTATCGTCGCTTCCGATCCAAGCCTGGTCGGTAAAGTCCTGCCGGCCGAGATCGACAGCTTCGCGGATCACCGCATCGCCATGAGCTTCGCCCTGGCCGGTCTGAAAATCGGCGGCATCACCATTCTCGACCCCGATTGCGTCGCCAAGACCTTCCCGTCCTATTGGAACGTGCTGGCTTCGCTGGGTGTTGCCTACGAAGACTGACGCTCTGCCATCTCAAGAGAGGCCTGGGCGCGGAAACATTCTTGACGCGAAGCGGCGCCGGTAACGGCGCTGCAGGTATCTCTTGGGGGAGTGATGACACGGCTTTGCGGGTTTTTCCTGGCTTTGTGCCTGCTGCTTTGCGCAACGACAGTAACGGCGGCCGAACTCATCACCAATTTCGATCAGGCAATCGCCCTGCACCGCGACGGCTCCATGCGGGTCGTCGAGACGATTTCGGTGAATGCGGAAGGCCGTGCCATCCGCCGTGGCATCTTCCGGGATTTTCCGCTGACATTCACCGATGCCAACGGTCGCGAGAACGAGGTGGATTTCAAGGTCGTTTCCGTCGAGCGGGATGGGCAGCCGGAGGATTGGCACAGCGAGCGCATCAAGGGCGGCGAGCGCATCTATATCGGCAAGGCCGACCAAAGCCTTAACCCAGGTCCGCACACGTTCCGCATCACGTATGATACCAATCGTCAGATGCGCTATTTTGACGATCATGACGAGCTTTATTGGAACGTCACCGGCAATGGCTGGCAGTTCCCGATCCTCAATGCCAAGGCGATCGTCACATTGCCCGATGGCGTGGAGCCTCAGCAGCTAGCGGTCTTCACGGGGCCGCTCGGCGCCAATGGCAAGAACGCCAGCACCAGCGCGCAGGGCAACATCGTCACCTTCGTCACGACCCGGCCGCTTGCCATAGCCGAAGGCCTGACGATCGCCATCAAGCTCGCGAAGGGGGCGATCGCGCCGCCGAGTGCTGGCCAGCAATGGGGCTGGTTCCTCCGGGATCATCTCGATACGACCATCGCCATTGGCGGATTGATCCTGCTGTTTGCCTATTACATGCGGAGCTGGATCGCAGTCGGCCTCGACCCTCCGCCCGGCGTCATGGTCCCGCGCTGGGATCCGCCCGAAGGTATTTCGCCGGCGCTGGTCAATTATATCGACAACCGGGGTTTCGTCCGCTCCGGATGGACGGCGCTGTCGGCGACGGCGATCGATCTTGCGGTGCGCGGCTATGTCATTCTCGACAACCTGAAGGAAAAAGTGGTCATCCGCCCGACCGGTAAGGCAGGCAGTGATCTCAGCGGCGGCGACAAAGTGCTCATGCAGGCCGTCGGGCCATTCTCCCCGCTTGTCATCGACAAGGAAAACGGCGAGGCGGTGCAGACACTCGGCTCGAAATTCCGTAGCGCGATCGAGCGCGACCATCGCGGTGAATATTACAAGGCGAATTCACTCTACGTTATTGCCGGCATCGCCTTGTCGATCCTGATTTTGGCTGCCATTGTCATCTTCGGCCGCCTGCATGAGAATGCCCTGCCGCTCATCATCGTGCCGGGATTGCTGTCGATTTTCGTGACGCTCTTGGCCAGTTCGATCGGTCGCAGGTTCCGCAGACGCGATGCCGGCCTCGCCCGGCGCATTCTTTCGGTCTTGATCTTCGCCTTTTTCGGCTTCGTCTTCGTATCCATTGCCGTGAGCGGCTTTGCCGCCGCGGTCGTGCCACTATGGGAGGCGGGCTTGCTCCCGCTGGTGGCCGGCATTGTCGGCATCTTCGCCCTCAATGTTGTCTTCTTCTTCCTGATGGGCGCGCCGACGCCACTCGGACGCAAGATGACGGATGGCATCGATGGTTTGCGGCAATATCTGACATTGGCCGAACGCGACCGGATGAACATGCAGGGCGCACCGCAGATGTCGCCGCAGCATTTCGAAAAACTGCTGCCCTATGCAGTCGCGCTCGGCGTCGAAAAGCCCTGGTCGAGTGCCTTCGAGGCATGGCTTGCCACCGCTGCGGGCGCGGCAGCGGCAGCCTATGCGCCGGTCTGGTACTCCGGCGATTTCCACCCCGGCAATATCGGCGGAACGATCGGCGATTTCTCCTCCTCCATGGCATCCACCATCGCGTCCACGATTCCAGCACCCGTATCGAGTTCGTCCTCCGCCTTCGACGGCGGGGGAGGTGGGGGCGGCGGGTCCTCCGGCGGCGGCGGAGGAGGCGGGGGCGGCGGCGGATGGTAGTTATCTAAAAATCGGCTTCACGGGGGTGAGCCGTCATTGCGGGGTGGGGCATGAGAATATCGTTTTCGGTCAGAAGCCTGCTCGTTGCACTTCTGTCGGTCTGTTGGTGGCACGCCGCTATAGCGGCCGAAACAATTGTCAGTTTTGATCAGACGATGACTGTCGCGCGAAGCGGCGCGTTGCAGGTTGTCGAGACGATCACCGCCAACGCTGAGGGAAAAGCCATTCGGCGCGGCATTTTCGTGACTTTCCACTGGAGTTCGTTGATGCCGCCGGACGCAAAAGGCGAGTCGATTTCAGCGTGATATCCGTCGAGCGCGACGGTCAGCCGGAGGAGTGGCGTGAGGAAGAGATCGACGGCGGCACGCGCATCTACATCGGACGTCCCGACAAGGATGGTAAGACTTTCTTGCTCGACCGTGGCAAGCACACATTCCGCATCACCTATAAGACGGACCGGCAGTTCCGCTTCTTCGATGATTATGATGAGCTTTGTTGGAACGTTACCGGCAATGGCTGGCAGTTTCCTATCCTGCAGGCATCGGCAACGATCATCCTACCTGATGGCGTGAAGCCACAGAGGCTTGCCTATTTCACCGGCGTTGCCAATGCGACCGGCAAGAACGCAACTGCAGTTCAGCAGCCGGATAAGATTGTCTTCTCCACAACCCGTCCTCTGGCAAAAGGCGAGGGGTTGACGGTCTCGGTTATGCTGCCGAAAGGCTCTATTGTGGTGCCGGACGATGCGCCGGCGGTGATTGCGGCTGCCGCGCTCGGCCTGCTTGTCCTCGTCGTATACCACCTCGTGGCCTGGCGCCGCGCCGGGCGAAAGTCTTCTCCTAGAGTTCTCGTGCCGGGTTGGGACCCGCCCGAGAATGTTTCGCCTGCCGTTGCAAACTATATCGACAACAAGGGCTTCCCCAATGGCGTGGGAGCGGCGATGTCGGCCGCTCTTCTCGGCCTTGCCGTCAAGGGTTACGCAAAGCTCGATGATCTCGGCGAGAGGCTTTTGGTGCACTCCACCGGAAAGCCGTTGCCGGAAGCGCTTGATAACTCCGAATTCGTACTAATGAACGCTGTCGGACCGCGTGATCCGCTGGTGTTCGATCGCAAAAACGACGCCGAATTAAAGCGCGTCGCCTGGGCGTTTCGAAAGGTGATCGAGCGGGATCATGAGGGGCGATACTTCAAGTCCAACGCTTCGTATATGGGAGGGAGCCTTCTATTGACGCTAGCGGCGCTTGGTGTCGTCTCGATGAGCGGCCGGGATAGCGGCGGTTTTGTAATGGCGCTAGTATTTGGCCTGTTTGCATTAACGATCGGAGGATTCACCACGTTTCTCCGTCGGCGCGGCGTCAGTCGGCAGACGCGCCTTTCCGCGATCTGGTGCCTTGTGGTCCTGTTCGGCTTTATCGCGTTGGTGTTTGTAGGCGCCATCGCGTCCGACCGGCCCGGGACGGTGCGCCCGGAAGGAATTCTGCTGGCCGGGTTGATCATGGCCATAGTCGGTGTCAATTTCGTCTTTGCTCCCTTCATCGAAACATGGACGAAGCTCGGTGCCAGGGCGATCGGGAAGATCGAGGGTTTGCGGCAGTATCTTTCTCTGGTCGATGAAGGGCGCATGGTGGTGCAGGACGATATCCGCACGTCGCCGGAGCATTTTGAGGAGCTATTGCCTTATGCGGTTGCCCTCGGCGTGGAAAAGAAGTGGTCGCGGGTGTTCGAGACGTGGATCACGAAGGCTGCCGTCGGTTCGGCGGGGCTGGAGCAGGCATCTTCCTACCAACCATCATGGTGCAGACGACACGAACACCATCACCATCACCATCACCATGGGTTGGGCTGGGTGAGCGATGTCGCCGCACTGCCGTCGGCCGTCGCGGCATTCATCCCATCCACCATTTCCCCAACCCCGGTTTCGGCCACCGCTTCTGCCTTCTCTGGAAACGAATCGTCGGAGTCGACCAGCCGGAACGATTCTTCCGATGATCCACCGAACCAGCGCGGTGGTGCTGTCGGCGGTGGCGGAGGCGGCGGTGGCGGCGGCGGATGGTAATTTCGCCGTTTGGCGGGATGACTTTTGCCGCCGGGCTTGCTAAGTCCGCCCGGATCATTTTGCCTCAACGTAAAGACAGCTCCCATGCCCGATCTCCTTCTCGAACTCCGCTCCGAGGAAATTCCCGCCCGTATGCAGCGCAAGGCTGCCGGTGATCTGAAGAAGCTCGTCACCGACGCGCTGGTCGAGGCAGGTCTTTCCTATGAGGGTGCCAGGGAATATTGGACGCCGCGGCGTCTGACGCTCGACATTCGCGGCCTGACGGCGCGCTCCGCCGACGTGCGTGAAGAGCGCAAGGGTCCGCGCACCGATGCCAACGAAAAGGCGATCGATGGCTTCCTGCGTGGTGCCGGCCTGTCGTCCATCTCGGAAGCGCAGGTCATTAGCGATCCGAAGAAGGGCGATTTCTATGTCGCGATCATTTCCAAGCCCGGTCGCGCCGCAGAAGCTATCGTTGCCGACGTCATGCCGGGAATCATCCAGAATTTCCCTTGGCCGAAGTCCATGCGCTGGGGCAAGGCGTCGGCCAAGCCCGGCTCGCTGCGCTGGGTGCGCCCGCTGCAGTCGATCGTCTGCATGTTCGGCACGGAGCATGAAGAGATGGCCGTCATCCCCTTCGAGATCGACGGCATCGTCGCTTCGAACGTGACCTATGGCCACCGTTTCCATGCGCCGCAGGCGATCATCGTCAAGCGTTTCGATGATTACGTGTCCAGCCTGGAAAAGGCGAAGGTCATTCTCGATGCCGAGCGCCGCAAGGACATCATTCTGCACGATGCCCGCGACGTCGCTTTCGCCAACGGCCTTGAGCTGGTCGAGGACGAGGGCTTGCTGGAAGAGGTCTCCGGCCTGGTCGAGTGGCCGCAGGTGCTGATGGGCTCCTTCGAAGAGGATTACCTGTCGATCCCCTCGGAAATCATCCGGTTGACGATCAAGACCAATCAGAAATGCTTCGTCACTCGTCCGCAGGCCGGTGAGACGCTCTCCAACCGCTTCATTCTCGTGTCCAATATCCAGGCGACGGATGGCGGCAAGGAGATCATTCACGGCAACGGCAAGGTCGTGCGCGCCCGTCTTTCCGATGCGCTGCATTTCTGGAAGCGCGACCAGGGCGATTTGCCGGACCTTGAAACGCTGGAAGCCTCTGCCCAAAAATTCGGCCTCGACCTGAAGAAGCCGCTCGATCAGCGCATGGCGAAGCTCGATGCGCTGAACGTCACTTTCCATGCCAAGCTCGGCAGCCAGGGCGAGCGTGTCGCCCGCATCCGCGTGCTTGCGGCTGAACTCGCCAAGATCACCGGCGCCGATCCGGCCAAGGTCGACCGCGCCGCAGTTCTCGCCAAGGCTGACCTGCGCAGCGAAGCCGTCGGCGAATTCCCGGAGCTTCAGGGCCTCATGGGTCGCAAATATGCGGTGCTGCAGGGCGAAGACGCCTCCGTCGCCGCTGCGATCGAGGATCACTACAAGCCGCAAGGCCCGTCAGACCGCGTGCCGGAAGACAAGGTGGCGATCACGGTCGCGCTGGCCGACAAGCTGGACACGCTGATCGGCTTCTGGGCGATCGATGAGAAGCCTACAGGCTCTAAGGACCCTTTCGCGCTGCGCCGCGCGGCTTTGGGCGTGGTGAGAATTCTTCTGGAGCGCAAGGTTCGGCTGCCGCTGCTGGCGACGACAAAAGACATCGATCTTCTCGCCTTCTTCCACGATCGCCTGAAGGTCTATCTCCGCGATCAGGGCGCCCGCTACGACCTTATCGACTCGGTGCTGACGCCGGAAGCCGACGACCTCCTGATGGTCGCCCGTCGTGTCGAGGCGCTGACCGCCTTCATCACCTCGGAAGACGGCAAGAACCTCCTCGCCGGCACCAAGCGCGCCACCCAGTTCCTCGCAGTCGAGGAGAAGAAGGGCACAGTTATTGCCGACGGCGTCTCCGAGAACCTGCTGAAGCTCGATGCTGAAAAAGACCTCTTCGCCGCCATCACCAAGGCCTCAGCCGAGGCGTCCGATGCGGTTGCCAAGGAAGATTTCCGCTCGGCCATGTCAGCGCTCTCCAAGTTGCGCGCGCCCGTCGATCGCTTCGCCACGGACGTGTTCGTCAACGATGAAGATGCCGCCATCCGCGCCAACCGCCTGGCGCTGCTGCGCCTGATCCGCGAGGCAACCGGCACGGTCGCGGATTTCTCGAAGATTTCGGGGTAAGGCATGGAGGCGCGATGACCGGAAAGATCCTCGTCAGCGCCTGCCTCATGGGCCATGCCGTCCGTTACGACGGCCGTTCCAAGCCGCTCGTGCATCCGGCCATCGAGCGTTGGCGTGAGGAGGGGCGGCTGGTGACGATCTGTCCGGAAATGTCCGCCGGCATGGTCGTGCCGCGACCGCCGGCCGAAATTGCCGATGGTGCGAGCGGCGAGGATGTGCTTGCCGGCGCTGCACGCGTGATGGAGATCACCGGCGGCGATGTCACGGCGGAATTTCGTCAGGCGGCCGAAAATGCTCTGGCGCTCGCACAGGAAACCGGCTGCCGCTACGCTCTTCTGATCGACGGCAGCCCGTCCTGCGGCTCAGGCTTCATCTATGATGGCACCTTCTCCGGCGGGCGGCATGCAGGCAACGGCGTCACGGCTGCACTACTGAAGCAAGCCGGTATCGAGGTTTATTCCGGCGGTGAGATTGACCGTCTGATCGAGCGGCTTGCTGCGGCCGACTGAAGCCTTCGACATCCCCATAAGAAAAACCGCCGGGTTTGTGCCCGGCGGTTCATGATGCTGTTACGTTATAGTTTAAGCGGCGCGGCGGTTTTGTCGTGCCAGCGGCCGGCCGTCGTTGACGCGGAAGCCGCGGATGAGGCCGAGCAGATCCTCGGTGTCGGCGGCGAGCGTTTCGGCCGATGCCGTCGTTTCTTCCGCCATGGCGGCGTTCTGCTGAGTGGCGGCGTCGAGCTGGTTCATAGAAGACGAGATCGAGCGCAGCGTCGTATCCTGCTCGGAGGCGCTGTGGGCGATCTTCGAGACGATCTCGTTGGCGGCCTTGATCTGGTCGGAGATGCGCTTCAGCGCTTCGCCGGCCTCGCCGACAAGGCGGACACCCTGGTCGACCTGGCCGGAAGAGCGGGCGATCTGGTCCTTGATCTCCTTGGCGGCAGCGGCGGAGCGCTGCGCCAGTTCGCGCACTTCCTGGGCGACGACGGCAAAGCCCTTGCCGGATTCACCAGCGCGGGCCGCCTCGACGCCGGCATTCAGCGCCAGAAGGTTGGTCTGGAAGGCGATCTCGTCGATGACGCCGATGATCTTGCTGATCTCTTCGGATGATTTCTCGATACCGCTCATGGCATCGATCGCCTGGGCGACGACGGCGTCGCTGCGCGATGCCTCGGTCGAGACGGCATGCACGCGTTTGCTGGCCTCATGCGCGCCCTCGGCAGTCTGGCGCACGGCAACGGTAAGCTCGTCAAGGGCAGCCGAGGTTTCTTCCAGGCTGGCGGCCTGGCGTTCGGTGCGCTGCGAAAGCTCGTTGGAGGCGCGGCGGATCTCTTCCTTGCTGACGCCGATGTCGTTGCCCTTGGCATTGACGCGGCCCATGGCGGCTTCCAAATGCGACAGCGCCTCGTTGAAGTTGTTGCGCAGGCCGGCATAGCCGATGCCGATATCACCGCAGCGCACGGTCAGATCGCCCTGGGCAAGCTCTTCGAGCGCCCTGCCGATGGTGGCGACGACGCGGGCCTGTTCCTGGGCCTCGTCCTGCTGCTGGCGAAGGTTCTGTTCGCGCTCACTGCTGATTTCCAGCTCCTGCGCGGCCTGACGATCCGCCAGGGCGTGACGTTCGCGGACCTTCTCCTGCAGCGACCGGGTCGCCTGCGCCATCAGGCCGATTTCGTTGCGCATCTCGGCGTGAGGAATGATGATTTTCACGTCATCATCAGCCACGGCCTTGAGAGCGGTATGGACATCGGCCAATGGCTTGGTGATGCCGCGAATGAAGTAGAACGCAGCACCAATGCCGACGAGAAAGACGATGCCGCAGATCAGCAGCGCGCGCCACATTGCCGCGTGGATCTGGCCTTCGAGGTCGTCCATATAGACGCCGCAGCCGAGAACGATCTGCCATGGTGCAAAGGCGGCGGAATAGCTGCCCTTCAGGAAAAGCTCGCTGTCAGGATGACCGGGCTTGACCCAGTAATAAACGGTGCGGCCGCCGCCCTTGATGCCCTTTTCGACCATTTCCTTGCTGAAATGCGTGCCGTTCTTGTCGACCTGGCCGGACATATCCTTGCCGACATTGGCTGGGTTGGGATGAAAGCGCATAGTGGCGCTGTAGTCGAAGCCGAAGAGATAGCCCGCCGGTTGGAAGCTGACATGCGAGAGGAGCTTGAAGGCTTCGGCCTGGGCGGCCTCATGTGTCATCTCACCGGATTTTTCGCGCTGATAATATTGATTCAGAACCGAAATGCCGGACTCGACCTGCGTGCGGAGCATATCGAAACGGTCGTCATAGATCGAGTCCGCCTGCGACCGGATCTCGAAATAGGTCGCCACGGCAAAAGCTGCCATAAGCACGCCCAGAAGGGCGAAGAGTTGATGGGCGATCTTGAGATTCTTCATAATGCCTCGCAACAGGGTAGGATGAATACCGGCGCGGTATCCTACCGCCTGTGCGATCGCCTGGGAGAAACCCCAATACGCTTGCCGCTGCTCGAAATGACATGCTGCTGTCCGGTGCAAGCAAAGTGGCGCTTTATATCTAATAAAGATTTAATCAAAACAGCGTGATCGGAAATTAAAAAACTCTCGAGGTAAACTTTGTTGCCTCGCAATAAATAATACTAGGCTCGCTTTCAAGACTATCCGGAGCGGACGGGAAAAATTCTGTAGTTTGCTATGCAAAACAAATGCGCCCCTGCTTCTCTTCAGGGGCGCATTGGTCCGCCTTGCGGCAGACCCCGTCGACCGAAACTTTGGCCGGGGCGGGGCAGGGAACGGGGTCGAACAGCTATTGTTACTGGCGAAGTTCAAAGCCGGAGAGATCGAGTGGCGGGGGTGTCTTCGCTTTGGCGGATTGGGGCAAAGCAGCGGTTTTTGCGGTGAGGTCGATGCCGTCGATCGGAACATTGGCGGCCGCCAGCGCCTCGGGCGTCGGTTTCGAAATGAAGACGACCGGTGAGCCGCCCATCCAGGCCTCGGTGCGCACCACCTTCCTCTGGCCATCGATGTCGCGCACGACGACGGACTGCGTGCCCGGCGCCAGGTCCGGCACCACGTAGTCCTTCTTGACCATTGGCGGCTTGATCGCCGGGCAATCTGTGCAGACCCTGTCGATGATGCTATCGCCACCGGTTTCCGTCTTGCTGTCGATGGGCTGGATCGACGAAGCCATGGCCGAGCCGGCGGCCAGCACACATGCCAAAGTCAGGAAAAAGGGACTCATAACAAAACCACTCCGTCTTACATGTTGGAGAGATTAGCGTCCCTTTGTTTCCATCCTGTCAGGAGATTCGATAAAAGTTTAGCGGAACCGCAGAAATCGGCACAGGCTGGCGGTTTTCGCCTCAAATATTTTCGCGTTCGATCGCGCGCCAGCCAATGTCGCTGCGGTTAAAACCATTCTCCCATTGCACCTCGCCAGCAAGGGCATAGGCGCGCTTTTGCGCGTCGCTGACGGTCTTGCCGGTCGCTGTGATGTTCAGCACCCGACCGCCGGTCGCGACCAGCGCGCCATCCTTCAGCGCTGTGCCGGCATGAAACACCTTGGCGCCTTCGCTGTCGGCGGGCAGGGCAGCTATCGGCGTATTCTTCGCGTAGGAGCCGGGATAGCCTTTCGAGGCCATGACCACGGTCAGCGCCACGTCGTCGCTCCACTCGGCGCTGACCTGATCCAGCGTGCCGTTGGCGCAGGCGAGAAGCAGCGGCAGCAGATCGCTCTTCAGCCGCATCATCAGCACCTGACACTCCGGATCGCCGAAGCGGACATTGTATTCGATCAGCTCCGGTCCCTTGGCGGTGATCATCAGCCCGGCGAAGAAGATGCCGGAGAAGGGATGGCCGCTTTCCGCCATGCCGCGGATCGTTGGTTCGATGATTTCCTTCATCGTGCGCTCGACCATCTCCGCCGTCATGACCGGAGCGGGGGAATAGGCGCCCATGCCGCCGGTATTCGGGCCGGTATCGCCGTCGCCGACGCGCTTGTGGTCCTGGGCGGTAGCAAGAGCCAGCGCATGCTTGCCATCGCAAAGGCAGAAGAAGCTCGCCTCCTCGCCGTCGAGATAGGCTTCGATCACGACCTCGGCTCCGGCCGCGCCAAATGCGCCTTCGAAGCAGTCATCGATGGCAGCGAGCGCTTCCTCGACCGTCATGGCAACGGTGACACCCTTGCCGGCGGCGAGCCCATCTGCCTTGACGACGATCGGCGCGCCCTGCGCACGAATATAGGCTTTCGCCTTTGGCGCATTGTTGAAACGCTGATAGGCGCCGGTCGGGATATCGTAGCGGGCGCAGATATCCTTGGTGAACCCCTTGGAGCCTTCCAACTGCGCGGCTGCGGCGGATGGACCGAACACGGCGATGCCTTCTGCGTGCAAGCGGTCGGCAAGCCCGGCAACCAGCGGCGCTTCCGGGCCGACGACGACGAAGTCGATGGCTTTTTCCTTACAGAAGGCGACGATCGCACCATGGGCTTCGATATCGATGGCGGCAAGTGTGGCATGGTCGGCAATGCCGGGATTGCCCGGCGCGGCGTAGAATTCCGTCATCAGCGGCGATTGCGCCAGTTTCCAGGCGAGCGCATGCTCGCGTCCGCCCGATCCGATCAACAGAACTTTCATGGCTTGCCCTTTTCTTGCGTCCATTTGCGCGGTTAAGGGCCGCTGGACCAAAGGTCAAGCGGCAAATCCTGTGGAGGCGCAGGCTACAACATTGCAACGCCTTTTTATGTCGCTAATGCGAGACGTCGGTTTTCGAATCGTCGGTCCGCTTTCGTTGCTTGGATCGGCACTATCTGATCCGAAAACCGCTTCGTACTTTTCGGGATCATGCTTATGGTCTCCTCACCCTTGTTCAGTTCAGAGAATCCTATGGCCGCCGACATCCGCTCCCTTGCCGCAACCATCGCCACTGAAATCAATTCGCGTGCGGATCAGGCCAAGGCCGCGATCGAGCTTCTCGACGAAGGCGCCACGGTGCCCTTTATTGCTCGCTATCGCAAGGAGGTGACTGGCGGTCTTGATGACGGTCAGTTGCGCACGCTGGCGGAGCGCCTCGTCTATCTGCGCGAGCTGGAAGCCCGCCGGGCGGCTATCGTCGAGTCGATTACCGGTCAGGGCAAGATGACCGACGAGCTGATGCGCAAGATCGCCGTGGTCGCCACCAAGGCTGAGTTGGAAGATCTTTATCTGCCCTATAAGCCTAAGCGCCGCACCCGTGCCGAAATCGCCAGGGAGCGCGGCCTTGGCCCACTTGCCGATACCATTGTTGCCGATCGCTCCAGGGAGCCGGCTTCCCTTGCCGAGGGTTTCATCACCGCTGACGTACCCGACGTGAAGACGGCGCTCGATGGGGCGCGCGACATCATCGCCGAAGGCATTGCCGAAAATGCCGATCTGCTCGGCAAGCTGCGCACCTATATGAAAACGAATGCATTGCTGAAAGCGAGGGTCGTTGACGGCAAGCAGGAGGCGGGTGCGAAATTCGCCGATTATTTCGATCATCAGGAACGTTGGGCAACCGCTCCCGGCCATCGCGCGCTTGCCATGCTGCGCGGCTGGAATGAGGAGATGCTGACGCTGACCATCGAGGTCGACGTCGATGCGGTCTCGCCGAACAAGCCGGTAGAGCGGATGATCGCGACGGCTTATGAGATCGGCACGAGCAAGCCCGGCGACCGCTGGCTGATGGAGGTGGCAAGCTGGACCTGGCGGGTCAAGCTCTCCATGTCGCTGTCGCTCGACCTGATGCGAGAGCTGCGTGAACGCGCCGAAGAGGAGGCCATCCACGTCTTCGCCCGCAATCTGAAGGATCTTTTGCTCGCGGCTCCGGCCGGATCGCGTGCGACCATGGGCCTCGATCCCGGCATCCGCACCGGCGTCAAGGTTGCCGTGGTCGACGGCACGGGCAAGCTGCTGGAAACGACGACGGTCTATCCCTTCCCGCCAAAAAACGATGTGCGCGGCACGCAGGCGACGTTGGCTGCGCTCGTGCGCAAGCACCAGGTCGAGCTGATCGCAATCGGCAACGGCACTGGCAGCCGCGAGACGGAGAAACTGGTGGCTGACATGCTGGCGGATCTGCCGGCACCGAAACCGACCAAGGTGATTGTTTCGGAGGCAGGCGCTTCCGTCTATTCGGCTTCCGAAACGGCGGCGCTGGAGTTTCCCGGTCTCGACGTATCGCTGCGCGGCGCCGTCTCCATCGCCCGCCGTCTTCAGGATCCGCTGGCCGAACTCGTCAAGATCGAGCCGAAATCGATCGGCGTCGGCCAGTATCAGCACGATGTCGACCAGCAGAAGCTGTCGCGCTCGCTCGATGCCGTCGTCGAAGATGCGGTGAACGCGGTCGGTGTCGATCTCAACACGGCCTCCGCGCCACTGCTCTCCCGCGTCTCGGGTCTAGGCCCGTCCATTGCCGACGCGATCGTCAAGCATCGCGACGGGGAGGGACGTTTCGAGACCCGCCGCGATCTCCTGAAGGTTGCCCGTCTCGGCCAGCGCACCTTCGAGCAATGCGCCGGATTCCTGCGCATTCCCGATGGCAAGGAGCCGCTCGACGCCTCATCGGTGCATCCGGAAGCCTATGGCGTGGCGAAGCGGATCGTGGCGGCATGCGGCCGTGATCTGCGCAATCTGATGGGTGATGCTGCTGCGCTGAAGGCGGTCGATCCGCGCCAGTTCATCGACGAAAAATTCGGTTTGCCGACAGTGCGCGACATTATCGCGGAACTGGAAAAGCCCGGCCGCGATCCGCGCCCGAGCTTCAAAACGGCGACCTTCGCCGAGGGGGTCAACGAGATAGGCGATCTCAAGCCCGGCATGCTGCTGGAGGGCACAGTAACCAACGTCGCCGCCTTCGGCGCCTTTGTCGACATCGGTGTCCACCAGGATGGCCTTGTCCACGTCTCGCAGCTCGCCGACCGTTTCGTCAAGGACCCACATGAAGTGGTCAAGGCCGGCGACGTCGTAAAAGTGAAAGTTGTGGAGGTAGACGTCAAGCGCAAACGAATCGGCCTCTCCATGCGCAAGGATGGCAGCACTGCGGCTGCGGCGCCTCAGCATCAATCGCGCGAAAAAAGTGGGGGGCACAACGCTGGCGGTAGGCGTGATAGCGGCCCGAAGCCGGAGCAGCACGGCAGCTTCGGTGCCGCTCTGGCGGATGCACTCAAGCGAAAATAAGGGCTTAGCGAGACTCAGTGCAAGAATGTCACACTCTGGCAGAGTTGTTGCCGGAGTGCCAACGAGTGCGAAAAGGTGCGCTTGCCACATTGATGTGACGCGTTAAAGTCCGTGCTAATGTCATGTCATCATAGGCGAGGCGTCCATGGCGTCGGCACTCTTCTCGATTGTTAAAAAAATCGTCCGTAAAGGCTCCCTGAGACTTACGCTCGCATCCGGCGAGACGCATATGATCGGGGATGGGTCCGGCGAGACGGTTGCCGTCCGCGTCGCCGATCAACAGGCTGAGGACGCGATTGCCCGCGATCCGACCTTGAAGCTCGGCGAAATGTACATGGAAGGCCGCTTCATTCTGGAGCAGGGGGATATTTATGAATTCCTCTCGCTGGTGAAGCAGAATACGACCAACGAAATCTTTGATCTGCGCATGGCGGCGCTCTTGATCGGTCGCATTGCCTGGCAGCAGATCAAAAGCCGCTCGCCGATCAATCGCAACAGATACAATGTTGCGCATCACTATGATTTGTCGGCCAAGCTGTTTGATCTCTTCCTCGATGAGGACTGGCAATATTCCTGCGCCTATTTCGTGCCGCCTGGCATCAGCCTGGACGAAGCCCAAGTGGCCAAGAAGCGCCATATCGCCGCCAAGCTGCTGGTCGAGCCAGGGCAGCGCGTTCTGGAGATTGGCTCCGGCTGGGGCGGCATGGGCATGTATCTAGCCGAAGCCAATCCCGGCCTGGATTTCACCGGGATCACGCTCAGCGAAGAGCAGCTCAAGGTTTCGCGCGATCGCGCCGCCAAGCGCGGCCTGTCCGACCGCATGCGGTTCGAGCTTCAGGACTATCGCTATATGACCGGCAGGAAGTTCGACCGCATCGTCTCGGTCGGCATGTTCGAGCATGTCGGCATCGGCGACTATGGCAAGTTCTTCCGCAAGGTCCACGAATTGCTCGACGACAATGGCGTCATGGTGCTGCATTCTATCGCCCGTCCGAAGCCGAGTTTTGGGACGAACGCCTTCATCGAGAAGTATATTTTCCCCGGCGGCTATATTCCATCCGTCGGAGAGGCCGTGGCACCGCTGGAAAAGGCCGGGTTGCTGGTCAAGGATGTCGAAATCCTGCCGATGCATTATGCCCATACGCTGCGGCATTGGCGCAACCGCTTCGTGGCGCGCAAGGCCGAGGCTGTCGCGCTCTATGACGAGAAGTTCTTCCGCATGTGGGAGTTTTATCTGGCCGGCTCGGAAATGGGCTTCCGCTGGGATGAACTCTTCATCATGCAGATCCAGATTGCCAAGAACCAGTTCGCTGTTCCTGATAACCGCAACTACATTGCCGAGCGGGAAGCGAAGCTCAGGCTATTTGAGGCAACCCGTGCGCCGCTGGAAAAGGTGACGTTCTAAATATCGCCGTTGAGGTTGCGCCGAGCCGTGGATTGCCATGGCTCGGCGTTTTTTGATGTTGGCCCAGCCGGGCAGGACAGCGTTATTTGACCACTTGAATAGTCAGATTCTCGTCGCTGACTTTATTTGCATACAACACGGTCATGCGCAGAGCGAACTGATCCGTGCCGGTGAAGCCAGGATCGGACGTGTAATATACCGTCGTACCTTCGACCGGCTTGCCGCTGCAGACATAGGCGTCACTGTCCTTATCGTATTTAACCCGAACCGGGCCGTGTTCGAAAGTGACCTTGCCGTGGCTAGGTTGCTTGATGATCCCCGTATAGGGGTAGGCGTCGAACGTACAATCCCGCTTCACGGACGCGACCATGCCAAGCGCGGTCTTTTTGCCGGAGATCGCTCTGTGGGAATATTGGTTCTGCTTGGTGCCATCGATTGGCGTGCCGACACAGCCTGAAAGCGTCAAGCCGATACCGAGAAATGCAGTGAGAGAAATCAAAGATATAGTATTCATTCCGCTCTCTTTTTGAATTGCCGATATCGGAATCCCAATAGCGGCGTAGGCAATACCAATGATTGAGTAACCTGTGCCGGAATTAAATCACCGCGACACATCGGCGCAGGCTCGGAGCCGGTGAAATTGCCTTTTTTAAGTTTCGCCTTATCCCTCGAATTCAGTCGTGTTTGGTTAAGAGAGCGGTAACGCGATCGGGATAATTTGCGGCAACTCTAAGGGCGTGTATGGCCCTTTGTATTGCGTATTATGGAGTTGATTGTGTTTGTGAAATCGCGTTTGTTTTTCACCTTCGGCCTGCTCGCTGTTTCTGCGGGCGCCGCTTCGGCCGGGGACGGTCAGCACTTTTGGTCGGGTGATTGGTATCTAAGCGTCGGTGCAGCCGGTTTCACCGCGCCGAAATTCGAAGGCAGCAAACACAACAAGCTGCAATGGGCGCCGTTAATCTCCGTCGGCAAGCAGGGCCCAGGCCCGCGTTTCTCCTCGCGCAACGATAATCCCTCTTTCGCGTTCATCGACAATGACGGCATCCGCGCCGGTATCGTAGGCAAATTCGTGCCGAGCCGGGATTCCAGCGACGGTCACGAGCTGAAGGGCCTGAAGAAGGTCAAGTGGGGCGCCGAAGTGGGCGGCTTCGTCGAAGCCTATCCGACCGACTGGCTGCGCGCCCGTGTCGAAGTCCGCCAGGGCATTCGCGCGCATAGCGGTGTCGTCGCCGACGCTGCCATTGACGCGTTCACCGACATCACGCCGGAACTGCGCCTCTCCGGCGGCCCGCGCATGACGCTCGCTTCCCCTGATTATTTCGACACCTATTATGGCGTTAACGCCAAGCAGTCCGCAGCCTCCGGCCTCAGCCGCTATAATCCGGGCGGCGGCGTGAAGTCCGTCGGCGCTGGCGGTGCGCTGACCTGGAAGGCCAGCCAAAACTGGACCACGAGCGCCTTCGTCGAATATTCCCGCCTGACCGGCCCGGCTGCCGATAGCAGCCTCGTGCGAGAACGCGGCGACCGCAACCAGTTGCTGGTCGGCGTTTCCGCCAGCTACAAGTTCAATTTCACGCTGAACTGAAAAGAGCGGGGCGTCAGCCCTGCCGCTTGACCGCGCCCGCCAGATGTCACTACTAGTCGTCTATGCAAAAGACAGGCGACATTAACGGGCGCGTCGCAGACGCATCATCCGGCAACTGGGTTTATCGCATCCTGCCTGCGGCGCTTTGGCCCTATGCGCAGCTCGCGCGCTGGGACAGGCCGATCGGCTGGCAGCTCCTGATGTGGCCCTGCTTCTGGTCGGCCGCGTTGGCGGCTAATGCTGCTGTTGCGGCGGGCCAGCCTTCGCCCGGCTTTCTGCTGATCTACCACCTCATCCTCTATTTCATCGGGGCCGTCGCCATGCGCGGCGCCGGTTGCACCTATAATGATCTGGTCGATCATGAGATCGACATGGAAGTGGCCCGCACGCGCTCACGTCCGCTGCCGTCCGGCCGGGTGACGCGCTGGCAGGCCAAGATGTTCATTGCGCTGCAGGCTCTGGTCGGCCTGCTGGTGCTGCTGCAATTCAATTGGTTCGCCGTCGTTCTCGGCATCCTGTCGCTAGCCGTCGTCGCGCTTTATCCTTTTGCAAAGCGTTTTACCGATTGGCCGCAATTCTTCCTCGGCCTCGCCTTCTCCTGGGGCGCTCTCATGGGGTGGGCCGGCCTCTTCGGCAGCCTGTCCTTTGCCCCGATCGTGCTCTATGCCGCCTCCATTCTCTGGACGATCGGCTATGACACGATCTACGCGCATCAGGACAAGGAGGATGACGAGCTGATCGGCGTGCGCTCCACCGCGCGGCTTTTCGGTGATCAGACCCGCCTCTGGCTGATCGGCCTTTATGGCGCGACATTGTTTCTGATGCTGGTGTCCTTCGCCTTGGCGGGAGCAGGCTGGCTTGCCTATCTCGGCCTGATCGTCGCCGGCTGCATGTTCGCCTATCAAATCGCCGTGCTTGATATCAACGATGGCGCGCAGTGCCTTGCCCTGTTCAAGTCCAACAATCGGGTCGGCCTGATCGTCTTTGCCGGCCTCTTTCTGTCGTTCTTGTTCCTCGTCCCGTGAGGGGAGGGGGTTTGCCACATGCGGTTCTCAAGGGGGCGTCATGGCATGTGAAATCCGCCCTGCTGCCAAGGTAGACGCTGAAGCAATCAGCGACGTGATCCTTGCAGCACTTCGGGAGGTCAATGCGAAGGACTATTCTCCCGATATCATCGATCGCGTTGCCGATAGTTTCAGTCCCGCTGCCGTGCGCAAGCTGTTGGGCAGCCGAACGGTCTTCGTGGCGATCGATGGCGGAAGCATCGTTGGTACTGCCAGCCTCGATGGCGCCGTTGTCCGCACGGTGTTCGTTGCTCCTTCCGCACAAAGGCGCGGCATTGGCGCCCGCCTCATGGCTGAAATCGAACAGGCGGCTATCACAGGCGGCATCACCACCTTGTCCGTGCCGTCGTCCATCACTGCACAGGGCTTTTACGAGAAGCTCGGCTTCAACAGTGTCTCAGACAGTTTCTACGGCGACGAACGAACCATCATCATGGAGCGCTCACTGACGCCATAAAGATTTCGGCCGCGGGATTGCCTCTCCCGCGGCCGATTCTTGAGAATTTAGTAAGCGAACGAATGCGCCTCAGCGCCGCGCGATAATCTCGCGGCCTTCGATCTTCATCTTGACGCCGAGCTTGCCGGTCGAGCGGCGCACGAGGAAGCGCGGGCGGCGATTGGCGAAATAGGAGTGGCGGCGACGGGGCTGGATGTCGCGGGTGGCGACGCCGCCCAGATGCTCTTCCAGCGGACGGGCGACGCCGTCGGCTTCGATCATCATCATCGGAATGCGGAAGGCTTCCGACCAGGAGCGCCAGTCGGCGGCGATGTCGCTCAAATCATGGGCGACGAGGAGGGGGATGCAGAGATCGGGATCCTCATGATGCAATTCCAGCGTCACCGTGACTTCGCCGTCGCCATGGTCGATGGCGCGGGCGGCAACGCCCTTGAAGGCACGCTTCGGCAATGCGACCGACAGCGGCAGGCCACTGGACGGCAAGATCTTGCGCAGCACCGCGCCGCGTTCGTCGATCGTGATGGTGACATCACCCGCGGCACCCCGCATGGCATAGCTGACCTGTTGCGGAAAGCGCGTCGGATCCAGCCGCAGTGTGGTTCCAGCCCAATCGGGCTTCAGGACGGTATTTGTCATCTAATCTCTACCCTTGCTTTACCTGAGAGCCGGTTTTCCGGTCTTCTTACGGAGAACGTCATGTCCTCTCGTTGGGTGCAGATTAGGCGGCCCCCCTTCCAGACAGCTTAAAAATCGCGGTTAAGAAAACTTTGCGTCCTCAAATGGTTAGCAAAGTCGAATGCATCAGGGTTTCCATAACGTGAATGGGAGCGCGCAACCGGTCGTGCCGATTTGGTGCACGCGGCGGCCGAAGTATTGTAAGTCTCAGGTAAGGTTTATCTGCGAGAATGCCGATAGATTCGCCGCCATATATTAGAGATTTATTGGACGCCCGCTGATGATATCCACCTATCTTGGCTATTCGATCGCGACCCGAAGCATGGCGACGACCCTCAATCAGGTGGCATCGCAGACGCAGAACAAGCGTGCGATCGACTATTACAATGCCAATATTGGCAAAGTCACCAGCGTCGACGATTTCATGAACGACTATCAGCTCTATAGCTACGCTATGGAAGCTTACGGCCTTTCGGACATGACCTATGCCAAGGCCTTTATGAAACAGGTGCTGACCAGCGACCTCAGCGACTCCACTAGTTTCGCGAACAAGCTGACGGATTCGCGCTACAAGGAATTCGCCGCCGCGTTCAATTTCGGCACGAGCAGCGATACGACGGCGCAAACCAGTGAACAGGAAGGCGATCTGGTCGGTCTTTATCAGCAGTCCTTTACGACTGAGGAAACCAACGCCGAGACTGAAACCAATTATTACAGCCAGAACATTAGCAGCGTTAAAACCGTCGACGATCTCCTTAGCAATACGCGCTTGCGCAATTACGTGCTGCAGGCCTACGGGATCGATCCGACCTACGTGTCGAATTCAACTCTGAAAAAGATGCTGACGAGTGATGTCAGCGATTCGACCAGCTTTGTGAATCAGAACGGCAGCGCCGCCGACAAGGCGCTCGTCGCGGAATTCAATTTCAATTCCGACGGAAGCGTGAAGACGTCGACGGCGGACGCCGATACGACCTATTATCAGAACCAGATCAGCTCGATCACCTCCGTCGACCAGCTTACCTCCAATCCCAAGCTGTTCGACTATGTCAAAATCGCTTTCGACATCCCGACCTATATCACGGCCGACCAATTCAATGCCTCGGCCGAGGATGCGGGTGTTGCCAAGACGAACGGGCTCATCGATGTGATGGCGCAGTTCAATTTCCAGGCCGACGGCACGGTTGCCAGCGGCTCGCAAGCGCAGTCCTCCACTCAGCTCAGCACGACGACGGCCGCCTACGCAACCAACTATCCGGGCGGTCCGCAGACGCTCGGCCAGACGGCCGAGGTCATGAGCGCCTACAATTCCACCGTTCCCTCATACACGACCGAGGTCGGCGCTACCGATAACGATCTTTATTACAAGGATCACATCGGTTCCATCACTTCGGTCGACGAACTGACCTCGGACACGCGGCTCTTCGATTATGTCAAGACAGCGTATGGGGTCGATGCGAGCACCCCTGCTATCGTATTCAAAAACGCGTTCGCCGACTCCAAGACTGCCTCCATTTTTGGCCTCACCGACGTTGTTGCGGCGTTCAACTTCCAGTCGGATGGTACGCTGGCGTCCGGCGACGTGGCGCAGTCTCAGGCCGAGATCAATGCGGCATCGACCGGCTATATGAGTAATTACGCGACGTCGCAGACGTCGCTCACCACGGATGCGGTCAACAATTACAAGACCCGCATCGCCAGCGTGAAGGATATTGACGACTTCTTCGCCACCAATGCGACCGCCGACAGCGACGATTCCAATGACGATCTTCCCGAGCTCTACCAAATGGCGCTGCGCGCTTACGGCATCAGCTCGGACGAGATGTCGAAGACGCAGATGAAGAAGGTTCTTGAAAGCGATCCCTACGATTCGAAGAGCTATGTCAACTCGCTCAAGGACACGCGTTTCACCGATCTCGCCAAGGCCTTCAACTTCGGCAGCGATGGCAAGCTGAAGCAGCCGGTCCAGGCTCTGTCGGAGACGCAGATTAATAATTACATTTCCGAATATTCCAGCGACAAGCGGGCCGGACTGACGGGCGCTCAGCTCACGAAGGCCACCAGCGACGCCAAGGATGCCGCTACCTATTTCGCGACCAATATCGTTAAGATCACCAGTGTCAGTGACCTTCTCGCTGACAGCAAGCTTACCGATTTCATCCTGACTGCCAATGGCATCGACCCGAAGAAGGTCACCACCGCCACGCTGAAGAAGGCCTTCGCCTCCGATACGACTGACTCCAAGAGCTTCGTCAACACGGATGATGGCGCTCAGTTCAAGAGCATTGTCGAGGCGTTCAACTTCGACACGGATGGAAACCTGACGGACGCGAAACAGGGTACGGCGCAAAACCAAGGCGCGATCTCTCAGACGAACGACCTCTTCCTGCATCAGACCCTCGAGGATCAACAGGGAGAGACCAATCCTGGTGTTCGCCTGGCGCTTTATTTCCAGCGTAAGGCGCCCGACATCCATTCCATCTACGACATCATGGGCGATAGCGCGCTCTATTCGGTCATGACGACGACCTTTAACCTGCCGAGCTCGATCTCCTCGATGGATGTCGATCAGCAGGCCAAGGTGTTGGGCAGCTATCTTGATGTCACCGACCTGCAGGACCCGGACAAGGTCAACAAGCTTCTGCAGCGGTTCTCCGCCATGTACGATATCGAGAACAACACCACTTCGTCGACATCGCCCGCCCTATCGATTCTGTCGGGTTCCTCGAGCGTCGGCATCAGTGCCGATACGCTGCTTTCGATCGCCCAGCTTTCCAATAAATAACGAACAGCGCCAAAATTGATGCCTCGCGCCGCTTCGATGTGCGGCGCGAAAGCCGTCGGCATACCTGTTGCAGCCGTGCCGGTATGGGTCGCCCTCGGGTTCTGGAGACGCGGAATAAGTGCGTTCGAGGCCGATAAGAAGGAACTTATTAACCGTCCTTGCCCTATTCGATTTGAGAAGCCATCGGCAATATCAATGACTGGGTTGCAGGTCTCATGCGTCTTTCTCGAACGAACATTTCGAATGCGGCAACCGGCTTCCAGCAGGAGGGTGAGCCGGACCCGGAGCAGGTCGCAGAAGAGGCCCGCCGGGCCGAGCAGATCGCTGCCCGCCGCGCATTCCTGGAAGAAAAAATCCGCAATGCGCGCGAAGCAAAGCGGCGCGCGGAAGAACAGCGCCGTGCCGAGGAATTGCGGCATGCCGAAGAAGCTCGCCTGCGAATCGCCGCCGCGCCAAAACCTGTCGTGGAGGCCTTGCAAGCCAGCACGGCGGCAAGCGGCCCCATCATGCCTGTCACGCCGCACGGGATCTCCGCAGAGGAGCTTGCCTCGCCCGGCTGGCAAAACGCCTTCCTGATGGGACCGAACGTCCGTTTCACCCGCACGCGCGAGACCGAGATCATCAGCCGGCGTCCGCCCGTGGAACCTGCGCCCACCTCGGCGCCCGCGGCCGTCAACCACGCCGCAATGCGCGTCATTGAGCCGCCGGTGCCCGAATCACATGGCTCTATCGATCGTCCGCAGATGGACCAGTCGGCAGAATTCCAACTGCCGCCATGGGAAGACATGCCGTTCGTGGGTGAGACCTTCAAGCCTACCGTAATTCAGAAATCTCCGGCGATGCAGCCGGACGCATTGGAGATGACCGTCATCGCTACCGCATTCCATAGAGCTCCCGCGATCGCGCTGGATGCCTCCTCGTCGCTGCCGAAAGTTGAAGAATCAGTCGCCGCGCCTGTGGTCGAATCGCGGCTTGCCCATCTCTCGGATTTCGCCTTCTGGGACGCCATGCCCTTCGATGGTGAATTCCTCTCCGCCATCAAGGGCAAGCCGGTCCAGCCGATGCTCGTTCCTGAGATCCAATCTGAGGTCGAATCGATCGTCGCGAAATTCCGCGTCGTCGAATGCCGCCGCCCGTCGCCTGCCGTAGACTCACCGCTACAGACCGAAATTTTAACGGCCGTTGCCTCCGCCGCACCTGCTCCGGCTATGGAGCCGGCCCCGGTCGGCGCATTCGTGATGGACGAGCTTGCCGCGCTCGAAGCTGCGGTACTGGCGCCCTTTGTGCCGGCCTCGATCGAGGCCGCAGCGCCGGTCGAAGCGGACGCAAAGGTGACGGAACCTGTCGCGTTCATCCCGCCCGCCTTCGTCACCGCAGTATTTGCCGGTGAGGCAGAGGCCATTGTCGAGGTTCAGCCGGCTGCGGCTCCGAGCCTGCCTTCTCCGGCTCCGGTCATGGTCGTCGCGCCGATACCGGTTCGCACGCCGGCGCCGGCTGCGGCCGCTCCCATGGTTGAAGCAAAGCCGGTCATTCCCGCCGTCGAAGCCGCCAAACAGCGTCTGATCGATCCGCCGCCGTCGCAGATTACACCGCGCAGGGCTAATGCCTTGGCTCTTCCGGAATGGCGGCCGATCGCCCGCAGCGGTGAGGGTGAATATGAGCTCCCGCCCCGCGAACTGCTGCAGGAGCCTGCCGCCCGGACCGGCGTGATCATGACGCAGGAAACGCTGGAGCAGAATGCCGGCCTTCTTGAAAGCGTGCTCGAAGACTTCGGCGTCAAGGGCGAGATCATCCATGTTCGTCCCGGCCCTGTCGTTACGCTCTATGAATTCGAGCCGGCTCCCGGCGTTAAATCCTCGCGCGTCATCAACCTTGCCGACGATATTGCTCGCTCGATGTCGGCTCTGTCAGCCCGCGTCGCCGTCGTTCCCGGTCGCAATGTCATCGGCATCGAACTGCCGAACGTCACCCGGGAGACCGTCTATTTCCGCGAAATGATCGAGTCCGCGGATTTCGAGAGGAGTGGCTACAAGCTGGCGCTCGGCCTCGGCAAGACGATCGGCGGCGAGCCCGTCATCGCGGAACTCGCCAAGATGCCGCATCTGCTGGTCGCCGGCACCACCGGTTCGGGCAAGTCGGTTGCCATCAACACGATGATCCTGTCGCTGCTCTATCGTATGACGCCGGAGCAATGCCGCCTGATCATGGTCGATCCGAAAATGCTCGAACTTTCTGTCTATGACGGCATCCCGCATCTGCTGACCCCGGTCGTTACCGATCCCAAGAAGGCCGTCATGGCGCTGAAATGGGCCGTGCGCGAGATGGAGGATCGCTATCGCAAGATGTCGCGCCTCGGCGTCCGCAATATCGACGGCTATAACAGCCGCGTCGCTTCGGCCCGTGAAAAGGGCGAGACGATCCATGTCATGGTCCAGACCGGCTTCGACAAGGGCACGGGTGCCCCGATCGAAGAACAGCAGGAAATGGACCTGACGCCGATGCCCTATATCGTCGTCATCGTCGACGAAATGGCCGACCTGATGATGGTTGCCGGCAAGGAAATCGAAGGCGCGATCCAGCGTCTGGCGCAGATGGCGCGCGCCGCAGGCATCCACCTAATCATGGCGACGCAGCGTCCGTCGGTCGATGTCATCACCGGCACGATCAAGGCAAACTTCCCGACCCGCATCTCCTTCCAGGTGACCTCGAAGATCGACAGCCGCACCATCCTCGGCGAGCAGGGCGCTGAGCAGCTCCTCGGCCAGGGCGACATGCTGCATATGGCCGGCGGCGGGCGCATCTCGCGCGTCCATGGTCCCTTCGTTTCGGATGAAGAGGTCGAAAAGGTCGTCGCACATCTGAAGACTCAAGGGCGGCCGGAATATCTCGATACGGTCACCGCCGACGAGGAAGAAGACGACGAGGAAGAAGACACGGCTGTCTTCGACAAGGGCGCCATCGCCTCGGAAGACGGCGACGATCTCTACGAACAGGCGATCAAGGTGGTCATGCGCGACAAGAAGTGCTCGACCTCCTACATCCAGCGCCGCCTCGGCATCGGCTATAACCGCGCTGCCTCGCTCGTCGAGCGCATGGAAAAGGACGGTCTGGTCGGCCCCGCCAACCATGTCGGCAAGCGTGAGATCATCTCGGGCAACCGCAATGGCGGCGGCAATTCGGGCCAAGACGATTTCGATTGATCAAGCAGGCTGCAAAGCTAGCGCGACATGAGAGCGGCATAACGAGGCGGCTTTCCAACGGAAGGCCGCTTCTTTTTTATCAGACGCGCTCGAGCTTGATATGCGGCAGCGGCGGCAGCTCGACGCGGATGGCGTCATCGGGTTGCACGCGGCCACCCTGCGAGACGATACCCATGATGCCAGCCTTGCGGATCAGACCGCCATCGGCATCTTTATCGAGCACCGCATGCAGCAGGCCCTTCTGGAAATCGTCGATTTGCTTGCACGGGTTGCGAAGCCCAGTCACTTCCACGATCGCTTCCTCGCCGATATGCAGGCGCGCCCCTTGAGGCAGGGAAAGTAGGTCGATCCCTCGGGTCGCTATATTCTCGCCCATGTCGCCTGGAGCAACAGAGAATCCCTTTTCTGTGAGTTCGTCGAACAGCTCCTCGTGGATAATATGCACTTGACGCAGATTGGGTTGCGTCGGATCGACCGCGACGCGCGAGCGATGCTTTACCGTCACCCCCATATGCGCGTCGCCTTCCACGCCGAGCCCCGTCAGCAGTTGAATGTGATCCTTGTTCTGCTTGCTGAAACTATGCACGCCGCTGCTGCTGACTGACGTCACATATACGCGTTTGTCGCCCATGCCGAACCCTTCCATAGCGTGTTGCTACCCGTTTAAGGCAGCCAACCGGCTCTCAGATCTTGAGGACTTTTCCCGGATTCATGATCCCTGCCGGGTCGAACGCCGTCTTAATCCGGCGCATCAGATCCATCTCGATTTCAGGGCGGATCGAAGCCAGTTCGTCGCGCTTCAATTGCCCGATGCCGTGTTCGGCGGAGATCGAGCCGCCATGTTGCAGCACCAGCCCGTGCACGATCTTGTTCATTTCGCGCCAGCGGCCGATGAACTCCGCCTTGTCCGCTCCCACGGGCTGCGAGATGTTGTAGTGGATATTGCCGTCGCCCATATGGCCGAAAGCGCAGATGCGGGCGCCGGGCATGGCGGCCATCACTGCCTTCTCCGCCTCGTGCATGAATTTCGGGATCTGCGCGACCGGCACGGAGACGTCGTGTTTGATCGAGCCGCCCTCCGGCTTCTGCGCGTCCGACATGCTCTCGCGCATGTGCCACAGCGCCTTCCGCTGCGCCTCGGAATTGGCGATGGTCGCATCCTGGATCAGGCCGGCCTCGTAACCTTGCTCCAGCAGCGTCGTCATCATCCCCTCCGCGGTCTCGGCCGAATCCGATGTGGAGATATCGATCAGCACATACCAGGGATGCACTGTTTCCAGCGGATCGCGCACGCCCGGAATATGGCGAGCGGTGAACTCGACGCCGATGCGCGGCATCAGCTCGAAGCCGGTCAGCGCCGGGCCGCAGAGGCTGGCCGCATTCTTGAACAGTGTCAGTGCGTCTTCGGTCGATTGGATACCGGCAAAAGCCACCTGATGGCCAAGCGGTTGCGGGAAAAGCTTCAGCACCGCGCCGGTGATAACGCCGAGCGTTCCCTCGGCGCCGATGAAGAGGTCGCGCAGGTCGTAACCGGTATTGTCCTTTTTCAGCCGCCGCAGGCCGTTCCAGATTTCGCCGGTTGGCAGCACCACTTCAAGGCCGAGGCAGAGCTGGCGCATATTGCCGTAGGCAAGAACGGCCGTGCCGCCGGCATTGGTGGAGAGATTGCCGGCGATGCGGCAGGAGCCCTCGGAGCCGAGCGACAGCGGAAACATGCGGCCATGCTCTTCCGCCGCTTTCTGCACATCAGCCAGGATGCAACCACCATCGACGATCATGGTATTGCCGACCGGATCGATGTCGCGGATGCGGTTCATGCGCTCCAATGAGAGGATGATGTCAGAGCCGCCCTCGCGGGGCGTTTGGCCACCGACAAGGCCGGTGTTACCGGTCTGGGGTACGATGGCCGTGCCGGTCTCGCTGGCAAGCTTCAGGATTGCCGAAACCTCTTCCACCGAGCCCGGCTTCAAGAGCAGGGGCGATGCGCCGTGATAGAGCCCGCGATTTTCGATAAGATGCGGTGCGATCTCCGCAGGGTCCTGCACGGCATGCTTTTCGCCGACGATCGCGGCAAAGCGATCCAGAAGGGCGGAGGAGGGGGCGGAGCTGCTCATGGCGTGTCCTTTGCCGATGTGTCTTTGACCGGATTTACTCTCTGGGCGCGGCCGCGCGGCGCAGGCGGTCGTTGATGGCTTCGCCGAGGCCTTCGTCGGGAATGCTGGAAAAGGCGATCATTGCCGCGCCGCTGCCATCGGCGCGTTTCATGAAATCGAACAGATTGGCGGCGGCTTCCGCAAGATCGCCGGACGGGCTGAGATCGAGCACCATGGCCGCGTTCTCCGCACCGGCAATGTCCGGCCGGCCAAAACGGATCAACGCCTCGCCCGGTAAAACAGCAGTCGCATCGAGCCGCACCGCAGCACCCGGCGCGTAATGGGAGGCAAGCATGCCTGGCGCCTCAATGGCCGGCGAGGCACCGTTCTTGCGCTTGAGGAGCTGACCCGCGATCCGTTCGATCTCCTCCGCCGCGAGGCCCCCCGGCCTCAGCAGCCGCATCTCCCCGTCTTCAACCTTGACGATCGTCGATTCAACGCCGACGACCGAAGCGCCGGCATCGAGGATGAGCGTAATCCGTTCGCCAAGATCGTCATGAACATGATCGGCGCTGGTAGCGCTGATCTTGCCGGACGTATTGGCGCTGGGGGCGGCGAGTGGCCGGCCGAAGGCGCGGATCAACTCGCCCGCAAAACCCTGCGGCACACGGATGCCGATCGTATCAAGCCCCGCGGTCGCCAGCGGATGGATATCGCTTTCCGGCCGCAGCGGCAGCACAAGGGTCAACGGACCGGGCCAGAAGGCTTCGGCCAGCTTCCGCGAGATCGGGTCGAAGATCGCATGGCGTTCCGCCATGGCAAGATCGCTCATGTGGCAAATCAGCGGATTGAAGCGGGGCCGGCCCTTAGTCTCGTAGATTCGGGTGATAGCAGCGGGATTGGTGGCATCGGCGGCAAGCCCATAGACCGTCTCGGTCGGCAACCCGATCGGCAGCCCCTCGGCAAGCGTTTCCGACGCCGCAGCTATAGCCGTTTCGGGATCCTGGAGAATGTCTATGTGTCGCGCCATGGCCTGACCGTTGTAGTTCAGGCCGTTCTTATGCTTTTCAAGTTTGGGGATCAATGATCAAAGCTGGCGAATGATGTCGCGGAGCTGTTCGTTGCGTGCGCCAAGCAGCAGCACGTTGCGGATAGCGATCTGCGGATCGTGCGTGTGGAAGAGTACGCCATTGCCTCGGATCTCGCGGTTGATCGTCAGTTTCTTTTCCGGCGATTCCTGATCCGGCAAAACGGCGACGGCAAAATACATTCGTGAATATTTCAGGCTGATATTTTCGAAGAAATTGTCGTTCTGCCCGATGCGGGCAAAGAAGTTGGCGATGTAGAAGGCCCAGCTCACCTCTTCATACTGCGCAAATTGCGTTCGCGCCGCAGTAACATGGCAATAACCGAGATGCGGCGTGTCCTTCAGCGTGTGATGGAAGATCAGCTTTGGAAAACGAATCGATTGGTGAAAGCTGTTCAGCCGATCATGGGTCTTTTCGCCAGCATTCCGCAGCTTATTCGCCGTGCGCTCGGCCACTTCCTCATAGCTGAGATAGCGCCGCTCTTCGGCCAGCCAATGCGCCCTGTCGCGGGTGATACGGCCGGTGCGCAGGAATTCGCTATGGGAGGCCGCCGGCAATTCCGGTTCCGGTTCGGCGGGCTTCTTGGCGTCGAAATATCTGAGCTTGGCCATGGCGGCACTCACGGTATGGGTATGGATAGCAGTTGATAGATCGCCTAGCTTGAGCCGGGCTTAAGCGCCCAAGGCTGACGGTTCGTGAAGGACTCTCCGCGGTACAAGACCGTCCCCAAAAATCGCCGCCGACCGGTCTGTCGCAATCAAGATAAAGCGTCATGGAGCGCAGAGCGGTTCGCGCGGACGATCGTCTCGCCAGCGCCAGGCTAATAGCTTGAATTGCCTCGTATTATCGCAACAAAATTCGCGTCATTTCGAAGCTTCATTTCACCTGTCGCCAATTTCGAAGCCGATGTCGCATTGCAGCAGAGCGACGCGCGACGCGGGAGCTATGATGACCTCAATCTCAAGGTGCCGTCTATTAGGGAGGCGGAGAATTGGGAAGCCGGTCAAAATCCGGCGCTGCCCCCGCAACGGTGGTGGAGTGAGGCATGGCAGATAAAGCCACTGGGTCGAAAACAACCTGGGAAGGCGCCATGGGGTCCTCTTGAGGACCGCTCCAGAGCCCGGAAACCAGCCTTGGGGATGATAGATTTCACTGACCGCGGCGGGCAGTCGGGGGGTAATGCGTTGGGCTGTTTAAGGCCGGCCGGTGCATGTCCTCTGCCTACTGCCTGGTATTGCACGAGGATAGGCACATGGATATCGGCACCGACGTTTTGCGACAATTGAAGAACCGCCGCCAGGGTTTCAGCCTGGAGCACGCCTTCTACACCGACCCCGATTATTTCAAGCTCGACATGGAGATGATCTACTATCGCGACTGGCTGTTCATTGGCCATGATTGCGAAGTGCCACGGGCGGGCAATTATTTCACGGTCCAGGTCGGCGATTATCCCGTCGTTATCGTCCGCGGCCGGGATCAGGTCATCCGCGCCTTCCACAATAGTTGTCGCCACCGCGGCTCGCGTGTCTGCGCATCCGAGCGCGGTTCTTCGGCCAAGCTTGTCTGCCCTTACCATCAGTGGACCTACGAACTCGACGGTTCGCTGCTCTTCGCCCGGCAGATGGCGGAGGATTTCGACAAGAGCCAGTTCTCCCTGAAGCCGGTTCACTGCGAGAGCGTCGGCGGCTACATCTTCATCTGTCTGGCGAAAAACGCCCCGGATTTCTCCCCGGTCCGCGCCGCGATCGAGCCTTACATGGCGCCGCATCGCATCGGCGAGACGAAGGTCGCCTTCCAGAGCACCATTATCGAAAAGGGCAATTGGAAGCTGGTATGGGAGAACAATCGCGAGTGCTATCACTGCGCCGCCAATCATCCGGAGCTCTGCCGTACCTACCCGGAAGCGCCGACCATCACGGGTGTACAAGGTGCGATGAACGATCCCCTCATCACTGAGCACTGGCAGCGCTGCGAAGCCGCCGGCTTGCCGAGCCAATTCAAGATCGCACCCGATGGTCAGTTCCGCGCCGCCCGCATGCCGCTGATCGAAGGGGCTGAAAGCTACACCATGTCCGGCAGGCGCGCCGTCAAGCGGCCGCTATCGCCTGACGTCACCATCAACAATATCGGTGCGATGATCCTGTTCCATTACCCGACAACGTGGAACCATCTTCTCGGCGACCACGCCATTTCCTTCCGCGTGCTGCCGATCAGCGCCGAGGAAACCGCGGTCACCACCAAATGGCTGGTGCATAAGGATGCGGTAGAGGGCGTCGACTATGACCTCGAGGAACTGACCCATGTCTGGACGGAAACCAACGATCAGGACCGTCGCATCGTCGAGGAAAATGCCTTCGGTATACGCTCGCCGGCCTATGAGCCCGGCCCCTATTCGGAACTCCACGAGGGCGGCGTCATGCAGTTCGTCGAGTGGTACTCGAATTTCATGATCAACCGGCTGCAGGGCGATCAGGCCAAGCTGTCGGCGGTTGCCTGAGTATGAACATGACCATCTCTCTCCGTCATCAGCACCTGGATCAGATGCAGCCATGGAGCGACAGGCAGCATCTGCTCGAATGCCTGTCGGCAACGCCGGAAGCGCCCGATGTGATGACCTTCACATTCCGCTCCGACAAGGATAATTGGTTCCGCTATCTGCCGGGCCAGTTCGTAACCCTGGAACTGCCGACGGCGCCCGAGCCGGTCATGCGCACCTACACGCTTTCCTCGACACCGTCGCGGCCCTTTTCCGTGGCCGTCACGGTGAAGGCGCAGAAGGACAGCATCGGCACGCGCTGGATGTTCGAGAACCTGAAGCCCGGTATGCGCATCAAGGCTTTCGGCCCGCTCGGCGATTTCAGCCACATCCGTCATCCCGGCGAAAAATATCTCTTCGTTTCGGCCGGCTCCGGCATCACGCCGATGATGGCGATGACGCGCTACATGGCCGACACAGGGCCCTTGTCGGACATCACCTTCGTCAATTGCTCGCGCAGCCCCGCCGACATCATCTTCCGCTCGGAGCTGGAATATCTCGCCCGCTTCATGCCGAACCTCGATCTCGGCTTCATCGTCGAAGGCTGCGGCCGCACCGATCTCTGGTCGGGGCTGAAGGGCCGCATCGACAAGGCAAAGATCGGACTGCTCGCGCCAGATTTCATGGAACGCACCATCTTCTGCTGCGGCCCTGAAGTCTTCATGGATGCCGTCCGCTCCATGCTGGAAGCCCACGGCTTCGACATGGCGCGCTACCATCAGGAAAGCTTCCAGCCGGCGCAGGCGGCAACGCCGCTGGCCGAAGTCAGCGATGACGCGTCGACGGACGCGGCGACCTCGATCCGCTTCACCATGGCCGGCAGGGATGTCGCCTGCGCCCCAGGCCAGACGATCCTGCAGGCCGCGCGCGGCGCCGGCGTACGCATCGGTGCTGCCTGCGAATCCGGTCTCTGCGGCACCTGCAGGGTGATGAAACTGTCGGGCGAGGTCGAGATGAACCATAATGGCGGCATCCTCGACGACGAAATCGACGAAGGCTACATTCTGGCCTGCTGTTCGCGGCCTAAAACGGATGTGCAGATAGAAGCCTAAGCCTTTTGAATCGAGACTACTTATCCGCTATCGGGCGGCTCCCGCCCGATAGCGGATGCGCTAGAAATCCTGATAATTCAACTCGTTGATCTCGACCGTCTTCGGCTGCGTTGCGGCGGTGACGATTGGGTCGACCATCAGCGAGACGAGCGTCTGCAGCGGTGAGGTACAGCTTGGTCCCTTAGCAATGATCATGGGTGCAGGTTCCGGCTTTGCGGGCAGCAGATCGCCCTGCGGCCAGATCTTGGCGAGCTGCACCTTCGTCATCGGCACGACATTGACATCAATATCGGTAAGCGTCCCCGGCACCCGGTAAGGACAGGTCTTCTCCGAGCAATTGTCGGATGAGGAGAATTGCCAGAGCGCATAATTGTCCCAATTGCCGAGCGGGAAGGTGCCCTTCACATCGGGCTTGTAGCGGGCATACCACAGCGGCAGCCGCGACAGGATCGGATAGTCCTCGCGATGATCGGCAATATACCGGGCGGTGTTGTGATTGGTATAGAGAATGGGATAGCGGCCTGTTCTCACCTTGATGTGACCAACGAAGATCTGCGCGTCATCGAGCGACATGAACTGGGTCGCGTCCAAGCCGTCGATATCGAGCACCATCAATTCGTCCGGTTTCGGATCGGCATAATCCAGAAAATGATTGGCCTGGTCGACCGGGTTGCCGGGCCGTCCAAGGTGGTAGGCGCCCCAGAGCAGGCCGTTCATCTTGGCCAGCATACGACGCGTCTGATACAGCTCGCGACTGACGGCATATTTGCGCCACATCGTCTTGCAGTGCGCAAAGGTGTCGCCGGCATGATCGCCCGTGCAGCTAAAGCTCTCTGGCAGGCCGTCCGAAGCCTTGGAGATGAAAGCGGCTATGCGCTTGTCCTGCAGAAGCTGATCCCAATCGATGGTATTCAACTCATAGGCATCGACGATAAGGGCGTTCTGGGGATCGTTCCAGGGTGGGTTCTCAGCGGCCGCAAGCGGGGAAGCCGGTCCGAGCAGCGCCAGAACCATCAGGAAACTGCAAATCAGAGGGTGAGTCTGCCGGTATCCCTTCATGAAACAATGGTAAGGATCGGTGGTTAATCCCTGGTTAAGGATGGGATCGCTAAAAATTTACCGTTGGGTCCGCATAACCCCTTAAATTTGTACCGATTTAAGGGAAACACTATGCGCCGCTACGTCCCGCCGCGTCATATTGGACGCGCGGCGCAGCAGGTATTCGAACCCTGTTTGGGGAACCTTCCCCAATTAGGAACGTTCATTGCCTTAAGCACAATGTAAGCCAGGGAATGGAGATATAAATGCTTGGTTTCCGTGCAAGAATTGCGACTATCGCTGTTTCGGCCGCTGTGGCTCTGACGAGCTTCACCCCGTCCTTCGCAATGCAGATGCCTGCCGCGCCCGTTGCGGCGGCAGACAAGGCCGCCCCTGCCGACGTTCAGCAGGTTCAGTGGCGCCGCTATGGCGGTTATCACGGCGGATACTATCCGTATTATCGCCGTGGTTGGTATGGCGGCTACCGCGGTTATCCGGGATATCGTTATGGTTATCGCTATTATGATGGCTATTGGTACCCGCTGGCCGCCTTCGGCGCCGGAGCCATCATCGGCGGCGCGATTGCCAGCCAGCCGCGTTATGTAGCTCCGGCTGGGGGTATCAACCCGCGCCACGTCGAATGGTGCGAGGCGCGCTACCGCTCCTACCGGGCTTATGACAATACGTTCCAGCCCAATCGCGGTCCCCGGCAGCAGTGCTACTCGCCCTTCTATTGAGCGAGAGATTTGAACCTATCAGCCCCAGCCGCCCGGTCACTCGCCGGGCGGTTTTTCATGGTTGAACGCCCTGCCGTCAGAGAATGTTGACCCGCTTCAGCAGCCACCAGGCGAGTACCATCGAAGCGATGATGAGGGCCACGGCATATTCCGTGCCGGCACCGCCGCCTGAAAACGGCAGATTTGACGTGTTCATGCCGAAAAAGCCGGTGACCAGCGTCGGCGGCAGCAGGAAGGCCGTCATGATCGACAGAATATAGAGATGGCGGTTGATCTCGGAGGAAAGCTTCGAGTCGATTTCTTCATGCAGCAGCCTTGCGCGCTCCTGCAGCGCGTAGACATCGTGATCGACCGCCTCCAGCCGGCCCGTCAATCGGCCGGCGACATCCTCGAACCCGAGCGGCATCTCTTCGTCGTCAGATGCTGCAGCGCGCCGCATCAGTGTCAAAACGGTGCGCAGATGCCGGTGCAGGCGCACAATCGTCCGGCGCACGGGCGCCAATCGCCGGCGTTCGTCCCGCGGCGCGTTCTCGTAGACGAAATCCTCGATGAGATTGAGCTCCTCGGTCATCTCGATAACAAGCGAGATGAGGGTGCGCTGGAACTCGACGACCAGCAGCTCGAATATATCGAGCGGCCGGGTGAATTTGGCTGCGTTTTTTTCGATCAGCATGCGCGCCCGCTCAACACTGCGTAGCGGCTGCAGCCGGGTGGTGATGAGCATGCGGTCGGTCAGCACGAAATGCAGCCAGCCGATGTCGCGCGTATCCTGATCGAATTCGCGCTGGAAATCGACCAGCGTGCCGAACAGCATCTGCTCGTCGACGGTGATGGTCGCATGCGTCTCATGCGTCGTCAGCGCTACACGGGCAGGTTCGTTCAGACCTGGCGCATCCTCAAGAAAAGCGGGTACGCGGGCATCGACAAGGCTCAGATGCAGCCACAGGAAACCATCGTCCGCAAACAGCGTGGCGCGATCGGTATCATCGGACAGCCGCTCCGGCTTATTCGCGCCGGGACGCAGGCGATAGGCCCAGATGAGGCCAGGTATCGTGGTGGCTGATGTGATCGTGTTCATGGCCGAGTTGTTCGCATCGTCAAGGGAGTTGCCATACTCATTGTTCATGACGATTGTTTATGCAAGTCCCGGCTATGGCGCGACAATCGCGCAGGAAGGCGGATATGCCGCAGGTGGGGCAAGGCCGATTGGAGGATCGCCAGTTAGTTTTCGACGTAACTTAGGTCTCGGGAAACAAAATTGCTTCGAAATCCTGGGCGCCATTCAAGATATGCAGAATTTCTACGGCGTCTTCGCTGACATGATAGAAAACGAGATAGGCACCATGCGGGAAGCGGCGGACGCCTGTGTGTTCATAGCGCGGTACCAGCGGAAAGCGGTACGGCATGTCCGCTAGATGCCTACACCGCTTGACAAACTCCATGATGAAGCTTGCCGCGCGTTGGGGATTATCCTGAGCAATGTAGTCGCCAATATGTTCAACATCGGCTTGAGCTCTGGCGGAGAAAACGACGATCACGAGCGGCGGTCTTTTGCCATATTTTCGTATTTTGCAGTCAGTCTGGCAGCAACCTCTTCAAGAGGCTCCACTCGCCCTGCTTTAACATCCGCAAGGCCTTGTGCAATCGCGGTATCGAGCGCAGCGAGGCGTTTTTCTCGCTCTTCGACCAAGCGAACGCCTTCGCGCAGGACTTCGCTGCGGGAGTTGTAACGTCCACTTGTTACGAGTTCATCCACATAGCTTTCGAGCCGCTTGCCAAGATTTGCGCTGCTAGCCATGTTCATTCCTCTTCCAGCGTATAACCAAGGTGATAATTGTTAGCACAAATCATTCAGGGAAGTGAATGCGGATTTGTCTCGATACATTGAGGTGCCTGCCCAAAATTGACGTTTACGTAAAAATCAATTAGCTATAAACATCATGCGGCCGATAGCTTGGGTGAGGTAGACTGTCGGCATCGTCACCACGGAGGAAGACACCATGTACAAGGCGCCGGTCGAGGAAATCGCGTTTACGCTGAAGCATGTCGCTGGCATGGGGCAAGCGATGGAGGAGAGACGCCTCGGCGATCTCAGCGGCGATGTCGTCGACGCCATTCTGACCGAGGCCGGCCGTTTTGCCGGGGACGTGATGGAACCGCTGGCCGAGATCGGCGATAGGCAGGGCTCCAAACTCGTCGATGGCAAGGTGGTGCTGCCCGATGGCTGGGAGAAACTCTATCGCGACTGGATTGCCGGCGGTTGGAACGGGTTGACGGCGCCGGAGGAGTTCGGCGGCCAGGGCCTGCCGCACATGCTGAACGTTGCGACGCTGGAAATGTGGAATTCCGCTTCCATGGCCTTTGGTCTCGCGCCGACGCTGACCATGGGTGCGGTCGAGGCGCTGATCGCTCACGGCAGCGAGGACCTTAAGCGCAAATATCTGGCAAAACTCGTTTCGGGCGAATGGGCCGGCACGATGAACCTGACAGAGCCGCACGCCGGCTCCGACGTCGGGGCGCTGCGCACCCGCGCCGAACGCCGCGATGACGGCACCTATCGCCTATACGGCCAGAAGATTTTCATCACCTGGGGCGATCATGAGGCGGCGGAGAATATCGTCCATTTCGTGCTTGCGCGCCTTCCGGATGCGCCTGCAGGCACGCGCGGTATCTCCCTGTTTCTGGTGCCGAAATTCCTGGTCAACGATGACGGCTCGCTCGGTGCGCGCAACGATTATTTCGCCCATTCGCTGGAGCATAAACTCGGCATCCACGGCTCACCCACCTGCACGATGATCTATGGCGACGGCAAATACGGAACCGAGAAGGGGGCCGTTGCCTGGCTCGTCGGCGAAGAGAACAAGGGCCTCGCCTGCATGTTCACGATGATGAATAATGCGCGGCTCGCCGTCGGCATTCAGGGTGTGGCGATCGCCGAGGCCGCGACACAAAAAGCCATCGCTTACGCAAAAGAGCGCACGCAAGGGCGGGCTCCAGGTACGACAGCGACAGGCATGAGCCCGATCATCGAACATCCCGATATCGCCCGCATGCTGCTGACGATGAAGGCGCTGACGCAGGGGTCGCGCGCCATCTGCTATGCCTGCTCCGAGGCGATCGACATGTCGCATCGCGATCCCAGCAGAGCACGGCACTGGCAGGAGCGCGCCGCCCTGCTGACGCCGATCGCCAAATCCTTTTCCACCGATGCCGGCGTCGATGTCGCTTCGCTCGGCATCCAGGTGCATGGCGGTATGGGCTTTATCGAAGAGACGGGTGCGGCCCGCCTGCTGCGCGACGCCCGTATCGCGCCGATCTATGAAGGCACGAACGGCATCCAGGCGATCGATCTCGTAACGCGTAAGCTGACAATTACCAATGGTGATCATATGCGTGGCTTCACCCACGAACTGCGCGAGATTGCCGATACCGTTGCCAAATCCAATCTGGACGGTTTCGGCGACACGGCGACACGGCTCTATGCCGCTATCACCGATCTCGAGGCGGCAAGCGAATGGCTTCTCGCGCGCCAGGCGGAGGGCCGTATCGCGGAGGCACTGGCGGGGGCCACACCCTATCAGCGGCTCTTCGGCCTCGTACTCACGGGCTGCTATCTCGCCAAGGGCGGCCTGGTGGATGTTGCGGACGGCGAGGGCGAAAAGCGCATTGCGCTCTGCCGCTTTGCTGCGGAAAACATGCTGGCCGAAACCACCGCACTCACCGATCGCATCGTCGCCGGCGCTTCCAGCCTCGAAGCTGCGCGCATCGCTCTTGCTTAAGGACATACACTTGACCGACCACATTTTGATCGAACGCCCTGAGACTGCCCCCCATGTGCAGGTGATCCGCTTCAACCGGCCGGAAAAGAAAAATGCCTTCACCCGCGCCATGTATCAGACGATGACCGACGCTCTGCGGGCGGCGGATGAGGCCTCGGATATCCGCGTCACCGCCTTCCTTGGTAGTGAAGGCTGCTTTTCCGCCGGCAACGATCTTGCCGATTTCCTCGCCTTCGCCATGAGCGGCAGCATGGGCCGCGAGGTGCTGGACTTCCTGGGCGTGCTGGCCACGGCGAAGAAGCCCGTCATCTCTGGTGTCGACGGCCTGGCGATCGGCATCGGCACCACGATCCATCTCCATTGCGACCTGACGATTGCTTCCGACCGCAGCCTGTTCAAGACGCCTTTCGTCGATCTCGCCCTTGTCCCCGAAGCCGCCTCCAGCCTGATCGCGCCGCGCGTCATGGGCCATCAGCGCGCCTTCGCTCTGCTCGCCCTCGGCGAGGGCTTTTCCGCCGCGGAAGCAAAGGATGCCGGTCTGATCTGGAAGGTCACCACGCCGGAGGCATTGGAAGCCGAAACCCTGGCGCTCGCCGCCAAACTTGCAGCCAAACCGCCGGAAGCGCTGCGGATCGCACGTGATCTGATACGCGGCTCCGCCGAGAATATTCTCGCCCGTATCGACGTGGAAGCAAGGCACTTTGCGGCGCAGTTGAAGAGCGCGGAGGCTCGGGCGGCGTTTGAGGCGTTCATGAAGCGGTGAGGTATATTCTTTCTCTCACCCGCCCTCGCCCTTCGAGGGTCGCTGCTCTCCCGCCTCAGGGTGAGGGCTGATCTGCTCGCTTAACCACGAGGCTGCTCCGATCGCATCTGTTTCTCATAGCGTCCCCCGAAAACCTTACCTGCTTTCGGCCGAGAACTGTGGATTTGACTATGACCTGCCTCTGTGTTGCAGAGGAACTCGCCGATCCAGAAGAGAAGCCATTTTCTGGCTTTGCCGCGACCATAGCACTCTCTCCGCCTCACCCTGAGGCGGGAGCGCAGCGAGCCTCGAAGGGCGAGGTGGCCCGGAGAGTTGACGTTATCGCTATTTCGTTGCGGGTCCCCGTCGCGACAAGGCAGGTAAGGCTTCGTAATTCAAGGCAATCAAGGCTTCCTTCTTCCGGCGCGACCAACCCTTGATCTGTCGTTCTCGCGCAATCGCATCGATGATCCGATCATAGACTTCATGAAACACCAATTCGACCGGCCGGCGTTTGGCGGTATAGCCATCGTAGATGCCCGCATTGTGCCCCCATACCCGCGCTTCGATCTCCTGTTTGGTGAGACCGGTATAATAGGAGCCATCACTGCAGCGAAGGATGTAGACGGTAGCTTCCATGACGAGCTTTCAAGCAGGGATGAATTTCTCTACCATTAAGTGTACTGAATGATCAATTCTTTTCCCTCATCCGCCCTCGTGGTTCGAGGGTCGCTTCGCTCCCGCCTCACCATGAGGGCTAATCTTTCCTGGCCTTCCAAAACTCGGCACAGAATCCCAAACTCGTTCCGATTTTGTCGAAGAAAGAGAAGGTTGAGATGAAGACTATGCGATCTCACTCCGCCCTCATGGTGAGGAGGCCCGCAGGGCGGTCTCGAACCACGAGGGTCGGCCCCCAAGTTCGTGTCGTCACTTCTCCAGCGCCGCCACCACTTCAACGTGTGAGCTCCACAGGAATTGGTCGATGGGCGTGACCCTTGTGATGCGGTAGCCGCTTTCAACCAGCAGGGCCAGATCGCGCGCGAGCGTCAGCGGGTTGCAGGAGACGGCGACGATTTTTTTGACGGCGGAGCGAGCCAGTTCCTTGCTCTGGAACTCCGCACCGGCGCGCGGCGGATCGAAGACGACGGCGTCGTAGGCTTTCAGTTCCTGCGCCATCAGCGGCCGGCGGAAAAGGTCGCGGCGTTCGATGGTTACGGGCTTCAGCCCCTGCGTGTTGCGCGCTGCGTAGTCGAGGGCAGCCAAAGGCTTGTCTTCGCCTTCGACGGCATGCACGCGGCCGATGCGCGCCAGACGCAGCGAGAATGTGCCGCTGCCGGCGAAGAGATCGGCGATGCGCTTCGCCTTGCCGACATGGGAAGCGACCAGCTCGGCCATAGCCTCTTCGGCCGGCTTCGTCGCCTGGGTGAAGGCGCCCGGCGGCGGCGAAACCCGAACGTCGCCGAACTCGACCATAGGTTTCATCGGCTCGACCAGGATCTCGCCGTTCAGGGAGACGCGGGCGATACCGCGAAGGGCAAGCACGGTTTCGATGGCGCTGCGCCGCTGTTTGTCGGAGAGTTTCTTGACCTCATCGACAGCGATATCGAGGCCGGAGAGCGTCTCCAGAACGGAGATGCGAAATGCTTCCGCGCTGACAGCGAGAGCCGCGCCGACAGCCCTGATCGCCGGCAGTCGCGACATGATCCCGGCCGAGGCGATCGGACACTCCTGAACGGCGACGATATGGTGGCTTTCGGCCTGATTGAAGCCGATCAGCATGTCCTTCTCGGTCTTGCGTGCGGCAAAGACCACGCGCCGGCGCTCGCCCGGATGGGCGGCGATGAGCTCGTCCACCTCTGGCGTCAGCCCTTTGGAGCGCAATGCATCGATCACGAGCTGGCGCTTGAAGGCGCGATAGGGCGCATCGGCATAGTGCTGCAGCGCACAGCCGCCGCAAGTGCCGTTGACGCCGTCGGGGCCAAAATGCCGACAGTGTGGCTCCTGCCGGTCGGGCGAGGCCGCCGCGATCGACATCAACGTTCCATGGCTCTTCACTCGCGCGATGGCAACCGTCTCGCCGGGCAGCGTGAAGGGTACGTAGATCGGCCCGTCGGCGCCTTGCGCGATGCCGTCGCCCTGGGCGCCGAGCTTCTGGATGGTCACGGTTTCGGTGCTCATGGCTTGATCCCTGCGAGAAGAAATTCCTGGTTGCCGTCGCCGCCCGCGATCGGCGAGGGGATGAGGCCGAGGCTGCGCCAGCCCATGTCCTCGATGAGCCAACGTTCCAGCTCCGCCGCAACCGTTGGCGCGGAGGAGGGGTCCTTCAACAGACCGGCCTTGCCGATCGCCTCGCGTCCGGCCTCGAATTGCGGCTTCACCAGCAGCGCGCAGCGCGAGCCTGGTTCTGCAAGGCTGAGAGCCGGCGCCAGCGCCAGCTTCAGCGAGATGAAGGAGACGTCGGAAACGATGAAAGTTACGGGCTCGCCAATGTCTTCGGCTGTCAGATTGCGGGCGTTCAGTCCCTCGATATTGGTCACGCGCGGATCGGCTGATATGCGCGGATGCATCTGCCCATGGCCGACATCGATAGCGGTGACATGAGCCGCACCTCGCTGCAGCAGCACTTCGGTGAAACCGCCGGTCGAGGCGCCGACGTCGAGACAGTGCTGCCCCTTCGGATCGAGTTGGAAATGATCCAGCGCGGCCACCAGTTTCAGCGCGGCCCGCGAAACGTAATCCTGAGCGGGATCATCGATCGCGATCTCCGCATCTTCCGTAAACAATGCGCCGGGCTTGCTCACTATCTTGCCGTCAACCGTCACCGTACCGCGCTGAATGGCGTCGCGCGCCCGCGAGCGGCTGGCGAAAAGCGAGAGGGAGACAAGAAGCTGGTCGAGGCGTTGCGGTTCGGACATGGGCTGTCCATGCCGGGCAATGGTCTGCGTTGCAAGCGTTTTGTGTTGATGGTGGCGAATGTCGGCGTTGACGCTATGCGGTATCTCGCCATAATCGCCGCAAACCGGCAGTAGATGGGGGCTCGGATGCGCGGGATTTGCGGCTATGCGACGGCTCTGGCGATGCTTGCCACGTCGGCCTTGGCGAACGATAGCATGGCGGAACTGAAGACCGGCGGCCTCGCTTATGTCCGCACCGGCGATATCAGCATGGATGACGAAAAGCTCTTCATTTCTCCGACGGAGGTGAAGGTCGATTATATCTTTGAGAACACCTCGGATAAGGATGTCGAAAGCGTTGTCGCCTTCCCCATGCCGGATATCGAGGGCGTCCTCGACAGCACGGTCGCCATCGAGGACGCCGATGCCGACAATTTCCTCGAATTCACCGTCACGCAGGACGGTAAACCGATCACGCCGACTCTCCAGCAGAACGTGACAGTCTCCGGTATCGATCTGACGGCCGAGCTGAGGGCGCACAATATTCCGCTGCGACCGCTCGGCGCAGCCGCGTTCAACGCGGTTGCGAAGCTGCCGCCTGATGTGCTCGAGGATTGGAAGGCGCGAGGCCTCATTGCCGATGACGAATACGACAGTGACGGCCAGGGCATGAAGCATCACTCGACGCCGATGTGGACCCTGCACACGACCTATTGGTGGCGCACCAAATTTCCGGCCCGCGCCAAGATCAGCGTGCAGCACCGCTATAAGCCGAGTGTCGGCGGCACGGTCGCCATCACCTTTGCTGGCAACGAGGACTACGAGAAGGAGCAGCTCAAGATCTATCAGACCAAATATTGCGTGGACGACGCTTTCCTTAAAACCGCGACCAAACTATCCGCAGCCTCCGACAAGGGCGGCCGCGCCTATACCGAAAGCTGGATTTCCTACGTTTTGAGCACGGGCGCCAACTGGTCCGGTCCGATCAAGCATTTTCAGCTAACGGTCGATAAGGGCAGCCCGGATAACTACGTCAGCTTCTGCGGCAGCGGCGTCAAGAAGATCGGCCCCACGAGTTTTCAGATGACCGCAGAGGATTTTTCTCCTGAGCACGATCTCGATATTCTGATCCTCAATGCCGGATCTCAGAATTAGAGTATTGCTGCGCCTCTTGCACGGCACTCAGTTAAATAATTTTAAAGTTGTAGCATCTAGTTATGCATGGGATTGCGATTGTCCTTTTCGGGGATAACCGCCTGCCATGACGGCTTCGCGCGTCTCGCGCCCAATCATGCCTCTCCCCTGAATTTTGGAGCATCCGGCCACGCTCCCCCAGCGGGTTCGTCGATGTTCGCCAGGACCGGCGCTCAGGAGGCGCTTGCCCATGTTTGCGAAGAACCTTTCTTTGAATGGCAAACTCGCCATCACCTTTGCTGCACTTATCGCTATCTTCGCCTGCGTTTCCGTATTCGTTTACGCCAAGGAAGAAGTATCGACCGCGGCTGCCGCCGAACAGGTCAAGTCACAGCAGCTGGTCAATTTGATCGATGATTCCCTGCAGGCCATGCTGGAACAGGCGGTCAACTTGCGCGGCTTCCTGCTGCTGCGCAGCAATAGTACCTATGGCGACGTCGGCACTAATCGCGATCGCATGCTGAAGAGCATGGCGGCCGCCAAGACGGTTGCCGCCGACGAGCCGGACCTGCTTGCCGCGATCGACGGCATGCAGAAGGCGGCCGATCTTTATTTCCATCAGCTCGCCGAGCCGCAGATGAAGGCGCGCAAGGAAACCGAAATGCCGCTCGACCAGATCGTCAAGATCGGCCAGAACGAGACGAAGGGTCAGCTTGACGGTTTCCGTGAGGCTGCAGCCAAGATCAAGCAGGCTGCCCGCGCCAAGGCAGATGCCCAGTCGGCCATCCAGGATGATGCCAACAGCGAACTGCGCCTGACATTGATTGCCGGCGGTATCATTGCCTCGCTGGCCGCAGCCGTGCTTGCCTGGCTGCTCGCACGCACCATCGTTCGCCCGATCGTCGGCATGACTGTCGCGATGGCCCGCCTTGCCGGCGGCGAACATAATATCGACGTGCCGGCCATCGGCCGCGGCGATGAAGTCGGCCGCATGGCTGACGCCGTCGTCGTCTTCAAGGAAGCGGCGATCGAGAAACTGCGTCTTGCCGGCGAGACCGACCGCATGCGCGGCGATGCCGAGCGTCAACGCCAGATGAACGACGAGCAGAAGGCGCGGGAAGAGGGCGAGATCCGCTTCGCGATGGAGGCGTTGGCCGGCGGGCTTGCCGCCCTGGCCTCCGGCAATGTCGCCGCGCGCCTCGAGCGTACCTTCGCACCGCAGCTCGACGGCGTCCGCGTCGACTTCAACAATGCCGTCGAAAAGCTGGAAGCCGCCCTGCAGTCGGTCGGCCACAATGCTTCGGCGATCAATGCCGGTGCCGGCGAAATTCGTTCGGCCGCCGACGATCTTGCCCGCCGCACCGAGCAGCAGGCGGCCGCCGTCGAAGAGACCGCAGCAGCCCTCGAAGAGGTGACGACGACGGTTCGCGATTCCGCCAAGCGCGCCGAAGATGTCGGCCATCTCGTCGAACGTGCCCGTCAGGGCGCTGAGAAGTCCGGCGATGTCGTGCGCAAGGCGGTCTCCGCCATGCAGCAGATCGAAAAGTCCTCGGGTGAGATCAGCAACATCATCAGCGTCATCGATGATATCGCCTTCCAGACCAACCTCCTGGCTCTGAATGCCGGTGTCGAAGCTGCCCGCGCCGGTGATGCCGGCAAGGGTTTCGCGGTCGTCGCCCAGGAAGTCCGCGAGCTGGCCCAGCGTTCCGCCAACGCCGCCAAGGAGATCAAGGCACTGATCACCACCTCGAGCGATCAGGTCAACACCGGCGTGTCGCTGGTCGGCGAAACCGGCAAGGCGCTGGAGCTGATCGTTTCCGAAGTGCAGGAGATCAACCGCCACGTCGGCGCCATCGTCATCGCCACCCGCGAACAGTCGACCGGCTTGCAGGAAATCAACACTGCCGTCAACAATATGGACCAGGGCACGCAGCAGAATGCCGCCATGGTCGAGGAACAGACGGCGGCGAGCCATGCACTCGCCCGCGAGGCAGCCTCCCTCAATGAGCTCCTGCACCAGTTCCGTCTGAGTGACCTGCCCCGTGAATCCAAACGTCCCGCAGCCGTTACTGCCCAGTCCCGACCGGCTGCTTCGCCTGCGAGGGCATTGGGCCGCACGGTTGCCAAGGCGTTTGGCGGCAAGGCCACCGCGGCGGCTGTTGCCCAGGATGAGTGGGAGGAGTTCTGAGGCTGGCGTCTTGATGACGCCGAACCTCTGATGCTCTTTCTGACGGGCATCGGAGGTCGGGGAGATCTGTCTCGCCTGTTTCGAGGCGAGACAGATATCGGTGAGCGGTAGCTGCCGAGGGTGGTTATGACCCTTGGCCAGCGCTACCGCGAAAGCGTTCCCTAGTACTTGGACGGAACGTAAAGCTCCGGCGGCAGCACCTTGCGCTCATAGTTGGGGTTGAAGACGCGCTCCGGCAGGGTGATGTCCTCGTGAGGCACGTCCTCATAGGGAATCTGCCTGAGCAGGTGGTCGATGCAGTTCAGGCGGGCGCGCTTCTTGTCATTGCCTTCGACGATGTGCCAGGGCGCTTCCGGAATGTTCGTACGCGCGAAGGTTTCTTCTTTCGCCTTCGTATAGGCTTCCCACCGCACGCGGGACTGCAGATCCATCGGCGAGAGCTTCCACTGCTTCAAGGGATCGTGGATGCGCACGAGGAAGCGAAGCTGCTGCTCCTCGTCGGTGATCGAAAACCAGTATTTGACAAGCCGAATCCCGGAGCGAACCAGCATGCGTTCGAACTCGGGTACGTCGTGAAAGAACTGCGCGACCTGATCTTCCGTCGCAAAGCCCATCACACGCTCGACACCGGAGCGATTGTACCAGGACCGGTCGAAGAGAACGATCTCGCCGCCCGCCGGCAGATGGGGCACATAGCGCTGGAAATACCATTGGGACTTCTCGCGGTCGGATGGCGCCGGCAGCGCGACGACCCGGGCAACGCGCGGGTTGAGCCTTTGGGTGATCCGCTTGATTGCCCCGCCTTTGCCCGCCGAGTCTCGGCCCTCGAAGATCACGACGACCTTCTCCTTGTGATAGGTCACCCAATCCTGGAGCTTGATCAGTTCGGCCTGTAGCGACAGCAAGGTGCGGAAGTAGTCGATACGCGGCATCGCAGCCGGATGTGCCTTCTGGTAAATCTTTCGGATCTCTTCGGAAAGAGCCGGTTCCGAGAGTTCCAACTCATAGTCTTCGTCTAGCGTATCGGCCAGTTCCGCTTCAAGCCAGTCGGAATACTGGTGCTCTTTGTCTGAATTGTTCAAGGTTCTCTCCGCTTCTCGATGGCAGCTAACGACAGCAGTCGATGCATGATCGCACTTAAAAGCGCCAACATGCCTGTCCCTGCATTGCAGCAAGTTCCGCTTTGTTCATGACAGTTAGATGACTGATTGCTGCAAGATGCAGGGCGAAGAACGTCGTGCTCAATTCTAATCAGCAAAAGCGGGCTGGATACATTGGCTTCAAAGCCAGCGACCTTTGCGCATTCAAATCAACGCGCTGTGCCCTGGACGCACATCGGGTAGGGACCAAGCCCCAAGCCGAATCGATAGGCATAGGGCAAAAAGTGCCGGAAGATCGACACCCGGGCAGACGGTAGATGATGGCGAGTTTAGCCGGGCTTACCCGACGACCTCGATAATCCGGCTGCGGCCCAGCGCCTTGAACACCGTCTGCACGATACCGGCCCGGTCGAGGCCGGCTTTGGCATTCATGACTTCCGGCTTGGCTTGCTCCATCCAGATGTCGGGCATGACCAGCGTGCGGATCTTCAAACCATTATCGAGCAGGCCTTCCGTGGCGAGGAACTGCATGACCTGACTGCCGAAGCCGCCGACCGAGCCTTCCTCGATGGTGATCAGCACCTCATGATGGCTGGCAAGCTGGCGGATCAGATCGTGGTCAAGTGGCTTGGCGAAACGAGCGTCGGCAACCGTTGTCGGCAGGCCGGCCGCATCGAGATCTTCGGCTGCGGCGAGGCTGTCGGCGAGCCGTGTGCCGAAGGATAGCAGCGCCACTTTCGACCCCTGCTTGACGATGCGGCCCTTGCCGATCTGAAGAATTTCGCCGCGTTCCGGCAAATCGACGCCAACGCCTTCGCCGCGGGGATAGCGGAAGGAGATCGGGCCAAGATCGTAGGCAGCAGCCGTGCGCACCATATGCTTCAGCTCCGCCTCGTCGGCGGCGGCCATGACCACGAAGCCGGGCAGGCTGGCGAGAAAGGCCGTGTCGAAGGAGCCGGCATGCGTCGGTCCGTCGGCGCCGACGAAGCCGGCGCGGTCGATCGGGAAGCGCACTGGTAGCCCCTGGATCGCGACATCGTGCACCACTTGGTCATAGGCGCGCTGCAGGAAGGTCGAATAGAGCGCCGCGAAGGGCTTAAAACCCTCGGCGGCCAGGCCGGCCGCAAACGTGACGGCATGCTGCTCGGCAATACCGACGTCGAAACAGCGGGCCGGGAAAAATTCCTGCAGCTTGTCGAGACCGGTGCCGTTCGGCATGGCGGCGGTGATGCCGACGATCTTTTCGTCCAGCATCGCTTCCTGAACGAGGGCATCGGCGAAAACGCTGGTATAGCTCGGTGCGTTCGGCTTGACCTTGGCTTGCGCGCCGGTGATGACGTCGAACTTGTTGACGCCGTGATATTTATCCGCCGCCGCTTCGGCAGGGGGATAGCCCTTGCCCTTTTGCGTCACGACATGGATCAGCACAGGGCCCTGGGCATGGTCCCGCACATTGCGCAGGACCGGAAGCAGATGGTCGAAGGAGTGACCGTCGATCGGGCCGATGTGGTAGAAACCCATCTCCTCGAACATCGTCCCGCCGGTGACATAGCCTCGCGCATGTTCAACGGCGCGGGTAATGGCGCGGTCGACATTCTTGCCAAGATAGGCGGTCAGCTTCTTGCCGAAATCGCGAAAGCCCATATAGGTGCGGCCGGAGGCGAGGCGCGCGAGATAGGCGCTCATCGCTCCGGTCGGCGGGGCGATCGACATGTCGTTGTCGTTGAGAATGACGATCAGCCGCGCGTCGAGCGCGCCGGCATTGTTCAGCGCCTCATAGGCCATGCCGGCCGACATCGCGCCGTCGCCGATGACCGCAATGACGCGACGGTCGGTATTGTCGAGTTCGGCGGCGACAGCCATGCCGAGACCGGCGGAGATCGATGTGGAGGAATGCGCGGCGCCGAAGGGATCGTATTCGCTCTCCGCGCGGCGGGTGAAGCCGGAAAGCCCGTCCTCCTGGCGCAGCGTGCGGATGCGGTCGCGCCGGCCGGTCAGGATCTTGTGCGGATAACATTGATGACCGACGTCGAAAATCAGACGGTCGTTCGGCGTGTCGAAGACATTGTGGATGGCGATGGTGAGTTCCACGACGCCGAGGCCGGCGCCAAGATGTCCACCCGTGCGCGATACCGCATCGATCATCTCGTCGCGGAGCTCGCGGGCGAGTTGCGGCAAATCCCGGTCCTCCAGCTTTCGCAGGTCGGAAGGATAGTGGACCTGGTCCAGCAGGGGCGTCTCTGGCATATGTGTCAAGGCTGAAGCCTCTTTCTTACTATTCTTGGGCAGCGGCCCGCCTTTATCTCAAAAAAGATTGCGACAAAAGGCGACGAATTCAAGGAGTGCCTGAACAAGAAACATTTGGCATTGTTATGAACTCGTTAGCTTTCCGGCAAAGGAATAAACTCTTCCTCGTCTCCCGGCACGATATCGAAACGGCCGGTGCGCCATTCTTCCTTGGCTTTTTCAATGCGTTCCTTGGAAGAAGACACGAAATTCCACCAGATATAGCGCTTTGAATTGAGTGCCGCACCACCAAAAAGCATCAAATGACAGCCTTTTTCAGCCGCCTCCAGGGCAATCGCATCGCCGGGGCGGAAGACAAGGAGTTGATCCTGTTCGAAACGGTCGCCCGCAACAATGAGCGAGCCGGAGAGAATATAGACCGCACGTTCCTCATGCCCGGCGCCGAACGGAAACTTTGCGCCGGGCTGAAGCTGAAGATCGACATAGAGCGTGTCGGAAAAGACTTTGACCGGCGAGGTTACCCCCTCGAAGCTGCCGATGACCACGCGGCCCGTCGCTCCGCCGTCGTCGATCAGCGGCATATCGCTCTTTTCGGTATGGGTAAAGGCAGGGTCGATCTCTTCCTTGTCGTCCGGCAGCGCGAGCCAGGTCTGCAGGCCGGACATCGCCAGCGGATGGCCACGCAGATTGTCCGGCGTGCGCTCGGAATGCACGATACCGCGCCCGGCCGTCATCAGGTTGATATCGCCGGGACGAATGACCTTTTCCGTCCCGAGGCTGTCCCTATGACGGATTTCGCCGTCGAAAAGATAGGTGACGGTCGACAGGCCGATATGTGGATGCGGCCTGACATCCAGTGCTTCGCCGGGCCGCAGCACCGCAGGACCCATGCGGTCGAAAAAGATGAATGGCCCCACCAGCCGCCGCCGACTGCTCGGAAGCGCACGACGGACGAAGAAGCCGCCGAGATCGCTGGTGCGGGGAATGATGAGATGCTCGATCGCGTCGCAGGCGAAGGCATCGCCGGGCAGCGGATCTTTTCCAGGGAAGAAGGACATGACGAGCGCTCCATTCGGTTGAAAGCCAACCTAACGGCAATAGGTCGGAAACTCAAATCTTGCGCGCGCGGGCTTCACTGCCCGTCCAGCGGCTCCGTGCCTTGGGGCTTGCCGGCGCGGTCGAGCCTGATCTTCTCGATGCGGTTCTCCGCTGCCGAGAGCAGAGCCTCGCAATGCTTCTTCAGCGCTTCGCCGCGCTCATAGATGGCGATGGATTCGTCGAGCGCGACGTCGCCGCGTTCCAGCCGCGCGACGATGCTTTCGAGCTCCGCCACAGCCTTTTCGAAGGAATAGCCGGACACATCCACTTTGGCGCTTTCGCTCATCATCAACCCTTCATCATGCGCAGAATATGCAGGCCTGCCGATTCGGCGAGGCCTTCCAGATCATAGCCGCCTTCGAGCAGGCTGACGACCCGGTTCTTGGCGCTGCGGTCGGCGGCTTCCAGAATGCGCCCGGTCGCCCAGTCGAAATCCTCGCCGGTGAGATTCAATTGTGCCAGGGGATCGCGATGATGGGCATCGAAGCCGGCCGAGATGAGGATGAGGTCGGGGCGAAAATCGTCGAGTGCCGGCAGCACGCGCGATTTGAAGGCCTCGCGGAAATGGTCGCCGCCGGTGTTGGGCGAAAGCGGCGCGTTAACGATGGTATTATGCGTGCCGCGCTCGTCCTTCTTGCCGGTGCCGGGGTAAAGCGGCATTTGATGCGTGGAGCAGAAGAGCACCGAGGGATCGTCCCAGAAGATGTCCTGCGTGCCGTTGCCGTGATGCACGTCCCAGTCAACGATGGCGACGCGCTCGGCTCCATGGGCCTTCTGCGCATGGCGGGCGGCGATTGCCACGTTGTTGAAGAAGCAGAAGCCCATGGCCTTGGACTTCTCTGCGTGGTGGCCAGGGGGGCGGGCCGCGACAAAGACGTTGTCGGCCGCGCCGGAGAATACGTCGTCGACTGCCGCCATTGCGCCGCCGACGCCACGCAGGATCGCCTGCAGCGTCTTCGGGCTGGCATAGGTGTCGGCTTCGAGCTGGTTGATCTCGTCCTCGTCACCCCCGTCGGGGATCGAGCGCATCACAAAGGTGAGGTGCTCTTCCGGATGGGCAAGCAACACGGCGTCTTCATTGGCGATTGGCGCCTGGCGCCGGTCCAGTCGCTCGAAGTTCGGATGCTCCAGCGCGATATTCAAAGACCGCAACCGGTCAGGCCTCTCCGGATGACCCGGGGGGGTAAGATGTTCCAGAAAAATCGGGTGCTCGTAAAGACGTGTGCTCATGAAACCAATCTACAGACGGGATATGACATCTGCTACCGGACATGGGCAGTATCACCATAATGTCAACAATCCATCTTAACCACGTTGGGCTACCAACCGTTTACTTCTTGAGGCGCGATGTTAAGCTTTCATTAAGGTGCGAGCCGTCGGCCAGGGTTTTGCGTGATGATGAGTCTAGAACGATCCGATGTCATCGAAATGCGGGTACCGCCTCGCGATGTCGACAGGCAAGGGCAGATGTTCATCGCCTCCTACATCTCCCAGGCGGAAACGGCGCTGTCGAATTTTTGGCGCGCCCGGCCGCTGGTGAGCGACGAGCCGGTCTACATCGCCACTAAGGCTTCGTGCGCGCTGCACCGGGCGCTGCGCTATGACGATCTCGCCCGCTTTTCGGTCAGCGTCAACAAGATCGGTGGCAAGTCGATCGGCTTCATGGTCCTGGTCGAAACCGGCAATGAGGTGGCGGCGGAGGTGGAAATTCTCTGGCTCGCCGTGCGCGGCGAGGAACACGATCCTGTGCCGCTGCCGGAAGATACCCGCGACTGGCTCTACAAATACCTGGATTGATTTCTAGCTGAGCAGCTCTTTGCCCGAAAGCCGCGTCGCAGTTTTCGCTGCGCGGCCCTTCGGTCGGGCATTATGCTCAGCTTCGCTGCGGCAGCAGGGGGTAGCCGACCATGACGGCGCGGCCGACGAGGGCGGCGACGACAGCCTTGACGAGGTCACCGGGAACGAAACCCATCGACCCCTTAAACGCGTTGGTGAAGCCGAGATTGGCCCCGATCGCGAGCCAGGTGATGCCGAAGGCGTAGAGAACCACGACGCCGCCGATCACGGAAGCGATGAAGAAGCCGATGCCCTGGGCAAGGGCCGTCTGCTCGGCCTTCACCAGCCGCTCGGAGAGATAGCCGGTGACGTAGGCGGCGAAGATCCAGCCGATGAAGAAGCCCGCCGTCGGACCGGCGAAGACGGCAAGGCCGCCGCGGCCGCCCGACAGCACCGGCAGGCCGATCGCCACCAACACGACGACGATCAACACGGCGATTGCGCCGCGCTTTGCGCCAAGCACCACGCCCGCTAGCATCACGCCGAGCGACTGCGCCGTGATCGGCACTGGGATGATGCCGATCGAGATCGGCGGCAGCAGGCCGAGCGCCACGATGATGGCGGCAAAAAGCGCGGAGAGAACGAGGTCGCGGGTGGTCATGACGGCTCCAGTCGAAAACAGTGTCTTTTCAATGCCGCCGAATGCCCCTGGCGTCAATCGCGGCTGCGATATTATCGGCATCGCGCAGCGTCAGGATGATCAGCGGCACCAGCGCTGTTGTCATGCGGATTTTGATCCCGCGAGCTTCATGCGCCTCGCGGATGGCACGGTAACGGTCGAGAATTTCCGGAACGAAGCGCACGACGAGGCCGACCGAAAGACCGATATCGGCCGCCTTCAAGAGGCCGATCTTTTCCAACGGCGCGGCTAGCGCCGTGATCTCGTCGATGAAAGCGGCGATCGACGTCGTGGCCGTCACCACGGCCGCGAAAAGCGTGAGCGCGGTCAGCCGCAACACGGTGACAGCAGCGACATGGACGGGATTGAAGATCAGGCTGAACAGCGCCACGACGATAATGGTGAGAACGACCGGCCGCAGCCGCTTCAACGCTTCGCTCACGGGCAAGCCAGTGCTGAAATAGAGGAGGGCGCCGATGGCAACGGCGAGGCCAAGCAGTGCGAGGTTGTCTGTCAGGAACAGCAGGATGCCGAGGGCCGCCAGCGCACCAAGCTTCAGACGCGGCGTCAGCCGGTGCATCCAGGTACTGGCATCGACGTGCAGCGTCTGCATCAGGCAGCCAACTCCCTGTAGCGGGCAACCGCCTCCGTCGGCGGCGCATCCGCGATTAATCGACCTTGATCGAACAGCAGCACCCGATCGAAATCCTCTATCAGCGGCAGGTCATGGCTGATGACGATGACATGCTCCGGCAGCCCGGCAATGGTTTCCTGCACCAGCGCCCTGTTCCGGAGATCGAGCTGATTGGTCGGTTCGTCAAGAATGAGGATGTCGGGTCCGGTGACGAGCACGGAGCAGAGAGCGGCCATCTGCAGCTCGCCGCCGGAAAGTTCATGTGCGCGCCGCTCCGCCAGATGGCGGACGCTGAACCGGTCGAGAATGCCGTCCACCGCCGCCTCGATCTCGCTCTTGCCGAGGCCGCGCGCCTTGAGGCCGAAGGCGATATCGTCGCGGATGATCGGCAGGATGATCTGATTCTGCGGCGACTGGAAGATATAGCCGACCTTGCCGAGCACGGACTTGGCGTCGGTCACGGTGTCGAGCCCATTGACGGTGACCCGGCCGGTCGTAGGCTTGGCAAGCCCGTTGATCAGCCGCGCAAATGTCGTCTTGCCGGAACCGTTGAGCCCGATCACACCGACGCGCCGCTCGCTCAGCGTCAAGCTGAGCGGCGAAAGCGCAAGCCGCGGGCCGAAATTGACGCCGGCATTGTCGAAACGGATATCCAAGCTGCTGGCCCTGTTCCATCGTGATATCGCGGTCCTATAGCCCATCATGACGAATTATCAAATCAACGCCGTTTGAAAGCATGGGAATTAATGCCTATGATCTGAGCATGACGAATCTGCTTTCAAACCGAGATGCCCGCCGCGTCTTCCTCGCCAAGCAGGGGCTTTCCAATCCGCCGAACCGTGCCCTGACCAAGGCCGGGCTGCTGCAGTTGATCCACGATATCGGCTTCGTGCAGGTCGATAGCATCTCGACGGTCGAGCGGGCGCATCACCAGATTCTGTTTTCCCGCAACCAGACCTATCGGCGCGAACATCTGACGGAACTGCTCGAAAAGGACGGCGCGCTGTTCGAAAACTGGACGCATGATGCCTCCATCCTGCCCAGCGCCTTCTTCGTCTATTGGAAGCACCGGTTTCGCCGCGAGGAGCTGGCGATCGTCGAGCGCTGGCGCAAATGGCGGGGCGAGGGGTTCGAAGCCGCCTTCGAGGAGACCTACGAGCGCGTCCTGAAAAACGGCGCCATTACCGCCCGTGAGATCAAGGACGAGAACCATACCTCCGGCGGCTGGTGGAACTGGCATCCGAACAAGACCGCGCTCGAATATTTCTGGCGTACCGGCAAATTCGCCATCGCCGGCCGCACCAATTTCCAAAAGGTCTACGATCTCGTCGAGCGCGTATTGCCGGAAAATTTCCACACGCCCGAAGTCGGCCACGACGAATTCGTCGACTGGGCTTGCCGCAGCGCTTTGCAACGCCTTGGGTTTGCCACGTCAGGCGAAATCGCCGCCTTCTGGGACTTGGTGACGCCGCAGGAAGCGAAGACCTGGGTCGACTCGCATCGCGCGGAACTCGCCGAAATATTGATCGAGCCCGCCGTGGACGGCAAGCCGCGCCCTTCCTTCGGCTTTGCCGATTTCCCATCCACGCTCGACAGCTTCCCCGAAGCCCCCGCCCGGATGCGCGTCCTCAGCCCCTTCGATCCGACGATACGCGACCGCAACCGCACCGAACGCCTCTTCGGCTTCTTCTACCGGATCGAGGTCTTCGTGCCGGAGCCGAAGCGTGAATATGGCTATTACGTTTTCCCACTCCTGGAAGGAGACCGGCTGATCGGCCGGATCGATATGAAAGCCGACCGCAAGGCGGGTACGCTGGACATCAAACGCTTGTGGCTGGAGCCGGGTGTCCGGGCATCCGCCGGACGGCTGGAGAAGCTGGAAGCGGAATTGGACCGGGTTGCGCGTTTTGCCGGGGTGGAGAAGGTGGTGTTTCTGGAGGGGTGGCGGGGATAAATTGCCGGTTCTCCCGTCCTGATTTCCCGCTGGTTTCCGAGAGGACTGCGTAGGCCAAACTGCACTTGAACCTTGGGGCAGAGATGACATGAGCAGCATTTATGTATTCGATGGGCATAATGATGCGGTTCAGTTCATGGTGGATTATAAATCTACCGGTCGGGATTTTATGGTCCGATCGGAGATGGGGCATCTTGATCTTCCGCGAGCGCGTGAAGGTCGTTTGGCTGGCGGATTGTTTGCAATGCATGCCTCTCCAGAACACGAGCCGGTGGATGACCTTACTATCACTCGTGATGGATACGAAGTTCGTTATGCCGATGCCGTCCATCCGGACTATGCCCGTGGACAAATCGATGGCCAGCTTTCCGCGATGAGGGGTTTGATCGAACGCTCCAACGGCCAGATCCGCCTCGCCACAAGCGTGAATGATATTCGGACTGCCCAGATGGACGCCGCCTTTGCCGTCGTGCTTCATATAGAGGGGGCAGAGGCCATCGGCCCTGATTTCGGATATCTGGATGCCCTATATGACGCGGGCCTCCGATCTCTCGGCATCGTTTGGAGCCGTCCGAATATTTTTGGCTATGGCGTCCCGTTCGCTTATCCGAGGTCTCCCGATACTGGGCCGGGGCTTACGGATTTAGGCAAGAGCCTGGTCAAAAGATGCAATGCTCTCGGAATAATGATCGATGTTTCCCATCTGAACGAGCGTGGGTTTTGGGACGTGGCCGCCCTGAGCACCGCTCCGCTTGTCGCCACGCATGCCTGCGCTCACGCCCTATGCCCATCGACCCGAAACCTAACCGATCGGCAGTTAGATGCCATTCGCGATACTGACGGGGTCATCGGATTGAACCTGGCCGTCAACGACATTCGCCCCGATGGCCACCTTGAAGACGACACGCCTCTCGACCTTGTTGTTCGTCATTTCGACTATCTCATAGGTCGCGTCGGAGCGGATAGGGTCGCTCTCGGATCAGATTTTGATGGCGCGGTCATGCCCCGCCAAATCAAGGATGCAAGCGGCCTGCCACATCTCATAGACGCCATGCGCAAAAATGAATTCGATGAGTTGACCCTGCGAAAATTCGCCTATGACAATTGGCTTCGCGTGTTCGGCCTGACTTGGAGATAGCTGACTACGGTTATTCAAGAATGCTGACCCATTAACAGGATCAGCAAATCTCCGTCCGGGCGATCTCGATGCCGAACCCTTCCAGGCCGACATAGTGCCGTTCGCGGCTGGTGAGCAGTTTGATCGAGCTGACGCCGAGATCTTTCAGAATCTGCGCGCCGAGGCCGATTTCCAGCCATTCGCTGTCGCGGGCCTGGGCCTCGGCATGGGTCTCATGGCCGGCCTGGCGGGATTTGCGGCCATTGTCGATATGGCCGACGCCAACGGAACCTTCGCGGAGATAAACGATGATGCCGCGGCCTTCATCGGCGATCTTCTTCATGTAGAAATCGACCGGACGGCGCTTTCCGAACAGGTCTTCGGCCACATTTTCCGGATGCAGGCGCACCGGAATGTCGATGCCGTCGCGGATGTCGCCGAAGACGACTGCGAGATGCTGCATCGGGTCCCAGGGTAGCGAATAGGTGTGAGCGCGCGCCTTGCCGAACGGCGTTTCGATATCGAAGCTGGCGCCGAGTTCGATCAGCGTTTCCTTGCGCTGGCGATAGGCGATGAGGTCGGCGACGGAGATGAGCTTCAGCCCGTTCTGCTCGGCGAATTCCACCACCTGCTGGCCGCGCGTTACCGTGCCGTCGTCATTGACGAGCTCGCTAATGACGCCGATCGGCGGCAGGCCGGCGAGCTTGCAGAGGTCTACGGCGGCTTCCGTATGGCCGGAGCGCATCAGCACCCCACCTTCCCGCGAGACCAGCGGGAAGATATGGCCGGGACGGAGGAAATCGGTCGGGCCGACATTCGGATTGGCGAGATTGCGCACCGTCAGCGTGCGGTCGTCGGCGGAAATGCCCGTCGTCGTGCCGTGCTTGAAGTCGACGGAAACGGTAAATGCGGTCGTATGCGCGGAATCGTTTTCCGCCACCATGGCGTTGAGGTTCAGGCGCTTGGCCTCCTCGCGCGGCATCGGCGTGCAGACGATCCCCGACGTATGGCGGACGATGAAGGCCATCTTCTCCGGCGTGCAGTGGACGGCAGCGACGATCAGGTCGCCCTCATTCTCACGGTCGTTATCGTCCATGACGACGACGATCTCGCCGGCCTCGAAGGCTCGAAGGGCTTCCACGACGCGCTTCTGATCATAGGGCATGAAAACGTCCTTATTTCAGCCGGCCGGTCTGGCCGCGATCCCTAAGGTAATGATCGGCTATGGCGCAGGCAACCATCGCCTCGCCGATCGGCACGGCGCGAATGCCGACGCAAGGGTCATGGCGGCCCTTGGTGCGGACATCGACATTGTTGCCGTCGGCATCGATCGATCGGCGCTCGGTCAGGATCGACGAGGTCGGCTTGATGGCGAAGCGGGCGATGACCGGCTCGCCGGTGGAAATGCCGCCCAATATGCCGCCGGCATGGTTGGATAGGAAGATGCGGTTGCCGTCATTGCCCATGCGCATTTCGTCGGCGTTTTCCTCGCCGCTCATTTCGGCAGCAGCAAAGCCATTGCCGATCTCGACGCCCTTGACGGCGTTGATCGACATCAGCAGCGAGGCGATATCCTGATCGAGCTTGCTGTAGATCGGTGCGCCAAGACCGGCGGGCACGCCTTCGGCAATGACTTCGACAACGGCGCCGATCGAGGAGCCGGCCTTGCGGATGCCGTCGAGATATTCCTCCCAGACTGGAACGATTTCCGGATCCGGCGAGAAGAACGGGTTTTGATCGACCTGAGCCCAGTCCCAATTGGCGCGATTGATCTTGTGCTTTCCGATTTGTACCAGCGCGCCGCGCACGGTAACGCCGGGCACGACGAGGCGGGCAATACCGCCGGCGGCGACACGCGCCGCGGTCTCGCGGGCCGACGAACGGCCGCCACCGCGATAGTCGCGAATGCCGTATTTGACGTCATAGGTATAGTCGGCATGGCCGGGGCGATAACGCCGCGCGATCTCGCCGTAATCCTTGGAACGCTGGTCGGTGTTTTCGATCAGCATCGAGATCGGCGTGCCCGTCGAAATCATCGTCTCGCCGTCTTCATCCAGCATCACGCCGGACAGTACCTTGACGAGATCATCTTCGCGGCGCTGCGTCACGAAGCGCGACTGTCCTGGCTTGCGCTTGTCGAGCCAGACCTGAATGTCCTCAAGCTTGAAACGGAGCCCCGGGGGGCAGCCGTCGACGACGCAGCCAAGCGCCGGCCCGTGGCTTTCGCCCCAGGTGGTGACGCGGAAGAGATGACCGAATGTATTGTGCGACATGGGAAACGACCGGATTACTGTGGCCCGGCGGCGGCCGCGCCTTTGTCTCTTGGAATTGCGGCACACTCATAGGCCAAAAAGCTGCCGAGGCAAATCTTTCTTTCCGTGATGATCCCGCAGGGCGAGAACCCGCAAACGCTCGATATGGTAAACGAAGATTAATCCATGCTGTGGATCGTGAAAACACATTCATCAATTAGGCGACGAAAGCCATTGTTGCGGGCAACTTCCGCCATATTCAAAGCGTTACCTTGGAACAATCAAATTTAGCACTGATAATGAATCAAAAAGGTACTCCCGATGCGCTTCTTTGTTGCGACGCTCCTGGCCACGGCAAGTCTCCTCGCCCCCGTCGCCGGCTTTGCCGAAAGCGCTGACGTCGAGGCTACGATCAAGAAGGTCGATGAGAAGAATTTCAGCATCACGCTGGATGACGGCAAGAATTATCAGGCGCCGCAGGATTTCGATTTCACGGGTCTGAAGGCCGGCGTCAAAGTGGTCGTCTTCTATACCGAGGTCGACGGCAAGCGCGTCATCAACGATCTCGATATCGTGCAGTAGGGAACGGGGATTATTCCTTTAGCCGGCGGCTTTAGATCCAGCCGATGATGTTCATCTGCGTATCGACCTTCAAGATACGATCCTGCGGGATTTCCGCTTCAGCGGCATCTTCTTTCGAGACATCGGCGATCAACCGGAACAGCGAGCGAATGACGCCGCCATGGGTGACGCAGACGGTGGGCCGATCGACCGAAGTCAGCCAGGAGCCGACGCGCCAGGAGAGGATTTCGTAGCTCTCTGCATCATCGCCGGGCGGGATGAAGTCCCACTTGCCGGCGTTGCGCTCGGCAAGACGTTCGGCCTCGGTCGCCTTCAGCTCCTTGAGGGTGAAACCTTCCCAGGCACCGAAAGAGACTTCGACCAGCCGTTCGTCCGTGCGATAGTCCTTGGGTGGCAGGCCCATGGCTTCGCGCGCGATTTCCATGGTTTCGCGGGTGCGCCTGAGCGGACTTGCGACAAAGTCGAAAGGCTGGTTTTCAAAGGTGAGGATTTCGCCGAGCTCAACACCATTCTGCCGCGCCTGCGCGCGACCGATGGCGTTGAGATCGATATCCTTCTGTCCCTGCAACCGGCGCTCGGCATTCCAGTCCGTCTGACCGTGGCGTATCACATAAAGAGGCGGCACGGTCAGGTTTCCTGTTGATCAATCCTTGATGACGGCGATGTCAGGCGCATCGACGGCCTTCATGCCGATGGCGTGATAGCCCGAATCGACATGGTGCACTTCGCCGGTGACGGCGGTGGAAAGATCGGAGAGCAGATAAAGCGCGGAGTTGCCGACTTCGTCGATCGAAACCGTGCGCTTTAGCGGCGCGTTATATTCGTTCCATTTCAGAATATAGCGGAAGTCGCCGATGCCGGCGGCGGCCAGCGTCTTGATCGGGCCGGCCGAAATGGCGTTGACGCGAATGCCGCGACCGCCGAGGTCGACGGCAAGGTAGCGCACGCTTGCTTCGAGCGCGGCCTTGGCGACGCCCATAACGTTGTAATTCGGCATGACCTTTTCCGCGCCGTAATAGGTCAGCGTGATGATCGAGCCGCCATCGTTCATGATGCGCTCGGCGCGCTGGGCGACGGCGAGCAGCGAATAGACGGAGATGTCCATGGTGCGCGCGAAATTATCGCGGCTGGTGTCGACATAGCGGCCGGTCAGCTCATCCTTGTCGGAGAAGGCAATGGCATGCACGACGAAATCGATCTTGCCCCATTTGGCTTCCAGCGAGTCGATGACGGCGTCGATCGTCGCGGGTTCCGTAACGTCGCAATGGCCTGCCATGAAGGCGCCGAGTTCCTGGGCGAGCGGCTCGACGCGCTTCTTCAGAGCGTCGCCCTGCCACGTCAACGCGATTTCGGCACCGGCTTCGGAACAGGCCTTGGCAATACCCCACGCTATGGAACGGTTGTTTGCAACGCCGAGGATGACGCCGCGCTTGCCTGCCATGAGGCCAGTGGCTTGAGCCATATTCTGCTCCCTTGAACTTTCGAATGATCCTGCCTATGGCATAGGCCGATCCCCTGTTCAAGCATCGGAAAGATCATCAACTGTTAGGGATCGTAACAAAGGGTGCGGTTGTCACTGAAATTTCACAAAAAAAGCCCCTCGCGCATGCTGCGCATCAAATCGGTAACTTTGTCGTCCGGTTTTTCCCACAGCATCAGGCGCAATTCCACCACGAGATTGCCTTTTCCGCCATGCCCGTCCGGTAGTCCCTGGTCAGAGATTCGGATGACCTGATCCGAACCGGACCAGGGGGGGACTGTCAGCCTGACCGGCCCGCTCAATCCCTCGACCGTTGTCTCATAACCGAGCACCGCATTTTCGATGGTCACGGGAAGGGTCGTGTGGACGTCGAGGCCATTAAGCGTGAAGCGGCTGTCGGTGGAGAGATGGATGGTGATCGCGACATCGCCGCGCAGCATCCCCTGCAATTTCATCCCCTGGCCCTTCAGATGCACCACCTGGCCGTTGCTGATATCCGTCGTCGCCTGAAAGCGCGCCTCCCGTCCGTCGGACAGCGGTACGGTGATCCAGTTTCCCTTCAGCATGTCATCGAGAGTGACGGTCGCTTCGGCAGCGATCTCCGGTGTTTTCTCCGGCACCTTGTCCTGAGCGCCGCCGCCCGTAAAGCGGCGCACGAGCGAGCCGAGAATGCCGAAGCGCGAGCGGAAGACGGTTGAGCCGGTGCCCGTCGCAAGCTGCTCCTCTTCGGCAAAGTTTTCTTCCGTCTCGCCACTCTCCGGTTCGCGTGGCTTTTCCGTCTCCGCGGCACTGGCGGCGGTCTCTGCCTGGTTCGGTGCGGCACGGGCGGCCTTGGCGCCGAAAATGCGCTCGACCATATCCTCGGGTGACTCGGCGCCGGCCGCCTGCGGGTTGGCGGCCGACGCAGCCTTCTGCGCCTTCTGGGCATTGGCGCGGGCGAGTTCTTCCATGATCTTTTCGGCGTTGGCGCGTGCGGCCTTGGCACGCTCCGCTGCTTCGCGGGCAGCCTGACGCTGCTGCATGATGGTCTGCTCTGTGCTTTGGCCCTTCGCCTCGGCCATGCGCGCCACTTGATCGTAACGGCTGCGCTTCTGCGGGTCCTTCAGCGTTTCATAGGCGCGGCCGATCTCGGCAAAGCGCTCCGTTGCCGTGGGATCGCCGATGTTGTGATCGGGATGTACGGCCTTGGCCAGGTTGCGCCATGCCGCCTTGATTTCGTCCGCCCCGGCATCCCGCTTTACGCCAAGCACCTTGTAAGGATCGCGCATCATTATAACCACCGTTTTGAAGGGTGTGCCCGGCCTCGTTGCGGCACCCCAAAAGGAAGAAAACATATGGATCGCGCCGTATCCTCACTCCCCCGGAAGCAAGAAGGTTGACGCGCATATGGTGTGATCCTGCGCGAGCAGTTGCTAATCAGTTGTTACGCCCGGCTGGCGGCAACGGTTCGATCTGCCGCAATGGTTAGCCGTTCGCTAAGGAAGCCAAGCCCTGCTTAAGACTGAAGGCACGGCTTTCGCACCGGATTTGCCTTGACAATAAGTATAGACAACTCATTTCATGATGAGGCGAGCATAGCGACAAGCGGAAGGGTCAGGGCATCCCATGCAGGAAATTTGGATCGACTATCTGAACGCCATCGATACCAAGGCGCTGGCGCTGACCAACGACGAAATCCTCGATGCCGTCAGCAAAGCTTTGGATGCGCAGGGACGTGGCGAAACGGTGATCGAACCGCGCGTGCATCTCGTGCCCGAAAGTTCCGACAAGGGCCATTTCAATGTGCTGCGCGGCTATGTGAAGCCTCTCGACTATGCTGGTGTCAAAGTGGTCGGCGATTTCGTCGATAACTACAAACAGGGTCTTCCTTCTGAAATGGCTGTGCTCAACCTTTTCGATCCGCGCACCGGCATGCCGAAGGCGATCATCGACGCCACCGCGATCACCGATATGCGCACGGGCGCGGTCACCGCGATCGGTGCCCGCCATCTCGCCCGCAAGGATAGCAAGGTGCTCGGCCATATCGGCGCGCGCGGCACTTCCTATTGGAATGTCCGCCTGCTCGACCATCTGTTCGATTTCGAGGAAATCCGCGTCCATTCCCGCCGGCCGGAAAGCCGCGATGCCTTCGCCGCCCGATTGGAAAAGGATCTCGGCAAGAAGATCATCGTCACCGACAATTGGGAAGACTGCCTGAAGGACGCCGACATCATGGTCGAGGCCAGCCGCCTGCCTGAGCCGACGCCGCTCTTCAAGACCGCCTGGGTCAAGAAGGGAGCTTTCGTCGTTCCTTATGGCACGATGAGCGCGCTGGAATTCGATCTGACCGACATCATGGACAAAGTCGTCGTCGACGATTGGGGTCAATGCGGCCCCGGTCGTCCCTTTGGCGCATTGCGCCGGCATGTCGATGAGGGCAAGGTGACGGCGGAGACACTGCATGCCGAAATCGGCCAGATCGTCTGCGGTGCGCGGCCTGGCCGCGAAAGCGACGACGAGACCATTCTCTTCTGGCATCGCGGTCTCAGTACCACGGACGTTGCGCTGGGGGCTGCCATGGTCGACAAGGCGAAGCGGATGAATATCGGCCAGCGCCTGCGCTTTGCTTGAAACGGACGGTTTGAGAAACGGACAGACGGATGGGTGCTGACGCCAAAAGCGTGATCTTCGATGCGTCCGGCGCGGATATCGACGCGATCTGCGCCGTGGCTCGCAATGGCGCCGAGGTCGCGATCGGCGCCGATGCGATCGCCGGCATCGAAGCCGCCTATGCCTGTCTCCTCCGCCATGCGGGCGCGGGCAAGGCGATCTATGGAGTCAGCACCGGTTTGGGTGCCGCTGTCGATACGCGCCTCGATCCCGCGAAGGATTCCGGGCAACATCGCATTCCGCGCCCCCGCGCCGTTGGTGTTGGGCGTTTTGCCGAAGCGGATGAGGTCCGCGCCATGATGGCGGCGCGCCTAGCCCGCTTTTGCCTCGGCTATTCGGGTGAATCGCCAGAGGTGGCGCAAGCGCTTGCCGGTATGCTCAATTGTTCCGTCCATCCGAAGGTGCCGATGACCGGCTCGATCGGCGAGGCGGATCTCCCGCCGCTTGCGCATATCGCCTTGGTATTGGTGGGCGAGGGGAGGGCCATTCTTCCGGATGGGCGTGAGGTCTCCGGCGCCGATGCCTTGGCGGCGGCCAGCCTTGTGCAGCCGTCCTTCGGCATAAAGGATGGACTGTCGCTGATCTCGTCCAACGCCGCATCCGTCGGCCTTGCCTGCCTGATGCTGCAGGATATCAGGCGTATTTTCGATGCGCATATCGGTGCGGCAGCGCTGTCCTATGAAGGATTTCGCGCCAGCCTTGATCCGCTCGATCCGCTGGCAAGTCGCTTGCGGCCCGGCCCCGGCCAGGGCGAAGTCGCGGCAGCGGTCCGTTCGCTGCTCGAAGGCGGCGATCTGATGAAACCGGGGGCAGCCCGGCGCCTTCAAGACCCGCTCAGCCTTCGCTGCGTGCCATCGGTCTCAGGCGCCGCATTGCATGCGCTGAGAGCGGCGTGGACTGCTACCGAACTGGAACTGCGCTCCAGTGACGACAACCCATCGGTTCTTGCCGATGAGGATGTCGTGCTGCCGACCGGCAATTTCGATCCCACCCATATGGTGCTGGCCTTCGACACGCTGGGGCTGGCGCTCGCCCGCCTTGCGGCTATGGCGGCCGAGCGAATCATGAAGCTGCTGTCGCCGGGCTTCTCCGATCTGCCGCGTTTTCTGGCGCCGGAAGGTGTCGGCGCCAACGGCTTTGGCGCCCTGCAAAAGACCGTCGCCGCGCTGACGGCGGAGATCGGCCACCTGGCGATACCCATGCCCTTTGCCGTGACGCCCGTCGCCGATCGCGTCGAGGATTATGCATCGCTTGCCATGTCGGTGATCGACAAGACCGGACGGCTGGCGGTGAAGCTGCGATATCTGACGGCGATCGAACTGATCGTAGCCGCGCGGGCCATCGATCTGCGAGGCGCAATCAAGTTGGGTGAGGGAACCGGGATGCTGTTTACCGTTGTCCGCTCGATGGTCCCACCGCTGGAGATGGACCGTTCGCCCAGCAACGATATCTACGCGCTTGCGGATTGCATTGCGGCGGGCACGCCGATCGGCCCGCTTCTGAGTATGAAATAAGAAAGAGAGGAGGCGATCAGCCGTCCTGCTGGAAACTCAGCAATTGCCATTCGCCTTGGCCGATAAGGCAGGTCTTGCCGAAGAAATTGGCGATGCCGTCATAGGAGTGGCGGGTGGTGCGGAACTGGCGGCAGACCTGTCCCGAGGCGTTGTTTTCGACGATGGTGTCGATGACGCCGGCGCTTCCCGTCGACGCATTCGCCCAGGGGACGGGCTGTCCGTTCAGCTTGTTGAGATCTGCCGAAGTCACCGCGTTACGCACGGTTGTCTCGTCGGAAACGCTGTCGGTCGTCACAGGAGCAGTCGGGATGGTACCGGTTGAAACGCTCCGATCCACCTTCGTCGAACTCAGCATGTCCATGCCGCCGCCGACGCAGCCGCCAAGGGAGAAAAGGGAGAAAATGGCAATCGCCATCGTCGCGCCTTTTGCAAGCTTGCGCTTTGTATGAACCGTCGACTTTGCTATGACTTCCACCCGAGTATCTTGGCCAGTGTTGGGGCTGGCGATTTTAGGAAATGCGGAGAATTTGAGCTAATATGTCGGAAAACGAGTTAACAAGCGGTGACTTCACCGAGCAGAACGAGCCCTTCGCGCTTTTCGCTTCCTGGCTGCGCGACGCTGAAGCCAATGAGCCGAATGATCCGAATGCGGTTGCCTTGGCAACGGTTGATAAGGATGGATTGCCAAATGTCCGCATGGTTCTTCTGAAAGGTTTCGATAGTCAGGGATTCGTATTCTATACAAATTTCGAAAGCCAGAAAGGCCAAGAAATTCTTTCCCAAAAGAAAGCGGCCATGTGCTTCCACTGGAAGTCGCTCCGGCGTCAGGTAAGGCTGCGCGGCCTGGTTGAAGTGGTCAGCGACAACGAAGCTGATGAATATTTCAAGACGCGTGCCCGCGGCAGCCGCATCGGCGCCTGGGCGTCGAAGCAGTCGCGTCCGCTCGAGGGCCGCTTCGCCCTGGAAAAGGCGGTCGCCGAATATACGGCCCGCTACGCCATTGGCGAAATTCCACGCCCTGCCTATTGGTCCGGCTTCCGCATCCGGCCGCTGTCGATCGAGTTCTGGCACGATCGCCAGTTCCGCTTGCACGACCGCGTCGAATTCCGCCGCGACGTGCCGGAGGGCGCCTGGGAAAAGGTGCGGATGTATCCGTAACGGAACTATGGTGAGGCCCGGCGCCCCATCAGCCTCATGGGGATGCCGGAGGCAAGTGCCGATGCATATCGAGCCTTCTGGTAGTGACCGTTCAACGACAGCCGCGGCAAATGGGTGATCGTGGCGGCACTTGCCTTTCCGATCGTCCCAGGCCGGGTCGTAACGCCGACGGAAAAGCCGAGTTCCGCTGCAAGCCGAGCTTCGCGAGGAGAGACCGCATTGGCCGTGCCGTAGGGATAAGCGATCGCCGCCGGCCGCCTTCCGATGATGTCAGCGACATAATCCGCCGACAACGCCATTTCCGCCGCCGCTTCCGCTTCCGGCAGACGGGCGAGCGCCCGGTGGCTGACCGTGTGGGCGCCGAGCGAGGCAAGCGGATGACGGACAAGCTGCCTCAATTCCCCGCGGTCCATGATTGTCGCGCGCACGAGATCCAGTGGCTCCATGCCGTTCCTTCGGGCGAGCTCGTCGATCCGGGCAACGGCCTCCATCTCGTCATGGGCATGAACATAGGCGGCAAAGCGGGCAAACACGGCTTGCCGTTGGCCGGCCCTGTTGAGATCGAAACTCTCTGTGCCCATGCCAAAGTCGAACGTTAGGCGATCCCGTTGGGCAAGCAGGTCGGCCAGCGTTTCCCACCATATGCTGTGCGTCCTCTCCGACAGGCCTTGGGTGACGAAGATCGTGAAGGGCGTGCCGTGGCGGGCAAAGACCGGCAGCGCATAATCGAAATTGTCGCGATTACCGTCGTCGAGTGTGAAAGCAGCAAAGGGTGGCTTGTTGCGATCACTTGCGATACGGTCCGGCAACGCATCAAGAGAAATGAATTCATAACCATCCCGTTTCAGTCGCGTGATCGCGCTGTCGAGGAATTCGGGCGAAATTTCTAGATGCGCATTCGGGGCAAAGGTTCGGGGCAAGGGAGGGCGGACATGATGCAGGGTGAAGATGGCACCGAGGCCGGCGACGTCGCGCATCAGGCCGAGGTTTTTCAGAATTGCGGCGGTTTCCAGACCGCCGGAGATCGCCGCGCGCTTGAGACGAATTCTGATGCCCTGTTCCATAGGGATTGACCCGGTTGAAGAATGCCCATGATCTAGCCCATCCGCCGTTAAGTCTTGCTGAATCTGCACCATCTTTTCAATGTGTTAACCGTTATTTTACCAGCAAAGGCAAAATTGGAATTCTGTCGAGGGTGTTGCCTCAATATCGCACCGAAATCAGGCTCTTGTCGCAAATGCGCACAACAGGTTGATGCGGTGTATTGGCATTTGTTTCAGTTGGGGACGAATATGAAAAAACTTTTGATGGCCCTTTCTGCGGCCGTCTTGCTGTTGAGCGCACCGGTAGCGAGCTTTGCGGGCAGCGCCTATTTCATCATGGACGCGAAATCCGGCAAGGTGTTGGCATCGGATAATGCCGATGATCTCAACCACCCTGCCTCGCTGACCAAGATGATGACGCTGTACCTGACGTTTGAGGCTATCCATCGCGGTAAGCTGGGTTGGAACACGGCGATTCCGGTCTCGAGCAACGCCTCCGGCAAGAGCCCGACCAAGCTCGGCCTGAAGCCGGGCAGCACCATCACCGTCCGCGATGCCGTCAACGGCATGATCATCAAGTCCGCCAACGATGCCGCCACTGCCATGGGCGAAGCGCTGGGCGGCAGCGAAAGCGGCTTTGCCCGCATCATGACGCAGAAGGCGCGCGAACTCGGCATGCGCCGCACTGTCTTCACCAATCCATCGGGCTTGCCGAGCATGGAGCAGGTGACGACCGCGCGCGACATGTCGACGCTCGCCGTTGCGCTCATCAACAATTATCCTCAGGAATATCGGCTGTTTTCGCAGTCGAGCTTCACCTATCGCGGCAGCCGCGTCCGTGGCCATAACAATCTGATGTATCGTTACGAAGGCATGGACGGCATCAAGACCGGCTACACCAATGCCTCCGGCTTCAACATCGTCAGCGCCGTGCGCCAGGGCAACCGCCGCGTTATCGGCGTCGTCATGGGCGGCGCGACTGCCCGCGGCCGCGATGCCTTCATGGCCTCCCTTCTCAATCGCTATGTGCCGAAAGCGACCTCCGCCACTTCATCGCGCCTGATGGCAAGTGTTGGCGGTGCAAAGCAGGTCGAAGTTGCTTCGGCGACGGATGATGTTGCTGCCGATGTCGATGCGCAAACCACGGCCACGACGACGCGCAAGCGCGCCGAGTTCACGCCGGCTCAGGCCCCGCTCGCCTATGCCGCCACGACAAATGTGACCGTGCCGATGGATCGCCCGATGGCGATGGATGAAATCCAAAATGCCGGCAAACCGGCGACCGGCGGTTGGCAGGTGCAGATCGCAGCTACTCCGACGGCGCAGGCCGCCAAGGACCTGCTGTCCGAGGCTCAATCCAAGGCGGGCGGCGCTCTTGCCAACGCTTCGCCCTATACCGAAGCCGTCGGCAAGGGCAGCAACACGGTCTATCGCGCCCGTTTCGTTGGCTTCGGCAGCCGCGATGATGCGAATTCCGCCTGCGCCGCGCTGAAACGCAAGGATTTCAACTGCATGCTGTTGCCGACCAAGGGCTGAGCGGAAATCAAGTTTTGAAACTATCAAGACGGCGGGGCACAAGCTCCGCCGTCTTGCTATTTCCGGCAGAATCGTTCACTTCTGTTAAGAACATACAGGGAACAATATTGATGTTATCCGATCTGATCCAGCAGTTCGAAAAGGCTTCCGCCACCTATGCCGCCGCCAACGGATTGGAGCGCGATGCCGACTGGTTTGTTTTGAAATTGCAGGAGGAGATGGGCGAACTCACCCAGATCTGGAACAAAACGACCGGCCGCGGAAGACGCAAGGGCATGTCGGACGAGGATCTGGCTACTGCGTTGGCCGACGAAACCGCCGATGTGCTTGGCCATATCCTTCTCTTCGCCCACCGCAACAGCCTCGATCTCGCCGCTGCCGTCGAGCGGAAATGGCGGTTCCGGCCGGAGGAGAGGTGAGAGCGGCTGGTTGCCACGTTCAAGAATGAGAGAAGTCGACCTGTGCTTCCGGGCGTGCAAGCCGAAAGGCTTCGAGTTCGTTGCAGCGTTCTTCGACTGCCAGGAGTGTGGAATAACGGGATAGATCTACGCCAAGACGGCGGGAGGCGTTTAGTTGCGGCACAAGATGCAGGTCCGCCCATCCCGCTTCTACGCTGAAGCAATACGGCCATTGGATCGGTCGGCGCCGTAGGGTTTCCTCCAGGGCGTCAAGGCCTAGAGCCAGCCAGTGGCTGACCCAGACCGAAACTTGATGATCGTCGGCACCTATGTCCGATTTCAAAAAGCGTCTGACACGCAGAACGGTCAGAGAATGCATTTCCGATGTGATGAGCCCGGCAAACGCTTTTGCCTCCGCGCGGACGACGGGATCGGAAGGCAGCGGACTTGGCGCTGGATACGCTTCCTCAAGATAATCCAGGATAGCAGACGATTGCGCGATGATACGTCCGCCGATGTCGAGAGCAGGTAGAAGACCTTGAGGGTTCAATCGCTCATATTCGCCGGGCGCCAATGAGCTTACCGGTGTATAAGTGAACGGAATACCTTTGAGGTAAAGTGCTATACGCACCCTTTCGCCTGCGGAATTCTGCCAGCGTGACAGCAAGCGCATGGAGGTCCTCTTCGGTCAAAAGCTATCAACAGCATCAGCCTCCGTCGAAGGCTGATGGCCACTGCCATGGGCATAGCTTTAGGCAGACTTCAAGCCTTCGTCCCGCCGACCGTCACCTGATCCATCCGCAGATGCGGCTGGCCGACGCCGACGGGGACCCATTGGCCGCCTTTGCCGCAATTGCCGATGCCGGTGTCGAGTTTCATGTCGTTGCCGATCATGGAGACGCGCTTCATCGCTTCTGGGCCGTTGCCGATGAGCATGGCGCCCTTGATCGGTGCGCCGACCTTGCCGTCTTCGATCAGATAGGCTTCGGTGCAGCCGAAGACGAATTTGCCGGAAGTGATGTCGACCTGGCCACCGCCGAAGGAAACGGCATAGATGCCCTTCTTCACCGAGGCGATGATCTCTTCCGGTGTCTTGTCGCCGCCAAGCATATAAGTGTTGGTCATACGCGGCATTGGCGTGTGGGCATAGCCTTGGCGGCGGCCGTTGCCGGTTGCCTTCATGCCCATCAGGCGGGCATTCTGCCGGTCCTGCATGTAGCCGACCAGCTTGCCGTTCTCGATCAGCACATTGTAGGCCGAAGGCGTGCCCTCATCGTCGACGGTGATCGAGCCGCGGCGGTTTTCGATCGTGCCGTCATCGACGACGGTCACGCCGGGAGCGGCGACCATCTGGCCGAGCAGCCCTGCGAAAGCCGAGGTCTTCTTGCGGTTGAAATCGCCTTCCAGCCCGTGGCCGACGGCTTCGTGCAGCATGACGCCCGGCCAGCCGGAGCCGAGAACGATGTCCATTGTGCCGGCCGGCGCATCGATCGCCTCGAGATTGACCAATGCCTGGCGCAAAGCTTCGTCAGCGCCGCGGCGCCAGTTCTCTTCCGTGACGAAATCGCCGAAGCCGACGCGGCCACCGGTTCCGAAGGAACCTGATTCCTGTCGGTCGCCTTCGCCGACCATCACCGAGATATTGACGCGCGTCATCGGCCTGATGTCGCGAACGCGATGGCCGTCGGCGCGCAGGATATCGACCACCTGCCAGCTCGCGGCAATGGAGGCCGTGACTTGACGCACCTTGCCATCCTTGTTGCGCAGATAGCTGTCGATCTCCTGCAGCAGCCTCGCCTTGTCCTCGAAGCTTGGGCTCCCAATCGGGTTTTCGTCGCTATAGAGTACTTTATTCGTGCGCTGAGGCGCGGCGGCGTACGAACCCGCATAGCCGCTGGTGACCGCGCGCACCGCATCGGCGGCGCGCTTCAGCGCGGCTTCGGAGAGATCGCCCGCATGCGCATACCCCACCGCTTCGCCGGCGACGGCGCGCAGGCCGAAACCCTGTTCGGTGTTGAAGCTGCCGCCCTTCATGCGTCCGTTGTCGAAGGTCAGCGATTCCGCCTGGACATGCTCGACGAAAAGCTCGCCATCGTCAGCGCCGGCCAGTGCTTCGGCAACGATGCCGCGCAGCTTGGTTTCGTCGGTATCGAACAAGGTAAGAAGATCGGTATTCATGGATCAAGTGCTCCGTTCAGAGCCGATGTAGGTTTCGGACGGCGAGAGAGCAAGCCCTGTCGATTTACGGAAGCGCGTCGTAGCCTTCGGCAAAGCCCTTGAGGTCGACAGGAATGCCGATGCCTTCTTCCGGCGACTGGAAGACGATGAAGGTGGCCGTCGCGCCGCTGCGCAGCGTTTTCAGCAACTCGTCCTCAAGCACCACTTCGGCATAGCAGCCGTCCGAGAAGCAGCGCACGAAATAAGCGCGGCCGATATCCTTGCCGTCGACATTGAGGCCGAGCCCGTTCGGCAGCAGCACGCCGAGCGGCGCCAGCACGCGAAGGATCTTCGACTTGCGATCGGCGGTCTTCAGCACGACGACCGAAAGACCGACTTCCGGCCGGTCCTCGGCAATGACGTTCTGCATCAGCGCGCATTGTTCGGTCGATGCGCCGGCCGGCTTGTCGCAGACCACGGACCATGCGCCATGGCTGGAGCGCACCGTACCCGGTGGTTGTGGAACCTGGCTGGTCGGAAGCTGCTGGGTATGGGCCGGCGGCTGTTGGCCTGACTGCGGCGGTTGCTGGGTTTGCAGTTGCTGAGCCTGCGGCGCCGGCTGTGTTTGCTGTGCCTGCTGCGCCAGAACGGGTGCTGCAGCCGCAGCAGCGATGCTGGCGGTGACAAGCCAAAGCCGGGCGAGGGAACGAAAACCCATGAAAACCTCTAGATTCGAATCAGTGCTGCTATTGTTGAAGCCCATGCCGGCAAATGAAAAGCCCCGCATGCTGAATTCCAACCGACTGCGGCGGAAATACGACCTCTATCCCATTTTGCCCCGGCAATGCGATGGACCACGATGCAATTTTTCGTATGATGATGAAATGCTTGCCATGTTTCGGCGGGCCGGGGGAATATACTTCGCGCAAAAATGCCGCACGGACAACGCTTGTGAGTTGTTGCGGAGTGCTCCAAACTGTGGTTTGAAGCGCAATGGAATGTAGGGATACTGCGTTTGAGTGATCTGGGATCAAACGCTGGAGGGAGAGACATCGTGATTAAGAGGGCTTACGCAGCTCTGGCGGCTATCGCCTGTCTGCTTTTTGCGACCGGCAGCTATGCCGATCAGCCAAAACCATGGGAAACCGGCCTGCAAGAGGCAGCAACCGGCAACATGCATCAAATACGCTGGTTCGAAGCATACACGCTTTGGTTTATCGTTCCCATTACGCTGCTGGTGCTCGTCCTTTTGATCGTCGTCATGGTCAAGTTCCGGGCATCGCGAAATCCGGTGCCCTCCAGAACGAGCCATAACACGCTGATCGAGGTCATCTGGACCGTGGGTCCAGTCCTCATTCTTCTGTTCCTGGCTGTTCCGTCCTTCGATCTTCTGACCGCGCAGCTAACGTTCCCGCAAAATCCTGACGTGACCGTCAAGGCGACGGCGACGCAGTGGCAGTGGAACTATGAATATGAAAACAGCGGCAACACGCCGCTGGCTTTCGATTCCTTCCTGCTGAAGGACCAGGACCGCGCCGCGGCCGGCAAGGAAGACAAGTCGAAATATCCGCGGCTTCTCGCGGTCGACAACGAGCTGGTGCTGCCCGTGGGCAAGGTCGTGCGCGTCCTTGTTACCGCCGCACCGACGGATGTCATCCATTCCTTCGCGATGCCGTCTTTCGGCGTCAAGATTGACGCCGTTCCGGGCCGTTTGAACGAAACCTGGTTCAAGGCCGACAATGAGGGCCTGTACTACGGTCAGTGTTCCGAGCTCTGCGGCAAGGACCATGCATTCATGCCGATCGCCATCCGCATCGTCTCTCAGGATCAATACCAGCAGTGGCTGACCACTGCTGCCGGCGACCTGAGCAAGGCAAACAAGGCCCTGATGGCCGCCGTCGATCAGCCGGCTACTGTCAACGTTGCTGCGAACACGGCTGAGTAAGAGGGATAGGGATAATGGCTGGATCTACGGCACACGACGATCATTCGCACGCTCTTCATGACGCTCACGCGCATGACGACCATCATGCTCACAAGCCCAGTTTCGCGAACCGCTGGCTCTTCTCGACGAACCACAAGGACATCGGCACCCTCTATCTGATCTTTGCGATCTTTGCCGGTATCATTGGCTTCCTGCTGTCGGTTGCGATCCGCATGGAATTGCAGGAGCCGGGCATCCAGATCTTCAGTGGTCTGGCTTCCATGGTCTACGGCTATTCGGGCGACGCCTCCATCGATGGCGGCAAGCAGATGTACAACGTCTTCGTCACTGCCCATGCGCTGATCATGATCTTCTTCATGGTCATGCCGGCGATGATCGGCGGTTTCGCCAACTGGATGGTGCCGATCATGATCGGCGCGCCGGACATGGCTTTCCCGCGTCTGAACAACATTTCCTTCTGGCTGATCGTTCCCGCCTTCCTGCTGCTGATCCTGTCGATGTTCGTCGAAGGCCCGGCCGGTGCCTACGGCGCGGGTGGCGGCTGGACGCTGTATCCGCCGCTGTCAGGCCTCGTCGGTCATCCCGGCCCGGCGGTCGACCTGGTGATCTTCGCACTGCATATCGCCGGCGCCTCGTCGATCCTCGGTGCGATCAACTTCATCACCACCATCCTCAACATGCGCGCCCCGGGCATGACGCTGCACAAGATGCCGCTGTTTGCCTGGTCGGTGCTGATCACGGCCTTCCTGCTGCTCCTGTCGCTGCCGGTTCTCGCCGGTGCCATCACCATGGTGCTGACCGACCGCAACTTCGGCACGACCTTCTTCGCGCCGGAAGGTGGCGGTGACCCGATCCTTTACCAGCATCTGTTCTGGTTCTTCGGTCACCCCGAAGTCTACATCCTGATCCTGCCGGGCTTCGGCATGATCAGCCACATCATCTCGACCTTCTCGCGCAAGCCGATCTTCGGCTATCTCGGCATGGCCTACGCCATGGTCGCGATCGGCGCCGTTGGCTTCGTCGTCTGGGCTCACCACATGTACACGGTCGGCCTGTCGCTCGATACGCAGCGTTATTTCGTCTTTGCGACGATGGTCATCGCCGTTCCGACTGGCGTGAAGATCTTCTCCTGGATCGCAACGATGTGGGGCGGCTCGATCGAGTTCCGCACGCCGATGATCTGGGCGATCGGCTTCATATTCCTGTTCACGGTGGGCGGCGTCACCGGCGTGCAACTCGCCAATGCCGGTCTCGACCGCGTATGGCAGGATACCTATTACGTCGTCGCGCACTTCCACTACGTTTTGTCGCTCGGCGCCGTCTTCGCCATCTTCGCTGCCTGGTACTACTGGTTCCCGAAGATGACCGGCTACATGTACAACGAGAAGATCGGCAACTGGCATTTCTGGATCACCTTCATCGGTGTCAACATGATATTCTTCCCGCAGCACTTCCTCGGTCGTGCTGGCATGCCACGCCGTTACATCGACTATCCGGACGCCTTCGCCGGCTGGAACTTCGTTTCCTCGATCGGCTCCTATGTTGCAGCCGTCGGCCTCTGCTTCTTCTTCTGGGGTGTCATCGATGCGTTCGTGAAGAAGCGCGTCGCCGGCAACAATCCCTGGGGCGAGGGTGCGACCACTCTGGAATGGCAGCTTCCTTCGCCGCCGCCTTACCACCAGTGGGAAGAGCTGCCGCGCATCAAGTAGCTTATTTCCGGACGCCGTGATAAACGGCGTCCGGCTTAACGGACATTGGATGAAAGAATGACGGTGATCGACAATCACGAAGTACTCGCGAAGAAAGGCGAAACCGGCCTGTCTGAAGCGAGTGCGCGCGATTATTTCGAGCTTTTGAAGCCGCGGGTCATGTCGCTGGTCGTCTTCACCGCTTTTGCCGGCCTGGTGCTGGCGCCGGGCCACATCAACCCCATTCTCGGCTTGATCGCCATTCTCTGCATCGCAGTCGGCGCCGGCGCTTCCGGTGCGCTGAACATGTGGTACGACGCCGATATCGACGCGGTCATGAGCCGTACGGCGCGCCGTCCGATTCCCGCCGGCCGCGTCAAGGCTTCCGAGGCGCTTGCCTTCGGCTTGGTGCTGTCGGGCTTTTCGGTGACGATCCTTGGCCTCGCCGTCAACTGGCTTTCAGCCGCGATCCTCGCCTTCACCATTTTCTTCTATGTCGTCATCTATACGATGTGGCTTAAGCGCTCGACGCCGCAGAACATCGTCATTGGCGGCGCTGCCGGCGCTTTCCCGCCGGTCATCGGCTGGGCCTGTGTCACCGGAAACGTGACGATCGAGAGCATCGTGCTCTTCCTGATCATCTTCCTGTGGACGCCGGCCCATTTCTGGGCGCTGGCGCTGTTCAAGATGCGCGACTACGAAGCCGTCGGCGTCCCCATGCTACCGAATGTAGCCGGCGTGCCGGCCACCAAGAATCAGATCGTCGCCTATGCGGTGCTGACGGCCATCATCGGTGTTGTGCCGGCATTCATGGGCTTTGCGAGCTTCGGCTATGGTGCCGTCGCCGCCGCGCTCGGCGCGATCTTCATATACTGTTCCATCGCCGTCCGGCGCATGCCGGATGGCGATGTCAAGATGATCCCGGCGAAGAAACTTTTCGCCTTCTCGATCTTCTATCTCTTCGCAATCTTTTCCGCACTGCTGATCGACCGGCTCGTGATAGTGCTGATATCAGGCGGTGCGGGAGGCTGGCTGTGATCGAACTCGTCAAGCTCACGGAAGCCCAAAAGAAATCACGGCGAGGGCGCAACATCGCGCTCGGTTTGGTGCTCGCCGGCCTGGTGATCCTTTTCTACGCGATCACCATCATCAAGGTCGGCACCGGACACGTTTGAGGAGGCGTGATGGAGGAGGGGACAACAAACAAGGCAAGAAACGCCGGCCGCAATAACGGCCTGGTGGTTGCCATGTGCCTGAGTTTCGTGGTCGGCATGAGCGCCATGTGCGCCGCCGCCGTGCCGCTCTATCGCATCTTCTGCGAGGTAACCGGCTTCAACGGCACGACGCAGCGCGTCGATCAGGCCTCCAGCATCATTCTTGACAGGCCGATCAAGGTCTCCTTCGACGCCAATGTTGCCCCGGGGATACCCTGGGACTTCAAGCCGATGCAGAAGGAAGTCTCCCCCAAGATCGGCGAAACGGTCGAGATCAAGTTCTTGGTCGAGAACAAGTCCGACCAGCCGACGCGTGGACAGGCTATTTTCAACGTCTCGCCGGTGGAAGCGGGCGCCTATTTCAACAAGGTGCAGTGCTTCTGCTTCAACGAGACCGATCTGGCACCGGGGGAAAAACGCGAGATGCCGGTGGTTTTCTACGTCGATCCTGAGATCACCAAGGCGGAAGAAGCCAAGACGATCACGGCGCTGACACTATCCTACACCTTCTATCCGCGCGATGGTGCGAAACCTGTGGCTTCCAACGAAGGCGCAGCGAAGGTGGTGGAAAAGAAACTTTGATGGAGAGTGCTTTCGGCTCAGCCGGAGGCGATATGGGAAAAGTCATTCGGGGATTGCTGACATGGCAGAGGCGCATACCAAGAAACACGATTACCACATTATCGATCCCAGCCCGTGGCCGATCATCGCGGCCTTCGGGGCCTTTGTCATTACCTTTGGCGGCGTCTGCTTCATGCGCTACCTGAACGGCGGCGCGGTGCATCTGTTCGGGATCAACTTCGCACAGCCCTGGCTGTTCTTCATCGGCCTGGCCGTGATCCTCTACGTCATGTACGGCTGGTGGTCGGATACGGTGAAGGAAGCGCATGAGGGCGCGCATACCCGCGTCGTCTCACTGCATCTGCGCTATGGCATGATCATGTTCATCGCCTCCGAGGTGATGTTCTTCGTCGCCTGGTTCTGGGCCTATTTTGACGTCAGCCTCTTCCCGAACGAAGCCATACAGGCTTCGCGGACGGCCTTCCTCGGCGGCCAGTTCCCGCCCAAGGGCATCGAAGTCCTCAATCCCTGGCATTTGCCGATCTACAACACCATCATCCTGCTACTCTCGGGCACGACGGTCACCTGGGCGCACCACGCGCTGCTGCACAATGACCGCAAGGGCCTGATCCAGGGATTGGTTTTGACCGTACTGCTCGGTGCGCTGTTCTCCTGCGTGCAGGCCTATGAATATGCGCATGCGCCCTTCGAGTTCAAAAACTCGATCTATGGCGCTACCTTCTTCATGGCGACCGGTTTCCATGGTTTCCACGTGCTGATCGGCACGATATTCCTGCTGGTCTGCCTCATCCGCTCGATCGGCGGCGATTTCACGCCAAAGCAGCATTTCGGCTTCGAAGCGGCCGCCTGGTATTGGCACTTCGTCGACGTTGTCTGGCTGTTCCTGTTCTTCTGCATCTATATCTGGGGAAGCTGGGGCGCGCCGGTCGCGGCCGGTTGAGCCAGGGCAGAATTGAGATAGAAGGCGGGTGCTTCGGCGCCCGCCTTTTTCATTGCGGGGCCTCTCAGGCGCCGACGGCAAGCCGCTCGAAGGCTGTTGGGCGCGGAACTCCTCGATCCAACAGTTGCCGTATCTGTTCGGCGCAGGCCTGTGGACTTTGCACGGATGTATCCACTTCCAGATCGTAGATGCCCGGTTGATGCACTTGCGCCTGCCACGCAAGGATCGGCGCGGGAACCGGGGCATCGGCAGAGACGCTGACGTAGTCATTGCGCCTTTCAGGGCCTTCCGCCAAACGTCGCTGCATGATGGTCTCGATCGGGCAGTGCACCCCGACGAAAAGGACGGGCAGGCCGGCAAGTTGGCGGGCGCAATCCGAAAGGATTCCGAGCGGCTTTGAATAGGCGTCATGATGGCCGAATTCGGCAATGACATTGAGCCCAAGGCGGCTATGGGCGGCAATCGAGGCATAGAGCGCCGAATAGAATATCGGAACCAGCGGTTCCAGATCAGGCCGTTCGCCACCAGGCCGCACACCGATCCCCGGCCGGTAACGCGGTGGCGTGATATGCCGCACATAGGCGTCGACGCCCAGATTCATCCATGGGTCGTCGAAACCTGCCTGGATGGCCTCGACAATGCTCGATTTTCCGGATCGCGGCGCGCCGTTCAGAATGATGATCTGGCCGGCCTTCGTGTCTTGCTTATTGTCCATACCCTCTTTCTATGGCCGCGATGGCGTTTTTCAAGCGGTCAGGAAAAGGCGGCCGCGACATCATGATGCGGGATTGGGGCTTGTTTGGCTGCCGCACTGACGTCACCATGCTTTTGAATTGGACGGATGGCCGCGTCGCGGTTACTGATGATGACAGGACGAGACCCGGATGCTCGTCGTGAATGGCAATCGATCGAGATCAAACCTTGAGCCCAGAGCAAGACACAGCCCCAGGTCACGGGACAGACCCAAATCAAGGGGCAAATGGTGACAGCGCCCTCTTTCCACCCGTCGATCCGTTCCGGGTCGGCATTCAAGGATGCTGCCCGCGTTGCGGTCATGGCAAGCTCTTCAATGGCCTGTTGTCGCTGAAGCCGCATTGCGCAGCTTGTGGGCTCGACTATGCCTTTGCCGATGCGGGCGATGGCCCGGCGGTCTTCGTCATCCTCATCGTCGGCTTCATCGTCATCGGCTCGGTGCTATGGCTGCAGGTCAACTATGCGCCGCCGATCTGGGTGCATATCCTGCTGTTCGGTCCCTTGACCATCATCCTGTCGCTTCTGTCGCTACGCTGGTGCAAGGGCATCCTGATCGCGCTGCAATATCGCAACAATGCCAGCGAAGGGCGCCTTCATCGTGACTGAGGCCGCCATGCCCGCTCGCCGCGCCAACCCTTTCTGGCAGTTTGGCAAGGTGCTGATCCTGCTCGTGGCGCTTGGTATCCTGCTGGCTCTCGGCACCTGGCAGGTCGAGCGGCTGCACTGGAAGGAAGGCCTGCTTGCCGACATCGCCGAGCGCCAGGCCGCGGCCCCTGTGCCGCTATCGACGATCGAGGCCATGGCCGCATCCGGCGGCGATATCGAATATCGCGTCGTCACAGCGACCGGTCGTTACCTCAACAACAAGGAACGGCATTTCTTCGCAACCTTCGACGGCGCTTCCGGCTTCGATATCTATACGCCGCTGCAGCTTGCGGACGGGCGCTACCTCTTCGTCAACAGAGGCTTCGTGCCCTACGACGCCAAGGAGCCGGAAATGCGCATGCAGGGGCAATTGACGGACGAACAGACCGTCACCGGCCTTGCCCGCGCCAAGCTTGCCGGCCAGCCCTCGGGCATGCCGGACAATGATCTGGCGAAGAACATATTCTATTGGAAAGACCTGGATGCCATGGCCGATAGCGATGGGCTTCCGCGGGATAAAGTACTGCCCTTCTTCGTCGATGCCGACAAGACCCCCAATCCTCAGGGCCTGCCGATCGGCGGCGTCACCATCGTCGATTTGCCGAACAATCACCTGCAATATGCCGTGACCTGGTATGGCCTGGCGGCGGCGCTGGTCGCCATCGTCGCCATCTCCTGGTGGCGCAAACGCCATCCGGGCACCCCCACGCAATAGTTTCGCGCAATAGAATAGCTTCATTTCGATGGAATATTCGGCTAGAGCATGATCCCAAAAAGTGCGCAGTGGTTTTTGGATAAGATCATGCGGACTACATGAGTAAGCGGCAAGGCGAACCTATCTATAGCCTTGCCATCGTCCCGGATTTCGGAAGAGACATGAATATAGCGGTTTCCAAACCTGACCTGACCATCCGGCTCTGCGGTCCGCGTGGCTTCTGTGCCGGTGTCGATCGTGCCATCCAGATCGTCGTGCTGGCGCTGAAGGCCTATGGCGCGCCGGTCTATGTCCGTCATGAGATCGTGCATAATCGCTATGTCGTCGAAGGGCTGGAGGCCAAGGGCGCCGTCTTCGTGGAGGAGCTGGACGAAATCCCCACCGAGCATCGCGCCCAGCCCGTTGTCTTTTCCGCCCATGGCGTTCCGAAGTCCGTGCCGGCGGATGCGGACGCGCGCAATCTCTTTTATCTCGATGCCACTTGCCCGCTGGTGTCGAAGGTGCACAAGCAGGCCATGCGGCATAACCGCCTCGGCCGCCATGTCATCCTCATCGGCCATGCCGGCCATCCGGAAGTGATCGGCACCATGGGCCAGCTTCCCGAGGGTTCCGTGTCGCTGATCGAGACGGTGGAGGATGCCGACGCCTATCAGCCTGCCGACCCCGACAATCTCGGTTTCGTCACGCAGACGACGCTCTCGGTCGACGACACCGCCGGAGTCATCGCGCGGCTGCAGCAGCGTTTCCCGAATCTCACCGCGCCGGCCGCCGATTCGATCTGCTATGCCACGACCAACCGCCAGGAAGTGGTGAAGGAAGCCGCTCCGGGCTGCGATCTCTTCATCGTCGTCGGCGCACCAAATTCGTCCAATTCCAAGCGTCTCGTCGAAGTGGCACTCCGGGCAGGGGCTAAGAAATCCGTGCTTGTCCAGCGCGCCTCCGAAATTGATTGGGACGATATCGGTGATATCAAAACCGTCGGTCTCTCCGCCGGCGCATCGGCACCAGAGGTCATCGTCAACGAGATCATCGAGGCCTTTCGCGCCCGCTTTAATGCCGTGGTGGAGCTTGCCGAAACGGTCAAGGAGACCGAGAATTTCCTCGTCAATCGCGAGCTGCGCAATATCGAGCTGACGGTGGCCGACATGGCCTTCGTCAATGGAGATTGAAGAATGGCTACCTCATCCTTCGAGGTCTTGCCGCTTGCGCTGACGCTGCATCGGCAAGGCATTTTAGGATGAGGTGAAGAGAGTTTCGCCGCCAGACGCCGAATCAGCCCTCATGGTGAGGAGGTCCGCAGGGGAGTCTCGAACCACGAGGGCGGGCGGCTAGGTGGCTAGCATGTATCAAAGGGAATAATTCGTGGCCGTTTATACCGATATTACTGAAGACGATCTGAAGTGGTTTCTGACGGAATATGATGTCGGCACGTTGCTCTCCTACAAGGGCATTGCCGAGGGCGTCGAAAACTCCAACTTCCTGCTGCACACGTCGCGCGAGCCGCTGATCCTGACGCTCTATGAGAAGCGCGTGGAGAAGAGCGACCTGCCGTTTTTCCTCGGTTTGATGCAGCATCTGGCAAGCCGCGGCCTGTCCTGCCCGTTGCCCTTGCCGCGCAAGGATGGCGCGTTGCTCGGCCATCTCTCGGGCCGCCCGGCCGCGCTGATCTCCTTTCTCGAAGGGATGTGGCTGCGCAAGCCCGAGGCAAAACATTGCCGCGAAGTCGGCAAGGCGCTGGCCGCGATGCATGTTGCCGGTGAAGGCTTCGCCATCAAGCGGCCGAATGCACTGTCGCTTGAAGGCTGGCAGGGGCTCTGGGAAAAATCCGAAGCCCGCGCCGACGAGGTCGAACCCGGCCTGCAGGACGAAATCTGCGGCGAACTCGATTTCCTGGCGGCGCATTGGCCGACGGACCTGCCGGATGGCGTCATCCATGCGGATCTGTTTCCCGACAACGTCTTCTTCCTCGGCGACGAGCTTTCCGGCCTGATCGATTTCTATTTCGCCTGTAACGATCTGCTTGCCTACGACGTCTCGATCTGCCTCAATGCCTGGTGCTTTGAGAAGGACGGCGCTTACAATATCACCAAGGGCATGGCGCTCCTGGAAGGCTATCAGAGCGTGCGGCCGCTGAACGATGCGGAAATCGCCGCCCTGCCGACGCTGTCGCGTGGCTCGGCGCTGCGCTTCTTCCTGACCCGCCTTTACGATTGGCTGACGACGCCGGCCGGCGCCCTAGTCACCAAGAAGGACCCGATCGAATATCTGCGCAAGCTGCGCTTCCATCGCCAGATCGCCTCCAGCGCCGAATATGGGCTGAAGGCATGAAACACGTCGATATCTTTACCGACGGCGCTTGCTCCGGCAATCCCGGTCCGGGCGGCTGGGGCGCGGTGCTGCGTTATGGCGATGTCGAAAAGGAGCTTTTCGGCGGCGAACAGGAGACGACCAACAATCGGATGGAGCTGATGGCGGCCATCTCCGCGCTTGGCGCGCTGAAGACGCCATGCGAAGTCGATCTTTATACCGACAGCGTCTATGTCAAAGATGGCATATCCAAGTGGATTTTCGGCTGGAAGAAAAACGGCTGGAAAACCGCCGACAAGAAGCCGGTGAAAAACGCCGAACTCTGGCAAGCGCTCGAGGAAGCCCGCAACCGGCATCAGGTGACATTGCATTGGGTCAAGGGCCATGCCGGGCATCCGGAAAACGAGCGCGCCGACGAACTGGCGCGCAAGGGCATGGAGCCGTTTAAGAGGAAGTAGCGTCGCGAGGCGATGTTTGGATGGTCGCTTTGCGCCAGCCGACGGAAGAGGAGGAGCGGAAGTTCTTCGCTAAAATCCTTCGAGACACTTTTGCGGTGTCAATAGCTGTGACGTTCATAGCGGAATTGCAATCATTTAGGTTCACAACGGTGGCCCTGGAGGTAGCAAAGAGCCATCGCTTGCTGCTTGCCCTGCTTTCAGGGGGCGATCAGATAAGTATGACGACGAGAAATTGAACTCTTGTTCAATAAAAAAGCGAGCAAGGCGGCGAATTACCTCCGACGCATTCAACAACCGCCGCAACTCTTCAGCTCCATCCGGATCAGATGGCCTATCTCGCGCCGCATGGGCGGTCGCTACGCGGCAATTCTCGTAGATGTATGTGCCCGCGTCGACATTCGCCGATAAGCGGTCTGCCTCAAACGCCATAAGAGCACTTTCCCGGATCGATTTCTCGACGTCAGAAAAGTTGGAATTGACCCAGTCGATAACCTTTTTCTTCTTATCATAGCGGGTTTCAAAGACACGAAAGAAGCTGAGAACGGCGTGGCTACCCAACCCCACCGAGTCCGCGTTTAATCCATCGCGATAATATGCAAGGCATCGCGTCAGGTTCTCATCGGACGGCAGTGTGCGATAGAAATGCCACTCGTTCATCGCCATAGAGGCCAGATCCCTCCGTGACACCGGCACGGGAACTGGATTGCCGGACCAGCCCTCATGCACCGACGCGGGCTGATCATAGCACCAAGACATGATGCTCAGCATCCGGCTTATCAATGTACGCGCGGCTTCCGCTGACATGCGTTCATGCGTGAGATCGATGCTAACTGAATGCGAATAGTCCCTTGTCTTTGGGAAGAGCACAAGGTTATGCCCGCCGAACTGCATTCTCGTCGGTTCTTTTGGCCATGCAACTTGGGCATCGACACGGAGATTAAGGAAGTGGGATGAGGTGCGGGCACCGAGTCTTTTGTGAAACGCGGCTGTTTCTTCTTCGGTTTCGTACTCACGCCAATCGGTTTTGAACGGTTGGTCTATATATCGGGAAATTGCAACATCACGCGCTAGGTCCTGAAAAAACCTCGGACCTAGCGCCCTCTCGACCGCCGAAAGCCTGTCCAACCTATCGTGATTGTATCTCTCCTCGGCTCCTGGTCGAAGGAGGCTAAGGGCATATTTTGAAACGTAGGAGGTCGTCTTTATTCCTTCCGGCCCTTTGGAGCGGATAACCGCACCATATTCATCACTTCCAAAATCCCGTTCAACAGACAGGGTGAAACGAACGAGATCGGAAGCTTCACCGGTGTCTCCGACAAGAGCAGCGACTGCGTCTCGCAAAGACTTCGTGCCGCGATAGGCAGCCGATTCGCCGCCAACGGGGCACAAGTTTCCAAGAATAAGCGATGCATGACCTCCGTAACCCGGGAGCGGATGCCCAAACGATAGAACAGCGTTCGCGATATGCTCGTCGGATAGCCTTTGGTCCGCGTTTTCTTTCCCGCGAGGCAACAGGTTATGGCCCCTAAGTGTCTCAAAGCGCTTCTGCGTTTGGTCAAAAGTGCCGACTTGCGCAAGTCGGTCATGTAGCCAGATCATTAAGTCGCGTGCGTACATCGAAATTCTCGAGTTGAATCAGTGAAAGGGAATCGGGCTCAACGTCAGCACTATATCCGCCAAGATGCGATCGGCTGCATCCAAGGACGTAGGTGGTATTAATGTCTGGTGCGGCTTTCCGAGTTCCCACCATTGTAAACCGACAGCCGCAATAGCCCAAAAGCCGCTATAGCGGGCGATCACCAAAAAGCCCAAACATCACAACCCCACATCTTGCCCCGGAGCCCTTTCTCTCTATGCTGCGCCAAAACAGCTAGGGAGATAAATATGATCCTGCATTGCGTTTTCCTGCGGCTCAAATCCGCCATGACACAGGATGAGAAAAAGGAGCTTTTCGAATCCGTCGCCGCCTTGCAGCAGGTCATTCCCGGCATTCTCGATGTCAAATACGGGCCGAATGTCTCGCCGGAGGGGCTGCATGGCGGCTTCGTCGATGGTTTCGTGGTGACGTTCGAGAGCCCTGAAGCGCGCGACGCCTATCTCGTGCATCCCGAACACGTTGCCGTCGGTGAGCGTCTCGTCTCCTCGACCGATGGCGGACTTGCCGGCCTGCTGGTCTTCGATCTCAATATTTAACTAGAGGGACAGGCCCTGATCACGCTGACTGCCGGGGCGTGACGATGGTGAGATTCATCTCGGAACGCAGGCGAAAACCCATCGCCTTGTAAAGCGAGATGGCCGGCGCGTTCGTTGCATATGCATGCAGATAAGCGGTTTCGTTCCTCGCGGAGATCTCGCCGGCAACGAAGCGGAAGAGCAGGGTGCCGAGGCCGCGTCCCCGAAAATCGGGATGGGTACAAAGGCCGCTGAGTTCGGCAAAACCGGGCTGGCGCATGCGCTGGCCGGCCATGGCGATGAGCCGGCCATCAATTTTCACGCCCCAAAAGGTGCCAAGGCTTTGGGCGCGCAGGGTAAAGGGACCGGGCTTGGTCAGCGTGGCCAAGGCGAGCATCTCTGCTGCATCGGCTTCCGTTAGCGACTCGATCCTGCTGTCCGAGATCCGCTGATAAGGCCGTTCGGCGATCATCTGCACCAGCTTGCCTTCAGAGACGACCGTCAGTCTCGGCGGGATTGCGATGGGATTGGCTTCGACGAGCGCCATGGCCTCGTCAGCGGCCGGCAGATTTTCCAGAGCCTCGAGGCTTTCCGCCGTATCATCGGCGGGGGCTGCGAAGGGCACGATGGAGGGCGGATAGCGGCGGGCGCGCTCGTTGCCTTCCGCCAGTGTCGCATGGGCAGTTCGAAGGGCGTTCCAGGCCGGGCGGTCGAGAATATGGCTCATGGTTTCTGCTCCTTGTCGAGTTTGCCTCGACGGGCAAGCGGCGCTTCGGCAAGCCCGTTCTCGATTGCAGTAAGCTGTTCCAGGATGGGCCCGGAACTCTCGCCGCAGAGCTCGATGACAGCCTGTTCGATGCGCGGCCAGACTGATCGTTTCGAGTAATCGACGAGTTCCTGTCCTTCCGGTGTTAGGGAAACCAGTCTTCGGCGCTGATCCTCGGGTGAGGCCTGCATGTCGACGTAACCCAGTTCCAGAAGCTGCGAGACGGTCCGCGTGGCCCCTGGCTGGGTGATGCCGACAGCCTGGGCAAGCTCACTGATGGTAAGCGGGCCGGCGCGGTCGATCGCCGCGAGGAAGGGATATTGGGCGGATTGGAGGGAGACGCCGAGCTCTCCCATAATCTGCTGGGTATCGGCCTGAAGGCGCTCGCCGATGCGGCGAAAGCGGCTGCCCAGGCAGAGGAAACCCAGCGATTTCACGATATCTTCAGCCACGCCGCATTCCTGTTTCAATTTGCATAACTAGTTATATAAATTGTTATGAAATCGTGGTCAAGCGGCGCGTCCCCGTCCTGCTGGTCTTCGCTCTCGATCTTGGAATGAAAAGAGGCCGCAGGCACACGCCCGCGGCTATATTTATCCGGTTTCCTCAGCTCGATTTCGCCATCGCCGCGGCAAGTTGATCAACGTTATAACGGAACATTTTTTCATATGTCGCAGCCGGCCCATTGGCCTTGGAAAGGGCCTCGACATAGAGTTCGCCGCCGGGCTGCGCGCCGGTGGCCTTGGCGACCTGCTTGACCAGGCGCGGATCGTTCGAGTTCTCGAAGAAGTAGATCTTCACATGCTCGGTCTTGATCTGCTCGATCAGCTTGGCGACGCCGGCGGCCGAGGCTTCGGTCTCTGTCGAGACGCCGAGCGGCGACAGGAAGGTGACGTTGTATTCACGCCCGAAATAGCCGAACGCGTCGTGGCTGGTCAGGATCTTACGGCGATCCTCTGCAATCTTGTCGAACTTGCTGTGCGCATAGGCGTCGAGATCCGTCAGCGTCTTGGTATAGCGCTCAGCATTGGCCTTGAAATCGGCGGCGTCGGCCGGATCGGCGGCGGATAGCGCCTTTTCGATATTGGCGACCCAGATCTTCACATTGACCGGGCTGTTCCAGACATGCGGATCGGTGACGGTCTTGCCGTCGTCGACCATGGTACGGGTATTGATGCCCTCAGAGACGACGATCGGCGTGCCCCTGTAGCCGGAAGCCTTGATCAACCGATCCATCCAGCCTTCCAGACCTTCGCCGCTAACGAAGGTGACCTTGGCGGCATTGAGCCTCTTGGCATCGGTCGGCGAAGGCTCGAATTCATGGGGGTCGCCGTTCGGGCCGACAAGGCTCGACACCTTCACATGCTCGCCGCCAACCTGCTTGACGACATCGGCAAGCACGGTGAAGGAGGCGACGACATCCAAGGTTTCCGCCGAAGCGGGCGCCGCTATGCCGAAGGCGATGAAGGCCGGCAGCGCAGCGGAGAGAAGCAGTCTGTGTCTGGTCACGATAATCTCCTTGATCGAAATTAGCCCCTGAGATGGGGACGGGGAATAAACCGGCGGGCGAGGCCCGAGGGTGCGAAGAGAATGGAAAAGCCGTAGATCAGGCTCGCCGTGATGATGATGGTCGGACCGGAAGCGAATTCGAGGTGATAGGAGGCGATGAGCCCGATATAGCCCGACGCGGTCGCGGTTGCCGCTGCGATCGCCATCATCGCCGGCAGGCTGCGCGACCAAAGCTGCGCGATCGCCGCCGGCAGCATCATCAGCCCGACCGCCATCAGCGTGCCGAGTGCCTGGAAGCTGGCGACGAGATTGAGCACCACCAGCAGCAGAAAGAGGAAATGATAGACCGCGCCCCGGCCACCGACGGCGCGGAGAAAGCCGGGATCGAAGCATTCCACCACCAATGGCCGATAGATGACGGCGAGCGCCAGGAGCGTCACCGTGGTGATCGCGCCGATTTGGTAGAGGGCAGGGGCGTCGATCGCGAGGATGGTGCCGAAGAGCACATGCAGAAGATCGATATTGGAGCCGCGCAGCGATACGATGAGCACACCGAGCGCGAGCGACGTCAGATAGAAGCTGGCGAAACTCGCATCCTCCTGCAGCACCGTCATGCGGCTGACGAGCCCCGAGAGCAGCGCCACCGACAGGCCGGCAACAAGCCCCCCAAGACCCATGGCCGTCAGCGACAGCGAGCCGGCAATCAGATAGCCGATGGCCGCCCCCGGTAGTACGGCATGGCTCATGGCGTCGCCCATCAGGCTCATCCGCCGGAGCATCAGGAAGACGCCGATCGGTCCGGAGCCGAGCCCGAGGCAAAGGCAGGCGACGAGCGCGCGCCGCATGAAACCGTAATCGGCAAAGGGCGCGAGGAAGATGTCATAGGCCGTCATTCGGCCGGCTCCCGCTTCGCTAACCCCCGATGGGTAGGCGCCCGTTCCGGCAAGCAGTCTCCGGCGTCCTCGTCCCAACGCTCCGCCATGGCCCGCGCCTTGATGAGATTATCGGAGCTCATCACATCCTCTGTCCGGCCCCAACCGACGAGTTCACGGGCGATCAGCAGCGTCTCCGGAAAATGCGCGCGCACCTGATCGAAATCATGCAGCACCGCAATCACCGTGCGCCCGTCACTGTGCCAACGTAAGACAATATCGAGCAGGTCGCGTGTCGTGCGCTGGTCTATGGCGGTAAAGGGCTCGTCGAGAAGGATGACGCGGGCATCTTGCAGCAGCAGCCGCGCAAAAAGTACGCGCTGGAATTGCCCGGCCGAGAGTGAGCCGATGTGCCGACGCTCGAAGCCCGCCAGGCCCACGACCGCCAGCGCATCACGGGCACGCTCGGCATCCGCGTGTGAGAAACGCCTGAAGGCGCCGGAATTTTTCCAGGCGCCGAGCATGATGGTATCGGCCACCGAGATCGGAAAACGTCTGACGATATCGGCCGCCTGCGGCAGATAGCCGAAATCATTGCGCGTCAGCGCGCCGCGATCGATCGAGCCTTCCGCCGGTCTCAATTCGCCGATGATCGCCTTCAGGAGCGTCGACTTGCCCGCCCCGTTCGGTCCGGCAATCGCCGTCAGGCTGCCGGCCTGAAAGGCACCAGAAACGTGATGCACGGCTGGATGGCGTTCATAGGTGACGGTGAGGTTGTCGAGACGGATCTGAGCACTCATGCCAACGCCACCGCCCAGCCGATCGTGGCCCAGAGAATTGCGATGCCGATTGCAACGAAGGCGAGGCGCATCAAGGCCGACCGCCCGATCAGGGATGCGGCGAAGGGATTACTGTCAAAAGCCATGAGTGATTTCCATAATGTAATAACATTACGTGTTGTAGTGAGTAAAATGCGGCAAAAAAGAGGCGGGATGTGGATCTAGTTCTAGGAACCAAATGTGGGGAAATATCCCGGAAAGACGTCCGACCGGTCGACGCCACAGGAAATGCCATAAAAAAGGACGCCCATGGGGCGCCCTCTTTGTCCCGCAGAAATTAAAGATACTTAAAGCTGCTCGATCATCGCTGCCGCGCCCGACACGGTTGCCTGGCCGGGGCTTTCCTCGATGTTGAGCGTCTTCACCACGCCGTCTTCCACCAGCATCGAATAGCGTTTCGAGCGGATGCCGAGGCCGCCGGCGGAAAGGTCGATATCGAGGCCGAGCGCCTTGGCGAAAGAGGCGTTCCAGTCGGCGAGGAAGTGGATTTTCCCCATGCCGCCGGAGGATTGCGCCCACGCGCCCATGACATGCCAATCGTTGACGGCAACGACGGCGATGTCGTCGACGCCCTTTGCGAGGATAGCATCACGGTTTTCCAGATAGCCCGGCAGATGGTTCAGCGAGCAGGTCGGCGTAAAGGCGCCGGGGACGGCGAAAAGCACGACGCGCTTGCCGGCAAAAAGCTGGTCGGTGGTGAGCTCCACCGGACCGTCGGCGGTCTTTTCCTTAAAGGTGGCGGCAGGCAGTTTATCGCCGATAGCGATGGTCATGGCACTCTCCTTGGGGTCGCAATTTAGGGCGGCTGAACCGCCGCCCTTTGAGTGAAAATGGTCGGGCGAAACTATAGATCCGCGCTATTCGAACGCAAGCGTGGTTTCCATGGCGCGTTCACCGTCGATGACGAGGATGCCCCAGCTTTTGCCTTTAATATCGTAATTCTTCGGAAGCTTGCCGATCGCGATGTCGGTCGCAAAAGTCCTGCCGTCGCGTGTGCCGTTGGCCTGTTTGAAAAAGACATACCCGGACGGGCCGGTGACATAGATCAATGGAGTGCTTCCTGTTGCCTCCGGCAGCGTCAGGCGCAGTGAAAGAGTTTTTGCATCGGGCGAAAGTTGGTGATTTTCGACGGCAAAATCCGAGGAAGGAGCCTGCGGTAGCAATGCGTTGGCGGCATCCAACAGGGCTTGTTCGTGCGGCGTCGATTGGCCGGCAGCCGATAACGGCAGAGAGAATTGGGTCTGGAAGGGAATACAGATGTCCTTGCAGAGTCCGATGAAGGCGGTGAGGTTGAGTGTCACCGGCTGTTTGCCGTTGACACGGAAATCGAGCGGCAATGTCACCGGCTCATCATAGCCGATTTCCTGGATCTTGCCGACGACGATCGGTTTGGGCGTTGGGTAGCTGGTTTTTTCCAGCGTAATGCCGCCATCGGGCGCCGGGTTTACCTGCGGCGCAATTCCGCTTTCGCCGGGTTCGCGCCAATAGGTGATCCAGCCGGGTGCAGGCTCGATCTGCAGAGCAGCACGGATATGGCCCTGAGCATCCGGCGCCAGCGCCACCAACCGCATGCGCCCGCCCTCGTTGTTTGCCCAGTCGCTCATGGCGGCATGGGCGGTGCCGTCGGTCAGCGTTGCGGCGGTCAGCATTGTCAACAATGGGATAAAAGAGAGTTTTCCGGTCATGGAACAAGGATTTACCGGATGGCGCAGGCCTGTGCCAGAACGGCGCGAAAAAGAAATGATCATTTTCAGTTGATTGATTTATGACATTGCCCCATCTTCTTTTCGAGGGGCGCAGTTACAGACTGCAGTCAGGAGGTACGATGTCCCTATCGACGCTGAAGAATAGAAGCGAAAGAGGTTTTCTCGACGGCCAGTTCCTGATTGCCATGCCTGGTATGGAAGACCGGAATTTCAATCGCACAGTGATCTATATCTGTGCTCATTCCGCCGCCGGCGCCATGGGCTTCGTCATCAACCGAGCGCAGAACCTGACCTTTACCGACGTGCTGCTGCATCTCGAAATGATCAAGGATGACGATGCCATTCTTCTGCCGCCGGTCGCCCGTGATTTCCCGATCCAGACCGGGGGCCCGGTCGAAAGCGGCCGTGGCTTCGTCCTGCATTCCGATGACTATATCAGCGACAGCAGCATTCCGGTGAGCGACGATATCAGCCTGACGGCAACCCTGGACATCGTGCGCGCCATCTCCAAGGGTGGCGGGCCGCGGCGCGCCACCATGCTGCTCGGCTATGCCGGCTGGGGCGCGGGTCAGTTGGAAGCGGAAATCAGCAATAATGGCTGGCTCAACTGCCCGGCCAATGAGGAGCTGATCTTCGATCGCAGCCTTGACGATAAGTATGAACGTGCCCTGGCCTTGATGGGCATCAATGCCGCCATGTTGTCGCCGCATGCGGGGCATGCCTGAGCCTTCCACGCCCTTGTGGAACGAAATATTGTTAGTGACGTTTCCTTGTCACCGCACCGACAACTCCGCCGGTGCTGAATGAGGAGGCGTTCGCTATGGGCAGCATGAGTGACAAGGTATCCGGCAAAGCCAACGAGGCGGCTGGTAAGGCCAAACAGGTTGCCGGCAAGGCTACGAAGAGCAAGAGCATGCGCGCCGAAGGCACGGCCCAGAAGGCCAAAGGTAAGGCCCAGGTAGCTGTTGGCAAGGCCAAGGATAAAGCCAAGGGCGCAGTAGACCGCATGTAATCCAGCGGTTCGGTATGCGACAAGTCAAGTGCTGCGCCCTTTCGCGTGCCGTCAAACGCGCGGCGCAGTAAAAGAGCCTGTCACGAATTCGCGACAGGCTCTTTTTATGCTCGTCTTTTATACCCGTCGTGGCCAAGTTTTGGAGAGCTTTCCATGAGGCTTTTCGCCTGCGACCATTGTGGCCAGCCAGTGCATTTCGATAACCGGCAATGCGTGCGCTGCGGCTATCAGCTCGGCTTTGTTCCCGAGCGTCTTGCGATGTATGCACTGGAGGCTGATGAGGCGCCGAATTGGCGTCTTGTGGCCGAGCCGACGCGTATTGTCCGCTTCTGCGCCAATGCCACGCTCGATATCTGCAACTGGATGGTCGAAGCCCAAGACCCCGACCCCTTTTGCATTGCCTGTCGTCATAACCGGCTGGTGCCGAATACGGATAGCCAGCAGGGTATAGACCGTTGGCGGCGCATCGGCCAGGCCGAGCGGCATCTGTTCTATTCACTGTTGCGCTGGAATCTGCCGCATCCCAATCGCCAACAGGATCCCGAGGGTGGGCTGGTCTTCGACTTCCTCGAGGACGAGGTGCAGGGTGGCACCGTTGTGCCGGCGACGACCGGCCACGAGGAGGGGCTCATCACCATCCGCGCCGCTGAGGCCGACGATGTGACACGCGAACAGGCACGCACGTCGATGAACGAGCCTTACCGCACGCTGCTCGGCCATTTTCGCCACGAGACCGGCCATTTCATCTGGAACAAATTGATCCGCGACCGCAATCGGTTCGACGCCTTCCGCGCCGTCTTCGGCGATGAGCGCGTAGATTACGGCGCGGCCCTGCAGCAACACTACGACCAAGGCCCGCCGCCGAATTGGCAGGAAAGTTTTATCAGCGCTTATGCCAGCGCCCACCCCTGGGAAGATTTTGCCGAATGTTTCGCGCACTATCTTCACATCGTCGACACGCTGGAGACCGCTCGCTCCTTCGGCTTGGCGGTCGATCCCCGTGGCTATCACGAAATGGCGGCGGAGGTGGATTTCAATCCTTACAAGGCTGAGAGTGCCGAACAGCTCGTCAGCGCCTGGATACCGCTGAGCGTCGCGATCAATTCCATCCAGCGCAGCATGGGGCAGCCGGATTCCTATCCCTTCATCCTGTCGCCCCCGGTCGTGACGAAGCTGGAACATATACGGCAAGTGATTGGCGAAGCATGATTTTGCCCTCTCTCCAAAGGAGGAGGGCGTCTGAAGCGCGAGCGCTGTACAAACCTTTCCCAGGCGTGGGAGGTTATCGGCTACGCGCGCTTCGTCAGCGGAAAGCGTTCCTTCAGCAGCCGCAGCACCGAGTCCGAGCCCATGGGCGGGCCGAAGATGAAGCTCTGGCCGTAGGCGCAGCCCATCTTGGCGAGTTCCAGCGCATCCTCTTCCGACTCGATGCCTTCGGCGACGACGCGCATGTTGAGCTCGCGGGCCATGGAGATCACCGAACGCAAAAGTACGGCTTTCTTGTCGCTTTCATCACGCACCATCGCTTTATCGAGCTTGATCGTGTCGAACGGGAAGCGGGTGAGATAGGAGAGCGAGGAATAACCGGTGCCGAAATCGTCAAGCGCCAGGCCGATGCCGGCTTCGCGCAGCTTGCCGAGCACGAGGCGGGCCTGTTCCGGATTCTCCATCACCTGCGATTCCGTCAATTCGAGCTTGATGCGGTTCGGCTCGCAATGGGTTTTGGCGAGCAAGGCGCGGACATCATCGTAGAGCTCGTTGTTGAGGAGCTGCACGCTGGACAGATTGATGGAAACGAAGAGAGGCAGGTCGCCGGTCTGGCGCTGCCAGGCCATCAGGTCGTTGGTCGCCTGCTCCATCGCAAACATGCCGAGCGGGCCGATAATGTCGGAAGCCTCGGCGATCGGGATGAATTCCGACGGTGGAATATTGCCGCGTTTCGGATGCTCCCAGCGCATCAGCGCCTCGAAACCGGCGACCTCGGCATCTTCCAGCCGAACGATCGGCTGATAAACCAGCGACAGTTCCTTGCGTTCGACGGCGCGGCGAAGATCCGTCTCGAGCTGAAGACGATCGGTGCCGAAGCTGCGGAATGCAGGCTGGAAAGGCTCGACACGATTGCCGCCGGCGCGCTTGGCGCGGTACATGGCAAGCTCGGCGTCGCTCAAGAGACCCATGGCGCTCTCCTGCTGGTCGACCCAGGACGTCAGTCCGATCGACGCCGTCAAGATGATTTCGCGGTTGGCGAAATTGATCGGCACCATGATTGCCTTGCTGATGGCGTCGGCGAAATCGGCGACCTTGGCCGGGTCGCGCTCGGAAACGAGGATCAGGCCGAACTGATCGCCGGAGAGCCGCGCCAGCGTGTCCTGCGGCTTCATCAGGCGGCGCAGGCGCCGCGTCAGCGCGATCAGGATATTGTCGCCGGCAGCAACGCCAAGCGTATCGTTGACCAGTTTGTAGCGGTCGATGTCGATCACCATCACCGTCGGACGCACCTGATTGCCTTCCGGCGCCAAGGTGAGAACGGCCTGCAGGCGGTCGATGAAGACCTGGCGGTTCGGTAGGCCAGTCAGATTGTCGTGCAGCGCGTCATGCAACAGCCGCTCGATCGAGTTTTTCTGCTCTGTGACGTCGACGACGGTACCGACGCAGCGGATGATTTCGCCGTTCGAGCCAAGCACCGGCCGGGCGCGGATCGACAGCCAGTGGAAATGCCCGTCTTCGGCGCGAATGCGGAATTCATGATTCAGCCGGCCGCGGCGGTGTTCGAGGAGCACGTCGAGCGTCGCGCGAAAACGATCACGGTCGTCGGGGTGCAAGCGCGGCAGCCAGTTGCGCGCCGCGCCATGCATGGTGCCGGGCGACAGGCCAAGTTTCATCGAGATATCCGGCGTCGTCACCACGCGGTCGCGTGCCACGTCCCAATCCCAAACGGTATCGCCGGAGCCGGTGAGCGCCAGGGATTGCCGCTCGAGATCGGAAAACAGGCCTTGCTGAAATGCGCCGCCGGCAAATGCGTGCTGCATCACGGTGAAACCGATCAGGAGCACGATCAGCACGAGGCCGCCGCCGAGCGCCGGCTGGATGATGTCGTTGTCGAGCTTGCCCGTAATCGTCATCCAGGCGCCGAACAGCCAGACCAGGATCAGCGCCCAGGCGGGCACCAGCAGAATGGCGCGGTCATAGCGGCTGAAGCCGAGATAGATGATCAGCAGCAGGCCCGCCGTTGCCGTCAGCGCCAGCGATAGCCGAGCGACGCCGGCCGCGATCGACGGATCATAGATCGCGACGCCGAAGAGAAGCGCGAGACCGAGCACCCAGGCAAGGGTCACATAGCCCAGATGCGCATGCCAGCGATTGAGGTTCAGATAGGTGAACAGGAAGATCACCAGGCTCGATGCGAGCGCCACCTCCGCACAGGCGCGCCATATTCGCTGATCGCTGGAGGTGATGCTGATGAGTTTGCCGAGAAAACCAAAATCGACGCAAATATAGCCGAGCACCGCCCAGGCAAGCGCGGCCGTTGCTGGCAGCATCGAAGTGCCTTTGACAACAAAGAGAATGGTCAGGAACACCGCCAGCAGACCGGCAATGCCAAGCACGATGCCGCGATAGAGCGTGAAGGCGTTGACCGTGTCTTTGTAGGCGTTCGGCTCCCAGAGATAGAGCTGCGGCAGGTTCGGCGAGGAGAGTTCGGCGACAAAGGTGACGACCGCGCCGGGGTTCAGTGTGATGCGGAAGACATCCGCCTCGTCGCTCGGCTGCCGGTCGAGAGCAAAGCCTTCGCTCGGCGTAATCGCGATGATGCGTTGCGAGCCGAGATCCGGCCAGAACAATTTCGAATTCACCAGACGGAAGTGGGGCGCGACGATGACGCGTTCGAGCTGTTCTTCCGAGACATTGGCGAGCGCAAAGACGGCCCAGTCGCCCTGATGGTTCGGCGACGAGGATCGTACCTCAATACGGCGGCGAATACCGTCGGCGCCGGCAGCGGTGGAGACTTGGAAGGCCTCGCCCTGATTGGTGTAGATCTCGGTCGTCGCCGTCAGGTCAAGCGCGGTATCGTCGCGTGAAATCTTCACGGGTTCGGCTGCATGCGCCATGCCTGCAAGAAGGAACAGCATGGCAGCCGCGAGCGTCGCGACGATCGCGGACAACCATTTCGTCAACGGCGGGGCAGGCGGGAGATCGGCCGTCATCGCTTGTCGGATTTTCTAATCGGGTCGGCGTCGGACGCCAACCGGGAAAACATCACGTGATCACGCCACTGACCGTTAATTTTTAGATAACCGCGCAAATGACCTTCTCGCTGGAAACCGGCCTTTTCCAAAAGCCGCATGCTACGCTCATTATCCGGAATACAGGCTGCTTCAATACGGTGCAACTCAAGTCCGGAAAAGATATAGGGTATAACCAACTGAAGTGCGGCGAACATATGGCCCTGGCCTGAATGCCGCTCACCCATCCAATAGCCAATCATGCAGCTTTGTGCAGCGCCACGACGGATGTAACCAATCGTAATGCCGCCGAGCAAGGTCATATTCTCTTTAAGGAAAATAAAAAGTGGAATCGCCTGACCGGAACTGTATTCCTGTTTTCCCCTGATAACACGGGCGCGGTAGGCGCCCTCGGTCAGTTCGTCATGTCGCCAGGTCGGCTCCCAGGGTTCCAGGAAGCGCCGGCTTTCGGCTCGCAACCGGTGCCATTGATTGAAATCGGAATAGCGTGGCAGACGCAGCAGATAGGTCGCGTTTTCGAGTTCAACCGCGTCCGGATGACGTGACAGAAACCGAAAGACCGATTTTTGCATTCCGCCCAGTACTCCCCGGAAGATTGAACCCATCGGCGCGCGATGCGGTTTTAGCCGCTCGCGCTTATGGAGGCTGGGGTCGACGATGATAAGGATGTCACGATATCTTCCATCGGCGCCAACTGCTCCAAAGGCCCGATCGCCGACAGCGTCGGCACCGTGTCGAAGAACAGGCGGCCGGCAAGATCCGTCAGCCGATCGATGGTAATGCCCTGCAACCGTTCCAGCATTTCCTGGTTCGGGATCGGTCGGCCGTAGAGCATCATCTGTCGCGCGATCTGGCCGGCGCGCGCCGCCGGGCTTTCCTGACCCATCAGCAACTGCGCGCGGATCTGGGCGCGGGCACGCTCGATTTCCTGCTGTTCGATCTTGTGGGAGGATTTGTGCAGCTCGTCGACGATGACCGGCAGCAGCTCCGGCAGGTTTTCGCCGCCGGTCGCGGCATGGATGCCGAAAATGCCGGTGTCGGAAAAGCCCCAATGGAAGGCATAGACGGAGTAACAGAGCCCGCGGAATTCGCGCACTTCCTGGAACAGCCGCGAGGACATGCCGCCGCCGAGGATGTTGGCAAGGATCTGCGAACAATAGAAATCGCGCGTGTGATAGGCGCGTCCCTCGAAGCCGAGCAGGATCTGCGCATCCATCAGGTCGCGCGTCTCGCGGATATTGCCGCCGATATAACGCGCAGGCTCGATGACGGGCGGCGCCGACGGCTGTGTCGGCAGGGTGGAGAAGCGCTCTTCGACCTGGCGCACGAAGCTTTCGTGATCGACAGCGCCCGCGGCCACCACGAACATGCGGTCGGTCGTGTAGTTGCGGCTGAGATAACCGCGGATTTGTCCCGGCGTGAAGGAGACGACGGTTTCCGGCGTGCCGAGAATCGCCCGGCCGAGCGTCTGGCCGCGATAGGCGACTTCGGAAAATTTGTCGAAGACCACATCGTCAGGCGTGTCGTTCGCAGCGTTGATTTCCTGCAGGATGACCTGCTTTTCGCGCTGCAATTCATCCTCGTCGAAAGCGGATTCAGTCAGGATATCGGCGAGGATATCGACGGCGAGCGGCACATGATCCTTCAGCACGCGGGCATAATAGGAGGTTGTCTCGGTCGACGTGGCGGCATTGACCTCGCCGCCGACATTCTCGATTTCCTCGGCGATCTCACGCGCCGTGCGACGGGCCGTGCCCTTGAACGCCATGTGTTCCAGCAGATGCGCGATGCCGTGTTCCGCTTCGGTTTCATTGCGCGAACCCGATTTGATCCAGACGCCGAGTGCCACGCTTTCGAGGTGTGGCATCGTCTGGGTCGCTACTGTCAGCCCGGACGCAAGCCGGGTGCACTCCACTGTCATCGTCTGTCTTTCTGCGTTTATCATTCCCCCGCCCGGGCATGTTTGCCGATGAAAGTTTCAACGGCTTTCAGCTCGGGATCGAGGACGTCGAAACGCTCCTCCCTGTTCATCAGTCCAGCAAGCCACGTCGGAAGCGCCGGGTCAATACCACACGCCGATTTTACTGCGGCGGGGAATTTTGCCGGATGTGCGGTCGCGAGCGTCACCATCGGGCTCGCCGGCTTCTCGTTTTTCTCCGCCACAAAGACGCCGATGGCGGTGTGCGGGTCGATCAGATAGCCGGTGTTGTCGAGTGTTTTGCGGATCGTCGCGGCGACCTGTTTTTCGCTGGCGCGGCCGGCGCGGAAGTCCTTCTTGATGGTCTTCAGAGCGCTTTCGCTGATCGAAAAGCCCTTCGATTGTTTCAGGCTTTCCATCGCGGCGCGCACCTTCGACGCGTCGCGGTCATGGGCTTCGAACAGCAGCCGTTCGAAGTTGGAGGAGATCTGGATGTCCATCGACGGCGCGGTGGTGGCCTTGACCTCGCGCATCTCGTAGCGCCCGGTTTTCAGCGTGCGAGCCAGGATGTCGTTCTCGTTGGTGGCGATCACCAGCCGGTCGATCGGCAGGCCCATGCGCTTTGCGACGTAGCCGGCGAAAATATCGCCGAAATTGCCGGTCGGAACGGTGAAGGAAATCTTCCGGTCGGGGCCGCCGAGCGCGACGGCAGTAGTGAAGTAGTAGACCACCTGCGCCATGATGCGCGCCCAATTGATCGAGTTGACGCCCGAAAGCTTGACGCGGTCGCGGAAGGCTGTGTCGTTGAACATGGCTTTGACTAGATTCTGGCAATCATCGAAATTGCCGTTGATCGCCAGCGCATGCACATTGGCTGCCGTCGAGGTGGTCATCTGCCGTTGCTGCACCGGCGAGACCTTGCCATGCGGGAAGAGGATGAAGATGTCGGTGCGTTCGCGTCCGGCAAAGGCATCGATCGCCGCCCCGCCGGTGTCGCCCGAGGTGGCGCCGACGATGGTTGCCCTTTGCCCGCGCTTTTCCAGGGCGTAATCCATCAGCCGTGCGAGCAACTGCATGGCGACATCCTTGAAGGCAAGCGTCGTGCCGTGGAAAAGCTCCATCACGAAGCTGTTCGGACCTGTCTGCACCAGCGGCGTCACGGCGGGATGGCGGAAGGTGGCATAGGCTTCATCGATCATGCCGCGGAAGACGTCGTCCGGAATTTCGCCGTTGGTGAAAGGCGACAGCACGGCGAAGGCGACGTCCTGATAGCTCTTGCCACGGAAAGCGCGAATCTCTTTTTTCTTAAGCGTCGGCCATTCACGGGGTACATAGAGCCCGCCATCACGAGCAAGGCCGGCCAGAAGGGCGTCGCAGAAGCCAAGGGCAGGGGCTTCTCCCCGCGTTGAGATATAGTCCACGGTCTAGAATTCCTTTGGTCGCAAAATTGCCGGAGTGGTGAGGTGAGAGAGTAAAAGAACGAAGCGATGGCAGCCCGTCTTTTTGCGTCGGATCAGCCGCGTGGTTTTCGCGTTTGCGCAATGCCCGCCCGGCCCCGTCCGGTGGGCGGCGGCTTGCGCCAATCTGTCGAGGTCGAAAAGTGAGCCAAAACGGTGCCTACCCAATCGATTTTTCGCTGCGCCGCTGGTATAGACCATCGCCAAGTGTCATAAAAGGCCCGTCGAACAGGCTGCAGGCCGATAATGTAAATTATTGCAGAGGGTGGAATATATAGTGTTTGGCAGGGTTTCGCGTCGTCTTTTTTCCGCTTCGCTTCTGGCATTGTTGGCTGGTTGTAGTTCTCTTGGTTTCGGCGGTAGCGACAAGCAGTCCGGAACGGATGTGACGGTGGCGCCGCAGGCAGCGGCGGGCAATCCATCCGCCGCCAGCCCCGCGCCGCAGGTGACCGGCGGCCAATCCTATGTCGCCGGCAAATGCCCACAAGTCGTCATCCGCGATGAGGCGTCCAGCTACCGCACCTACGCCAAGGGCGCCAAGGACGATCCGAACCAGTTGACCTATCAGGCATCGCTCGCCCAGGCGACGCGCCAGTGCACGACCGACGGCACCAGCCTCAGCATCAATATCGTTGCGCAGGGCCGTCTTGTCGCCGGCCCGGTGGGCGGCCCCGGCAAGGTGACCATGCCGATCCATGTCGCCGTCATGGACAACAACACCGCGCTCTATAGCAAGACCGTCAATTTCACCGCCGAAATCCCGCCGGGCGAAACCACGACGCAGTTCCTCTTCACCGATAACGACATCAACGTCGCCGGCGGCTCCGGTGGCTTCACGGTTGTTCAGATCAGCTTCGATCAGGGGCCGCAGAAGGCCGAAAAGGGCCAGAAGCCCGTTCGCAAGAAGCATCAGTAGGGTTGGAATCAGGCAGTAGGCAGTAGGCAGTAGGCAGTAGGCAGTAGGCAGTAGTAAAAGGTCACCTTGTCCTTGCTACTGCCGGCAATATAGCTGCAACATCTATTGCCTATTGCCTATTGCCTATTGCCTATTGCCTATTGCCTATTGCCTATTGCCTCACAAAACCCCTTCCCACTCCGCCAGCGCCATGACCACGCCGGGCAGATCCATCATCCGGGCGATGACTGTTTCTGCACCCGCATCCGTCAGCCGGTCGGCATGCGAAGGGTAGGTGTGCGAAGCGCCGGTGAAGCCGATGACGCGCATGCCGGCGGCACGCGCTGCTTGGACGCCATGGACCGAGTCTTCGACGACGATGACGTTGGCCGGCGGAACGTTCATCTGCTTGGCACCGTGCAGGAAAATATCCGGCTTCGGCTTGACGCGATCTGCGCCGAGATCCTTGGCGGAATAGATATGTGGCGCAAACAGCTCCTTGTAGCCGACCTTGGAAAGCATCATGTCGATCCGCGCGGAGCTGGAATTCGAGCAGATGCAACGCGGCATCGGCAAGCGCGACAGGGCCAGAGGAACGCCCGGGATAGCCTTGACGTCATTGGCGAGCCGCAAGTCGAGTAGCTTCTCGGACTTGTCGAGCAGCGATGCCGACAGCGGAATACTCGCCTCGCGCTCGACTTCGAACAGAATGTTCTGCCAGGTCATGCCGGAAAAACGCTCGCCCATTTCTTCGGCGCTGATCGGGTAACCCGCTTCCGTCAGGAGCTTGGATTCAACATCCGCTGCGATGATTTCCGAATCGACCAGAACGCCGTCGCAGTCGAAGATGATGAGATCGAAGCCATTGCTCATGAGAATACACTGCCTTTGAAGGGGCTCTTGATTGGCATGGCCTTTTCCAAAAACCGCTTCGCACTTTTTGGGGCCTGCTCTGAAATGGATCGTGCGGCTTTACACGATGCTCCGGCAAAGCTCAACCAATGAGCAGACATGGCAGTAATGCACTGGCGGAAAGGTTCGGGCCTGACTTAATGTGTCAACCGTGGTGGGTCATGTTGAAAAAGTCGCTGCGCAGGCTTTTTGCGTGCAGTTGGCCAACCTGCGACTCATATTCCTCTTGAGCCGCCCGCCAGCAGGGCTCCGCCTCTGCAATCTTGCTTTCCCCGGCCGGCGATAGCTCCAACAGCAGCCGACGGCTCCCTTCCGTTTCGGGCGCGCTGATGATCAGCCCCTGTTGTTGCAGCGGCTTTACGGCCCGCAGCAGGGTCGTGCGGTCCATTAGCATTGCTGCCGCCAGTTCGTTCATGGTCATCCGCTCATTCTGGTGGAGGAAATTCAGGAGTGAAAACTGAGTGCTGGTTATGCCGGTTGGCGCCATATGGCGCTCGTAGAGTTTCGAGACGTGCCTCGCCAGTTGCCGAGTCGCCAGGCAATGGCACGCAAGGGGACCAAGATCGTCTTCGGTTTGCATGAACTTACTATGCTTGTGCATATGCACCAAGTCAAGTTGTCGCCGCGCTTGATCAGGATGGCTCGACAAGGCCGATCGTCATCTTTAAGGATCGGCCATGGCCAAAGAGCGCGACGACACGATTGCCAGCCGTATCAGCCGGGTGCTTGCCGACCGCATCATCCGCGGCGAGATCGCACCCGATGCGCGGTTGCGGCAGGATCATATTGCCGAGGAGTTCGGTGCCAGCCATGTGCCGGTGCGCGAGGCATTCCGGCGGCTGGAGGCTCAAGGCCTGGCGATCAACGTGCCCCGCCGTGGTGTCCGCGTCGCCTCCTTCGATCTCAAGGAAGTTCGCGAAGTCGCGGAAATGCGGGCTGCCCTCGAGGGGCTGGCGCTGAAGCATGCCGCGCAGCACCTGACGCCGGCAATTCTCGATGCCGCCGAAGAGGCGACGCGGGAAGGGGATGCGGCTGCCGATGTCCGCGCCTGGGAAGAGGCGAACCGCCGCTTTCACCGCCTGATCCTCGCGCCCTGCGGCATGCCGCGGCTGCTCGCATCGATCGACGATCTGCATGCCGCCAGCGCTCGCTTCCTCTTCTCCGCCTGGCAATCGGGCTGGGAAAAACGCACCGATCACGACCATCGCGCCATCCTTGCGGCCCTGCGCCAGGGGCGGACGGAGGAGGCTGCGTCTATCCTGCAGAAACACGTGCAGTGGATCGGCCGATCCCCGGTGCGGACGCCCTCGGGTTCGACGCGCGAAGCTTTTGCGATCGTTGGGTAAATTATAGTTTGGATGTTCTGGCGCCGATGATGTTGCGCCCTTCATTGAGGCGACGTCTCAACACTAGGCGTCGACACCGTCGCGCTCTTTGTTCGTCGCATCCGCGTCGATAGGAAACAGCGCTAGAAACCGGCGTTCGCCTTCTGATGTAAACAGGATCGAGCGGCTGTTTTCCGATCGCCGCGCCCAACCCTTGTCGAAGAAGTTGGAAAGCAGCGCCTTGCCGAGGCTGCCGGCGAGGTGCGCCCGGCGTTCGCTCCAATCGAGGCAGGAGCGGCAGAGCGGGCGCCGCGTCGAGCGCAGCCCATTCACATCAATGCCGATCGAGGTGAGATGCGTTTCGCCGCGCTCCGTCAGGCTTAAGCCGTCATCGAGAGCCGAGATCGCGCCGGCCGCAATCAGGCTGTCGAGCATGCGTACACCGTAATCACCGGCGAGATGGTCGTAGCAGATGCGTGCCTTGCGAAGAGCCGGCTCTTTCGGACCGGGGCGGTGGCGCAGGTGCCCTCGCGTAGCGGCGAAGCCCATGATACTTTCGAGCAGCTTGCCGACGCCGTCGTCGGCCAGCGCGAAATAGCGGTGCCGGCCTTGTTTGCGTTGCGCAAGCAATCCGCCTGCTTCGAGCTTCGACAGATGCGTGCTCGCCGTCTGCAGCGTGATACCGCCGGCCGCCGCCAACTCCGTTGCAGTCAGGGCACGGCCGCCCATCAGCGCGGTCAGCATATTCGCCCGCGCCGGATCGCCAATGAGCGCACCTATCTGCGCGATGTCAGGACCTTCCTTCATACTTCGATCGTAACCGAAGCATAGACGTCGCGCAATATGCGACAACATCTCCATCACCAAAGGAGACAACCATGATCACCTGTTTCATCCGCTATGAGATCGATCCCTTCAAAAAGGACGCCTTTGCCGAATATGCCAGGGCCTGGGGCCAGGTCATCCCACGCAACGGCGCGGACCTCATTGGCTATTTCGCCCCGCACGAGGGCTCGGCGACGACCGCTTATGGTGTCTACAATGTCGAGAGCCTGGCTGCCTATGAAGCCTATCGCGCCCGCCTCGCAGCCGATCCGCTCGGCAAGGCGAATTACGATTTCTCCCGCCACGAACGCTTCATCATCAGGGAAGATCGCATCTTCCTGAAAAACGTGTCTCTACCGCACGGCCCAAAGGTGACGCCATGATCGCCGTCATTTTCGAAGTCATTCCCTATCTCGGCGAGCGTCATCACTATCTTGATCTTGCCGGCAAGCTGCGCGCAGAACTCGAAACGATCGACGGTTTCATCTCCATCGAACGCTTCGAGAGCCTGACACAACGCGGTAAGCTTCTCTCGCTCTCCTTCTGGCGCGATGAGGCGGCGGTCAAGGAATGGCGCAATCGTGAAACGCACCGGGCGGCGCAAAAGGCCGGGCGAGGGGTGATATTTGCCGACTATCGGCTGCGCATAGCCCATGTGGTGCGTGATTACGGAATGAATGAGAGGGAAGAGGCACCGGCGGATAGCCGCGCGGTGCATGACGAGCTAATCAACACCGAACCGCAGGCAAAGGGCATCAATAGCAATTTCTAGGGCCGGTAGCTCGTCGACGACCACGCCCCAGATGATCTGGTCGGATAGGCCATGATATTGATGACGCAATATGTTTCCTATGGTCTTGACTTGTTGCCACGGAATCTCCGGCCTCAGAGCTTTGATATCGTCGGGCATGGCCCGACTTGCCTCCGAAATGATTTCTATGGCGCGCTGGACGGCGTGTTGAAACAGCCAATCGCTACGGTAGTCGTCCAGTGTTTTTCCCATGGCGGCTTTGCTGATACCGCGGAGTTCTGCGCGTATGTCCTCGAGCGCGTGTCTAAATTCCCGCGGCATCAAAATACCCGCGTCGCCGAGCGTTCGATCGCCGGTCTCAGGCGGGGATGTAGCCCATCTCTGGTCGTAATGTCGACGGGCGCATGAAGATCTTCTTCGAGCAAGAACTTGATACTGATCAGATCGAAAGCATTGAAACGACTAGCCGGGTCATAGTCGACAAAAATATCCACATCACTCGATGGTTGCGCCTCATTCCGGGAAACAGAGCCGAAAAGGTAAAGCGACGTTGCACCGAGCGCCCGGATGGCGTCCGCGTTGTTTTTAAGCCGCGTTATCGTTTCGTTTCGGTCCATGAGAATGTTCTATCGCATTCGCTGTTATTTTTCTATGCCGCGAATAATTTCTCAAATCGCCCGCCGCTTTAGCCTTTGGTAACCAACTTAGGTAACCATAACACTCAGTTAATCGTATCGAGTAAGTGTAACAGCGAGTATCACATGGCGTCAGTTTTCCCGCTTGCCGACCTCAGGACTTCCGCAACGCCGGGCTCTTGGGTCGACACGATCATCAAGGGCGATTGCGTAGCCGCTCTTGAAGCACTGCCCACCCATTCCGTCGACGTCATCTTCGCGGACCCGCCTTACAATTTGCAGCTCGGCGGTACGCTGCATCGCCCCGATCAATCGCTTGTCGACGCCGTTGACGACGAATGGGACCAGTTTGCCTCCTTCGAGGCTTATGATGCCTTTACCCGCGCCTGGCTTCTCGCCTGCCGTCGCGTGCTGAAGCCGACGGGCACCATCTGGGTCATCGGCTCCTATCACAATATTTTCCGCGTCGGCGCTACGATGCAGGATCTGAACTTCTGGATCCTCAACGACATCGTCTGGCGCAAGACCAATCCGATGCCGAATTTCAAGGGACGTCGTTTCCAGAACGCCCATGAAACGATGATCTGGGCGAGCCCGAACGCCAAGGCCAAGGGCTACACCTTCAACTACGACGCCATGAAGGCCGCCAATGACGATGTGCAGATGCGCTCCGATTGGCTGTTCCCGATCTGCAGCGGCGGCGAACGGTTGAAGGATCAGGATGGCAAGAAGGCGCATCCGACGCAGAAGCCAGAAGCCCTGCTTGCCCGTGTCATCATGGCATCGTCCAAGCCCGGCGACATCATCCTCGACCCCTTCTTCGGCTCTGGGACCACCGGTGCCGTCGCCAAGCGTCTCGGCCGTCACTTCGTCGGCATCGAACGCGAGCAGGATTACATCGATGCGGCCAGCGCCCGCATCGCCGCCGTCGAGCCGCTCGGTAAGGCGGAACTGACCGTCATGACAGGCAAGAAGGCTGAAGTTCGCGTTGCCTTCAACGTTTTGATCGAAAGTGGCCTCATCAAGCCCGGCCAGGTGCTGACGGATGCGAGGCGTCGCTACAGTGCCATCGTGCGCGCCGATGGCACGGTCGCCTCCGGCGGCGAAGCGGGCTCCATTCATCGCCTCGGTGCGAAAGTCCAGGGCCTTGATGCATGCAACGGATGGACGTTCTGGCACTTCGACGATGGGCATTCCCTGCGCCCGATCGACGAGCTGCGTTCGATCGTCCGCAATGATCTGGCCAAGGTGGAATAATTCCAACTATTTTCAGCGGCATAATTTTACCCGAAAGCCTTTCCCGACTATCGGGATGGTGCCGCGGCCGGATCCGCATATCCGCCTTCTTCCGTCGAGTACCTCCAGTTAGGGAGGAAGGCGAGACGCCCAGGATTCTCGAATCCTGGGCGCCATTTTTTTGCCTGACGGCTTAGAATTCCTGATAGTCCGTCACTTCGACCCGGACGACGCGTCCGTCTTCGTCGAAGGTGATCGTCTCTTCGCCCTCGCGGATCAGCGGCTTACCGGTCTTGCTGTTCGTTGCCCGGACGGACCAGACACTCCGGCCGGAAAGCGGCGTCAGCGTTTCCACCAATGAATTGACTGCGGTTTGATCCGGATAGGTATCGAAATAGCCGCGGAAGGCCTCCATGATTGCCTCGCGACCTGCGAGGCTGCCGACGCCGTTCGAGACATAGGTGGCGTTCTCCGCGAAGAAATCCTCGATTGCTTCGAAATCGAGCCTGTTGATCGCGTCATGAAAGAGGGTGATGCGTTCTGCCGGATCGAAAATCATGGGCTCAAACCTGGATGCCGTAGGCGGCGAGATCGCTGCGCAGCTTCTCGGCGCCGGTGAAATGGACTGCATTCCAACCCGCAGCCTTTGCACCTTCGACGTTGGCAAGCGAATCGTCGATGAAGATGGTCGAGGCCGGATCGAGCTCGAAACTCTTCACATGCGCCTCATAGATAGCAACGTCCGGCTTGATCAGGCCGATGTCGCCGGACACGGTGACGCCGCGCGGCTTGGAGAGGAAATCGAAGCGCGTCTGCGCTTCACGAAACGTATCGGAGGCAAAGTTGGTCAGCATGGTGACGTCACGGCCCTCGGCAATCAGCTTCTCCATGATGGCGACGCTATCGTCATAGGCATGCGGCACCATATCGTGCCAATATTTGCGGAAGGCACGGATCTGTTCCTCGCGCTCGGGATGGTCGGCGATCAGCAGCGCTTCGGCTTCTTCCCACGTCCGGCCGCGATCCTGCTCGATGTTCCATTCATTTGTGCAGACATTGGCGAAGAACCAGGTTCGCTCTGCTTCATCGGGGATGAGGCGGCCATAAGGAATGCTCGGATCATAGTGAAGAAGCACTTTGCCGATGTCGAAGACAATGTGCCGGATTTCCGTCGTCATGAATTATGTCCTGCCTTTTCGAATGTCTTGGTCTTTGTGAATGCGCGTGGAATAGCCTGAATGATCGCTTTTTTCATGACGGTGGGCAGCGCCTGGGCTTCAAGATTTGTAACCGGCTCCCACCATCCGTCATTGTGGGTAGTGTTCGATGCCACTTGAGCGCGATAGATCGATAGCCGCAGTTCGAAGTGAGTAAAGACATGCGTCACGCTCCCCGCCGCCTGCCAGTCGGCCGGGAAGGGGGCGGCCGCAGCACTGGTCTCGCCGTCAAGCCGTGCTGTCCAGCCGGTGGTCGGCACTTCGGTCATGCCGCCGAGCAGGCCGCTGGCGATGCGCCGGCGCAGGTAAATTTCACCATCATCATTCACCGCCACAAAAGCGGCACCCTGGCGCATCGGCTTTTCCTTCTTTGCCGCTTTGACCGGAAAATGTTCGGGATCGTGCAGCCGCAATGCCTCGCAGGCATTGTTGAAGGGACAGAGCGAACAGGCCGGCCGTTTCGGCGTGCAGATCGTCGCCCCTAGATCCATCATCGCCTGCGCGAAATCGCCGGGACGATCGGCTGGCGTCAGCAATGCCACCTTCTGCTTCATCAATGGTTTCGCGGCCGGCAATGGCGTGGCGATGGCATATAGCCTGGAGATAACCCGCTCGACATTGCCGTCCATGACAGCCGCCTGCCGGTTGAATGCAATGGCCGCGACCGCCGCTGCGGTATAGTCGCCGATTCCGGGCAAGGCCCGCAGCCCGTCCTCGGTGTCGGGAAACCGACCGTCATGTTCCGCCGCCACAGCCTCCGCGCATTTCTTCAGGTTGCGGGCGCGGGCGTAATAGCCGAGCCCGGCCCAGGCGGCCATGACATCGTCGGTGGGCGCCGCCGCAAGATCATGAACCGTCGGCCAGCGCTCCAGGAATTTGGCGAAATAGGCTTTGACCGCCGGCACGGTGGTCTGCTGCAACATTACCTCGGAGAGCCAGATATGATAGGGATCGGGCCGGATGCCGCGCGCTGCCATCGGCGGCGAGACGCGCCAGGGCAGGTCGCGGTGATGGCGGTCGTACCAGGCAAGCAGAGATGCAGCCATCGGGGATTCTATTATTGTCGTCATGATTTGCCGCATCGAGGGGAAGTGCTTTATACTTGGCCAAGCCGCGCCCGACGATCAAGGTCTTGTACGCGCAAACAAGGTTCCAGGTCCCGTTATCTCATGAGTTATCCCCGAAAAGGCGAAAAGCAGATTTCCGAGCTGACCAACGGCATCATCGATCCCGTCTTGGCGAAGCGTGCGGGAATCAATACTGCGCTGCTTGGCTCCTGGGACGAGATCGCAGGCGAGGATTTTGCCGAATGCACGCGGCCGGAAAAGATTGCCTGGGCCAAACGCGGCGGTTCGGGCGAGGACGGCGGTTACCAGCCCGGCGTGCTGACCGTCGCCTGCGAGGGCGCCCGCGCCCTGTTCCTGACCCATGCGCAGGGCGAACTGATCCAGCGCATCAACGGCTTCTTCGGCTTCCATGCCGTCAGCCAGATCCGCATCGTCCAAAAGCCTGTTTCCATCACTTCAAAACGCTCCCGCACTCCCCCGCCGCTAAAGGGCGAGGCGGCGCGAAAGCTGGAAGACATGATGGACGGTATCGAGGACGACAAACTACGTGCGGCAATTCAGAGATTGGGCACCGCGATGGTTTGGAAGCGGGGTAAAAGATAGCTCTATTTTGGGAGATAAGATGATGTTGGCCCTGCGGCTTCCGCCGGAAATTGAAGCAAGGCTCGATGCGCTTGCCAAGCGCACCGGGCGCAGCAAAAGCTTTTATGCTCGTGAGGCAATCCTCGAGCACCTGGACGATCTTGAGGATATCTATCTTGCGGAGAAACGCCTGGAAGAGTTTCGCCGGGGCGAGAGCGATACTGTTTCTTTGGCTGAGTTAATGGCGCGCTATGGCGTGGACGATTGAGTTTCAGCGATCTGCGGAGCGCGAACTCGAAAAGCTCGGACATGAGACTTCGCGACGCATTCTTAAATTTCTCCATGAGCGTGTTTCCAAGCTGGACAATCCGCGCTCCATCGGCGAGGCCTTGAAAGGTTCTGATCTTGGTGACTTTGGAAATATTGGGTCGGAGACTGCCGGGTAATCGCGCACATCGAAGATAGCGCTATACGAATTCTGATTGTTCGAATCGGAAATCGCCGTGAGATTTATCGAAGATAGTGCCGCATAGTGCCTCATCTTCACGGCCGTCTGCCCATCCCTGCGAATTCTGACGATAATTTAACCTGTTTGTCTTCGGTAGGTCACAATTCTTTGAAGAAAGTTGGTCAACCGTGCCTTGTTCGCAGCAACTAGCCGTTATATCGCAGTGAACCATTCAAAGACCTCTTAAACGACGGGTGACTATATGCCGATGTCCGACATGCTCTTGACCAAACGCCACCTGCTGGGCGGCACCGCCGTTGCGGCCCTCTCTATGGCGTTCGCTGCCTTTGCCGACACCGCATCCGCCGCAAACGCCACCACGGTCGGTGGTGCGCAGGAGACCACCAATACCGCTGCCTCGCCGGAGGATGAAGTCCCGTCGTCGGAAGGCAATGTCGACATGAACGAGGTGCTGAAGCCCGGCCCCCTGCCGGAAATCGCGCTCGGCAAAGAAGACGCTCCGGTCAAGATCGTCGAATACATGTCGCTGACCTGCCCACACTGCGCGCATTTCGCCGTTACCACCTTCGACGCGATCAAACAGAAATACGTCGATACCGGCAAGGTTCGCTTCATCATCCGCGAATTCCCCTTCGATCCGCGCGCTGCCGCCGCCTTCATGCTGGCCCGTTGCGCGCCGCAGGAACAGTACTTGCCGATGGTCGATATGCTGTTCAAACAGCAAATCGCCTGGGCTTCACCGGATGTCGATGGCCGTGCCGCGCTGCTGCAAATGTCGAAACTTGCCGGTTTTACTGAGGATAGCTTTACGAAATGCTTGACGAACCAGAAGCTTCTGGATGATGTCAACTCAGTTAGGGAACGCGCAGCCAAAGACTTCGGCGTCAATGCTACGCCGACCTTCTTGATCAACGGCAAGCGTTATGCAGGGGACATGTCGGTTGGTGCCATGTCGAAGCTCATCGATAGCCTTCTCTGATCCGTGCCTTTTCGAAACGGCGGGCGGTGGGGAAACCCGCGCGCCCGTTTTTTTGTGCCTCACTTCTGATGGGGTTTCTTCCTTCCCCCGCTGTCGCGGAGAGGGGGAGTGGCGCTTATGAAGTTCAACAGGCTTCGTCTCGTCGGTTTCAAATCCTTCGTGGAGCCGGCGGAATTTGTCATCGAGCGCGGCTTGACCGGCGTCGTCGGCCCGAACGGTTGCGGCAAGTCCAACCTGGTCGAAGCGCTGCGCTGGGTGATGGGCGAGAACTCCTACAAGAACATGCGCGCTTCCGGCATGGACGACGTCATTTTCTCCGGTTCCGGCAATCGTCCCGCGCGCAATACCGCGGAAGTCGGCCTCTATCTCGACAATAGCGACCGCACGGCGCCGGCCGCCTTTAACGACAGCGACGAAATCCAGGTCACCCGCCGCATCGAGCGCGAGCAGGGCTCGCTTTATCGCATCAACGGCAAGGAAGCCCGTGCCAAGGATGTACAACTGCTATTCGCCGATGCCTCGACCGGCGCGCGTTCGCCGTCGATGGTTGGGCAGGGGCGCATTGGCGAGTTGATCCAGGCCAAGCCACAGGCCCGGCGCCAGCTTCTTGAAGAGGCCGCCGGCATTTCCGGCCTGCATTCGCGCCGGCATGAGGCGGAGCTGCGTCTGCGCGCCGCCGAAGGCAACCTCGAGCGTCTCGACGACGTGACCTCGCAGCTTGAAAGCCAGATCGAAAGCCTGAAGCGCCAGGCGCGTCAGGCCAACCGGTTCAAGATGTTGTCCGCCGACATCCGCGCCCGCGAGGCGATGCTCCTGCATATTCATTGGGTGCAGGCGAAGGAGGCGGAAGCGGAGGCCGACAACGCGCTCAAGCAGGCAACCGTTGTGGTCGCTGAAAAGGCGCAGATACAGATGGAGGCGGCGAAGACGCAGGGCATTGCCAGCTTCAAGCTGCCGGACCTGCGCGAAGAAGAGGCGAAGGCCGCCGCCGCATTGCAGCGTCTGCAAATTGCTCGCACCCAGCTTGAAGAGGATGCCAATCGCATTCTGCGGCGTCGAGACGAGCTGACCCGGCGGTTGGCGCAACTGGCCGAAGACATCAGCCGTGAAGAGCGCCTCGTTGCCGATAATGCCCAAATCCTGGCAAAGCTCGATGCGGAGGAGGCCGATATTGCCGATATTCTCGCCGATTCCGGCCGGCTTGCCGAGGAAACGCGCGAGGCTTTCGAGGAGGCTGCCGCGAAGCTAGCCGATAGCGAGCGTATCTTTACCGCGCTGACTGCCGAGCGCGCCGAGGCCGCCGCCGCCCGCAATCAGCTCGAGCGCGCCATCCGCGATCTTGCCGACCGGAAGATGCGGCTGGAACGGCAGATGGATGAGGCCAACGGGGAGCTCGCTGCGATCGATGAAAAGATAGCCGCCCTGCCGGATCCTGGCGAAAAGCGCGACGTGGTCGAGGCCGCTGAAAATGTCGTCGCCGATACTGAGGTGGCGATCCAGTTCGTTGAGGCGGCCCTCTCCAAAGCTCGCGAGACGGAGGCTTTATCGCGCGCGCCGGTCGATGAAGCCCGTTCGCGGCTGAATGCCTTGGAAACGGAAGCGCGCACGATCTCCAATATGCTCGCGGCGGGAGCCACCTCGGGCGCATTTGCACCCGTTGCGGAAGAGCTGCGCGTCGACCGTGGCTTCGAGACCGCGCTCGGCGCAGCTCTTGGCGACGATCTGGAATCGCCGCTGGATCCGCAAGCGCCCGCCCACTGGTCCGACAATGGCAGCGGCGCGGCCGATCCTGCCCTGCCGGACGATGTCGTGCCACTGATTTCGTATGTGGGCGCACCGGCGGCATTGACGCGACGCTTGCGCCAGATCGGCCTTGTCACTGCCGCAGACGCTATGCGCCTCATGCCGGCATTGAAGCCAGGCCAGCGGCTGGTGACGAAGGACGGCGCCGTATTTCGTTGGGACGGGCATGTGACCGGGGCAGACGCTCCCAGCGCGGCGGCTCTGCGGCTGGCACAGAAGAATCGTCTTGCGGAGCTTGAGGCCGAAGCCGAGGTGGCGCGCGATATCCTGGCTGAGGCTGAAGAGCGTTTGGCGATTGCCGGCGACGCGATCCGGGCCGAGGAATCCCGTCTTGTCGTTGCGCGTGATACCAGCCGGCTCGCTGCCCGCCACCTTGCGGAAGCTCGCGAAGCATTGGCGATGGCCGAGCGCGCCTCCGGCGATCTGATCCGCCGTCGCGATGTCATCACGGAAGCTGCCAGCCATCTGCAGGCGCAGATGGAAGAGGTGGCGGTGCAAGATGAAAATGCCCGTATCGAACTAGAGGATGCGCCCGATCTGGCGGACATCGACTTGAAGCTGCGCGACCAGCAGGCGGAGGTCGCCACGGATCGCGGCGCGCTTGCCGAAGCGCGTGCCCGTTACGAAGGGCTGAATCGGGAAAATGAGGCCCGGCAGCGCCGCATCCTGGCGATTCGCCAGGAGCGTGACGGTTGGCGCCAGCGCGCCGCCAGCGCCGAAGAGCATATCCAGACCCTGCGCGACCGTGAGGAAGAGGCGCGCGATGAGGCCGCCGAGCTGGACCTTGCCCCGGATGAATTTGATGACAAGCGCCGCGCGCTGATGAATGAATTGCAGAAAGCGGAGGAGGCGCGCCGCACCGCGGCCGACCGCCTGGTCGAGGCGGAAATCGTTCAGCGCGAGGCCGATCGTCAGGCCGCCACGGCACTGTCGGAATTGGCGGAAAGCCGTGAAAAGCGTGGCCGTATCGAGGAGCGCCTGGTTTCCGCCCGCGAGCGCCGCCAGGAAAGCGAGTTGCGCATCCGCCAGACGCTGAATGTCGAACTGCATGAGGTGCTGCGGCTTGCCGGCCTGTCGGCGGGGCAGAATATTCCCGATTTGCGCGAGGTCGAGCGCGAGCTGGAGCGGCTTAAGATCGAGCGCGAGCGCCTTGGTGCCGTCAACCTGCGCGCCGAGGAGGAAAGCAGGGAACTGACAGAACGGCTGCGGGCCTTGATCAAGGAGCGTGATGATGTCATCGACGCCATCCGCAAGCTGCGCGGTGCGATCCAGAGCCTCAACCGCGAAGGCCGCGAGCGGCTGATCGCTGCTTTCGACGTTGTCAATGTGCAGTTCCAGCGGCTGTTTACCCATCTCTTCGGCGGCGGCACGGCCGAGTTGCAACTGATCGAATCCGACGATCCGCTGGAGGCGGGCCTCGAAATTCTCGCTCGTCCGCCGGGTAAGAAGCCGCAGACCATGACGCTGCTTTCCGGCGGCGAGCAGGCGCTGACGGCGATGGCGCTGATCTTTGCCGTCTTTCTCACCAATCCGGCCCCTATCTGCGTGCTGGACGAGGTGGACGCGCCGCTCGACGACCACAATGTCGAGCGCTATTGCAATCTCATGGACGAGATGGCGGCCTCGACCGAGACGCGTTTTGTGGTCATCACCCACAATCCCATCACCATGGCTCGCATGGACCGCCTCTTCGGCGTGACCATGGCCGAACAGGGTGTCTCACAGCTTGTGTCCGTCGACCTGCAGACCGCGGAGCAACTGCGGGAAATAGCTTGAGGCGCCTCTTTCCGATTGGAAAAAGGAAAAGCTATTCCCATATCGACAAGAAATTGCCGCCTCGGCTGCCGCACAGCCAAAAAGCGTGTTAGATTTGTTCTCGATCAATAATACGTGGCGCTAATCCGCCCGGAAGGGAAGTATGTCTGGATTTGATGGCGGTATTTTCGATTTCCTCGGAATACTCGCCGTATTGCTGCTCGTCGCTGCGAATGGTTTCTTCGTTGCGGCCGAATTTTCGCTTGTCTCCGTTCGGCGCAGTCGCGTGGCCGAACTAGTTTCCGAGGGGCGGATGAACGCGACCGCCTTGCAAAGGGCAGTCGACAATCTCGACGCCAATCTCGCGGCCACTCAGCTCGGCATCACCATATCTTCGCTTGCTCTCGGCTGGGTGGGTGAACCGGCGCTTGCCCATCTCCTGGAGCCGCTTCTCGATTTTCTGCCCGGCTCCTGGGCTGCTGCCGGATCGCATGCCGTGGCTGTCGTGATTTCCTTCATCATCATTACGGCCCTGCACATCGTCCTTGGCGAACTTGCGCCGAAGAGCCTGGCATTGCAGCGCAGCGAAGGCACCGCCCTCGGTGTCGTGCGACCGCTGGGCCTGTTCCTGTTTCTGCTACGCCCGGCGATTTTGGTGTTGAACGGTCTCGGCAACATGGTTTTGCGCCTCTTTGGCCTGCGACCGGGCGCCGGTGAAGGCTCGCTGCATTCGCCTGCGGAAATCAAAATGCTGGTCGCCGAAAGCCAGGAAGCAGGCCTGTTGGAACAGGCGCAGCAGGAATTGGTCGAACGCGTCTTCAACATCGGCGACCGCGATGTCTCCGATATCATGACGCCGAGGCTGGAGGTCGATTGGATCGATGCCGAGGACTCGCCAGAGGAGATGCTGAAGGCTATTCGCGAAAGCCGTTTCGACCAACTTCTCGTCGGTCGCGGGACGATCGACGAACCGATCGGTATGATCCTGAAGAAGGATCTTCTCGACCAGCTCCTCAATGGCCAATCGCTCGATCCGATAGCGGTTATGCGGCAGCCTCTTATCGTTCATGAAGCGACGGCCGTTTTCAAGGTGCTCGAGAGCTTCAAACGCGCCCCTGTCCGTCTTGCCATGGTCATCGATGAATATGGTAGCCTGGAGGGCATCGTCACACAGACCGACCTGCTGGAGGCCATCGCCGGCGACTTGCCGGATATGGAGAACGAAGGACCGGATATCGTCGAGCGGGCCGACGGCTCCTTGCTGATCGAAGGCATGATGCCGGCCTATGACGCTTTCCAGCGGCTCGGCCTGCGCGAGCGTTCCGAAGACAATTTCCACACCTTCGCGGGCTTCGCGCTCTACCAGCTCGGTCATATTCCGGAGGTCGGCGAGAGCTTTACATTCGATGGCTGGCTCTTCGAAATCGTCGATTTGGACGGTATGCGGATCGACAAGATTCTGGCGCGGCGGGAGGTGTGAGCCTAGTCGCCGGTTGGCGGTCTTTAGGTTGCGGTCGATGGCGGATCATTTGGCTTGCCTTTGAATGGTGCCACCTTGATGTCTCCCTCGCGCTTGCGGGCTTGAGCAATGTCGTAGCTATTCTGCATCCGCATCAGCGTATCCATAGACACGCCAAATGCCTTCTCGATTCTGAGAGCCATTTCTGGCGATAGGTGGGCTCGTTCATTGAGAAGCGCGGACAAGGCCGGGCGCGTAACGCCTAGCGCCTTGGCTGCATCGGTGACGGAAAGCTCAAGAGCTTCAATGATTTCGCTTTTGACGAACCCGCCCGGATGGGCTGGGTTTTTCATACGGATGCCCCGTAAAGCGTTCATGGCCATCTCCTAGTGATAATCTTCATAATCGAGGTCGATGATCTCAATTTCTGTCCGGTCTATCCGAAACGTCAGTCGCCAGTTTTTCGTGACAAAGAGGCTCCAAGTGCCTTTGCGGTCGCCGGTGAGTAGATGGGCTTTCCAACTCGGCACCGTCCGCAATTCCTCCTCTTGTTCCATATCCTGGAGGAAGGAAATAATTCGCCGTAGTTTTGGCACGAAGGCCGGCTGCAAGCCGGAGGCATCATCCTCTTCGATGAACCTGCGTCCCCTTATGAATCACGTTTCTGATCTTCATGATTTTAACTAGTTGGGCATGCGTCATGCGTCAAGTGACGCTTTACACGCCTGCTATAGTGGACACGATTTTTAACACTGCGATTTTATATTTATTGTGCAGCGCAACATTTCGCCGCATTTGTCGATTTTCATTTCCACCTCAATGAATTAAGTTCAACCTTAGGAGTTGGACGGGGGAAAATGACGAAGTGGGTTTATACATTCGGCGACGGGAAGGCCGAGGGGCGCGCCAAGGACTATGAGCGGCTCGGGGGGAAGGGCGCCAATCTTGCCGAAATGTGCAGCCTTGGCCTGCCGGTTCCCCCCGGCTTGACGATCATCAGCGAAGTCTGCGCTTTCTATTACAAAAACGGCCGCAACGTTCCGGAAGACCTGAAGCTGCAGGTGATGCAGGGGCTGAAGCAGATGGAGGCGATCACCGGGCGCAAGTTCGGCGATACCGTTCGCCCGCTGCTCGTTTCCGTGCGCTCCGGCGGTCGCGCCTCCATGCCTGGCATGATGGATACCGTCCTCAATCTCGGCCTCAACGACGACACGGTGCAGGCGCTCGGCCATGATGCCGGCGACGCCCGCTTCGCCTGGGACAGCTATCGGCGCTTCATCCAGATGTATGCCGATGTCGTCATGGGTCTCGACAACGAGATTTTCGAGGAAATCCTGGAGGATGAGAAGGCTCGCCTCGGCCATGAGTTCGATACCGATCTTTCTGCCGTAGAGTGGCAGCATGTTGTCTCGCTTTATAAGGCCGTCATAGAAGAGGAACTGGACGAGGCTTTCCCGCAGGAGCCCGAGGTGCAGCTCTGGGGTGCCGTCGGCGCGGTGTTTTCCAGTTGGATGAACCCGCGTGCGATCACCTATCGTCATTTGCATAATATCCCCGAAGCTTGGGGCACGGCGGTCAATATCCAGGCCATGGTCTTCGGCAATCTCGGCAATTCCTCCGCCACTGGTGTTGCCTTCACCCGCAATCCCTCGACGGGTGAAAAGGAGCTCTACGGCGAATTCCTGGTCAATGCGCAGGGCGAGGATGTCGTTGCCGGTATTCGCACCCCGCAGAGCATCACCGAGGCGGCCCGTATCGCCTCCGGCTACGACCGGCCGTCGATGGAAAAGCTGATGCCGGAAGCCTTTGCCGAATTCCGTCGCATCTGCGCCGAGCTCGAAGCGCATTACCGTGACATGCAGGATCTGGAATTCACCATTGAGCGCGGCAAGCTCTGGATGCTGCAGACCCGCGCCGGCAAGCGCACCACCAAGGCGGCAATGAAGGTCGCTGTCGATATGGTCGACGAAGGTCTGATCACCGAAGATGAGGCCGTTTCGCGCATCGAGCCCTCGACCCTTGATCAGCTCCTTCACCCAACGATCGATCCGCGCGTGCATCGGGAGATCATCGGCTCCGGCTTGCCGGCTTCGCCGGGGGCCGCGACCGGCGAGGTCGTCTTCACCGCCGAGGAGGCGATCGTCGCCGAAGAAGAGGGCCGCAAGGTCATTCTCGTGCGCATCGAGACGAGCCCGGAGGATATTCATGGCATGCATGCCGCCGAGGGGATTCTCACCACGCGCGGCGGCATGACCAGCCACGCGGCGGTGGTTGCACGCGGCATGGGCATTCCCTGCGTGGTCGGCGCCGGCACCATGCGCATCGACATGCGCAACGAAAAGCTGATCGGCATCGGTGTAACCCTGAAAAAGGGTGACATTGTCACCATCGATGGTTCCACCGGTCAGGTGCTGAGGGGCGAGGTGGCGATGATCCAGCCGGAACTATCAGGCGATTTCGGGCGCATCATGGACTGGGCGGACCGCTCGCGCCGCATGACGGTGCGCACGAATGCGGACACACCGGCAGATGCCCGCGCCGCCCGTTCCTTCGGTGCCGAAGGCATCGGCCTTTGCCGCACCGAGCATATGTTCTTCGAAGGCGACCGCATTCATGTCATGCGCGAGATGATCCTCGCGGAAGGCGAGGAGGGCCGCCGCGCCGCGCTCGCCAAGCTCTTGCCGATGCAGCGGCTCGATTTCACCGGCATGTTCACCATCATGCACGGCCTGCCGGTGACCATCCGCCTGCTGGACCCGCCATTGCACGAGTTCCTGCCGAAGACGGACGAGGAGATCGCGGAGGTCGCCGGCATCATGGGCATGGAGCCGGCCATATTGCGCCAGCGGGTCGATGCGCTGCATGAGTTCAATCCGATGCTTGGCCATCGCGGTTGCCGTCTGGCGATTTCCTATCCTGAAATCGTCGAGATGCAGGCCCGCGCCATCTTCGAGGCAGCGGTCTCCGCGGCAAAGGAGACAGGTGCCGCGGTCGTACCGGAGATCATGGTGCCGCTGGTCGGCCTGCGCTCGGAGCTCGATTACGTCAAGGCACGTATCGAAGAGGTGGCCCGCGCAGTCATGACGGAAGCCAAGATGAAGATCGATTATCTCGTCGGCACGATGATCGAGCTGCCGCGCGCTGCCCTTCGCGCGCACATCATCGCGGAAGCGGCCGAGTTCTTCTCCTTCGGCACCAACGACCTGACGCAGACCACCTTCGGCATGTCGCGCGACGATGCCGCCGCCTTCATCCCCACCTATCAGCGCAAGGGGATCATAGAGCATGATCCCTTCATCTCGCTCGATTTCGACGGCGTGGGAGAACTGATCCGCATCGCTGCCGAGCGCGGCCGTCGTACGCGCAACGATATGAAGCTCGGCATCTGCGGCGAACATGGCGGCGATCCGGCTTCGATCCACTTTTGTGAGGAAATCGGGCTGGATTACGTGTCCTGCTCGCCCTTCCGCGTGCCGATCGCAAGGCTTGCGGCGGCGCAGGCGGCCATCAGAGGCAAGGCTTGAGCTTTCGTCACGGGAGAGGCGAAACGATCAATGCCAACGGCGATGATAGTATCCCGGTCCGACCACGATGGACGGCCCCCAGAAGAAATCATCATTGCTTTCCATGAAAGCACGCTGATCCGCGCGCCGGCTCAGATCCTGATTCATCAGGCAATTGGCGAAATTCTCGGTGCCGCGGCGGAAGCCGTAGCTGCTGCATCTCGCTTCATCGGCCGCGCGAATCTCCTCTGCCGTCTGACAGGCCGACAGCACCGTAGCGATGACGATGAGGGAAAGTGCGGGAAAAATACGCATGACTCGATATCCTCGGCACAAATATGCACGCGGGAACTATAGTCTCCCTCAGTGGGGTGCGAAAGTCGTATTGCTGCCCGCTCATCACGAACGGTTGAATGGCATGCCAGGGTGTGAGTCGTTCAAGCGTCGTCACGCGGCCTTTGCGGCAGGCGTTGCAGCAGATCGACGAAGGCATCGGCGAAGCGGAGCAGGGGTTCGGTTTCCTCATCCGGCTGCAGCAGGCGGATTTCCGCATCGTCTTCGTCGAGCACTGCGAAGATGACGCGCATGGCCTCGCTATCCTCGGGAATCCGCAGGACCGCAATCCGGCGGCAATCCGATATCAATCCCGTGGCGGGGAGATCGAAGAGGAATTCGCCATGTGCAGCCCGGGCCGCATCGCGCACGGCTTCGCAAAAGGCCGCTTCGCCACCGGAAAAACCTTCGAGCGATAATTCCAGCTCCACAAGTTCGAGCGGCAGGGTAGGATCGGCAGCATTGGCGACCGTGCCGGCCGCCGCAGGCAACGGCTTGGCGGCGATGTCCGGCGATTGCATCGTTTCCATCTCCTCAAGTCCTTTCATGGCCTAAGTAAACCCCGAAAAGCATGGCTCTTTTTCAGAATTTAAGCAAGTACTCACATTTTGGGCCGACGGTCCGGGCAGCCGGCTTACGGTCGCGCGTTAATCATGCGTTCCGACATCCGATTTATTTTCGCCATTTCTTGTTCTAAACATGAGGTCGACCTTCGGAATTGGGTAGCATCCGCCTTCCGATCCGACGTGCCGACGAGTTCTTCATGACCATTCGCTTCGACCGTCCCGTTTCGCATGCCGCGCGCGCCTCGCGCCTGATTGCGTCCTTTGCGCTGGTGCTGTGCGGGGTGATTTTGGTTGGCCATCGATTCGGGCCGCTGGAAACGCCCTATTTCGTCCTGCTGCTGCTGATTTCCGCCGGCTTTGCCGGGCTGGCGGTGCTGCTTGCCATCATCGGCCTGACGCAGCTCTGGCGGTTTGCTGCCATCGGGGGCGTTTCGGCTTTTAAGGCGCTGATCTACGCCGCTCTGCCGCTGGCGATCGTCGGCATCGGCGTGGAGCGTTATTGGACACGGCCAGCAATCTACGATGTCTCTACCGATCTCGTCGATGCGCCGGAATGGCTGGCGCCGCCGCAGGCCAAGCAGATCTGGCTGCCGCCGAGGCATTTTGTGACGCCGCAGGACCGCGAGGCGCAATATGCCGCCTATCCGGCGCTGACCGGCCGCCGTTACGAAGGCGCTGCCGACCGCGTGCTTGAGGCCGTGCGCAAGGTTGCCAAGGATAGCCATATCACCATCGTCAAGGCCGAAGGCGCCGATGTTGTCGATCCGAACAGCCATGAAAAGCCGAAGCGCCCTGCACGCCGGCAGACCCAGAACCAGACACCGGACGACAGCGCCGTTACCGACATGCCCGATGTCGTCCCCGTGCCGACGCCGCGGCCTTATCGCGACAGCGTGGCCGACTTGATCCGCCAGAATTCCGACGTCGTCCTGCAGGGCGAGACCCGCACTCGCATTCTTGGCCTGAATTTCGATGTGCTGATCCGCCTGCGTGAAGAGGCGGAGACGACGCTGGTCGATGTGCGCGTTGCCTCGCGCTATGGCCAGGACGATCTCGGCATCAGCGCCAACATAGCCGAAAGCTATCTGAAGGCGCTGGACGCTGAACTCCTGGGCATTGCCGGAAGCTGAAGCCGCTCAGGCCAGCCTATAGGTCCCGAACAGCGCCGGCGGCCCGTCCGTTTCGACCTGACCTTTGCCGACGAGATCCTCAAGATGCGCGAGCACCGAGAGCGCGGCCGCGCCATGCAGGCGTGGGTCGGTGTCGCGATAAATGGCCTTCACCATGTCGGGGATCAGGCGGTCGCCGGCCCTGATCCGCTCCAGCACGGCGCGCTCGCGCATGCGCCGATGGGTCCTGAGACCGCGCATGAAGGAAGCGGGTTCCTTCACCGGCCCGCCATGGCCAGGAAAAAACAGACGGTCGTCGCGGGCAAGCAGCCGGTCGAGCGACGCCATGTAATCGGCCATGGAACCATCCGGCGGCGCGACGATCGTCGTCGCCCAGGCCATGACATGATCGGCGGAAAAGACAATGCCGCTGCCTTCGAGCGCAAAGCAGGCGTGATTGGCCGTATGGCCGGGCGTCAGCAATGCGGTCAATTCCCAACCGTCTCCGGAGACGCTTTCGCCGTCGCCAAGCGCAATATCCGGCCGAAAATCCGTATCCGAGCTTTCGGCGAAGGGATTGACCTCGCCCTCATGCAGCGGCCGCGCCGCGCGATGCGGCCCTTCGCCGACCGTCAACGCGCCCGTCGCCTCTTTCAGCCGCTTGGCAAGCGGCGAGTGGTCGCGGTGGGTATGGCTGACGAAGATATGCGTCACCTCGCGCCCCTTCAGCGCCGCCATCAGGGCCGCGAAATGCGCGTCATTCTCCGGGCCGGGGTCGATCACCGCCACGGACGGGCCGCCGACGATATAGCTGTTGGTGCCGTGAAAGGTGAAAGCGCTGGGATTGTTGACCGTCATCCGCTCCACGCCGGGCGCAATGGGGACCGCGCGGCCATAGGCTGGCTCAAAGACAAGATCGAATTCGGGAACGCTCATCTCTTGTATTCAATTTCAATGAAGGACATCGGTTCGGACCCAGCATTGACCACATTATGCTCGACGCCGGCGTCACGCCGGTAGGCCGCGCCCTTGGCAAGATCGACACGGCGGCTTTCGGCCCCTTCCTCGATCAGAAACTGGCAATCCGTCATCGGCACCACGACATAGCCGAGGCCATGGACATGATGGCCGGTATCGGCGCCCGGCTCGAAATCCCAGCGGATAATGCGCACCATGGCGTCGTCGACAAGCACCGACGGAACAGCCGGAGGGCGGGCGCGAAACTGGCTCATCAGATCTCCTAGAGTGGATTTTGGAACTGCAAGCCCTATCATAGCCCTGCCGAAAGCACACAGAAATATGCGTTCAGGCATAACTTAGTGATTGTGACCGGAAGCGACCTTTGCTAATCAGACGCCGATTTGGCGCGAACAGTCGCCATGTCGCACTGTTGGGGCGTAGCCAAGCGGTAAGGCAGCGGTTTTTGGTACCGCCATCCCCTGGTTCGAATCCAGGCGCCCCAGCCATATATTGTTTTTGATGATCCGGATTTCATTGCTCTCTCGCAGCGGTTGCGCTCTGTCGGACGTAATTTGCTGCCATATCTTCAATTGCTGTCGCAGTTCCCGTCATTGGCCAAATCAATTGTCCTTCAAGAACAAAATTCGTCTGACCCCGTTTGATAGTCGCGCGTAGGTCGCATGAAACAATCCCCAACAATATTTATACATCTATTGCAACAACGCTAGGGCGAGTACATCATGCTGCTCATGTAGAATTTGGGACGTGCAATGCGCCTGCGAACCGTTCAGATCAAAAACTTCAAACACATTCTCGATTCCTCCTCAGTCGAAATTGATGATCGCATCACTTGTCTGGTCGGCAAAAACGAGTCCGGCAAATCTGCGTTCTTGGAGGCATTGCGGCGACTTAAGCCAGCTCAAGGCGCGGTCGAGTTCGATCCCCCGAAGCATTATCCTGCATGGCTTGAAAAGAAGCATCGGCGTGAGGCGAAAGCCAGAGGGGAAGATATCGAAGATATCTTCCCGATTTCAGCTATGTTCGATCTCGAGCCGAAGGATCACGAGGCCATCGAAGCTTTATTCGGGCCGGATGTCTTGCTTTCAAAACAATATACGTATGAACGCCGCTATAATAATAGTACGAGGGGCACGTTCAACACAGATGAGGCCAAGGCGGTAAGCAATTTCCTTACTGAGAATGATGCAGACAAACTGGTAACAGAGCGAGTGCGCTCTGACACCTTTGAGCAGCTACGCGAGAAGCTGGGCGAGATCGGCAAAGAGGAAGAAGAGGATGTCGTTGAAAGGCTCAAGAGCATTCAGCGGGCCTTGGACGTTCTGTTGCCAAAGAACGCAGGGATGCGGCCTACTATCCAAACCATTTTGGCTGAGCGCGTTCCTAAGTTCTTTTATTATAGCGATTACAGCAGCCTGCCAAGCCGAGTGCCGATCAGACGACTTCTCAGTGCTGATCCGAATTCCTTGGATGAAAATGACCAAACCGCTCTATCTTTGTTACAATTGGCCGAGTTCGAAAAAGAGCATCTACTTGACACGGATTACGAGACACGAAAGCGCGAACTGGAGAACACTGCAAATGAGTTGACGAGAGAGGTGCTGACATACTGGTCGACGAATACGCATCTTCGGGTTCTAATCGACTTAAGCCTGAAAAAGGAAGCCAACGGCCGGGGAGAAACAACCGTCATCGATGAGCTTCATGTTCGAATGTATGATGACAAGCATATGCTTTCTTTGCCGTTCGATGAGCGATCTTCTGGCTTTCGATGGTTCTTCTCTTTTCTAACTGCCTTTTCTCGATACGAGTACGATGACACGCCTGTTGTGATATTGCTCGATGAACCCGCGCTTGGACTCCATGCGAAAGCACAGAAGGATTTCCTTCGCTTCATTGAGGAGCGTCTGTCGCAGCGATGCCAAGTTATTTATACCACACACTCGCCGTTCATGATCCAACCGGATCATCTAGAGCGAACCCGACTGATCGAAGATAAGGGCTTGGAAAAAGGCTCTGTGGTTACATCGGACGTGCTGACGACGGATCGAGAAACCCTTTTCCCACTTCAAAGCGCTCTGGGTTACGATATCGCCCAGCATCTGTTCATAGCGAAAGACAACCTCGTTCTCGAAGGTCCGTCGGATTTCATTTATCTCGACACGATATCCGCATATTTGAAGTCACTGGGTCGTAACGGGCTCAATGAGCGCTGGTCGATGATGCCTATTGGGGGAGCGGATGTCATTCCTGCATTTGTTGCGCTTCTCGGCAATCACCTCGACGTCACGGTGGTGGTCGACGCCCGCAAAGAAGGACATCAAAAGCTCAGTGCGTTGGCCAAGGCTGGCTTCCTGACAGAGAAACGTACTATCACCATCGGTGAAGTGACCGGGACGGTAATGGCCGATATCGAAGACCTTTTCGAGGTCGACGATTATATCGAACTCTATAACAGTGCTTTCGGTCGGAAGGTCAAAAAGTCAGAACTGATGGGCTCTGATCCGATCGTTGTGCAGCTTGCTCGTCAGGCCGGCGAAAAACGGTTTGATCATAATAAACCAGCCGATTACCTCCTGAGAAATAAGGATAAGCTGCTAGCAACATTGTCCGAAGGAACGCTTGCGAATTTTGAAAGATTGTTCGCTAGGATCAATGAAACGTTGATCTAAACGTACCCTATCGACTGCCAGCGCATGGCCGACCAGCACATCCCAAAAACAAAAACAGGCGGCCCTTTCGAGCCGCCTGCGATATTTCCGTCCCCGATAATCCGAGAAACTCAGCTCGCCTTTTCCGGCGGCGCCAGCAGTTCGGCGCAGTAGGAGGAGCCGTTGGTGCCGGGCTGGTCGCCGAGGATGTGGACCGAGCGGATGACATAGCTCTGGTTGGTGACGATATCGGCTTTGCAGCTATAAAACCGCTTGCCGCCCTTCTTTTCGCCCTTCTTGCCGGCGACGGTGACCGTCTTGTAGCCGCCACGCCACGTATAGACGCGGTTGCCGCCTTCGTCGCGATCGGAGAGCGGCGGGCCGTAGGAGGCGAAGAAGCGGCCGGCCGACTGGCCTTCCCAGCGGTCCTGAACCGGGTTGCTCGCAATCGACGGGAGCGCTGTGGTTGTGGTGGTGCAGCTTGCCAGGGCCAGCAACAGCCCCGCCGCGGTGATCATGCGGATATTCATCGTATCGTCCTTGAGCTTCTGTCTCGCATTCGGTTGCGCAAACGCCGCTGTCCCACGACATTTCCGCCTGTCCCGCTAAGGCTTTAGCGCCAAAGCCGGCAAAAGAAAATTCCAATCCGCGTGCAGAAGTGGGATTTTGCCAAATGTGTTGCGTCTTACGCACTTCGGCCGGTTCGACACTCATTTTCCTGCCGATTTTCTAAGCAATTGCCTCTGTAATCTTTTCGTCAAAAATCGAATGGTTTTTTTGATTTTGGTGCTTGTGCATCAAAAATGGCTGGTCTATAGAAGCGCCGCTGGTCACGGAGTGTAGCGCAGTCTGGTAGCGCACCACGTTCGGGACGTGGGGGTCGAGTGTTCGAATCACTCCACTCCGACCAGCTTGAAAAGCCCGCATTCGCGGGCTTTTTTCGTTTTGGGCTTCGGTGCCGATTTCTTCCGCGCCTCCGGTTTATCAAGGCTGCCCAATGTTCGCCCGTTGCTGCTGCGCATGGTGTTGCAACCGGTGCTGACGGCGGATGGGCGGAGTATTTGGGATCGGACTCAACGAAAAGCTAATTTAATTAATTCAAAAGTTTGGTTGAAATTAAAAAATTTAATTGATAATATCTAATTGTTAGGCGACTTTCCGCCTACGTGGCTGCACCCGTAGCCACAGCTGGGCCGCCACATCGTCCCCGACAGGCGGCCCAATTTTTGTCTGTATCCACAAATTGGGATTTGCGGAGGTGGACGGGGAGGGCGAAGGAATCTTGCGACGGGCGATGACCACTTGAGGTCGTGCCGATCAACGCATTTTCCCCATGGCGGCCATTGACTGGAACTAACTCCGCTCTTTCTCCGTTGAAAGTCCAGAGTCCCAAGATGAGCGACGCCCGTAGGCGCGAACGAGATGGTAAGGGTACTCCCGAGGAGATGTACATGGATCTCACCACACTTCTCATAATAGTCGTGATACTTCTTGTGCTGGGTGGCGGCTGGTACGGTCGCGGACGCTGGTATTAAACCGACGATCATCGGGCTGCATCGCTGGATCACAAGCATTGCGAGGCGCTGTTGTGTCTCTAGATCACTGTGGGCGAAGCAAATGGATCTCGAGCGGATAAGGGCTTCTATTCGCAGGAGTAATTTTCGAATCCGCCGCGCCGATCCACTCCGCCAAGTGCCATCACATGCCTGTTGACAAAAACTAAGTCTATCTTACTATTAGCCTGCTAGATTAGATTGACCTCCAATCTGCACCCATGGTGGTCTGGCCGTTTCCCTCGGCCAGGCCACTTTTCTTTTGCTGCGTGCTTTGCTCCCGTCGGCCTCGCCAGTGCCTTGCGGTCGGGCGCGGCATTGGTCTCGAATTTTCCGGTTCTGTTTTTCCTCTGCTCGCGGCCTTCTATCACTGTAACAAACTGCCGGTAGGGCTCGCCGTGTGATATGCTTTTGCGGCGTGGTCGCTTTTTCGTTGCAGGAAACACTATATACAGAATTGGAGCGGGACGGCTGACTCGATGCTGAGGAGGGGCGCCCGCGTGGTGAAGCGAAGCGAGGGTTAAGGATGCAGTCTTGGCGGGGACGAAATGCCGGCGGCGCGGCTTTGAATTGGGTTGCCGCGATGAACAGGCCGGTTGCTGCCGCTCTGTCCGGGCTGGCGCTGGCCGTGACGATGCTGCTCGCATCCGGCACCCACAATTTGGCACGGGCCGGTGATTGCGGCGATGTGGCTTCGCCTGGTCTCGATTGGAGCGAATGCAGCAAAAACAATATCATGCTGCAGGGTAGTGATCTTCAAAAAGCCAACCTCGTCGGCGCTCATTTCGACGGCACCGATCTCAGCAATGCCAATCTCACATTGGCAAATCTGGAGAAGGCGACGCTGGTGCGCACTTGGTTGAAGAATGCGCGGGCCGATGCGGCGAATTTCTCGAGGATCGAAGCATACCGATCCGATTTCAGCAACATCATGGCCAACGGCGCCAGATTTGCCAGTGCCGAGCTGCAGCGGGCCGAATTCGGCGGCGCGCAGCTTACCAACGCGGATTTTCAGAAGGCCGAGCTTGGCCGTGCCGATTTCGACAAGGCGGTGCTGACGGGGACGAATTTTTCTCTGGCCAATCTTTCCCGCGCTGCTCTGAGCGGCGCGACGATCAAAGGCCCGGTCGCCTTTAGCGGCGCCTTCATGTTTCTGACCCGTATCGAAGGGCTCGATCTCTCGACCGCCACCGGCCTGGAACAGCAGCAAATCAATCTTGCCTGCGGCGATAAGGCGACCAAGTTGCCCGCAGGGCTAAAAACGCCGGAAAGCTGGCCCTGTCCGCCTGACGACAAGGACTGAGTACGATCCGGCCGGCAACGACATAACCGAAAGGCAGCAATCCGATGTTTGCGGAAAAGACGATCCAACACGACAGCAAACCCGAATTCTATCGTGAACTTGCCATTCAGTTGCAGGCGCTGCTCGAAGGCGAGACCGATCCGATCGCCAACGCCGCCAATACGTCAGCGCTGATTTATCAGATGCTGCCGGACCTCAACTGGGCCGGCTTCTATTTCCTGCAGTCGGATGACGAGCTCGTGCTCGGGCCGTTCCAGGGCAAGCCCGCCTGCGTCCGCATCGCGGTCGGCCGCGGCGTGTGCGGAACGGCGGTCGAGGAGGAGCGGTCAATTCTTGTCGAGGACGTGCATGCTTTCCCAGGCCATATCGCCTGCGATGCCGCCTCCCGTTCGGAGCTGGTGGTGCCGCTGTTGCGCGATGGCTATGTTTTCGGTGTCATCGATCTGGATAGTCCGCTCGCTGGCCGCTTCGATACCGACGATCAAGCCGGCATCGAGGCGCTGACGACGATCTACGCCGCTGCCTGCGACTGGGATCACTGATCGCCGCCAGATGGGCGGCACATCACGCCGCCGTGTGCGATATGGCAAATCGCTTGCCCCATACCTATATCTGCGTCGCAACCACTCCCGCGACGCTCATCGAGTTCGATGTCTGTAACGATATCCAGGGTTCTCTCGTAGTGCCTGGTAGAGTTCGAAATATGCGTCTGAGGGCAAGGAGAACAGGAATGCAGAACTACCGCAAGACTTCCGAGGCTATAGCGAAGCTGTCTCCCGAGCAGTACCGCGTGACGCAGCAAAGCGGTACCGAGCGTCCGGGCACGGGCGAATATCTCAACAACAAGCAGCCCGGCATCTATGTCGACATCGTATCGGGCGAGCCGCTGTTTGCCTCTTCCGACAAGTTCGATTCCGGCTGCGGCTGGCCGAGCTTTACCAAGCCGATCGAAACTGCCAACATCAATGAGCTGACCGACCTTTCGCACGGTATGCTGCGCACCGAAGTGCGCTCCATCCATGGCGATAGCCATTTGGGCCATGTCTTCCCGGATGGACCGGAGGATCGCGGCGGCCTGCGCTATTGCATCAATTCCGCCTCCCTTCGTTTCGTGCATCGCGACAGGATGGAGGCCGAGGGTTATGGTGCCTATCTCGACCAAGTGGAGGATATCCGATGACTACGGAACGTGCAGTTCTCGCCGGCGGTTGTTTCTGGGGCATGCAGGACCTCATCCGCCGCTATAACGGCGTCATCTCGACGCGCGTCGGCTATACTGGCGGCGACGTCCGCAATGCGACCTATCGCAACCACGGCACCCATGCGGAAGCGATCGAGATCGTCTTCGACCCCGAGAAGATCAGTTACCGCGACCTGCTGGAATTCTTCTTCCAGATCCATGATCCGTCCACGCGCAACCGCCAGGGCAACGATGTCGGCATGAGCTATCGCTCGGCTATTTTCTATACCAGCGACGAGCAGAAGCGGGTCGCCCTGGATACGATCGCCGATGTCGACGCTTCCGGTCTCTGGCCGGGCAAGGTCGTCACCGAGGTCACGCCGGCAAGCGATTTCTGGGAGGCCGAGCCGGAGCACCAGGACTATCTGGAGCGTATTCCGAACGGCTACACCTGCCATTTCGTCCGCCCCGGCTGGAAACTGCCGGTCAGGCAACCCGGCACTGACACTACACAGCGCGCGGCGTCCTGAATGACGGACACGTTGGCCGCCGGAGGCGGTCATGGATGAACGGCTAGGACACTATCTCGGTACCTGGGACGTGAGGCGGAAGGTCATCGACCGCCTCAACGCCTCCCTTATCTTCTTCGAAGGTCAGGCGTTCGTCACGCCGCACCAGTTCGAAGAGCATGGCGACACGACGACGGACTATGCGACGCTGAGGAGCAGCCGTACCTATCGCCTGCGTGGCGAGGCTGGACATGTCGCCGTCTGCTTCCCCGACCTCACTGAATTCATCCGCATCGGACATGGCGCCTCGCAGCGCGTCGTTCATCATTGCGGCGCGGATCTATATCGCGGTCGCCTTTTCTTTCGCGGGCCGGATGCATGGGCAGAGATGTGGCACGTGCAAGGCCCCCGAAAACACTATCTGAGCCTCGCTCATTATCGGCGCGCCTAGCTCGGCAGTGCGGGATGCGAGGCTGAAAATGCCTGCGCTTCCTTCTGCAGCCATTCGCAGAACAGGACCGATTTTCGATTCCGCCGGGCGCGCCGCAGCGCCACGTAATGATGGCCGCTGTCGATAAAACCCAATGGGGCGGCGAGGCGGCCGAAGCGGATGTCATCGGTCACATAGGGCCAAGGCGCGACGCCGACGCCAAGGCCGGCGCTTGCAGCCTCCAGCATGAAATAGAAATGTTCATATTCCACCCGCGTTCCGACCTCGACCGGCGCGCCCGAGCGCGACAGCCAGTCGCCCCAGGCGCGAAGGCGGGTTCTGGTGTGAAGCTGCGGAACGCCGGCAAAATTCTCCGCGACGGTTCTTTCGAGGGAAGGGGAGATAACCGGGCCTGTCTGCTCGGGAAAAAGCGCGATCACCTCCGCGCCCTGCGGCCAGGGTGCGGCACCGACCCGGATCGCAACGTCGAATCCGTCTCGCATAAAATCGACGGGGCGGGACGATGCCGTCAGGCGAACCTCGATATTGGGATACTCCGCCTGAAACCGGTAAAGCCGCGGGATCAGCCAACGCATGGTGAAGGTGCCGGGGCAGGAGACGTCGAGCGATCCGTCTTCCATATCCGCAACCGACCGCACCGACATGTCGATCTGATCGAAGGCGGAGACCAAGCCAGACAACAAAGTCGAACCCGCCTCGGTCAATCGCAGCTTGTTCTTCGGCCCTTCGAACAGTGGCACGCCCAACACATCCTCGAGATGCTGGATCTGACGGCTGACGGCGCTATGCGTCACGTTCAGCTCATCGGCCGCGAGCGTCATCCGCCCATGCCGGCCGGCGGCTTCGAAGGCGCGTAATGCGTTGAGGGAGGGTATGCGGCGGGGCATGTGAGATTTCCGAACAACTTTTGTTCGATCATATCGTTTTTCTTCTCGCGCACCATAATGTTTTGTCCTGCTTACAATCTAAATTTCCCGTTGAGGGAATAATGAAGTTCGGAAAAGCAAGAGCATTTTCGGCAACCGCAAGGCCGTGCCGAACCAACAACAAAGCTGCTGAATACAGCCAGAAAGCGAGGATGAAGACCATGGCCAACCGACATCAGGACGGCAGCGCCGGCGACGCAAATTACGGCGTCATCGGTACGAATTACGCAAAATACCGCCAGCCGGATCCACATATTGCGGCGTTTATCCGCGCCGCATTGGGCGATGCCCGCAGCGTCCTCAATCTCGGTGCCGGCGCCGGCTCCTACGAGCCCGTTGATCGCGCGGTGACAGCCGTTGAGCCGTCTGCGTCCATGCGGGCGCAGCGGCCCGCGCATCTGCCCGCCGCCATCGATGCTACCGCCGAGAAGCTTCCCTTCTCAGATGCCAGTTTCGATGCATGCATGGCGACATTCACCGTGCATCAGTGGTCCGATCTGGTGGCCGGACTTGGCGAGATGCGGCGGGTGACACGCGGTCCCGTTCTGATCCTGACCGCCGATCCCGACGAGCTCGATCGCTTCTGGCTCGTCGATTACGCACCCGAAGTGATCGCGGTAGAGGCGCGCCGCTATCCGCAAATGGCAACCATCAGCGAAGGATTGGGCGGCAACGCTGAGGTCATTCCCGTGCCGATCCCGCTCCATTGCACTGATGGTTTCGGTGAGGCCTATTACGGACGTCCGGAACGCCTGCTGGAGCCGGGCGCCCGGCTCGCCAACTCGGCCTGGAGCTTCGTCGACGCTTCGATCGGCGAGCGCTTCGTCGCCGAACTCGGACGCGATCTTAAGGACGGTACATGGGATGCCAAATATAGGCATCTGCGCACCCAGCCGGAATTCGAGGGGTCGCTGAAGCTGATCGTCGGTGGCGGGCGATCCTGAACTGGATCAAAAGGGGAAATCTTTTGTCCTCGCCATTCGGCGAGGACACGCTTAACGGTGGATGGGACCGTTCCCAAGGCTGGCGAACGATCCCCGATCAGAAAATGCTATTGGCGAGGCATCCGCCGCCTTGTTTGTGCGGCTCGGGCCAGTTCTTCCAATGTGCGGACGGAGGTCGGCCAATCGATACAGCCGTCGGTGATGCTTTGGCCATAGACCAGCGCTTTGCCGGGAACGAGATCCTGGCGGCCGCCGACGATGTTGCTCTCCATCATCATGCCCTTGATGTGCCGGTCGCCGGCAGAGATCTGCTCCGCAACCGAGCTGACGACCAGCGGCTGGTTCTCGGGGTTCTTGCTGCTATTGGCATGGCTGGCATCGATGATGATCTGCGCATCAAGTCCAGCCTGGAGAGCCTGAGCCGATACCGCCTGCACACTGGCCGCGTCAAAATTGGGCTGCTTGCCGCCGCGCAGAATGATGTGGCAATCCTCGTTGCCGCGCGTCGAGGCAATCGCCGCAAGGCCTTCCTTGGTCACAGCCGGGAAATGATGCGGCTGCGAGGCCGCCACGATCGCATCGAGCGCTATCCTTACGTCGCCATTCGTGCCGTTCTTGAAGCCGACTGGGCACGAAAGACCTGACGCGAGCTGGCGATGCACCTGGCTCTCAGTCGTCCTCGCGCCGATCGCGCCCCAGCTCACCAAGTCGGCGATGTATTGCGGCGTGATCGTATCAAGGAACTCGCAGCCGGCGGGCAGCCCGATTTCGTTGACATCGATCAAAAGGCTTCTCGCAATGCGCAATCCCTCTTCGATGCGGTAGCTTCCGTCGAGATGAGGGTCGTTGATGAGGCCCTTCCAGCCGACCGTCGTGCGAGGCTTCTCGAAATAGACCCGCATGATGATTTCGAGATCGTCGGCGAACCGATCGCGCTGTTCCTTCAGGCGTGTGGCATAGTCCCGTGCAGCGACAGGATCGTGGATGGAGCAGGGGCCGATCACGACGATCAACCGATCATCGTCATTGTGCAGGATGCGGTGAACGGCGCTGCGCGCTTCCGTCACCGTCGTGGTGACGGCCTCATCCCTGGGAATCTCCTCTAAAATACGGGAGGGTGGGGTGAGGGCAGTGATCTCGACAATTCGCAAATCATCAGTGGAATTCAACACGGTATCGGTTCCTTTTTGGGTCATACCGTGCCGACAAAAAAGCCGCCAGGTAGGACTAGCGGCTGTTCGGGTCTATGTCGTTGCGTCGATTTTACCTACGCACGGGCCCGCCTCCGCTGAGAGCAGCGGTACGAATAAAATCGCGAGGCATTTGCGCAGGTGAATGACATGCGGCCTCTCTACGACAAAAAAAGCGGCTTGTCGATGATGTTGATAGGTTCGAAGCGCATCATCACAACCTTTGGCGTGTGCGGCGGCTTCTTCGCTCTGGCGACATGGCTTTCGAACCGGCTGCCGCTCTTCGGCCTTCTGCTGGCAGTTTCCCAAAACAATGCCATCGGTCTTGGCATTGAAGGCGTTAGCTTAGCTAGTGTAAGAATAACATTATATATAATATATAGAACACAAAATTCTACCTCCGGATGTCATGCATCCGGTTGGTAGCGATTAAGGAATGTGAGCGGAACCCGTCTCGGAAGGACCGGCCCGGCTTCGCTGGAAGTCGGCCCGGTCCCCATCCGATCAGGGGTCAAGTCAGATCAGATCTCAGAAATGAGGTCTTAGAAGCTACGCTGGAAGCGCAGAACGCCAGCCCACTGGTCCTGGTTGATGGAGTCCCAGTTGGTGTAGGAAACTTCCGGCTGAACCAGGAGGTTCTTAACCGGGTTCCAACGAAGGTTGGCGGTTGCTGCGAAGATCTTCGAGTCGGTGTAGGCAACCTGAGCGTTAGCCTGCAGCTTGTCGTTGAACGGAACGGTGACGCCGCCCCAAACAGCCCAGTCGCCCCAGCCGATGCCCTTGGCCGGGCCTGCGCCGTTCGCGCTGGCGTACTTGTTCAGCTTGTCGCCGTCGGTGTTCCAGCCGCCCATGATGAACGCCTTGAAGACGCCGAAGTCGGCATCGGCGCGAGCCTTGATGGCGCCTTCTTCGACGATGGAGTCATAACCACCGACGACCTTGAAGCCGAAGTTGCCAGCCTTGTAGCCAGCACCGGCAACGACGTCCGGAGCGTAGTGATCCGAGCTGTCTTCGCCGTTGACGCCGGTTGCGCCAGCGCCGGAGTTGGAATCTTCGAGCGAGATGACCGCCGTGAAGCCGTTGCCGGCGTCGTAGTTGTAGGTCAACTGGTTGAGTTCGTACGGGCCGTCATAGACGACGTCGTCGTTGATGACGTTGCCAGCGTAACCCATGTACAGGTTGTACTGCGAGTCGAGCTTACCGATGGTGAAGCCAGCGAGGCTGATGTTAGCGAACAGAAGCTTCGTGCTCGTGGAGCCGCCTTCCTGCCAATCCCAACGGTAGATGGTGTTGGTCTTCAACGGACCAAACTCGGTGTCGGTCGCGGTATCGACGCTCAGCTGAGCGCGGGTGTGCCACAGCGTACCAAAACGGTCAGCCGGGTTGTAGGCGTTGTACCACTTGCCTTCGGTGCGGACCATGCCGCCGATCTTGAGGCAGGTTTCGGTGCCCGGAATGAAGAAGTAGCCAGCGCCGTATGCGTCGCAGATGCGGACGTATTCGAGCGGCTCCGGTTCAGCAGCAACAACAGCGTCAGCCGCGTGAGCGCCGGAAACTGCTGCAAGCGCAGCAGCGGAGCCGAGAAGAAGGCTCTTGATATTCATAAAAACTCCAATCCAATATAGATTGGGCACAGGCCATCGCGCCGAGAAATCGACGTGCCTCACCCTATCCCTGTTAAAAACCCCGACTCGGGAGAAACGGGCCCCACCCGCTTCTGTCCGCTATTAAGACCGAATTCCTGTAAAGTAATATGATATATTTTTCTCAGAATGACGTTTTCGTGATTTTTCATTTTAAGTTGCATGAAAGCAACATCTGCAAATACAAATAGTAAGGCTGGCATAATATTGCCTGCGTAATAATCATTTCGAAGTAGAAAGAATGGGAAACGACGCCGGACAAGGTGCAGGGGAAGGGTGCGCGCCCAGCAATTCCGCGCAGAAGATCAAAGCCGCGCTCAAGCCACGCCTTCCGCGACATCGGGAGTTGGATTGTACGCGCGATGAAAGTCGAAATGCGCCGGGGTAATTAAGGACGTAATTAATAGAGCGCGGTGCGCTTCGAAGTCGGCGATATCAGCCTGCTCAGCATGGCGCCGATCGCGATGCCCCAGAGAGCTCCGGTCATGGCGACGATGATATCCATCGAAGAGCCATAACTTCCGTTTGCCAGGAAATGCGAGAAGCAGAGCACCGAGACGCTGCCGATCATCAGCAGGCAGGTGAAGGAGGGGGACTGCGGATAGGCAAGTCGCGCCAGCATGCCCGCGACGCAGAGTGCGCCGGCACGATACATGTTGAAGGGGTTGCCAAATTCGGCCTGCCAATTGAGATGCGCAAAGGTCACGGCAACCAGTGCCGCGATGTAGCCCCAAGCGATAATTTTCAAAAACCGACCAGATATCATGGGCCTATTGTACAACAATGGTGGAGCGAAACTCCAGTCTCTGGCGTTTCCCAGGGGTTCTGATCGCCATCTTGGGGTGCACACATTTTGTGTGTTCGAGAAATATATTGTTGTGCGCGACGAAAGACGGAAGCGTTTGCCGTTCATACTTTCTTAAGCGGAGAATGCGCCAACGCATGGAGAAACTTTCGACATTTCTCACAAAAAAGGGGCCACTCGGCCCCTTTTCCATCACGAATTTAATTTCGATCAAATATCGCTGGCGGCGTTTGCCCAGATCTCCGCAGCTTGCGCGGCGGTGACGCGGCGAACTTCGGTTTCGTCGCGGCGACTGGCGAAGAGTTCGCTCGCCATGATCTGGTCGGCAAGATCGGCCGGCAGCGACAGGAGGACGCGTTGGCCATCCTTGTGGATGCCGCCGATATCGGTGCGCTTACCGGTGATCATACCGCCGGCGACCGTGTTGTTGCTGTCCGGATCGATCAGGATGAAAGATCCGGTCGAGCGGTTCTGTTCGTAGGGGTCGAAGACCGCAGCCTCGTCGAAGGAAAGGCGGACCTTTCCGATGGCATTCATCCACAGCGACTGTGCCGGTGCCCAGGCGCCGGTCTTCAGCTCGAGCTGAGCGATGGGTTGCACCTGCACGCGCTGGCGGCGGCTGCCGCTCTTCAGCCAATAGCGCTTGCCCGGCTCGATGCCCTCCGGCTGCAGCGCGACGATCTGAGCGTCGAAGGCAAGGCCGGATTGCGGCTGGCTGTCGATGGCGACGATCATGTCACCGCGCGACACGTCCACCTGGCGGTCGAGCACCAGCGTAATCGCGTCTCCTGCGACGGCGGCGTTGCGGACGAGATCGAAGGTAACGATCTTGGAGACATTGGCGACCATGCCCGACGGTAGGATCATGACGCTGTCGCCCGGCTTCACCGAGCCGCCGGCAACGGTGCCCTGATAGCCGCGGAAGCTTTCGCCCGGGCGCGATACGCGCTGGACGGAAAGGCGGAAACCGACCGCCTGAGCCGAACGCACGGTGGCGAGTTCCAGTGTCTCGACCAGCGTCGGACCGGTGTACCAGGGCATCGCGGCCTGGCCGGAATAAACGACATTTTCACCCTTCAGCGCCGACATCGGAATGGCGGTGATCTGCTTGACGCCGAGCGACAGAGCGAATTCGCGGAAATCATGCGAAATCTTCTCGAAACCGGCACGGTCGTAGTTCGTCAGGTCGATCTTGTTGATGGCGAGCACGAACTGCTTGATGCCGAGCAGCGAAGCGATCGTCGCATGGCGGCGCGTCTGTTCGAGGATGCCCATGCGCGCATCGACCAGTAGCACGGCGAGATCGGCGGTGGAGGCGCCGGTCGCCATGTTGCGGGTGTATTGCTCGTGGCCGGGCGTGTCGGCGACGATGAAGGAGCGCTTGTCGGTCGAGAAATAGCGATAGGCGACATCGATGGTGATGCCCTGTTCGCGCTCGGCCTGAAGGCCGTCGAGCAGAAGTGCGAAATCGGGCAGGCCGAGATCGTTCTGCTTGCCGGTGGAATCGCGCTGCAGCGTGGCGGCCTGGTCTTCCTTCACGGCCTTGGTGTCCCAAAGCAGACGACCGATCAGCGTGGATTTGCCGTCATCGACGCTGCCGCATGTGATCAGGCGAAGCGGACGCGTATCGCGCACTGCCTTGGCGGGCTCGGCAGCAGGCAGGGTGACGACGTTTGCGGTTGCGGCTGCAGTCATCTCAGAAATATCCTTCACGCTTCTTCTTTTCCATGGAGCCGGATTGGTCGCGGTCGATGGCGCGGCCCTGTCGTTCGGAAACCGTGGCGATTTCCAGCTCGGCAATAACATCTTCGAGTGTGGTGGCGGTGGAGCGGATCGCGCCCGTCAGCGGGAAGCAGCCGAGCGTACGGAAACGGATGACTTCCTCGCGCTTGACCTCGCCGGGCAGCAGTTCAAGCCGCGGATCGGCGGCCATGATCATCATGCCGTCGCGCTCGACGATAGGGCGCTTCTCGGCGAAATAGAGCGGCACGATCGGAATGTCTTCGGCCTGGATGTAGCGCCAGATGTCGACCTCGGTCCAGTTCGACAGCGGGAAGACGCGGACGCTCTCACCCTTGCGGATCTGGCCGTTATAGATGTTCCAGAGTTCCGGGCGCTGGTTGCGCGGATCCCAGCGATGGTCCGGCGTGCGGAAGGAATAGATGCGTTCCTTGGCGCGCGAAGCTTCTTCGTCGCGGCGCGCACCGCCGAAAGCGGCGTCATACTGACCGGCATCGAGCGCCTGGCGCAGCGCTTCGGTCTTCATGATGTCGGTATAGCGTGCCGAGCCGTGGGTAAAGGGCGTGATGTTTTCGGCCTTGCCGCGCGGATTGATGTGCTCGATCAGATCGAGATCGTATTTCTTCACGATCTCGTCGCGGAAGGTGATCATCTCGGCGAATTTCCAGCCGGTGTTCACATGCAGCAGCGGGAAGGGCACGCGGCCGGGATAGAAGGCCTTGCGGGCCAGGTGAAGCAGCACGGAGGAATCCTTGCCGATCGAATACAGCATCACCGGACGCTCGAATTCGGCCGCCACTTCGCGGAAGATGTGAATCGACTCGTTTTCCAGCGCCTTCAAATGCGGATCGAGCGGCGGCTTGGTGCTCTGCGGATTGGACAGTTCCGTATCCGGACGGCTATCGGGCATTTCTAACTCCAGAACTTCAGATAGTCCCGACCGGGAGGCTGGCCGGAAGAATAGGATATGTTTGGTTCCCGGTAGGCTGGCGGCAGGTTGAGCTGCGCCTCATACCGATGCCGGGAACCGGCGGGATACGTCACTGTGCAGCGACTGCGACTTCCTCCTGAACATGCAGGCCGCATTCGCGTTTCTCATCGTTTTCCCACCACCAGCGACCGGCCCGCTCGGGCTCGCCCGGCTTGATGGCGCGAGTGCAGGGTTCACAGCCAATAGAGGGATAGCCGCGTTGGTGCAACGGGTTCACCGGCACGCTATTGTCGGCGACATAGGCGCGGATCGCGTCGATGTCCCAATCGGCAAGAGGGTTGACCTTGATGAGATTGCGCTCGGGATCGTATTCGGCAAAAGCCGTATCGGCGCGATTGGCCGACTGGCCACGGCGCAGGCCGGTAACCCAGATCGTGGCGCCGGAAAGTGCTCGCGCAAGCGGCTTGAGCTTGCGCACGCCACAACAGGCATGCCGGGCTTCGACGCTCTCATAGAAACCGTTGAGGCCATACTTTTCCGCATAGGCATCGATATCGGCCTGCTCCGGCTCGTAGCGGCTGATGCGGATGTCGTATTGGCTTTCCGTTTCGTCGATCAGCGCCAGCGTTTCGGGAAAAAGGCGGCCGGTCTGCAGCGTTGCAACTTCGATCGGCAGGCGGTGATTGCCGATCTCCGCCGTGATGACCTGATCTTCGATCCCGAGGGAGGTCGTAAAGACGGCACGGCCGCCGAGGCCGGCGACCAGAGACAGACGGCCGGCGAGATCAAGCGACGCCAACCGGCTGTTCAGCGTTCCGGCTTCTTCGATAAGAGTGATGGCAGTCATAGGGAGTCCTGTCCTGATATTGCCCCGGAGTATCGCAGCTTGTCAGCGGAGCGGACAGAAAAATGGATTTCGAAAGCAAGGGAATAGAGAGCAAATATCTCCATGAAGCCACGTCCATGCGGAAAACCGACCGCCTCGGCTGTTAACCAAGACGTTTTGCCCCCTGCGGCAGGCCGGCGTGGCAGCACCGATAAGACTAGTCATATCTAAGTGCTTGCTTTAATGTCTATAGAAATAGTAGGGTTACACGCGGCTTGTCAAACGGAAATCGGAAGTGATGGTCAAAAAGATGCGGAAGGCCGAATTTTGTCCTAAACTGCTGACATAAAATGACAGAATGAAAACAAGGCTGGGTTGCCAGCGATGCCAAGCTATTCGCGGTCTACATATTGATGCGTATGGAAGCTTGGTGAAAGTGTTGAAAGTTCCGAAACGATGTGGCCGGATGTATCGGGTGAGCGCATCGTATGTGTGTGTAGACGGTTCGAAATGATCACTCAAAAAGCAAAATATGCGTTGCGGGCGCTGTCTGTTCTGGCTCAGACCGAGGCGGGCGAGCCGATGATGATTTCCGATATTGCCGCGCAGCAGAAAATCCCGAAGAAATTTCTGGAACAGATCCTTCTCGACCTGAAACATCAGGGCATCGTCATCAGCCGCCGCGGCAAGCAGGGTGGTTATCTCCTGCGCAAGCCGGCGAATGAAATCACCTTCGGCGAGATCCTGCGCATCATCGACGGGCCGATCGCGCCGCTACCCTGTCTTTCCATCACCGCCTATCGTCGCTGCGACGATTGCGATGGCGAACAGACCTGCGAAATCCGCCATGTTTTCGCCAGGGTCGCCGACGCCACCCGCAAGGTCCTGTTCTCGACAACCATCGCCGATGCGGTGGCGCTGCCGGAAAACGCCGAGGTCACGCGGCTGCTGGCCTGAGTGGGGCTTCAGCCGGCGGCGTGCTCTTCGCCAGCTTCTTTCTCGATTGTCCGACGCGCCCGGATCGCCGCGGCGATGAAAATGCGCGAGAGGCCATGATAGAGCGGTTCGCGCGATAGGAGGCGCGAGGTGACATAACCGATCATCGACACCGCCATGATCGGAATGACGGCCTGATGGTCGCCTGTCATTTCCAGGATGATGACGAAGGCCGTCATTGGCGCCTGCACAACGCCTGCGAAATAGCCCGCCATGCCAAGGATCGCCGCCAATGCGATGCTGCTGCCAATGAGCGTGCCGATCGTACTGCCGAAACCGGCGCCGACGGCGAGCGACGGCGCGAAAATGCCGCCTGGAATGCCTGATATCATCGACAGAAAACTTGCCAGCAGTTTTTCGACGAAGAACAGCAGGGGCAGGGCATGTCCTTCCACAGCGCCGCGCGCTTGGTCATAGCCGGTGCCGAACGTGCTGCCGCCGGACGTGACGCCGATCGCGGCAACCACCAGGCCGCAGCAACCGGCAAGCATCAGCATGCGCTTGAGAGGCTGCGGCTGTGCCCACCGGCGAACGCGTATGCCGGCATATAGCGCAAAACCGCTGAAAGCGGCCCCGAGCGCGCCGCCGCCGACACCGCAGATCAGGACGAGGCCCCAATCCGCGAGCGCGGCCGGAGCGGCATTGGCTGTGCCGAAATAATTATAGCTGCCGGAGAGACCGAGGGCGGCAAGGCCGGAGAGGATAACGGCAGTGAGTACCAGACCATTGGCACGCGATTCATAGGTGCGGCTCATTTCTTCGATGGCAAAAACGATGCCGGCGAGCGGAGTGTTGAAGGCGGCGGCAATGCCTGCCGCCGAACCCGCCAGGATCAAGCCTTTGGCCTGCGCCATGCCGCCGAAGCGGGCAACCGCCAGCATGAAGGAGGCGCCTACCTGCACCGTCGGTCCCTCGCGGCCGATCGAGGCACCGCAGAACAGCCCGAGAATGGTCAGCACGATCTTTCCAAAGGCAAGCCGAAGCGACAGCAGCTTCGTGCGGTCTTCGTCATGATGCAGATGCCGCGCCGCGATCGCCTGCGGAATGCCGCTGCCTTGAGAATTCGGAAACAGTGTCGCCGCAAGCCATGCCGAGAGCACGAAGCCGAGCGGCGTCATGACGAGCGGCAACAGCCAGGTCCATTCTCCGGAACTTATCACTCCGGCAAAGGCGCGCTGCGCCAGGTCGGCCAGCTTGGCGAAACCGACGCTGATTACTCCGATCGCCAGAGCCCCAGTCCAAAACACCAGCCGCGGCCGCCAGAGATGGATCGAACCCCAGAAAACACGAGAACGGCGGAGGAGTTTGGATTTGCGGTAGATAGGGGGCATGGATTTCGAGCCGGACGGACTATCAAATCGTGACGCTGCACTTTAGGTCCGAACGTTTAACCGCAGGATAAAGATCGCGATAGTCAAACTGTGTTACGGTCGTTCACCTCAGACCCGCATTGGCTGACACGACGGTAACCGTCCTCGCCGTCCGGCATCAGCGGGAAGAGGATTACCATTGAAACCATCGACGTTTACCGATCGCTCACCGCCCATCGCGGGTTGATCCACGGCTCCTGGTTTGATCGCGCCAGCCTTGGCTTGCCGAGAATATGGTCGGCAGCTTTTTCGCCGGTCATGATCGAAGGACCGTTGAGATTGCCGTAGGTGATGTGCGGAAAGATCGAGCTGTCGGCGACGCGCAGGCCATCGACGCCGATGACGCGGGTGTCCGGGTCGACCACGGCCATGGGGTCGTCCTTCGAGCCCATCTTGCAGGTGCCGCAAGGGTGATAGGCGCTCTCCAGATGGTGGCGCAAAAAGGCGTCGATCTGGTCATCGGTCTGGACGTCTGGGCCTGGCTGGATTTCCGGGCCGCGATATTCGTTGAAGGCCTCTTGCCCGAAGATTTCGCGTGTGAGGCGCACGCAATGGCGGAATTTTTCCCAATCCTCCGGATGGCTCATATAGTTGAAGCGGATGACGGGATCGGCCTTGGGGTCAGAGGAGCGCAACGTCACGGCACCCCGCGATTTCGACAGGTTATAGCCGACATGCGCCTGGAATCCGTGGCTCTTCGCCGCCGCCTTGCCGTCATAGCTGATGGCGACCGGCAGGAAGTGATATTGGATATCGGGCTGCTTGACCCCCGGCGCAGATCGCACGAAGGCACAGGCTTCGAACTGGTTGGAAGTGCCGAGGCCGGATTTGAAGAACATCCACTGCGCGCCGACGATGCCCTGCATATACCAGGGCAGCCAGGAATAGAGTGAAACCGGCTTCAGGCTGGTCTGCTGGAAATAGAATTCCATGTGGTCCTGCAGATTGGCGCCGACGCCCGGCCGGTTCACTTTCACCTCTATTCCCATCTCCTGCAAATGCGCACCGGGGCCGATGCCGGAGAGCATCAGCAGCTTCGGTGAGTTGAAGGAGGAGGCCGAGACGATGACCTCGCGGTTCGCCTTGACGATCTCGATCTTGCCGCTGCGTTCGATTTCGACGCCTGTCGCACGGCCGTTTTCGATCACCACCTTGCGGGCGAGGCAACGGATCAGTTGGACATTCGGCCGCTTCAGCGCCGGCTTCAGATAGGCGGTCGCCGCCGACCAGCGCCGGCCGGCCCAGGTGGTCTGTTCCATCAGGCCGAAGCCTTCCTGCTTGCCGCCGTTATAATCTTCGGTCGCCTCGAAGCCCGCCTGCTTGCCGGCTTCGATGAAGGCATGGAACAGCGGATTGCGGGCATCGCCGCGCCGCACATGCAAGGGGCCGTCGGTCCCGCGCCAGCCCTCTTCGCCGCCATGCGAATGTTCCATCCGCTTGAAATAGGGGAGCACATCGGCATAGGCCCAGCCATTAGCGCCAAGCTCCTCCCAGCGGTTGAAATCCTCCGCGTGACCGCGGACATAGACCATGCCGTTGATCGAGGACGAGCCACCAATGACCTTGCCGCGCGGCGCCGTGATGCGCCGGTTGTTGAGCTGCGGCTCCGGCTCGGAGAGATAACCCCAATTATAGCGGCTCATGCTCATCGGCCACGCAAGCGCTGCCGGCATCTGGATGAAGGGTCCAACATCGCTGCCGCCAAATTCCAATACGATGACCGAATGCTTACCGTCTTCCGACAGCCGATAGGCCATGGCGGAGCCGGCGGAACCTGAGCCGATGATGACGAAATCTGCCTGCATTTTTGTCTCCGTGTGGCCGTCCCGATCCTTCGAGGCTCGCCTTTGGCGAGCACCTCAGGACGAGGCGGATCATCGTCTGCGTTTGCGATTGGTTGTTCTCGACCTCACCCTAAGGTGCCGCCGCAGGCGGCCTCGAAGGGCGGGGTTGAGCCGCGATGTTGCGTTAATAAGGCGCCTGCACCGGCCCCATGCCGACATAGACCGTCTTCAGCTCGGAATAATGCTCCAGCGCCGCCAGCGAATTCTCGCGGCCGAAGCCGGATTGCTTGGAGCCGCCGAAGGGGATTTCGACCGGCGCGAGATTGTAGGTGTTGATCCATAGCGTGCCGGCTTCGAGCTGGTCGACGACGCGGTGCGCGCGAGTGAGATCGGCGGTAAAGACGCCGCCGGAAAGGCCGAATTCGGTGGCGTTAGCGCGAGCGATCACCTCTGCCTCGTCATCGAAATCCAGTACGCACATCACCGGGCCGAAAATCTCTTCGCGGGCGATCGTCATATCGTCGGTGACATCTGCAAAAACGGTCGGCTGTACGTAATAGCCTTCGCCGGCGACATTGTTGGGAATGCCGCCGCCGGCGACCAGCGTGGCGCCTTCCGCCTTGCCCTTCTCGATATAGGACAGCACCTTCTCGCGCTGTGCCCAGGACACCATCGGGCCGATTTGTGTCGCCTCGTCCATCGGGTCGCCGATCAGCATGGCATCGGTGCGTGCCTTCAGGCGCTTCAGGAATTCGGACTTGATCTTCCGGCTGACGAAGACGCGCGTGCCGTTCGAGCAGACCTGGCCAGTCGAATAGAAATTGCCGAGCATTGCGCCGCCGATGGCGCTGTCGAGATCCGCGTCATCAAACACGATGAGGGGCGATTTGCCGCCGAGCTCCATGGTGACGTGCTTCAGGCTTCCCGCAGCCGATGCGGCGACCTTGCGGCCGGTCGGCACGGAGCCTGTCAGCGACACCTTGGCAACGTCGGGATGGTTGATCAGCAGCGGCCCGGTTTCGCGGTCGCCCTGGATGACGTTGTAGAGTCCCTTCGGCAGGCCGGCCTCAATCAGGATCTCGGCAATCTTCAGCGCGCCGAGCGGCGTGTTTTCGGAGGGCTTGAACACCATGGCGTTGCCTGCCACCAGCGCGGGCGCGCCCTTCCAGCAGGCGATCTGCTGCGGATAGTTCCATGCGCCGATGCCGACGCAGACGCCGAGCGGCACACGCTTGGTATAGGCGAAATCGCCGCCGAGCGGGATGTACGAGCCGTTAAGGCCGGCCGCGGCCACGCCGCCGAAGAATTCGAAGCTGTCGGCGCCGGAGGTCGGGTCCGCGACGATCGTCTCCTGGATCGGCTTGCCGGTGTCGAGCGTTTCCAGCTCGGAAAGCTCGCGGTTGCGCTCGCGCATGATCTCGGCGGCGCGCTTCAGAATGCGGCCGCGCGCCGTGGGGCTCATGGCCGCCCATTCCGGCTGCGCGCGTTTGGCGCTGGCGATCGCTTTTTCGACGATGGCGGGAGTTGCCGCATGTAGCCGGGCAATGACTTCACCCGTCGCGGGATAGATGCTTTCGATGGCGGTGCCGTCGGTATCCTCGACATATTCCCCATCGATGAAATGCGAGGCTTTCGGCTGGGCTTTGAGGGTCATTTTATCGGTCCTTTTGAAGGGCGGCCTTTTGGGAAAGCGGCGCAAGCAGAGCGTTGATGTAATCTTCGGTAAGCGCAATCGACGCTTCGATGCTGATCGGCGCCGATCTCAGACTTTGACGGATATAGAGACCATCGATCATCGCAGCAGCGCCCTCGGCGATGCGTTCTGCGTCTTCGCCCGAACACAGCGCCTTGAGGTTGGCAAGCAGGTTGGAGCGCAGCCGCCTTGCGTAGATGACGAGGAAGCGGCGCGTCTCCTCGGAACGCTGAGCCTCGGCATAGAAGGCAAGCCAGGCGGCAATCGTCTCCGGCGCGAATTGATCGGCCTGGAAGCTGACGCGGATGATGGCGGACAGTTTCTCTCGTGGCGTCTTTGCCGACCTCAGCGCTGTCACCACGCTGTCGCGCAGACGCTGTAAGTGACTCCTGACGGTCTCGATCAAAAGCTGTTCTTTGCTGCCGAAATAGTGATGGGCGAGGGCGGGAGACACTCCTGCCTGCTTGGCGATTTCGGACATGGTGACAGTCAGCGAGCCGTGATCGCCGATCACGCGCATCGCCGCATCCACAAGCGCCTTGCGGCGCACCGGTTCCATCCCGACTTTCGGCATATATCACCCCTGAACTGGCGGTGATTATATTTTTGATTGATTGATCAATCAACAAAAAATTAGAGCCGATTTGACCGACAACAGAATCTGCTGCTTTCCAAGATACATCCTGTATCATACCCCCGGGAACGAGGAGGTGCAGTCATGGTCAATGTTCTGGATGAAGTTCCGCCATCCGCTGTGCGCGGCAAATGGGGATGGTTCGTTGCGCTGGGTGTGTTTCTGCTCATTTGCGGCGGGATCGCATTTGGCAATCTTTTCATCGCGACTGTCGTATCGGTCTATTACATCGGCATGCTGATGCTGATCGGCGGCGTCATTCACCTGGCGCACGCCTTTCAGGTCCGAGGATGGGAGCATATTCTGTTCTGGGTGCTCAGCGGCCTGCTCTATACGCTCGCTGGTCTTCTTGCCTTCGCCAATCCCTTGCTCGCCTCCGAAGCGCTGACGCTGTTTCTTGCCGTCGCGTTGCTCATAGCCGGCACCTTTCGCGTTTGGGTCGGCCGCAAGGTGAAGCCGGAACCGGGTTGGATATGGATTGTCATCGGCGGGGTGGTGACGGCATTCGCCGGCATTGCCATCGCTGTTGGCTGGCCGGTCAACAGCCTCTGGGTTCTCGGCCTGTTCCTCGCGGTCGACCTTATATTTCAAGGTTGGACGCTGATGGCCTTCGGCTTCGCTCTTAGGCAGTAGCGGCGGGTAACGGGAGGGTAACGAACTACTACTTTTGACAAGAGGTGTGAGCGGCGTTACTCTTTGAGCGCTTCCGTGGAGGAACGGAGTGGCGCTTAGCTGACGTTACGGCAGGCGCAGTTATCTGAGCATGCATATCTATTGAGATGTGCCTTCGAAGCTCCGACAATATGCATTGGAATATATCTCCAGCAAAGAGTTTTTCTAAAGAACTAAAAAGGGAGAAATATCATGCCGATGGTAACGGTTTCCATCTCTCCGCTTCAGGCTGCCGGCATCCGCGCGGCCGTTGACACCGGAACGTATGCTTCGAGTAGCGAGGTCGTGCGCGAGGCTCTGCGCATGTGGGATGCGGCGCGCAAGCGTGGCGAGATTTGCGATGTGCCCCACGCAGCCAATGATCCCGATAGCGTCGCGAAGAGCAGCCGGTGCGTTGCCGACATGTTCGCTGATTATGAGGCGGAACGACGCCGGCATAACTGAGCGGAGAACCACAACATCCGCCAGGAGATGACCGGCCTCCCTGGATCGAGGCGGCTTGGCCATGGGTTAACGCCCTTTTACCATTCACGAAACTTTCATATGGGGGAAAGGTTTCGTTGACCGTTGTGACGCATCTTGAGCCGAAAATCCGACAAATCCAAAGTTTTACGTAAAAACTTAGATCTAAAATTCTTAAGTGGAGAGGGGCATGGCCCTGACTGCCGCCATCGAGCCGGGTGCATTGCGCCGGTATGCCAGCGACCAGATTGTCACGCTTGCCAAGCTCGTTATCGAAAATGCTTTCCAGCCGATCGTCGAGACGGGCACCGGCGCGGTTTTCGGTTATGAATCCTTGATGCGCGGGCAGGAGCGCATCGGCTTCGACAGCCCGATCGAAATCCTTGACGAGGCCGAGCGCACCGGCCAGCTCCTGGGTCTGGAGCAGATGGTGACGAGCCGGGCACTGGCGAAATTTGCGACCCTTGCCAATGCCAGAACCGCAACCCTCTTCCTCAATCTCGATGTCCGGCTGATCCCGCAGGGTGAAATGCTGGTCGACGGTTTGCTGCAGCACATGAAGAAGGCCGGCATCGCGCCGTCCTCTGTCTGCTTCGAATTCTCCGAGCGCTTCGACAATACCAGCGTGCCGGAATTTTGCGATCTGGTCGCCAAAATGCGTGACGCCGGCTTCAAGCTTGCGATCGACGATTTCGGTGTCGGTCACGGCGAGATGAAGCTGTTATCGGACTATCCCGTCGACTATCTCAAGATCGATCGGCATTTCGTCGCCAATATCGATCGCAACGCCCGCAAGCGTCACATTCTCAGAAACCTCGTCCATATCGCACATGTCCTTGGCACGCGCGTCATCGCCGAAGGCATCGAGACCGAAGCGGAGTTCCTGGTTTGCCGCGAATTCGGTGTCGATCTCGTCCAGGGCTGGTTCATTGCCCGACCGACGACGCTGATCAACGAGCTGAAGCCCAGCTTCCCGCATCTACAGGATCTCGGCAAAATGGTCCGCAACAGCCAATCGCTGGACGAAATTCTCATCCGCAAACAAATCGAAGTGTTGCCGACCATCCGCGAGAATGACAGCATCGACAGCGTTTTCGAACTCTTCCGCCGAAATCCACGGCGAGCCTATTTTCCGGTCGTCAATGCTAATGGCGAGCCGCGCGGCATCATTCACGAATACCGGCTCAAGGAATATATCTATCAGCCCTTCGGCCGCGACCTGTTAAAGAACAAAGTCTATGAACGTTCGATCTCGCATTTCGTCGAGATGGCACCGATCGTCGGTTTGGATTCCGACGCCGATACCCTGATGACGATCTTTGCCAATATGGAAAGCAGCAACTGCCTGATCGTCACCGAGGGCACGCATTATGCCGGCATTGTCTCGGCCGCGTCGCTGATCAAGGTCATCAATGAGAAGCAGCTCAAGATTGCCCAGGATCAGAATCCGCTGACCGGCCTGCCGGGCAATCGCGCCATTCATAATTTCATGCAGAATGCCGGTCGCGACGGCGACGAGATCAGGCACTTCTGCTATTGCGATTTCGACAATTTCAAACCGTTCAACGATGCCTACGGCTTCCATCTCGGCGACCATGCCATTTCGCTGTTTGCGGCGCTGATGCGGCGCTACTTTTTCGCCGAGCGCCATTTCCTGGGCCATGTCGGCGGCGACGATTTCTTCATCGGCGTGACGGGTTGGAATGTTGACGAACTGCGCGAGGTTCTGGATCGGCTGCTTACCGATTTCCACGCCGACGTCCTGGAATTCTATTCGGCTGAAGACCGCGCCGCCGGCCGCATCCGCGGGCACGACCGCAGCGGCGCGGAGGCGTTGTTCCCGCTGATGCGTTGCTCCATCGGCATCCTGGCATTGCCCGAAGGGCTGGTCATCGACGATATCAGCCGCGTCAGCACCTCGATTGCCGGCATCAAGGCAAAGGCGAAGGAAGACAAAATCGGCGTGGCATATTTGAGTCTGGGCGAGACGAATTGACGCCCTCCCGTATCGGCTTCTTTTCAAGCAGCATGCGCTAAACTATCTCCACTGCTTTGCTGGGAAAGGAGAACGAGCCATGCCCTTGCCGTCTGAAATGCGTTTTGTGGATTTGCCATCCTTCGGTGCCCCCGAGGTCATGACGATTGCCCGTAGGCCTCTGCCGGTGCTCAAGGACGGCGAGATCCTCGTTCGCGTCGAGGCGGCCGGCGTCAACAGGCCGGATGTTGCCCAGCGCCAGGGCATTTATCCGCCGCCGAAAGACGCAAGCCCTATCCTTGGCCTGGAAATCGCCGGCGAAGTCGTCGATGTCGCACGTGGCGTCACGGAATTCGCCATCGGCAACAAGGTATGCGGCCTCGCCAACGGCGGCGCCTATGCCGAATATTGCGTTCTCCCGGCCGGGCAGGCGTTGCGCTTTCCAAATGGCTACGACGCCGTTCGCGCGGCGGCGCTGCCCGAGACATTCTTCACCGTCTGGGCCAATCTCTTCCAGATGGTCGGCCTTACCGAAGGCGAAAGCGTCCTGATCCACGGCGGCTCCAGCGGAATCGGCACGACCGCGATCCAGCTCGCGCATACTTTCGGCGCTATCGTCTACGCGACCGCCGGCTCGAAGGAAAAATGCGACGCCTGCGAAAAGCTCGGCGCAAAGCGGGCCATCAACTATAAAGAGGAAGACTTTGCCGAGGTCATCAAGGCGGAAACCGGCCATGGGGTCGATGCCATCCTCGACATGATCGGCGCTGCCTATTTCGAGAAGAATCTGGCCTGCCTCGCCAAGGATGGCTGCCTGTCGATCATCGCCTTCCTTGGCGGCGCGGTGGCCGAAAAGGCCAATCTGCAGCCGATCATGGTCAAGCGTCTGACGGTGACCGGTTCGACCATGCGCCCGCGCACGGCGGAAGAAAAACGCGCCATCCGCGACGACCTCCACTCCCAGGTCTGGCCGCTGCTCGATGAAGGGACCGTCGCGCCCGTCATTTACCGAACCTTTGCCTTCGAAGACGTCGTCGAGGCGCACAAGCTGATGGAGACCAGCAATCACATCGGCAAGATCATGCTGAAGCTGGTCTGAGGGTGAACGAGACGGTGACAGCGATGAGGCCCGGCAGTGCCATAAACGCATAGAGCCACGTGGCAGCAGACACGCTGCCGGCGACGCCGCCGGGGTCGGCAAGTCCGGCGCTGTTGACGATCACGCCCGCAAGCGAAGCTCCGAACGCACCGCCCAACGACTGCACCATCGAAATGGCCGCCGAAGCCTTGTCCTGTTCGGCATCGCCGACAAGGCGGATGATCCCTGCGATCAGGTGCGCCCAGCCGAGGCCGACACCGAAGCCCATCAGAAACATGGCGACAACGGTGGGAGCAAGCCAAACAAGTTCTCCAGTCGGATTGTCTCGGGCTACAAAGGCGATCAGTGAAGCGGTGGCGGCGGTTTCAAGCACGCTGCCGACGATGATGGCACGGGCGGCTTGCTTCCCCGAAAACGAGGCGCTGATGAAGGCGGCCGCGGTCCAGCCGAGCGCCACCAGGGCGACGAGATAGCCAGACGCCAGCGGCGGGACCCCGTGCAGGCTCTGCAGGAAGTAAGGGATATAGATGTCGCTTGTCAGCACCATCATCATCGCAAACATCATCAGATAAAGCCGGGAAATCGGCCGAGCGAGCGTGACGGCGTCCTTCGGCAGCAGCCTCGCGTTGCCCTTGCGTTCAAGGATCAGCATTGCCGCGATGAAGGTGACAGCGAGGCCGATCAGCAGGATCTTCGTCGATCCGTGATCGCTTGTGCCGGCAAGGCTCGTCAGCAGGACCGCGGTGAGCAGAAGCGCGATCTGGATCAATGGCGGTTTTCCCTCCGCGCGGTCGTCCTCGACGCGCGGCAGCAGCCATCGCGCTGAAAAAGCCATGATGCCGGCCGCCGGCACGAGGATGATGAAGGCTTCGCGCCATGCGCTGCCGGCGGAAAACAATCCGCCGAGCGTTGGCCCAAGCACCGTCGCCACGCCCCATAGTGCGGCATAGAGTGTGGAGGCCTTGCGCCACAGCGGCTCGGGGTAGACGAAGCGGATGAAGGCATAGGCGAGGGCTGCGAGCATGCCGACGCCGAAGCCTTGTACGGCGCGTCCGGCCAGCACGACAGGCATCGCCGGCGCGATGGCGCAGATCAGGTTTCCCACTCCGAATATCAGCGCCGCAGCGACATAGACCGCGCGCAGGCCTATGCCTCTCGGCCGTGTCGCAACGGTGATCGAGCCGAGCACGCCGGCCGCGACGAAAAGTGTCGTCATCCAGGAAAACAGCTCCAGGCCGCCGATATCGCGAACGACGGAAGGCGCGATCGTCGCGGTGATGTAGGATTCGACGGCATAGAGGGCGACACCGCCGCCAAGCATCAGGGTTGCCGGCAGAAACTCAGGTGAGAAGAGGGTGAAGAGAGAGGTGGAGCGAGACGTATCTGCATTTTGGATGCTCGACATCGGATGATCCTCGGCATTTTCCCTAGCGAATAATTATTTTCCAAGTTATAAATTGGAAAATCACACAGGCTCGAAGTTAAAACAAGAAAAAACTTGGAAAAATGCGCCAATCGCCCGTCAATCGAATTCTGATCCTGTTGAAAACCGACGGCCCGCAGCTCGCATCGACGATCGGCAATGCGCTCCGCATATCGTCGGAAGCGGCGCGCCAGCAACTGACGAAGATGGGCGAGGAGGGCTTGGTCGAGCCAGTGACGGAATCAGCATCCGGCAGGGGTCGGCCGCGGCAGTTCTGGCACCTGACGGCCGCCGGCAACCGCCAGTTTCCAGACGGCCATGCCGATCTGACCGCGACACTTCTGACGACCATGGCCAAGCAGTTGGGGCAAGGCGCGGTCGATGCGGTCATTTCCGCCCGCGAGGCGGAGACCTTAAAGCGCTACCGCAGCGAGATCGACGTCTCCGCCGATCTACCATCGCGCGTCGCGACGCTTGCGGCCATCCGCACGCGCGAGGGCTATATGGCCGATCATTGGCAGGAAGAGGACGGTTCGCTTGTGCTGGTGGAGAACCACTGTCCCATCTGCGCTGCCGCGACCGCATGCGTCGGCTTCTGCCGCTCGGAACTCGAGACCTTCCGTGCGACGCTTGGGGCAAGCGTGGAGCGGGAAGAGCACATCCTGCTCGGCGCGCGGCGTTGCGCTTATCGGATTCGAGCGCTCTGAAGTCAAACGCTATGCTGCCCGCACAGTCAATTTCAAACCGAGCGCCCGAATGACGCCTGATAGCGTTTCCAGTGTCGGATTACCGCCTTCGCTGAAGGCCTTGTAGATCGTTTCGCGGCTGACCCCGGCTTCCTTTGCGAGCTGCGTCATGCCGCGGGCACGGGCGACGTCACCGATGACTGCGGCAATAAGTGCAGGGTCGCCGTCCTCGAATGCTGCTTCGACATAGGCTGCGATGGCTTCAGGACTGTCCAGATGTTCCGTCGGATCCCAAGGTTTGGTTTCGAGTGCCATGATCAAGCCTCCTTCGCGAGTGCTTTGGCCTTTGCAATATCGGCGTTCTGAGTGCTCTTGTCGCCACCGCATAGGAGCAGAACGAGTTCCTGGCCGCGTTTATGATAGTAAAGCCGATATCCCGGGCCGTAATCGATGCGAAGTTCGCTGATGCCTTCGCCGACAGGCTTTACATCGCCGGGATTTCCAAGCGAGAGGCGACGAATCCTCACCTGGATACGAGCAACCGCGTTGATATCTTTGATTTTGCCAAGCCACTCAGCGAACTCAGCGGTCTGACGGATTTCGATCATTTGTGTACTATAATACACAGAATTTCACTGTCAATTATAATACACAAAGCTATTGGTATTGAATCCAGATGATATGAAGGAGGTGGCGGTCAACGGTCATCGATTCCTGAGCCGGTTGGCAATCCTCTGCGCAGCGGCTATCAGTAGCGTATTCCGCAAATCAAAGAGCGCTTCCCATCATGTCCAATCCCGTCTGCGTCGAAATCACCCGTGGAAATCTCGTCGAGAGCCGTCATCGCGGTTCGGTTGCCGTCGTCGATGGCGATGGGACGTTGGTGCTGTCGCTCGGCGACATTGAGAGTGGTGTGTTTCCGCGTTCTGCCTGCAAGGCGATGCAGGCCTTGCCACTGGTCGAAAGCGGTGCGGCGGATGCCTATGGCTTTGGCAACACGGAATTGGCGCTGGCCTGCTCCTCGCATAGCGGCGAAGACGCGCATGTGGCGCTGGCTGCCTCCATGCTCGCCCGCGCCGGGCGGGACGTCAGCGCGCTGGAATGCGGCGCACATTGGTCTTTCGAGCAGAAGGCGATCATCCACCAGGCGCGCACGGTCGGAAAACCGTCGGCGCTGCACAACAACTGCTCGGGCAAGCACTCCGGCTTCGTTTGCGCCTGCTGCCATCAACATATCGATCCCAAAGGCTATGTCGGCTACGACCATCCGCTGCAGCGGCAGATTCGCGAGACGATGCAAAGCCTGACGGGAACGCCGCTTGGTTACGACAATTGCGGCACCGATGGCTGCTCGATCCCGAATTATGCCGTGCCGCTTAGAAGCTTGGCGCATGGCTTCGCCAAGATGGCGACCGGTAACGGCCTGGAGCCGCTGCGCGCCAAGGCCTCGCGCCGCCTGTTCGAAGCCTGCATGGCTGAACCCTTCTATGTTGCCGGCACCGGCCGCGCCTGCACCAAGCTGATGCAGGTCGCCCCCAGCCGCATCTTCGCCAAGACCGGCGCCGAAGGCGTATTCTGTGCAGCAATTCCTGAACAGGGCGTCGCGATTGCGGTCAAATGCGATGATGGCAGTGCCCGCGCAGCAGAAACCATGGTTGCAGCCGCGCTCGCCCGCTTCTTTGAAAAAGACAGTGACGTCCATGCCGGTCTGATGGGAATGGCCAATAGGGCGCTCAGCAACTGGAACGGCATCCATGTCGGCGACATCAGAGCCGCGGCCGCACTGGCGGCATAAAACGCCGGTAGAAGACTCCAACTTGGATGTGCATAGCGCATCTGCGTCAGTCGCTGATGGTGAAAATCGGAACCTGTGCGCTGCGATAGGGCGCCAGGCTCGCCTCACTGATATCTGACGGCACGACCATGCCCGAAACCGCCGTGATGGGCAGGATATGGCAGGGAGAGGCGGCATCCAATTTCTCCTGGGTCACCATCACATAGGTTTCCGCCGAGCATTGCGCGATATGCCGTTTGATGGCGGCCTCCTCGAAATCGCCGGTAGAAAGGCCGTGAACGGGGTGAATAGCGGTGACACCGAGGAAGAAAATGTCCGGGCGCACCAGTGAGATTGCCGCAATCGCCGCCGCGCCCGTCGCCACCATTGAGTGTTTGTAGAGTTTGCCGCCGATCAGGATCACGTCGGCTGTCGGATGATGTTCCAGCTCGCCCGCGATCGTCGGGCTATGCGTGATCACGGTGAAGGCAAAATTCCGGGGAAGATGGCGGGCGATTTCCGCCGTCGTCGTTCCACCATCGAGAAACACCGTCCGTCCTGGTCGGACCATCCTCGCCGCATAGGCGCCGAGCTGCCGCTTCGCATCCGGCGACACGCCCCGTCGCGTTGAGAAATCCGGCAGTTCCGGTGCGAGCGGCAACGCGCCGCCATGCACGCGCTTCAGCAGCTTTTCCGCCGCCATTTCCCTCAGGTCCCTGCGGATCGTGTCTTCGGACAGACCCAAATCATCGGCAATTGTCTTGGCGATCACCTGACCGTCGCGGCGCAGGATATCGAGGATGAGAGCCTTTCGCTGGATTGTAAGCATGCCTGTTTCCGCACGATAATTCATGAAATATCGTGAAATTATCAGAAATGAGTCGACAATCAAGAAATTTAGCGCATATTCGTGCAAAATCCTGCATGATGCGGGGAAGAGGAGATGTGACATGTTGATCTTGATTGCCGGGCCATATCGTTCGGGAACCGGAGACGATCCCCGGAAGATGGCCGAGAATCTCATGCGGCTGGAGGAGCCGTCCTATGCGCTGTTCAAGGCGGGGCATGTGCCTATGATCGGCGAATGGGTCGCCTTGCCGGTCTGGCACGCTGCTGGCGGCAAAAGCATCGGCGACGATCTCTATGAAGAAATATTCCACCCGACCGCCGGCCGACTGCTGCAATTGTGCGAGGGCGTTCTCAGGCTCCCAGGCGAGTCCAAGGGAGCCGACAACGACGTGCGCATCGCCGACGAACGCGGTATCCCGGTCTGGTATCGGCTGGAGGATGTGCCGGGCTGCGGCTAACGGACTGGCGGCGTGCCTCCCACAAGGGCGATGCGCAGACGGCATCCATCAAAAGCTTTCATGATCGATATCAGTGCTGGCCACTTCCGTATTGCCACGGTCGCAGCTAACGTCGAGTGAAATCGAGGAGGAAACGGATATGCTGAATTTGTATTTCTCACCGGGTAGTTGTGCGCTCGCCAGCCTTATAGCACTCGAGGAGTCGGGCCTCGCCTACGAGGCGCGGCGCCTCAATTTTGCCGTTGGAGAGCAGCGTTCGCCGGATTATCTGGCAATCAATCCCAAGGGACGTGTTCCGGCTCTGGTGACCGACAAGGGCGTTGTCACGGAAAACGTGGCGATCCTTGCCTATGTTGCCCAGATCGCGCCGGCTGCCCGGTTGGCGCCACTCGACGATCCCTTCGATTTTGCCCGCATGCAGGCCTTCAACAGCTATCTCGCCTCGACCGTCCATGTAAACCACGCTCACAAAGGGCGCGGCTATCGCTGGACCGACGATGCCGCGGCAATCGAAGCGATGAAGGCCAAGGTGCCGCAAAACATGGGCGAGTGTTTCGCGCTGATCGAGGAGAAGATGCTGGAAGGGCCGTGGGTGATGGGCGAGCAGTACACCGTCGCCGACGGCTATCTCTTCACGCTGGCAAGTTGGTTGCCGGGCGATGGCGTCGATCGGGCTAGCTTTGAGAAGGTCAGCGCCCATCACGCGCGTATGCTTGAGCGGCCGGCCGTGCAAAGGGCCATCGACGCCGAGCGGGTTTGATCACTCGGCGTCGAAGGCGGCCAGCAATTTCTTCGGTGCCCGAAACCGCCAGGCCTCGATCAGCCGCAGTTGCAGTTCGTCGTCGCCGATGGCGGCGATGCGCAATGGCAGCGACGGCCAGCCGACATAGTGATCCGTCTGGAAATAGATCTCCGGCGCCATCTCGATTAGCTGCTCCTTGCGGTCGATCGGCACCGCCAGCACGATCGTCTCGTCATTCTTGATGGAAACGAAAGCCTTGCCGCCCACCTTCAGCGCCGGCATACCATAGTGGGTGCTGATCTCGACCTCGGGTAGGCGGGCTTCCGCTACAGCGCGTTGGAGGCGCTGGAAGATCGCGTCAATATCGATGCCTATAGCCATACTGCGCCATCTCGTTCCGATCGGATATCGTTGAGGAAACATACATGATCGGAAGCGGGCGCCGAAGAGCCGGTTGGGATCGTTCAGCGCCGTGAGATGACTTGTTCCTGCGTTATACGCATTGTTTCAATCTCAGATCTTGCCCCTCCGCCTTCCGTCCCAAATTCTCCGGCGTCAGCGGCAGATCGGCCAGTTCCTCCAGCGACATGGCCGCCAGAGCCGGATGCTGCAACGGGTCGTCCTGCCGCTCGCTGTCGTCGTGCAGCAGATGATTCAAGAAAAGCTTCAGTATCGACATGCCATGCCTCCTCGTTCTTCCGCGATGATGCGCCCTGAGGCGGTTAGTCGGCGGGACGGTGGCGGTTCGGGTTTTATGCCGCGATGATCGCGCGCATCGGGCAGCTTTTCAATTGAGAATGCCGGCATGCTGATATAGATATTCTATATGAAGAATCTCAACAGCGTTCATCTGAATGGTCTCCGGGCGCTAGAGGCCGTGGGACGGCTCGGGTCGTTGCAGGCGGCCGCCGATGAGCTTGGCGTGACCATCGGCGCCGTCAGCCAGCAGGTGATCAAGGCCGAGGCGCAATTGGGGCGACCGGTTTTCGAGCGCACGCCGAAAGGGATGACGGTGACGGAGGCGGGTATCTCGGTTCTGGCGCGGCTCGGCGAAGGCTTTCAGGCGCTCTCGGCGGCGGTCACCGCCGCACAGCATCGCGACGACAATATCCTCACCATCTCGGTTGCGCCGGTCCTCGCCGCCCGCTGGTTGGTGCATCGGCTTGATCGCTTCGCCAAGCGCCATCCGGATATCAGGCTCCGCATCGACGCCACCACGCAACTCGTCAATCCGGCAACATCGGATGTCGATATCGGCATCCGGGTCGGCAATGGGCACTGGGCGGGCGTGAAATCCGAACTGCTATTGGCGCAGGAAATCTTTCCGGTCGTCACACCGCAGATCGCCGCCAAACTCAAGCAGCCTGCGGATCTGTTAAATGTGCCCGCCGTCATTGACGGGCATGCCATGTTCACCTGGGATGTCTGGCTCAAGGAGGCAGGCCTCTCCGGCAAATGCATGGAAGAGCGACATATCTTCAACGATGCGTCGCTCTGCCTCGATGCCGCCATGTCGGGCCAGGGCGTAATGCTTGCCTGGCAAACGCTGGCCGCCTATGCGTTGCAACAGAAGTGCCTCGTGGATCCCTTCGGTATCCGCGCGAAAACCGGTATCGGCCACTATTTCATCACGGCGGAAGGCGTGCGCGAGGCGAAAAAAGTCACCGCCTTCAAGAGCTGGATCAGAGAAGAGATGGATGAGAGCATGCAGCTCTTCCGTTGAGCGGCCTCAGATCGGCTCCTTGCCGCGTGTTGCCTGCATTGCCTTATAGGCGGCTCGCGACTGGCAGCGCTCGATCCAGATCTTTACGTTCGGATGGCTATCGAACAAAGCCTGTTCGGTCTGCGCATAGCGCAGCACCTCTGCGAGATTGAGATCGGCGACGGTGAAGCGATCGCCCAGGAGGTATTCCCGGTTCGTCAGGTGCTTTTCCAGCACGTCGAGTGGCCGCTTCAGCGACCGGCAGGCAACCGCGATTCCAGCCTTGCCTGCATCGGTGTTCTCCTGTGCGCGGTCATATATGCGCACGAGGGCCACGGAATGAGGCTCTACCTCCGTTGCCGCCCACATGGTCCACATGCCGAGCAGACCCTCTTCCTCCACCGTCTGCCCCGACAGCGGTCCGCCATGCTTGCGGGCGAGATAGAGATTGATGGCGAGCGATTCATGCATGACGAGATCACCGTCCTTGATGGCGGGGATCATGCCCATCGGATTGACGGCCAAGAATTCCGCCGACATCGTATTGACCGGCGCTTCTGGGTTTAAGGGATTACCGAGCCGGCTGGCCTGGATCACGGGCACGGATTGAAAGGGAATGCCAAGCTCCTCCGCCATCCAGTAGTTGCGCGATGCGCGTGAGCGATAGACGCCGTAAATTGTCAGCATGGTCGGTCTCCGAAAATCGAGTCGAAGCGAGGTTATTGGCGGCGTTCGGTAAACGGAAGAGGCGCGGGTTTATATCTGCAATGAAAGCTTTTGATGAGTGCGCAGGGATCAAGCACGAAAATATCCGTAAAGCCCTTCAATCTTTGCGAATCATGCCGGCCGCGCACTGCCTTCGTTCGGAAATTAGCAATGGCGCATGCTACTGTTAGCCTGGATTTTCGCCGGTGCGGTAGGAGGCATTCGGCGAGGATATTTTACGCAATCGGTGACTGCGATCTCGGGAGGAGAGCAGATGCTAGCGACGAGCGTATCGCTTGACGACAAATATACAGCAGATGAAGGCCGCGTCTTCATGACCGGGCTGCAGACCCTCGTGCGTCTGCCGATGACCCAGATGCGCCGCGACCGCGCCGCCGGCCTCAACACCGCAGCCTTCATATCCGGCTATCGCGGCTCGCCGCTCGGCGGCTACGATCAGCAGCTTCTGAAAGCCAAGACCTATCTCGACGCGAATGATGTCACCTTCCAGCCAGGCATCAACGAAGACCTTGCAGCCACCGCCATCTGGGGCACGCAGCAAGTCGGCCTGTCGCCCGGCGTGCGCAAGGATGGCGTGCTCGGCATATGGTACGGCAAGGGTCCTGGCGTCGACCGCTCCGGTGATGTGCTGAAACATGGCAATGCCGCCGGCACGTCGAAACATGGCGGCGTCCTCTGTTTCGCGGGCGACGATCATTCCGCCAAATCCTCCACGATCCCGCACCAGACCGACCATGATTTCATGTCGGCGGTCATCCCGGTCATCTATCCATCCTCGATCCACGAATTCCTCGAATATGGCCTGCTCGGCATCGCCATGTCGCGCTATTCCGGCTGCTGGGTCGGCATGAAATTCATTGCCGACACGATCGAGACGACGGCCGCCGTCGATCTCTCGGGCGAGAAGCGGCAATTCGTGCTGCCGACCGATTTCGAGCTGCCGCCCGGCGGCTTGAATCTGCGTTGGCCCGATTCGCCGCTGATGCAGGACGATCGTCTGCAGACCTACAAGGCCTATGCCGCTATCGCCTTTGCCCGCGCCAATCGCGTCGATGAAATCACCCATGATGTGCCCAATGCCCGCTTCGGCATCATCTCCTCCGGCAAGGCCTATGAGGACGTACTGCAGGCACTGCGCGAACTCGAAATCGGCCCGAAGGAAATGGCCGCAATCGGCCTGCGTATCTTGAAAGTCCGTATGCCCTGGCCGCTGGAGCCTGAAGCCGTCCGGCATTTTTCCGAAGGGCTGGACGAGGTGCTCGTCGTTGAGGAGCGGCGCGAGATCATCGAAAATCAGATCAAGCAGCAGCTCTTCAATTGGCGCGCCGATGTCCGTCCGCGCATCGTCGGCAAGTTCGATGAGCACGACAAGCCCTATCTCAGCCTGTCGGCGGCGCTGACGGTTGGTGCGGTGGCGCGGGCTATTGCCGGGCGCATCGTCAAGCTGGATCTCGATCCTTCGCTGCACGACCAGATCGCCGCCAAGCTCGCCTATCTTGCCGAACGCGGCCAGATCAGCCGCACGCATGTCGCGCCCTTGCAGCGTACGCCGTTCTTCTGTTCCGGCTGCCCGCACAACACATCCACCCGTGTTCCCGAAGGCAGCCGCGCCATGGCCGGTATCGGCTGCCACTACATGGTCACCTGGATGGACCGAAACACCCAGACCTTCACGCAGATGGGCGGGGAGGGCGTGCCCTGGACGGCAATTGCCCGTTACACTGACGAGAAGCACATGTTCGTCAATCTCGGTGACGGCACCTATTTCCATTCCGGCATTCTCGCCATCCGCCAGTCGGTCGCCGCGAAAGTCAACGTTACCTATAAGCTGCTCTACAACGACGCCGTTGCCATGACCGGCGGTCAGCCGATCGACGGTTATCTGACGCCTCAACTCTTGACCCGTCAGTTGCATGGCGAGGGCGTTTCGCCGATCTATCTGCTCGCCGAAAATCCTTCGGCCTATGCGGCATCGGACCTGGCTCCCGGCGTCAAGGTGCTGCATCGCGACAATATCGATCAGGTGATGCTGACGCTGCGCGAAACCGAAGGCTGCTCGGCGATCGTCTATGTCCAGACCTGCGCGGCGGAAAAACGCCGCCGCCGGAGCCGTGGCCTGATGGAGGACCCGGCCAAGCGCGTCTTCATCAATCCGGCTGTCTGCGAAGGCTGCGGCGATTGCTCGGTGCAATCCAACTGCATCTCGGTCGAGCCGCTAGAGACGGAGTTCGGCCGCAAACGGCAGATCAACCAATCGAGCTGCAACAAGGACTTCTCCTGCGTCAAAGGCTTCTGCCCGTCTTTCGTGACCGTCCATGGCGGCAAGCGCCGCAAACGCAAGGCGCTGGAACACGCGGATGCCAAGGTGCCGATGCCGGAGGTCCCGGTGATCGGCGAGCATCCCTGGAACATCGCGATCGCCGGCGTCGGCGGTACCGGTATCCTGACGATCGGTGCCATCCTCGGCATGGCGGCTCATCTCGACGGCAAGGTGCCGATGATCCTCGACATGGCCGGTCTCGCGCAGAAGGGCGGCGCGGTGATGAGCCATCTGCGCATTGGTTATAGCGAAGCCGACGTCACCTCGTCGCGCATCGTCAACGGCGGCGCCGACCTGCTGCTCGCTGCCGACGAAGTGGTCGGCGCGTCCAAGGATGCGATTACGCTGTGTGCCTCGAACCGCACGACGGCCATCGTCAATACCGGCCTCATACCGGTCGCTGATTTCGTTCGCAACCGCGATTTCGATTTCAAGATCGGCTCGATTCAGCACACCATCGCCAAGACCGTCAGTGACAAATCCGTCTTCCTCGATTTTGGTCATGTGGCAAGCGAGGTCACCGGTGATGCCATGTCGACCAATATTCTTCTCACTGGCTTTGCCTGGCAGCGCGGCTTGCTGCCGCTGTCGCTGGAAGCCATCGAGAAGGCGATCGAGCTCAACGGCGTCGCCGTGAAAGCCAGCCTCTCGGCCTTCCACTGGGGCCGTCTGCTGGCGCATGATCCGCAGGCCGTAAAGGAGATGATGACGGAGCCGGATGCCGACAAGACACTTGCAGAGATGAGCCTCGACGAGTTGATTGCCCACCGCAAGGGGCATCTGACTGCCTATCAGAACGCCGCACTTGCCGATCGCTATGGCGCGTTCGTCCAGCGTGCAATCGCCGCGGCTGCCAGGGAACGGCTTTCGGACAAGGTGCCCTTCGCCGTCGCCACGACCTATGCGCGGGTGCTGGCCTATAAGGACGAATATGAGGTGGCGCGGCTGCTGACCGATCCGGCCTTCGAGGCGCATTTACGCGACGAGATGGAAGGCGATTTCAAGCTGGCCTTCAATCTGGCGCCGCCGATGCTGGCCGGCAAGGATCCGAACGGCCGACCGAAGAAGCGGGAATTCGGCCCCTGGATATTGCCGCTGCTACGCAGGCTTGCGCCGATGAAGCGGTTGCGCGGTACGGTCTTCGATCCCTTCGGCTATATGCGGGAGCGCCGGCTGGAACGTCGGTTGATCGGCGAATACGAGGCGATTGCCGGCCGCGTTCTCAACGGCCTGCGCGCGGGTAATGAAACGGAGGCCCTTGCCATCCTGTCGTTGTTTGATGAAATCAGAGGCTTCGGACCGGTCAAGGAGGCGGCGGCCCGCAAGGTCATGGCGCGGATCGCCGAGAAGCTGAAGACCTATGAAATAGCGGAGGAGAAGCATCAGGTTCCTGCCGATGCGGCATGATGGTCTCAAAGAGGGGCGCGAGGAGAGTATGATCCTCAATGGCGCATAGCCATTCCGGGATCATGCATCGGGAAAAGCGGGAGGAGAAGGCAATGTATGCTGGAGGATTGAACTTTGCGCTCGGGGAGGAGATCGAGGCGCTGCGCGATAGCGTGCGCCGCTTTGCCGGTCAGCGCATCGCACCGCTCGCTGACGAGTTCGACCGCAACAATGGTTTTCCGATGGAGCTGTGGCGGGAAATGGGCGATCTCGGGCTGCTCGGCATCACTGCCGACGAAGCCTATGGCGGCGCCGGCCTCGGCTATGTAGCGCATGCGGTCGCTATGGAAGAAATCAGCCGCGCCTCGGCCTCCGTCGGCCTGAGCTACGGCGCCCATTCCAATCTTTGCGTCAACCAGATCAACCGCAACGGCACCGACGAGCAGAAGGCGCGTTACCTGCCTAAATTGATCTCCGGCGAGCATATCGGCGCGCTTGCCATGTCGGAGCCCGGCTCGGGTTCCGATGTCGTTTCGATGAAGCTTCACGCCGAAAAGCGCGGCGACCGCTATGTGCTGAACGGCAGCAAGATGTGGATCACCAACGGTCCGGATGCCGACGTGCTGGTCGTCTATGCCAAGACCGCGCCGGACGCCGGCCCGCGCGGCATCACCGCTTTCCTGGTCGAGAAGGGTTTCGAGGGGTTCTCGGTGGGCCAGAAACTCGACAAGCTCGGCATGCGCGGCTCCAGCACCTCGGAGCTGGTTTTTATCGATTGCCAGGTGCCGGCGGAAAATGTGCTAGGTCAGATCGATGGCGGCGTCCGCGTGCTGATGTCCGGCCTCGACTACGAGCGCGTCATCCTGTCCGGCGGCCCGCTCGGCATCATGGCCGCCTGCATGGACGTGGTGCTGCCCTATCTGCATGAACGCAGGCAGTTCGGCCAGCCGATCGGCGAATTCCAGCTCATGCAGGGCAAGCTTGCCGACATGTATGTAACCATGAACGCCGCCCGTGCCTATGTTTATGCGGTCGCCGCCGCCTGCGATCGCGGTGAAACGAACCGCAAGGACGCTGCGGGCTGCATTCTCTATGCTGCTGAAAAGGCGACCCAGATGGCGCTGGAATGCATCCAGGCCCTCGGCGGCAACGGCTATACCAACGACTATCCCGCCGGCCGGCTTCTGCGCGATGCCAAGCTCTACGAAATCGGCGCCGGCACCTCCGAAATCCGCCGCATGCTGATTGGGCGGGAACTCTTTGCCGAGACCCTCTGATTTTGAAATTTCGCCCCCAATTTTGGTGATACAGCATGACCGTCCTGAAGTCAGAAATAACCACCCATTCGGACCGTTTCAGGGACAATCGCGCCGCGATGCTAGAGGCGATCGGCGTGGCAAAGGCGGCGGTCTTGCGGGCCGCGGAGGGCGGCGGTGCGCAGGCGCGCGAGCGCCATGTCAGCCGCGGCAAGATGCTGCCGCGTGACCGGGTGGCAGGGCTGATCAATCCGGCGACGCCCTTTCTCGAAATCGGTACGACGGCTGCGCATGGCATGTATGGCGATGAGGCGCCGGGCGCGGGTTTGATCGCCGGCATCGGCCGCGTGGTGGGCCGCGATTGCATGATCGTCTGCAACGACGCCACCGTAAAGGGCGGCACCTACTATCCGATCACGGTGAAGAAGCATTTGCGGGCGCAGGAGATTGCGGCGGAAAATAATCTGCCCTGCCTCTATCTGGTCGATTCCGGCGGAGCCAACCTGCCGAATCAGGACGAAGTCTTTCCCGATCGCGATCACTTCGGCCGCATCTTCTACAATCAAGCTAATATGTCGGCGGCCGGCATTCCGCAGATCGCTGTGGTCATGGGTTCATGCACCGCCGGCGGCGCCTATGTGCCGGCCATGTCCGACGAGACCATCATCGTCGAGGGGCAGGGGACGATCTTTCTTGCCGGGCCGCCGCTGGTCAAAGCCGCGACCGGTGAGGTGGTTTCGGCCGAAGATCTTGGCGGCGGCGATGTGCATACGCGTCTTTCCGGCGTCGCCGATCATCTGGCGCGCGACGATGCCCATGCGCTGGCCTTGGCGCGGCAGGCCGTTGCCAATCTCAATCGCCACAAACCGACAACTGTGGAGCTGCGGGAGCCGGAGCCGCCGCTCTACGATCCGGAAGACATGCTCGGCATCGTGCCCTCCGATCTGCGCACGCCCTACGATGTTCGCGAAGTCATCGCGCGCATCGTCGACGGCTCGCGCTTTGACGAATTCAAGGCGCGCTATGGCGCGACACTGGTCTGCGGCTTTGCCCATATCCACGGCATTCCCGTCGGCATCATCGCCAACAACGGCGTGCTGTTTTCGGAATCAGCGCTGAAAGGTGCGCATTTCGTCGAGCTTTGCTCGCAGCGCAAGATCCCGCTGGTCTTCCTGCAGAATATCACCGGCTTCATGGTCGGCCGGAAATACGAGACGGAAGGCATCGCCAAGCACGGAGCCAAGCTGGTGACGGCTGTGGCGACGACGAAGGTGCCGAAGATCACCATGCTGATCGGCGGTTCTTTCGGCGCCGGTAACTACGGCATGGCCGGCCGTGCCTATTCGCCGCGCTTTCTCTGGACCTGGCCCAACAGCCGTATCTCCGTCATGGGCGGAGAGCAGGCGGCCGGCGTGCTGGCGACGGTTCGCGGCGAGGCCCTGGCGCGCGCCGGCAAGCCTTGGACGAAGGAGGAAGAGGCAGCCTTCAAACAGCCGACGCTCAGGATGTTCGAGACCCAGAGCCACCCGCTCTATGCCTCGGCGCGTCTCTGGGACGACGGCATCATCGACCCACGCAAGAGCCGCGATGTGCTGGCGCTGTCGCTTTCGGCCGCGCTCAATGCGCCCATCGAAGACACACGCTTCGGCCTGTTCAGGATGTGAGGAGATTGAGATGAAACGCGACATCATCAATGCCAAGAACGCACCTCAGCCACGCGGCGGCTATGCTCAGGCCGTGAAGCTCGAAAATTTCGAGAGATTGCTGTTTGTCAGCGGCCAGATTCCGACAACTGCCGACGATGCGCTTCCGGACGGATTTCAGGCGCAGGCGCGCCAGGTCTGGCTCAATGTCGACGCCCAGCTCAAGGCCGCGGGCATGAGCAAGGCTGATATCGTCAAGGTCACCACCTATCTCGCCGACCGTCACCATACGATTGAGAACCGCGAGATCCGCAGTGAGTATTTGGGCCCACTCACCCCGGCGATGACGGTGGTGATATCGGGCATTTTCGACACCGCATGGCTGCTCGAAGTCGAGGTCGTCGCCGCGCAATAGGGTTTGCCGATGTTTTCGAAGATATTGATCGCCAATCGCGGAGAAATCGCCTGCCGGATCATCCGTACGGCGAGGCGGATGAGTATCCGCACGGTCGCCGTTTATTCCGACGCCGATATCGCCGCACTGCATGTGGCTCTGGCCGATGAGACGGTCCATATCGGTCCGGCAACGGCGAGCGAGAGCTATCTTTCGAAGGAGAAGATCATCGCTGCCGCACGGCAATTCGGCGCCGAGGCCATTCACCCCGGCTACGGCTTTCTCTCGGAAAATGCCGATTTCGCAGAGGCCGTCGAAGCGGCCGGACTGGTTTTCATTGGCCCATCCCCGGCCTCGATCCGCGCCATGGGCCTGAAGGATGCGGCCAAGGCGTTGATGGAGCGCGCCGGCGTGCCTGTCGTTCCCGGCTATCACGGTGATAAGCAGGACGCGGCGTTCCTCGCGGAGCGGGCAGCGGAGATCGGCTTTCCCGTGCTGATCAAGGCACGGGCCGGCGGCGGCGGCAAGGGTATGCGGCGTGTCGACCGGCCGGAGGATTTCGCGTCTGCGTTGGAAGCGGCGAGACGCGAGGCGAAATCGGCGTTCGGTGATGATGCGGTGCTGATCGAAAAATATCTGACCCAGCCTCGTCACATCGAAATCCAAGTTTTCGGCGACAGCCATGGCAACGTCGTGCATCTCTTCGAACGCGATTGTTCTCTGCAGCGGCGGCACCAGAAGGTGATCGAGGAGGCGCCTGCGCCCGGCATGACGGAGGAGATGCGCAGCGCCATGGGCGAAGCTGCCGTCCGCGCGGCGCGGGCCATCGACTATCGCGGCGCCGGCACGGTCGAATTCATTGCTGATGTCTCCGAAGGCCTGTCGCCGGATCGTTTCTTCTTCATGGAAATGAACACCCGCCTGCAGGTCGAGCACCCGGTCACCGAGGCGATCGCCGGGGTCGATCTGGTCGAATGGCAATTGCGGATTGCCGGCGGCGAGCCCTTGCCGAAGACCCAAGCCGAGCTTGCCATCGAGGGCTGGGCCTTCGAGGCGCGGCTTTATGCCGAAGACCCGTCGCGGGGCTTCCTGCCAGCGACTGGCACACTCTCGCACCTCAGATTTCCCGATGGCGATATCCGCATCGACACCGGCGTACGCGAGGGCGACGGCATCACCCCGCATTACGATCCTTTGATCGCCAAGCTCACTGTCCACGCCCCAACCCGCCAAGCCGCCCTCGCCAAACTGGCGCGAGCGCTGCAGGATACGCAGATCGCCGGAACAACAAGCAATCTCGATTTCTTGGTCGGCTTGAGCCAACAGCCGGATTTTGTTGCGGGCCATCCGGATACGGGCCTGATCGACCGCGAAGCGGAGACGCTGACCGCAGCATCAATCCCGGACGACATTGCGCTTGCCATCGCCGCCATCTTCGAGGCGGGAGCCTTGGCGCGATTGCCAGGCAGCGACCCGTGGCAGGTGCTTGGCGCCTGGCAGCTTTGGGGCGAGGTGAGCCGGCCTGTTACGCTGCATCACAGCGGCAGCCATACGAACTGCCGCGTGATTGCGAAAGGACAAGATCTCTTCTCGGTGCATTTCGATGATCGCACTGTCGCCGTTCGCATCATCAACCGCAATGATGACGGCTGCCGTGTGGAGATCGACGGGCAGCAATTGCGTGCCGACTTTTTCCAAACGCCACATGACATGACGCTGTTCCTCGATGGCCGCACCCATCATTTCCATCGGCCCGACCCCTTGGATGGCGCCGAGGAAGAGGCCGCCGGTGGCGACCGGCTGGTTGCGCCCATGCCCGGCCTCATCAAGATCGTTCGGGTGCAGGAAGGCGATATGGTGGCGAAGGGTGAGGCGCTGATCGTCATGGAGGCCATGAAGATGGAACTGACGCTGACGGCCACGCGCGACGGTGTGGTGGAAAGCCTGCATGTCGGCGAAGGCGATCAGACCAGCGAAAGCGCCGTCCTGCTGTCGCTCCGGCCGGAGGATGCGCAATGACCGAGCGTCCTTCCAACCATGTCACTATCGTCGAAATGGCGCCACGAGACGGCCTGCAGAATGAGAAGCGGCTGATCGACACCGACACCAAGATCGAATTGGTGGATCTGCTTTCCGACTGCGGTTTCGAGCGTATCGAGGTCACCAGCTTCGTCAGCCCGAAATGGGTGCCGCAGCTCGCCGATGCTGCCGGGGTCATGGCAGGCATCAAACGGAAGCATGGCGTCCGCTATGCCGTGCTGACGCCGAATATGCAGGGGTTCGAAGCAGCGCTTGCCGCCGGCGCCGATGAGGTGGCGATTTTCGCGTCGGCCTCCGAAAGCTTTTCGATGCGCAATATCAATTGCTCCATCGCCGAAAGCATAGAGCGTTTCCGGCCGGTGGCGGCCGCAAGCCGCGACCGCGGTATTCCGCTGCGCGGCTACGTCAGTTGCGTCGTTGAATGCCCTTATGAGGGCGCGGTGCCGCCGGCGAATGCAGCAAGCGTCGCTCGGCAATTGCGGGAGCTCGGCTGCTACGAGATCAGCCTCGGCGATACGATCGGCAGGGGCGAACCGGAGGCGGTGGACAGAATGCTGGAAGCCGTGCTTGCCGATCTTCCCGCTACCATGCTGGCCGGCCATTTTCACGATACATCGGGCCGGGCGCTGGACAATATCGGCGTGGCCCTCGATCGCGGTCTGCGGGTGTTCGATGCCGCCGCCGGCGGTCTCGGCGGCTGTCCTTTCGCGCCCGGCGCTAAAGGTAATGTCGATACCGTGTCAGTTCACCACTATCTGGCATTGCATGGCTTCGAGACTGGCCTCGATGATGAAAAACTTGCCCACGCCGCCGCCTTTGCCCGTAGCCTCAGGAGCGCCGCATGACATCGCAAACCATCCACATCGCCATCGAGGAACGTGGCGTCGCCCGCCTGACTTTGGCGCGCCCGGAAAAACACAACGCCCTGTCGGTTGAAATGATCGATGCCCTGACCGAGGCTGCTTACGATCTTGGCAGGGATGCGAGCGTGCGCGTCGTGGTGCTTACGGGCGAGGGCGCGAGCTTCTGCGCCGGTGGCGATCTCGGTTGGATGCGGGCGCAGTTCGAAGCCACTCGTGCCGGCCGCATCGTTGAAGCCCGGCGGCTCGCGATGATGTTCAAGGCCCTGAATGAATTGCCGAAGCCGCTGATCGCCCGCGTGCACGGCAATGCCTTCGGCGGCGGCGTCGGCATCCTCAGCATCTGCGATATGGCGGTTGCCGCGGCGACTGCCCGCTTCGGCCTGACGGAAGTTCGCCTCGGCATCATCCCCGCTATCATCAGCCCCTATGTCGTTGCCCGCATCGGCGAGGCCAGGGCCCGTCCGCTCTTTCTTTCCGGCAAAGTCATCGACGCCTGGCAAGCCCACGCCGCCGGCCTCTTGTCCCGCGTCGTCCCTGAGGATGCACTGGACGAAGCCATCGAATCTGAAATCCGCCATCTCCTCGCCGCCTCGCCACAGGCGGCTGCGCGCGCCAAGGCATTGGCCCGTTCCCTCGGCATGCCGATCACCGACGAGCTCATCGACCATGTCATCACGCAACTGGCGGACACGTGGGAGACAGAGGAAGCAAGGGAAGGGGTCACAGCATTCTTCGAGCGGCGAGAGCCAAACTGGAGATAGGGAGGCCTATCCTAGTCTGTTTTTCTCTATTGTCAGTTGTGGAAAATCTTCGCGCCCTGTTACCGTCAGATCACCGGAGGCCGGTTTCTCCCAACGAAAGCCGATGACAGCGCCTTTTTCCACTTGTTGGAACAGATTGTCGGAAATAACAGCCGCACCCGCGCCGTCGGCGACGGAGACGGCGCAGCCGATGGGTGCTTGGCGGATGATATTGCCCGTAGCGACGATGTTGCGGAGATAGGGACCCCAGCCGAGTTTCAGGCCCCAGAGCGGGGCGCTTTCGATGAGGTTCGAAGCAATCAGCGTATCGGCTTCGGCCGAGATTCCGATGCCGAAGCCGCTCTCCTGAGGGTAGGGGCCGGTCATAGACAGGTTGCGGATGATGTTGCCGGTGACACTGGCGAGCCGACCGCCCTTGTCGAAATTGGCAATCGCGATACCGTTTGCCGCGCCGTCGACCAGATTGTTGCTGACCACGGCGCCTTCGAACTCGAATTCGCAGAAGATCGCCGTCTCGCCGGAGCGCAGGCATTGATTGCCTGTGATTTGCACGTTTGATGCCGAATTGGCGCGGACAGCAGTGAAGGCGCAATCGGCGATGTGGTTTCCGGAGACCAGGACATCGTCGGCGCGAAAAATATTGATGCCGTTGCCGTTCTGGCCGGTGCCGCCATCATTGGCGCCGATGCGGGCGATGCGATTGCCGGTGACGATGCTACCGTCTGCGCCCTTGTCCCAACGATGGATGAGAATGCCGCCATTACCGCAATCCTCGACAGTATTGCCGGTGACCGTCAGTCCGGTCGACTGGACGGAATAGAGGCCGGCTTCGGCGGCGCCCGATATGCGGCTGCGTTCGATCCGCCCGCCGCAGCGCTCCAGTTGCAGCGCATGTTTGCGGCTGCCGGCGATTTCGCAATTGTCGATCAGCACCTGATCAACGCCGGTAAATTGCAGCAACCCGCCGGCATAGTCGGCAAGCCAGCGGTTGCCGCCATCAAGAACGAGGCCGGAAAGTTCGATGCGCCTGGCCTTGTCGGCGCTCATCAGATGGCCTTCGCCGCCATAGACGAGCCGCGAAGCGCCGGGAATGCCGGTGATACGGGTATTGTCGGGCAGCGAAAGGTTCGAAACATCGTAGTTGCCCGGCGGCAGGAAGACCGGCGCGTTGTTGCGCGCGGCGTTATCGATCATCGCCTGGAGCTTGCCGCTTCTGATATCGCTGGTGCCCGGCGTCGCCCTATAGGCGATGGCATCGATCGGTCCGCGCATCTCGGCACCCGCGATCTTGGCGAGCGGCGCAGCAAGGGCGCGCGGGGCAAATAGGCCGGTTGCAGCCGAGGCGGCGATATAGGCGAGGAACGCGCGACGCTGGACCATGTGAACTCCTGGATTGAGCCTTCCGGAAGCAGAAAACGTGCCACGCGCATCTGTCTCGATTTGGCACGGAAAGAGGCCTGATTTTGCCAAGATGGGCCTCTTATTTTTCGGCTATTTCGCCTTTTATTCTTTCGTTCACCCATCTGCTTAAGAGGCTTGAAGGAAGCGCGAACTATAATGATCGCGTTTCGGTTGTGACATTTGAGGAGGCCGTGGTTGCGGCCGGGTTGGGAGAATGCGCCTCATGAATAAGCCGGCTTTTCAGCATGCGCGGACAGGCGAGCGTGGTCGTTCGCTTGATGTCGAGACGGAGCGCCTGTTGGCAGCTACGCAGGCGCTGATGGCGGCGAACGCGCACCACGTCGCCGATGGCATCGAGCAATTGCGCCTCAAGGCGATCGTGCATGAGCTGCCGGACTTTCTCTTCGTCAAGGATCGGGAAAGCCGCTTTGTCTTCGCCAATGCCGCCACGGCAAAAAGTCTCGGCTTGGAAAGAGCGAGCGCGATCACCGGAAAGACTGATTTCGATCTGGTGCCGCTGGAGCGGGCGACGAAATATTTCCGTATCGAGCAGGAAATCATCGCTACCGGCAAGCCGCGGCTCGATATGGAGGACGTCATTCCCTCTGCGACCGGCGGTAAGCCGGTCTATCGGTTGACCTCGAAGTTACCGCTGCGCAATGACCGCGGCGAGGTGATCGGCCTGATCTGCATTTCACGCGATATCACCGAGCGCAAGCGCCAGGAGCATCTGCGCCGCAGCCAGGCCGAGCTATTGGAGATGATCGCCAAGAGCGAGCCGCTGGAGATGATCCTCGAGGCGGTGGTGTTGATGGTCGAGGATCAACTTACCGATATCAAAGGATCGGTGCTGCTGCTGGATCCGGAAGGCATCCATCTCTCCCATGGAGCGGCACCCAATCTGCCCGCTGCCTATAGCCGTCTGATCGATGGCGTCGCCATCGGCCCGAAAGTCGGCTCCTGCGGCACGGCCGCCTGGCGCGGCAAGCCAGTCTTCGTCAACGACACCCAGACGGATCCGCTCTGGGAGGATTTTTGTGTTCTGGCCGCGCAATTCGGCCTACGCTCATGTTGGTCGACGCCGATCATGACCTCGCAGGGCAATGTGCTCGGCACGTTCGCGCTTTATTCCGGCACCGTGCGCGAGCCGACCGAACGCGAGCTGGAGCTGGTTGCCATGGCGACCCACATCGCCGGCATCGCCATCGAACGCAAGCGCGCCGAAGATCGCATCTATTTCATGGCCCATCATGACGACCTGACGGGTCTGCCGAACCGCGCCTTTCTCAAGGAGAACATGGCGAAAATCCTGTTCAAGGCGCGCCGAAACGGCCGCAAGGTGACGGTCGCTTATGTCGATCTCGACAATTTCAAGCAGGTCAATGACAGCCGCGGCCACAGCGCCGGCGATGAGCTCTTGAAGGAGCTGACGGCGCGCATGGTCGATAGCCTGCGCGCTTCCGATATGGTGGTACGCCTCGGCGGCGACGAATTCCTGCTGGTCATTGTCCATCAATCGCGCCATGACACCGGCATCACGCGGCGGCTGCGTGAACTGCAGAAGGCGATTACGCAGCCGGTGATGATCGGGGAAATCGAAGTCGCCGTCACGAGCAGTATCGGCGTCGCAGCCTTTCCGGCCGACGGGGAGACGCCGGACGAGCTGATCGCCTGCGCCGACGCGGCCATGTACAAGGCCAAGGAGCATGGCCGTAACCGGCTGCAGTATCATATTCAGAGATCGGACGCGGCTGGCGTCATGCCGCTGAGCGAGCAGGAAGAATTGCGCAAGGCGATCGGCGCCAAGCAGTTCTTTCTGGAATATCAGCCGCAGGTCGATGTCGCGAGCGGCCGGGTGGTCGGCCTGGAGGCGTTGGTGCGCTGGCGTCATCCGCGCCACGGCATGCTGCCGCCCGGTCAGTTCATCCCGCTGGCCGAAGAATCCGGGCTGATCATCCCGCTCGGCTTGTTCGTGCTGAACGAGGCCTGTCGACAGGCCAAGGAATGGCAGGAAATGGGCCTGCCGCCGGTCACGGTCGCCGTCAATGTTTCGGCTCGGCAATTCAGCGATCCGGCGCTTGCCGTGCACGTCACCGAAGCTCTGGAGGCGAGCGGCCTCGGCGCGCAATGGCTGGAGCTTGAGTTGACGGAGAGCACGCTGATGCATGACGTGCCGCGCGCCCTGCATGTGATGCAGGCGCTGAAGGCGCTTGGCGTGCGTCTTTCCATCGACGATTTCGGCACCGGCTATTCCAGCTTGGCGGCGCTGAAGACTTTTCCCTTCGACCGTCTCAAAATGGATCGCTCCTTCGTTGAGGCGTTGCCGCGCGACGAGACGACCGTCGCCATCGCCTCCACCGTCATCTCGCTTGCACGGCTGCTGCGTCTGGCGGTCGTCGCCGAAGGAGTGGAAACGGACGAGCAACTCGAGTTCCTGCGTCAGAGTCAGTGCCACGACGCCCAGGGCTTCTATTTCTCGCGGCCGGTCGGAGCGGCGGAAATCCCGAGGATTCTGACGAACGCCTACGATCGCCTCGCTTGAACCCATCCCTGTCCGCTGTAATTCTGCCTCCTATTAGCCGGCCCTTGAATTGATTCTGTATTGGGCTTTGCGCGAAGAGGGGAAGTGGATTTATGGGCAAGGGGCGTATCGAAGCCTTTTCCGATGGCGTGATCGCCATCATCATCACCATCATGGTGCTGGAATTGAAAGTGCCGCATGGCGAGGGGGTGCAGGCGCTCGTACCGCTGATCCCGACGCTGCTTTCCTATGTTCTGAGCTTCGTCTACGTCGGCATCTACTGGAACAATCACCATCATATGTTCCAGGCGGTGAAACACGTCGGGGGCGGCGTGCTTTGGGCCAATCTGCATCTGCTGTTCTGGCTGTCATTGATGCCCTTTGCCACCGGCTGGATGGACGAAAACGACTTCGCCATGACGCCCGTGATGGTCTATGGCTTCGTCTTGCTGATGTGCGGTTTTGCCTATTACATCCTCGGCCAGATGCTGATCCGTGTGCATGGCAGGGATTCCGATTTTGCCCACACGCTCGGTTCGGATCGTAAAGCCGGAATTTCCGTTAGCCTTTACATCGTCGCTATCATACTTGCCGCCATCAACCCGTTTATCTCCCTCGGCATCTATTTCATCGTCGCCTGCATATGGCTGGTGCCGGATCGACGGTTCGAGCGGATGATGAAGTAGACGAGCAGCTTCGCGCTGTGGGCGACTCAGGAAGCGTGTTAGTCCTTCGCTATGCGTGTCGCAGCCTTTCAACGCCTGGCAATGTTTGATGTCGTCGACAAGACAGGCGATGTGCTTGCACGCGATCTGGCATGGGCGGAGGAGCAAGGCATCGACCTCGCGCTTTTCCCGGAGTGCTATCTTCAGGGACACAGCTACGACAAGGAAATTGCCAGACGACGTGCGTTGTCTCTCGATGATCCCGCTCTGAAGTCTCTGATCAACCGCTGTGCATCGGGGAAGACGACTGCGATCATCGGCCTTTTCGAGCGGCGCGGGGAGGCGATCTGCAATAGCGCTGTTGTCGTAAAGGCAGGGCAGATATGCGGGGTCTATGCCAAGGCGCATCCGCTGGAAAGCGGCTGCGTGCCCGGAACGGATTTTCCGGTCTGGACGCTCCGCGATTGGCGCTTCGGCATCAATATCTGTTCCGATCTCCGATATCCCTACACGGCGGCTCGGCTCGCCAGAAGGGGAGCCGGCCTCATCTGCAATCCCGTCAACCTGATGCTGCGGCCTCACAAGGCGGAGAAGTGGCATAAGCCCTGCTTATCGGGCCTACAGACATGCGCCAAACATACGGGATGCTGGGTCATGTCGGCTGATGTTGTCGGCGGCAATGACGATGGCTGGCTAAGTTACGGCAGCACCGCGATCGTCGATCCGAACGGTGTCGTCGTTGCGAAGGCGAAGCCGTATAGCGAGGACGTCCTCGTCTTCGACCTGCCTGATCGACAACCCGAATGCGGATTCGATCAAAAAGCGCCAATGATCGCTACATAATTGCACAAATCACGCTATCCTCTCCCCTATGAGACCGGATCAATTGCTGTATCCCGCCCCTGAGGGGCTGTTCTGTCCGATCGGTGGCTTCTATGTCGATCCGGTGCGGCCAGTCGAACGGGCGTTGATAACGCATGGACATTCCGACCACGCCCGCTCCGGACATGCCCAAGTGCTCGCCACGCGCAAGACGCTGGACATCATGCGGATACGCTATGGCGATGGCTTTTCCGGATCCGAGCAGGCGGTCGGTTTCGGCGAGGAGCTGATCATCAACGGCGTTCGGGTGCGGTTTCATCCGGCCGGGCACGTGCTTGGGTCTGCACAGATCGCGGTGGAGAAGGATGGGCTGCGCATCGTCGTTTCCGGCGATTACAAGCGACGGCCGGACCCGACCTGCGCCGCCTACGTGCCCGTTGCCTGCGACGTCTTCATTACCGAGGCGACCTTCGGACTGCCGGTGTTCCATCATCCCGATCCGCTGGACGAGACGGCGAAGCTGCTGGCTTCGCTCCGGCAATTTCCGGAGCGCACCCATCTCATCGGCGCCTATGCGCTCGGTAAGGCGCAGCGCGTCATCCGGCTGCTGCGCGATGCAGGTTACGACAAGCCTATCTATATTCACGGCGCGCTGGAGACATTGTGCGGCTATTATGCCGGGCAGGGCATAGTCCTCGGCGAGCTGTTGCCGGCAACGATCGAAAGCCGGGATCAATCGATCTTCAAGGGCGCTGTCGTCGTCGGCCCACCCTCGGCTTTCCAAGACCGCTGGGCGAGGCGGTTCCATGAGCCTCTCCCTGCCTTCGCGTCGGGCTGGATGATGGTGCGCCAGCGCGCCAAGCAGCTCGGCGTCGAGCTGCCGCTGGTCATTTCGGATCATTGTGACTGGCCGGAGCTGACCGAGACCATCTCGGAGCTGAAGCCGGGCGAAGTCTGGGTCACCCATGGGCGCGAAGAGGCCCTTGTGCGCTGGTGCGAATTGCAGGGCATCCCGGCCAAGCCATTGCATCTGATCGGCTATGAAGACGAGGGCGACTGATGAAAGCCTTTGCCGACCTCCTCGATCGCCTGGTGTTGACGCCGAGCCGCAATGGCAAGCTGAAGCTGCTCACCGACTATTTCCGCGAGACGCCTGACCCGGATCGCGGCTACGGTCTCGCCGCGATCGCCGGCACGCTGGAGGTGCGCAACGTCAAGCCGGCCATGCTGCGCGAGCTCGTGCTGGAACGCATGGACGAAGTGCTGTTTCGTTACTCTTATGACTATGTCGGCGACCTCGCCGAGACCATCTCGCTGGTCTGGGACAAGGAAAGCGATATCGTCCGCCCGGCGGGCGAACAGCCGAAGCTCGGCGAGGTGGTGCGCCGGATGAATGCGCTGGGGCGTACCGAGGTGCGCAGCTTCGTTCGTGACCTGCTCGATCGGCTGGACACGTCAGGCCGTTTTGCCTTCCTGAAGCTCGCCACCGGCGCGCTGCGCATCGGTGTGTCGGCGCGGCTTGCCAAGCAGGCTTTGGCGGAGCTGAGCGGCAAGGACGTGACCGAGATCGAAACACTGTGGCACGGGTTGCAGCCGCCCTATGAAAGCCTGTTCCAATGGCTGGAGGGCAAGGGCGACAAGCCGGTGCTGGCGACGCCTGCGATCTTTCATTCCGTCATGCTCGCCAATCCCGTCGAGCCTGGCGATCTCACTGGGCTCGATCCCCTGGATTATGCCGCCGAATGGAAATGGGATGGCATCCGCGTCCAGCTTTCGCGGGCGGGAATGACGTGCAAGCTCTATTCCCGCTCCGGCGACGATATCTCCAGCGCCTTTCCGGACATCGTCGATGCCGTCAGCTTCGAGGGCGTCGTCGATGGCGAATTGCTGATCGGCGGCACGGCGCGCTCCAACAGCCCGACGCGTACCTTCTCCGACCTGCAGCAGCGGTTGAACCGCAAGACGGTGACGGCGAAGATGCTGGAGGAATATCCGGCCTTCATCCGTGCCTATGATCTGCTGTTCGATGGCGAAGAGGACGTGCGTGCCCGCGGCTTCCTCGATCGGCGTGAGCGGCTGACGGAAATTATCGAGGCAGCACCCCACGATCGCTTCGACCTCTCGCCGCTGGTCGAATTTACCTCCTGGGAGGAGTTGGACCAATTGCGTTCGTCTCCGCCCGATCCGGTTATCGAAGGCGTCATGATCAAGCGCCGCGACAGCGCCTATCTCGCCGGCCGTGCCAAGGGGCCGTGGTTCAAATGGAAACGCAATCCCTACAATGTCGATGCCGTGCTGATGTATGCCCAGCGCGGCCATGGCAAACGTTCCAGCTATTATTCCGATTTCACCTTCGGCGTCTGGTCGATGACGCCGGAGGGCGAACAACTGGTGCCGGTAGGCAAGGCCTATTTCGGCTTCACGGATGCAGAACTGGAAGTGCTCGACAAGTTCGTGCGCAACAATACGATCGATCGTTTCGGCCCGGTAAGGGCGGTGCGGGCCGATCGCGATTTTGGCTTCGTTCTCGAAGTCGCCTTCGAAGGGATCAACCGTTCGACGCGACATAAATCCGGTGTCGCCATGCGCTTTCCGCGCATTGCTCGTCTGAGACCCGACAAGCCGCCCTATGAGGCGGATCGGCTGGAAAATTTGGTGGCACTAATTGACGCCAAGGCTCCTGCCGTTGATGAATAAGTCAGGTCGATTCCTCACCACAATGTGAGTTGGCCCCGGCTTTCAACCCGTGCAGATTTCGATACTGCCGGGCATATTTGGACAGAGCATATGACAACGTCTGAAGACAACGCATTTCGCCCCGGTCGCCGCACCGTTCTTGCCGGTCTTGCCGTAACACTTTTTGCTCCCAACATCGCTAAGGCTGCCGAAACAAAGGTTCTCGAAACAAAGACGGTCGAGACCAAGGCTGCCGATCCCAAGATCGCCGCGAAAGCCGCGGAGGCGTCGGTCGATCCGCCGCTTCTGGCCGGTGATTATGCCAAGGAGCGTCACAAGTTCCGCACCGACCTTCTGAACAAAGGCCCGGCGCCAGACAAATATGAACCGCTGGTCGCACCATCGGACGCCGATCAGATTTTTTATCGCAGCGGTCTCGGCGGCGAGCTGGAACTCGTTGCCTGGGTGTCGCGCTATGAGCGCACGCCGAAGCCTAAGCCGGCCGTGCTCTTCCTCCACGGCGGCAACGCCATAGGTCAGGGTCATTGGCTGCTGATGAAGCCTTACGTCGAGGCCGGCTATGTCGTCATGATCCCGTCGATGCGCGGCGAAAACGGCCAAAAGGGTAATTTCTCGGGTTTCTATGACGAGGTTGCCGACGTTCTCGCTGCATCCGATCGTCTGCGCCACCTGCCAGGCGTCGACCCGCATCGTCTGTTCCTTGCAGGCCACAGCGTCGGCGGCACGCTGGCGATGCTGGCGGCAATGTCGGCCAAACGCTTCCGCGCGGCCACACCCATTTCAGGCAATCCGGATGCCTTCGCCTTCTTCCATCGTTATCCGGAGGATATCCGCTTCAACGCGAAAAATCCGCGCGAATTCCAGATGCGCTCGCCCGTCTGCTACGCCCACAGCTTCAAATGCCCCTTGAAGGTCATGCACGCCAGTGAAGAGACCAATTTGCAGGCCCGGGCGGCGCTGCTTTCGAAGCGTGCTCTTGCCGGCGGTGTAAAAATGGAATTGGCGACGGTTCAGGGCAATCACAACTCGGCGCTGCCGGGTGCGATCGAACAGAGCATCCAGTTTTTCCGGAGTGTGGCGGCCTAAACGGTCAGCCCATCAACCGGTCCACCAGCGCCGCCGCGGCTTCTGCAATCACCGTTCCCGGCGGAAAGATCGCGTCTGCGCCGGCGGTTTCCAATGCAGCGAAATCCTGAGGCGGAATGACGCCGCCGACCGCGATGAGGATACGACCGGCGTGGCGGCGGTTGAGCGCTTCCTTGAGTTCCGGCACCAGCGTCAAATGGCCGGCGGCAAGCGACGAAGCGCCGATGATGTCGGCGCCTTCCCGAACCGCGAGATCGGCCACTTCCTCCGGCGTCTGGAACATGGCGCCGACGACGACATCGAAACCGAGATCGGCGAAAGCCGTGGCAATGACCTTTTGCCCGCGGTCATGTCCGTCCTGCCCCATCTTGGCGACGAGGATGCGGGGCTTCTCGCCCTTTGCCTTGCGGAAAGTTTCCACCTTGGCAACCGCCTTGTTGAACAGAGGATCGGCGGTGCCGACTTCCTTGCGATAGACGCCGGATATGGTTCTGATTTCCGCAGCGTGCCGGCCATAGGCCTTTTCCAGCGCCAGCGAGATTTCGCCGACCGTCGCACGTGCGCGCGCCGCTTTGACGGCGAAATCCAAGAGATTGCCGGTGCCGTTGCGCGCGGCATCGGTCAGAGCCTCCAGAGCGGTCTCAACCGCCGCCGTCTCGCGCGTGCCCTTCAATTGCTGCAGTTTCGAGAGCTGGCGGGCGCGGACTTCGGAATTGTCCACCTTCAACACGTCGACTTCGATATCTCGTTCCGGCCGCGAGAAGTTGACGCCGACGACGGTCTGGTGGCCGCTGTCGATGCGCGCCTGCGTGCGTGCGGCCGCCTCTTCGATCCGGAGCTTCGGAATGCCCTTTTCTATGGCTTTTGCCATGCCGCCGAGTGCTTCGACCTCTTCGATATGGGTGAGCGCGCGGGTTGCTAGATCATGCGTCAGCCGCTCGACATAGGCCGAGCCGCCCCAGGGATCGATGATGCCGGTCGTGCCGGATTCCTTCTGCAGAAGGATCTGCGTGTTGCGGGCGATGCGGGCCGAATGATCCGTCGGCAGAGCAAGCGCTTCATCGAAGGAGTTGGTGTGCAGGGACTGCGTGTGACCCTGCGTTGCCGCCATGGCTTCGACCATGGTGCGGATGATGTTGTTCATCGGATCCTGCGCCGTCAGCGACCATCCGGACGTCTGGCTGTGGGTGCGCAGCGCCAGCGATTTCTCGTCCTTCGGCGCAAAGTTCTTCTGCATCAGTGCGGCCCAGATCAGCCGCGCCGCGCGCATCTTGGCGACTTCCATGAAGAAATTCATGCCGACCGCCCAGAAGAAGGAGAGGCGTGGCGCGAAGCTGTCGATATCAAGCCCGGCAGCCACCCCCGCACGGGCATATTCGATGCCGTCGGCGATCGTATAAGCGAGCTCCAGATCCGCCGTGGCACCAGCCTCTTGCATATGGTAGCCGGAAATCGAGATCGAATTGAATTTCGGCATGCGCTGGCTGGTATAGCTGAAAATGTCCGAAACGATCCGCATCGAGGGTTGCGGCGGGTAGATATAGGTGTTGCGGACCATGAACTCCTTGAGGATGTCGTTCTGGATGGTGCCGGAGAGCTTATCCTCGGAAACGCCCTGTTCTTCGGCGGCGACGATATAAAGCGCCATCACCGGCAACACAGCGCCGTTCATAGTCATCGATACGCTCATTTCTCCGAGCGGGATGCCGTCGAAGAGTTGGCGCATGTCGAGAATGGAATCGATCGCCACGCCCGCCATGCCGACATCGCCTGCAACGCGCGGATGGTCGCTGTCATAGCCGCGATGGGTGGCAAGATCGAAGGCGACGGAGAGGCCTTTCTGCCCGGCCGCGAGATTGCGGCGGTAGAAGGCGTTCGATTCCTCGGCGGTGGAAAAACCCGCATATTGGCGGATGGTCCAGGGCTGCTGGACATACATGGTCGGATAGGGGCCGCGGACGAAGGGAGCTGCGCCAGGATAGGTGTCGAGGAAGTTCAACCCGGCAAGGTCCGCCGCGTCATAGACGCGCTTGACGGCGATGCCCTCCGGAGTTTGCCAGGCCGGGGCGTCGGTTTTTGAAATAACCGCTTTCGGTTTCTTCCAGTCGATTTTGCTGAAGTCGGGGATAGTGGTCACCGAGCCGATACCTCCGCGAATTCCAATGCCGCCTTCATGCCCCAGCTCCCTCATCCAATCGCACCGGCATCAGTCCCATCCCGCCTGCGACCGGACTCAACTCCCCCAAAACCGGAACCGGTCGCTCCGCCTTCATCGCAAACAATGTCGTCCCCACAATCGGCTTTGCCACACGATTTGCCCGCGCTTCCTGCACCATCGCCGCTAATCGGCCACTGGCGATAAACTTCGCAAGCCCGCCATCCCGCTCGATGCCCGCAAAAATCTCCCAGGCCTTTTCCGCCAAAGCTTCGGTCAGCGCCTCGATGCCGCCAGCTCCGGCGGCCGGGTCGACGACATGGTCGAGATGGCTTTCAGCAATCAGGACGGTCTGCATATTGCGCGCCAGGCGCCGCGCCAGCGGATCGGGAATGCCATGGGTCAAGCTGTGCGGCAGCACGGAAATCTCGTCGGCGCCTCCGGTGCCGGCAGAAAAGACGGCTATCGTGTTGCGCAGGATATTGGTTTCCGGGTCGAGCCGCGTCAGCATGCGGTAGCTCGTTTCCATGTAGAGATGGGCGACCGGCGGGTCGGAAATGCCGCAAACCTCTGCGATGCGGGCAAAGATCATGCGTGCGGCGCGAGCTTTCGCCATGGTGACGAATTGGTTCCGATCGGCAGACAGACAGAGACTTGCTATATTGAGGGCCACTTCCGGCGCGACGCCTGCGTCATCCAATAGTTTCAGATGAGCGACGAGAGCCGCCGCCATGACGGCCAGTTCCTGCGCCTCCGTTCCGCCGGCATTGTGCACGGCGCGGCCATCTGCATTGAAAACGGTTCCGGCAAATCCGGCGTCATGGAGACGTTTGAAGCTGCCCGTCATCTCCCGCGTCGTGCTGGAGGCGAAAACGTCGAGGCCGAAATGCACGGTCGGGCGATGTTGGTTCTTCTCGAGCGCCGCCGCCAATGCCGCGGCAAAGGCCGGTGAGAGGCCGTCCAAGCGCAGCGAAATGGAATTGCCGGAAACAGCAGCCGCCAATCTTGCCGCAAGCACCCCCGTCTCGTTGTTGAGGCCGATACCAAAGGCCGAGGGGCTGCTTTTCGAGATCAGGCTGACGCCGTTGCTCCCGTTGGCGAGATCCTCGCCGAGCTGAAGGAAAGCGCGTTCGATATCCGGATCATCCATCCGCTGGCTGACGACCCAAGGTCTGTCGGTTTGCCGGCGGGTGAATGGCGCGGCATCGGAGCGGCGGGCATAGAGCGGCTCGATCGCGATGCCGTCATCCGTTCGCGATACCAGCGCCTCCTGGTAATCCGCGCCTTTCAGTGCCCGGTCCACCAGCTTGAGCCATGCCTCGCGGCTTACCGGAGCAAAAACGTTCGGGTCGAGACTGTCGATATTCATGCTATCCTCCGTCTTCCAATGGTCTAACCCAAGCCAGGGCAAGGGAAAACAGAAGTTTGGCCTATTGGAGCAATATCTTCGCATGCGACGCCAGCCTCGCGCCAGCCGCGCCGGTCATCATGTGGCTGACCGATCCATATTCAACTGGTTCCCGATGATGGCCGATCTCCTGCCTGTTTCCTGTCGCCTGCTTGCCGTAGCCGCTTTTGCCGCGCTGTCCGCCTGCAGCATCATTCCCGATACCGGAGCGACCGATCCCGACCGGTTCGTGCAGGAAACAGCGCCTGTCTTTTACCAGCCCGAAGGTATCGATCCACAGAAGGTAAAACGCCTGCCGGTCCAGCCGGTGCCGCAAGCGCGCGATCTCTTCCGCACGCAATTCAATCAGACCTACGGCCTGCCGACCTCCAATCCGGTGCATCAGGCCATGTATGCGCAGAAGAGCGAAGACGATTTCACCCTGCCGGCCATCCCCTATAAGCGCATAGATCAGCGCTTCCTGCGCCAGGAAGTGGACTATCAGACCAATGAAAGGCCCGGCACGATCGTCGTCGATACGAGGGGTCACTATCTCTATTTCGTCGAGCCGGGCGGCAGGGCGATGCGTTATGGCGTCGGCCTTGGCGCGGCCGGTTATGCCTGGCATGGCAGGGGCATCATCCAGTGGAAGCAGAAATGGCCGCGCTGGACGCCGCCGAGCGAGATGGTGGCCCGCGAACCGGAGATCAAGGCGGTTTCAGCCGAACGCGGCGGCATGAATCCGGGGCCGACCAATCCGCTTGGCGCCCGCGCCCTCTATATCTTCCAGAATGGCAAGGACACGCTCTATCGCATTCACGGCACGCCGGATTGGCAGTCGATCGGCAAGGCGGCGTCATCCGGCTGTGTGCGCATGCTGAACCAGGATGTGATCGATCTCTACAATCGTGTGTCGGCAAGAGCCGAAGTCGTGGTTCTGTAACGGCAGATTGCAACAAATTTTCGTGATGTTGCATAAGTGCGATAGCCGGGCTTCGCTGCCCTCTTTAGTTTTATTCCTGTCTCTGCGAATCTTGCGGGGAACCGAATCGGATCGTTTCGAGTTCCCGCTGCCCTTCCAACAGGAATGATGCTGTCGACATGAGCCTGCCTTCTTCTCTTTCCCGACGAAATTTCCTCGCCCTTGCGGGCATTGGCGCCGTTTCGACGCTCGCCGGCTGCGCTTCCACGGTGGAGAGCAATCCGATTGTCAGCCCCGTGCAGTATAACGGTTCCAACTATCGCCCCTTAGGCAGTTGGCTCTCCAGCTATAATGGCGAGCAGCCGGACCCGGCTGTGATCTATGCAGCCATGGATGATGGCGGCTTTCATCTTCCGGCAATACCCTATGAGCAGATCGATCCGCGATATTATCGTCAGCGCGTTGTCGATCCGACGGGTGAGCCGCCGGGCACCGTCGTCGTCAATACGCGCGAGCGCTTCCTCTATGTCACCGAACCGGGCGGCACGGCGATGCGCTATGGTATCGGCGTCGGTCGCGAAGGCTTCGCCTGGCAGGGCCGTGGTGTCATCCAGTGGCGCAAGAAATGGCCGCGCTGGAACCCGCCGGACGAAATGGTCGCCCGTCAGCCGGAACTCGTCAAATATTCCATCGCCAACGGCGGCATGGAGCCCGGCTTGAAGAATCCGCTCGGCGCGCGAGCGCTTTATATTTTCGAGGATAAGCAGGATTCGCTCTACCGTCTGCACGGCAATCCCGACTGGCGCTCCATCGGCAAGGCCGTTTCCTCGGGCTGCGTTCGCCTGCTGAATCAGGACGTCATCGATCTCTACGACCGCGTGCCGCAACGCGCGCCGATCTTGGTGACGCAGGCGTAAGCTTGGACATGTTTTTGACGAGTGGAATTTAACGGCTGTCATTCGGCCGTTAAATTCGCTCTCAGGCGCTGCAGCCGGTCGCGCAGACTGGCCATTTCATTCATATCGCAGCCGACGGCTTGGCCGATGGCTGCCATGATCATACTGACCTGGCATTTCATGCCGGCGCCCTTTTCCGTCAACGAAACGATTACCTGGCGTTCGTCCTTCGGGTCTCGTACGCGCCCGATCAGGCCGGCTTGCTCGAGGCGTTTCAACAGCGGCGACAGCGTGCCCGAATCGAGATCAAGCTGCTCGCCGATGGTCTTGACCGGCAAACAGCCTTTCTCCCAGAGCACCAGCATCACCAGATATTGCGGATAGGTCAGCCCGACACGATCGAGGATCGGCTTGTAGGCGCGATTGAAGGCATGCGCGGTCGCGTAGACGGCAAAACAGAGCTGCCGTTCAAGCCGCTTTTCCTCATCCGGGATTGCCCGCTCCTGCACCTTGTCCGTCATCGCTGCTCCGCCAGTTTCTTGTTGACGTCATTGTCACAGGTTCATTTTTCAAAATCAAATTACAAAAATATATTGCGAACGATTAAATCGCGTTATATACAAACTTCATCCAACTCGCAAAGGAGATCTGACATGCCTATCCTCTACACCACCAAGGCTTCCGCTACCGGCGGCCGTGCAGGCCACGCCGTTTCCGAAAATGGCGTTCTTGACGTCACGCTGACCGTGCCGAAGGAACTCGGCGGCGACGGCGCTACCGGCACCAATCCGGAACAGCTCTTCGCTGCAGGCTATTCCGCCTGCTTCCTTGGCGCCCTGAAATTTGTTGCAGGCCAGCAGAAGGTCAAGATTCCGGAAGACGCCAAGGTGACGGCAACGGTTGGCATCGGCCCGCGCGCGGATGGCACCGGCTTCGGCATCGAAGTCTCGCTGTCGGTTCACATTCCCGGCATGGAAAAGGCTGAAGCTGAAAAGCTCGCCGCTGCCGCTCACATTGTCTGCCCCTATAGCCACGCCATGCGCACCTCGACGGAAGTGCCGGTCACGGTTGCCTGAGAACGGGCTTTCTCATCTTCCGAACTGACGGAACGGATGACATAAAAGAGGAGCGATATGCATTTCGGTGCATGTCGCTCTTTTTCTTTTGCAAGAAAGTTGCTATATGTTTTCTTGAGAAAGGATATAGCCATGATATCTGCTCAAGCGATCGGTCACGCAAATCCGGGCGAGGCCCTAGTCATCACCAAGGCGGTCGTTAATGCCGCGGAGCGGCTGGGCTTGAACGCCCGCATGCTCGCTGCTGTCATCGGCGTTTCGGAAGCGACGGTGTCGCGCATGAAGCGGCAAGATCATCTTCTGGAGCGGCACAGCAAGCCATTTGAACTCGCCGTTCTTTTCGTACGTCTGTTTCGCTCGCTCGATGCCATTGTCGGCGGCGATGAGGCCGTGGCGCGGCAATGGCTGCGCAATGTCAATCTCGCCTTCGGTGCAACGCCGCTCGAAAAGATCACCTCCATTTCCGGATTGACCGATGTCCTTGCCTATCTGGACGCCCGCCGCGCTATCGTCTGAGGCTCGGCCGATTTCCGGCCGCTATTGGCGACTGGTGGAGGCGCAGCATCAGGTCTCGACCTTGAAGCTGGTCGACACGCTGGAAGAGCAGGCGCTTCTCGAACATCTGCTGGAGGAGAGCAAGCCGGCGCTGCCGCCGGAATGCGCCGGTCTGGACTATCTGTTGGCCACTCCCTTCCGCTACGGAGCGATCTACCCTCACGGCTCACGCTTCAGACGGGCGGGACGTACCCTGGGCGTCTTCTACGCTTCCGAACGGGTCGAAACGGCGCTGGCCGAAATGAGTTTTTACCGGCTGCTTTTCTTTAGCGATTCTCCGGAGACGCCGTTGCCTGCCAATGCGGCGGAATACACCGCCCTCGCCGCCGCGATCAGCACCAAAGAGGCGATTGATCTTACCCGCTCGCCGTTGGATCGAGATCGCGAAGCATGGACCGATCCCGTCAGCTACGAAGCTTGCCAGTCGCTCGCCGACGCGGCGCGGGCAGGGGGCATTCAGGCGATCCTCTACCGCTCCGTCAGGGATTCCCAAGGCGGAAAGAATATTGCCCTTCTGACGGCCCATGCCTTCGCCGCCCGCGAACCCGTCGAACGGCAGACCTGGCGCATCCGGCTGTCGCCGGCCGGCGTTCAGGCACTCTGCGATTTTCCGAAAAGTCGCATCGGTTTCGCACGCAGCGATTTCGGCGCCGATCCGCGCATGCGAAACAGCGCTTAAGCCAACGTGAGCAAATCCCGCCGCAGCCGGTCCGCATCGCCATCGGGCAGTCTAGCTTCCACCTCCGCATGCGTCACCTTCCAGATCGGCACAGCGGCCGCGAGCACCGCTTTGCCTGACGGCGTCAGGCTGAGCAGCCGGGCACGGCGATCCCTGGGATTGGGAAGAATGCTCACCCAGCCCCGCCGCTCCAGCGGCTTTAAGGCCGCCGTCAGCGTCGTCTGATCTATTGCGAGCAGCGTTGCCACCGGCCCCATGGCTGCAGGCTCCGGCCTGTTCAGTGACATCATCAGGGAAAACTGGCCATTGGTGAGTCCGAGTGGCCTCAGTGCTTCGTCGAAACGGCGCGCCAAAGCGCGAGCGGCGCGCTGCACATGCAGGCAGAGGCAGGTATCGCGCACGAGTAGTGTTGTCTCGAAAGGAATTTCAATCATGTTTGACATGGTTTACTAATATTGATATCAATGCATTTGTCAAGTTTGGTGAGAAGTGGACGCCGGAGGAGGGCGCGACAATGAACCAAATCGTTTCACGCGAGGTGTGGCTGGAGGCTCGCCGCGAACTGCTTGCCAAGGAGAAAGAAGCGACGCATTTGCGTGACCGTATCAATGCCGAGCGCTTGGCGCTGCCCTGGGTCAAAGTCGACAAGGACTACGTTTTCGACACGCCCACGGGGAAGAAGTCGCTGGCCGATCTCTTCGACGGCCGCAGTCAACTCATCGTCTACCACTTCATGCTCGGTCCGACGTGGGAAGCCGGATGCCCCGGCTGTTCGTTCCTCGCCGATCATTTCGATGGCGCCCTGCCGCATCTCAATCATCACGACGTCACCCTCGTTGCCGTTGCTCGCGCGCCGATCGAGAAGATAGAGGCTTACAAGAAACGCATGGGCTGGAAGTTCCCCTGGGTGTCGTCTTTCGCCAACGATTTCAATTTCGACTATCACGTCTCCTTTACGGCAGAGCAGCTCGTCGGCGAAAAGGTGTTCTACAATTTCTCTGCCATGGACGCGAAGAACGGCCACGACGAACTTCCCGGGCTCAGCGCGTTCTACAAGGATGAGGCCGGCAATATTTTCCACACCTATTCCAGTTATGCCCGCGGCGGCGAGGAGATGATCGGCACGCTGATGATCCTCGACAATGCGCCGAAGGGCCGCAACGAAGGCAGCACCATGGATTTCGTGCGTCGCCACGATGAATATGACGATGCCTCGAAGGCGCAGTCCTCCTGTCACTGAAGCATGAACCCAAGCCGCACGACTTTCCTTGGAAGGTCGCGTGGGAACAAATATCCGAAGTGCCGTGTTTAAAGCATGTCGCGCAAAAGTGTGTAGCGGTTTTGCGATAGCGACATGCGCAAAATCAAGGGCCTAAAGCGCAAGGAGCGGATCTGAAAGATCGCGATGCCGCTTGAGTGCACTACGGGGTATGGGGCTCGGCCAATCGCAAAGGAGGGACGCGAGGAAGGCGGAACTGACGGAAGAGCACGCATTCCTGCAGTCGGCCAGCTATCGTGAAGCCATCACACTCATCGACGACAATGAACGCATCTTTTCCTCGTGCCAGCCGGACTGAAGCTGGAAGGAATTCATGATCGCCAATTACCGCCGCAAGCAATAGGGAGATCTACAATGGCTGCGAAGGGATATTTTGTCTGGTACGAACTGATGACCACCGACATGGCCGCAGGAGAAGCCTTCTACCGCAAGGTTGTCGGCTGGGACGCCAAGGATGCCGGAATGCCGGAAATCGAAATGGCCTATACTCTGTTCAGCGCCGGCGCCGGCCCGATCGCCGGCATGATGATCTTGCCGGAAGAGGCCAAGGCCATGGGGACGCCGCCCTGCTGGACCGGCTACATCAGTGTGCCCAATGTCGATGAGGCTGCCAAGACGATCGCCGCAAAAGGCGGCAGGGTCTATCGAGAGCCTGGGGACATTCCGGGTGTCGGCCGCTTTGCCGTCGTCTCCGATCCCTATGGCGCCGCCTTCTGCATTTTCACGCCGTTGCCGGGCCAGGACTGGCAGCCGCCGGAACCCAATGCTCCCGGCTATATCGGCTGGCACGAGCTCTATTCCAACGATGGCCCGAAAGCCTTTGATTTCTACCGCGATATGTTCGGCTGGGAATCGAGTTCCGATTTCGACATGGGTCCGATGGGCACCTACAAGATCTTCAAGATCGGCGACCGCGACTTCGGCGGCATCATGACCAAGCCGGCGGAAATGCCGATGGCCGCCTGGAACTTCTATTTCAATGTCCCGGCAATTGATGCCGCTATCGGCCGCGTCAACGAGGCCGGCGGAAAGGTCGTCAACGGCCCGATGGAAGTCCCCGGCGGTAGCTGGATCGTCCAGTGCACCGACCCGCAAGGCGCGTTCTTCTCGCTCGTTGCGCCAGTGAAATAAGCTTCTGCCTTCTCCCCTCGGGGGAGAAGGTCGCGCGCAGCGCGGGTTGAGGGGGCGTTACTGGGGGGCAGGCTTTGGAGCACGGCTTACGATATTCGTCGCTGTGCTCCTCGTTCTCTCATCCGCCCTTCGGGCACTTGCTCCCCGAGGGGAGAAGGGGTCCGCTACCGCTTCAAGCTACCCAGAATCCCTCTCACCAGCGCCCGTCCAACCTGCGTCGCGATCGTACGTGCGGCGCTCTTCATCGCTGCTTCCAAAATCGTTTCGCGCTGGTAGCCGGAACGGCCGCGGCTTGCCGGTTTGTCATCGTCATCCCCGAAGCCGGGGAGCGTCCAGCGGCCGCCGGCGCTTCCGTCGTCCTGTTTGGCGGCATCCTGCTCGGCCGCCTTGCCGGCGCGGGCGGCGAGGATTTCGAAGGCGGATTCGCGATCGACCGTCTCGTCGTAGAGGCCGGCGACCGGGCTGTCGTTGATGACGGCCTGGCGCTCGGTATCGGTCACCGGGCCGATGCGACCCGACGGCGGGCGGATCAAGGTGCGTTCGACGATCGAGGGCGCGCCCTTGCCTTCAAGCATGGAGATCAGCGCTTCGCCGGTGCCGAGCGTGGTGATGACTTCGGCGCAGTTGAAGGCCGGGTTAGGCCGGAAGGTTTCGGCGGCCGTCTGGACTGCCTTCTGTTCGCGCGGCGAATAGGCGCGCAGCGCATGCTGCACGCGGTTGCCAAGTTGGGCGAGCACGGTTTCTGGCACATCGAGCGGGTTCTGCGTGACGAAATAGACGCCGACACCCTTGGAGCGGATCAAGCGTACGACCTGTTCGACGCGCTCGATCAGCACCTTCGGCGCATCGTTGAAGAGCAGGTGCGCCTCGTCGAAGAAGAAGACCAGCTTCGGCTTTTCAGGATCGCCGACCTCCGGCAGTTCCTCGAAGAGCTCGGACAGCAGCCACAATAGGAAGGTGGCGTAAAGCCTTGGGTTCATCATCAGCTTGTCGGCGGCAAGCAACGAGATCTGCCCATAGCCATCATTGCTGACGCGCATGATGTCGGAAATCTTCAGCGCCGGCTCGCCGAAGAAGTTTTCCGCCCCCTGCTGCTCCAGCACGAGCAATGCACGCTGGATCGAGCCTACGGATGACTTCGAGATCAGGCCGAACTGGCTGGAAAGCTCGCTCGCATGGTCGCCCATATAGTTGAGCAAGGCCTGGAAATCCTTGAGATCGAGCAGCGCCAGCCCATTGTCATCGGCAATCTTGAAGGCGATGTTGAGCACGCCCTCCTGCGCCTCCGATGCGTTCATCAGCCGTGCCAGCAGCAGCGGCCCCATCTCGGCGATGGTGGTACGCACGCGATGGCCTTTTTCGCCGTAGAGATCCCAGAAGATCACCGGGAATTGTTCGAATTCGTAGGGCTTCAGACCAATTTCCTCGGCCCGTTTCAAAAGGAAATCCTTCGGCTCGCCCTTGGCGGCGATACCGGAGAGATCGCCCTTGATATCGGCGCAGAAGACCGGCACGCCGGCTTTGGAAAAACCCTCCGCCAGCACCTGCAGGGTCACCGTCTTGCCGGTGCCTGTCGCGCCGGTGACGAGGCCGTGGCGATTGCCGAATTTCAGCGTCAGATATTCGTCCTTGTTGATGCTGTCGTCCGGATTGCGGCTGGCGCCGACGAAAATCTGTTCATCCTGTTGCGGCATCAGGCGTCGTCTCCCTTTGGACGGCGGCACTGCAACCCCCGAGAAGTTTTAGGGGCGAGAGGTGCCAGAGGCCCATTCATTGTTTTGTCCTGACGCTGTTATAAGAAGAGACTTGAATGGGGACAACCGTTCGCTTCATGGTGATGCTTCCGGTAGTGTCGCACACAACCCGGACAGACTTGAGTCGGTCGGCGCATTCAATTACGTTGACGTTCACGTCATAAGTAACAGGCAGGAGGCCAGAATGAACGAGATTATTGATCAGATCGCAACGAGAGCCGGCATTTCACCCGATATTGCAGAGAAGGCCGTTGGCATGATGCTGGGCTTCCTACAGCGCGAAGCCCCGGATGGCCCGGTCACCAAGATGATCGAGTCCATCCCCGGTGCGTCCGATCTGGTGGCGCAATATAACGGGGAGGAAACGTCCGGCGGTCTGCTCGGCGGCCTTCTGAGCGCCGTTGGCGGTGGCGGCGGTCTCATGGCGCTCGGCCAGTCGTTGATGAGCAGCGGTCTCAACATGGGCGAAATTTCCTCGCTCGCCAAGGAAACCATCGCGACCGCCCGCGAACATGCCGGCGATGAGGTGGTCGATGAGGTCGTCAATTCCGTGCCGGGGTTGAGCCAGTTCCTGTAATATGCTGTCATTTGTGACGAAGGCCCCGCGGTCTGATCGCGGGGCTTTTTTGTTTGATCATTCAGCAGGTTGCAAATTGTCCCATGGCCGCCAATTCCATTCCATCGCTGTTACCGAACGGGCCTGGCCATCGGTTCGTGCTCTATGGCGATTCTTGTTCCGGAGTTCCAGGCGCGCTGCACGAAGAGACCTTCGTCGCCGTCAACGCCGTCCTGCGCCGGCTTGATCCGCCGCCGGAATTCATCCTGTTTCCGGGCGACGAGATCATTGGCCTGACCGCCGATCCGGAAGCCTTGAGGGCGCAATGGCGGCATTGGTTCGAGCATGAAATGGGCTGGCTCGACCGACGGAAAACGCCGCTTTGGCACACGACCGGCAATCACACCACCTATGATGAAATGAGCGAGCAGGTCTTTCGCGAGGTCCTGCAGCTTCCACAAAACGGTCCGCCAGGCCAGGAAGGCCTGTCTTACTGGGTGCGCCGCGGCGATCTCCTCCTTGTTTTCGTCCATACGCTGTGGACCGGTCTCGGTGGCGAGGGTCATGTCGAGACGGAGTGGCTGGAGGCAACGCTGAAACAGCATGGAGATGCACGCCATAAGATCGTCCTCGGCCATCACCCGGTTTTCCCCATCAACGGTTTTTCCGGATCCTATCAGCGCGAGGTCGGCCCGGATTACACCAAGCGATTTTGGGATATTCTGGTGGAAGCGGACGTTCTGGCCTATGTCTGCAGCCATATCCTCGCCTTCGACGTCCAGGTTCACCGCGGCGTCCTGCAGCTTTGCACCGCCGGCGCAGGCACTGCGCATAGAATGCCGGAGGGCGTGGAATATCTTCATTGCATCCAGGCGGCACTCGATGCGGACGGTCTTCGCTATCAGGTGCTGGATACGGACGGCATCGTTCGCGAACGATTGCAATGGCCTTTCAAGCCGGCCGATCCCGAGAGCTGGCAAACCCTGTCACCCGGGATGCATCGAGCCAGCTTTACCGGCTCGATGACCAATGATCGCATCATCGAATTGCGGATAAGGGGCCGCATGCCGAAGGCGGCACATCCGCCAGCCCAAACACTCTTCTCTGCCTTCAACGCCGATGCCATCGCGCCGTTCTGGCTCGGCTTGCGTGGTCCGAGGCAAACGCTGACCTTGATTCTTGGTCGCGATCCCGGCCGCAGCCCGCATTACTGGTTCGGGCCTGATCTCGCAGCCGGTCAGTCCTTCGATGTCGATATCGCTCTGCATGCCGGCATGGGGCCAGGCGGCATGCTTTATCGCATGCATGGCGATGACAGATGGACTTCATTCGACGGAGCTTCCGCCACCGGCCTTGAACGCTTGGTCTGGCCGGCGCAATGGAGCGTTGGCCATGGTCAGCGCGGCACTGAAGACCGCGCCTTCATGGGCGAGGGGTTGGAGGTAGCGTTTGCAGTGGGATAGGCGCTGCGCGGCCTTCCCCTTTACGCCTCAATCGTCTCCAATCCGATGCCAGACGCGGCCGTCGCGTCCGATGAGTTCGTCTGCGCAGGCCGGTCCCATGCTGCCCGGCGCATAAGGATCGGGTTTGCCGCCGTCGGCCCAGAGATCGAGAAAAGGCTGCACGGCCGCCCAGCCGGCTTCGATACTGTCGGCGCGCTGGAACAGGGTCTGGTCGCCGACGAAGAGTTCGTAGAGCAGCGATTCATAGCCCGTCTGATGACCGATGTCGAAATGATCGGCATAACGGAAGTCGAGCTCGATCGGCGAGGTCTTCAGAACCAACCCCGGCGATTTGATGGAGATTCCCATCTGCAGCCCTTCGTTCGGCTGCACCTGAATGATCAGCTTATTCGGCGGCAGGTCCGGTCGCGCGGCTGCCCGGGGGAATTGCGCGAAAGGCACCTGCCGGAAGGTGATGACGACTTCAGTGTCACGGGCCCTCAAGGCCTTGCCCGTGCGCAGATAGAAGGGCACGCCTGCCCAGCGCCAGGTGTCGACGAAAAGTTTCAGCGCCACGTAGGTTTCGGTATTGCTGTCTGGCGCGATATCCGGCGTCTCTGTGTAGGCCGGCAGGTCTTTGCCGTCGAGTGGCCCGGCGGTGTAGGCGCCGCGCACTGCGTTTTTCGCCGCCTCGTCTCGCGAATAGTGGCGCAGCGCCTTTAGCACCTTACCCTTTTCGTTGCGGACGGATTCTGCGTCGAAGCTGTTCGGCGGTTCCATGGCCACCATGGCAAGAAGCTGGAACAGATGGTTCGGCACCATATCGCGCAAAGCGCCTGTCGCGTCGTAGAACTTGCCGCGCGTACCGACGTCCACCAATTCCGCGGCAGTGATCTGCACATGGTCGACGTAGTTGTTGTTCCACAGGGCTTCGATCATCATGTTGGCAAAGCGCGTCGTCATGATGTTCTGCACCGTTTCCTTACCGAGGAAATGGTCGATGCGATAGATTTGGCTCTCGTCCGCGCTGTGCAGAAGCGTCGCGTTCAACATCTGTGCGGAAGCGAGATCATGACCGAACGGCTTCTCGATAGCGATGCGCCGGAAGACGCCGGCGGTTTCATCAAGAAGCCCATGCTCGGCCAGGCGGCTGGTGATGTCGCCGAAAAAGCGCGGCTGCACGGCAAAATAGAAAGCGGCATTGGCGCTCGGCGCATGCTGCAGCCGATCGGTGATTTCCTGATAGATTGCGCCCTGCGTGAAGTCTCCGGAAATATATGAGATGCGCGTCTTCAACCTCTGCCAGGCGTCGCTCTGCTGTGCTTGCTCCATTCCGTTTGTGGCGAGGAAGGTGTCAAGACGCTCGACCAGGAACTCGTCGCCACCAGGTTCGATGCTGACGCCGAGCACACGCAGATCGTCGCCCAACATGCCGGCCTTAGTCATGTTGATCAGCGTCGGCATCAGCAACCGGCGCGTCAGGTCGCCGGTTGCACCGAAGATGACGAGCGTCAGCGGCGGAGCGGGGGGAACGGTAAAGCCGGTCACGAATGCACCTCCGTCGGGAATAGGGAGATCAGGTTTCTGGACGACATGAATCTTCTCCTTCAGCCGGTTGTGCTGATGCTTGGGCGAGGATGTTCTAACCCAAGATCGAGAAAACCGGAATCGCTTTTCGAAAGGGTTGCGCTCCGAGGCACGTCGCCACAGTATAAATGCTACATGGCGCCTACTTCTTTACCGCCACCATAAATAGCCGCGGAAACCGCAGCAGGACTTTGCCGTCCACCAGTGGCGGATAGGCCTTTTCGATGCGTGCGAGATAGTCGGCCGCGAAGGCGTCGCGATGCTCAGGCCCGGCGTGATCGAGATAGGGGCGCAGGCCCGTGCCCTTGACCCACTCGACGATGGCGGCGGCATTTTCCAATGGGTGATTGTAATTGGTGTGCCAGAGGTCGACGCGGGCCGACTTGCCGATCAGCCGATTATAATAGGCCGAGGGTGAGGGAAGCGGGCTGCGGCGCACGCTCTTTCTGGCAAAGGCCTCACTCCAGGGGCCGTCTTTTCCTGTCTCCTCCATCATCAAATGGCTGAGTTCGGTCAGATTGTCTGGCATCTGGATGGCGAGCACGCCGCCTGGCCTCAACCCGTCCATCAGCCGTTCGAAAATGTCGATGTGATCAGGCAGCCATTGGAAAACGGCGTTGGCAAAAAGCAGATCGACAGGTTCTTCCGGCTGCCAAGTGGCAAGATCGGCCCTGAGAAACTCCGTGCCGGGCATGCGCTTGCGGGCCGCCTCCAGCATGTTCTCGTCGCTGTCGAGCCCGGAAACGCCGGCGGCACCGTAGCGTTCGACGATCAGCTCCGTCGAGTTGCCAGGCCCGCAGCCGAGATCGATAGCGCGATCTACGCGCTCCAACGGCACCTGCGCGAGCAGGTCGCGCGCCGGACGCGTGCGTTCATCCTCGAACTTTACATATTGGCCGGCAGACCACGCCATGACTTATCCTCTTCATCAGATTGTATGCCCGTACGAGTGGACTGGGACCTTGTCGATATTGGGCCCGTCGAGTTTGATCATTTCGCGGGCGAGATCGCCAGGGGTGAAAATCCGGTCCTCGTGCGGCAAATGGCCCAGGAGATCGCTGATCGGGGATAGGTGCCGAGAGCTATTGTGCGACGCCTTCTATTTTCCCTTCACCGCCAGGATGCGCTTTGCCACCTCATCCAGCGCTGCCGTATTGCGGGCGATGAGTTGTTCCGCGACGTTCGTCAGCGCGTCGATGTTGCCGTCAGAGGCATCATCCAGTTCGTCGTTGGCGCCGACGAGCGGGCCGTCGATGCGAAAATAGGCAAGCTTGCCCACATTGGCCGGTGTGACCTGCGTCGACCCGTCAACCATCTTCGTCTTGGCAGGGTTGAGCAGCGAATTGGCCTCGTAGGAGGCTGTCGATACCTGGCCTTGCATCAGGATTGAAATCAGCGGCGTACCGTTGGCGGGGTTGATCCAGCCAAGTGCGCCCCAGCTTTTTGCCTGTTGATAGGGAATAGGACGGTTCTGCTGGCCGGTGCCGAGCGACAGAACCACGACAGAGTTGCCGCCTCTCTCCCAGCCCATCTTACGGGCTTCGACATAGGCGGCGAGGATAGGATCGTTGGCGAAGACGCCGCCGTCGATCAAGGGGACGGAGCGGTTCGGATCATCGACGGGTTTGGCGAAATTTTCGATCAGCGCCGGCTCGAAATAGCTCGGCGCGGCGGAGGTGGCGCGGCAAGCCTCCCAATAGCGGAAATGGCTGTTTTCATCGTCGGAATTGGACATGATCAGCGCCTGGCGTGCCTTGATGTCGTAAGCCGTGATCAGCACCTTGGTCAGCCCGGCGGCAATCTCGGCGGCTCCCAGCCGGACCTGCAGCTTCGCTTCCAATGGCGTCGCATCGTAACGCTCCTCCGCCAGCCCGCCGAGATTGATGATTTTCGACACCAGCGTCGTGCCGAAAATATCCTGTCCCTCTTTGGCATAGAGCTTGACGAGATCATCCGGAGTGCAGGCGGCATCGCCGTTGCCGGAAGGGTGCGGGCAGGTGAGCCCGGCTGCGATAATGCCGCCGGTCGACGTGCCGGCGATCAGATCGAAGGCTTTGTACATCGGCAAGCCGTTCAGCCGCTTCGCGAGTTCGGCCACGATGAGCGCCGGAATGAGCCCGCGAATACCGCCACCGTCGATGGATAGGATGAACCGCACTGTCATGGAATTCCCCTCCTATATCTGCCCATCGGCAAAGATAGCAGCGGCATTGCATCGATCAATGAAAGCGGAGCGTTCTCGCCTACCTCTTGTGGAGGGGAGAGAATGCCTAAAAACGTGTAATCACGCTGATGCCCGTACCTTCCGCCTTGTCCAGCGCCATCAGCGCCGGCACGGCCTCTTCCAGGCTGATTTTGCGGCCGATCAGCTTTTGTGGGGCGATCTTGCCGGCGGCAAGCATGTCCAGCATGGCGTCGTAACGCCAAGCCTGCATGCCGTGGCTGCCGTAGATTTCCAGCTCATGGCCGATCACCTGCGCCATCGGGATTTGCGGCGCCGCATGTTCGCCCAGCATCAGGCCGACCTGCACATGCCGGCCGCGGCGGCGGAGATTCTTGATGGAATTGAAGCAGGTGACGGGATGGCCGAGCGCATCGATAGACACATGCGCGCCGCCCTTGGTGATCTCCCGCACAGCCTCCGTGACATCGGCCACACCAGCCGCATTGATCGTCGCTACCGCGCCGCATTCGCGGGCGAAAGCCAGCTTCTCGTCGGAAATATCGATGGCGATGGCATTCGCGCCGAGCGCGCTCGCGATCATGATGGCGGACAGGCCGACGCCGCCACAGCCATGCACCGCGATCCATTCGCCCGGACGCGTCCTGGCCTGGTCGGCGACGGCGCGGAAAGACGTGGCGAAACGGCAGCCGAGGCTCGCCGCCGTCGCGTCGTCGATCGTCTCCGGTAGGTGGACGAGATTGGTGTCGGCATAATCGATCGCCACATATTCGGCGAAGGACCCCCAATGGGTGAAGCCGGGCTGGAATTGGTTTGGGCAGACCTGCTGATTGCCGGAATGGCATTCGGCGCAATGGCCGCAGCCGGAAACGAAGGGCACGGTGACGCGGTCGCCGACCTTGAAGCGAACGACGCCCCGACCGGTCGCTACCACCTTGCCGGCAAGTTCATGGCCGGGCACATGCGGCAGCTTGATATCGGGATCATGGCCCATCCAGCCATGCCAATCGCTGCGGCAAAGCCCCGTGGCGCCGATGGCGATCACGACGCCGTCCTCGCTGGGCGTGGGGTCGGGAAGGGTACGGATATCGGGTGTGGCCTCGAAGGCCTCGTAATACATCGCTTTCATGGGACTCTCACGCATTCTGCCGCAGTTGGTATCGTCCATCATTTTTCCTGATTCATCCATTCGTCAAGCTATTGTTTCGGCGCATGAAAATTGCGCGGGGAATGCGGCTTCCGGCGCTTTGTTGCGAATGGATTTCAAGCGGAAGTTTCCGCTTGACCCCCAGGTTGTGCGGGTTTTTCCTTCTTGCCGCTTTCAGGAGGAAATCATCATGGCCGTCGATACATCCCCCCGCACCACAACCTGGACCTATGTCGATGGGGAATGGCTCACCGGTAACCCGCCGCTGATCGGCCCGACATCGCACGCCATGTGGCTGGGCTCGACCGTGTTCGACGGCGCCCGCTGGTTCGACGGTATCGCGCCCGATCTCGACCTCCACTGCCAGCGCGTCAACCGCTCCGCGCTCGCCATGGGCCTGAAGCCGCTCAAGTCCGCTGAGGAAATCGAAGCGCTCGCCTGGGAAGGCGTGGAGAAGTTCGACGGCAAGACGCCGATCTACATCAAGCCGATGTATTGGGGTGAACACGGCTCGGCGGGAAGTGTCGTCGCCGTCGATGCAGAATCGACCTGTTTCGCGCTTTGCCTGTTCGAAGCGCCGCTGGGCGGCCATGGCGGCGTGACGTTGACTGTCTCGCCCTACCGCCGCCCGTCGCCGGAAACCGCCATGACCGACGCCAAGGCAGGATCGCTTTATCCGAACAGCGGCCGCATGATCGTGGAAGCGAAGAAGCGCGGCTTCGACAATGCGCTGGCGCGCGACATGAACGGTAATGTCGTCGAGACTGCCTCCTCCAACGTTTTCATGGTGAAGGACGGCATCATCTACACGCCGGTCGCCAACCGCACCTTCCTCGCTGGCATCACCCGCGCCCGCGTCATGGGCCTGTTGCGCCAGGCAGGGTTCGACGTGCGGGAGGAGACGCTCTCGGTTGAGCAATTCATGGCAGCCGACGAGATCTTTACCACCGGCAACTATTCCAAGGTGGTTTCGGTCAACCGTCTCGACGACCGCGAATTCCAGCAGGGTCCGATCGCCCGCAAGGCGCTGGAACTTTACATGGACTGGGCTTACGGGCGCAGCGCCAGCGAAGAGTGAAACCCTTCTCCTAGATCGGGAAGGGTAATGTGCCGCGCGAAACGCTGGAAGCCCTCGCGCGCTCCGGTGTCGATTTCATCTGCGGTCGGACATAGTTAAATTGGGCGGTGTGAAGATAGCATTTGTGGTAAAATGAGGTGGGCCGGCAAAGCTATTGAGGAGGCCGCCATGAAAATATCTCTTCCCCCTTCTGTCTATCTCTTCGACTATTACAGGCTGTTTTTGCAGCTCTGTGTTATCGCGGCGACCGGGTTCGTCATCTATTCAATGTTGTTCGGGTTCACTTGGTGACGTCGGGAGCGATTGAAGCCGCCGGTTCCTGCGGGACCGTCGGGGACGCTTTGTTTCAGAGGAGGTCGGCGATGAGTCTGAGCTTTCCGAACCGCAGCCGCAGTTATGATGCCTCGGCGCGTCGTATCCGGTTTAGCGGATACGACGGCATGTTTGAGGTCCCGTTTCTCGTCGAAGCGGATGTCTTTCCGGACGCCAATACCGAAGCAGGTTACCTTGCCGCCTTCGACGCCGAACGCGACGCGATCCAGAAGGTCGCCAAAAGGGCCTATGGCTATGGTAGCCGACGCCTATACATCCTTACCGCGAATGATTTCCGCTAACGAATTTCTTTCGGCTCTTTCTTCGGGCTGACCCACCAGCAATAGATCGCGCCGATCGCCAGCAGCACGCAGGTGCCGAGAAACACGGCGCGCATGCCGATATGGCCGCCGATAAAGCCGCCCAAAACGGGGCCGACCACCTGACCGACATACTGCGAGGAGATCGAGAGGCCAAGAATGCTGCCGGCCGCCGCGTCCGGAACATTGTGGCGGATGACGGCGGTGATGCAAGGCAGCAGCCCGCCAAGCGCGATGCCCATCAGAAAGCGCAGCGCAATCAATTGCCAGGCTGAGGTCACGAAAGCCTGTGGGATCAACAGCAGTGCCGCGACCGCGAGAGCCGCCATGATGACAGTCCAATGGCCGATGCGATCTGCAAGCTTGCCAAGCCATGAGGCAGACAGGATACTGCCCAGAGCGGCCGCAGCCATGACCACGCCCGAAATCATCGTGACGTAAGCGTCCTCGACGAACTGGGCGACATAGACGGTAATGATCGGCTCGATCGACATATTGGCGAGCATCAGCAGCAGGCCGATCGACAACATGGCGATGGCTGGCCGTTTGTCTGATATGGAAGCCCAGCCTCCGCTTGCTTTCGCTGCCTTTTTTCGCGCCGGCGATTTCTCTTCCCGGATCAGGAAGGTGGTCGCGAGAAAGGTGAAAAAGATCACGCCGCCCGCCAGCAGGAAGGTGCCGCGAATGCCGATGATGGGTGGCAGGGCGCCGCCGATCAGCGGTCCGACCAGATTGCCGGCCATGATTCCGGAAGACAATACGCCGAGCGCCCAGGCCGAGCGATGTTTCGGTGTCTGGGTCGCCACCAGCACCATCGAGCCGGAGGCGTAGCCGCCGGCAAGCCCGGTAAACAGGCGCAGCGCCACCAACTGCCAGACGCTGCCCGCCATCCCCATCAGCGAGATCGCCACCGTCATGCCGAGGCTCGCGCGCACCAACATCAGCTTGCGGCCATAGATATCGCCGAGCCGACCCCAGAGAGGCGCGACGAAGGCGGCGGCAAAGAAGGTGGCGCCATAGGCGATGCCGGACCATTGCACGATCGCCGCCTTGTCGGTGACGCCAAGCTCCTCGACATAGAGCGGCAGGAAGGGAAGCAGCAGTGTCATCGCCACGATGGTGGTAAAGGAGCCGATGAGGCAGATGATCAGATTCCGCATCCAATAAGCGGTTTCCGGCTCGGCCGGCGCGGCCGCTTCCCATCGTGTCTCAGCAGTCATTTCTTGGCCTTTGCATTCAACGCATAAAATAATTCCCGGCGGCCGGCCGCGAGGATATGCCCGGCAAGCAGGTCGCCGCGGCTGAAGAGATCGGAACGACCGAGCCGGTACTTCCCCGCAAGGCGGAGCAATTTTTCCAATATTTGACGAGCCTCCGACATGGCGACGGCTTCCTGTTGATGTCGATTATGACGATAGTCTGGACCACGCCGCTGGCTATGCCAAGTCCGCAAAGCGCCTTGTCGGTTCTGTCATCTCATGATATAAAACTGATTGCATTTTGCAATCGGATTGCTGGCGACCAACTCGATATCCGAAACGGCCGCCAGAGAGAGAGGAGATGCGCCATGAGCACTCTTGATAATGCCCGTTGCGACACGGTGCGGCGGCTCTATGCCGCCTATGTCGCCCAACATCCCGATGTCGTCCGCCCGATGCTGACGAGCGATTTTACCTTTTCCAGCCCGCGCGACGATCACATCGACCGCGACCAATATTTTAAACATTGCTGGCCGAAGGAGAAGGTCTTCCGCGCCATTCATATCGAACATCTCGTGCCGGACCGCGACGAGGTGATCGTCGGTTACCGCGCCGAAAAGATGGACGGAGGCAGCTTTTGCAATGTGGAGATGATCCGCTTTACCGGCGACAGGATCGCAGAGGTGAACGTCTACTTTGGACGCGATGTCTAGGAAATAGCGGGCCAGCCCAAAAAAGCCGGCCCTTCACTCAGCTTACGCTCTCGCCCGAGATAGGGCGTGACCGCGATGGATCGTCCAGGCTTGCAGGAGGCTGCCGGCGGCAAACAGGATCAGCCAGATGAGCAAAGCCATCTGCACTGGCGGCGAATCCGGACCGTTGCCGATCGGATGCGACGGCGGCAGCCGCGAGAGTGTTTCGTTGATGCCGGGAACCCAGAGCAGGAAATAGGTGAAGGACAGGCCGAACGCCTTCAGATAAGTCCGCAGCCGGCCGAGAAAGCTCACTCTTCCCACCAAAATTGCCACTGATGCCACCAGCAGAGCCACGATGCCGAGCGCGTGCCCCGGATTGAACCCGCCTGTGGATGAGAGTCCGAAGGAGGTCACCACCGACAGCGCCAATCCACCGAGATAGATATGTCCCGACCGCATCTCAGGCTTGATGCCGCCATGCCTGGCAAAGCTGTAGAGCCCTGCAACGATTGGTACGAAGCTGATGACGGTATGAAGTTCGCCGAGCAAGGAAAGAGGAGTGGGCATGGTGGATTTCCTTTTTATATATCGACTAGTAGGTAGTTTTTAGAGGCAAGCTACGGATGCTTTAAGATCCTCCTCGCCCTCAGATGAGCGAACGCTTAACCTACTAGTCGGTAGGCTGTCAATGACTGACTGCCGGGCTTCACTCCATATTGAAACCGCAAGTCCGCGCTCTATCTTGATTCAGCTTACGGCTATAGCGGTCGTAGCTGCCTCCAATGCTACCGTCGGACCGGTCATAGGTCGCGCATATTCGTCACCCAACAGTGCCGCCGCACCGGTCATCGATGCCTGCGCGAAGACCACCGTCTTCGCCCCTTCGCGATAGGCCGCGGCCGTTGCCTCGGCGATCCCTGCCAGATAAGCGTCCTGTTCACCGGCCCGGAATAGTGCCCATGCGCCCTTGATCAGGCGGAGATCAATCTCAGCGCCTGTCGTTCTCGCTGCCTCTTCGAAGAGGCGGGTAGTCGGAGCGATGGTCGTCTCGGTGGTGCAGAGGACCGCGACTTTGCCGCCGGATTTCACCGCATTTTCCGCGAGCGCGCCATCGGCTCTGACAATGGGCGCGGTCGACGTGTTTGCCGCTAGCAGTGCCGCAGGGCCGAGGGTAGAGCAATTGAGCACGACGGCATCAGCGTCCTGTGCAAGCTGCTGCAGGACCGCAGCCGTTTCCGCCTCGATCTCAGGCGTCAGTCCGCCCGCCCGTTCGGCGGCAAAGAGAAGATCGGCGCGGACATGGTGTCGAAGAGCGCCGGCCGGTAGGCCAAGTTCCTTTGCCGCCTCGTCGTAGATGGCGATGTTGCTTTCGGCGGTGTGCAGGCAGGCGATGAGCATGGGCAATCTTTGAAAATCGAGTGATATGACGGGAAATCCTAACGGCTCCGCTTGCGCTTCACCATGGCTTGATTTGATCGCTTTTTTCGCCATCGGCGTCGCCATGCCAGGAGCGGCAAAAATAGCAGCGCAAACAAGGGTAAATTTTCCTCGACCTCATGATTTTTTGGCATGTCGCCGGTTGCCCTTCACACCGTCCCCTCCTATGTTCCCGATCACCTGCCGACGCAATTTTTTGCCAAGAGGAGATAAGACCATGGCTTTCGAATTGCCTGAACTTCCCTATGATTACGAAGCGCTTTCCCCCTTCATGTCGCGTGAAACCCTCGAGTTTCACCACGACAAACACCACAAGGCCTATGTCGACAATGGCAACAAGCTGGCGGCTGAAGCGGGCCTTGCCGATCTCTCTCTCGAAGAGATCGTGAAGAAGTCCTTCGGCACCAATGCCGGTCTCTTCAACAATGCTGCCCAGCACTACAACCACATCCATTTCTGGAAGTGGATGAAGAAGGGCGGCGGCGGCAACAAGCTTCCGGGCAAGCTCGAAGCAGCCTTCGCTTCCGATCTCGGTGGCTACGACAAGTTCAAGGCCGATTTCGCCGCTGCCGGCGCCACCCAGTTCGGCTCCGGCTGGGCCTGGGTTTCCGTCAAGAACGGCAAGCTCGAAATCTCCAAGACCCCGAACGGCGAAAACCCGCTCGTTCATGGCGCCACGCCGATCCTCGGCGTCGACGTATGGGAACACTCCTACTACATCGACTACCGCAATCTGCGTCCGAAATACCTCGAGGCCTTCATCGATAGCCTGATCAATTGGGACTACGTCCTGGAACGCTACGAAGCCGCCACGAAATAAGCTTTGCCGTCTCGGCTTGCTTTCACACCCGGCGCTGCATAGCGTCGGGTGTTTTCGTATCTGCCGCTGACGAGCGTCTCATTGCTGTCGGCTACTTTCTCAGCGAGGCCGCATGCCGTCTCCCACCGCTCCGCTCTTTCGTTTCGGTGTCGTCGCCGATCCGCAATACGCCGCCTTGGAGCCCAACCTTGCACTTGATCGCTACCCGGCGAAGAGCCTCGCCAAACTGAAAGAGGCGATTGCGGAATTCAACCGGCACGATCTCGCCTTCGTTGTCACTCTCGGTGATATCATCGACGGCCGCTGGGAGAGTTTCGACGCGGTTTTGCCCGTCTACCAGACCTTGCGGAACGCGCGGCATTTTCTGCTCGGCAATCATGACTTTGCCGTCGCGCCGGAGCATTTGACGGAAGTCGCAGCCCGTGTCGGCATGCCGTCTGCCTATTATGACTTCGCTCATGGCGGTTATCGTTTCATCGTGCTTGATGGCAATGAAATCAGCCTTTTCGCCTCGCCGGAGGGCGATCCACGCCGGGCGGAGGCTAAGGTCCTGATGAAGGCTTTGCATGAGGCTGGCGCGCCCAATTCGCAGCGCTGGAATGCCGCCATCAGCGATACACAACATGCCTGGCTCGCCGCCAAACTACTCAAGGCGAAAGCCGCAGGCGAGAAGGTGGTCATCATGAACCACTACCCGATTTTTCCGGAAAATTCGCATAACGCGCTCGACAGCGACCGTATGCTGGCGCTGCTCGCCGAACATGATCATGTCGTCGCCTACCTCAGCGGCCATAATCATGAAGGCAATTTCGGCTTTGTCGACGGCACCTATTTCATCAATTTCAAAGGCATGGTCGATACCGAGGACAGTAATGCCTATGCGATCGTCTCGGTTTACGAGGACCGGCTGGAAATTGAAGGATTCGGACGTGAGGAGAACAGGGTGTTGGCACTACAGGGCGCCTAAATGACCTTCGGCACCTTTGAACCTGTAGGGAACGATCCGCACCGATAGAAGTTTAGGAACCGAAGCTGCTTTGAGGCGGACGATGTTTCCGACATTGCAAATTCTGACAATCTTAGTCGTCGCAGTCGCCATGGCGCTGGCATTGGCGCATTTGCTGGAATTGCCGGGCAAGATGCGGCTGTCCAAGGAAGACTATCTGACGGTTCAGCGCATTTATTATCCGGGCTTTACGATCGGCGGTGTTACCGAGCCGATCGGTGCTCTTTTGCTTCTGCTTCTCCTGTTCCTGACGCCAGCCAACACGTTGGCCTTCTGGCTGTTCGCCGCCGCCTTTGCCGCGATGGTCGTCATGCACGCCGTCTTTTGGTTGCTGACGCAGCCGGTCAACAATTTCTGGCTCAAGGATGCCGAGCTGAAAGGGCTGGGGGCCGGTTTCTTCTCCCACGATCCATTTGGCGGCCATCGGCTCGAAACGACCACCAAACCGGACTGGACCATGCTGCGCGACCGCTGGGAATGGTCGCATGCCGCGCGCGCTGCCTTGGGATTGCTCGCTTTTATTCTGTTGGTGACCGCGGTTTCCCTCTAGCGCCTGTCCCTATTCCGCTGCCATCCGCATCTCCGCCGTAGCATATGCGATAATGAAGGGCGCCGTCGCCAGCGCATCGAAGTTTCTGGCGGCATGGTCGTCTAAGACCCGACCGCACCTCAGCATCTCTGAACACCTCAGCCGGCTGCGGCTGAGGTGTTGATCTGCCACCCATTCACCCAGGTCTGTCGCAATCCATCGCCTTCGCCCTTAAACCACAGTCCGGTCGCCTCGCAGCCTTCGATCCGGTCGCTGCGGAAATTGCGGATGGCCTGGCGCAGCTCGCACCAGGCGACGATATTGGCGGTTTCGGAATAATAGATGAGGGCGATGGGACGGATGGTGCGCTCGGTGGCGCGGCCCAATTCGTCGCGGTAGGAGAGATCGAGTTTCTCCTCGTCGCGAATGGCGCGGCGCACCAGCGCGAGGTCGATGGCAGCGGCCGAGGGGGCAGCAAAGCCCCAGGCATGCAACGCATTGGCATCGAGTGTCTGACGCAGCGGCGGCGGCACCGCGCCTGCGATCTTGGCGCTGACGCGCTTGGCCGCGAGCTTGAGCTCATTGTCTCCGGTGCGCTCCAAGAGCGCCAGCGACAGCACGATCGCCTCCATCTCCTCGATCGAAAACATCAGCGGCGGCAGGTCGAAGCCGGGGCGCAAGATATAGCCGATGCCGCGCCCGCCCTCGATTGGAACGCGCATAGCCTGCAGCGCCACGATATCGCGATAGACGGAGCGCACCGTCACCTCCAGCCGCTCGGCAATGACAGCCGCCGTCACCGGCTTTTTCGCCAGCCGCAGGATCTGGATGATCTCGAACAGGCGCGACGCCTTGCGCATTTCACCCTCGCGATTTGAAGGCTCCTGACAACACCCTGTCAGTTGGGTTGATCTATAAAACTTCCTATTAGCTTGAAAATCAACAGGTTCCTCTGCGGCGCACTCGCAGGAAACAATGGGCAACTGACATGGACTACAGCGAAAATCTCTGGCTCTTCTTTCTCCTCCTCTTCGGCATCATCATCGTGCCGGGCATGGATATGCTCTTCGTACTCGCCAATGCGCTGACCGGCGGACGCAACAGAGGATTGGCCGCCACCGGCGGCATCATGCTCGGCGGCGTAGTGCATTCGCTGAACGGCGCGCTTGGCGTCGGCCTACTGATGCATTTCGTACCGATCCTCTTCAATCCGCTGCTCGTTGCCGGCGCCGCCTACATGGCCTTTATCGGCATCACGTTGATGCGCAGCTCGATCACGGTCGGCCACGACGGACCAGCCGGCAGCCGCTCCACCTGGCGGGCCTTTCGTCAGGGAGCGGTGACCTGCATGATGAATCCCAAGGCCTACCTCTTCGTGTTCGCCGTCTATCCGCAGTTTCTGAAACCGGATTACGGCCCGATCTGGGTACAAGCGACTATCATGGGGCTGATGACCATTGTCACGCAGTTTGCCGTCTATGGCGGGCTCGCGGTCACCGCCGGACGCAGCCGTGATCTGCTGGTCGCCAATCCCCAGGCGACCGCCTTTGCCGGCCGCGTCGCCGGCCTGCTCCTTTTCGCAGTTTCCGTCTTCACCGTCTGGGAGGGATGGAGGGCGACGTGATTTCCGGCGCGAAATCTGGTATATGTCTGAAATATGACGCTGATTTTGCTCAGCTCTCACCACTTTGTGACTTCATTGCCGGCGCGGAAACCGGCAAACATGTGGGCCGTGACAACGCGCCGGCCGCATTTGCGGTCCTGATCACGTAGGAGAGATGTATGAAATGGAAAGCAATTGTGGCTGCGACGGTTTTAGCCGGCGTCGCCTTTGGTTCCGTCGTTGCGGCCGATGGCACGCATGATTCCCGTATAGCCGTGATGAAGAAGGTCGGCGGTGCTGCCGGCGCTCTCGGCGCCATCGCCAAGGGCGACAAGCCCTACGACGCCGAGGTCGTCAAGGCCGCGCTGATGACGATCGCCGAGAACGCCAAGGCTTTCCCTGACCATTTTGGCCCGAACAGCGACAAGACCGATGCCGAGGTCAATCCGAAGATCTGGGATAACTTCAGTGACTTCAAGGCCAAGGCTAACAAGCTCTCCAGCAACGCCGAGACCGCACTTGCCCAGCTCCCGGCCGATCAGGCTGGCGTCGGTGCCACGCTGAAGACCTTGGGCGGCGATTGCGGCGCCTGTCATCAGGCCTACCGCATCAAGAAGGACTGAGCGGTAGGTCGGCATAGCCCGAAATCAATTCAAGCATCCGCATCGGCTTTGCTGCCGATGCGGATTTTAGTATTTCTCGATGCACGCTGAATGCGGGGAGTGCGAGGCATGGTTGCGCGATTTGTCCGGTGGCTGCTCTGTCTGATCGGCGTCGTCATCTTCGGCTTCGGCGCTTTCTATGTCATCACCGCGCCGTCGCCTTTGCCGGCCAGCCATTGGGCGAATTTGGGCGATCCCGATATCAAGAATGGCGAACAGGTGTTCTGGGCAGGCGGCTGTACGAGCTGCCATGCCGCGCCGGGTGCGCAGGGCGATGCCAAACTGGTTCTGTCGGGTGGGCTGGCGCTGAAGAGTCCCTTCGGCATCTTTCATGTCCCCAATATCTCACCGGATGAAAATGCCGGCCTTGGCAGTTGGACGCTTGCGGAGTTCGGCAACGCCATGAAGCGCGGCGTCGGGAAAAACGGCGAACATCTCTATCCGGCTTTCCCCTACGGCTCCTATACGCGTATGAGCGACAAGGACATCAACGACCTCTGGGGTTTCTTGAAGACACTACCGAAGAGCAACAACGTCGCGCCGCCGCATGAACTGCCGTTCGCCTTCAACATCAGGCTGGCGCTTGGTGGCTGGAAGTTCCTCTATTTCAACGATCAGCCCCGCGTTGTCATCGCCAATGCCGACGACAAGATCAAGCGCGGCCAGTATCTGGTAGAAGGCTCCGGCCATTGTGGCGAGTGCCACACACCGCGCGATGGGCTTGGCGGCTTTCTGAGGGACCAGTGGCTCGCCGGCGCCCCGAACCCGGAAGGCAAGGGCCGCATCCCCGACATCACCCCCGGTTCGAAATCCATGGGCGGCTGGAGCGCCGGCGATATCGCCAACTACCTGGAGACCGGCTTCACCCCCGATTTCGATAGTGTCGGCGGCTCGATGGCCGAAGTCCAGCAAAACATCGCCCGCCTGCCGGCCTCGGACCGCGAGGCGATCGCCGCCTATCTGAAGGCGGTGCCGGCGCGGTGAGACTTGCCGTCCGAACTGAAGAGACGGGAGAGTAGTGTAGACGCTGCCAATCAGCCCGAATCTGCAAACGCGTTCAATTCCTTTGCTGGTGAGGTAAGTGCCAGTTCGACGTCACGGCGGTCAACCGTGATAAGTTCTATTTCCGTGATCTGTATTGAAGTGGCAATCCTGTTGGCCTGCATCATGATCACCCGCTCGAACAGATTTCTAGCTTCGCGACCGTTTGCGAATGAAGCAGGCTTTGAATTGCTGCGAGCCTGAAATGCCTCAAGTATCAGCGCTTTAGCATCGGCGCTGATTTCGTAGTGATCTTTTCGGGCCGCGCGCAGAAATATTTCGAGCATTTCCTCGGCAGTATAGTCGGAAAACTCGATAACTCTTGGAAACCGTGATCTGAGACCCGGATTTGCATCCAAAAACTCGGCCATCTTGTCGGTGTATCCCGCGACAATCACAACAAGATCATCGCGTCTGTCCTCCATCAATTTTAAGATCGTCTCGATAGCTTCCTGCCCATAATCATTTTCGGAGCGACTCTTAAGGGCATAGGCTTCATCAATGAACAGAATCCCACCCGTCGCGTTATCGACAACGTTGCGCGCTCTCGCTGCGGTTTGGCCAACAAAACCGGCAACGAGCCCGGACCGGTCAACTTCGACTAGATGACCCTTGGATACCAGCCCAAGATGCCGATAGATTTGCGAAATCAAGCGTGCAACGGTTGTTTTCCCGGTTCCTGGATTGCCGGTGAATACCAAGTGGAACATGACATTTGGCACTGGCAGATTTTTCTCCCGGCGAAGCGATATTATCTTTGCCAGATTGACGAGGCTTTCGATTTCGAGCTTGACGTTTTGGAGGCCTACGAGGGCATTTAGCTCTTGCAGGCATCCTTCCAAATTGTCCGCAGCGCTGGTTCCAATCGATTTATTCGCGGTGCCGTTTGCGGACACATTTGAAGCCGCGTGGGTATTAACGTCGGGCTTTGCCTCTAAAGCGGCTCTCTTGGCTTTTAGTTCGGCATCCAAGTCTTGAGCGACATTCCGAAGCGGCCCAGTAAGCTTGGAAAGCTCATCGAGCTCTTGCTGTTTTATCGCGTTGTCTGCAAGGAAAAGCGCGTATGCCATCTTTTCCACCGTCGGAATGACGAGATCGTTGGCTGCAATATAATCGCCGGTTTGGCTAAGCTGCCAATTTGCAGCGATCTGCATCATGCAGGTGAAGATCGAAATGGCCGAGTTATGTAGAAAATCTCGGCTTTTCGCGTTATATAAGAGGTTGTTGTAGTGTGTACTTGAATAAGTTTCGCCAAGAATTGTATTAATTATTGCCGTTTCGGCGTCGCTTATAGTGTATTTTTCCGCAGAGCAAATTAATAGCAAAAATGCGAGTGCAGAAAGCTGCATTGATTTATCGAAGTCTTGCAAGTTGGTATCTTGCGCCAGTGCCGGTGTCTCAAGCCTAAACTGGTTAATTGTGCGGGTAAGTTCGTTCCAAGCCGCTAACGCATCCATTGCAGAGTTCATGATGTTCAGATGACCATGTGAGATGATGTGCAAATACAGGTTTGAAATTACTTTTATAGCAGTGTGGTAGTTGTAAATTTGAGCATTGGACGTGCTGCGTCAATAGCTTACCCCTGATATTGCAATTTTTATCTGATGTCGGGATTCAATTTCTTATCCTTCGCAGTTATGCGCACAACGATCTCAGAGGGCCTCGCGACGGAACGCGAGGGGAAGCCCACCCCGTCAAAAGTGAACCGTTGTTCCAAGACGTATCCTCGGCTGAGATCCAGAGGGAAGGCCTTTTTTCTAGCACATTTTGGTTGAAGTTTACAGCGCAACCAATTTCGGTTGCAGGGCAGGGGGGTGATCATGGACGGAATGGCAGAGCGCAGAATTCCCTATTTCAGCCAATGGGAGACGCCGGATATGACCATGGCGGTGCTGGCGGAGGGAGCGCAGGCCGCGCTGCTGAAGGACCCGCTTTGGGCAGGTTCGGGAGCGCGGGATGTCGAGGATTATGCGCGCTGGGCCGGCAATCTGTGTGGCATGGCCTGCCTGAAAATGATTCTTGCCGCGCGTACGGGCGAAATCATGCCGACCGTGGATCTGGCCATGGGATGCCGGGACTATGGCGGCTATGTCGAAGAACCGGATGGCAAGATCAAAGGGCTGATCTATGCGCCGTTCGTGCCCTTCGTCAAAGATCGGTTTGGCCTGAACACGAGGGTCGTCACCGGAATTCCCGTCGCAGATATCGGCGATATTCTGACCCAATCCGAATTCTTCATCGCCTCCGTCCACCACTCCATTCGCTGGCCGGACACCGAGCCGCCGTCGAAGGGCGGACACCTTGTCCTTGTGACGGCGGTCAACTCAGACACGATCCGCTTTCACAATCCCTCCGGGCATGAGTCCGCAACGCGTGAAAATGTCGAATTGCCCCTGGCGATATTCGACCGGTTCTTCGCCGGACGAGGGATCGTCATCGATCTCTAAAGACGGAAGATCTCTGGCGATCCCGGCATAGTTTGTCTCATGCAAGCGCCTGCAGATAGCGCATGCCGGTGACCGGGCGCGGCTTGAAATCCATTTGTTCATAGAAGCGATGTGCCTGGACATTGCCGGTCGAGGCACTGACGGAGAGGTAGCCGCAGCCGGCCTTGCGGGCGATCTCGCGAGCACGGTCGACAAGATGCTGGCCGATGCCATGGCCGCGATGGCCGTCGCGCACGAAGAGATGGTGCAGGTCCATGCCGCGTTGACCTTCCTGCGCCCGGTAGAGCGGCACGAGGATGGCGTAGCCGATCAGCCCGGTTTCACCTTCCGCCACCAGCGCGGTAATCCACGGCACGGGGCCGAAGAGATCTCGTTCGAGCTGTTCCGGCGTCGCGGCGGAGGGATCGCCATGATGAGCGGCGAGCAGCCGGATCATGTCGTTCAACTCCGGCAAATCGCGCGGATGCGCGCTGCGGATGGTGATGACAGGCGGGCGGAGAAGTGAAATTTCGCTATCGTCCAGCATGAGGTCTTGCGTCCTTTTTCGAATATGCCGTCAGGACGCTGCCGATACAACAAAGCCGCCTGGCGGCGGCTTGTTGACAATATGATCTGTCCCGGCCGCCCCTTACAGGTACAGCCAAAAATACGAGCGATTGTGGAGCGCGTGCGTGATCATGGGCGCATAGATGATCTGGAATGGCGGATTTGTCAATGGGGAGAGTCAGCTCCTTCCCGCAGGCCACGATCGGACAAGGCGCGGCGGCAATGCTTCGGGTCTTCGGCTCGTTGGCATCAAGATCGTACGCGTCAGTCTATCGCACCCCGCGCGTCGCTAAGGGTGGGTTTTCTTCCAGTGGGAATTATAGTATACCCCCCTATATTATAGATGAGGCCGACATGTCCCATACCGTCCGTGAGCAAGCCAAGCTTCTTTCCCGCGTCCGCCGCCTCAAGGGGCAGATGGAGGCAGTGGAACGGGCGTTGGAGGGTGAGCGGCCCTGCGGGGAGGTCTTGCAGCTTCTCGCGTCCATCCGCGGCGCCCTGACAGGACTGACCGGCGAGATATTGGAAGATCATCTGCGGGAGCATGTGCTCGAAGCCGAAAGCGAGCCGGCCCGCCGTCAGGCGGTCGATGAAATATCCGATGTGCTGAAGACCTATCTGCGCTGATCAGAGTCTTTGGGATATCCAACGGGAGACTGATGTCATGAGTACTTCTTCGGATGCGTTGACGCATAGCCATGTGTTTCTGGGCTCCGCTCACCGTCGCAACGAGCGCCGCGTCTGGCTGGTCATTGCGCTGACGACAGTGATGATGGTGGTCGAAATCGCTGCCGGGACGTTGTACGGCTCGATGGCGCTGGTTGCCGATGGCTGGCACATGTCGACGCATGCCAGCGCCATGCTGATTTCGGCACTGGCCTATCTCTATGCCCGTCGCCATGCCCATAATTCTCGCTTCACCTTCGGCACAGGAAAACTCGGCGATCTCGCCGGCTTCGCCAGCGCCATCATCCTCGCGATGATCGCGCTGTTGATGGCTTGGGAAAGCCTGCTGCGACTGCAGAATCCAGTGGCGATCAATTTTCGCGAGGCGATCGCCATTGCCGTTGTCGGCCTCCTCGTCAATCTCGTCAGCGCCTGGCTGCTGCGCGACGACCACGACCACCATCATGGGCACTCCCATGCGCATGGACATGATCATCATCACCACCATGATCATGACCATCATCACGGTCATAATCATGGCAAGGACAACAATCTGCGCTCGGCCTATGTCCACGTCATTGCCGACGCCATGACCTCGGTCCTGGCCATTATCGCCCTTCTGCTCGGCAGCCGTTTCGGCTGGACCTTTCTCGATCCCCTGATGGGCATTGTTGGCGGCGTGGTGATCCTGCAGTGGTCCTTGAGCCTTGCGCGTGCCTCGGGCTCAATTCTGCTCGACTTCATTCCGCAGGGCGAGAACCTGCCGGATGAGATCCGGGTGCTCATTGAAACGGGCGATGACCGCATTACCGATCTGCATGTCTGGCAGGTCGGACCCGGCCACCATGCGGCGATCGTCGCTGTTGTAACGCCGGAGCCGCGCGATCCTGCCTTCTACAAGGCACGGCTGGCCGATATTCACGAACTGTCGCATGTCACCGTTGAAGTCGTGGTCAAAAAAGCAGCATAAGCTCTGAAGGAAACTGGCCCTGTCAGAGGGTTGCCATATTCCTCGCTTAGCTCAGAATTCGGCTGATTCCGCTGGAGGCTTCCGCATGTCCACACCGCTTACCCGCCGCCGCCTTTTGGCAGGCTCGGCGCTGCTTTTCCCCGCCCTGACATTTGGCCCCGAAACCCTCTTTGCGCAGAATGCCAGCGCCAACAAGAGCCCCGACGCGACAGCTCCCGCGCCCGATGCATCCGATACTCAGGAGAATTCCGCGGCACCCGACAGCGGTCAGGACATGGAAGACGACCAGGGTCCCGATAATTCTCAGTTCACGGATGATGCCGACAAGCGGTTGGCGGATCTGGAAAAGAAGACGGGCGGTCGTCTCGGTGTTTCCGTGCTGGATACGGAAACCAATATTTCGCTCGGCTATCGCGAAGCGGAGCGGTTTGCACTGTGCAGCACCTATAAGGCGCTTGCGGTCGGTTTCGTGCTCGCGCGCGTCGATCAGGGCGTAGAGAAGCTCGATCGTCGTGTCACTTATGGCAAGGATGTTGTCGTTACCTATTCGCCGGAGACAGAAAAGCACGCCGGCACCGATGGCATGACGATCGCCGAACTCTGCGGCGCGGCGATCACGCTGAGCGACAACACCGCCGGCAATCTGCTGCTGGACAGCTTCGGTGGTCCGGCGGCGCTGACCGCATGGCTGCGCACCACCGGCGACACCGAAACCCGCCTCGACCGCAAGGAGCCCGACGTCAACCAGGCGATCAAGGACGATCCGCGCGACACGACGACGCCAGATTCCATGCTGGATACGATCGGCCTCCTGACGCTCGGCAATACGCTGTCCGAAACTTCGCGCGACCAGTTGACAAACTGGCTGGCCAACAACACCACCGGCAATGCCCGCCTGCGCGCCGGCTTGCCGAAGGAATGGAAGGTGGGCGACAAGACCGGTACAGGTCAGAACGGCTCCTACGCCGACGTCGCCGTGATCTGGCCGACCGACCGCGGCCCCATCCTCGTCACCACCTATGTCGGCGAGGCAACCGCCCCCGCAAAGGACATCGAGGCCGTCTTCGCCGAAGTCGGAAAGATCATCGCGGGCATGGTAGGGCTAAAATAGTAGCGTCTTGAAATGTGGGCAATAAAATCAAGGCGATACGATCTCGATGTGAATCAGGATCGTATCGCCTTGATGTCGTTTCGAGGAAGCTCAAGCGACGGATAAGGCAGCGGCGGCGCTATCCGTTTCGTCGCTGTCGTCGGCCTGATTATCGCCGCCGAGCTGCTTTTTGATTTCAGCGGCGATCTGATCGTTGATTGCCTTCTGCTCATCGGGTGGCAGTTGCTTGAGAGAATCTTCCGTCAGATTGTGTTTTTCCAGATATTGGGCGCGGATTTTTTCCGCAGGGGTCATGTGCGCCCACTTGGTAAATTCGTCCAGAATATCCTGGCTGGACGTATCGCTCGACGAATCCGAACCATTGATGCTGGGAGCCGCGCTGTTGCTCTGATCGGCGTCGGCATCTGATGTCGATGGGGCCGTCTGTCCAGTCTGGCCGAGCCAGAAGCCGGAGGAGATGGAAGAGGGGACGCCGCTGGACGTGATCGAAGGCGCCTGCGTCTGCTGCTGGTCGCTGTCGTCGGGCAGCATGAATGGCGTGCTGTCGTCAGAATCCGTATCCTGCTGGCTCTTGATCGGGCTGCTGAAAATGCTCTGGGTGCTATGATGAACTTTCATCGTCATGTCTCCCTGTGGGTTGGCGCGACGATGACTCGACAAACATGTCCGGGGCTTGTGTGCTAAGGCTCCCTTATGTTCCGCAGAAGGTCTGTAGCACTCGCTCCGCCGGCTGCGGCGGTTCGGCATAGGGCGCGAAGGCCGGCTGGTCCTCATAGGGCTTTGCAAGCACCGTCAGCAGCGCTTCGAACAATGAAAAATCCTCATCCTCGACCGCAGCTTCGATCGCCTGTTCGATTCGATGGTTGCGCAGAATGAATGCGGGGTTCACGCTTCGCATCGCCCGTGCTCGCTCGGCCGGTGCTTGCGGATCGCGGTTCAGCCGTTCGCGCCAGCGTGTCAGCCACGGCTTGGTAGCTTCCGGATCCTTGAAACCGGTGGCAAAGGCCGTTTCGTTGTCCGCGCTATCGGCCAGCGCGCCAAGTCGGCGGAACGTCAACGTGAAATCCGCTTCCTGTTGTTGCATCAGCGTTAGCAGCGCCTGGATCAGATCGAGATCGCCGTCTTCCTCGGCTGCAAGGCCGATCTTGGCGCGCATGCCGGCAAGCCAAGGCGCCTGGAAGCGTTCGCCGTAGGCTTTGAGCACTGCATTTGCCAGGTCGACCGCTGCGTCCAGCGATGGATCGATCAACGACAGTAGGGTTTCACCGAGCCGAGCGATATTCCATTGGCCGATCGCGGGCTGATTGGCATAGGCATAACGGCCCTGGTGATCGATCGAAGAAAAGACCATTGCCGAATTATAACTGTCCATGAAGGCGCAGGGACCATAATCGATCGTCTCGCCGGAGATGGTCATATTGTCGGTATTCATCACGCCATGGATGAAGCCGACATGCAGCCAGCGCGCGATCAAGGCCGCCTGTCGTTCGGAAACGGCCTCCAATAGCGCCAGATAGCGATTTTCTCTGTCCTTGATCTCCGGATAATGTCGGTCGATGACATAATCGGCGAGGATACGCAGGCTGTCCGTATCGCCGCGGGCGGCGAAAAACTGGAATGTGCCGACACGGATATGGCTTGCCGCAACCCGGGTGAAAATCGCACCGGGCAGTACTTTCTCACGATAGACGCGCTCGCCGGTGGTAACCGCCGCCAGCGCCCGTGTCGTCGGAATGCCAAGCGCATGCATGGCTTCGCTGACGATATATTCGCGCAAGACCGGCCCGACCGCTGCCCGGCCGTCACCGCGCCGCGAAAAGAGCGTCGGTCCGGCGCCCTTGAGCTGGATATCGCGGCGTCTGCCGCTACGATCGATGACTTCGCCAAGCAGGATTGCCCGGCCATCCCCGAGCTGCGGCACGAAGCCGCCGAACTGGTGGCCGGCATAGGCCATCGCAATCGGCTCGGACCCCGGCAGGAGCTTATTCCCGGAAAAGATCGCCGCCCCATCCCGTTCCAGTACATCGGCGTCCAACCCGAGATCGCCGGCCAATGCCCTATTGAACTTGACCAGCCGCGGCGCCGCCACCGGCGTTGGCGCCTGGTTCGCAAAAAACTGCGGCGGGAGACGCGCATAGCTATTGTCGAACGGTATCGGCCGCGCTTCGAGCACTGCATTGTCGTGAAGAGATGAGCTCATGCACCTAAGGTAGGGCTGGGGAGGGTGCGGTGCAAGGCGCTTGCCCAAAGTAGGAGATTATCCTACTTTATCCCACTGAACGTGAGGAGTTCGCTATGAACGAGAAATTGAGCATCTCGCTTCCCAGTGAGATGGTTGCCGCCATAAAAAGCCGTGTCGACGCCGGAGTTTACGCCTCAACGAGCGAGGTGCTGCGTGCTGCTGTTCGGGTGTGGTTGCGGGAAGAGGAGGAATATCAGCAACGGATCGCGGCGATCCGCCACAGGGTCGAGGCATCCTTGGATGATCCGAGATCGAATTTGAGTGGACACGAAGTCAAGCAGCGTCTTGATGCCTTTTTTGACAAACGCCGCTAACCTATGGAGCGATTTACGGTCGAATACCGTCCGGAAGCTGTTGAAAACCTTCTCGACATCGCCGCTTACGTGTTGGAGCAAAGCCAGAATATCAAAACGAGCGAAGGATACCTCAATCGCATCTACAGGCGCTGCGAAAAGATTGGCGATGCTCCCTTCGGCGGGGTCGCGCGAGACGATCTGGGACCTGGCATTCGCATGGCCGTTTTTGAACGAAGCGTCGTGATTCTCTATATCGTCGAGGGCGATCGAGTGCGTATCACGAACATAATTGCCGGTGGGCAGGACTACGAAACTCTGTTGCGATCACAACAGTAGATTCGCGATTTTGCAGTCTCGCCACGCTGCTTCTTTTCTCCGTCACCTCAAGCGCTCGCTGCCGTTCGCGGCAGGCAGGCTTCGCAGATTGCCGCAACGTGGCGATGGTCGGTACCGCAGCAGCCGCCGAGCACACGCAACTGCGGCATGCGGCGGGTAAGCTGCCGATAGCGACGGCCGAGATCGGCAGGGTCGCCGTCATCCAGCGTCTCGCTCTCGTCGAGTTCGGCATGGCTCATCATCGAGGCGTTGGCGCGTAGCCCCCAGATGCGTTTGACCCAAGCGCTGGCCTCGTCAAGCGTGTTTTCAAAATGGCTCGGATGGGCGCAATTGATCATGTAGTAGGCGGGTGCGCAGCCGGTTGCAGCATCGGTACTTTCGATCGCTTCCTGTATCGTTCTTCCGGTCGCAAGCCTGCCGTCAGTCTCGACCGTGAACGAGATAGCGCATGGCATGCCTTGCGCCTTCGCGGCGCGAGCAATACCGATCGCCTCATTGATGGTATTGATCGTGAGTGCGGTCACCATGTCGGCCTCCGTGCCGGCGAAGCTCGCGATCTGCGGCGTGTGATAATCCTCGGCTTCCGCCGCATTCATCCTGCCCGCCTTGTAGCCGTCGCCGCGAGGGCCGATGTTTCCGCTAATAGTGATTGGGGCCGCGGGACGCTCATACTCCGCACGCAGCTCGCAAAGCAGCGTCACCGCATCCTCATTCACCGCTTTCAACGCTTGGGCATCATAGCCGAGTTTCTCGCCCCAATCGGCGTTGGCGCGCCATGTGGCGGTTTCAAGCACGAAGCAGGTGCCGCGACGACTGGCGATGTCGAGATAGCGTCGATAGTAATCCTTGATTTTCTCCCGTCCCTCCGGTGTTGCCAGAAGGACAAAGGAAGCGAAATGCGGCAGCTCGACGCCCTCATGAAAGATCAACACCGTTTCCATGCCACCATCTGTCAGGAATATACCGCCTTTCTGTTGCGGCAAATCGTTTCGATATTTGGCCATTGTGATCTCCACCCGTTGATATCCCCAGCCGTTCGTTGGCATCGCAGTGGTGGCGATTTTCTTTTATCGCCGTCTGCTAAAATAGGCGATTTGCGGTATACTATCGATGCGAGCAAGCATTTTCTTTTCTATTCAATGGCTTACGGCCTCAGCCCCGCATTGATCCGGAGGCGCGGCGCGGCGTTTGTGCAACAATACTGTACCGTGGGTACAGGAGGGGATCATGCGAAAGGGTGAGGAAACGCGCAGCCGGCTGCTGGAGGTTGCCGAAGCCGCGGTGCTGGCGAAGGGTTTCGGCGGTACCTCCATCGATGAATTGATCGCCGAAACCGGCATTACCAAGAGCGGCTTCTTCTATCACTTCCGCGACAAGAACGAACTCGCCAAGGCCCTTATCCAGCGCTACATCGAAAACGACAACCGGATTTACGACGAGATTTTCGGGCGTGCCCGTGAGCTGATGGACGATCCGCTGCAATCTTTCCTGCTTGGCCTGAAATTGCTGTCGGAATTGTTGTCCGATCTGCCGAATGGTCATCCAGGATGCCTGGTGGCAGGCTTCTGCTACTACGAACGGCTATTTGATCGCGAGGTTCAGGAGATCAACCGCGAGGCGGCCCTGACATGGCGGCGGAGATTTCGCCGCATGTTCGAGGAGATCATGGTGGTCTACGAGCCCCGCGAGCCGCTGGATGTCGATCAACTCGCCGATATGGTGTCGACCGTGCTCGAAGGCGGCATCGTGCTATCCAAGGCGTTGAAAGAACCGAACAGCCTGGCGGATCAGATCCTGGTCTTCCGCAGCTTCATCAAGATGCTGTTCCGGCCGCGTTTCAGCTAGCCCTCCATCTCCCGCGCCATCTCCGCCAGTTTCCTCACCGTATTGAGGTTCCGCGACGTGCCCGCCTTCAGCGCCGGCAACTTCAGTTTCGAGCGACCGGAGCCATCGGGATAGTGGACATAGATTTCCCTGCCGGCGATATGCACTTCTTCGCCGTCGGGTGCCACCAGCTTGTCCAGGGCATCGTCAGGTGCGGGTTCCGGAAGGAAGTTGACGAGCAGGTAGTTCGGTTTGGCGTGCGGAAAGGGTGAGCCTTCCGCTGCGGCCTCCAATTCCTGGCGGCTGCGCAGCAGTACGCCCGGCGATTTGCCCATTTTCAGCCCCAGCGCCTCTTCCAGATCCTTCTGGACTGTCGCCTCGGCCTTGTCAGAGTGGAAAAGCACATTGCCGCTCTGGATATAGGTCTTCACGTCGGTAAAGCCGATCTCCTCGCAGAGCGCTTTCAAATCCGCCATCGGCAGAGCGCCGGTGCCGCCGACATTGACGGCACGCAGCAAGGCGACATAGACCGGCATGGGCTCCTCCCGAGATTTGCTAGATCTTCCCGGCGACCTTGATGGCAAAGCCGTATTCGAACGCGATTTCCTCCAGGCGCTGGAAGCGGCCCGAGGCACCGCCATGGCCGGCATCCATGTTGGTTTTCAGGAGTATTGGCGCCTCGCCCGTGGTCTTTTCACGCAGCTTGGCCACCCATTTTGCAGGTTCCCAATAGGTGACGCGCGGATCGGTCAGGCCGCCGAGCGCCAGAATTGGCGGGTAAGGCTTCTCACCGACATTGTCATAGGGGCTGTAGGCTGCGATCTGCTCGTACTCTTCCTTGCTGTCGATCGGATTGCCCCATTCCGGCCATTCCGGCGGCGTCAGCGGCAGCGTGTCGTCCAGCATGGTGTTAAGCACATCGACGAAGGGTACGGCAGCGATGATGCCGGCGAATTTCTCCGGCGCCATGTTGGCGATGGCGCCCATCAGCATGCCGCCGGCCGAGCCGCCCTCGGCGATGATCTTCGCGTAGGAGGTGAACTTCTGCTCATTCAAATAGTCGGCCGCAGCAATGAAGTCCTTGAAGGTATTGGTCTTCTTGTCCATCTTGCCGTCTTCGTACCATGCGAAGCCCTTGTCCTTGCCGCCACGGATATGGGCGATGGCATAGACGAAGCCACGGTCGGCAAGCGACAGGCAATTGGTGTTGAAGCCGGCGGGGATGGTGATGCCGTAGGCGCCATAGCCGTAAAGGAGGCAGGGCGCGGATCCGTCGAGCGGCGTATCCTTACGATAGAGCAGGGTCACCGGCACCCGTTCGCCGTCCCAGGCAGGGGCGAAGACGCGACGCGTGACGTAGTCGTCCGGATTGTGGCCTGAGGGAACCTCCTGTGTCTTCAGCAAAGTGCGCTCGCGCGTCACCATGTTGTAGTCATAAAGCTGGCTCGGCGTCGTCATCGAGGAGTAGGAGAAACGGATGACGTCGGTGTCGTATTCGGCGGCGCCCTGCAGGCCGAGCGAATAGGCCTCCTCGTCGAAGGCAATGGCATGTTCTTCGCCGCTGCGCCGGTCACGGACGATGATCCGCGGCAGGCCGTCCTTGCGCTCCAGCCAGATGAGATGGCGGGCATAGGCCATGTGATTGAGGATCAGCGTGCCCGGCTTATGAGCCACGACATCGCGCCAGTTTTCCTTGGCCGGTTTGTCGACCGGCGTTTCCATGATCTTGAAATCCTTGGCATCGCCGTCATTGGTGAGGATGTAGAAGACATCGCCGCCTTCCGCCATTTCATACTCGATGCCGGTGTCGCGCGCGGCCACCAGTCTCGGTTCGGCCGTCAGATCGGAGGTCGGGATGATGCGGTATTCGCTGGTCTCGTGATCGTGGATGTCGATGAAGACGTAGTCATCCAGCAATGAGCCGCCGACGCCCATGAAGAAGCCGGAATCCTCCTCTTCATAAACCAGCCGGTCGTCCGATTGCGGTGTGCCGACAATGTGGTGGAAGATCTTTGAGGGACGATGGTTCTCGTCCTGCAGCGTATAGAAGAAGCTCTTGCCGTCAGGCGCCCAGACACCGCCGCCGCCGGTGTTTTCGATCACGTCGGCAAGGTCTTCGCCGGTTTCCAGATTGCGGACCTTCAGCGTGAAATATTCCGAGCCCTTGTCGTCATAGCCCCAGATGCCATGGCTGTGATCGGTGGAATGATCGATGCCGGAGAGGCGGAAATAGGACTTTCCTTCGTTTTCCTTGTCACCGTTGAGGAGCAGCTTGCGCTCGCCGCCATTGCGCGCCTCGCGGAAATAGTGCGGCTGTTCGCCGCCGGTGACGTAGAGCGTGCCATAGGCATAAGGCCCGTCCTTGACCGGCACGGAGCTGTCATCCTCCTTGATACGGCCCTTCATTTCGGCAAACAACGCCTTCTGCAGCTCTTTCGTATCCGCCATGGCGGCGTTCATATAGGCGTTCTCAGCCTCCAGATGCGCGCGGATTTCCGGATCGAGGATAGACGTGTCCTTGAACATCGCCTGCCAATTGTCGGCGCGCAGCCAGGCGTAATCGTCGCTGCGGCTGATGCCGTGGCGCGTGTCCGTGACCGGTTTTTTCGCAGCGGCGGGCGGGGTGGGGAGGCTCTTGAATGAAGACACGGGCAGGCTTTCTCCGGGATCAATGTCGGATATGAGGTGAGGAAGAGATAGAGGGCGCTTGCGTGAGGTTCAAGCGGCATTTGCCTGCTTAAGCCTCACGTAAGGGGATGATAACAGGCTTTAAATCTAGCTGACGGCGGCAAAAGAACTCGTTCAGAGCTGCCTTGATGTGACCACATTCTTTAACGAAGTCCGCTTATGTTGCGTCGATAATAAGGCGGCTTGAACCGCCTGGTCGAAGAGACGCTTCCCAGCCCGCAGTCAAGCAAGGGATCGGTCTTCATGCTGAAATTCATCGCCATTCTCATGCCGTTGGCCGCCATTGCGACGTCCGCTTTTGCCGTGGACGCGACCATGAAGAAGGAACTGGAGAAGCTCGATCCCTCCGAGCGGATGGAGCAGACCTGCGATGCTGAAGCCATGAAACGGATCGGCACCGAGCAGACCGGCTTCAAGCCCGACAAGGTCATCGCCTACACGTTCAGCGACCCTGATATGGCTCCGGACTCGATGAATGCTCCCGGCGCGGTCTTTCGCAGCAAGGGGGATTGGTATCATCTCTCCTATCAGTGCACGACCGGCCCACAGCATATTCATGTGCGGGATCTGAACTACGCAATCGGCGAGAAGGTGCCGCGCGATAGCTGGCAAAAGTACTATCTCTACGATTGATGCCTAGCGCCGTCTTTGGCGCTCCAGCCGGTAGAGCTCGGAAAGAACATGCTCCTGCACATCGGCATCCTGATGACAAACGGCGTCCGTCAGATCGCGTAGTGTTCCTCTCAGCGCATGAAGCTGATCCACCAGATCCATGACCAGATCGACTCCAGGCTCGTTGACGCCCATCGCGTTGATGAGGTCGAGGATCAACTGCCCGCGCGCCAGGTCGGCTTCGCGGAAATGCCGGCCTTCCCCGGTCGTTTCGGGAATGAGCCAGCCCTGTTCGATCCAAACGTCCAGCACCGCATTGTCGATCTCGAGGCGCAAACGAAACTCGCTCTCGTTCATGGCTCAGCCTCCCATGGTCTTTCTGGGATCATGCGTCTTGCCGGCCTGCCATTCGGAAACAAAGGCCGCAAGGTCCGCATCCGGCGCATCCGGCAGGACGATCTTCAACGAAACATAGGCGTCGCCGTTTTCCTTGCCAGGCACCGGCGCACCTTTGCCTTTCAGCCGCAGAACCTTGCCCGTGTTGGAGTTCGGCTGAAGGGTCACCGTGACCGGCCCGGAAGGCGTGGGCACACGGATTTTGCCGCCAAGCACCGCCTCCGCAAGCGAAATCGGCAATTCAAGTCTGATATCGTTGCCGTCGCGAACGAAGAAACGATGCGGGCGTACATGCACCTCGATCAGCGCATCCCCGGAGGCGCCGCCGCCAAAACCGGGATCGCCCTTGCCGCGCAGGCGCAGTGTCTGCCCGTCGCGGGTTCCCGGCGGTATCTGCACGTCGAGCGCCGGTCCGTCCGGCAGGCTGATCTGCTTTTTCGCGCCGTTGATGGCGTCGAGAAAGTCGACCTCCATGGAGTAGTGGCGATCCTGACCTTGCATTCCCGATTGGCCTCGGCTGCGACGTGAGAAGAAACTGGAAAGTATATCGTCGGCATCGCCGAAATCGGCGAAACCACCCGTGTTGCGATAGGGGCCGCGCTGGCCCTCGCTCGTCGCGTAATCGCGATAATAGCTACGTGGCGGCTGCTCCGCGCCGGTATTGTCGATCTCGCCGCGGTCGAAGCGCGCGCGCTTGTCCTCGTCGCCGAGGATGCCGTAAGCCGCGGAGACTTCCTTGAATTTATCCTCGGCTTGCTTATCGCCGGGGTTCAGATCGGGATGTAGCTTTTTCGCAAGCTTGCGATAGGCGCTTTGAATGTCTTTTTGCGGGGCGTCCCGTTTTACGCCCAGAATATCATAGGGATCACGGCTCATGGATGTTTCCCTTTGGGAGCATAGGAAAAGACGCAGATAGTGATCGGCAGGCGTGGTATCAATCGTATCATAAATGATAGCGCCTCTAGCCGCGACCCGGCAGAATGAACCATTGGCGCATTTGTGATGGGGAACAGGCGGCTTTGCGGGCTAGCCGCCATATTTCCGTCGCCTTGCCGGACGATGGCGGGCGCAGCGGCAAAGGAGTCTATGGCAATTATGCGCCTTTTCCGACAGACTTCATTTCATTCGATCCAACCGGTGGCTGCCTGATGAACCGTTTTGTGCTGACGTCCGCATTCGTGCTCGCCGCTTCGACCGCCTTTGCCGCCGAGCCTTCGGAAAAGCCCGTTGTCTGGCCGCAGCTCCCGCCGAAGGCGGCGGTGTCGAACGTCAAGTTGGTCGAGCCCCATCTACACGTCAACCGCGCAGGCAAGGGCGCGCCGCGCATCGCCCTGACCTTCGATGCCTGCATGGGCAAGACCGATCCGCGCATCCTCAGCACACTAGTCGATCAGCATATCCCGGCGACGATCTTCGTCACTGCTCGATGGCTGCGCAGCAATCCCGAAGCGCTTGCCGTCTTCCTCGCTCATCCCGATATTTTCGAGCTTGAGGATCACGGTCAGAACCATATTCCCGCGGTCGATATCCCAACGACGGTCTATGGCATTCCCGCTGCCGGCTCGCCGCAGGCGGTCGCGCAGGAGGTCAAGGGCGGCGCTGATGCCATGATGGCCGCTGGCATTCCTCAGCCGCATTGGTTCCGGGGCGCGACGGCGAAATATAGCCTCTCGGCCATTGCTCAGATTCGCGGCATGGGCTATCGCATCGCAGGCTATTCCGTCAACGGCGACAGCGGCTCGCTGCTGCCGGCCAAGATGGTGGAAAAACAATATGCCTCTGCCAAGGATGGCGACGTCATCATCTCGCACATCAACCAGCCGACCCATACCGCCGGCGAAGGCGTTGCCGCGAGCATCCTGGCGCTGAAGGCCAAAGGCGTGCAGTTCGTCCGCCTGCAGGATATCCCCGAGCAGGGGGATGACGATACGACGAACTGAGGCGGTTCGGCGTCGACGCCGATAGCTGACGCCTTCACTGCGGTAGTTGCGGCTGCACCTTTTCCTCGAAGAACAACTCGTTGACCACTGTCATGACGATCAGCGACAGCGGCAGGGCGAGCATTGCGCCGACGGCGCCCCACATCCACGTCCAGAAGATGATGGCAAGGAAGACGATGAAGGGATTGAGTTCCCATTGTCGGCCCATCACCGCCGGAAAAACCAGATTTTCCACGGTGAGATGGACGGAGAAGAACGCGGCGGCGGGGAGGAGACCGAAGATGATATCGTCATGGGTGATGATGCCGGCGATCGCCAGCGCGGTCGTTATCGTCGTGATGCCGACGAACGGGACGAAGCTGGAAAGAAAGGCGAATATGCCCCAGAGGATCGGCGTGCCCATGCCGCCGATATAGGCGATGACCGTCATCACGACGCCGAGACCCACATAGATCAGCGACGCCGTAGCAAAGTAGAAGCCGAGCACCTGCTCCACCGCATTGATGATGCGGATTGCCGTCAGCCGTGATGCCCGGGTGGAGAAGGTCATGATGATCGTCTTGCGCAGGCTGATGCGGCCGGCAAGGAACAACAGCAGCGCCGCAAAAAAGAGCAGGCCCTGGACGATGGCAGGCGTGAGGCTGGCGGCGAGAAGATGCAGCACATTGCCGGTATTTTCGAGCAGCACATTGATGGACATCGGTCCGCTTTCAAAGGTTTGCGGTGTGATGTGCAACCATTTGATCTGTTCGAGATAGGGCATCAGCCGATCGACGGTACGCTGGAAAACGTTAGGCCCTTCCTGGGCGAGCGTCGCCATCGGCCCGGCGAGTGAATTGATGATCAGGAAGATGACCAGCGCCACCGCCGATGACAACAGAACAGCGTTGAGGACGCGCGGTACGCCGAGTTTGCTGAGCTTTTCCGCAGCCAGCCCGAGGATCATGCCGACGACGACGGCCAGGGTTACAGGGATGAGGATGATCGACATCATGTAGACGCCCGCCAACGCCAGCACAAGGAAGATGCCGATGAGAGCCCAGGCGGAGGCAATATCCAGCGCGTCCTTCTCGACGGGTGCTGACGAGCCATTGTCCAACTGCTCGGTGTCCGCTCGTAACGCATCCACCCAGGCGCTGGAACGCCTTTCGCTCGTCGCTCCCAATCTGCGCGCCTGTTTACGTATGCCGTTGGCGATATCCATTCCGGACATGTCCCCGAAACCCCATTGCTTCGGTATGCAAACGCGAAAGGCCCGCCCTGGTTCCGGGGCGGGCCTTTGACATCATGGGTCAGCGGATTCGCGATCAGGCGATTAGATTGAGCCCGATGCCCCAGGGATCGCGCAGCGAAATCCCGCCGTCGCGTTTTTCCGTCTTGATCTCATGCGCATCGAGTGCGGCGACCGCCTTGTCGAGCGCGTCCTTGTCGTTGAAACGCAGAGTGTAATCGGAAAGGCCGGTCATATCCTTGGAGCGGACGCCGGCGCCGCGGCTGTTCCAGGTGTTGGCGCCGAGATGGTGGTGATAGCCGCCGGTTGCGAGGAAGGTCGCGCCGGGATAGCGCGCCGCCATGACGTTCATGCCCAGCACATCGCGGTAAAAGGCATTCGCCTCCGCAACGTCGCCGACCTGCAAATGGATATGGCCGATCGCCGAACCCTCGGCCATGCCATCCCAGCGATCCTGCGGCGCGCTTTCGTAAAGCTTCTGCAAATCGAGCCTGAGCGTCGCCATCTCGACCGTGCCATCGCTGTGGAATTTCCACTGTTCGTGCGGCCGGTCCGCATATATCTCGATGCCGTTGCCCTCGGGGTCGGAAAGATAGATCGCCTCGCTGACGATGTGGTCGGACGCGCCTTCGAGACCTACGCCATTATGTGCGGCGTGCCGTAGCCAGCGAGCAAGCTCGATGCGATCGGGCATCAGAAAGGCGGTGTGGAACAAGCCCGCGGCGGTTTGCGGCGCTCGTTTGGCCGCACGATCCGTTGTCAGAACCAAAAGCGGCTGGCCGGCAACGCCCAACACCTCGCCGCTGGCCGTCTTTTCAATGACCCTCAGGCCTAGCATCTGCTGGTAGAAGCGCGACACCACCGCCAGATCGGTGACGATCAGGTGCGACTGCCCGACATAGGCGGGACGCGTAAGCGCATAGGAAAGGGCAGTTTCGGTCATGCGAGTGTTCCAACCTCAATATTCTGCAAGAGAGCAACCGGCGCGGCGGAGAAGACGTCGCCAATAGCGGGGCTTGGAAAGCTTTCGCCGGTTGATGTGCCTCTTCAGAATTCAAGCCCGCTGTACTTGACCTAGATATGGCCGATTCCGATTGTTCACAGAAGGCCCTAAATTACAGATTGAGCGTTCGCTGGTTGTTGACAGCCGCGCGATCAGCTCACCCGCCATTTACCAAGATTTACTTATATGTCCGTTTCACCCGCTTGTCTCCAACCCCTTGAGGTGCAACGATCAAAGGCGACGTCGAGCAATTGGAACACGCATGCATGCCCGAAATCAAAGGCATTCGTTGGGCCTATGACCGATATGAAGTGATCGTTGACAGCATCGTCAACGGGATTGGCGTCGTCTTTGCTTTGATCGGCGCGACCGTGTTGATCTTCTATGCGACGGTGTGGAGCTCCTATCGCGAGATCGCCGCCGCTTGGATCTATGGCGTCGGCCTCGTTCTGACGTTGGCCATGTCCTTTACCTACAATCTGTGGCCGGTGTCGCAGACGAAGTGGGTCCTGCGGCGTTTCGATCACTCGGCCATCTTCGTCTTGATCGCCGCCACCTATACGCCGTTCCTGGAGCGCGGCGCCGAGGATCCGCTGTTGTTTGCCATGCTGATTGCCATCTGGATTTTTGCCGGCTTCGGCATCGCGCTGAAATGCGTTTTCCCGGGGCGGTATGACCGATTGGCGATCCTGCTTTATCTTGCCATGGGCTGGAGCGGTGTGCTGGTGGCAAGGTCCGTTTCCATGCATATACCGTACGCGTCGATGCTGCTGATCGTCATCGGCGGCGTCATCTATTCGCTAGGCGTAATTTTCCATGTCTGGGAGAAGTTGCGCTTTCAGAACGCCATCTGGCACGGCTTCGTGCTCGCTGCCACCGCAGTGCATTATTCGGCGGTGCTGACCTGTTTCAGCCTGTCACCGGAAAACTCTTGAGATCTGCGTCGTCGGCGTGCATTTCCTCGTCGGCTGCAGGCTGCGCACCAGGCGCATGACGATGGCGTCGAAGCGCTGCATGTCCGTCTTCGGATAATCCATCTGGAAGAAGGCGGCGCCGCCATTGCAGAGTGCTACGCCGCGCACATAGACGATGCGGCCCTGCCTCGTACCCGAGAAGCTGATGCCGCGCGAGGTCGATTTCGAATAGGAAATCTGCCAGCCTTCGTCCTTGGCGATTGCGACGCGGACATTCGCTTCCGCCGAAAAGTCGCCATCGAGGATATTGGTGCCGAAAACAAGCAGCCGTGCCGACTGATCGGTCGGCGTCAAGGTCAGTCCGTCGCCATTGTCCGAACGGGTCGAAAGGCGGAATTCCGAGGGTAGTTCGATTTCATAGCCAAACCGCGCATTGTCATAGGACCACCAGTCGGCAGCCAGTGCCGGCACAGCGGAAAGGAGAAGGAGGGCGGTCAGGCGCGCGAGCATTGCGGTTTCCGGGAGGCGGGATCTGCAAACCAGCTATGAATAGCGCATTTTTCAGCAGAAATTCCATAGTGATTCTAAGAATGATCAGAAAATAGCTTCAATTCGTTACGGTTTCATTGCGAGCCATGCAGGAATGGCGGATTTACTTCGTCAATATCGCGGAGTATGCCGCCATCGATGCCTTAAACGATTGGACAATTCGACTATGGACCAAGCCGTGCTGCTTCGCGACGCCACCGAGGCTGATCTGCCCGCGATTTGCGAGATCTACAACCACGCGGTCCTGCACACGACCGCGATCTGGAACGACACGTTGGTCGACGTCGATAACCGTATTGAATGGCTCAAAGCGCGCAAGGCGAGGGGCTTTCCGGTCATTGTCGCCGAGAAGGACGGGAACGTCGCCGGCTATGCCTCCTACGGCGATTGGCGTGCCTTCGACGGTTACCGGCATACGGTCGAAAATTCCGTTTATGTCGACAAGGATCATCGCGGCCTCGGTATCGGCGAGGGTTTGCTGCGCGAACTCGTCGCCCGTGCCGCCGAAGGCAATATCCACGTCATGATCGCCGCCATCGAAACAGGCAACACCACCTCCATCCGCCTGCATGAAAAACTCGGCTTCCGCATCGTCGGTCAGTTTTCAGAAGTCGGCACCAAGTTCGGCCGCTGGCTGGATCTGACCTGCATGGAGCTGCGCATAACGGTCTAGGGCGTGAACTCATTAACGGCTGGCAGACCGGGAAGTGAGACAGCGCGAGCGGAGGGCCGACTTTTCGGATAAAGTTCTCTTTCCGATCATCTGAGGGCGTTAAGATGTTGGCCTCTGACTTAACGAATTTTATCGAGCAGGATCATCTGGCTTTAGATGCTTTCGTGAAGGGCGATCCTGAACCTTTGAAAGATCTCTACTCGCGACGGGATGACGTCATTATCGCTAATCCGTTCGGGCCGCCGGCGAAGGGGTGGGAAAGGGCCGCCGCGACCATGGAACGGGCTGCAACCAATTACCGGGACGGCGAGGCCACCGGCTTTGAGCGCATCTCCGAGTACGCGACTGCGGACTTGGGGTACATCATTGAGGTCGAGCGGTTCCGATCCAAGGTCGGTGGTGGCGACAAACTGGTACCGATCGCGCTTCGGGTCACCACCATATTCCGGCGGGAAGAAGGCGCGTGGAGGATCGTCCTTCGTCACGCCGATCCGATAACCTCAGCCCGCCCGCCGGCGTCCCTAGTTAGAGAGTAAAAGGGTTGCCGGACCCGGCTGGGACGGCCACGCCTAGCTCGCAGTCATTCCCGCGTCATAGCTTGACGCTATCCAAGCAACGGCAGATCTGAATCGTGATTTTCATCGCGGGTATCCTTCGTTGCATCCTCCGAAAATGCAGATAGCCGTCGTCGGCGCAGGGATTGTTGGGGCATCCATAGCCTATCACCTGGCACGCCGCGGGGCGCGAGTGCATTTGTTTGACGAGGGCCCGGCACCAGCCGCGGGCGTCACCGGCAAGGCCTTCGGCTGGGTCAACCTCATCAATGGCGACCCGACGGCAAATTACGCGAATTATCGCATCTGGCGCGAGGCGATCACTGAATATCAACGTTTGAAGGCCGCCCTTCCGAAGGCCCTGCAGCATGCGCGGACGGGTTCTCTGATTTGGCATCGGACGGCGGCGGAGACGGAGGCGTTGGTACGGGAGCATAAGGCTGCGGGTGCAACGGTTGAACTGGTGGATGCCAAGACGATCGCCTGGTGGGAGCCGGAGCTTCGCGAGGTGCCGGAATGCGCCGCCTTTTCTCCCGACGATCTCGCGCTGGATCCGGCACAGCTCGCGCGGACATTTGTAGACGCCGCGATCGCTTTCGGCGCTAAGGCGGATTTCGATCAGAAGATCGTCGCGCTCGAAACATCTGACAGCCGGATCACCGGTGTTCGGACGGCAGGGCAGGTCGTTTCGGCGGATGTCGTCGTGCTGGCTGCCGGCACATCGGTCGATGCGCTGATTTCGCCCTTGGGACTGGCGATCGGCGTCGAAAGCTCGCCCGCCGTGCTGATGCAATTTTCCGCTGACCGGCCCTTCCTCAATCGTATTCTTCGCGGGCCGGGTTTGGAAATTCGTCAGCGGCCTGACCATTCGCTGGTCTCCGCCGCAAGCTGCAGGAGCGGCGCCGAAGAGGAGGCGCCGCTGGCGATCGGACATCGGGTGCTCGACGTGATGAGACGAAAGCTCGCTCTGCCCGATGGTGTCGAACTGCGGCAGGCAGCCGTTGGCTACCGCCCGGTCTTCGCCGATGGGTTTCCGAGGCTCGGCTTCTTGCCGGGCGTTGATGGCGCCTACGTCGCTGTCGCCCATCCCGGCGTCATCCTGGCGCCCTTGCTCGGCCGGTTGACGATGGAAGAGATCGTTGAGGGACAGCGATCGACGCTTGTACCGGGATTTAGCGCGGGCGTTTTTCACGGCAGCTAACGTGCCGCCTATTTCTCTGCCTCGAACACCATGGCGTGACCGTTGATGCAATAGCGCAGCCCGGTCGGCGGCGGGCCGTCGGGGAAGACGTGCCCGAGATGGGCTTCGCAGGCGCCGCAGCGGATTTCCGTGCGCACCATGCCATAGGACTCGTCGCGATATTCCTTCACCGCCTCCGGCGAAACCGTTTCGAAATAGCTCGGCCAGCCGCAGCCGGCATCGAATTTCGTGTCCGAGCGGAAAAGTGGTGCGTTGCAGCAGACGCAGCGGTAGAGGCCGGTTTCGAATGAGTCCCAGTAGGGTCCGGTAAAGGCGCGCTCGGTGCCATGCTGCCGGGTGATGCGATATTGCTCCGGCGTCAGTTGTTCCCGCCATTCGGCATCGGTCTTCTCGATTTTAGGCTCTGTCATCGTAGCAGACATGAGTGTCATCCCTTTCCCATCACCCAATCTATTAGGCGAGCCCCGTTGTCGCAATGTGGTGCAGCCCGTCCCGTCTTCAACTATTCAGCCATGATGCCAAAGCCGATTCCAGTGGTTTACCCCTCGGTTTTTCTCGCGCGGGGCTTGAGGCAATCCAGCCTTTAGCCTATCCCAATGAAGACTTTCGGCTTTGCCGGACTCCGCGATCGTTCAGCAGGGAGAAGACATGGCCAGTGTCACCGGCCTGACATTCCTGGCTTTGTGTCTGCCCTTTCTCGGTGCGATCATTGCGCCTGCTGCCGTCCGTTATCTCGGCCACAACGCGGCCTGGCCGCTGGCGCTTTTCCCCGCACTCGCCTTTCTGCATTTCGCAGGTTTTCTTCCCGATGTTGCCGCCGCCCATAATGCCCAGGGCGGTTTCGAGTGGGTGCCGAGCCTCGGCTTGCGCTTTTCCTGGCTGCTCGACGGCCTTTCGCTGACATTCGCGCTGCTGATCACCGGCATCGGCACTCTGATCGTGCTTTATGCCGGCGGCTACCTGAAAGGACACGAAGATCAAGGCCGCTTCTTCTCCTTTATCTTCCTGTTCATGGGTTCAATGCTCGGCCTCGTCGTGTCGGACAGTTTCCTGACGCTGTTCGTTTTCTGGGAGCTGACCTCGATCACCTCCTTCCTGCTGATCGGCTTCGATCATCAGCGCGAGGCTGCGCGGCGGGCTGCCTTGCAGGCGCTGGTGGTCACCGGCGGGGGAGGGCTTCTGCTGCTCGCGGGCCTGTTGTTGATCTGGCAGATCACCGGTGCAGCGGACATGTCCGGCCTGTTGAAGACCGGTGGGATGCTGCGCGAAAGCCCGCTTTATCTTGCGGCGCTGATCTTAGTACTCGGCGGCGCCTTTACGAAATCCGCGCAATTCCCCTTCCATTTCTGGCTGCCGAACGCCATGGAGGCGCCGACGCCGGTGTCTGCCTATCTGCATTCTGCAACGATGGTGAAGGCCGGTGTCTACCTCGTGATGCGACTCAACCCCGTAATGGGTGACACAACAGCCTGGGAGACGATCCTGCCGGTTTTCGGCGGCATGACCCTGCTGGTGGGAACGCTGCTCGCCATCCGCCAGACCGATTTGAAGCTGAAGCTCGCCTACACGACGGTCTCTTCTCTCGGCTTGCTGGTATTGCTCACCGGCTTCGGTTCCGATTATGCCGTCGAGGCCGCCGCGCTCTATCTGGTGGCGCATTCGCTGTTTAAAGGCGCGCTCTTCATGGTCGCCGGCATCGTCGATCACGAGACGGGCACGCGCGACATTACCCATCTCGGCGGTTTGCGCAACGCCATGCCGTTGACCTTTGCTATGGCGCTGGCGGCTGCATTTTCCATGGGCGGCCTGCCGCCCGCCTTCGGCTTTCTAGCTAAGGAGGAGATCTATGCCGCGTTGGCCCAAGTTTTCCCCTGGCCGATCCTTCTGGCAGTCGTTGCGATTGTCGGTAACGCGCTAATGTTCTCTATCGCCTTCGCCGTGGCGCTGAAGCCGTTTATCGGCGCGCGGGTCGAAACGCCGAAACATCCGCACGAGGCGCCGCCGCTGCTCCTGCTTGGCCCGTTTGTCCTTGCCGTTCTCGGACTAGCCGCAGCCATGGTCTCCGGCTTTTGGCACGTCTACATCTCCTCGCCGATGGCAAGTGCCGTCGGTGGCAAGGCAATGGAGATATCGGTCTCGCTCGCTCCGCATTTTGGTGCACCCTTGGCCCTGTCCGCTCTGACCGTGCTAATCGGTGCCTTCATCTATTGGAAGCTCGATCGCGCCCGCTTCCTGATGGCGGTGGTGCTGCGCAAACTCGGGCCGGGACCCGATCGCGGCTTCGATGCCCTCATCTCGGGGCTGGTGCGCCTGTCGCATGCCGTCTCCCGCTTTCTGCAGCCCGGCCGGCTGGAGATCTACGTCACCGTCACCTTCCTTTGCCTTGCCGCAATGCTGCTGGTGCCGCCGGTGCTCCATGGCGAGTTGCCGGTCGTCCCCTCATGGCCCGACATGCAGTGGCATGAGGCGGCGATTTTCCTCATCGCCGTCATTGGTCTTGCGGCCGTCGTCTCGGCGCGCGACCGGCTGACGGCAATTGTTTCGCTCGGCATTCAGGGCTTTGCCGTCGCCGTCATCTTCCTGCTCTTCGGCGCGCCGGATCTGTCCTTCACGCAGTTCATGGTCGAGACGCTTTCCGTCGTCATCCTGGCGCTGGTAATGACGCGACTGCGCCTGTCGCCCGCCGATCGCCGTCCGCCGTTGCAGAGGCTATTGCATGCGGCGCTCGCCATCGCCTGTGGCCTCGGCTTCGGATTGCTGCTCTTGAAGGCCACGCAAGCACCCTTCGATCTGACGCTGACGGCATTCTTCAATCATTATTCCAAGCTGATCGCCCATGGTGCCAATGTCGTCAACGTGATCATCGTCGATTTCCGCGGCACCGATACGCTCGGCGAAATCGCCGTCGTCATCATCACCGGCCTCGCCATCCTGGCGCTGATCCGCATCCGCGCCGGCGGTGAGCGCAAGCTTGCGGCCAACGACCCCGACGTGGAAGAGGTAATGGAGGCCGAGCGTCCATGAACACCGTCATCTTCCGTACCGCCGCGCCTTTCCTGACCGCTTTGATGCTGCTCTTCTCCGTCTTCGTGCTGCTGCGCGGCCACAATGAGCCCGGCGGAGGCTTCATCGGCGGATTGATCGCGGCCTCCGCGCTGGCGATTTATGGCATTGCCTGCGGTGTGACGGCGGTGCGCCGGGCCATTATCTTTCATCCGTTGACGATTGCCGGTTTCGGCCTGCTGGCCTCGACGGTTGCCGGGTTGCTATCGGTCTTCTCTCGCGTGCCCTTCATGACCGGGCTCTGGATCTATCCGCATCTCTTTGGCGTCGAGGTGCCGCTCTCGAGCGTCATGCTGTTCGATGCCGGCGTCTATCTGGTCGTCGTCGGCGCCATCACCTCGATCGCGCTGGCGCTCGAAGAGCGGGAGGCGGAGTGATGGAGGTGGTCTTCGCAATGCTCGTCGGCCTGTTCTTCGCCGCTGCGATCTATCTGATGCTGTCGAAGTTTTCGATCCGCATCATGCTCGGCATCGCCATCCTCGGAAACGCCGTCAACCTGCTGCTTTTCACGGCTGGCCGGGTGACGCGCGAAGTGCCGCCGATCATCCCGTCGGGCGCTGACACGCTCAATGCGGATGCCGCCAACCCGCTGCCGCAGGCCCTGATCCTGACGGCAATCGTCATATCGTTCTCTTTCCTCGCCTTCCTGCTGGTGCTGACCTATCGGGCCTATCAGGACCTGAAGACCGACAATACCGGCGAGATGCGTGTGTCAGAACCGAAAAAGCGGCCGCTGCCGCCCCTGGGGTATTAACAGCATGGCGGCGCCGACCAACACCGCTGTCGATTTTTCCGCTGCGCTGGTGTCGGTGCCAGTGCAGGCCGGTCATTGGCTGGTGATCCTGCCGGTGGCCCTGTGTATTGGCCTCGGCGCGATTTTGATGATGTTGCGCGACCGCACTGCCATGCACGGCTGGATCGCCATTCCCGGCCTGGTACTGCTGGTGCTGATCGACGCGGCTCTGCTTTATAGGGTCGCTAACGAAGGGCCAGTGACCATGGTCATGGGCCGCTGGCTGCCGCCTTTCGGCATTGCCTTCAGCGTCGATCTTCTCGGCGCGGTGATGGCGCTGGCGGCGGCGGTCGTGGCGCTTGCAGCGAGCCTTTATGCGCTTGGTGAGATTACGGTCAGCGGCCGCCGCTACGGCTTCTTTCCGTTCCTCATGCTGCTGCTTGCGGGCGTGAGTGGGGCATTTCTGACCGGCGACGTCTTCAATCTCTACGTCTGGTTCGAAGTGCTGCTGATTTCCTCTTTCGGCCTGCTGATTCTCGGCTCGGAGCGTGAGCAGATCGATGGCGCTTTGAAATATGCGGTGCTGAACCTTATCGCCACCACGCTGTTTCTCGTGTCCGTCGGCTATGTCTATGCCATCTTCGGCACGCTCAACATGGCCGATATCGCGATGAAGGCGAGGGCGCCCGGCAACGAGGCGCCGCTGATGACGCTCGCCGGCCTCTTTCTTCTTGCTTTCGGCATGAAGGCCGCGGCCTTCCCGGTCAATTTCTGGCTGCCCGCGTCCTATCATACGCCACGCATCACCGTCTCGGCGCTTTTCGCCGGCCTGCTCACCAAGGTCGGCATCTATGCGCTGATAAGGGTGCTGGTCATGCTGCTGCCGGCCGAACGCGCTGGGCTCGGCCCGGTCACCACGGTCGTTGCCATTGCGACGATGCTGACCGGCGTACTCGGCGCGCTCGGCGAAAGCGATATCCGGCGCCTGTTCGGCTATGTCGTCATTTCCGGCATCGGCACGATGCTGGCCGGCGTCGCGATTGGCAGCGCCAGCGGCCTCAGCGGTGCGATCTTCTATGCACTGCATTCGATGGTGCTGATGACGGCGCTCTATCTGCTGGCAGGCCAAGCGGCCCGGCTCGGCGGCAGCTTTTCGCTTGCTACCCTCGGCGGGCTTTACCGGCAAAGCGGCTGGTTCGCAGGTCTGTCACTGGCGCTGTTTTTCGCCGCTTGCGGCCTGCCGCCATTTTCGGGCTTCTGGCCCAAGGTCGTCTTGGTGAAGGCGGCGCTCGATGCGGGCGCCTGGTGGATCGCGGCAGCGATCCTGTTGACGGGCTTTCTCACCACCATCGTCTTCGGCCGCGTCTTTCTCCTCGCCTATTGGCGTCCAAGATCGGCGCAGGATGCTGCTGTGCCGCAGCCGATCGCCTGGCAGGCCGGCTTGCCGCTGGTCGCCCTCGCAGCCTTGGTCATAGGGTTTGGCCTGTTTCCCGAGCGGTTGCTGCATCTGACGCAGCTTGCCGCCGGCGGTCTCGAAGATCCTTCCGCCTATCTGCACTCCGTCTTTGCGGGGGCTGGAGGCGCACAATGATCCTGCTCGTCTTCAACCTGCTGCTCGCCATTGTCTGGGTCGCCATCACCGGCAGCGCCTCCTTCCTCAATCTTGTCCTTGGTTTTGTCCTCTCGGCACTCGCCCTGGCAATGATTCGGGAATCCCATGGCGGCGTCCTCTATCTCGAGCGCCTCAGGCGGATTCTGGCGCTGTTGCTGCTGTTCCTGCGTGAACTCGCCAAATCCGCATGGGCCGTTGCGGTAACCGTCATGAGCCCCAAAATGGATGTGAAGCCCGGCATCTTCGCTTTTCCGCTGACTGTCGACCGCGATTTCGAGATCACCCTGCTCGCTAATCTCATCACGTTGACGCCCGGTACGCTCTCCGTCGACGTTTCCGACGACCGCAAGACTCTCTATGTGCATGCGCTCGACTGCTCCGACCCCGAAATGTTGAAGCGCGGCATAGCCGATGGCTTCGAGCGCCGAATCATGGAGGCTTTCCGATGATCGCAGCTTCCATCGTGTCCGCCGCCGCCATGGTGTCGCTTGTTATTCTCAGCCTGGCCTTCCTGTTCACCGTCTTTCGCGTGGTAATCGGTCCGACTTTGCCCGATCGGGTGCTGGCGCTCGATATGCTGGTGGCCGTCGCCATCGGCTTCATTGCCGTCATCGCCATCAAGACGGGCTTCACACTCTATATCGACATCGCCATCTCTCTCGGACTTGTCGGCTTCCTCGCTACCGTCGCCTTTGCCCGGTTCATCCTGACCCACAGTGCATCGACGCAAGCCGAACAGCAACCATCGGCACCGATTGCGGCCGGGAGGAAGCCGGTTCGCAAGGATGGCCGTCGCAAGAAGGGAAAGCGGTAATGGAACTGGTCGCCGCCATCATTGTCGCCTTCCTGCTGCTGGCTGGCGCATTGTTTTCGCTGGTCGCGTCGATCGGTATCGTCCGCCTGCCGGATCTCTATAGCCGTATGCACGCCGCTTCGAAGGCTGGCACGGTTGGTTCCGGCCTGTTGCTACTTGCAGTCGGTTTTCACTCGCAGGATCTGCCGATATTGGCGCGGGCACTGGCCGGTTTCGTGTTCTTCATCTTGACTGCGCCGATTTCTGCCCATCTTCTCGCCCGTGCCGCTCATAAGGCGGGTCACCGGCTGATGCCACCGTCGGTGCGCGATGATCTTTCGAAAGGCCGAGTAGAGGGGCGTTCTTACAAAATGAAAAGCTAACAAACGCTTGGATTGCCAGAAAAGTGAATACAAATTCTCGTCGTTAGTTACCTATTTTTAATAGATGAGAAATTTGCAAAGAAATGATAGAATTAAAAACTGGACATTTGGAGAAAGAGTGGTAATCCAGATTCAAGTAGAGTTCTGATGTTGAGTTAGTCTCAACCGGCTTTAAGTGCCCGATGCTTTGATCTTTCTTTCAAACAACGGCGGGCAAAACTTTCTTCCGGTTAAGGATTGACGGACCTACCTCCGTCATCACTGATTCTATCGTCAGGCGGTATAAAAACGGGTTTCGTTGCACGAAGTCTAGGGGTGGATTTCGTATTGCGGGCAATTTGGCATGAAATGCCCCGTTTTTTTGCTGATTGCTGCTACGAATACGGGCAATGCCGTTCGCGGTATGTCCAGCTCATACATTTCGAAAATCGAAATGATTATGCGCAACGTCTAAAGTAATGCTGTGTTTTACGTGTTCCGTTGGAGGCGTAGCGCAGTAGGCAAGCCGATGAACAGGAGAACAAAATGACAGATACGGCCCTTGGCAATGGCCAGGATTTGCTGGTTGAGCTAACCGCCGACATCGTGGCGGCGTATGTCAGCAATCATGTAGTCCCGGTCAGCGACCTTCCGAATCTGATTTCCGACGTACATTCCGCCTTGAGCAACACCTCGGCTCCGGCCCCCGCCGTTACCGTGGTTGAAAAGCAGAAGCCGGCCGTATCCGTTCGTAAATCGGTACAGGACGATCAGATCACCTGCCTGGAATGCGGCGGCAGCTTCAAGTCGTTGAAGCGCCACCTGATGACCCATCACAGTCTTTCGCCTGAAGAATATCGTGAGAAGTGGGATTTGGCGGCCGACTACCCGATGGTTGCGCCCGCCTATGCCGAAGCTCGTTCGCGTCTCGCGAAGGAGATGGGCCTTGGCCAGCGCCGCAAGCGCGGTAGCCGCTAAATTCCCAAATCGACGACACCATCAAAAAACCCGGCTTTCGAGCCGGGTTTTGTCGTTTCACCAGCGTGGCAGATTCTATGCGGCGGCGCGTACTATCGCCTCTTCGCGGATACGCTTGATCATCGAGCGCAATCCGTTGGCGCGCTGCGAGGAAAGGTGTTCGACCAGGCCGATCTTGCCGAAGACGTCGAGAGCATCGAGCGCGGCGATCTCGGAGGCCGGTTTACCGGAATAAGTGGCGAGCACGATCGCCACCAGCCCGCGCACGATATGCGCATCCGAATCACCTTCGAAGGTTAGTACCGGATTTTCCGGATCACCCGCAGTGTGCGTTACCAGCCAGACCTGGCTGGCGCAGCCCTGCACCTTGTTTTCCAGCGTCCGCTTCTCTTCCGGCAAATCCGGCAGCGCTTTGCCGAGCTCGATCACATAGCGATAACGGTCCTCCCACTCGTCCAGGAAGGTGAAATCCTCTATGATCTGTTCAAGCGTCGCCATCATGCCGGTCCAATTATCCACTTGCTTGGATATAGGTGAAAAGGTCGATGATTTGAACCCATGACAAAAAAGAACGCCGCGAGCGATGGCAAGCTCACGGCGCATAAGGGGGAGGCATCGATGGAAACGGAGATCAGGTTCGCGGCTTCGGCAGCGGCACCGGAATATAAGAGGGCAGCTTGACAGTGCCGGTAACGACCGCGTCGGCCGTCTCGACGTTGATCGGGCGCTTGGCGGGCATTGGCTGTGCCTCGGCGGCGACCTGCTCACGGTTGACGACGGGGGCAGGCGCAGCCTGGTTGGCGGCCGCCTGCTCGCCGGACTTATCGTCCTTGAAGTGCTGACCCAGAAGATCGTAAGCGACGCGGGCACCGTCACGGGCCTGATAGCCGAGCGCGGTCAGCGTCTCGCCGCCTTTCTGGCAGACATCGGGTTTTTCCGCGCACATGGCGCCGACATATTGCATGACGCCGCTCGCGGCCGACAGCGCATCGGAAACCTGTACCTTCGGTTCGTCAGCCGACCGCGGAGCGCCGTCGGGCTTGGCGAAGATCGGCAGGAACATGAGAACCAGTGAAAACCAGAACCCCGCTCTAATGAGAAACCACATTGCCTTGCCCATCCTTTATTTCGTTCGGTCTTGTCGCCGATCGAAGTCGTTTATCTAATATTGCTCAGACCCTATTCGACAGAGGACAACACCCCTTTTCAAAACCTGGATGTATTTTCGGCAAATTTGATTCAAATTGTAGCAATCGGCATTTCAAGCTCATTTGTGTCGAATTGTAGCGATTGCTGTTAAGTATGTCTCGGCCGATCTGCCTGATATCCCGGGGCTTACGGGCGTCGACGTCGACGCAAAGGTTAACGTGTGACGGAAATCTAAATAAAATCCGCTGCTTACCCGCTGTTAACCACAAAAACCAAAGGTCTCGCCATGTGCGCCAAAACGAGATTTTCGAGCTTTTTCGACCGATCCACGCGCCCGTTCTTTATTCTTTCCTTAAGTCGCGAAGGCCTATTGTGCGGTTGAATAACTGACCGTTTGTGCGGGTTTTGGTGTGCGCGTATTGAGTAACATTGCTGGCAGGGCTGGAGCCCTCGTGGACCGGGCAGGCGGAAGCTGGCTCTCCCGGACAAGCGGGAACGGTGAGGTCCGTGAACAGGAACTGGCGATCCTTCGCCGGCTCGCGCTCGCCTCCTCTGCGGCTCTTTTCGTCGTTCCCACAGGGCTCTCCTTCATCACCAGTCCCGCCGTGGCGCTCCCGGTCGGCGTTGCCACCGTCTGCGCCGGTTTTCTGTTTTCCGCCATCGGCAGTATTGCTCTGTCGCGCCAGCGTCCCGCCTCCGGGCCGGTCGAAGCCGTCGTCGTCGAGCATCGCGATCTGATGCTGGAAGCGGCTAGCGGTCTTGTTCTCCTGTTCGATCCGCAGGGCAGCGTTACCGCTGTCGGCGGCCGCGATCGCGCCGAATTCCTGAACTGGATGCGCGACCCCTCCGGTCGCGGCTTTGTCGAACAGGTGCATGTCTCCGACCGCATCCTCTTTCTGCAGGCGGTCGACAGGCTTCGCCAGGGCCGTGAAGCCCTCGGCGTCGATTTGCGCCTGGAACGTTCGGCCGTTGTCGAGGGCAACGACCAGTTCGTCTATATCCGCATGGAAATGACTGCGCGACGCGACGGCGAGGGCCGGTTGACCGGGATCGTCAGCCAGTCGCGTGATATTTCCTACGATCAGCAGCTTCGCGACCAGGCCGCACGCAAGGCGGCGGAGGCGGAATCCGCCAATGACGCCAAGTCGCGCTTCCTCGCCGCGGTCAGCCACGAGCTGCGCACGCCGCTCAACGCCATCCTCGGCTTTTCCGATATCCTCAGCGGCGAATATTTCGGCAAGCTCGAGAACAACCGCCAGCGCGAATATGTCGGCCTGATCCGCCAGTCCGGCGCGCATCTGCTCTCCGTCGTCAACACCATGCTCGACATGAGCAAGATCGAGGCGGGCCGCTACGAACTTCTGCTCGAGCCTTTCCCCATCGAAGCCTCCATCGGTGCTTGCGAGGCCATGCTGGCTCTGCAGGCCAAGGAGAAGGGGCTGACATTGACGAGCCGGGTGCAGCGGGGCCTTGGCGATATCGTCGCCGACCAGCGCGCCATCCAGCAGATACTCATCAATCTCGTCGGCAATGCCATCAAGTTCACCGATGCGGGCGGCGCCGTCACCATCGATGCGGCCATGACCGACGGAATGCTGAAGCTGTCGGTAAGCGACACCGGCATCGGCATCGCCAGCGAGCGTCTCGCTTCGCTGGGCCAGCCTTTCGTGCAGATCCAGAATGATTATACCCGCCGCTATGCCGGCACCGGGCTGGGCCTGTCGCTGGTCAAGGGCCTGGTGGCGCTGCATGGTGGCAGCTTCGCCATTGCCAGTGCGCCAGGCGAGGGCACGGTCATCACGATCCTTATCCCGTTTGACGGTTCCGGCGCTGTAGCGGTGCAGCCGGCTGTGGATGTCGGTCGCACGGTCGATTTTCCGCCACGTCTGAAACATAGTCTGGAGATGAACGAGAAGCGAAAAGAGGAAGAGGTGAATGGCCCCGCAAAAGCGAAAATCGCCTAAGGGAAAGGGCAGGGCCAGGCGAAAGCAGCCCGGCTTTGCTTCCCGGGGGGCGGTTGCCGTCGGCAGCCTCAGCCTACGCGGTGCCGGCGCGCTGGGCGGCCTCGGTGTGCGTGGCGTCGGTGCCTTGGCCGCTTTGTGCGGCGGCGTTGTCGGCCGGCATCCGGCGGTCGCCGCCGGAGTCGCAATCTTCTTCGCGGTCTTTGGTTTCGTGACGGCCAATGCGCTCTGGTATCAGGCGGGCACACACCCGTCGCCACTGCTGCGCACGCGCGATCCAAACTCTCCCTATCAGATCCCCGGCCGCAAGCCCTTCCTGCATGCGCAGCAGACCGATACCGGCAACGTCACCACGTTCCGCATCGAACGGCAGGACACAACGGCGAATGCCGCAGCACCTTCCCCACAGGTTCGGACCGCCAGCCTGCCGGCGACGCAAACGCCGGCAGCGGTGACCACGACACCATCGAAACTGGTTGCCGACGTGCAGAGCGAACTGATCCGCCGCGGCCTCTATGACGGCACCGCAGACGGTGTCATCGGCTCGCGCACGACAGCCGCTATCCTGTTCTTCCAGGAAGCGTCCGGCCTGGCGCAGACTGGGGTCGCAACTCCGGAACTGCTGGCCGCGCTGAAGGCCAATGATCCCGGCACCCACGCCAGCTCCAAGACGAGCGTTGCGGCCGTCCCGTCGGAGCGGCCCATCAATGTCTCGGCCAATGCTTCCACCATCGATCCCATCGCCGCCGCCATTCAGAGCGCGGAGAAGGATATCAAGACGAGCGCCGCCCCCCGGAGCGGGCCAAGCGACGTCGTCAACACCGTCAACATGGTGATGCAGATCCAGAAGGGCCTGAGCAACATCGCCTATACCAATGTCAGCGTCGACGGCGTAGCCGGCGAACAGACCAAGGCCGCCATCCGCCGGTTTCAGAAGCACTACCGGCTGCCGGAAACCGGCGAGCCCGACATGGCGGTCTTGAAGAAACTGCAGGACATCGGCGCGCTTTAATCTTCCCCCTTGATTGCTTCGCGCCCAACCGGCCGGTATAGCTCAGCCATGAGATTGCGCAGCGACATCTTCGTATCCGCCCTGACCCGCCGTCTTTTTGCCCGCGGCGATTTTGCCGCTGTGGAACATAAGGGGGCGGAGGAGGCGGGAGCGATCTTCATCCGCCAGCGTTTTCGCGATGGACTGGAAACGCTTTATGCTCCAGCTCCGCAAAGCTTCTTCGATGAGGAGGAAAGCGGGACGCGCCTGTTCGAAATCCGTTTGGATCGCAGGGAACCCGAAGATATCAGGCAGACGCTTGACCGTGAGCTGAAATTCGACCCCGATCTCTGGATCATCGAACTGGAGACCGACGATATTGCCGATATCGTGCCGCTGGTCGAGCAACGCAGCAATCCTCTCTGACGAAGAGCTAGTCCCCTCGTTGTTAGGGCAGGCGGTCCTTTGAGCCTGTTTCCAGCGGCCACTCGCTGGTGTCATGGTCGGGGTGCTGCCGGTTCGACGCGATGATGCGGGGCAGGTATCCGTTCGGATCAACCGCATAGGTCGGATGATTTCCCGGGAGCTCATGCAGGCTGCCATACCAGGAAACCCTGCTTTCATTGCCGTATTGAACAACCGGCGGCACCTGATCGGGCTGGTCGAAGGTTCCCGCAAGAATGCCTATGTCTTCGAACTCCGGATATTCAAAAATCATCGGCGTGCCGCAATCCTTGCAAAAACCGCGTCGCGCCAGGGCAGAACTCTGAAACCAGGAAAACGCGCCCCGCGTCACTCGAAACGCGCTCTTCATGACAGGGCAGATGACCGCAAACGGCCCGCCGACCGCTTTCTGGCACATTCGGCAATGGCACACATGCACGTTTTGAGGAGGCAGGTCGCAGGCAAAGCGAATGGCGCCGCATTGGCAGCCACCGGTCAACGGATGGGCAGTCGCATCATGGTTCATGTCGCTGTCCGCGTGTGGAGGTCGGCAGGCCCGCGATCCTACCATGCAATAGCTGGAGGCGACACGCGAAGAACTTACGGGCTAAATCAACGCGAGCGGCTGACGACACGCAATTCGCGGATCGGACTCGCCTTAGGGCCGAAAAGCGGCGTGCCCGGGCGGACCGCAGGCTTCTGTTCGGGCGGCAGATAAGTGTACCGGTCGGCGCGGCGCCAAGCTTCTACACGGGCCTGACTTTCCTCTGCATCGATGCTGTCGAGCACCAGCCAGGCGCGGCTGACGCTGCCATGCTGTTCGGCCAGATGCGGATAGAAGCGCTCCAGCGCATAGACGGCATCGGCAAAGCCCATGCCGAGGCTCGTCAGCGTCACTGCCAGTTGCTGGCCGGACGTGTCGATCATGATGCGCTCGGCAAGCCAACGGCTCGAGGAAAGTGCGTCGGCAAGCGTGGCGGCAAATTGCTGCGCCTCGCGCTCGCGGGCGAAACGCACCAGCAATGCTTCCTGCACATCGGAAAGGCTGCGCAGGCCCAGACGATCCCTATCGTCACGGCCGAGATGGCGGGCGACCTGCTTGATCTTCTGCCGCAGGGCTTCCTCACGGGCAAGGCGCTCGGCCTCGATGCCCGCAGCGCTCGGTTCCGGCACTAAGGCCGGAGCAGGAGCCGCCGGCGGGGTCGCCGATATCGTCATCCCGCGTTCCGGCTCGGCCTGATGCAGGCTGACAAGGGCGTCGATGACTTTCGGCGATAGTGAGGGTCGGCGGACGATCGCTTTCGCATGCGCGGCGCCCTGCGTGCGGGCGATGGTGATCAGCGTATCGTCGTCGATCGCCTGCGAACTCGCCAGAAAAGGGGCGGCGATGGCGATCGGCTGACAGCCGATGAAAAGGGAGACGGCCGGCGGCACGGTTGGGCATTGCGAGAGTGCGGCGACGGCCTGGCGTTTCGCTTCGTCGGATGAGGCCTGGAAGAGAGGGGTGAAGAGCTCGGCAAACTGGCGAAGCTCCGATTTCGATGGATGATTCAAACCTTCGAAACTGGTCACCGTTGCCATCAGGACCACATCTTTCTTGCGGACTGTCGCAGGCTCTTCGAGGTCTCGAAACCGGTCACGCACGCCAACACCCATACTGATACGCAAAACAAAAAAGACGGGAACCGGATCGGCAAACCTGTGCGCCGCTGCGCTTTTCTTTGGCCGAGCCGGATCGCGCTTTGGTTTTTGCGGGCGCAATCGGCGATGGCTATCGAAACGGGCGTGGACACGGTCGTCCTGATCTGGCTTTTTCGGAAGAGTAAGGGGCGCAGGGTTAACGGTTCGTGAAAACTTTATTAAAATCCAAATAAAAATTGCGCGTTAAGCTTGCGTGGGGATGGTAGTCGAATTTTGGCCTGATCGGCTGCGTCAGCGGGCGCTCAACCTTTACGAAAGCTATCTCGCCGTGACGCACTGACTAGCGTGTTCAACTTATAAGGGTTTCGGGGATTAACCTGCCCGCTTGGGAAAGTTGCCCGGGAGAAGCTCGCAGCATCAAGGGCTCAGAGCGTCTTATGCTCCCGCAAGGCGGCCAGTAGTCTTTCGGAGGTATTATAGCCGGATTGAAACAGGCCGAGCGCCGCCGTTGCCGCGAACTGGGCCTCGGTGCTTTTGATATCTATCCGCTTCTCCAGGCACCATTTATCCAACGCGCCGCGCAGCACGATAATGTCCTCCGGGGAGAAGAACGAATTGGTCGTCGCTGACATTGCCCGCCCTCAGGTTGCCCCCTTTACAATACGTCAAATTTTCGTTGCCGCAAATAATATTTGCATGACACTTTTCTGCAACGCTCGCATCCGACCGGCTACCGCGAATATAAGATATTTTTGGCCTAAGAGCATGATTTCACAATATTTTACTGCTCAAATGATTTTAGAGATTTTTACATCGTATATGAAACCAAATCTGCCCTCCCAGCGTTAGAAGATCACGGCGCCGCGAAAGCCGAGGGAGTGCCAAAGCAAGCCGCGGCAATGATTAGCATTCTGTTAACTACAGTATGTCTCAATTCGGGTGATAACGGCGATTTGCAGAGTTTAGTCGCATGATTATTCGCATGGCCGCCACAGTTGGGCGTCCATGTCACGGTGTCTGGGGAATGCCGTGAGAATGGCGTGAATGCCCTGTTGTCAGCGTCGCAGGAGGCGGCGAAGATTTTGGGGAACGCCAGCCCGCTGGGGAATAGCGGGCAGGATGAAATTAATCGCAAGTTCATCCGTCTCGGGCCGTAAATGGAGACGAGAATGGCAGAGATCATATCCCTTTTGGATCGAAGATCGCGGTTGCCGCTGCGGGCTCAGAAGGAGCCGGTGGAGGCGAAGATTCTTCTGTTCACCGGCGTGCGCTACGAGCGCCTCGACGTCAGCTCCCATCGTCCCGGAACGGGACCAAAGCGGGCGAAGGGCAAGTAGTTCGGCACTATGCCGGCGGATGCGCCGGCGCGACCCTTCGGGGCGACTTCGATATCGTGGCCCGTGAGCCACGATACGGATGCAATCCACTCGCCGGTTCCTAACAGAAACGGCATCCAGATTCGCGACTAGATCTTACCGTCCATCAAACACGTCGCAGCCGGCTTCCGAGAGGAAGTTCCGGGCGGCGTCGTCAAAGCTTGCTTGTGGCGCCATTGTGCGCAGCACGACATAGCCCTGCGCGCGCGGCGCTTCGACCAGGATCGATTGTGCGAGCGACGGCGGCAATGCCTTGCGGATCCCCGTGAGCTGGATCGGCGAGGCAAGCAGCAAATCCAGCACGCCGCCGACCGAAGTGCGGTCGCTCATGCTGAAGACCTCGTTCGATGCGGCGTCATAAACGGACAGCGACCAGAACGGCACCTTTCCCTTGGCCGTCAGCCGGATTGGCTGAGTTCCGATGTCGAAGGCACAAACGGCCGTACGAATGTAGGGGTCGCTATTGGAAAGCCCTGAATCGTCATCCTTGTCGTCCAGCGTATAGAAGTGGTTTTCATCGCCCTCATCCTCGACACGGGTATAGGCGTCGCGATCGGAAAAATGCGGCAGGGAGAGGATGATGATGACATGCAGGAGCGTGGCGCCAAGCAGGCCAGTCAGAATGGCGAAGACGACCCTAAACATGACCGCACCTGATTTTCTCGAGCTTCGGCATGGACAGATCGATAAGGCCGGAATTGCCTGCCGCAGGCGAATCCAGCAGCGTCCACACCAGGCGGAAGTTGCCGGAAGCGGGCAGCGCCAGCCAATTGCCCGCCTGTGCGTCCGGCGAAACGGTAATGGCGAAGCTCGAATCCGGATTGCGCAGCACGATCCACGAATTGAGCGCGGTGGGCCGGCCAGGAGATCCGCCAAGCGGCTCGCCGTCATTGCCCGCGATGAACAGCGTCCATAGCCGCGCCGGCGGCGTCTGGCCGCTGATGCGATAGCTGCAGCCCGCCGTCAGCCGCGCGCCGGCATCGTCATCGGAGGCGGTGAACGTCAGCCCCTCTGCCGTGCCATAGAGCAATCGTCCCGCACGGGCGCGATGCGATTTCGCGTAAGGATCGGCGTCGACCGTGTGCATTTCCGGAAATGCCTGCCAGGTGCCGAGCTTGATCGCGCCGAAACCGGAGGTCGCATCCAGCGCAAAAAGCGTGAATAGAATCCCCCCGCCAAAGGCGATTATCAGCGAAAGCGCAACAAGAAGGGGAACCCGGAACACTCTAAGATCGTCCTCGTGACCAACTAGAGGCCTGATTTATCCCTGATTCGAAGGGGTGGGGGAAGTGCGGGCGGTTGCTTGCCGATCTTGCCTCGCCAAAAGGAGCGGCGGCAACAGGTCGGTTCGGGGTTGGCAAGCATGAAATTGCGGGCAGCCCGATTTCACTCCGCCTGGGCCACCTTCTGCGCGGCGAGTGGCGCTGCCGCCTTCAGCTTCTCGCCGATATCACGCAGGATTTTCGTGGAATCCACCGACAGCGAGCGCGGCCGAACGAGCGGGGGCAGGGCGTTGTCATCGGGCGCCTGGGCTTTCTTGGCAGCCACGGTCTGCGGCTTTTGCACCGGGAAGGGATTGTCGATGCCGGGGATCGGCTTCAGCACGATGCCCTGGTGGGCATAGTCCATGATCTTCTTGAAGGTCATGGCCGGCAACGTGCCGCCCGTCATGTTGTTGGTCGAGGTGTAGTCGTCGTTGCCGAACCAGACGGCGCAGGTGTAGTTGCCGGTGAAGCCGATGAACCAGGCATCGCGATAGGCCTGCGTCGTACCCGTCTTGCCGCCGACGAGGATGCCGTGGTCGAGCGCTGCCTTGCGCCCGGTGCCGATGATTGGAATCTGGGTCAGCATCTGGTTCATGTAGGAATTGGCTTTTTCGGAAAGCACGCGTTTGGCCGGCGGTTCGTCACGCGCGAAATCGTAGAGCACCTTGCCGTCATAGCCCATGATCTGCGCAATGCCGTGCCGGCGTGACTGCATGCCGTCCGCCGGGAAAACCGAATAGGCCGTCGCCTGGTCGAGTACGGTCACTTCCGACGTGCCGATCGGAATGGTCTTGTCGTTGCGGATCGGCGTCTCCACACCCAAGGCCTTGGCCATGTCGCGGATCGGCTGGATGCCGAATTTCTCTTTGGCGAGACGAACTGGAATGGTGTTGATGGACTGCGCGATCGCCTGCGTCAGTGTCACCTTGCCTTCATAGCGGTTTTCATAATTGTGCGGGCTCCAATTGCCCCAACTGATCGGCGCGTCGACGATGGTCGACGTCGGCGTCATGCCGTTCTCCATGGCAACGGAATAAGTGTAGATCTTAAAGGACGAGCCTGGCTGGCGCAGGGCTTTGGTGGCGCGGTTGAACTGGCTTTCGCCATAATCCCGGCCGCCCACCATGGCGCGTACCGCCCCGCCGTTTTCGATCATGACGCTCGCACCCTGCGAGGCGTGATAGCGCTCGCCATATTCCATCAGGCTGGACTCGATGGAATCCTCCGCTGCCTTCTGCAGGCCCATGTCGATCGTTGTGCGGACGATCAGCGAACGCTCGGGGAAGTGGACGGCCAGCCGCTGCACCTCGTCGAAGGCCCAATCAAGAAAGAAATCCGGAGATTCGATCTGGGCGCGATCGACGACCGAGGCGGGATTGCGCCTGGCGGCAATGACTTGCCCCTCGGTCATCAGACCGCTTTGCACGAGGTTGGTGAGGACATCATTGGCGCGGGCGCGTGCTGCCGGCAAGTTCACATGCGGCGCATATTTCGCCGGCGCCTTGAAGAGACCCGCCAGCATCGCCGCCTCGGCCAGGTTGACGTCACTGATGCTCTTGCCAAAATAGAATTGCGCGGCCGCAGCGGCACCGAAGGTTCCGCCGCCCATATAGGTGCGGTCGAGATAGAGGCTCAGGATCTCTTTCTTGGAAAGATTGGCCTCCAGCCAGATCGCCAGGAAGGCCTCCTTGATCTTACGGTCGATCGAGCGCTCGTTACTGAGGAAGATATTCTTGGCAAGCTGTTGCGTCAGCGTCGAGCCGCCTTGGACGACGCCGCCAGCCTGCGCATTGACGGTCAGCGCCCGGAACAGGCCGAAGACATCGATGCCGAAATGGTCGAAGAAGCGGCGGTCTTCGGTCGCCAGAACCGCCTTGATGAAATAGTCCGGCAACTGGTCCACTGGCACGGAATTCTCATGAATGATGCCGCGATGACCGATGACGCTGCCGTAACGATCGAGGAAGGTGACGGCGAAGTTGCCGCGGTTGCGCCAGTCTCCTTGCGTGGCTTCGAAGGCCGGCATGGCGAGCATCAGCATGACGATGGAACCGGCGGTGCCGAGCGTCAGCCCTTCGCCAAGCAGTTCGAACAGGATGCGTTTCCAGCCGCGGGCGCGAAAACGGCGGAAGAAAATGGTAATATCTTCCCAGAGTTCGGCGAGGCGGAATCCGGCATTCCACAGGGTAGAGTCGATCCAGGAATCGATGCGCAGGAAAAAATGCCGCTTCCGGCGTGGCCGCTGCTCCGCTTGGCCCTCCGGCTGTGCATCGGGCTTGGTCTCAGGCCCGTTTTCTGGGTTGGATGGGTCTTCCACGCTCTACTTCCCGACCACTATGCCTCAGTGCGTATTCCCTTGGGGCACGCAAAGCCTACCTCTCATAGACCGGTGAATTGAATAATTGGTTGATTTAGGGAAAAGAACAAGAGACATGCATGCCGCAGCCCGCATTTCCCTCGCGAGCGGCGAGGAAGACGACGATGGACGACATACCTTTTTGGAAGAGCAAGACGCTGACGGAGATGAGCACACCCGAATGGGAAAGCCTGTGTGACGGCTGCGGCCTCTGTTGTCTCAACAAGATCGAGGAGTGGGATACGGGCGACGTCTATTTCACCTCGATCCGCTGCAAGTTGATGGACGGCGAAAGCTGTCGCTGCACCAGCTACCCGAACCGCTGGGATTTCGTGCCCGATTGCGTGCAACTGACGCCGGAAAAAGTTCCGGAGCTGGAATGGTTGCCGCCCACCTGCGCCTATCGCCTCGTCAACGAGGGGCGTGACCTCTACTGGTGGCATCCGCTGATATCGGGCGATCCGGAAACGGTTCACATAGCCGGCGTCTCCGCCCGCGGTCGCACGGTCAGCGAAAGCGATGTCGATCTCGACGATTTCGAAGACTACATCGTCGATTGGCCGTTGACGGTGGAAGACGACATGGAGGCTAGTCCTCCGGCAAGGCCATAGATTTCGGCGCCACATTGCGCCATGCCTGCCGCACGAGCGCGTGTATCGTGTCGTCGTCTAGGACATGATGGAAAAGCCGCGTCCAGCCCTTAAGCCCCCAGGCGCCCGGCACGGCGAGGATATGTTCCGAGACGGTTGCCAGCACCATCTGCTGCTGGTCCGGCGTCAGCTTGACAACACAGAATTCAGGGTGCGGAAGCGTCAGATAAATTTTCCCGCGAACGCGAAAATCCCGATTCCCAAAATGCGAGCTCTCCACCGTTTCCGGTAGGCCATGCGCAAAGGAAATGAGGTCGTCGTCGGTCATGAGCGGAAGATTAGCATGGAAGCCGAGTGCACCGCAGCCGTCCGCTTTTCTCCGCCTCGTGCGACGAAAGGGCCGCCCCACCGAGGCCGCTCCTCGTTGAAATAACCGAATACGCATGATATCGCGCGGTGCCTTCGCAAATGCATAGGGAGCCTCCGCGTGATCCGTCATATCGTCTTCTTCACCGTTCCCGATCGCGCCAATCTTGAAGCCGTACGGTCCGGCCTGTCGATCCTGACGGCTATTCCGCATGCGCGCCTGCTGGAGATCGGAACGAACGTGAAGACCGACCAGCTCGGCACCGATGTCGATCTTGTGGTCTATGGCGAATTCGACGACGAAGCGGCTTTGGCAGCCTACAAGGCGCATCCGAACTATCAGCTTTCCATCGAACGCGTCCGCCCGTTGCGCGAAATGCGGATCGCGGCGGACTATGAGAGCACGACGGCGGTGCGGAAGCCGGTCTAGTATGGTCCTTCGCTGAAGGGACAGCTATTCGCCAATCTTTTCAAAAGCCTGGATAGCCTCGCGGAATCAAGTTCGCCGCATTCGCATGCATCGCGCGAAGCTTTTGACTCAACTTCTCACGCCTTGGAAGCAATGCTCGAAAACATGGCGCGAAGCGATTCAAAAGACTCAAGGAAACCCAAGTGTTTTACGTGGGTAAAACACTTGAAGGCCGGTCGTATCGGCCGATTAGGCACCCCCGATCACGGGCGTGCTTATGCGTTGATGATAATCAAGATAGATTAAAAATGACTGACTTTTGCGGTTTACGGCGGAAACCGGTGCCGTGAGCAATTGCGATGCCGATATGCTGCACGCGCAATTTGCCGTGTGCATCATCGATAGGGGGCTGCGGTTGAGATTTGGAGCGTTTGGTGGGCCGCCGCCTTCCCATCGTTGATATCGCCACTGTCGGGTCGAATTGGCGCAAGATCTTAGATGGGATGGACGTCCGACCGCACGTTCTGCGCGTGGAAAATTACGCCCCATTCATTTGCCATTCAGACGCGTTTGGGTAAATATTTGCTCAAGTTAATGTCCCCGTGGGAAGTCTGGAGCATGGCATCATTTCTGAGCATAGCAGCAGCGGCCGCCATCATGGCCGGCTCGGCTGTTCTGCCGACGCCGACGCCGACCCTGGTGGCGCGTGCGAACAGCGACTGCAGCGAGGCTGCCGCCGAGGTGGTTGCAAAGACGGGGGGACAGCTCCTTTCCGCACAGCCGTCAGGCGATAGCTGTGTCATCACCGTTCTCGTCCAGGGTAATGGCCAGCGGCCGCGCAAGGTAACCATGAAGGTGCCGATGTAGGTGGAAACACTTTCACGCCGCCGCGCAAAGGACTCTCTAACGCTTTGAATCTCACGCAAAATCTTTAATGGCCGAGTGATTCCACGCGAGCCTCATTTGCAGTACTATTTCTCAAACCAGGGAAATTGGGTTGGAAGATGCGCATTCTTATAGTCGAAGACGATATCAATTTGAATCGGCAGCTTGCCGAAGCCTTGAAAGAGGCAGGCTATGTGGTCGATACCGCCTTCGACGGCGAGGAGGGGCATTTCCTGGGTGAGACCGAGCCCTACGACGCCATCATCCTCGATATCGGCCTGCCGGAAATGGACGGGATCACGGTACTGGAGAAGTGGCGCGGTGCGGGGCGGGGGACGCCCGTATTGATCCTGACGGCTCGCGATCGCTGGAGCGACAAGGTCGCCGGCATCGATGCGGGCGCCGACGATTATGTCGCCAAGCCTTTTCACGTAGAAGAGGTACTGGCCCGAATCCGGGCGCTGATCCGTCGCGCCGCCGGCCATTCGTCATCGGAAATCATCTGCGGCCCGGTGCGTCTCGACACCAAGAGCTCGAAGGCCACGGTCGACGGCAAGCCGCTGAAACTCACCTCGCACGAGTACAGGCTGCTTGCCTATCTCATGCATCACAAGGGCGAAGTCGTCTCGCGCACGGAGCTGGTCGAGCATATGTACGACCAGGATTTCGACCGCGATTCCAATACGATCGAAGTTTTCGTCGGCCGTCTGCGCAAGAAGATGGGTGTCGACCTGATCGAAACAGTGCGGGGTCTCGGCTATCGTATCCAAGCGCCGACCAATGCGAATTAAGTCACTCACCGCCCGCGTTCTGCTGTTGACCACACTCTGGTCCGCCGTGGCGCTGGTGGTGATCGGCCTCGTCATTTCCAATATCTATCGCAAGAGCGCCGAACGCGGTTTTCAGGACCTGCTGAGAGCACAGCTCTATAACGTCATCAACTCCGTGACGATCGGTGACCAAGGGGCGTTGTCGGGCAGCCCGCAGCTCGGCGACCTGCGTTTCGCTCAGCCGAAGACAGGCTGGTACTGGATGGTCGAACCGCTCGGCACCTATACGGCGACGCCATTGGTTTCGCCCTCCCTCGGCGCGTCGAGCTTGCCCGTTCTCTCGGTTCTGGAAGCGCCTTTCGATAAGAATTACGAGCGCTACTACATCGTCACCGACGCCTTTGGAAACCAGGTACAGGTTGCCGAGACCGAAGTCGTGCTCGATACCGACGGACGCGCCGCGCGCTTTCGCGTCACCGGCAATGTCGCGGTGGTGGAGGACGATGTCCGCAATTTTTCCCATAGCCTCTATTTCGCACTCGTCGGCTTCGGCGTCGGCAGTCTCGTCGTCAACGCTCTCGCGATTCTCTATGGCCTGATGCCGCTCGATAAGGCGCGCGGGGCGCTGGAGCGCATCCGCGCCGGCGAGAGCGAGCGATTGCATGGGGATTTCCCGCGTGAAATCCTGCCGCTCGCCAACGAGGTCAATGCCCTCATCGACAGCAACCGCCGCATTGTGGAGCGCGCGCGCATGCAGGTCGGCAACCTCGCCCATTCGCTGAAAACGCCGATCGCCGTTTTGCTGAACGAGTCCCGCGTGCTGGAACGCTCGCACGGCGATCTCGTCAAGAACCAGGCCGAGGTCATGCAGGGGCAGGTGCAATCCTATCTCAACCGCGCCCGTATCGCCGCGCAGCGCGAATCCGTGCTGGCCCGCACCGACGCGGAGCCGGCGCTGGAGCGGCTGGTGCGCGTCATGCGGCGGCTTAATGCCGATAAGGAATTCGAGCTTTCCGTTTCGCCGCACCTGTCGCTTGCCATGGAGCAGCAGGATCTGGAGGAGACGGTCGGCAATCTCCTGGAAAATGCCGCGCGTTTTGCCGAACGCAAGGTGCGCGTCGCCGCCAACGAAGCGCCAGCCGAGGTAAAGGGCATCGATCCGGCGCGACGGCACTGGGTAGAGCTGGTGGTCGAGGACGATGGGCCGGGCCTGGAGCCGGATCAGATCCGCGAGGCGATGAAGCGTGGCCGCCGGCTGGATGAAAGCAAGCCCGGCACCGGTCTCGGCCTGTCGATCGTCAGCGAGATCACCAACGAATATCAGGGGCGGTTCGAGCTGTCCCGTGGTTCCTGGGGCGGACTTCGCGCCAGCCTAATTCTACCGGGGGTAACAAAGGATGTTGCGTGACGCGCGGCATGATGCCAGAAAGACGCGGTGCGCCATAGTGATGCCGCATCGCAGTACCTCTAGTTTTGCTCGTTGATACTGGTTCGGTTGTATGAAGCTTCGCACTTTTTTTCTGATTGCCCCGTCCCTTCTTGCCCTTATCGCCCTTTCCGGCTGCTCGACCACGAGCGGCAAAGGCGGCGTGACGGGCTTTCTATCTTCCTCCGCTAAACCAGCCTCCTCGGCGCGCTATATCTCGGCCTTGGAGGGCGGCATCGTCGGCCGCACGGGCATCAAGCTCAGCGACAATGACAAGCAACGGGCGCTGGAAGCGGAATATCGGGCGCTGGAAACCGCGCCGCTCGGTCAGCCTGTCGCCTGGACGGGCAAGAACGTCCGTGGCGAGGTCGTGGCCGCCGCTCCCTATCAGGTCGGCTCGCAAAATTGCCGCCAATACACCCATACGATCACGGTCGACGACAAGCCGACCCAGGCGAGGGGAGCTGCCTGCCGCAACGACGACGGTACGTGGACGCCGCTGAATTAGATCCCCCGCCTGAAAATCGCGGCTAAACGCCTCAAATCTTCGTCAATGCGGCTTTGACGGTTGGAATAAGCGGCCTGTTAAAGTATTGGGCGTCTATGCTGTTCTGGATTCTCGTGGCCGTTCTGACGGCTGTTGTCGGTGCCATCCTGCTCTCCCCCCTTTTGCGTGGAGCAAAGGTGGCTGATGACGGTCGTGCCGGCGAGGCTGCCGTCTATCGCGATCAACTTCGCGAGCTGGACCGCGATCTTGCGGGCGGCCTGATTTCGCAGGAAGAGGCCGGCTATGCCCGCGCTGAAATCGGCCGCCGTCTACTTGCCGTTTCAGGCGCCGGACCGAGTGCCGCGAAGGTGCCAGCCCGCGGCCATTACCTTTCCCAGGCCTTCATCATCGTCCTGCTGCCGATCGTCTGTCTCTGTCTCTATCTTGTGAAGGGCAATCCCGGCCTGCCGTCGCAGCCGCTGCAAGCGCGCCTCGAACATCCCGGCAACGATCTCGCCATCTCGATCGTCAAGGTCGAGCAGCATCTGGCGCAGCAACCGGATGACGGCAAGGGTTGGGAAGTGCTCGCGCCGATCTACCTCAAGACCGGCCGCATCGGCGACGCGGAACTCGCCTATCGCAATGTCATCCGTCTGCTCGGTCCCAATGCCGAGCGGCTTGGCAATCTGGGCGAAGTTCTGATCATGAAGGCCGATGGCATCGTGACGGCGGAGGCGCGCAGCTCGTTGCAGCAATCCCTTGCGCTTGATGCCGACAATCCCCGAGCGCTCTTCTATCTCGCTTTGGCGCTGGAGCAGGATGGCAAGGCGGAGCAAGCAAAGACGGCCTTCGAGGCGCTGGCGAAGCAATCGCCCCCCGATGCGCCCTGGATGGCTGCCGTCAACGATCATATCGTCAAGAACGGCGGCGCGGCCGATACCGCCACGGCAGATTCGGCAAATGCCAATGCGCCCGGAAATCCGACCAGCGAGCAGGTTGCCGCCGCAGATGCGATGAACAGCGGCGACCGTCAGCAGATGATCCGCGGCATGGTCGAGGGCCTCGACGCCAAGCTCAAGGATGATCCCAGGAATTTCGAAGGCTGGATGCGGCTGATCCGCTCCTATGCCGTGCTGAAGGACAAGGACCGCGCGGTGGATGCGCTGAAGCGGAGCCTGAAGACTTTCCCGGCCGACGGCGGCGAAGGCAAGCAGCTTCTGGCATTGGCGAAGGAGCTCGGACTGCCGACGGAGGTGACGCAGCAATGACCCGCAAGCAGAAACGTCTGGCTGTCATTGCCGGCGGCATGGGCTTCATCGCCGCCGCAGTGCTGCTCGTTCTCTTCGCCTTCAGCCAGTCGGTCGCCTATTTCTATATGCCGGCCGACCTCGCCAAGAATCCGGTCAACGCCGGTACGCTGATCCGCCTCGGCGGTCTCGTCGGCCAGGGCAGCGTGGTGCGCGGCGACGGAACGCAGGTTCAGTTTTCCGTCACTGACGGTACGGATGTGATCAAGGTCAAATATAATGGTATCCTGCCGGATCTCTTCCGCGAAGGGCAGGGTGTGGTCACGGAAGGCAGGTTCGAGCCGGGCAGCGACATCTTCGTTGCCGACAGCGTGCTTGCCAAGCATGATGAGCGCTATATGCCGAAGGAAGTCGCCGACAAGCTGAAGGCGGACGGCGTCTGGAAGGGCGAGGAAGCCAGCCAATGATCATCGAGCTCGGACACTATGCGCTGGTGTTGGCGCTTGCGACCGCGATCATCCTCTCGATCATCCCGGTCATCGGCGCACGGCGAGGCGACTTGTCGATGATGGACATTGCGCCGGTCGGCGCCGTCGTCTTGTTCGCACTGGTCGCCTTTTCCTTCGGCGTTTTGACTTATGCCTATGTCGCCTCCGATTTTTCGGTGCTGAACGTCTGGGAAAATTCCCATTCGCTGATGCCGCTGATCTTCAAGATCTCCGGCGTCTGGGGCAATCACGAAGGATCGATGATGCTCTGGTTGCTGATCCTGGCGCTGTTCAGCGCCCTGGTGGCGCTGTTCGGGCGCAACCTGCCGGACACGCTGCGTGCCAATGTGCTCGCAGTACAGTCCTGGATCTCGGCCGCCTTTTTGATCTTCATCCTTTTGACCTCCAACCCGTTTCTCCGTCTCAATCCGGCCCCGGCTGAGGGCAAGGACCTCAATCCGGTGCTGCAGGATATCGGCCTGGCCGTTCATCCGCCGCTGCTTTATCTTGGTTATGTCGGCTTCTCCGTCTGTTTCTCCTTCGCCGTCGCCGCTCTGCTCGAAGGCCGCATCGACGCCGCCTGGGCGCGCTGGGTTCGCCCCTGGACGCTGGCTGCCTGGACCTTTCTGACGCTCGGCATCGCCATGGGCTCCTATTGGGCCTATTACGAGCTTGGCTGGGGCGGCTGGTGGTTCTGGGACCCGGTGGAGAACGCCTCCTTCATGCCTTGGCTCGCCGGCACCGCGCTCCTGCATTCAGCGCTCGTCATGGAGAAGCGCGATGCGCTGAAGATCTGGACGATACTCCTGGCGATCCTGACATTCTCGCTGTCGCTGCTCGGCACCTTCCTGGTGCGGTCCGGCGTGCTGACCTCGGTGCATTCCTTCGCCAGCGATCCGACGCGTGGCATCTTCATTCTGTGCATCCTCTTGATCTTCATCGGCGGGGCGTTGTCGCTTTTCGCCCTGCGCGCCCCGAAGCTTGCCGCCGGCGGCCTGTTCGCCCCGATCTCGCGTGAGGGATCGCTGGTGTTGAACAACCTCATTCTGACGGTTGCCTGCGGCACGGTGCTGACGGGTACGCTTTATCCGCTGGCGCTGGAAACACTCACCGGCGACAAGATTTCCGTCGGCCCGCCCTTCTTCAACATGACCTTCGGCCTGCTGATGACGCCGATCCTGATCGCGGTTCCTTTCGGGCCGCTGCTTGCCTGGAAACGCGGTGATCTGCTCGGCGTGCTGCAGCGGCTCTATGTCGCCGCAGGCCTTGCTCTGATCGCGGGTCTCGCCCTGTTCTACGTCCGCCATGGCGGACCGGTGCTTGCCGTTTTCGGCCTGGCCGCCGGTTTCTTTCTCGTTTTCGGCGCAGTGGCTGATCTCTGGTACCGCGCCGGTATCGGCAAGATGGCGGGGAATATCGCGTGGCGGCGTCTGGTCGGTCTGCCGCGTTCGGCCTTCGGAACGGCGCTTGCCCATGCCGGGCTCGGCATCACCGTGCTTGGCATCGTCGCGGTGACGACATTCCAGTCCGAAAACATCACCGAGATGAAGCCGGGCGGCGCGGCCGAGCTTGGCGGCTATACGCTGCACTTCGAAGGCATCCAGCCCGGCGTCGGCCCGAACTACACCGAGGATCGCGCCCGGTTTACGGTCAGCCGCGGCGGCGTCGCCATCGCCAACGTCTCGTCCTCCAAGCGGCTTTTCACCGCCGGTCGCACCGCCACGACCGAGGCCGGCATTCTGACGCTTGGCCTCAGCCAGCTTTATGTCTCGCTCGGTGATCCCACCAATGATGGTGGCATGGTCGTGCGCATCTGGTGGAAGCCCTTCATCATCTGCATCTGGGGCGGCGCCATCGTCATGGCGCTCGGCGGCTTCGTCTCCTTGAGCGACCGCCGCCTGCGCGTCGGCGCGCCAAGCCGCAAGGCAAAGCCGGTCCGCCCAGCGATGGAGCCGGCGGAATGAGGCGCGTGTGGCCAATTCCGCTTCTCCCCGTGGGGGAGAAGGTAAAGGCGCTTATGCGTCTGCTCCTTATTGTTCTACTTCTTGCTCCCACCGCCGCCTTCGCAGTCAATCCCGACGAAGTTCTTCCCGATCCGGCCCTTGAGGCCCGGGCGCGGACGATTTCGGCCGAATTGCGCTGCATGGTCTGCCAGAACCAGTCGATCGACGATTCCAATGCCGATCTTGCCCGCGACCTGCGTCTCCTAGTGCGCAAGCGCCTCGTTGCTGGCGACAGCGACAAGCAGGTGCTCGACTATATCGTTTCCCGCTATGGCGAGTTCGTGCTGCTGAAGCCGCGCCTCAGCGAAAAGACGTTGTTGCTCTGGGGGGCGCCGGCTGCTCTCTTCGTTCTCGGTGGCCTCGCTCTTGTCATCTATGCCCGGCGCCGCGTGGGTAAGCCGACGGGCACCCAGCTAACGGCAGAAGAAGAAGCGCGTCTGAACGACATTCTCGGCAAGTGACATTGCACGACAAGTTGTCTTTACCGCATCGAAAACATTTCGCTACATTACGAATTTTTCATTGGTCGGACAGTTCGCTGTAAGGTCGGAAGGCCTATATCTTGCCCATGACCCATCACCGCCGGTTCCATCGGCAAAGAGAAATCGGACGAGAGAAGAAAAGGTAACTCGCATATGTTCAGGAATATCAAGGACGCTTTGTCCCGTAGCACGGCTATGAAAGCTTCTGTCGTCGCCGGCCTCGCTGTCGCTGCTCTCGCCACTGGCGTTCCCGCTGAAATCAGCCGCTCCTATGCCGATGCCGTCAATGTCCAGGCCCCGCAGGTCCCGAGCTTCGCCAATGTCGTCGACGCCGTATCTCCGGCAGTCGTTTCCGTTCGCGTCGAATCCCGCGTCAATCCGGTCGCTGATGAAGACGATTCCTTCGGCCTCGGCCGTGGCTTCGACGAACTGCCGGATGATCATCCGCTGAAGAAGTTCTTCAAGCAGTTCGAACAGCAGCAGGGCCATAACCAGCAGCAGGGCCAGCAGAAAGGTCAGCCGGACAACAAGGGCCGCCTGCGCCCGGTTGCTCAGGGATCCGGCTTCTTCATTTCCGAAGACGGCTATCTCGTCACCAACAACCACGTTGTTTCCGACGGTGCGGCCTTCGTCGTCGTCCTCAATGACGGCACCGAACTTGACGCCAAGCTGATCGGCAAGGACCCGCGCACCGACCTCGCGGTGCTGAAGGTCGATGGCAAGGGCAAGAAGTTTACCTATGTCAACTGGGCCGATGACAACAAGGTTCGCGTCGGCGATTGGGTCGTTGCCGTCGGCAACCCCTTCGGTCTTGGCGGCACGGTCACAGCCGGCATCGTCTCGGCCCGCGGCCGCGATATCGGCTCCGGTCCCTATGATGACTTCATCCAGGTCGACGCAGCCGTGAACCGTGGCAACTCGGGCGGCCCGACCTTCAACCTCAACGGCCAGGTCGTCGGTATCAACACCGCCATCTTCTCGCCGTCAGGCGGCAGCGTCGGCATCGCCTTCGCAATCCCCGCCGATACCGCAAAGAACGTTGTCACCGATCTGATCAAGAGCGGTACCGTATCGCGTGGCTGGCTTGGCGTGCAGATCCAGCCGGTAACCAAGGATATCGCCGAATCCCTCGGCCTGTCCGAGCCGAACGGCGCGCTCGTCGTATCCCCGCAGGATGGCTCTCCGGGCCAGAAGGCAGGCATCAAGAACGGCGACGTCGTGACGGCCGTTAACGGCGACCCGGTCAAGGACCCGCGCGATCTCGCCCGCCGTATCGGCGCGATGCAGCCGGGCTCCAAGGTCGATGTTTCGCTATGGCGTAACGGCAAGGCTCAGTCGGTCACCGTCGAGCTCGGCACGCTGCCGGCCGACCAGAACCAGGCTTCGAACGACGACAATTCGCAGCAGCCCCAGCCGCAGCAGCCGTCTTCGGAGAAGGCGCTTGCCGATCTCGGCCTCACCGTCGGTCCGTCCGATGACGGTAAGGGTGTCGCGATCACCGGCGTCGATCCGGACTCCGATGCCGCCGACAAGGGCGTGAAGGAAGGCGAGAAGATCACCTCGGTCAACAACCAGCAGGTCTCCAATGCCGGAGACATTGCCAAGGTCATCGATCAGGCGAAGAAGGACGGCCGCACCCGCGCGTTGTTCCAGATCCAGTCCAACGACGGCAGCCGCTTCGTCGCTCTGCCGATCACTGCGGGCTGATTTTCGGCCAATTGAATGCATTGGGAGCCGCGCAGGCCACGGCTTGCGCGGCTCCTTTGTTTCCAGGGCATGGTTTCCAACATGCGCGATCGTGCAGGACCATGGCTTATCGACGAACGGCTTTCAGGGCAGGTAGAAGATGACAACCGCTGGCCAACATACTGTGAACTTTTCCGATTCCGGTTGTGCTGAGGCATCGCCGGCGGGTAATGTTGCCCACATGAAGATTTTGATTATCGAAGACGATCTCGAGGCTGCCGCCTATCTCACCAAGGCGTTTCGCGAGGCCGGCATTGTCGCCGACCATGCGAGCGACGGTGAGAGCGGCCTGTTCATGGGCACGGAGAACGCTTACGATGTCGCCATCATCGATCGCATGCTGCCGCGCCGCGATGGCCTTTCCGTCATCAGCGAGCTGCGTCGCAAAGGCGTGCATACGCCTGTTCTCATTCTCTCCGCTCTCGGCCAGGTCGACGACCGCGTAACCGGCCTTCGTGCCGGCGGCGATGACTACCTGCCGAAGCCATACGCCTTCAGCGAATTGCTCGCCCGCGTCGAAGTCCTCGGCCGCCGCAAGGGCACGCCGGAACAGGATGTTCTCTACCGTGTCGGCGATCTGGAGCTCGACCGGCTGTCGCATGAAGTTCGCCGCGGCGGCAAGGAGATCCTTCTCCAGCCGCGCGAGTTCCGCCTGCTCGAATATCTGATGAAGAATGCCGGCCAGGTAGTGACGCGCACCATGCTGCTCGAAAACGTCTGGGATTACCATTTCGATCCCCAGACGAACGTGATCGACGTACACGTCTCGCGCCTGCGTTCGAAGATCGAAAAGGACTTCAGCCAGCCGCTGCTGAAGACGATCCGCGGCGCCGGCTACATGATCAAGGACGAGGGATGAGCCGCTTTCGCGTTCTCTTCAAGTCTACCGCAGTCCGCCTGTCCGCCCTTTACATCCTTCTTTTTGCGCTCTGCGCCGCCACGCTCGTCTTCTACGTAACGGCCATGTCGGAGCGGTTGCTGACCGGGCAAATCCGCGATGCCGTGCAGCAGGAGGTCAATCAGGTCAAGCGCGCCTACGATGTCGGCGGGCTGAACCTGTTGCTGCGCACGATGGAGCGTCGCGCGCGCCAGCCGGGCGCCAATCTCTATGTCATCGCCAGCCCCTCCGGCGATATCCTGGCCGGCAATGTCGCCTCGGTGCAGCCAGGCGTCCTCGGCGAAGCCGGCTGGACGGAATTGCCCTTCATCTATGAGCGCTATACCGACACCGGCACCGACCCTGAACGACGGCACCTGGCGATCGCCAATATCTTCCTTCTCGACAACGGCCTGCGCATTCTGATCGGTCGCGACCTTGGTGAACCGGAGCGGTTCCGGGTGCTGGTGCGGCAAGCCTTGATGCTGGCGCTGGCGATCATGGGCCTCGGCGCGCTGGTCATCTGGTTCGGTATCGGCCGCAACGCGCTGAAGCGCATCGACCGCATGACCGATGCCAGCCGCAAGATCATGGCCGGCGATCTCTCACAGCGGCTGCCGGTCGGCGGCTCCGGCGATGAATTCGACCGCATGTCGGCATCGCTGAACGCCATGCTGGAGCGCATCGAGAAACTGAACGAAGGCTTGCGGCAGGTCTCCGACAACATCGCCCATGATTTGAAGACGCCGCTGACACGGCTGCGCAACAAGGCCGCGGGCGCGCTCGACAATGCCGACAGCGAAGGGCGCCGTGTCGCGCTTGAGGGCATTATCGGCGAGTCCGACCAATTGATCCGCACCTTCAATGCGCTGCTGATGATCTCTCGCGTCGAGGCCGGTTCCGTGGCCGCCGAGATGACCGGCATCGACCTTTCCTCCATCGTTGCGGACACGGCCGAGCTTTATGAGCCGGTAGCCGAAGAAGCGGGTCTGGCGCTGACGACCGAGATCGAGCCCGATGTCGAGGTGCAGGGCAATCGCGAGCTGATCGGCCAGGCGATTTTCAATCTGATCGACAACGCCGTCAAATATGCCTCGGGCTGTCCGGGCAAACAGACGGTCGTGTTGAAACTCTCGCGTACGCCGGGTGCCGTAAACCTCGCCGTCGCGGATCATGGTCCGGGCATTCCTGCCCATCAGCGGGCGGATGTGGTCAAACGCTTCTTCCGTCTGGACGAGAGCCGCTCCAAGCCTGGCACCGGCCTTGGTCTTGCTCTGGTGGAAGCGGTGATGGAGCTGCATGGTGGACGGCTCGAACTTTCCGATACCGACCCGGCCAGTACAAACGCGCGCGGTCTGACGGTAACCATGATCTTCCCCACGCAGGAACAATAGATTAATCCTGCCCTACCGGATTGCTTCATACAGGGTCTCCATATCGGCTTCCGATCCTGGAGATCACGCAGGATTCAAGATGTTACTGCGTGCCTAGCACGTCCGCTCGGACGCGCGGCGCAGTAGGAGGAGAGCTGCATGACGATGACGGAAAGCGATTTTCTGCAGGATGTTCCGCCCGGGCGGCTTCGCCCGCTCAATCAGACGGAGCTGAAAGCGACGCTCGCCGACCTCAAGGATATCGCAGCATCGGAACCGGGAATAGCCGCTCTTCTCGGGAGCGACAGCCCGTTGCGCGACTTCATCTTCGCCGCGTTGACGCTCTCGCCCCATCTCCGCGAAATGGCCAATCTCGACCCGGCGCTTCTCGTCACAGCCATCAGCAGGCCGTTGTCGCCGCAGATCGAGGCCCTGGTAGCCGAGGCGCGCCGCGCCTGGCTGCCGGCGCATGACGGAGCGTCGTCGCCTTCTGAATCTGAGGTTATGAGCCGCCTGCGCATCGCCAAACGCCGTGCCTCATTCCTGATCGCGCTCGCCGATCTCGCCCGCATTTTCGACGGAAGAGCGACGACGCGCTGGCTGAGCGCCCTTGCCGAAGCCTCGATTTCGGCAGCGATCGATCATCTGCTCTTATCGTCGCATGAGGCCGGCAAGATCGCGGTTCGCGATCCTTCCACGCCGAGCCGTGGCTCCGGCCTCATCGTGCTCGGCATGGGCAAGCTCGGCGCCGAGGAGCTGAATTATTCCTCCGATATAGACCTCGTCGTTTTCTTCGACGAAATGGCGGGCATCGTTGCCAATCCCGACGATGCGATTGACATCTTCCCGCGGCTGATGCGCCGCCTGGTGCGCATCCTGCAGGAGCGCACCGCCGACGGCTACGTCTTTCGCACCGATCTCCGCCTGCGTCCCGATCCGGGGTCTACGCCGCTTGCCATCCCCGTCGATGCAGCAATGATCTACTACGAGGGCAGGGGACAGAACTGGGAGCGCGCCGCCTTCATCAAGGCGCGTGCCGTCGGCGGCGATATTGCGGCCGGCCAGGCCTTCATCCGCGACCTCGTGCCCTTCGTCTTCCGCAAATATCTCGATTACGCGGCGATATCGGACATCCACTCCATCAAGCGGCAGATCCATGCGCACAAGGGTCATGGGGCGATTGCCGTCAAGGGTCACAATGTCAAGCTTGGCCGCGGCGGCATCCGCGAGATCGAGTTCTTCGTGCAGACGCAGCAGTTGATCGCCGGCGGCCGCATGCCTGCGCTGCGCTGCCGCGCCACCGAGGAAACATTGGGGGAACTGACCAAGGCGAAATGGATAGACGCGGAAACGCGCGACGAACTGACGGAAGCCTATTGGTTTCTGCGCGATGTCGAGCATCGCATCCAGATGGTGCGCGACGAGCAGACGCATCTGCTTCCCGAAACGGATGTCGAGTTGAAGCGTATCGCCTTCATGATGGGCTTTTCCGATCTGTCCGGCTTTTCCGAGGCGCTGGTTGCCACGCTAAAGACGGTGGAGCGGCGCTATGCCCGTCTATTCGAGCAGGAGACCAAGCTTTCGACCGAAACCGGCAACCTCGTGTTCACCGGTCAGGGCGACGATCCCGATACGCTGAAGACGTTGCGCCGCCTCGGCTTCGAGCGCCCCTCCGATATCTCCCATGTCATCCGGACATGGCACTATGGCCGCTATCGCGCCACGCAATCGGTCGAGGCGCGCGAGCGATTGACTGAATTGACGCCGGAATTGCTGCGCGTGTTCGGTGAGAGCAAGCGGGCAGATGAGGCGCTGCTGCGTTTCGACAGTTTCATCTCCGGCCTGCCGGCAGGCATCCAGCTTTTCTCGCTACTCAGCACAAATCCGGCGCTGCTTTCGCTCATCGTCAATATCATGTCGTCGGCGCCGCGGCTTGCCGAAATCATCGCCGCCAAGCCGCATGTCTTCGATGGCATGTTGGACCCGGGCCTGATGGCGGAGCTGCCAACGCGCGACTATCTGGCCGAGCGGATCAAAAGCTTTCTGGCGCCTGCGGTACACTACGAGGAGGTGCTGGACCGGCTGCGCATCTTCGCCTCGGAACAGCGCTTCCTGATCGGCATCCGTCTCCTGACAGGCGCTATCGCTGGCGCCATGGCCGCCCGTGCCTTTACCTATCTTGCCGATCTGATCGTGGAAGCGGCATTGAACGCGGTGATGAAGGAAATCCAGGCGGCCCATGGCGATTATCCAGGCGGTCGCGTTGCCATCGTCGGCATGGGCAAGCTCGGCAGTTTCGAGCTCACCGCGGGTTCAGACATCGATATCATCCTGCTTTACGACTATGACGATGAAGCCGGCGAATCCACAGGGCCGAAGCCGCTCGATGCGACGCGCTATTTCACTCGCATCACCCAACGGCTGATGGCTGCGCTCTCCGCGCCGACGGCGGAGGGCGTGCTCTATGAAGTCGACATGCGCCTGCGTCCGTCCGGCAACAAGGGCCCGGTCGCGACGCGCATCAATTCCTTCGAGAAATATCAGCGCGGAGAGGCCTGGACCTGGGAGCATATGGCGCTCTCCCGTGCGCGCCTGATCTGCGGCGACGCGGATCTCGTGCTGAATGCGGAGCGGATCATCGGCGAGGTGCTTTCGGCAAGGCGCGATGTTCCCAAGATCGCCAAGGATGTCGCCGAGATGCGGGGGCTGATCGAGCAGGAAAAGCCGCCCGTGAGCATCTGGCATCTGAAGCTCATACCCGGCGGCCTGATCGATATCGAATTCATCGCGCAATATCTTCGGCTGATCGCACCCGCCCGGGGCGTCGGGATCGACGCCAATGGCCTCAGCACCGGCGAGGCGCTAAAGCTGCTGGGCGGCAGCCTGATGGACCGCAACGATCTAGACCTCTGCCTGGAGGCGTTGCATCTTTATACCGAATTGTCGCAGTTGATCCGGCTTTGTGTGGATGGCCCGTTCGATCCGGACAAGGCGCCTTCGGGCCTGATCGAGCTGGTTTGCCGCGCCGGCGATTGCCCTGACATCAAGACGCTGGAAGCGGAACTGAAGCGACTTTCGAAAGCGGTGCGGAAAGTCTTCCAGTCGGTTGTGAGAGCCTAAAGCATGTCGCGCAAAAGTGCGCAGCGGTTTTGCGCTAACGACATGCGCAAAATCAAGGCTTAAAGCGCAAGGAGTGAATCCCAGAGATCGCGATGCGCTTTAGCTCAGCCGTGATCGGGAATGCGAATGGCAATCAAGGTGCCGATGCCTTCGCGTGAGCGGATGCGCATGCGGCCGTGATGCAGTGTCGTCAGCGACCGGGAAATGGCGAGGCCAAGGCCCGAGCCTCCCTTGCTCTTGGCATATTGGTTCTGCACTTGCTCGAACGGCTGACCGATCTTGCTCAGCGCCGACTTCGGGATGCCGATGCCGGTGTCGGCGATCGTTAACATCACCGCGTCCCCGACCTTGCGTGTGCGCACCGCGATACGGCCGCCGTCATTGGTGAACTTGACGGCATTGGAAAGAAGATTGAGCAGGATTTGCTTCATGGCGCGGCGATCTGCCGTCAGCTTGATGCCGGAGGAGATACGCTGTTCGACAAGGATGTTTTTGTAGGCAGCCGGAATGGAGGTGAAGCGCAGGCACTCCTCGATCAACGGCGCAAGATCGATCCGCTCGCAGGAGAGCTTGAGGTGCCCCGCCTCGATCTTCGACATGTCGAGGATGTCGTTGATGACATTCAGCAGATGCTTGCCGCTGTCGTGGATATCCTTGGCATATTCATTGTATTTCGCCGAGCCCAGCGGACCGAACATCTGATCCTGCAGGATTTCGGAGAAGCCGAGAATGGCGTTGAGCGGCGTGCGCAGTTCGTGCGACATGTTCGCGAGGAATTCCGATTTGGCCTTATTGGCGGCTTCGGCGCGTTCCTTTTCTGCGAGGTAATTGGTGTTGGCGGTCGAAAGCTCCGCCTTTTGCCGCTCGAGGATCTGTCGCGAGGCGGAAAGATCGTTGATCGTCGCCATCAACCGGCGTTCGGAATCGCGCAGGCGTTCCTGGTTGCGCTTCAACTGGGTGATGTCGGTGCCGACGGAAACGAGGCCGCCGTCGCGGGTGCGGCGTTCGTTGATCTGCAGCCAGCGCTCGTCGGCAAGCTGCACTTCCGTCGTTTGCGAGTGGCTGGAGCGGCCGGGATCGACAATGCGCCGCTCGATGACCGGGCGGGCCGCGGCGGCGTTGACCACGGCGCGTTCGGTGCCCGGCACCAGCACATTGTCCGGCAGGCCGTAAGCTTGCTGGAAATGGGCGTTGCACATGACCAGGCGGTCATTCTTGTCCCAAAGCACGAAAGCTTCCGAAGTGCATTCGATCGCATCGGCCAGACGTTGGTCGGCCTCGGCATAGCGCTGAGCCAGCCGATGTTGTTCGGTGACGTCCATGGCGATGCCGATCATGTGGACATGACCGGAATTGGTGCGGATGACCTGGGCGCGGGCACGCATCCAGACATAATGTCCTTTGGCATGACGAATGCGCAGGATCTGGTCCACCTGGCCGGCAGTGCCGCGGGTGACCGATCGGGCCAGCACATGCAGGCTGTTATCATCGGGGTGCATCATCCGGGCCGCGTCGGTGAAGGAGAGCGGCCGGTCGGCGGCCGGCAGGCCGAGCATGTCGTACATCGATCGCGACCAGAAGAATTCGCGGCTGGCGAAATCAAAATCCCAGAGACCGCAGCGCCCGCGTGACAGCGCGGTCTCGACGCGCAGATTGGACTCGAGGAAGATCTCGTCGGCATCGCGTGCCCGTTTCACCTGGGTGTAATAGGCATAGAGGATGACGAGCAGGATCGAGGAAATGCCGGCAAAAAGCGTGACATTCAGCGTCAGCTCATCGCGCCAGAGCTTGTCGATCTGCTCCATCGAGGCGGCCGACAGGACGAAATCGCCCTTGTCTCCGATCAAGGAAATCGCCGCGTAGAAGGGCGCTCCGTCGATCATCGTCTCGATCACGCCGGCATGGTCGCCGAAACTTCGGATGGCTGACACTTCGGGGAAGAAATCGGAGATGGTCAAGCCTATATAGGCGGAGCCGGCGGCAGACGACCCGAAGACACGGCCGCTCGCCTGCACGAGAAGGACGAAGGCGCCGGTGTCGAGCCGGTCCTGCGGAAGGTAAGTCGCAAGTTTCTTTTCCGCGCCGCTTCGGTCGCCGATCTGGAACAGGCTGGCATCGTTGGAAAAGGCCGCGGAAGCGGCGGCGATGGAAAGCGACGTCGCCCGGCGCGCAGCCGCGGTCATCCGCCCATGCTCCATCATCATGCCGAAGAAATGCGACGCGGCGACCACCATCAGAAAGGAGACGATGAGGACGGGAATTACCCGTTTCAGGATATGTTCGGCCTTCGGAAAACGGCGCGAAACCGTTTCCGCCCGTACGCCCGCTCGATCGGCAACACCGCTATGCCAGGATTTCAGACCGTCGAAATTAACACGCAGCCGCCCATCGGCCGCGGTTGCCCGCCGCACGTCCACCATCGCTCTAGCCTTGTCCCTCGTGTGATTCGCTGCGCCGCTCGCCCGAATCTGCCTTAATGAATCACTCGTGATTCGCCTTGTCCAGAGGGGAGGGTAAAACTTTCTTAACCATATGCGATTTCGAGGCTTTTTGCACTCGCAATGGTAAGGTGACGGCGCGCGGGACTCGTTCCGGCTGAAAAAAGCGGGCTCAAATCACCCGCTTTGATCTCGGACAAGCAAGTGAAATTCACTCCTTGAGGATGCGATCCACAATATCGCGAACATCCGTCGAAAGGTTGGCGGCGCGTTCGATTTGCATCAGAGCGGAGCGGGCGTGATCGGCACGAACGGGTTCCAGCAAGCGCCAGGAACGCATGGAGGTCAGAATGCGTGCCGCCAACTGCGGGTTGCGCTGGTCGATGTCGAGGATTTGCTCTGCGAGGAAGCGATAACCGGCTCCATCCGCACGACCGAAGCCGGTCGGATTGGCAAAGGCGAAGGTGCCGACGAGAGCGCGCATGCGGTTGGGATTGGTGCGCTTGAAAAGCGGCGTTTCCATCAGGCCCTGGATGCGCTCCAAGGTCGCCGCGCCCGGAATAGCCGCCTGGATGGCGAACCATTTGTCGATGACCAGCGCGTTTCCGGTGAAGCGATCATGGAAGGTCTCGAGCGCCGCCTTGGCCTCCGCCGTCTCCGGAAACCGGTGGGCGAGGATCGTCAGGGCGGCACTGAGATCGGTCATGTTGTTCGCCGCATCAAAGGCCGCTTTGGCGCGAGCCGGCGCATTGTCCGACTGCGACAGATAGGTGAGCGCGGCATTCCGCAATGCTCTGCGTCCGGCGCTTGCGGCATCCGGGCTGAAGGGTCCCGGTGTCTGCATGTTGTCATAGAGTGAAGCGAAGATTTCTTTTCCGGCTTCGGCGACCAGCGCGAGGATCGCCTGACGGCCGGTATGGATTGCGTCCGGATCGTTATTGCCGCCAAGTTCGCGGGCAATGTCGGCTTCGCTCGGCAAAGCCAGCGCCTGAGCGCGGAAGGCTGGCTCCAGGCTCTTGTCGCTTGCCGCCGCCAGAAGCGCATCGATGAATGCGGCGTCGCAAGTGACAGGGATGCCTTGGCGTGTATCGCGGGCGGCCTGCAGCAGGTTCGGCAGGCCAAGGTCGATCAGCGCCTGCCAGCGTGCGAAATGGTCGGTTTCATAATGAGCGATCAGCGCCAAGTCCTTGGCGCTCTGGCTGAATTGCAGATTGATCGGTGTCGAGAAGCTGCGGTTCAACGACAGCACCGGCCGCGAGGGAATGCCGTGGAAGACTGCCGTCTGCGCCCGCGTAGTCAGGTGCAGGACGTCGTCGGTCAGTTCCGCTCCGGTCACCGATGTCGGCGTCAACAACGTCCCATCCGCGGCGAAAAGCGCCGTGCGCAGCGGGATATGCATGGGTTCCTTGTTCGGCTGGCCGGGAGTGGCCGGCACCATCTGTTCAAGCGACAGCGCGAAGGTCTTGGCGCCGGCGTCGTAGGTGCCGGAGGCGGTTACCAGCGGCGTGCCGGCCTGATGGTACCAGAGCGAGAACTGCGTCAGGTCGCGGCCACTCGCATCTTCGAAACATTTGATGAAATCCTCGATCGTCACCGCCTGGCCGTCGTGACGGTCGAAATAGAGGTCCATGCCCTTCTTGAACAGATCGCGGCCGAGGAGGGTGGCGATCATGCGGGTGACTTCGCTGCCCTTCTCGTACACTGTCGTCGTGTAGAAGTTGTTGATCTCACGATATTTGGTCGGGCGGACCGGATGGGCAAGCGGGCCGCTGTCCTCCGGAAACTGCTCCGATTTCAGATGACGGACTTCGGCGATGCGCTTGACCGGCCGCGAGCGCTGATCGGCGGAATATTCGTGATCGCGATAGACCGTCAGGCCTTCCTTGAGGCAGAGCTGGAACCAGTCGCGGCAGGTGATGCGATTGCCGGTCCAATTGTGGAAATATTCATGCGCGATGATCGCCTCGATATTGGCATAGTCGGCATCGGTGGCGATTTCCGGATCGGCCAGCACGTATTTGTCGTTGAAGACGTTGAGGCCCTTGTTCTCCATCGCCCCCATGTTGAAATCGGAGACGGCGACGATCATGAAAATGTCGAGATCGTATTCGCGACCGAACCGCTCCTCATCCCATTTCATCGAGCGCTTCAGCGCATCCATGGCATAGGCTGCGCGGGGCTCTTTGCCATGCTCGACATAGATCTTCAGCGCCACTTCACGGCCGGACATCGTGACGAACGTATCCTCGACTACGCCGAGATCGCCGGCGACAAGCGCGAAGAGATAGCTGGGCTTCGGATGCGGATCAAACCAGGCGGCGAAGTGCTTGCCTTCGCCATAACCGGCCCCGCCGAGAAAATTGCCGTTCGACAACAGCAGCGGATTGGCCGCTTTATCCGCGATGATGTTGACCGTATAGGGAGCAAGTACGTCGGGGCGATCCGGGAAATAGGTGATGCGGCGGAAGCCCTCGGCCTCGCATTGGGTGCAATAGATGCCGCCTGTGCGGTAAAGTCCCATCAACTGCGTGTTGGCTTCGGGGTTGATGACCGTCGTGATCGTCAGCTCGAAAGGCACGCTTTCCGGCAGGTCGCGGACGGTCAGGCTTTCCGCCGTCGCCTCGAATTGCCCGGCCGGAACTTCGATCTGGTCGAGCAGCAGTCCCGAAAGGGTGAGCTCGTCGCCGTCGAGCACTAACGGCGCCTTGGTGTCGGTGCCTTCGCGGCGATGAAAGATCAGCCGCGCTTCGACCTTGGTTTCGGTCGGGTGCAGATCGAAGGTGAGGTCCACGCGTTCCAGAACGAAGTCGGTGGGACGGTAATCTGCCAGATGGACGATCTGGCCGGTGTCTGTTCGCATGGTCTATCCTGATCAGGCTCATACTGCGGCGGGCGGCGTTGATCCGAAGCAGCGCTTCGGAGGCAAATCCGCGCGCATCATTACATCGAAATCTGAACCAAAGTTAAAGTCATATCACCGCGCCACTACGATTTGTGATGGCGAGGGAAGTATTTGATCAGGAAGGCCACATCTCATTTCAGATTGAAGGCCGCCTTGATCGCATCGTCGGCTTCCGTTTGCTGCACGACGACACCATACCATCCAAGTCCATCATAGTCTTCATAGCCGAGCGTCTTTGCGTAAGCGACGATGGCGCCGTTATTGTCGTAATAGCTGCCCCGCGCCATGCCCTCGGGATTGGCGAGCGCGAAATGCGAGAACATCAATTTCGGATCGCTGCAGGCGATGACGCGTTTCTTGCCGTCGAGCAGCATAACCACGGTCTTTTCGGCGACCTGTGGCGGTAGGCTGGCCTCCTTGTCGACAATCGCCTGTCCCTGGTTCTGCCAGTCGAAATAGACGCCCAGCGTGCCGATCTGTCGGCCATCTGTTCGTCCGCCTTCCCGAATGCCGGTAGCGTAGACGAGCACATTGCGCCGGTCGTGCAACTCGCTGGGTTTGACTTCGTCGACGATATAGTCGTCACCCGATTGGCAGGCGACGGCTGCCCTGAACCAGGGATCCGCGGCGAGATTGGCGCCCGCGAGCTTGCGCTGGTAGGCGGGATTGGCCGAGGCGATGACATGTCCCTTCATGTCGGTCACGACCAGATCGAGATAGACCGTATAGAAGCGGTTGATGACACCCAGACGTTCGGCGGCGAAGGCCAGGCGTTGCGGCTGCGGGTCCTGAAGCGCCTCCCACAGCGCAGTGTCGGTCGCCCACCAGCGGACGTCGGCGGTGCGCTCGAAGAGATTGCGGACGATGAGCTGCACCAGCGTCTGGGCAGGATCGGTCAACCGAACGCCTTCCATCTCCCCGACCAGCGCTTCGGCCATGCCGCGGGTGACACCGATACGGCCGAGAACGTTATCTTCAAATTTACTCGCGATGTCGGTTGCGATCTGCGCCAGGCGCTGAACCTCGTTGGCGACCACCGCGAAGCCCTTGCCGGTTTCGCCGGCGCGGGCCGCCTCGATGAGCGCGTTGATCGCGAGAAGCTTGATCTGCTTGACGACATTGGTGTTGTCGCTGCTGAATCGCTCCAGATCCTTGCCGATGCCTTCGGTGACGACCCGCATCGAGCGCGGTGTTACCGCACGCTGCTCAGGACGCCGCTCCATCGATTGGGCTGCTGTCATCGAATGAAAACCTCGGAAATAGTAAAGGCTGAAGTAGGCGTTTGAAAATACATGCCGCCGCCGCAGGCATTATTGACCGCGGTGAAATTAAATTGAAGTGCTTATGGTTTTTAAAAGGTTAATGCGGCCGTCAGTTCGGAAACTATACCGTTTTTGGCCCAAAAAAGGTCCCGACGGGCAGCTTCAACGCGCTCAGTCGGCTGTAGACTGCATCCGGCGCCCCGTCGGTTCGCCGCCCCGGACGGGCAGGGGTATGGACTGGAAGTCCGTCTTTTCGATGCGTCCTTCGTTCGGCTTGCGCATGGCGATGCGCCACCCCGCATAGCCGGCATATAGCGCAAAGGCGAGGGCCAGGAACCAGAGAAGGCCGGATGGGCCGGCGAGTTGCATCATCGCGCCGCCGACCAGCGGTCCGGAGACCGTGCCCAGTCCGTAGAGCAGCATGATACCGCTGGAAATGGTGACATATTCATCCGGCGCCGCGCGGTCGTTGGCATGAGCGACATTGAGTGCGTAGATCGGATAGAGCACGGTGCCGATGAAGAAGCCGGCGACATAGAGCGTCAATTGCCCATGCGCGTTGAACAACGTCATGGTGACGCAGGCAAGGATGCCGATAACACCGCAGACGATCATTACGTAGCGGCGGTCCATCTGGTCTGATATGCGGCCGATCGGCATTTGCGACACGGCACCGCCGGCGAGCACGCAGGCGAGCAACGTCGCGCCCTCGGCCGTGTTCATGCCGACATTCTGGGTATAGACGCCGCCAAGGCTGCTCCAGGTGCCGGAGAGGGCGCCCGACAGCAGCGAGCCGACGAAGGCGATCGGCGACAGCCGGTAAAGTTTCGGCAGGTCGAACTTGGCCTGATGGATCGGCGTCGGCGATTTCGCGGTCGATAACGCCGTCGGCAGCATCGCCAGCGCGAAGATAACGCCGCACAGGATGAAGAGGGAGGTATTGCTGGGATCGCCGAGCGGTACCAGATATTGTCCACCGATCGAGCCGACCAGGCAGGTGATCATATAGACCGAGAAGATGGTCGCGCGGTTATCGTTGGTGACCCGCTCGTTCAGCCAGCTTTCGATGATGAGATAGGCGCCGGCGATGCCGAAGCCGCTGATGCAGCGGAAGGCCAGCCAGGCGCGCCAATCGACCATCAACGCGCAGAGCAGAATGCCGATGCTGAGCAGCGAGATCAGGGCGCCAAATACGCGCACATGTCCGACCCGCTGCACGAAACGCGGTGTGATGATGCAGGATATGGTGAAGCCGAAAGTGTAGCCGGTGGCGATCACCGAAATGGTGAAGGTCGACCAGCCTTCCGCCACGGAGCGGATCGGCACGACGAAGTTCATCAAGCCATAGCCGAACATCATCAACAGCGTTGACAACATCAGACTGGCGATCGAGACGAGGCTGGCCAGCATTGGAGCGGGATTCCGGTCGATTGGTTGAAGCAGATGCGCATCGCAAAAACGCATCTTGCTCTATCCCAGCAATGATGCGCGATCAATCGCGACGGCACATGACGCGGGTGGTTGATCTGTGGCCCCTCGTCTTGAATGGTCATTGAAAAAGATGATGGCGAAAGAATGGTTTTAAACTTAAATTATTTGTTTAACTTCTTGCGATATCAGTGTTTTCAGATAACTATAGCATGCTATCGGATATCTGGGGCTTCGATCTGTGACGGCAGGTTTAATCAAAAAATATGAGAACTATTCCTTCCGTTTTGTATTTTAGAAGGGCGCCATAAGGAGGCCCGATTGAGCTTTTCCGTCGAGCAACTTGCTTGCCATCCCGAATTCGTCCCCTCCCTGCGTTTCCTGGCGCAGGCTTTGCGGGATCGCTACGACAGCGGCCCGCGGATCGCACGCCTGTTGGCCTCGCATCAGCGCTGGCTTTTGACCCAGACGGCCTATGCTCTTCATCTCGAATATGATCCGGCCATACCCGGCTCTGGTCTGACCGTCGTCAAGCTTCGCGATGTCATCACGCAATACCGCGTCGCAAGCCGCAACACCGTGCTGAGCTATATCGAGGAACTGCTGACCTATCGCTTCCTCGTTCCCGCCCCTGGCGTTGTCCGGCGTCCGCGCCGTTACGCACCGGCCGAGGTCAGCCACACCGCAATGATCAGTTGGTATCTCGCCAATCTCGCCGCGCTTGACCTGCTGGACAATGGGAACCGCGCCGCGACGCTTGCCGCCCATCCGGTACTGGTCGACGTGGCGCAGCCGCGCATGGCGCGCCGCTGTCTGGAGACGACCGCCTGGCGCGAGCCGCCGGAGCGTGTCGGCTTGTTTCTCTGGACGGAAGCAGGGGGGCTGGTGATGGACCATCTCGTCTCTCGGGTGGACCTGGGTACGGAAGTGGATGGGCGCGTCAATCTCGGCCGCATCGATACGCGGGCAATCGCTGCACAGTTCATGATGTCGCGCACCCATTTGCAGCGCCTTTTGCGCAAGGCTGCCGATGGCGGCAGTCTGGGCTGGTATGACGAACCGAAAAAGACGCACCTTTGGATGTCTCGCGACTTCCTTGACGAATATTGCCGCTGGCAGGCCGTCAAACTGGCTGCCGTGGATGAAGCTTTTGCTTGGGCGCAATCGATGGCGGCGCAGGCGGTTTCGGAACAATGAACCGCAAAAAACGCCGGGCTAGGCCCGGCGTTGCTCTTCATGAAAATCTATTATGAAAATCCGAGACAAAAAAGAGCGGGATCATCGACCTCGCTCTTTCCAAACCTATAAGGGGATGCTTGCCGCCACTGTACGTGCGGGGCTCAGCTCACGCTGATCAGCCTTGCGCAGGCTGCGGGAGCGCTCGAATTCCTCTGCTGCGCGCACCGCGGAGCCGATATGTCCCACGGAATCGAGAAGAGTGAAAAAAGAACGCAAACCTAAAGACACGATGTCACCCCTGAAACAAAATCATACACGATGCTGCCGCGAATTTCGCGGAACTTCATACTCGCTTCGGAATATCAAGCATCTGCAACCTACAAGGCGAAGCCTTGATTTGCCTCAGCTTTTCATTGGTTAGCACTCGCGGAAATCGGCGAATATAGCGGTCGGACGAGCAACCCGAGCGGAGATGCCGGTGCCGCGAGCAGTCATCTGCTCATTGGCGGCAATGCCGAGGCTGCGATGACCATTGGTGGCGCGCACGGGTACGATGACGCGGCGCAGGGTATCAAACCCGCTATGGATAGGACGGAAACGAGCAGTCATGGCCTTGGTTCCTTTCAAATTTCCTCCCAAGACACACCGGATATATTGCAGTGCAGCATTGATTCCGCAATGCACGCGACCGGAAGACTGCCATGCAAAGAATGCATAACAAGTTTCATCTTCCGTTAATATTGGTGAAAAATTAGTCCGAATCTCCGGCGTCGATCCGACTTTTGAAGGTCAAAAGATCGTTCCAGGCCAAGCGCTTATTGATTGGCGCAGTCAACAGTTCCTGGGGATGGAGGCTGGCGATTGCCGGTATCGTCCGGCCGGCTATCGTCACTTCCCGCCATTGTCCGCGCAGGCCGTGAATAGTTTCGTTGCTTTCGAAGAAGTGACGAGCGGTGAAATTGCCGAGAAGCAGCAGGGCTTTCGGCTCCGCGAGCGCGATCTGCCGCTCGATGAAGGGCCGGCATATCTCGACTTCCGGCGCCGACGGCGCACGGTTGCCTGGCGGCCGCCACGGAATGACATTGGTGAGCAGGATGCCGTCGCGCTGCAGACCGATGGCGCCCAGCATCTTGTCAAGCAATTGTCCGATTCGTCCGGCAAAGGGCAGGCCTTCGCGGTCGTCGTCGGCGCTGGGCATCGGGCCGATCACCATGACCCGGCCTTCGGCACTGCCGCTGGCGAAGATGGTCGAGCGTGCGCTGTTTTTCAGATTGCAGCTATTGAACGCTTCCAGCGCGGTCTTGAGTTCGTTCAATGACCGGGCGCTTTCGGCGGCAAATCGGGCCTGTTCGACGGCCTGCTCGTCGGGGATGGCGGGTGCGCTTCGCGGCGACATCGGTGCAGCGACAGGCTGCGCGGCCTGGCGACGTTCCGGCTGCGCCGCGGGTCGTGTCGCAGGCGGTGGTGTCTCGGCACGCGGCTGGGCTGCTGGCCGGGTGCCTTGGCGAGCGGCCTTCATCGCCGCGAATTCGGCAAAGCGATCAACGGCCTCCTCTTCGAGCAGCCATTCGACGCCGGCATCCGCATGAAAATGCAGAAGGGCGGCAAGTTCAGCCGAAGTGAGGTCGTTTGCGGAGATCATGGACGAACTCTAACCAAAGCGGCGGAAGAACGAAAGGGCAGGGTGTCCTTCACCCTCACGCCGTCCACTGGCTGATGTCGTCGCGCTCGCCGATCAAGGCAAGGCCGTGGGCGATCGACAGCAGCTCGCCGCCGGTTTCGATCCGTTCCTGACCGAAGCGTTCGGTAAAGATGCGGCGCACCGCGGGCACGAAAGAGGTGCCGCCGGTGAGGAACACCTTGTCGATGCTCCCCGGCAACGTGTTGGTGGTCGCCAGCACGTCATCCAGCGCGCCTTCGATGCGGGCGAGATCGTCGGCGATCCAGCTTTCGAAATCGCTGCGGCGCACGGTCCTGCGGCCGGCCTTACCGAGCGGCGGGAAGTTGAATTCCGCTTCCTCTTCCGCCGAAAGCGCCATCTTCGTCGCCGACACGGCCTGATAGAGCGGATAGCCCTCATCGTGTTCGACGAGCTCGATAAAGGTTTCGAGCTTTTCCGGCTCTAGGCTGCTGCGCACCAGCGTCTTCAGATCGGCATATTCGCGCGAGGTCTTGAAGATCGATAGCTGGTTCCAGCGGCCGAAATTGGCGTAGTAGGAAGTGGGTACTTCCAGCAGCTTGTCGAAGCTTTTGAACAGGCTGCCTTTGCCGATCGCCGGCGAAACGATGTTATCGATCATCCGGAAGTCGAAATGATCGCCGGCAATGCCGACGCCGGAATGGCCGATCGGGGTCGCCGTCAGCTTTCCGCCATGGGTCTCGAAGCGGATCAGCGAATAGTCGGTGGTGCCGCCACCGAAATCGGCCACCAGCACGGTCGCATCCGTTTTCAGATGCTGGGCGAAATAGAAAGCCGCGGCCACAGGTTCGTAGACATAATGGATTTCCGGAAAGCCGAAGCGCGCCAGCGCCGCGTTATAGCGGGCTGTAGCGAGGGATGCATCCGGATTGGCGCCGGCAAAATGCACCGGCCGTCCTGTGACGATGCGGCCGACATCCGTCGGCCAAGCATCGCCGGCATAGGCGCGCAGCCGGCGCACGAAGATCTCCATCAGATCCTCGAAGGTGTGGCGCTTGGCAAAAACCAGCGTGCCCTGGAAAAGCGCGCTGGCCGCAAAGGTTTTGATCGATTGCAGAAAGCGGCAATCGCCGGGATTGTCGATGAACTGCCGGATGGCGGCATGCCCGGCCTCGACCTTCAGCGCTGCCGCGCCCAGTCCCGGATCCTTCATGAAGGACAGTGCCGTGCGCATGCTGTCGGCGGTGCCGGCAACGCTTGTGAAGGCGACCGATTGTGTCGCCGGGCCATCGGCGAGCGCCAAAACCGTGTTCGTTGTGCCGAAGTCGAAACCAAGCGCCCGAGCCATGCCCGCACTTCCTTCTGCTGAAATTTTTTGGAATGGGGCGATGCCCCTTATGGAACGCGAGACGCGCCCTTGTCGTAAAGAGGGCGCGTCATGGCATGGCTGAACTGTAAGCGCAAGACGTAAGAGAGCATTTGTTTCGCAATGACCTTGTCCGAAAATCGCTTTGCAGTTTTCGCTGCGCGGTCTCGGGTTTTGGATCACACCAAAGTAAAACGGGCGCCGCGAGGCGCCCGTCTGGTATCATTCGGCCGCGATTGCGGTCGGCGTTTCTTCTTCGTGCTGATGCTTTTCCTTGCGCTTGCCAAGACGTCCGACGAAGTCGTTCAGACGGTTCATCTCAAGGAAGATGACCGGCGTGATGAACAGCGTCAGGATCTGCGAGACGACAAGACCGCCGACGACGGCAATACCGAGCGGTTGGCGCAGTTCCGAGCTGGCGCCGCCACCGACGGCGATCGGCAGCGCGCCGAGCAGGGCGCAGAAGGTCGTCATCATGATCGGACGGAAACGGCGAACGCAGGCTTCATGGATCGCTTCCGCAGGCAATATGCCGGGGGTCGATCGAAGCGTCTCCAGCGCCACGTCGATCATCATGATCGCGTTTTTCTTGACGATGCCGATCAGCATCAGCAGACCGATGAGCGCGATGATCGACAGGTCGAAGCCGAAGACCTTCAGGGCAAGCAGTGCGCCGAGAGCGGCGGCCGGCAGGCCGGAAAGAATGGTCAGCGGATGGATGAAGCTCTCGTAGAGAACGCCGAGAACCACATAGATCGTCAGCACGGCGGCAAGGATCAGGTAAGGCGTGCTGCCCTGCGACTGCTGGAAGATCTGGGCGGTACCGCCGTAGGACGTGAAGACGTCCGCCGGCATGTTGAGATCCTTCTTGATCTGCTCGATCTGCGCCGTTGCGTCGCCGAGTGCTTCGCCGGCTGGCAGGTTGAAGGAAACGGTGGTCGAAACGAGCTGGCCGGTCTGGTTGATGGTGACGGGGCCGGTCGTGCGCTGGACATGGGCGAAGTTCGATAGGGGCACCAGGGCTCCGCTTGCGGAAGCAATCTGGATTTCCTGTAGCTTCTGGTCGTCCCAGGGCTTGCTGGTATCGAACTCGACAATCACGTCATAGCTGTCGCCGGTCGACTGGATCTGTGCCGCGGTATAACCGCCGAAGCCTTCTTCCAACGACGTGCGCAACTGATTGTTGTTGATCCCGTATTGTGCGGCCTTTTCGGTATCGACGACGATATTGGCCTGCAATGCATTGTTCTGCTCGTCCGAGGCGACGTCCGTGAAGCGCGGGTCGCGGCGCATCGCATCCTCGATCTTATTGGCCCAGAGATTGGTCTGGTCGGCGCTGAGCGCCTGGACGACGAGCTGATACTGGCTGGCGGTCTGACGGCCACCGAAGCGGAGGCTTTGCTGGGGCGTGATATAGGCCTTCAGGCCGGCAATCTTGCTGATGCTGGCGCGCAGCTCCCGCAGGGTATTGTCCAGCGGCTCCCGCTGATCCTTTGCCTTGAGTTCCACATACATCGTGCCGTTATTAAGCGGCTGACGCGCATTGCCGCCGACGATGGACATGACATGGGCGACGGCCGGATTCTGTTTTACGAGCGCTGCAGCCTGGTTCTGCAGGTCCTGCATCGCCGGATAGGAAATATCCTGGCGGGCCTGCGTCGAGATCGTCAGGCGGCCGATATCTTCCGTCGGGAAGAAGCTCGCCGGCAGGACCATGAAGAGGTATGCCGAGAGGGCAACCGAGCCGAGGAAGCTCAGGAGCACCGTGCCGCGGTGGCGAAGACACCAGGCGACGCCCTTGTCGTAGCCGCGCTGGGTCCAGTCGAAGCCGGCGTTGAAGAGACGCACCGGATAGGGGGGCTCTCCGTGGCCCGCCGACAGGCGCGAGCTGAGCATGGGGGTGACGGTGAGCGATACGATCGCGGAAGACACGATGGCGATGGCGACGACCATGCCGAACTCGTTGAAGATACGGCCGACGACGCCGCCCATCAGCAGGATCGGAATGAACACGGCGATTAGCGAAATCGACATCGATATGATCGTGTAGCTGACTTCCGCCGAGCCCTTGAGCGCCGCCTGCAGCACCGGCATGCCCTCTTCGACATGTCGCAATATGTTCTCGAGCATGACGATGGCGTCGTCCACCACGAGACCGACCGCGAGTGTCAATCCGAGCAGCGAGATATTATCGATGCTGTATCCGAGAATATACATCATGCCGAAGGTCGCGATCAGCGACAGCGGCACGGCGAGGCCGGGTATGATCGTTGCCGTAACGTGACCGGTGAAGAGATAGATGACCAGCACGACGAGGCCGATCGTCAGCATCAGCGTGAATTTGACGTCTGAAATCGCGTCGCGGATCGGCTGAGCCGAATCGTTCATAACGGTCGTCTTCACCGAGGCCGGGATTTCCGCGTGTAGTTGCGGCAGTTTGGCGTTGATGGCGTCGACCACATCGACCGTATTGGCATCCGGCTGGCGCTGGATGGCAAGAATGATCGCCCGCTTGCCGTCATACCAGGAGCCGGCATTGGTATTTTCCACGCTGTCCTGAACGTCCGCGACATCGCTGAGATGGATCGGCGCGCCGTTCGGGTTGGCGATGACAAGCGAACGGAACTCCGCAGCATTGGTGCGCTGCGTATCGGAGTTGATGGTCATGCTCTGCGTATTGTTCTGCAGAGTGCCCACCGGAACCTGGCTGTTGGCGTTGACCAGCGCATTGTTGACAGTATCGATGCCGATGCTGCGGTCCTGCAGCTTGGCGGGATCGACTTCGACGCGCACGGCATAGGTCTGGGCGCCGAACACCGTCACTTCCGCCACGCCGGGAAGAGTGGACAGAGACGGCGAGATGATGTCTTCGGCGATTTCATCAAGCTTGCTGCGCGGCATCGTATCGCTCTGCACGGCCAGCAGCATGACCGGCGCATCGGCCGGGTTAGTCTTGCGATAGCTCGGCGGCACCGTCAGGTTATCGGGCAATTGCCGAGTCGCGTGCGAGATTGCCGCCTGGACGTCAGCCGCAGCGGCGTCGATATCGCGGTTCAGGTCGAACTGCAGCACGATGCTGGTGTTGCCGAGCGAGTTCGTCGAGGAGATTTCGCTGATGCCCGGGATGGTCTCGAACTGCTTGATCAGCGGCGTCGAAACCGAAGTCGCCATGGTCTGCGGCGAAGCGCCTGTTAGCTGCGCAGTGACGTTGATGGTCGGAAAGTCGACCTGCGGCAAGGCGGCAACGGGCACGAGGCGATAGCCCGCCCAGCCTGCCATGACCACCCCCAAGGCCAGAAGCGTCGTCGCGACCGGCCGGCTGATGCAGAAGCTGGGGATCATTGCTGCGCTCCGACAGAGATCGTTTCGGTTTTCTGACCCGACTGATCGTCAGCCGAGGCGACTTTCTGCGGCGTGGCATCGCTGAATTGCTCGTTCACGCTCTGGCCATCGTTCAACTGCACCTGTCCCTCGGTCACGACATGGTCGCCTTCCGAAAGGCCCTTGGCGATCGCAGTGTACCCGCCGTTCTGGCGCGCGACGGTGACCGGCGTCATGTGCACCTTGTTGTCCTTGACGACAAAGGCAAAGAAGCCATCGGGGCCGGGGCTGATCGCAACCGTCGGCGTGACGAGAACAGGCTGGTTGTCGTTGAAGTGTACGACGATGTTGACCGACTGGCCGGGCCAGATGGCGCCGTTGGCATTGTTGAACTTCGCCTTGGCGAGGATCGTGCCGGATGCGGCATCGACCTGGTTGTCATAGAAGCTCATGGCGCCTTGGCGCGACTTGCCCTCAGCCGACCGGGGCACGGTGCTGACGGGAACGGTCCCGGCCTTCATCGCTTCCTCCAGTTCGCGCAGATGGCTCTCCTGCATATGGAATTTCACGTAGATCGGATCGTACTGGGCGATCGATACGATGGCCGTGCCGGGGCTGACATAAGCGCCGACGCTGAGGGTGACATCGCCGAGACGGCCATCATAGGGCGCGCGGATTTCGGTGTGCTCGAGCAGCACCTGATCGGATGCGAGCTGTGCCTTGTCGCCATTGACCGTTGCGGCGGCCGTGTCACGTGCCGCGACGGCCTGGTCTACCGTCTGCTGCGTGCCGGCTCCGTTGAGAAGGGTCTTGGCCCGCGTCAGGGCCGCTTCGGTTTCGGTGAGCGTCGCCTGGTCCTTGATAAGGTTTGCCTGGTCCTTATCGACGGAGGCCTGGGCCGTGCGCGGATCGAGCTTTGCGATCAGGTCACCGGCCTTGATCATGGCGCCATCCTGAGCTTCAATCGAGGTGATGATGCCGGATTCCTGCGCGGCAATCGTCGTCGTGTCTTGCGCATCAGCCCAGCCGGTGGCGGTTACGTCGTTGGGGAGCGTCGTTTTCGTGACTGCTACGGTCTTGACCACCTGGGGCGCGATCTGACGCTTGCCGTGGCCGCCGGCATCCGCTGCCTTGCTGCTATCCTCGGTCTTGGCGGATGCTTTGTCGACCAAAGCGGACATAAAGGGGATACGGTCACGGTAGCTCCAGACTGCAAGAGCTGCGACAACGAGAAGGCCGAGAGAGAGCCAAAATTTCTTCATATTTAAAAACCGGTCGAGGCGAGTTGCAGGAAAATGCGGTGACCTCGAGGTGGGTTTGTTGCAACGCACAAAAGACGCGTTCTGCCATCACCCATCACATCGCCGTTACCGCTAACGTTCGGTATTCTGTCCCTATAACGTGTATTGATGAACGCTAGTTCGCAGTAACCTACCACCTGTTCGACAGGGTGAAAAATTAACAGTTGGAAAGCTTTGCCGGTATGCTTTCGTTTGCAGTGCAATAAATGGCCGAAATGACTATTTTTTGATTGCCGTTCTGTAATAAAAGCGCGGCAATGCTGATCTTTTGCCCTTACCCACCCGGAAACGGGAGGGTTGAAGCCCAATATTAGCCTATCTGTTTCTCACGTAATTGTGTTCGGGCGGACCGCGCCTCCAAAGGCGAAGTCCCTCGTTCGCCGCTTTTGTCCTCAGAGCGAGCGCGCCGCGCCGCCGTCGCAGCGGATCATCGAACCCGTGACATAGCTTGCAGGTTCGCTGCAAAGAAAGGCGGCCGTCGCCGCGAATTCTTCGATCGAGCCGTAGCGGCCGGCGGGAATGCGTTGTTGCCGCTCGGCTTGGATGTCCTCCAGGTTTTTGCCGGTACGTTTGGCCGCTGCGCTGTCAAGGTCGGCCAGCCGGTCGGTGGCGATGCTACCCGGCAACAGCATATTCACGGTAATGCCATGCGCCGCCACCTCGGCGGCCAATGTCTTGCTCCAACCGGCAAGCGCGGGACGCAGCGTATTTGAAAGTGCCAGATTAGGGATCGGTTCGATGATGCCGGAGGAGGCAACGGTCAGGATGCGTCCCCAACCTTGTGCCTTCATGCCGGGAAGCAGCGCATTGGTCAGTGTGATGACCCGCGCCACCATCGATAGGAAATAGGTTTCCAGCCGGTCGGCGGTCATATCTTCCGACGTTCCCGGGGTTGGCCCGCCGGTATTGTTGACGAGGATGTCGAGGCCGCCGAGCTTGTCGGTCACGGCCTTGCTGACGGTCTCGACGAACATCTCGTCGTTGAGATCGGCCCAGATCCAATCGGCCCGACCTTTCCCTTCGGCGTTGATGGCCTTGCAATTGCTCTCCAGCCTCTCGCCGCTGCGGCCGCAAAGCAGGACATTCGCCCCCTCGCGTGCCAGCGCCACGGCAATGCCGTGGCCAAGTCCCTTGGACGAAGCCAGAACCAGTGCCCGCTTTCCTTTGATGCCGAGATCCATCTTGTTCATCCTTTACGCTGCCCGGATATTTCCATGGGTTTTATAGAATGCCGCGAGCGCTTTTTGAAAGCCGATAAACAGCAGGCGAAAGCAGCTAGATATTGACGTTGACGTAAGAGGAATATAATTTCCGGGCCGGTTGTGCGAATTGGAGGATCGGCTGTCGCTTCCCGGCTCGACAATCCTCTCCCGTTTTGACAAGAGATAGCCGAAACGGGAAGACGTCCAAAAAGGGACAAGGCCGCGCGCCACCAATCGGAGCCTGGCCAATGGGAGACAGAGTGAATGACCGACGCTAGCGAGCTGCCAGAACGCGAAAGCATGGAATTCGACGTGGTGATCGTCGGTGCAGGGCCGGCTGGTCTTGCGGCGGCGATCCGTCTGAAGCAGGTCAATCCCGATCTGACGGTCGTCGTGCTCGAGAAGGGCGCGGAAGTCGGCGCCCATATCCTGTCGGGTGCCGTCGTCGATCCCATCGGCATCGACCGGCTGCTGCCCGGCTGGCGGGAAGAAGACGGCCATCCTTTCAAGACCAAGGTGACGGACGATCACTTCCTGGTGCTCGGACCTGCCGGCTCCGTCCGCCTGCCGAATGCGCTGATGCCGCCGCTGATGAACAATCACGGCAATTATATCGTCTCGCTCGGCAACGTCTGTCGCTGGCTCGCCGAAAAGGCGGAAGCGCTCGGCGTCGAGATCTATCCCGGCTTTGCCGCCACCGAAGTGCTTTACAATGACGAAGGTGCCGTCATCGGTGTTGCCACCGGCGACATGGGCATCGACAAGAACGGCGAGCCCGGTCCGAACTATACCCGCGGCATGGCGCTGCTCGGCAAATACGTGCTGATCGGCGAAGGCGTGCGCGGTTCGCTCGCTAAGCAGCTGATTGCCCGGTTCAAGCTCGATGAGGGACGTGACGTGCCGAAGTTCGGCATCGGCCTCAAGGAACTCTGGCAGGTCAAGCCCGAGCACCACAAACAGGGCCTGGTGCAGCACTCCTTCGGCTGGCCTTTGGGCATGAAGACCGGCGGCGGTTCGTTCCTCTATCACCTCGAAGACAATCTCGTCGCCGTCGGCTTCGTCGTGCACCTCAATTACAAGAACCCCTATCTCTATCCCTTCGAGGAGTTCCAGCGCTTCAAGACGCATCCGGCGATCCGCTCCACCTTCGAGGGCGGCAAGCGCCTCTCCTATGGGGCGCGCGCCATCACCGAAGGCGGTTACCAGTCGGTGCCGAAGCTTTCCTTCCCCGGGGGCGCGCTGATCGGCTGTTCGGCCGGCTTCGTCAACGTGCCGCGCATCAAGGGCAGCCATAATGCGGTGCTGTCGGGCATGCTGGCGGCCGACAAGATCGCCGCAGCAATTGCTGCCGGCCGCGCCAATGACGAAGTGATCGAGATCGAGAACGAATGGCGCAGCACCGACATCGGCCGCGACCTGAAGAAGGTCCGCAACGTCAAGCCGCTGTGGTCGAAGTTCGGCACGGCGATCGGCGTGGCGCTTGGCGGTCTCGACATGTGGACGAACACGCTGTTCGGCTTCTCCTTCTTCGGCACGCTGAAACACGGCAAGACCGATGCCCAGTCACTGGAGCCGGCCTCGCAGCACAAGCCGATCGCCTATCCGAAGCCGGACGGCGTTCTGACCTTCGATCGTCTCTCCTCGGTGTTCCTGTCGAACACCAATCATGAGGAAGACCAGCCGGTGCATCTCAAGGTCAAGGACATGGACCTGCAGAAGCGTTCCGAGCACGACATCTATGCCGGCCCGTCGACGCGCTACTGTCCGGCCGGCGTCTATGAGTGGGTGGAAAAGGACGGCAAGGACACCTTCGTCATCAACGCCCAGAACTGCGTGCACTGCAAGACCTGCGACATCAAGGACCCCAACCAGAACATCAACTGGGTGCCGCCGCAGGGCGGCGAGGGGCCAGTCTATCCGAATATGTGATGGGCATGGGAGAGATCGGGCGAGACGCATACGCAATCCGCCTTGCCCGCTCTGCTGACCTGGAGTGTATGGCGGAAATCGAGATCGATGCCTTCGCAACTCTCGGCCGGGCGCTCGGCAGGGAGGATGATGGCAGGACCGTGCCGCGCCAGAAGCTGGAGACGTCGCTCGATGCGAAGCTGCTGTTCGTGGCGGTGGACCATCTGGACCAACCCTTCGCCTTCGCCGCCGGGGCCGAGCTTTATGACACAGTCTATGTCATGGAGATCGACGTCATGCAGCGTTGGCAGCGAAAGGGCGTTGGGCGGCGCCTGATGCTGGGCATGATCGAGGCGGCGCGGATGCAGGGCGCATCAGGTGTCACACTGACGACAGATCGTTATGTGCCGTTCAACGCGCCGTTTTACACCTCGCTTGGATTTCGAGTGCTGGATGAGCCTGAAATGCCGGCGGGGCTTTTTGAGATTCTAAAATTCGAGATCGACCATGGCGGCGATCCCGAAAGGCGGGTCGCCATGGCGCTGTGGTTCTGAGCAGGGCTTTTCCGGCTACAACAACGCGGCAATCCTGAGATTTTCGGCAACGCGCTGTAGCCGCTTGTCGCGCGTCCAGAGATAGGTGCCAGGTGTCAATATTGCCGCCGCCGCCAGGTGAGCATCGACATAGCCAATGCCCATACCTTGTAATCTATTGCTCCGGATAAAATAAAGAACGTCATCATCTGGCGCCTTTGAAATCTGATACAACCGGCTCAGACTTCTCATAACAAGATCATATTGCCTCAGGTTTCCGAGGCTGATCTCACCGATCACGAAGGGATGGATGAGAACCTGTTTCTGCTCCAATAAAGATTGAAGTTTAGCGTCTAGCGAATGAAAATGATCGATCCAGATCGACGTGTCGACCAAGATCATTCGACACCAAATCGACGACGAGGAGAGGCCGCAATATCTGGTTCCGTGCCGCCAAGGCGTATAAGCGTTCTGGCAGCTTCTCGCTCGATAAGCGCTTTCAACGCCTCCCGCACGATCGCTGAGGTCTCGGCCAATTCGGTGACTTCGCGTGCATCCGCGAGCAATTTGTCATCAATGGTTACTGTGGTTCGCATTAACATGCTCCTTTGTCATCAAAATTAGCATCAGATGATGCCGCTATCAACGCGGAAGGCTGCCCGAGGGCAGCCTTCAATTCATCGTACTGATCGCTGCACTCACTTCCTCGACAAGACTCCTGTCGAAAGCGCGACCCCCATGCCCGTGACAACCGCAGCTGCAATTTCGGCAGCACCGATCGGCTCGCCAAGCAGCAGGCCGCCGCCGAAGGTGGCGAGAACGGGCGTGATGGCGGTGAAGGCTGCAGCTTGTGTGCCGCCAAGAGCCTGGACGGCGAGACCGTAGGCGAGCGTGGCGGCGAGGCCGGAAAGCAGGCCCTGGCTGACGACCTGCAGGCCGATTTCCGGCAGCGGGATAGAGGCGAGCGAGCTGCCGAAGATCAGAGCCAGGCCGACATGAATAAGGAACGACCAGATGGCGATGATGGCGCTTGCCTGGATGGCGTTCAGGCCGGAGCGGCGGAACGCGTGGGTGTAGCCGGCCCAGAGCAAAGCGCCGAGCGGCAGAAGTGTGAAGCTGATCCAGGACATCTCCACGCCGGAAAGACTGCGCGCCAGGAGGATGACGACGCCGGCGACAATACCGCCGAGGCCGAGCCAGCGGGTGATGTCGGGCCGCTCGCGAAACAGCAACACGCCAATAAGCGCAGCCGCCAGCGGCATGGAGCCGCCAAGCAGAATACCGGCCGAAGCGGCGGGCGTGGAGTGGATTGCGAAGGTCGTCAACTGGAAGAAGAGCGCGCCGGCGCCGCAGACCATCAGTGCCAATAGCTTCAGCGACACGCCCTTGGGCAGCAGCCCGGTCCGCAGCCAGACGGGAGAAAGCACCAATGCCGGAATACCATAGCGGATCAGGCCGAGGTCGATCGTGCCCATCTGCGTTTCCGCGGTGTGGCGGGTGGCAAGAATCCAGTTGGCCCAGATCAAGACCGTAACGATGGCGCCTGCATAACCGATTGTGGCAGGCATCGTTTTGCGGGAGGAGAGTGTCAAAGCAGTCATCGACGTATCCTTTCGAACCGTCCGGATCATCATCCGGTTGAAGAAAAGATAGCGCCGAAAGCCGAGGCATGTCCTTGCTAGTTATGGCTCATAGAACATACTATGAGCAATAATCTGCCAATCTGGAATATAAAGCTTCGCAAAAATGCCAAAACTGGATAAATTTGATATTGCCATCCTCAACTGCCTGCAGGAGGATGCGCGCGCCACCAATGTCGAGATTGCCGAGCGCGTGAATCTCTCGCCATCACCCTGTTTGAGGCGCATTCGCAATCTGGAAAAATCGGGTCTGCTGCGTGGCTATCGCGCCGATATCGACCGCAAGGAGGCTGGCCTCGGGCTGACGGTTTTCGTCGAGCTCAAGGTTGGGCATCACTCCAAGGAAAATTCGGAGGCGCAGCAGGCAGCGCTGCTCGCTATTCCCGAAATCGTCTCCTGCCACTTGATTTCGGGAGCAGCGGATTTTCTGGCGGAAGTTGTCGTCGCGGATCTGGCCGCCTATGAGAAGGTGATGTCGGAAAAGCTTCTGACGCTCCCCGGCGTCTCCGACCTGCGCTCGAATTTCGCGATCCGCAGCATCAAGACCAACGGCGCCCTCAAGCTGCCGCAGCCGGATTGAAAATGAAAAGGGCCGTCGCCGGCCCTTTCGTAGTCAAGATTTTATTGTCCTCAAAGCATCGTGCCGCTGAGGATCAGCAGTGCGACCGAGAAATAGATCACCAGCCCGGTCACATCGACCAGCGTTGCGACGAATGGCGCCGATGCACTGGCCGGGTCGAGGCGCAGCTTCTGTAGCGCGAAGGGCAACATGGAGCCGGCCAGCGAACCGAACATGACGATGCCGATCAAGGCGGCGAACACGGTAACGCCGACCAACTGCCAATGCGGACCATAGTCGAAAAGACCGATGGTCTGCCAAAGCACGATGCGGGCAAAGCCGACGAGGCCCAGAATGGAGCCAAGCACGATGCCGGTCGGCAGTTCGCGCAAGGCGACACGCCACCAATCGGACAGCTTGAGTTCGCCGAGCGCCAATGCCCGGATGATCAGCGAGGTCGCCTGCGAGCCGGAATTGCCGCCCGAGCTCATGATCAGCGGGATGAACAGCGTCAGCACGACAGCCTTCTCCAACTCGCCTTCGAAATGCTGCATGGCGCTGGCCGTCAGCATTTCGCCGAGGAAGAGGGCAGCGAGCCAGCCGGCACGCTTGCGGATCATGCCCGCGAAGCTGATCTTCATATAGGGCTGACCGAGGGCTTCCATACCGCCGAATTTCTGCGCGGCTTCGGTCGTATCGGCGATCATCGTATCGATGACGTCGTCGACCGTCACAATGCCGAGCATCAGGCCATTTTCGTCGACGACCGGCAGAGCGAGCAGGTCGTGTCGGCGGATCAGCCGGGCGACATCCTCCTGCTTCATCAGCGCAGGCGCGGTGACCGGCGTACCCTTCTGTGCCACGGTCAGAATGCAGGCATCGGGCTGGCCGGTGATGAGACGGCGCAGCGTCACGACATGCAGCAGCACGTGGGTGTCGTCGTCGAGCACATAGATCGCATAGACCGTTTCGCGGGAGCGCTCGACTTGGCGCACGTGGTCGAGCGTCTGCGCAACCGTCCAGGTGGCGAACACGCTAACGAATTCCGTCGTCATGATGCCGCCGGCTGTGCGCGGCGGATAACCCATCAAGCCCTGGATTGCGACACGAACCGGCTCGTCAAGAGTGGCAAACAGCCGGGCGCGCGCGTCGCCGTCCAGTTCGAGAAGAATGTCGGCCACGCGGTCATTGGACATGCCGTGCAGCAGCCGTGCGGCATCCGCATTGGTCATGACCTCGAGAATGGCAGCGGCGTTACGCAGTTCCGGCCGATCGAGAATGCGAACGGCCCGCTCCTCCGGCATCTTGACCAGAATGCGTGCGGCTTCGCTGGCCTCGAGCGCGTTCAGCGACTCAACGCGTTCTGCAATGGTAAGGGCGCGATTATTATTAATAAATGCACGAGCGGCATTGCCAGCCCGCATGGGGAAGCTGTTGATATTCATTATAGCTCGCCTTTCCGGTCGATCCGCCGTCGTGGCAGATCGTGGCGAGCCGACAGGAGTCGGTTACAGCACGAATGCCACTGACGGCAAAGGCAATCGACTACTACTGTCGCTAGGCATCGTAAGATGGCTCCGGTTAATCGGTATGGAAAACACGGGTTCCCCACACGGGAGAAGTCGCTCCGAAGAGCCGAAAAGTCAAGGGGCGCCGACGGCTAATGCCATAATGTCGCATGCAATTTTTCGTTTGGCGGCTAAAGGCTTGTGCGTTGCAGCAATCGCTATTGCAAAAATGTCAAAAAAGTAGACGGCCGGGTGGTGTGCACCCGGCCGATCGATGGGAATGAGTGGGTTCAGAAGCCGGTCAGAACGACCCTTGCTTTCCATGTCGCCTGTCTTAGGCGTTACGGCCGTTGCGCTCCAAAGCGACTGATATTCCGAAAACGATCAGACCGAAGACAGAAAGCACCGCGCCGACATAGCCTGTCGACGCTGCGGTGAAGCCCCAGGAAATCACCAGGCCGCCAAGCCAGGCGCCGAGCGCATTGGCGATGTTGAAGGCCGAATGGTTGGAGGCGGCGGCCAGCGTCTGCGCATCGGCCGCGACATCCATAAGACGTGTCTGCACCGCTGGGCAAGCGGCAAAACCGCAGCCGATGAGGAAAACGCAGAGGCAGAGCATCACAGGATTTGCAGCCGTCAGCGAAAACAGCGTCATGATGACGACGTTGAAGACCATCATGCCGCCGATCGTGCCCTTGAGCGACAGATCGCCGAGGCGCGAGCCTACGACATTGCCGACATTCATGCCGATGCCGAAGAGCGCCAGCACGACCGGCACCATGCCCGTTCCCAAGCCGGCAACCTGCGTCGTCGTCGTCGCGACATAGCTGAAGATCGAGAACATGCCGCCGAAACCGACCGCGGCAATGCCGAGCGTCAGCCACACCTGGATGCGGCGAAGGGCGCCCAGCTCGCGGGCGATGCTCGCGCCCTCCTCGACCTTGTCCTTGGGCAGGAACAGGGCAATGAGCAGCATGGTCACGAGGCCAACGCCGCCGACCATCATGAAGGCTGCCCGCCAGTTCAGAAGCTGGCCGAGGAAAGTGGCGATCGGCGTGCCGATCAGGGTGGCGATGGTGAGCCCGAGCATGACCTGACCGACGGCACGTACGCGGCGATGAACCGGTACCATCGACGCGGCCACAAGCGCCGCAACGCCGAAATAGGCGCCATGCGGCAGGCCGGTGATGAAACGCAGAGCCGCGAAGCTTTCGAAGGTCGGCGCCAGGGCGCTGGAAATGTTGCCGGCAGCAAAGATCGCCATCATCAGCAGAAGCAGCGTGCGCCGCGCCATCTTGGCGGCAAGGACGGCGATGATCGGCGCGCCGACAACGACGCCGAGCGCATAGGCGCTGATGACGTGGCCTGCTTCCGGAGTCGTGACGCCGAATGTATCGGCGACCTCGGGCAGCAGGCCCATGATGACGAATTCGCCCGTGCCGATGCCGAAGCTTCCGACCGCAAGCGCCAGCGTCACAAGGGCGATCGCCGTGCGCGACGGGGCTTCGAGGCTGGATGGGGAATCGATGAGGTCGACGGCGATATCGCTCACGAAAACTCCTTGGCGGCGATGCAGAAAGTGCCGCGAAGCGGGCAACGGGCAGGGAAAACCGGGGTTCGGCCTCGGACACACGATGCGGAATGAAAAGACGGGAAAGACACGAACATGCCTCAATTAATACTATGAATCAGCGCGATACCGCTGTCGCGTGCATTTTTTGCAGCGCAGCATATCGCCCTGCGCATAAGTTCTGATGCGGTTATCGCGCGATCTGTAATCCGCATTGACTGCGGTAGCCGGGCCTGAAAATGCTTGAAATCGCCTTGGCCGAAACCATTTCTGGACTAACAGGTGCAGGGAGCAGATTTTTCTTGAGACAGATTCAACGAGAAAACCGGGAGCCTCGATGAAACTGATCGGCTTTTTCAATCGCGACGGCGGTACGTTCAAGACGACGGACATGGATGCCTACGAAATGAAGGCGGAGCAGGTTTTCCGGGATGCCGGCCACGATTTCGAAGGCCTGGTCGTGTCGGGCAGCGAAGTTGTTGCGGCCATGGAGCGCGCGGCGCGTCGCGACGATATCGACGGCATCGTCGCCGGCGGCGGCGACGGCACAATTTCCGCGGCCGCCGCCGTCGCTTGGAAAAACGGCGTCGCTCTCGGCGTCATTCCCGCCGGTACCATGAACCTCTTTGCGCGCTCGCTCCGACTGCCACTCGATATCTGGCAGGTATTGGACGTGCTGGCGACAGGCGAGGTCGATCAAGTGGATATCGGCAGCGCCAACAGCCGACCCTTCATTCACCAGTTTTCCGCCGGAATGCATGCGCGCATGGTGCGTTATCGCAACGCCTATACCTATCGTTCGCGTTTCGGCAAGATGACGGCCAGCATTCGCGCTGCCTTGGGTGTCGTCTTCAACCCGCCGGAATTCGATGTCGATTTCGAAGCCGAGGGCGTTCGCGAGCGCCGGCACGTGTCGGCGATTTCCGTGTCCAACAATCCTTTTGGCCCAAACACGCTGCTGTATGCCGACGACCTGCGCGGCGGCGAACTGGGCTTTTATACGGCGCGGCCATTGCGGCCGCTCGGCGTTGCACGGCTCGCCATCGATATGCTGCGGGGCAGGTTTCGCGAGAACGCCGACGTCATGGTCATGCATGCGCGCGAAGTGCACCTGCATTTCCCGAAGCTGCGAAACCGGGCGAATTGCGTCTTGGATGGCGAGCTGCGGCCGCTGGAACGCGACATCGCGCTCAAACTTCATGCCGGCGAGCTGAAGGTGATGGTCAAGCAGGGCACGGCCGCGCGGGTTGCCGACGAAGACTCGATCAGCCGTGCGGTCGTCTGAAATCCGTCAAAGGCGCGACAGATATGTTCGGTAGTCGAAATCGGATACGGTGCGCAGGTAGCGGACCGCTTCCTTGTGCTTTGTATCGCCGTAGAGCTTCTGGTATCGCTCCCCGAAAATATCGGCGATGAACGGGGATGCGCGAAAGCGCTCGACGGCGGTCAGAAAATCATGCGTCAGGCGCGGTGCATTTGCCGGCACATGGCTTGGCGTTGTCTCTTCGCCGGGGTCGAGTTCGTTCTGCAATCCATGCAACATGCCCCCGAGGATTGCCGCCAGCATGAGATATGGATTGGCATCGGCGCCGGCGACGCGGTGCTCGACGCGGGCACCCGGGCCGTCCTTTTCGGGGATGCGGACCGCAGTTCCCCGATGACCGTAGCCCCAGGTGAGGTCCACGGGCGCGAACGAGCCCGGCTGGAAGCGGCGATAGGAATTGGCATAGGGCGCAAAGACCAGTTGCGCATCCTGCAGGGTCTGCAGCAGACCGGCGCAGATCGATTTTAGCCGCAATGGCTCGCCGCCGGCTGCGTCGAGAATATTGCGGCCGTCTTCGTCGACGATGCTGGCGTGCACATGCAGCCCTGAGCCAGCGTGATCGGTATAGGGTTTTGCCATGCAGGTCGATTTGAGACCGTGCTTGCGCGCCGCCTGCTCGGCCAGTCGCTTCAAGGCCACGCAATCATCGGCGGCGGCGAGCGCGTCGGGGCGATGCAGCAGATTGACCTCGAACTGGCCGGGGCCGAATTCCGCCGTCGTCGCGTCTGCCGGCAGGCCCTGCGCTTTCGCATAGGCGCGCAGAGTTTCGAGATAATCGCCGAGCAGATCGACAGCATCCATGTCGTAGAGCTGATAGCCGTTCGGCGCGCCACGATACATCAACGCCGGCGGCGGCGAGGGAACGCCGCGCTCGCGCCAGTCGTCGGCGAGAAGATAGAATTCCAGTTCGGTCGCAACGACCGGCGTCAGGCCGAATGCCTTATAGCGGTCAACAACGGCGGTAAGAATGGCGCGCGGGTCCTGAAAGCTCGGGCTGCCGTCGAGTTCATGCATCGTGGCCAGCACCTGCTTCGATCCCGGCGCCGCCCAGGGCATATCTACAAGAGTGCGCGGATCGGCGACGCAGGTGCCATCGGGATCGCCGATCGTCAGCGACAGCCCGGTGAGGTCGTCATTGTCGTCGCCCCAGATGTCCAGGGATTGTGTCGAGGTTGGCAGGCGCACCGCACCGGACCAGACCTTCTTTTCTGCCGCCATCGGGATCTGCTTGCCGCGCAGCCGGCCGTTCATGTCCGAGATCAGCACCTCGATGCGCGCGTTACCTTCGGTTGCGTTGTCGGCCGCCATGCTCTTGTAAATCCCCAATGCTCACGGCATGGTCGTAAACGATCGAGGTCAGCCTTTCAATCCGACAGGGATTCTGCAAACGATGTCCGACACTTCCAGCCGTTCCAATCTCGCCGCCGTCGATGCCGCTCACCATCTCCATCCCTTCGCGGATATGAAGAAGTTGAATGCCGACGGCGCCCGGATCATCCAGCGCGGCGAGGGCGTCTATATCTTCGACAGCAACGGCAAGAAATATCTCGACGGCTTTGCCGGCCTCTGGTGCGTCAATATCGGCTATGGACGAACGGAAATCGCCGATGCCGCCATCCGCCAGATGAACGAGCTGCCCTATTACAACACCTTCTTCGGCACCACGACCACGCCGGCTACGCTTCTGTCCGAGAAGGTCTGCGCCCATGCCGGGCCGCATTTCAATCATGTCTTCTTCACCAATTCCGGCTCCGAAGCCAATGACACCTGGTTCCGCATGGCGCGCGTCTATTGGAGCGCGATGGGCAAGCCGACAAAGAAGACCGTTATCGCCCGCCGCAATGGCTATCACGGTTCCACCGTTGCCGGCGCCAGCATGGGCGGCATGAAATACATGCATGAACAGGGCGACCTGCCGATCCCCGGCGTCGTCCATATCGGCCAGCCCTATTGGTATGCCGAGGGCGGCGATCTCTCTCCAGAGGTGTTCGGCCTCAAGGCCGCTCGCGAGCTGGAAGAAAAGATCGATGAGCTGGGCGAGGACAATGTCGCCGCCTTCATCGCCGAGCCGGTCCAAGGGGCAGGCGGCGTCATCATTCCACCCGCGACCTATTGGCCGGAGATCGCCCGCATCTGCAAGGCGAGGAATATCCTGCTCGTCTGCGACGAGGTGATCTGCGGCTTCGGAAGGCTCGGTTCATGGTTCGGTTATCAGCATTTCGGCGTCGAGCCCGATCTCGCGCCGATCGCCAAGGGCCTGTCTTCCGGCTACCTGCCGATCGGCGGCGTGCTGGTCAGCGATCCCATCGCCGATGTCCTGATCAACCAGGTGGGCGAGTTCAACCACGGCTTCACCTATTCCGGCCATCCGGTCTGCGCCGCCGCTGCGCTGGAAAATCTAAGGATCATCGAGGACGAGGGGTTGGTCGAGCGCGTTCGCGACGACATCGGGCCCTATTTCGCCAAGGCGTGGGGCAGTCTGGCGGATCACGATATGGTCGGCGAAGCTGTCAGCATCGGGCTGATGGGCGCGCTGCAACTTGCCGCCGACAAATCCACGCGCCGTCGCTTCGAGAAGCCGGATGCGGTCGGCTCTGCCGTGCGCAATCATGCTTTGACCAACGGCCTTGTGCTGCGCGCGACAGCCGACCGAATGCTGGCCTCGCCGCCGCTGATCATCAGCCATGAGGAAGTGGATGCGATGGTGCGTATCACGCGGCTGGCGCTCGACGCGGTGTGGGCGGAAATGAAGCCGTAGAGCAATTCCAGGAAAAGTGCGCAGCGGTTTTCCGTCCGGAATGCGTAAAAACAAAGAGATAGAGCGGGAAAGCGATTCCGTGAAATACTGAACCGCTCTAGTCAGCTCTTATCCGCTAGGGATGGCGCATCCCATTTGCCCGCCTTGTGCAAGGCTAGCGTTAGCCCCGCGACGTGAATGCTCTGGATCATCTTGCCCTCCAGAGCCAGTCCGATGGCTTGCCGGATAGGCATGCGGATAAGCCGCGTGCGTTCCGTCGGATCGTCCGCGGGTTTCGTGGCGATTTCGACATTGCGGGCGAGCACGATATGGGAAAGGTTCGAGTGTGTGGCCGGATTGGGTGCAAGGGCGCCGACATACTCCCATTCGGAAGCAGAGAGGCCGGTTTCTTCCCGCAATTCGCGCGCAGCCGCCTCGATCGGGTTGGCATCGCTGGCATCCATTGCACCTCCCGGCACTTCCAATGATACGACGCCTAGAGCATGCCGATACTGTTGGAGCAGGTAGATATTATCCTCCGCATCGAGCGCCACCACCTCGACCCAATCGGGATATTCCAACACGTAATAGGGCGCAATCTCCACGCCCTCCGCGGTGACACAGGCGTCGGCTCTGACTTTCAGCCATCGGTCGTGAAGCAGATGGATGGAGCTTTTGACTTGCCATGGCGGCAGATCATAGGGATCGAGCAAGATGCTCGTGCGCGTGTCGGTCTGGTCCATGAGCGGCTCCCGCGTTGAAAATCAAAAGATGGGCGGTGATCCCCGCAGATCGGGTGATCGGCTTTATTTCGGATAGATCCAGGAATAAGCGAAAGACGCCAGGTCGCCGGGTTTGCCGTGAATGTACTGTACGTCCGCGAGTTTGATGTCCGGCGTCGCATATTGGGGGCCAAGCGTATCGTGCAGCCAGTTTGCCAAGGGTGCCGGCACGCCGGCATCGTTCTTTCCCGGCCGCCAAACGACGAGGATCGGCTTGTCGGCGCTCCATTGATAGTCCGTCTTCAGATTTCCGAAGAACAGCGACATGGCCGGCACATCAGGCAGTTGCAAATGCAGATTGCCGGCGGGCAGCCAGTTGTCCGTCAGCACCAATCCCGGCTTTTTGCGTTCCGTCGCCACGGCCTGGCTCACAAAGGCGGGGTAGGGCGTGTTGTAGTGGTCATAGGAGCCGAACCACGTCGGGAAAATCACGCGGATCAACAGCAGCGCCGGGATGATCAGCATCATCGCCAGCGGTATATAGAAGAAGCGCTTGCCGAAATCCGACGCCTTGATGCCAGCCACTTCCATTTTCAGGCACAGATAGATCGGCAGCAGGAACAGGAAGGGCAGCAGCCAGCGGTCCCGCAGCGCCGTCATGCCGATGCCGACGATCAGGATCAGCACCAGCACGGCGATGGCAGCAAACAGGATCTCGAAAAAGAGGGTCCATTCGTTCGACCGCCCCAGATTCTTGAAGAGGCTCTTGCCGAAGACCAATGAATAGATGACGAGCGTCGGCGCGCAGATGACGACGACCAATTTCACGAATTCCAGCGGCCCCTTCACCAGCTTGGCAAAGGCGCTTTCCGGCGCATCCTGCTCCATGATCCCCAGGGTCCGTCCCGAGGCAAGGTCGAGATTGTGGATCAGCCAGAGCCCGTGCGGCAGGAAGATCAATAGGGAGATCAGCAGGGTCAGCAGAAATCGCTTATCGAAGAGGCGCGCGCGCCCCTGCGGATGCATCAGGACGGCAATGACTGCGGCGGCGGCAAGCAGGGCGAAATTATATTTCGACAGCATGCCGAGACCGAGCGCGACGCCGGTGAACACATAGGAGCCCAGGCTCGGCGCCTTCAGCGTGCGGATTGCACCATAGAGGAAGAGATTGATGGTCAGGAGCTGGGCGACCGTATGCGTCAGGTCGCGCTGCGCCTCCCAGAAGAGCTGCGGGATCGTCAGCAACGATAGTGTGGCGATCGCCGCGAAAACCTTATCGGACAACACCAGCTTCGCCAGCTTGTAGTAGCTGAAGAAGACCAGAAACAGCACGATGTTCTTGACGATGGAAATCGCCGCCAGCGACAGTCCGAAGACGGACACCACCAGCGCCTGCACCCAATTATAGAGCGGCGGCTGGGAATCGTAGCCGAGTGTCAGCCATTGTGAGAACAGCGCCTGCTGAGACTCGTCGTAGCGCATGCCATGCGGCATGGCGAGCCGCACCAGAAATTCCAGAGCGAAGTAACCGGCAAGCAGAAGGATGATGGTATCCGGTCGGCGGACCAGAAGCCTATGCATCCTGACTATCCCGATCGAATATCTTGCGGACGATATAGTTCGGCGACAGGTCGTCGCGATAATAGATGCGCGCGATCATCTCGGCCAGGATGCCCGTGGTGATCATCTGCACCGACGACAGCAGGAGCACGACGCCGACCAGCAACAGCGGCCTGTTGCCGATATCGTCGCCGAAGATGAACTTGGCGATGAAGAGCCACAGCAGGATCAGGCCAGCGAGTGCCCCGAGGCCAAGGCCGAGAGAGCCGAAGAAATGCCCCGGCCGCGCCTTGTAGCGCATGAAGAACATCACCGACAGCAGGTCGAGGATGACGCGGAAGGTGCGCGAAATCCCGTATTTCGATGTGCCGTGCTGGCGCGCATGATGAGTAACGACCATTTCGCCGATACGCGAGCTCGGCACGACACCCGCGACCCAGGCCGGGATGAAGCGGTGCATCTCACCCATCAGCTTCACTTGCTTGATGATCGAGGCGCGGTAGATTTTCAGGCTGCAGCCATAGTCGTGCAATTTAACGCCGGTGATGCGGCCAATGAGGTAGTTGGCGCACCAGGAGGGAATCTTGCGCAGCAAAAGCCCGTCCTGGCGGTTCTTGCGCCAGCCGACGAGCAGGTCGAGCTGCCGCCGCTCCAATTCCTCGACCATCGCGGGGATATCCTTCGGATCGTTCTGCAGGTCGCCGTCCATGGTGGCGATCAGCCGGCCGGTGGCGGTGTCGATGCCGGCCTGCATTGCGGCAGTCTGGCCGAAATTGCGCTGAAGCTCGACGATGCGCAGCGTCAGTCCCTCGCGTCCGATCGAGCGGCGTGCACTGGCAAGCGTTGCATCGGTGCTGCCGTCGTCGATCAGGATCAGTTCCCAGGGCTTAGTGAAGCCCGCCATGGCGGAACAGATCCGCTCGATCAGCGGTCCGACGCTTTCTTCCTCGTTAAAGACGGGCACGACCAGCGAAAGCTCAATGGCACTTACCGTGTCGGTCAGGGGGCGGATCGACTCTGCCGTTGTCTGCAACTCTTCTTTCTCCTAAAAGACCGGCAGAACCGGCCGGACGGAACGAGCGACATGTCCGGCGTCAGCCTCCGCTCGCATTTGGTGCCTTAACTACATGAAGACTCCGATGGTTGCCAGCCGACAGAACTGGTTTATTCGCAACCGCATGACGCTGCTGACATTGGCCGTCGTCCTCGCCTATGCCGCCTTTATCGAGTGGTTCTGGGGCTGGAGTTCGATCCTGGCGCAATGGGGCAATGTGGGTGCCCTGCCCATTCTTCTGGCAATGGCGCTCCTGACCAGCACCTACTTCCTTCGCACCTGGCGCATCTACGATTATTTCCCGAAGGAGACCGGCGGTCATTTTACCGCACTCTTCCGTGTGACGCAGGTCCATAATCTCCTCAACATCATGATGCCCTTCCGCACCGGCGAAACCAGCTTTCCAGTGCTGATGCGCTCCGAATTCGGCATTCCGCTGGCGCGCGGCACCTCGGCGCTGCTCGTCATGCGGCTGCTCGACCTGCATGCGTTGCTTGCCGCAGCAGGTGTCGGCCTGGTGCTCGCTTCGCCCTATCATGCTCTCGCCTGGGTTCTATGGCTTGCTTTCCTGCTTGTACCGGTCGCCGTTTTTGTCCTGCGCCGCCCGCTGATCAAATTCGCCGGCAAGGCATTGCCGAAGAAGGCGCAGGGACTGGTGCATGAACTGGAACGCGGCCTGCCGGCTAATGGCACTGCCTTTGCCCGCGCCTGGCTGACAACGGTCGTCAATTGGCTGGTGAAGGTCGTGGTGCTCGCCTGGGCGCTCCGCCTGATGAATGTCACACCGCTGTCGGCGAGTTTCGGTGGTGCCGTAGGGGGCGAGCTTTCCTCTGTGCTGCCGGTGCATGCGCCCGGCGGTGTCGGCACCTATCCGGCCGGTATCACCGCCGGCGCGATCGCTTTCGGAGCTCCCGGACAAAAGGCCGCGCTCGACAATCTGGCCCAGGCAAGCATCAGCGCGCATCTCCTGATCGTCGTTTCGGCTCTGACCGGGACGGCGCTCGCCTTGCTGATCTCAAGGAAGCGCCACGGATAGGCCTATCGTTCGGTTCTGTCGCCAAGCTCCGCCAGCCGCTTGCGCAGGAACGCCTGTTCGGGCGCCTGATGGCAAAACGAAAGCGCCATCTCGTAGGACCGTCGCGCTTCGTCTTTGCGGTTGAGTTGGCGCAGAAAATCGGCCTTCGCCGCATGGGCCAGATGATATCGGGCCAACCGGTCTTCGCTCAGCAGGCCATTGACGATATCAAGCGCGGCCGCCGGCCCATCGCACATTGAAACCGCGACTGCCCGATTGAGTTCGATCACGGGCGACGGATGCGCCACCAGCAGCAGATCGTAAAGCGCCACGATCCGCCGCCAGTCCGTCCGCTCCGTGGTTGCCGCGCGTGCATGCTCGGCGGCAATTGCAGCCTGCAGCGCATAGCTGCCGACGCTTTCGCCCGCCATCGCCTCGGCCGCAAAGGCCAGTCCCTCTCGGATTCTCCTGTGGTCCCAGAGCCTGCGATCCTGATCCGCCAGCAGGATGAGATCGCCGGAAGCGCTCGCCCGTGCGAGCCGCCGCGAATCCTGCAGGAGCATCATCGCCAGCAATCCGGCAACCTCCGGATCTGGCAGGAGCTTTAGGAGCAGGCGACCGAGACGGATGGCTTCGGCGGCAAGGTCGGCGCGGATGATTGTTGTGCCAGACGAGGCGGAATAGCCTTCGTTGAAGACGAGATAGATGACATGCAACACCTGCGCCAACCGCTCCGGCAGCTCCGTCTTTGCCGGAACTTCATAGGGAATTCGGGCTGTGCGAATGCGGTTCTTGGCGCGAACGATACGCTGGGCAATCGTCGGCGCGGAAATGAGGAAAGCATGGGCGATCTCTTCCGTCGTCAGACCGCAGACCTCGCGCAGCGCCATCGCCATCTGCGCTTCCGCCGGGATGAGCGGATGGCAACAGGTGAAAATCAGCCTGAGCATATCGTCTTCGATCTCTTCGCTTTCGGTTATCTCGAGCATTTCGCCCTCCGGATACAGGCTGTCGACGATGTCGGCCTGTGAGGCATCGAAGCGCGCTCGCCGCCGGATGTGGTCGATCGCTCGAAAGCGGCCGGTCGAAACCAGCCAGGCATAGGGATTGGCCGGCAACGTCTCTTCCGTCCATTGTTGTGCCGCTGCCGCAAAGGCATCGTGAAGGGCCTCTTCCGCCCGGTCGAAATCGCCGAGCAGACGGATCAGCGTCGCAAACACGCGGCGCGATTGGCTGCGGTAGATCTCGTCGATGGTTTCGTTCAGCGACACGGGCGGTCTCTTGCTCTCCTGTCAGGTGCCGGGAAGGGTGAGTATCCGGATCGGGCGGATTTCGATGGCGCCGTGGCGGCCGGAGGGGATGCGTCGGGCAATCTCTGTTGCGTCGGCCATATTGGCAGCCTCGACGAGATAGAAGCCGGCCAGATGCTCCTTCGTCTCGACGAAAGGGCCATCCGTTGTAGAAAGTGCCGATCCGCGTGGGCGGATGACGATGGCCTTGTCGGGCGTAGCCAGAGCATCCGAGAGGATCAGCGTGCCCTTCTTCCGCAGGCTCTCGTCATAGGCAAAGTGCTCGGCGATCAGGCTGTCGACCTCGCTGTAGGTCAAGGTGCCGTCCACGTCGGCGGACGTGTAGATCAAGCATAGAAACCGCATATCCATGTCCTCCCACCTTATGCCTATTCATTCGGAAACCTGATGTCATAGGCCGCGCGGACCTCGATCATGCCATACTTGGCGACGGGGAAGGTGGCGGCGATGCGGGTTGCCTCCTCCATATCCTTCGCCTCGATCAATACGAAGCCGCCAAGATACTCCTTCATTTCGGTAAAGGGGCCGTCGGTGACGGTGCTCTCGCCCTTACGCACCCGCACCGTTCTCGCGGTCTCAGGCGCGCGCAATGCGTTTGCCACGACGATATGGCCGCTGTCGCGCAGCCTGTTGTCGTTGTCGATGGATTCCTGCGTCAGCCGCCGGCCTTCTTCCTCGGTGAGGGACATGATCTCGGCAGTTTCGAACCAAACCTGGCAGAGAAATTTCATCGTCGCCTCCTCAAGCCTCAGGACCGAAGGAATAGATCGGCCGCACTTCGATGCTGCCGAGCTTTGCAAGCGGAATGCCTGCGGCGACGCGGATCGCGTCGTTCAGGTCCTTGGCATCGATCAGGATGAAGCCGCCGAGATATTCCTTGGTTTCGATGAAGGGGCCATCCGTGACGGATGTCTCGCCGTTGCGGACCCGTACGGTCACGGCTGAGCTTGGTGATTGCAGGGCCTCGGCGTGGATCATGTGGCCGCTTGCCATCAGATCGCGGTCATAGCCGAGCGAATCCGAATCGAGCCTGTGCTTTTCCTCCTTCGTCATGGCATCGAGCTTCGTGCCGTCGAACCAGACCTGGCAAAGATATTTCATTGCAGCGTCTCCTCTTTCCATTTGCTGACAGCCATAGACGAGTGGTCCGCAAGCAAATCGACATCCCGGTCGGCAGCATGACAAAAAATTTCTCCGCTGTCGAAAACGCCCGAGGCCACTCGACAAGTTCCGTCATCACCAAAGGAGAGACGGACATGCACACCTTGGAAACGGCGTTGGTGAATTACTGGACCAGAAAGACGTTGTCGGAGAAGGATCTGATGGAGACGCCCGATCTCGGCAAGGTCGTTCTCCGCACCATGGCCGGCTTTGCAGCCTTTGCGGTTCTGCTGCTCTGCCTCAATTGGATGGCAACGCCGACGATCGACCGGCCGCAGGTCGCGACCGTCGATCAAATAAGGCTGATGCCGGCGGCGAAAGAATAAAGGGCGAGATGCCCGCCCTAACTGAAGTGCGGGATATGTGCCGCAAAACTCCGACTTTTTGCGATCGCGGCTGTCACTTTATCTGGTGGCAAATCGCTTCTTTGCGTCATCGGTACTCGGCATATAAAGCGAAACGGCATTTCCATCAGGGTCCCGAAACTGAAACGTTGTGTTGCCCCAAGGCATTGTCTTGAGTTCATGTACGAGGGGCACTTTGTCTTTGAGACGAGCATATTCGGCGTCGATATCGTCGACCTGAAACTCTAGGATGAGACTGCGATTGGCGCAAGGTTCAGCGCTGCCTTCCTTCCAGAGCGCAACCGTTTCCGATGAACCAATCGCTAGCACAGCGCCGGGCAAGACTATTTCGGCAAAGACCGGCGCTAGCCACTGCGCTTTCACGTTTACGATCATCTCGTAGAAAGCGACCAGTTGCTTGATGTCCGCGGTGATGATGCGTGTCGATGCAAATTTCATTGTGGGCTCCTTTTCACACGATGGAGCTTGTCGCACAGCCCTGTTGCCACCATTATGGCAGCAGGAGTCAGCATATGCGTCGAGCCGATCGCCTGTTTCAGATCATTCAAATTCTGCGTCGGAGTACTCGGCCGGTGACTGCCGCTAACATTGCGGAAGAACTTGAGGTTTCGAAACGCACCGTTTACCGCGACATTAGCGATCTCGTTGGCCAGAGGGTGCCGATTTCAGGTGAAGCCGGCTTCGGCTATTTGCTCGATTCCGCCTACGACATGCCGCCGCTTATGCTTACGCCCGATGAAATCGAGGCTGTGATATTGGGCGCGCAATGGGTCGCTGGCCATTCCGACACTCTCATCGCCAACGCCGCCCGTGATGTCATCGTCAAAATTGCGGCCGCCGTTCCTGAAAACTTGCGGCCGTTTATCGCCGAGCCAAGCATGGGTGTGAAACCAGGCTCGCGCCCACCAACGGAAATCATTGACATTGCCGACATCCGGGAAGCGATCCGTCAGAGGCGTAAATTGGCGTTGTGCTATCGGGCAGAGAACGGCGAGATAACAGACCGTATTGTGTGGCCGGTTATCCTCGGCTACGCGGAGAGCCATCGTATGCTGGTGGCCTGGTGCGAATTACGCCAGGATTTCAGACACTTCCGCTGCGACAGGATCACTACGGCAATTCTGTGCGACGAAACCATTGGCCTGCGCGCCGGTGAACTCCGTCGTAAGTGGCAGCAATGGAGAGCGGAACAATTCAAGCTACTCCAGACCCCCACTTAGGAAATAGGGCTGCGTTAAAAGCGCTGCACAAAATCCGAGATCGCAACATAAAATCTGGACACTTGATCGGCCGGTGCATCGTTTTCCGGCCAGATCGCGATTAGTTCTTCAAGATTCGTCTTGATCACATGGAAGGTGTTCAGCCCCTCCTGCTCACTGCCGATAAAAACGGTGTGGACCATATTGCCGTAGAGGCCGCAGGTAATGGCAAATGGCACGCGATCACACCTCTCAAGTGTGATGCGCGCGCCGGCGCTATGTTCTTCGTCCAAAACAATGACGCCACCTTCTGAACCCTGACGGCCGACCGTCGAACCACCGTCAAAGCTCATCCACGGCACTGCATTTCCTCTGTCAACTGCGATTGCCGCGTTATCGATAGGTCACTGAAACGCCGTTTCGAAGAAACTGCGCAGCTTGCGTGAATGCAGCGCTTCCGGTGGCATCGCCGCCAGCTTCTGGATGGCGCGGATGCCGATCTGCAGATGCTGGTTCACCTGCGTGCGGTAGAAGGCGGTCGCCATACCTGGCAGTTTCAGCTCACCGTGCAGCGGCTTGTCGGAGACGCAGAGCAGCGTGCCGTAGGGAACGCGGAAACGGAAACCGTTGGCGGCGATCGTTGCCGATTCCATGTCCAGCGCCACGGCGCGGGCCTGCGACAGGCGTTTCACCGGCCCTGCCTGATCGCGCAGTTCCCAGTTGCGGTTGTCGATCGTGCCGACCGTGCCCGTGCGCATGATGCGCTTCAGCTCGAAGCCTTCGTAGCCGGTGATTTCGGCAACGGCTGCTTCCAGCGCCACCTGCACTTCGGCCAGCGCCGGGATCGGCACCCACACCGGCAGGTCGTCGTCGAGAACGTGATCCTCGCGCATATAGGCATGCGCCAACACATAGTCGCCGAGCCGCTGGCTGTTGCGCAGGCCGGCGCAGTGGCCGAGCATCAGCCAAGCATGCGGACGGAGCACCGCGACATGGTCGGTGATCGTCTTGGCGTTGGACGGGCCGACGCCGATATTGATCATGGTGATGCCGGCATGGCCCTTCTTTTTCAGATGGTAGGCCGGCATCTGCGGCAACCGTGGCGCGGTCGTGGTGCCCTCCGGTTGGCTGGCGCCAGCCAGCGTGATGATATTGCCCGGCTCGACGAAGGCGGTGTAGCCGTCGCCGCCGCCCTTGGCCATCAGATCGCGCGCCCAGTGGCAGAATTCGTCGATATAGAACTGATAGTTCGTAAAGAGCACGAAGTTCTGGAAATGGGTCGCGCTGGTCGCGGTGTAGTGGGCGAGGCGGGCGAGCGAATAGTCGATGCGTTGCGCGGTAAACGGCGCAAGGGGTGAGGGTTCGCCGGGTGGCGGAATATATTCGCCATTGGCGATCTCGTCGTCGGTGGTGTTCAGGTCCGGCGTATCGAAGATATCGCGCAGCGGAATATCGTCGAAAGCGGCGGCCGAGGCTTCGACGTGCGCGCCTTCGCCGAAGGCGAAATGCAGCGGGATCGGCGTCGTCGATTCCGACACCACGACCGGCACATTATGGCTGCGCATCAACAGGGCCAGTTGTTCTTTCAGATAGTGGCGGAATAGCTGCGGACGGGTGATGGTGGTCGTGTAGACGCCGGGTGCGGTGACATGGCCATAGGAAAGACGCGAGTCGACATGGCCGAAGCTTGTCGTCTCGATGCTGACCTGTGGATAGAAGGCGCGGTAGCGCGCCGTGATCGGCGCACCCTTGGCCAGCTTGGTGAAGCTGTCGATCAGGAACGCAGTGTTGCGCTCGTAAAGCTCGGTCAGAGCATCGACGGCCTTGGCTGGATCGTCGAAGCTCTGTGGCTGAAACGGGCTGGGTGAAGAAATATCGAGGGGTGAAAAAGGAGAGATTCGGTTGCTCATGCGCTATTATAGAGAGTCGTTTTTAACAAGCAAACGACGTTGCAACGCGCGATCTCCGATTTTCGCAGCTATTTTTAATGCCGCTTCGGCGTCCGATTCTCGAAATCGGTGACTTGCTCTATTGTACCGTCGTGCAATAGGGGCTGCCTGTCTGCAGGCAAGTGAAGCTTGCGCCGAAATGCGATTGCGCACCGCTGCGGCCGGTATGCTCCACCGCCACCGAAAATGTAATCGCAAAGATGGCGGCAAACAGCATGATGATGCCGAAACGCCGCGCCATGATGATCGTGTTCATTGTCCTGGCCTACCCGTGCCCTATCCTGGACACTGTTTTGCCATAGTCAGGCTGAACAGGTGCTGAGACACTGGTTCATCCAGTGTTCAGAAATATTAGCAGGTGCATAACCTTGAACTAAAGGTCTTTCCTGAGCGAAGCACGTATTGATCGGCCCCGCCTTCGCTCGGGCGAAGTATTCTCTAAAGCCTCGTCCAGGTTTGCGACTTGCAGAAGATCTTGAGCACGCAGCCCTGCATCTTCACGGTTTTACCGCTGACAGTGCCGGAGCCGCTATAGGTTTTGTTGTCCTCGGGATCTGTAAGTTCGCCCGTGTAGGTTCCGTCCTTGCCCTGCATCTTGCCGATCTGGCGGCCGGCATATTTGCCGGTCTTCAGCGTTACGCAGTAGCTGTCGGCGCAGGGTGTGATGGCGGCGGTATCACCCTCCTTGGTCTTCCAGTTGCCGACGATCGGCTCGTCGGCCAAGGCCACGCCTGCGCTGAAGAGCAGTGCTGCGGTAAGAATGGTGGCGCGGATCATAGTCTTTCCTCCCCGAATGTCCTTCGGCCCCAGCCCGGACGTGGTGACGTTATCCAATACGAACGCAAAGGCAAATACACTTTCCGGCGCGATTTTCGCCGCAGATCAGCCGCCCTGTCACATCGAAAAAATAACGCACCTTGTTTCAGCGGCTGTTTTCGTGGTGAACGAAGGGTTTAGATCCAAATCTTAACGAGGTGTAAAGCTCGCCCAAAAATCCTTAATTTGCAAGGGAAGCGATGTTTAACAAAATCCCAAGTTTACCAAGCATTTGTACTTTGTTTGCATCGAATTAAGCATGCATTTTAGCCGTTTTTTGAAAGCCGTCTGCGATAGTGAAGCCATCAAACGAGCGGGGCAAACCCGCCGACCGGAAGGATCATCAAGCCGCGATAGACGGCAAGGTCCGGAAGGAAAAACAGGGTCGATAACGAATAAACTGAAACAGGGATTGAACCGATGGCACGCTTCGAAATACCGACATCCGAAATGGCCATGATGGGTGGCAACAGCGCTGAGGCCCTTTGCGAGCTGGGCATAATCTATGCGACCGGCAGGGGCTGCCAGGCAGACCTCGTTGCCGCCCATAAATGGTTGAACATCGCCGCCATCAAGGGCAGCGACCGCGCCGCCGAGCTCCGCGCCGACGTCGCAGCCACGTTGACCAAGATGCAGCTCGCCGCAGCGCTCCGCGCCGCCCGCGAGTGGATGACCACGCACTGAAGCGCGCCACAAAGAATACGACAATAGCCTCGAAAGAGGGGACCGGCAGCGGGCGGAGAGGCGCGCTGCCACAATCAGGAAAACCGCGACCGGCAGGAAACAAGGCCGGCGCGGTTTTTTGATATTTTCGGTGTCAGCCGATCGCCTTCAACACCTTCGGCAGTGCTTCGGCCAGAAGGTCGAGATCGTGCTTCGGGCCGACGCTGATACGAATGCAGCGATTGAGCGGCGCCACGCCGGGCATGCGGATGAAGACGCCATGCTGGATCAGCCCATCGACGATGGCGCGCGCATAGGCACCGTCGCGGCCGCAATCGACAGCAACGAAATTGGTGGCAGAGGAAAGCGGCGAAAGCCCGTTGTTGCGGGCGATCACGCCGATATGTTCCCGCGCGGCGTGGATTTTGCCGACGACTTCGGCGAGATAGGCCTGATCCTTCAGCGCCGCGAGCGCGGCTGCGGTCGCCAGCCGGTTCATGCCGAAGTGATTGCGGATCTTGTCGAAAGCCAACACTGTCTCCGGCACGCCAATGGCATAGCCGACACGCGCGCCCGCAAGGCCATAAGCCTTAGAGAAGGTGCGGGTGCGCAGCACATTCGGCAGATCGATCAGCGCGGAAATATCGGGCAAGGAGCCGGCGGGGCCGGTTTCGCTATAGGCCTCGTCGAGGATGAACAGGCAGCTTTCCGGCAAGGCGCGAGCAAAGTCGACGATCTTGTCGGCGTCCCACCAGCTTCCCATCGGATTGTCGGGGTTGGCGAAATAGACGAGCGGCGCGTTTTCGCGCTTCACCGCCTCCAGCAGCCCATCGAGATCCTCGCGATCGTTGACATAGGGCACCGTTACCAGCCGGCCGCCGAAACCGGCGACATGGAAATTGAAGGTCGGATAGCCACCGAGCGACGTGACGACGGGTGCTCCCGGCTCGACCACCATGCGCACGATGAGACCGAGCAGGCTGTCGATGCCTTCGCCGACGGCAATATTCGCGGACGTAACGCCGAGATGGGCGGCGAGCGCTGCCTTCAATGCGAAATTTTCCGGATCGTTGTATTTCCAGATATCGCCTGCCTGCTCGCGCATGGTCTCGATGACGGAAGGGGCAGGGCCGAAGCCGTTTTCATTGGCGCCGATACGCGCCTGGACGGTCAGGCCGCGCTGACGTTCCAATGCTTCCGGGCCAACGAAGGGCACGGTGGAGGGGAGGGCGCTGATCAGCGGGGTGAAGCGCGAAAAGGCGGACATTCTGGCTTATCTTCCCGAATTCTGTTGCAAGGCGCAGCACAATAGGCGCTTGGCGAGCCGTTGCAAGGGCGGAAAAGCCTGGTGCCGACGGCTATTGCCGCTGGCGTTGGCCTCGGGCAGCGAGTGCCTCCGTGTTGCCGATCATGAAATCGGCGCGCACGACGCGTCTCAATGTTTCCGGTTCGATCAGGTTGATGAAGCGAACGTTGACCCGATTGTCTATCCGGCTGATTTCGGCGCAACCGATGCGATAGGCAAGGCCAAGGATGTTCAGATAATAATGTCTTGGCAGGCCTACGGTCGTGCCGACGATGAAACTGGCGCCGCCCTGCGAGATGTCGATGATCTCGGCGCTGCGCACCGAAATGCCTGTCAGGCATGGGCGCACGGCAATGATACGCGCCGGGCGTTGAACGAAGAACCGTTCCCACCTGTGCTCGTAGACTTCGGATTTGACTTTCGCCAGATGCGTTGCGCGAAGCATTGTCATTCCCCGTTGGAGGCTACCGAATTCATCTCGGTTTATAGCATGAACCTTGCACGGAGATTTTGCGTAAGCGTCAACAGGGCCAATCGAATTTTAACGAATCGGCGGTTTTTCAGCCGGTTGGGCGATATCGCATCCTCCACAGGCAGTTTTTGAACCCTTCGCGTTACGAGACGTTCTTTTTTTATCGACGGTTTTTTGGCCGTATCACAAACCGCAAGGACAGGAACGATGGTCGATATCAAAATTTCCCGAGGAACGTGGGTTGTCGTTTGCGACGGTGCCAAGGCGCTGATCCTGAAGAGTTCGAATGGCGGCCCCCATCCAGATTTGAAAACCTGCGAAACCATGGAGCAGCCGCATGAACCGGATCGGGAACTCGGCGCGGACAAACCAGGACGCACGCACCAGGCCGACGGGTTTGCAGGCAGCGCCGTGGAAGAAACGGAATGGCACGAGCAGGCGGCGGCGGAATTTTTGAAAAATGTCGCGGCAAAGGTCGATGCGCTCGTGCAGCAGAAAGGTATCAACCGCCTCATCCTCGTGGCGCCCCCGCGCGCACTCGGCGTCCTGAGGCCCCATCTCGGGGCGCATTCGCAGGCGGTTATCGTGGCAGAAGTCGGCAAGGACCTGACGAATTTTCCCGTCGATCAGATCGAGCGTCATCTTGTCGCCTGAGAAGTTGGAAAGGGGCGAAATATCGCCCTGTTTCGGTGAATGCGCCTGCATAGCCTCATCTTGACAGCGGCATTAGCTTCGATCATACGGAAAATCCGGTTCGAGGCACCGGCCGCTCGCGGATGAAAATCCATGGTGAAGCCTCGCGAATTTGGTCACAGCCATCTGGCGCATGCTGACTGGCGGTAATGCGAGCTCCGATCTGCAGTCGTAAATGCATGCCTTTTAAGAGGCTGACTCCGTGACGACGATCTATCCGTCCATCGATGAATTGAAAGCGCAGGCCAAACGTTTACGCCAAGCCATGGCCGAGCGCGGTGGCGACGTGGCCCATAGCGCGGCCCTTGAATTGGTCGCCAAGCAATACGGGCTGCGTGACTGGAACACGCTTTCGGCGCTTGCCGCAAAACCGAATACGCCGCCGAGCGCACCGGTTGCCGTCGGGACCGCAGTTCGCGGCCGCTACTTGAACCAGCCCTTCACCGGCAAGGTCCTGACGCTCTCGGAGCAGTCCGGCGGGCTTTACAGGATCACCATCCATTTCGACGCTCCGGTGGATGTCGTGACCTTCGAGAGCTTCTCGGCCTTCCGCCAGCGCATCAACGCCCAGATCGACGTCAACGGCATTTCGCCGCGCAAGACCTCCGACGGCGTGCCGCATCTGGTTTTGGACATCTAGTATTCACCCCTTCATCATTCGATCGCGGCCGGCATTTGTCGACGCGCGATGCTGCCTGGATTTTTTCCATGACGAATCATTCCGAACGCAACATGTTCCTGAGCGGCTGGCTGCCGGGCGTCTTTGCCCGCACGGCTGCGCCGATCATCATGATCACGACCGTCAACGGCCTGTTTGCCGTCGTCGATGCTTATTTCCTCGGTGCCTATGTGGGTGCCGATGCCCTTTCGGCGGTCAGCCTCATTTTTCCGGCACTGATGCTGCTGATCGCGCTACAATCGCTGGTCTCCAACGGCATGGCGAGCATCCTGGCGCGCCGCCTGGGGGCGGGAGATCGGGCAGGGGCGAGGCGGGTTTTCAGCGCCGCCCATGGCCTGGCCTTGGCTGTGGCGATCCTAGTCAACGTACTCTATTGGACGGTCGGGCGGCAGATCATCGTGACGGCTGCGGCTGATAATGCCACTATCGCGGCCAATGCCGGCGCTTTCATGGGCATCATGGTCGGCTTTGCTCCGGTGAGCTTCCTATTGTCGGTGCATCTCGACGCTCTGCGTTGTGAAGGCAAGATTGGCTTCATGACGCTGGTGACGTTTGCCTCGACCCTGCTCAATATCCTCGCCAACTGGCTGCTGATGGCGATACTGCATTGGGGCGTCATCGGCTCAGCCGCAGGGTCGATCGCGGCGCAATTCATATGCCTGGCGATCATCCTGCTCTACCGCTGGCGGCAGCCAGGCGCACTGAGGCCCTCGATATCGTTTCCGGTTGCCGAATGGCGCGGGATCATAGCCTTCGGCGCGCCGATGAGCCTCGGTTTCATCGGCATATCCCTGAGTTCCGCAGCAATCCTCTTCAATCTGGCGATCTGGCACCAGGGGGATTATGTCGCGACGGTCGGGGCATACGGAATCATCACCCGCGTGATGACCTTCGCCTATCTGCCGCTCCTCGGCCTCAGCATCGCCCTGCAGAGCATATCCGGTCACAACCACGGCGCCGCGCTTCCCGCCCGCGTCGGCCGGAGCCTGCAGATCGCGATGGTGTCGGCGCTGATTTATTGCAGCGCGGTGGAATTGGCCGTCGAAATGCTGGCGGGCAGGCTTGGTGGCGTCTTTGTCGGCGATGCCGTCATCGTTGCGGAGGTGGGACGGATTTTGCCCTGGACGGTCGGCGCCTATTTCCTCTTCGGGCAGATGATCGTGCTGTCGTCCTATTTCCAGTCGATCGGCGACGCGAAGCGAGCGGCGATCTTCGGCCTGGCGCGACCCTATCTCTTTACGCTGCCCCTGACATTCCTGCTGCCTTTCGCCTTCGGCGAAACCGGAATCTGGATGGTGCCGGTCTTCGCCGAAACGGGAATGCTTCTGCTTACGTGGTTGGTACTGTCGCGCAACGCCAGGGACCGCGGCTGGCGATACGGTCTGCTGCCGGTATGAGCAAAAGGCCGCGTCCTTGAGGCGCAGCCTTTAGCGGCATTCAGGCCTTGAGGAGCCACTCATGTTCCGGCGCGTTGTGGAACTTCCAGACGCGTTTCGGGCCGGCCATGACGTTGAGATAATAAAGGTCGTAGCCATGGCAGGCCGCGCATGGGTGATATCCCTTGGGCACAAGCGTCACATCGCCGTCCTCCAGCGCCATGACCTCGTCCAGTGAACGATCGTCGGTATAAACCCGCTGGAAGCCGAACCCCTGAGGCGGGTTCAGGCGGTGATAATAGGTCTCCTCGAGGAAGCTTTCGTTCGGCAGATTGTCCTGATCATGCTTGTGCGGCGGATAGGAGGAGGTGTGACCGCCCGGCGTAATGACTTCGACCACGAGCAGCGAATGCGCCGCGCCGTCATCCTCCGGCATGATGTTGTTGACATAGCGGACATTGGTGCCCTTGCCGCGCGTTACAGCCGGATGCGTGCCGGGCGGAATGGCGCGGGCTTCATACGAGCCACCGCCAGGAGCGGAGCAGACGGCCAGTTCGAGGTCGGTCTCGGCGACGACGGACCAGTTGGAGCCGGCCGGGATATAAAGCGCATGCGGCGCGCCTTCGAAGGGACTCATGCGTCCGCCAAGCGAGCCGAAATCCTTCGCGCCAGCCTTGGCGCTCGCCTTGCCGCTGACCCAGACCAGGCAGACCTCGCGATTGCCCGTCTCGGCGGAGGCGGTCTCGCCGGGTTTCAGCCGGTAAAGGTCGAAGCCGACATACGTCCAGCCGGCGCTTTCGGGCGTGACATGGCTGACACGACCATGGGAGCCATCAGGTTTGACCTTGAGATTTGGCATGGGTGTTCGTCCTCTATTGCTTGGGAGCCTCCTCGCCAACCCCTGGATAGCGGGCGAGGAGGGGCGCTCGTCTTTACCCCTTGGGAAAGCCTTCGGTTTCCACCGTATAGCCCGCCGCTGTCATGACGCGCATCAGCTCGGCATGACCGATCTCGGCCATCTTCTGCGGCGGCGCCTTGCGCGGGTCCTGTTCGGCCTCGACCACGAACCAGCCTTCATAGCCGTAATCGGCCAGACGCTGGACGATGGCGCCGAAATCAAGCGAGCCGTCGCCCGGCACCGTGAACGCACCGAGCGCCACTGCGTCGAGGAAGGATTGGCGGCTGCGATCCAGACCATCCACAACGGGCTTGCGGATATCCTTGACGTGAACGTGGTTGATGCGGGCGTGGTGGTTGTCGATGGCACGCAGAACGTCGCCGCCGGCAAAGGCTAGGTGACCGGCATCGAGCAGAAGCGGAATGCCTGCGCCGGAATTGCGCATGAAGGCGTCGAGTTCCGGTTCGGTTTCGACGACTGCGGCCATGTGATGATGGTAGGAGAGCGGCATGCCCTGCTCGGCGCACCATTCGCCGAATTCGGTGACGCGGCGGGCATAGGCCTTCATCTCGTCATCGGAAAGGCGCGGCTTGGTGGCGAGCGGCTTGGAGCGGTCGCCCTGTATGGAACGGCCGACTTCGCCATAGACGATGCAGGGCGCATTGACGGCCTTGAACAGCGCGATCATCGGCGCGATGCGGTCCTTGTTGGCGGCCAGCTCCTCATTGACAAGCGTGCCGGAGAACCAGCCGCCGCAGAGCGTCACGTCGGCGGCGCGCAGGATGGGCAGCATTTCATCCGGATTGCTGGGGAAGCGCCGGCCCTGTTCCATGCCGGTGAAGCCCGCACTGCGCGATTGCCGCAGGCATTCCTCAAGGGATACGTCGTCGCTGAGCTCAGGAAGATCGTCGTTCCACCAGGCGATGGGCGACATGCCGAGTTTGGCCTTCATCAATGGTCTCCTTGAAAATAATGCCGGAGGAGCTGAAACGCTCCTCCAGAAATAGGACGTAAAGCGATCAGCCGATACGCTGGGAGGCGCGAGCTTGCTCGTAGGCGGCGCGGGCCTTGTTGACCTCGGCGCGCGGGCTGACCTCGGGAACGGCGACATCCCACCAGTGGCCGCCTTCGTCTGTGGTGATCAGCGGGTCGGTGTCGATGACGATGACCGAGGTGCGGTCGTTCTTTTTCGATGCTTCGAGCGCCTGTTCCAGCTCGGCGATGGAAGCGACCTTGACCGCAACGGCCCCCATGCTCTCGGCATGCGCCCGGAAATCGATCTCCGGCATGATCTCGTGGCGCGAGTCCTTGAGCAGATTGTTGAAGTTGGCACCACCCGTCGCCATCTGCAGCCGGTTGATGCAGCCGTAGCCCCTGTTGTCGAGAAGGACGATCGTGAGTTTCAGGCCGAGCATGACCGAGGTCGCCAGCTCCGAATTCAGCATCATGTAGGAGCCGTCGCCGACCATGACGATGACTTCCTTGTCCGGCCGCGCCATCTTCGCGCCAAGGCCGCCGGCGATCTCATAGCCCATGCAGGAGAAGCCGTATTCCATATGGTAGCTGCCGGGCGCGGTCGCCGGCCAGAGCTTGTGCAATTCGCCGGGCAGGCCGCCGGCCGCGCACAGGAGGATGCTTTTCTCGTCGCCGATCGTGCGAGTGACGGCGCCGATCACCTGGGCGTCGGAGGGCAGGGCGCTATTCGTCGTCGCCATGGCCTTGGCGGCAGCCTCGATCCAGATCTTCTTTTCCTGTGTAGCCTTCTCGACAAGCACTGCCGGAGCTTTCCAGCCGGAAAGGCCGGCGGACAGGGCCTTTAGTCCTTCGCGCGCATCCGTCACCAAGGGGTGGCCATTGTGCTTGAACGCATCATAGGCCGCGATGTTGAGGCCGATCATCGTCAGTTTTTCGTTCTTGAAGAGCGCCCAGGAACCGGTGGTGAAATCCTGGCAGCGGGTGCCCACAGCGATCACCAAATCGGTTTCCTCGGCAATCGCGTTGGCGGCCGATGTGCCGGTAACGCCGACCGAGCCAAGCGCCAACGGATGCGTCTCATCGATCGCCGATTTACCCGCCTGTGTCACGACGACCGGAATGCCGTGCGCTTCCGCGAAAGCGGCAAGCTCCTTCGTTGCCTGTGAATAGAGCACGCCGCCGCCGGCGACGATCACGGGCTTTTCGGATGTGCGGATCAGCGCGATGGCGTTTGCCAGTTCGTCCGCATCCGGCTGTGGGCGGCGCTGCGTCCAAACGTGTTCCTCGAAGAAGCTCTCCGGATAGTCGAAGGCTTCAGCCTGCACGTCCTGGCAAAGCGACAATGTCACCGGACCGCAATCGAGCGGGTCGGTCAGCACCTGCATGGCGCGCTTCAGCGCCGTGATGATCTGCTCGGGCCGGGTGATGCGGTCGAAATAGCGCGAAACCGGACGGAAGGCATCGTTGGCTGACACCGTGCCATCGCCAAAATCCTCGATCTGCTGCAGCACCGGATCGGGGGCGCGGTTGGCGAAGACATCGCCGGGGAGGAACAGCACGGGGATGCGGTTGACATGCGCGACGCCGGCGGCAGTCACCATATTCAGGGCGCCGGGACCGATCGACGTCGTGCAGGCCATGAAGCGCTGACGGAAACCGGCCTTCGCATAGGCGATGGCGGCATGCGCCATGCCCTGTTCATTGTGGGCACGGAAAGTCGGCAACTCGTCGCGCACCTGATAGAGCGCTTCCCCCATGCCAGCGACGTTGCCATGGCCGAAGATCGCCCAGACGCCGCCGAAGATCGGCTGCTTCTGGCCGTCGATTACCGTCATCTGCTTTTTGAGGAAATGCGCGACAGCCTGTGCCATCGTCAATCGGATCGTCTTGCCCATGGGGCGCCTCCCAAATGCATTTTAGTCCATTGTTTGCGCATCGCTTTCCCCGAAACTTTTCGGAGCAATGCGCCTTCTATTCCAGGCCGCGGGTTTTCAGCCACGCCTGGGTCAATTGTTGGAAGCGGCCAGCCATGTCGGCGATCGCTTCCTCGTCGTTCATGCCGCCCGACATCCAGGCGCGCGCCGCATCGGAAAAGATCGTCCGTCCGACGGCAAAACCCTTGACCGAGGGCGCGGCCAGCGTCGCCTCGAAGCTGCGGATCAATTCTTCTGCCGGCGCTTCCAGGCCAAGCAGCACGATACCCCTGCACAATGGATCATTTTTGGCGATCACGGCATCGATTTTTTTCCAGGCCGCGGTCGATTCCTGCGGTTCCAGCTTCCACCAGTCCGGCTTGATGCCGAGCGCATAGAGCTCTTCCATCGCCGTTGGGATCGTATCGTCAGTCAGCGGCCCGTTCTTGCCGGCAATGATCTCGACCAACAGCTCGCGGCCGACCTTACGCGCTGCTTCGAACAGGGTGCGTAGCTTCTCCTGCTGCTCCGCCTTCAACTCCGCGGGATCGTCGGGATGATAGAAGCAGAGGCATTTGATGCAATGATTGAGGGGCCATTCGGTGAGCTGCGAACCGATATCCTGGCTGAACTCGAATTTCAGCGGCTTCGAGCCCGGCAATTCAACGGGACGACCGATCCAGGAGAAATTCTTCGCGGCGGCGTCGAAGAAGGCATCGCGGCCGAAGCGCTCGTCGATGAGCATGCCATAGCCGGACCGACCGCCCGAAACGCGCGCCGCCGCCTCGACCGCAAGCCGCTTGAAGGCAACGATCCTGTCATGGCCGATGCCCAGCTCGTCGGCGACGCTGACGAGTTGCGAGCGATGATCGATGGCAAGCGCCATCAGCAGTGGGATCTCGCCGCGTCGGGTCGTCGCCCAATGAAGATGGTTGATCGCCTCGTCCTTACGCAGGGCCCGGTGTTTGCTGCCCGTCTTCAGGAAGAAATCGAGCTCGGCCCAGGTCGGATATTCCGGCGAGCAGAGCAGGCGGGAGACCGCAAAGGCACCACAGGCATTGGCCCAGGTGGCGCAGGTCTTCAGCGGTTCGTCGCGCAGGAAGCCGCGCAAGAATCCGGACATGAAGGCATCGCCGGCGCCGAGAACGTTGAACACCTCGATCGGAAAGCCCTGGCCGACAATGCCGTCTTCGAGGTCATCCGAGATAGGGCCATCATAAACGATGCAGCCCATGGCGCCGCGCTTCAGCACGATGGTTGCCGAGGAAAGGCGGCGGATTTCCTTGAGAGCGCCGAGCACATCATCTGCGCCCGAGGCAATCATGATCTCCTCTTCGGTCCCGATGATCAGGTCGCAATCCGGCAGCGTCTCTTTCATCTTCGACGACACGCGATCCGACTTCACATAACGTTCGAAGCCCTCGGCGTGGCCGGCGAGGCCCCAGAGATTCGGCCGGTAGTCGATGTCGAAGATCACCTTGCGGCCGTTCGCCTTGGCGATGCGAATCGCCTTGCGTTGCGCGGCCTCCGTGTTCGGCTTGGAAAAATGCGTGCCGGAGACGAGGACGGCGCGAGAGGATTGAATGAAATTCTCATCGATATCATCCTCGTCGAGCGCCATGTCGGCGCAGTCGGAACGATAAAAGATCATCGGCGACACGCCCTCGGCCTCGACCGCAAGCAACACCAGTGCCGTCAGCCGCTCCTTGTCGGTGGCGATCCCTTCTGTCGCGACGCCTTCGCGTGCCGTCTGTTCACGGATAAAGCGGCCCATCTGCTCGTCACCAACGCGGGTGATCAAGCCGGATTTCAAGCCAAGCCGAGCCGTGCCGATAGCGATATTGGCCGGGCAGCCGCCAACGGATTTCGCAAAAGATGCAATATCCTCAAGCCGCGAGCCGATCTGCTGCCCATAAAGATCGACGGAGGAGCGGCCGATGGTGATCACGTCGAGTGTCGGCTCCGGCTGGGCGCCAGGATTGTCGTGTGCCATAATGTCCTCCCGTCCAGGCATGATCCCGATAACTCTTCAGTTTTCTATGGGGTCACGCATTATTGAATGTGCCGGTCCGCCCGTCTTCGTTTTCGTCCGGGCTCTGGTCTATTTTGCGGCCATCTCCCGCAGCCGCGTCCATGGATGTAATGAAACATTGGTTCCGTAATTTTGTCAATTCGGAATGTTTATTCCATTTTGGTTTTGTGGAATTTTGCCACCGCCTCTTTCCTCCGCCGTTCGGCGATGGCGACAGGGAAGGCCATGATGAGCGCCATGGATGCCGACAGCGAGCGGAAGCCGGCAAAATCGGCCTCCGCCACCTCGAACCAGTGGGTGGCGCAGCCGGTAAGCGGTGAAAAGGCCGAATCGGTAATAGCGATGACCGGCACGTTGCGTGCGGCGAGGTCCTGCGCCTGGGCGAGGCTGTCGGCAGCGTAGGGAGAGAAGCTTGCGGCAATCGCCGCGTCCCTTTCCGTGGCAAAGCGGGCGAGCTCGCCGTCGATGCCGTTCGGCGAAGCGACGATCTGATGGCGGATGTTCAGTTTGGAAAAGGCGTAGGTCATATGCGCCGTCAGCGGATAGGAACGGCGCTTGGCGATAAGATAGATCGTCTCGGCAGCGGCGAGCACATCCACCGCCTTGGCAAACGTATCCGTCTCGATCGTGGCGGCAAGCTTGTTGACCGACTGGCTGGCGGCAGAGAGAAAGCCTGAGAGAATCCCGGCCTCTTCATCCTCGATGCCGGATTGTTCGAGTGTGATCAGCCGCTCTTCGTAGCTCAGCGTCCGGTCGCGCAGCCGCTCGCGGAAAATGCTCTGCAGGTCGGAGAAGCCGCCGTAACCGAGATGATGGGCAAGACGCACCAGCGTCGAAGGCTGGACATCCGCGGCAGTGGCAATGCTTGCCGTGGTGCCGAAGGCGATTTCATCGGGATTGCCGAGTGCGAAAGCCGCGACCTGCGCCAGACGTTTCGGCATGGAATTCTTACGCTCGATGATGATGCTGCGAAGGCTTTCAAAATCCCGCGGCACCTTGGTTCGCGTTTCGATTTCGTTGTCCATGCCTCACCCTTCTCGACGTCATACCCGTCAATGAAACAAATATTCCATATTTTGCACGATAACGGATTTTGGATAACTCGGCACGATTATTTTTAAGTGTATGAATTTACTTCAATAAATTCCATTCCTCTGATGAGGTGGCGCAATTGGTCGATGCACCGGCTTGTCAAAACGGTCCAAATATTCCAAAAATCGCCGCAGGCTTCAGGAGGAAGCCGGTGGAGGAAATGGATATGAAGTCGCTTGGCGTCGGATTGATCGGAACCGGCTATATGGGCAAATGCCATGCGCTGGCGTGGAATGCGGTCAAGACCGTCTTCGGCGACGTCGAACGGCCGCGTCTCGTGCATCTTGCCGAAGCCAATCCCGACCTGGCAAAAATGCGTGGCGATGAATTCGGCTTCGAAAAGGCGACCGCCGACTGGCGTGAATTGATCGCCGATCCCGAGGTCGATGTCGTCTCCGTCACCACGCCCAATCAATTCCATCCGGAAATGGCGATCGCCGCGCTGGAAGCCGGCAAGCATGTCTGGTGCGAAAAGCCGATGGCGCCGGCCTATACCGACGCCGAACGCATGCTGAGCGCCGCCAAGGCCTCGGGCAAGGTCGCCGTCCTCGGCTACAACTATATTCAGAATCCCGTGATGCGGCATATCAAGGCGCTGATCGGCGAAGGCGCGATCGGCGAGGTCAATCACGTCCGTGTCGAAATGGATGAAGACTTCATGGCCGATCCGGAGGGCCTCTTCTATTGGAAGAGCGAGCTTGCCGGCGGCTATGGCGCGCTTGACGATTTCGCAGTGCATCCGCTGTCGCTGCTCTGGTTTCTGTTCGGCCATGTCGAAGCTGTCATCACCGATATGGTGAAGCCCTATGCCGAACGGCCGTTGAAGGACGGCGGGCGCCGCGCCGTTGAGAATCACGATCTGGCCAATGTGCTGATGCGGCTCGGGGGCGGTATTTCTGCGGTGCTGATGGCGAATCGCTCCGCCTGGGGGCGCAAGGGCCGCATTGCGCTGCAGATCTACGGCTCGAAAGGCTCGATCGTCTACGACCAGGAGCGCATGAACGAATTCGAGCTTTATCAGGCGGACGGCAGGCAAACCGAACAGGGCTTCCGCAGAATTCTTGCGGCGCCGGCGCACCGACCCTATGACCGGTTCATCCCTGCGCCTGGCCACGGACTCGGTTTCAATGATCTGAAGATCATCGAATGCCGGGAGCTGATCCGCGCCATTTCCGGCGACGCGGCGTCCGTCGTAAGCTTCTTGGACGGTTTGCGCATCGAAAAGTCGGTGCACGCCATGGCCCGATCATTCCATGAGCGCCGCTGGGTCGAGATACTGGCCTGAAGTCCTGCCCCAATTTTCCCCCGATCTCTGGCGCAAGGTCAGCTATGATTGACGCTTGCAAGGGTAGGCGTTACCCCTGAAAACCGCGAGGGCGACGCCTATATCAAGGTAACGAGCCGCCATAACCATATATAATGGAGTAAGGATCGTGACGGGCAGATTGGTCATTGTCGGGGCCGGGCAGGCCGGTTTCGCGCTTGCCGCCAAATTGCGGGCGCTTGGAGATTCGAGGCCGATCACTATCATCGGCGCGGAGGAAAACCTTCCCTATCAGCGACCGCCGCTGACAAAAAAATATCTTCTCGGCGAGATGGCCTTCGACCGGCTCTTGTTCCGCCCTGAGCATTGGTATGCCGACAACAATGTCGAGATCCGTTTGTCCACCTGGGTCGAGCAGATTGATCGCGCGGCAAAACAAGTGGTCATGCAGGACGGTTCGGCGCTGGGCTATGACACGCTGGCGCTGGCGACCGGCGCAACGCCGCGCGAGTTGCCGCCCTCCGTCGGGGGCGCGCTTGAAGGCGTCTATCTCGCCCGCGACAAACGCGATGCCGATCAGCTCGCTGCCGAAATGCGCGCGGGCCGCCGTGTTCTCATCATCGGCGGCGGCTATATCGGCCTCGAAGCGGCGGCGGTTGCCCGCCATCGCGGCCTCGAAGTCACGCTTATAGAAATGGCAGACAGGATCCTGCAGCGCGTCGCCGCCAAGGAGACGGCTGACATCATGCGGACTATTCATCGTGGACATGATGTCGTCATCCGCGAAAAGACGGGCCTGAAGCAACTGGTTGGCAAGAACGGCCATGTCGTCGCCGCCGAGCTGTCGGACGGGTCCACCATAGATGTCGATTTCGTCATCGTCGGCATCGGCGTTGCCCCGAATGACCGGCTGGCCAAGGAAGCGGGGCTGGAAGTCGGCAACGGTATCATCGTCGATTCGTTTGCCCGCACCTCCGACCCCGCGATCTTCGCTGCGGGTGATTGCGCGGAACTGCCTTGGAACGGCGGCCGCATCCGTCTCGAATCGGTACAGAATGCCGTCGACCAGGCCGAAGCCGCAGCCGGAATCATTGCAGGCGGCAACGAGCCCTACGATCCGAAGCCATGGTTCTGGTCGGATCAATATGACGTAAAATTGCAGATCGCCGGTTTCAACGTCGGCTATGACGAAACCCTTTTGCGCGCCGGCGCTCGCGAAGGATCGGCTTCGGTCTGGTATTTCAAGGAGGGCCGCTTCATCGCCGTCGATGCTATCAACGACGCAAAGGCCTATGTGACTGGCAAGAAGCTACTGGAAAGCGGCGTCAACCCGGCAAAGGCTATCCTGGCCGATTCGGCCGCGGACCTTAAGGAGTTGCTGCGTTAAGAGGGACCCGCACGCCGGCTATCTAGTTCTCCCTGCAGGATGCGCGCACCGCCGAATGCAGGGAGAACGTGCAGGGAGGCGAAAAAGCGCTTGCGTCGATAAATGATTGGCCGTATCAGGGCCGCACCGGAGAGGTGGCCGAGTGGTCGAAGGCGCTCCCCTGCTAAGGGAGTATACGTCAAAAGCGTATCGTGGGTTCGAATCCCATCCTCTCCGCCATTCCCCGAAAAGATCAAATTTAGGCTTAGAAAACAATGACTTGGGCGGGAACCTCAAATTCATTTCTGCCTAGAGCTCCTGCCTAATTTCTTCTGCCTACGCCAGCACTTCATGCCTGGCCATATGACTCGCTTTTGTCGACCCGGTTCCAATCCGTGGTGCTCAAGCCCTGACCGGAGAAATCCCGAAAGGCCACGAAGGTTCTCCGAAAAGCAGCCAAGCTGAGGTAGATGCCGTAGCTGGCGATTTCGAACTCAACGCGTTTGGTGCGGAAGTGGAAGCTCATTTAACTCTATCCTTTTTCGTATAGCCCAAATTGATTAGTGGGCGCGTCGATGTGTGACTGAGTTGCGACTCGCTGTCTATAGGTAATATCGTAATAATTTCAAAATAATTACTTGCACATCTGCAACTATTGCGCTGTTGAAACTATTCTAGCTTTACCGGGCTGACGGGTGTTACTTATGGTATGCTCGGTGAGAACGGGACATTTCTGCCCCGCCCTCAGTTCACCTTAGTCTCCAAAGAGACCAACCGGCTGCTTCCGTGATCTTGGAGTCTTCTCCCGTAGACCCGAGATACCCCAGTTGAACGCCTGCATGTAGCCGAAGGCGTTGTTGAACGGCAGGAGCTTGTTGATTGCCCGTGCCTCTTCCTGCGACAGGTCCCCATGGAAGATGCCACGGGTGGCACTTGCTGCCTTCTGCACGTCGTCAAGGAGGGCTGTAGCCGGGTTGCCGAACCACAGGTCAGAGGTCTGCCCCGTCGTGCGGGAGTAGGAGAACTCCGGCTTGTAGCCAATCGCCGGAAGCGTGGTGTCCACCAGCATGGGGATGATCGAAGAGACGCCGGCCTTTGCGAAGCCAGCCCCGGCAATCTTGTCCCACGTCAGCCGATCCCTGAGGAACTTGTCGGAGTCTGAACGTCCAACTGCCTGCTCTCTAGTTTGCACCTCGTAGACCATCGCGCCGATGAACATCGCCATGGTGGCGTTGATCGCGGCCTCAGGATCACGCATATGCAGCGCCTTCATTGTCTGCTTCACGTAGGAGGCAGCCATGAACGTTCGGAACTGGGTTAGCGTCTGTGCGACGGGGTGCCCCATCCACATGATCTTGTTGCCCAGGTCGTTCTGCTGGATGATCTCCGTCGACTTACGATAGACCGCACGGCGGAAGGCTTCAGCGGCTTCCTTGTCGGCCCATTGGTCGAGCTTGAGACCGGCTACGCGACTCCCGTTCATCTGGACGCCAGCCGGGTCCTTCAGAGCAATCTTGACGCGTTCGTACATGGCCCTGTCGAGACCGAGGTCAGCAAGGCGCTTCTCGGAGAACTCGGCCTTACCGGCAGCCGCGTTGGCGAACTTCTGGATCACCGCCTTGTAGGCCCACCGCTTCGAGAGCGTGTCGATACCTTCCATGCCGGAAATCTTCGAGGTGATCGCACTACCCTTGTCGAGCAGGTTGGAGACTTTGTGCGCCCAATCGCCACCCTTGGTGCCTTGGATCATGTCCAGCATGGCATCGTAGCGCTCCTCGGGTGTCCTCGTCCAACCTTCGAGACCGTTGCCGAAGATAGCTTCGACATCATCACCGAAGTTATTCTTCAGGTGAGCCACACCGTCAGCTCCGATCACACGGCGCATGTTCGGGACCTGCTGAACCATCGCCTTCAGACCGACACTGCCGACGAGGTTGCCCAATTCTGGGAGCTGAGCAAGACCAACTTGGTTCATCATGCGGATGAAGTTGACCTTCCGCAACATGCGGAGCCCCCAGCCGAACGTCGTGTTGTTGATGTCGTAGGTCTTCGTCCCCTTGATCATGTCGTAAGCAAACTGAAGACGCCTCCGGTCCTGAGCGATCTCCTGGGAAGTCTGGCCAGCCTCAGCGCCACGACGGGCAACTTGGTCGAGATGAGCCCGCCACTCGGCATCGGAGGTGATACCGTCGAGAACCGTGGTGCCGTGCGAGATGACCTCACCGGCTTCGTCCTTCATGTCTGAGATCGCAAGCCTCATTCTCGCCAGGGCAATGTTACCTGCGGCACGACGGGAGTACTTGTTGTTCAGATATTCGACGTTGCGGTTCAGGAGGTCCTTCACACCGAACTCTGCGTCATGCTCCAGGCCGGTGGCACGAACGCGGGGACGGTATGGCAGGACATAGCTGGTATCGATCAGCGCTCGGTGCTTGAACGGCTTGGCGTTACCGGTATCCGACTTGGCGTTCCCGCTGTCGGCCACCCAGTTCTTGAGGAAGTTGTCGGCCTCCTCCTGACGGAGCGATCCCGCTTCCACCAGGGCGTTCATGGCGTCTTCCATGTTGTCGCCGGATACCCGAGCGAGGAAGTCACCTCTGTCCAGACCTGCCCCTCGTTCCTTGATGGACTTCAGGAAGGCAGCGGATACCCTGTCCAGATCGGCTTCGGCTATCGTCGGGTTGGACTTGCGCATCCCACCCTTGATCACTGCCTGCACCGTGCCGTCTTCGAAATGCTCGTCAGCGGCATGGACAAGGACGTTATGCCACTCGTGAACCATGTAGTTCTCATTGGCCTTGACCTTGTCGGCACCCTGCACAGGACGAGCAATGCCGCCTTCGCGATAGAGGGCGTTCTGCTGCAACTTGAGCTGTTCGCGACGGAGCGCTGCCCAGTTGTCGCCAGCGGCCTTCACCTCGGGCGAATAGAAGTCACCTTTGTGCAGCCGTGTGTCCTCGACATACTTGAAGACGAGGTCATCAAACTGCTGAGCTGTTCCACCCTTGGCGATGAAGGCGTCCTTCTGCGGCTTCCAAGTGCGATAGAAGGCACCGTCGAACTCTTGCTTGAGCATGGCGGCATCTTCCGACGCTGCACGACCGTTGATGGAAGGCCCAATCTTACCGGTGCCGTCCTGAACGAGACCGCTCATGGTGAGGCGGGTGCCGGGGTTCTTCGACTTGTCACCCATGGCAGCAAGGTCGCCACGGATGCCTGCGAATGCAGACCGGGGTGTCGCGTCATGTTCCACCTGGGCCATCGCGGCTTCAGGATCGAGGACGCTGTTCTCCCTGGTCACGGCAGCGGCACCAACGGAACCACGGTTGGCAGGAGGCACGTACGGGACACCTTCATGCTCAGCGATGACCTGATGGCCGATCTGCTGGAGACCACGCCCCTCTGCCGCTGTCGCCGGATTGGCGGACAGACGACCAACGATGCCACCCAGGCCAGCCCCGATCACCGTGCCCATCATAAGATCGGCCTTGGTTGCGTTCGGGTTGAAGCCGTAGTTGATGGCTGAGGTCGCTAGACCTGATGCGCCACCGGCCAGGGCAGCGGACAGAACCTTGCTGACGCGGTAACCGTACTTGCCTATGGTGAACTCTGGTGCCACTGCGGAGACCGCAAGGTCCGTGGCAACGTTGACTGGGTCCAGGGCCTGATTGACGAAGTCGAGGACTGTCCCTGTGAGGCCAGCTTGCGATAGTCGCGTGAGGCGATCCCGGTCAGCCTGAGCGTCTTGGATGGCCTTGTTGTAGCCGGCCTGGGACGTAGAGCCACCAAGGAACTTGGCATAACGCTCTGGGTCAAGGTTCGCCTTCTCCAGATCGGCAGCAAGTTGCTCCTCACCCGGCTTCTTCCAATTAGGGTCGGCCTTGTAGGGATTGCTGTTCAGGATCAGGGCCAGGGTGCTGTTCTGGTTCCATGCGTCCTTCTCGGTCTGCCATAGGCTCGGGGCTTCCGGCTTGTCGACACGCGGGGTACCAGAGACAGCCTCGTTGACCGGAAGGGGAACTTCGGTCTCTGCGGTGTACTGGGTGGCATTGGAGACATGCGGGGTGTACGGAGCTTGGTCAGCAGCGGCCTGAGGTCCACCGAGGATGATCTCGGCTTCCTTCGAGCGGCGACCACGGTTGATACCGCCGTTGTCGTCACCACGGCCTGTAACAGCCGAAGCGATGGCATTGATGTCACCGGTCTGCGCTGCAGCCACCACGTCATGCGGAAGGCTGCCATAGTTGTACGTGGTGGACGTAAGGGCTGCTCTGACGTTACCTGGGAGCGATGCCCACTTATCCTGGCCGACTTGGCCGGCTGCGGTATTCTCGAACTCCTGCGCACGACGGGCTAGGTCGCGTTCGCTGTCCTCGCGGGTGACGACGGTGTCTGAGGAGATCGGAACGACACGTCCGTCAGCTAGGGTAGTCGTATCGGAACCGTAGCCAGCGCGGTAAGCGGTGCGGTCCCACTTAGCGTGGTCGATGTAGCCCTCAAATCCCTTGATGACGGAAATAGCGTCGGACATTGTACCTCTTCTGTTGCGTGAATGTTGAATGCGGAAAGCGCCCCGATAGGTTGCCGAGGACGCTGTGGTTGCGTATTGTGGATTGGGGTTCGCCTGGGTTCGCGTTGAACGGGGCGGGCGTAATGGGGAGCGCTCTCGGCGCATTGGGGATTACATGGAATTTGGGATGATCAGGTTGGCGCTCTATGCGTTGTGGATCGGGCTCTGGGGATGGCTAGCCGTATCTCGCTTCAGGGCTAACGATAGGACTGGCGGCTGGTGTTCGCTCTTCTTCGTCCTAAGCGCCTTCGTCGCTATGTCGGGGATTTACCCAGGCCAAGAGCTGTAAGTTCTGGGCTTAGCTCATCCGCGTCTCCCGCCGCTTCTGGGTGGTGCTGTCGCTGTACCCTGGCGGTGTCAGCCGTTCGATCTTGCGACCGGTCTTACTTTCCCAGGCCCTTCGCAGCGCCCAGGTGTACTGACATTTCTCCTTGTAGGTCGCATCCGCTGCCGGTGCCGGCGGGAGTTGGCAAAGGGGAATACCGGCCTTCACGCATTCCAGTGCCCAGTTCGGCTGTACCCTGCGTGTTTGGGCATCCCTGCCGTTTCTTATTCCTGACCACATGTCTGGTCCTTTCGTTTCGATAGTTGGTGTGCGATCAATGGGAGTTGCACGGCTCACATTGCTGTGTCCGCGAAATTCTCCATATCTATTTGAATTTGTTCGATTATATTGAAAGTAGCAAATTGCAGTAGCACTTAGTAAATGCTACTCTGCAACTCCATTCTCCCGAGGGGGCAGAGCCTCCCTCTCGTCCAAGCTACTCAGTGCAATGGTGCAACTTCGGTCCCCGTAAGGTCACCATCGTCCACCTCAAAGGTTTCGTCATCGAACGGACTGGACCTCAAGCGCTTAGCTGCCTTGAAATAGCGGTCCTTATCCTCCTCCCTCAGTTGCCCTTGGGCCACCAGAAGCCTCAATTGGCGACCGACGTAGTGCTTATCCCGGCCTATGTGGTCCCCGATCTCCACCGCCGTGACGAACTTGCAGGACTTCAGCGCCTTCAGGACATCGTTGCCGGCACCCTCGCTCTCATCGTCATCCACGGTCCAACCTGAGAGCTCTAGGGTCCACTGCCGTGGCTGAATGGTGCTATCTCCTTGTGCACGGAACTTGCCGAATTTCGCGATGAACGACGCCTTGCCGACGCTCGCCCCTGCCGGGTGCAGACCCAGCTTGACCTCGAAGGTCGCTTCCAATGCCGTGGAGCCTCGAAAGTCCTGACCGGATTTGTTGGCGTGATGAACGAGGATTGCGACCTTGCCAGCCTGCTTCATCCGCATCAGGAAGGACATGACGGGCCGGAAAGCCACGCTGTCATTCTCGTCTCTCAGGCCATCGGCACAGGTGGTGACGTTGTCAATGATGACGACCTCAGAGCCCGTATCGTCCATGGCCTGCAAGACGTGCTGTTGAGACAATGGATCGGTGATGTCGAAGAACTCGCTGTCCGGGTCCTGTGCCTGTCGAGCAACGAACTTCAGGTTCTCACCAAGCGCCACCCGGTCCAGTCCTGTGACAGCTCCGGTATCCACCAGTGTCTTCAAGCGCCCCTGGAGGTCCTGAAGGTTCATCTCGCCGTCCACGACAAGCACCTTCCGTGGCTTCGGTGCCTTCCATTCCCATACGCGACCGCCACCAGCCATAGCCACCGCAAGGGACAGCGTGAGCCACGTCTTGCCGACCCCCGTTGCCGCCCAGATCAGCGCGGTTTCTCCGGTCCTCAACCACGGATCAATGGCAAACTCCCTCGGCGCGAAATCCTTCTTCAGCAACTCCCCTGCTGTGATACCGACAAGCTGCGGTTTGCCCGTGCCTGTTCCTCGAAGCTTAAATGTCATGGTTCTCCATTGGTCTCCTTATGTTGTCTTGCTATGGCTATGGTTGGGTGAAAAGATGGGTAGGGGATGTGTACTCAGGCTGTTCGATACCGATCCCGAGACACGGGTCTTGAACATCTTCGAAGCGAAACCCACACGGCAGCGCTCCACCCCATCGCGCCCCGGAGGAGCGGCGGGTCAGACAGGCAAGCGCTATCGTTTGGATTTCGGTATGTTGTGCTAGGGGGGTACATAATTCAGAGTTGCCGGGATGCCGCAGGACAACCTCATGCCACCTCGGTCATTCTAGGGGGCAACCCAACGTCATGTCGTGCCAGGGGAAGGGGAAATAGCTAGGGGTCAGGACAATGCTAGCGATGTACCTAACGTCCTGTCGTGCCAGTGAGGAACCTAACGTGCCAGGGCGTGGGTTAACGCTCGGGCAGGCCGCATCATCGGTCGCACAACGGTAGCCATGTCGCCATGCCGGGTAGAACCATGGTGTCTCAGGTTGATCTTGGTATGGGCTCCTTCATGGGCCGGCCCCACGCCATGGACACCTTAGGTTACCATAAGCCCATCATCCGCTACGCTGGGCAGGACCCTGGTGACCATGGTTCCTCTTAGGTGTAACCATAAGTGACCATAGTATGCGTACGGGGACCCATGCTAGGGGTATACCTAACGTGCCAGGGCGTGGGTTATCGCTAGTGGAAGGGGCAATCATGCCGGTACCATCTCGCAAATCATGGAGAGGCGGCTGTGAACGAGCGCTCCGCCAACTTTCTGAAGAGCCCCTTCAGCTCAGGCTCCTGTACACGAAACGCAGCTTCTTCGGGGACCATCCATTCTAACAGCCGTTGCCCGCGCTCTGGGAATTTCTCGGATGCCTGCTCGGTTCTGAGGAGATGCACTTCCACTATCGACGGCACCACACTTCCGTCGACCAGGGTCTTCAGATAGCTGTAGTACCCAAACGAAGCTTTCTTTACCTTCCCTTTGATGCCTGCCTCTTCCCAAGCCTCGCGCTCCGCGACTTGGTGTGGCTTCAGCCCTTTGATTGGCCAGCCCTTGGGGATGGTCCATCGGCCTGTTTCGCGGGTGGTAATTAGAAGAACTTCGACCATCCCATCACCACGAGGACGAAAACAGATAGTCCCAAATTGCTCTGCCGTCTCTCCACGCCTCAAGGTCTCCACATGAGGAGATAGGAGTGCAAGATGACGTTTGCTCTTTGCCATGAGACCTCAGGAGGTTGAACGATAGTCTGTCTAGCGTAACAGTGGTCAACTCGACGTGCCAGAGCGTGGGTTATTCCCCTGCGGTGCCAAGGGCCCGATAGACTGACGGTCTGGACATGCCGGAAGCCTTCATGATCTCCGCAATAGGCTTCCCGTCTGCCTTCATGGTCCTGATCATGTCCACTACCTCATCGGTCATGACCGTCTTCCTACCGAACTTGACGCCATCCTGCTTTGCCTGCGCAATGCCGTCCATCTGCCTCTCGTGCCTGATCTCGGTCTCGAACTGCGCAATAACCGCAAGGAACCCAAGCATCATTCGGCCCTCTTTGGTGGTCGTATCGATGCTCTGGTCCAGAACCTTGAACTGAACGCCCTTCTTGTCGAGTTCGTTGACGATGTTCATCAGGTCGATGGTAGACCGCGCCAGACGGTCCACCTTGCAAACGAGAAAGGTGTCACCCTTCCGAGCGAAGCGCAGCGCGTCCTTCAAGCCTGGGCGGTCCCGATCCACGCCGGTCTTCTTGTCGGAATAGAGATGGTCGGACTCAACGCCGGCTGCGGTCAGCTTGGCGATCTGCACCTCAAGGGACTGTCCTACTGTGGAGACACGTGCGTATCCGATCAATGCCATTGTCTTATAATCCCTTAGAGGTTGCGATATAAGATTTATAAGACGACATTTGAGACGGGTCAATAGCCTGTCTCGCAGATTATACATTTCGAGAAAATCGCTACCGACTGTTTCGCCAATGCCCTTTCGCAAATCGAACCTCTGGGAGGAGAGACGCGACACGCGGGGTTCATTGAGGCGGCGAGGCCGCGCTGCCGCAACTAAGTGAATATTTCTGACATATGTGACCTGGGGCATTCCCAAGGACTTGAAGTTGGAGCCTTATCTAGGTTCTATCGATCCACCTAGACAAAACCGCACGAGCGCACAGCATATGGCAAAGCCCACCGTCTTCATTGGATCGTCTGTTGAGACTAAATACATCGCGGAGCTTGTTCAAAATGTTCTCGATTTCGACGTCACACCCATTATCTGGACGCAGGATACTTTCGAACCCACTCAATATCCATTGGATGCACTTGAGAGTCGCCTGAAGGCCTCTGATTTTGCCATTTTCATCTGTGTCCCTGAAGAGAACGACCACACAGTTATTCGTGGACAGAAGCGAAATGTTATTCGCGATAATATTATTTTTGAATTAGGCCTCGCGATGGGCCGATTGGGCCGGGATAGAACGTTTCTCATCAGCCCCCGTAATGCCGATTTGCATCTACCATCCGATCTTCTGGGCATCTCCCCAGAAAACTACGATCAAGTCCTGCTCTCAACGAGCCCCGAGGCCGCCCTTGGGCCAGCTTGCAACCGTATCAAACGGAAGATGGCGAGCATTAGACCACTAGAAAGACCGGAACCTACCGAAGCGAGAAGTGACAAGGCTGACGAGGACGAACCCCGCGCGGTCACAAACGAACTTGCAATTACAGTCGATTGGACAGCCGCCGATTTCAGGTGGCAGTACGCTTTCGCAATTTTCAGCAAGAACCAACAACGAGCTGACGAAATAGCTGAGGCGTTCCTTAAGTCTCGTTTCGCCTCTTCCGACGAAGAGGTGGCGCATTGGGAGGCTTCTGAGGAGTATACGACCCTCTTCTCAGGGCGGGCGGTTGATGTCGAACTCATCCGGTCAAGGAGTGAAAGATATCCGCAAAATGCAGCATTGATGGAACTCCTGGGCCGTACCATGCAACACTATGGAGAGGTGGAGGAAGCTCGGCGTCTGCTGCTAGATGCCTTGGACGCCACAAGCGATATAGCCCAGGCTTGCGCCGTCATAGAGCGTATTATTCAGCTTAGCGACGATGAGGACGAGCAGCCGAGGGCGGAGGCACTTCTTCAAAAGCTTAATGCGGTTCCCCGATCCACAAATGCCGATGAGGCGGATTTCCTCACTGCGTTGGGTGCGATAGCTCGATATGCCGGCTTCAAGGAAATTCCAATAGCCATTGGTGAGATGATAGTTACACGACGTCCTAGTGACGCTACTGCACGGTTCGAGCTTGCTTTCGACTACTCCGAGCAAAATCAACCCGAGCTTGCTGCACTTCACTATGACGCGATCCCAAAGGCTGAACGAACCGGGGTGGCCTGGAACAACCTTGGGGTCGCCTTTGCCAAACTACAGCTCAAGGGGATGGCTGTAGCGGCCTACCAAGAAGCCTCAGCCAAGGGGGAGACCATTGCCGATGGCAACTTAGCCCAGATGTTACAGGAAGCCGGCTTCCTTGCGGAGGCGCAGCAGAAGGCGGAGGGTGCGATATCTATCGAAAACCACGACCCGTTTGTTGTGACCGTGCTGACTTCCCTTCAGGCGGCCCGTTCGAAGGAAGCTGCGGACCACACGGCTGCTTTGAAAATAGGTGCCAGTCGCCAAAAAGTTCGAAGGGTTGTCGGTCGTGCCGCTGCGGTGATGTCTGGTCCTGACATTCTCGGAGAGTGGTCTACACCTGACGGCATCATCAAGTTGGTCAGTGATGAGGCTGGAGGCTACACTTCCGTGACAGAGTTTGAGCGGCCCGTCGAAAATGGGGTGTTATGGCCTCTATTAGCTACGAAAGAGCGTGTGCAAGTAACTGTAAGGCTTAGGCGATTTGGAGCAGCTCTTGAGGGCAGTATTTTCCGAGTTACTCTCGGTAAACCTACCACCTTGCTTGGGATGGTCGGGACCGAAAAAACATTGCTACTGAGTATCGCCGAGGACGGAGACACCATTGCTGGCTTTGAGTGGGCCTACGGAGAAACCGCAGTTACGTGGGCGAGGGTTCGCGTGGCAAAGCAAATTGAAACATGAAGATAACTGCAGCAGCGCTTGGCGCAGCCTACAACAGTCCCCTTTCGCCAGGACACCTCACGTTGCCTCACTCATCCTCGACAAATTGCCAAGGTACCCTATTAGGCCGCGAGGGGGGCACGGGGGTACTTCCGCGTGGTCTACTCTATTCATGCCCCCAAAGATTTCTGCGGCATTTTTTATAGCGGGTCTTCGAAATCATTATACCCATACCGGGCCATGATCTTGGCAACGTCGTGGTACCACAGCGCCTTTGCCGTCAGCCAACAACTGAGGCCCGTGTCGGCCCATTCGTCGGCAACTTCCTGCCGTGCGTCCTCTGAGGAGGCTTTGGCGAAGTCGTATTTGATGTGCTCGACAATCTCCCGGACCTTTGGCTGCACCTCGGTCAACCTATAGAAAGCCTTGGCAGCCAGCCGTGCCTCTCGTTGCTCCGGTCTCTCATTGGCATAGTACGTGGCCCAACGTTCCCTCCGATTCGCTGACCACTTGGCCATCTGCGCGGGTGTAGGCTCAGGTCGGACGTAGCTTTCCCGATACGCCTTCCGTCGAGCCTTACGCTCTTCCTCGGTCAACCGTGGTTTCGGCGGTCCCTTCGGCCCCTGCCGCTTCTGGTAGCGAGCAAGCTGTTCAGCGTTCCACTTGTCGAGCCATTCCCGATCCTGCTTCTTGCGGTCAAACCACTTCCTCTGTCGGGCGTTCGCCGCCGCCTTGCGTTCCTCGTCTGTGGCGAAGATTTTACGCGGCGCTTTGCCCGCCTCGTCCTGCTTCTTGCGATACGACTTGCGCTGAATGGTCAGCTTGTGTTGCCGAAGTTCTTCCGGTGTCATTTCGGAACGTCGGCGTCTTTTGTTGTCTGTCATACTACCTTTCTTATTGTTCATGGTTGTTGTCTGGTGGCGGTACGGTCACGGCCTCGACGCAGCGGACACGCTGTTCCCAACTCTCACCCCTCACGGCATAGCTCTTGCGAAGAACGGACTTCTTCCCCTTGCTGTCGCCTATATGTCCGATGACCGCTTCAATGAACGCTTCCGGAATATCCGCATGGAGCGCCTTCTCGGAGAACGTCCGCCTAAAGCTGTGGAAGTTGACGAGACTGCGGCGCTTACCTTCGCGGCCCTCGTGCACCCCGAGTGCTTTCCTGCGGCGCGTGAATGCCTTTGAAAGCGTGTCGGGTGCGTTGGGGAGGTCTTCGAATTCCGCGAAAAGCAGTGCCTTCCCAGACCGCCCTTCACAGCGCTTGGCAACAAGGTCGGCCACTTTCGAATGTATCGGCACCAAGCGGACACCGGCCTCGGTCTTGGCTTTCGACAGGTCGAAGGCGTCCGCCTGACATGCCTCAACCGTAAGACCAGTGATCTCGCTTATGCGTAGTCCGCTGAGCGTCGATAGCAATGCAAGCTCCTTTAGCTCAGAAACCCATGCGGGCTGACCACGCTTCGAAGGCGTATCGAGATAGAGCAGCTTCTGCAATTCCTCGTCGCTGAAGGGCCGCTCCGGTTCATCCTTCACGCCCTGCTTGCCGCGCTCTTGGGGTATCTGGTCGGCCCAGGGGCTGGAACCTTTTAGGTGGTCGGAGTGTCCGCGCACCCGCAGGTGCTCCCAATAACCGGAGATAGCGGTAAGGTGCTTTTTCGCCGTCACCCGAGTCATCTTCTCCGGGTCAAGCAATTCGCCCGCTACATACTTGCCAGCCGCCTTCCTATCGATGCTCGCGATTGTGTAGTTCTTTGTCTTGCACCATGTAGTGAGTCGATTGATGATCCCTCGATAGTCAGCAGTGGTCTTTGCTGCCAACCGGATCTCTTTCAGCCATGCATCGACATGGGCGTCCACTTCCTCTTGGCCGGACCAAGTCTTGTCGAATGTCGCCTGAAGTTCGGGCTTCCGCTCAAGCTGCTCACTACGGTCCTGAGCATTAGTGACAATCAGCCACTGCTCATCCGCGTCCTCTGATTTCCTGAACGCTTCCCGCGCCAGCTCGCCCTCTCGCGCCACCATGGCAGCTTCGTCGGATACGAGTCGTCCGCTTCGAATGTCTGCGAAGAGGTCCTGCATCTCCCGTTCGCGTTTGTCGCGCCACCGTCGTGCCGCCATGAGGTCTCCGGTGCCGGTGTTCTCGATGACGTTCTTAGCGCCTTTGAAGTAGGCACGACAGGCGAGGGGAATGCCTATCTGGAACTGGTATTGCTTGCCTTTGAGGCGAAGAAGCCGCTGGGGCTTGGCCCGATATCCCGCCATGAAGAGCAGTCTCCGAGTGCTGATTGCAGGGTTTCTGCCTAGCATTTCTGCCTAAATCACCGGCTATCGTCAAGGAAAATCAATTAGATCAGCCGGTTAAGAGAAAATGGCGGAGCTTCCCATCTTCTCCGCCATCCTGCTTTGCACTTTGCAGGACAGCTATTTTCCCCCTTCACCGTTGATATCAAACGACCTCTCACGTCAGTCGTTGCCGATTCTCTTTTTGTCATTTCGCTGCAATCTTGCTGGCACATGATCGGCAAAACCGATTCTCGATCGAATCGGTCGTAGCAGAATCACTGGCTCTCGATGCTATGCTGAGATGGCGAAGGTGATTTTGCTTGCTTCGCACTGTTGATGACTATCCCGGCAAATGTCGAAAACAGCGAACGCGACGTCGCGGCAGCCATGGTTTTGCCTTGGATCGGCCATTGTGACGGCCGGCCCCGCGCCCACGTCATCTTTTAAAAGCAGCCTGTAAGTGCTGGTACCGTAAGGGCTTTCTTAACAAACTATAAACAAATCCGAGGCCCGTGTGGCGGACTTGTGTCCTTTCGGCAACAGGAATTACGGAAGGCTCACGCAAATCCCCCTTTCCGGTAAGATGTAGATTGCGTGACAGTTCGCGTCTTGTATTTTCAATCTCGGAAGCGAGGGCGATTGATCGTCCACTTCTTGAAACACGAGGATGGGGCAGGGAATGCCTTCGGGTAGTTCTCATTCTCGATTGAAACTTTGACTGGAGGTCAATAATGAACATCAAGAGCCTTCTTCTCGGCTCCGCTGCTGCGCTCGTAGCAGTTTCCGGTGCTCACGCGGCTGACGCTGTTGTTGCCGCTGAGCCGGAGCCGCTCGAATACGTTCGCATCTGCGACGCATACGGCGCTGGCTACTTCTTCATTCCGGGCACCGAAACCTGCCTCAAGATCGGCGGCAAGGTTCGTACCGAAGGTGAATGGTACGACGCTTACAACCCGAACAACGTTCGTGGCACGCTCTGGCACACCCGCGCCGAGCTCAACATCGACACCGCGACCGACACCGAATACGGTCCGCTGAAGACGAACACCATCCTGCGTTGGGATTGGCAGGAAGGCGGCTCCACGAGCACCAACCTTCTCTGGGCATACATCAGCCTCGGCGGCTTTACCGTTGGTAAGACGGACTCCTGGTTCAACCAGTTCACCGGTTATGCCGGCGACGTCATCAACGACGACGTGGTCTATGACGGCCCGTACGAACTCAACCAGATCACCTACAACTACGACGCCGGCAACGGCTTCACGGCTGTGATCTCGTTGGAAGACAGCAACTCTGGCGTTGGCGCAACCGGCTCCAACGGCGAAGACAGCTCGGATCACTACGCTCCGGACGTCGTTGCCGGTGCTGGCTACAAGGCTGGCGCATGGTCCTTCAAGGTCGTTGGTGGTTATGACTCCATCGTCGAAGAAGGCGCTATCAAGGCTCGTATCGACGCTGACTTCGGCGTTCTCTCTGCCTTCATCATGGGCGGCTGGAACACCGACGGCGACAAGCTGAACAAGTACGCTGGCTCGAACGGTGGCGGCGACGCTGCTGACATCGGCTGGGGCGATTGGGCAGTTTGGGGCGGCGTTGGCGTTCCGATCAACGAAAAGCTGAAGTGGAACCTGCAGCTCGCTTACACCGACTCCAAGATCTTCGCCGCTACGACGAACATCAAGTGGAACCCGGTTAAGAACCTGCTCATCGAGCCGGAAGTTTCCTACACCAACTGGGATTCGATCAACGAAGATCAGTGGGCTGGTATCCTCCGCTTCGAGCGTACCTTCTAATCTGGTTTGACCTCGGTCATAATCTGATTGTCACATTGGTGACGAAAAGCCCGGCTTTTGAGCCGGGCTTTTTGTATTTCGGACAGTCCGATCTTCGCTGCTTTGGATACCGGAGAAGCGGTGCTTCAGTATTTTATTGATTTATAATATACTAACTAAGTATAGATTTTATAACTTGAGTGTTCTCGGAGAGTATTGCCTAGTAGAGTTCAATTTCTGAACATGGAAACTATGTGACAGTTTTGCGACGTGATTTTTGTGCAACGCGAAATTCGAAACGCGCGTCACATATGATTATAGTTTGTCTCTGATATTGCTCTGAAAAATTCGATCTGTAGGGTCCAACTCGGAAGCAAGACTTAGCGTCTTGGTTCTCCCAGATCAGGGGTCAACTTTGAACACAGGGGTGGGGTAGGGCCCGTCGATTTCTCGGCGCGAATTCTCATACCTAATCGATATTTAGAACTGGAGTTATTATGAACATCAAGAGCCTTCTTCTCGGCTCCGCTGCTGCGCTGGCAGCAGTTTCCGGTGCTCATGCAGCCGATGCCGTCGTTGCTGCCGAGCCGGAGCCGCTTGAATACGTTCGCATCTGCGACGCTTATGGCGCTGGCTACTTCTTCATCCCGGGTACCGAAACCTGCCTCAAGATCGGCGGCATGGTCCGTACCGAAGGCGGCTGGTACAACGCCTACAACCCGGGTCCGGGCGGCGATCGCGGCACCTACTGGCACACCCGCGCTCAGCTCAGCGTCGACACCGCAACGGACACCGAATACGGTCCGCTGAAGACCAACACCGTTTATCGTTTCGACTGGAACGACGGCAACGCTACGACCACCAAGCTGCTCTGGGCTAACATCAGCCTCGGCGGTTTCCTGGTTGGTAAGCAGGACTCGCAGTACAACCTGTTCGCAGGTTATGCCGGCGACGTCATCAACGACGACGTGGTCTATGACGGCCCGTACGAACTGAACCAGATCACCTACAACTACGATGCAGGCAACGGCTTCAAGGCTGTCGTCTCGCTTGAAGACTCCAACTCCGGTTCGGATACGTCTTCCTACGGCGGCGCTTGGGTTCAGTCCAAGGCTGACCACTATGCCCCGAACGTCGTTGCCGGCGTTGGCTACAAGGCTGGCAACTTCGGCTTCAAGGTTGTCGGTGGCTATGACTCGATCGTCGAAGAAGGCGCTATCAAGGCTCGTATCGACGCCGACTTCGGCGCGTTTACGGCCTTCTTGATGGGCGGCTGGAACACCGACGGCGACAAGCTGAACCAGTATGCCGGTTCGAACCTGAACGCATCTGCTTGCCCGGTTGGCCGTGGCGACCTCTGCGGCTGGGGCGACTGGGCTGTTTGGGGTGGCGTTGGCTATAAGATCAGCGACAAGCTGAAGTGGAACGTGCAGCTCGCTTACACCGACTCGAAGATCTTCGAAGCCACGACGAACCTCAAGTTCAACCCGGTTAAGAACCTGCTCATCGAGCCGGAAGTTACCTACACCAACTTCGATTCTGTAAACCAGGATCAGTGGGCTGGTATCCTCCGCTTCCAGCGCAGCTTCTAATTCGGTTATCAAAAACCGAATTAGCATACACTCTGATCTGACCTCCGATCAGAAGAGGATTGGCCCGGTTTTCCCAACCGGGCCTTTTCTATTCTGCGCAATGGGTGCCGCTGGTGCTGTGCGCAAGCTCAGATCGTTGCCAGAAAACGCCGAATCGCGGCCGGAATATCTCCGAGGTGCAGAATCGGAGCATGTCCTTGCCCGATAGCAATCTTTGCCGTCATGTCGGGATGGCGCCGTGCCATCTCCTCTAGGCTGGCTGTCGTCAGCAGCTTGGAGTTTTCCCCGCGAATCACCATCAAGGGGATATTCTGAAATGACTCGAACTGTGGCCAGAGATCCGGTAGCGGCGTTTCGAAATCGAGCGACTTCATCTGGACGGCAATAGCGGGATCGAAATCCGCTACGACGTTACCATCCTTGAGCGTATAGATCGCCCGAGCCATGTCGCGCCAATCGTCATCTGTAAGTGCCGTGAAAGCGCGACCGTGATTCTCCCGCAGAATCTCGACAGCATCGTCCCAGTTGGCTGGCTTCCTGTTGCGGTTCAGATAGTCGCGGATATCGACAAGCCCTTCCTTTTCAAGAACGGGACCGATGTCGTTGAGAATGACGGCCCTCAGGATATCGGGATGGCCTGCCGCCAGCAGATGCAAGACAAGACCGCCGCGCGAGGTGCCGATGAAGACGGCCTTTGGTATATTCAGCGCGGCGCAGGTTGTGAGCACGTCCTGGGCCTCGACCACGAGATTATAGTGGCTCTTGTCGTCGTCCCAGGCCGATAAACCGCGTCCACGGGCATCGAGCGTAATCACCCTGCGCGGTGCCACCGGATCCCGCGACAAAAGCAGCGCCAACTCGTGGAAATCCCGGGAGTTGCGGGTCAGACCCGGCAAACAGACGATCGGGGCCAGGTTTAAGGCCGGCGAATCGCCGCCGTAATCGCGTGCGGAAAGCTTCAGCCCGTCCGGTGCAGTGATTGTTTTGATAACAAAGCCGCTCTCGTCGTCATTACGCATCGATAGCCCTCGTGGATGGCGTTTCACGAGGGATGTAACGCGATTTTGTCGTCTTGAACAATGATGCTGGCGCCGGCGCGGCGCTCAGCCGCGTCCGTAGATCAGATCGTGCTCGATATCGGTCTTCTGTCCAAGGCGGGCCTTATAGACCTGATAATTCTCCATGACGCGCTGGACATAGTTGCGCGTTTCGGGGAAGGGGATGCGCTCGATCCAGTCGACGACATCGTCGATCGATTTGCCACGCGGATCGCCGTAGCGGCTGATCCACTCGGGAACCTTGTTTGGCCCTGCATTGTAGGCAATGAAGGTCAGGATGTAGGAGCCGCCGAAGGTGTCGATCTGCTCGCCGAGATAATGGGCCCCAAGCGTCGCGTTGTAGCCGGCATCCTGCGTCAGCTTGTCCGCGGAATAGGCTATGCCGTGACGGCCGGCGACGGCCTTGGCCGTCTTCGGCAGAAGCTGCAGCAGACCGCGCGCATTGGCGGAGGAGACTGCTGCCGGATTGAAGGCGCTCTCCTGCCGGGCGATGGCATAGGCGAGTGCCTTGCCGGAGCCGGAAATATTGGCATTGTCCGGAATGACGCCGATCGGGAAAGCGAGCGCGGCGACGTCGACGCCGCGACCATAGGCGATCTTGCCGACTTGCAAGGAAAGCTGATGATTGCCGGAGCGCTCGGCGCGTGCCGCCAGCATGGCGATCTCGCCGGGGCTCTGCAATTGTTTCGCCAGTGCCCGGTAAAGGGCGTCAGCCCGCCAGCCGTGACCTGCCGCTTCGAGATGCGCGATGGCCTGGACCGCTTCGCGGGATTGGAAGCGCTCCCGGTCCTCGGTCGTCGGCGAGGGGTAGGTGACGTTCAGCGTCCGGCGCCCCAATTTTTCGGCCGCGAGCTGGCCATAGAATGTGCTGGGATAAGAGGCGGCCTTGGCATAGAAATCCGCCGCCTTGCCCGGACCGCCGGCTTCGGCGGAGCGGCCGAGCCAATACCAGGCGCGCGACAGCGAGATCGGACCGTTCGATATCTGCAGAATTTTGCGGAAATGCGTTGCGGCCGTCGCGCCGTCCTGCAATCCGCGCAGCGCATACCAGCCGGCATGGAATTCCGCCTCACCGACATCCTGCGCACTCTCCGCGACGCTGGCGTCGACGATGCGATAGGCGGTTTTGAATTTACCTTGATCCACCAGGCCGCGGCTGACGATGCGCTGCTCATCCCACCATTGGCTGGTATTGACGAGTACGCTGTGGTCACGCGGCATCTGCATCAGCAGATTGGCGGCATCGTCATATTTGTCCTGGCGACGCAGGTTCTCGACCTGCATGAAGAGATAGGCGGGGTCCTTGCGCCATTGCGGATCGATAGTGGCGAGCAAAGTTCCGGCATTGGCGGAACGATTGTTGATTGCCGCCCAGGTCTTGTAGAGTGATTGCGCCCTGCCGAGATCGCCGAAACGCTTGGCCTCTGCCGTGCGGCCGCGATAAAGCAGATAGTCCATGCGCGCCTTGTGATCGGCCGGCGACAGGAGGCTCGAGAATTCGGCAAGGATCTTGTCTTCGAAGGACTTATCGAGCCCCTCATTGCGCCAGATCTTGCGGATGAGTTTGGCCGCTTGCGCTGACGCACCGCGCGAAACCAGCGCGCGCGACAGGATGACAGCGCCTTCCGGTGTTTCCGGCTGCGTATTGCCAAAGGCGGCAAGCACTTGGTCGGCCGGCGGGTTTTCAGCGTAAAGCGCGCGTTCGGAATTGCCACGCAGGCTGGCGAGACCCGGCCAACCGGTAAGCTCACGCGCCGCCGCGGCGATTTCGCCGGAGGGAACTCCGGGCCGGCCCGAGGTAGCGATCGCCCAGGTCAGAATGTGGCGGTCGAGCGTACCCTGGCTCATGCTGTTGCGGATGGCGAGCGCCTGCATCGGGTTCTTATTGGAGAGGGCATCGAGACCGGCTTTCAGGTCGCCGCTGACGGGTGCTATTGCGGAGCCGCGCGGGATTGATCCGGTATTCAACGGATCCGGCATGGTCATCGCCACATCGGTCGTCTCGGGGGCCGATGTCTGCTCGCCGGGAAGCTGTGAGGCAAAAGTGCTCCATGCGACCGCCACGCCCATAGCGGTCAAGATCATCACAGGTCTTTTCATCCGGCTACTCACGACAAAAAACAGGCCCCCTCCATTTGCCGAAGTTTATATTAACGAAACCTTAGCGTTGGCCCGAATTTCAATCAATTATGATATCGGAAACTGCCCTTTACCATCGAAAGCGCGCTTGTCGCCGTCAAGGCAGCGCTCTATGGTGCGCGGATTCATAACCATGGATTGCGGCTGAAGCATGAAAGCGGCGCCGCGAGGAGACTTGCATGTTCCAGGGGTCCATTCCCGCACTCGTTACGCCCTTCACTGACGCCGGTAAGGTGGATGAAGCATCCTTCGCTTCCCATGTCGATTGGCAGATCAAAGAGGGCAGCAGCGGGCTCGTTCCCGTCGGCACGACGGGTGAATCGCCGACCCTGTCGCATGATGAGCACAAGCGCGTCGTCGAGCTTTGCATCGAGGTGGCTGGCAAGCGCGTCCCGGTCATGGCCGGCGCCGGCTCCAACAATACCCGCGAGGCAATCGAGCTTGCCCAGCACGCCGAGAAGGTTGGCGCGAACGCAGTTCTGGTCGTGACGCCTTACTATAATAAGCCGACGCAGAAGGGGCTCTACGCCCATTTTTCGGCCATTGCCGAAGCGGTGAAGCTGCCGATCTATATCTACAATATTCCCGGCCGCTCGGTGGTCGACATGACGCCGGAGACGATGGGTGCGCTTGTCAAGGCGCATGGCAACATCGTCGGCGTCAAGGATGCGACCGGCAAGATCGAGCGCGTCTCCGAACAGCGCATCACCTGCGGCCACGACTTCCGCCAGCTTTCCGGCGAAGATGCGACGGCGCTTGGCTTCAACGCCCATGGCGGCGTCGGCTGTATCTCAGTGACGGCCAATGTCGCGCCGCGCCTCTGTGCCGAATTCCAGGCGGCGACCCTTGCCGGCGACTATGCCAAGGCGCTGGACTATCAGGATCGATTGATGCCGCTGCATAAGGCGATTTTCCTGGAGCCGGGGCTCTGTGGCGCGAAATACGGCCTTTCCCGCCTTGGCCGGATGAGTCGCAATGTGCGCTCGCCGCTGCTCTCGACGCTGGAGCCTGGTACGGAAGCGGCCATCGACGCCGCCATGCGCCACGCCGGTCTCCTGAACTGACGGCAACGCCAGCGCACACACGCAGTCTCCGTCGCGACCGCTCTCTTCACAAGGAGGGCGGTCTCGCTTATTTAAGGGGTGAAACCTTGGCGCGCCGGTGGCCGCTGCCGGAATTGACGCACGAAAAAGAAGAAGAACCATGGCACCCAAAGGCAGCCAACGCGTGGTGAAGAAGATTGTCGCGGAAAACCGCAAGGCGCGCTTCAACTACGAGATCATCGACACCTATGAGGCGGGGCTCGTGCTGAAAGGCACCGAGGTCAAGTCGTTGCGGGAAGGCAAGGCCAATATCGCGGAATCCTATGCCTCCGATGAGGACGGCGAGATCTGGTTGATCAATTCCTATCTGCCGGAATATCTGCAGGCGAACCGCTTCAATCACGAGCCGCGCCGCCGCCGCAAACTCTTGCTCTCCGGCCGTGAGATCGGCCGGCTGCGCTCCGCTGTCAATCGTGAAGGCATGACGCTGATCCCACTGAAGATTTATTTCAACGATAGCGGTCGTGCCAAGCTGGAGCTGGCGCTCGCCAAGGGCAAGAAGATCCACGACAAACGCGAATCCGAGAAGGAACGCGACTGGAACCGGCAGAAGAACCGGCTTCTCAAGGACAATGGGTGAGGGTGAGGAGCGGTCGGGCAAAGCCCGAGCAATCGATCCAGTGAATCGATTGCAGCGACGAACGCCCTGAGCCAAAGCGAAGGGCCGGCTGCCGCGGCAAACGCGGAATACTCCACCGTCTATGAAATTCCTCGCCGACAATCAAAGCCAGCAGTCAATCGATCGCAGCGACGAACACACTGAGACGAACGCCCTAAGCCAAAGCGAAGGGCCGGCTGCGGCGGCAGACACAGACGCTCCCGCCGATCCCGGATTAATCTTCGGCCTCTGCCGCAGCAGGCGCCGGTTCGACTGGGCGCTGCGGACGCTCGGAGGGGTCGCGGCCGATTTCGGCCTTCAGCGATACAAGATCGATGAAGTGATCGGCCTGGCGGCGCAGGTCGTCGGCGATCATCGGCGGCTGGGTGGACATCGTGGAGATCACGGACACCTTGCGGCCACGGCGCTGCAATGCTTCCACCAAGGTGGTGAAATCCCCGTCACCGGAAAAGATGACCAGGTGATCGACGGTTTCCGACTGCTCCATGGCGTCGATTGCCAGCTCGATATCCATGTTGCCCTTGATCTTGCGGCGGCCCATGGAGTCGGTGAATTCCTTCGCCGGCTTGGTAATGACCTTGTAGCCGTTATAGTCCAGCCAATCGATGAGCGGGCGGATCGAGGAATATTCTTGGTCTTCGATAAGTGCCGTATAGTAATAAGCGCGAAGCAGATATCCGCGCTTCTGGAAGGCCTTCAGCAGCTTACGATAGTCGATATCAAAACCAAGGCTTTTCGACGCAGCGTAAAGATTGGCGCCGTCTATAAAAAGTGCAATTTTTTCGCGTGGGTCGAACATCGCTTACATATCCATTGTTACCAAAACGCAATTACTTTTACCCAAAATGCAGTCAAAACAATGTCTTGTATGACGCCCAAGAATAATTCGTATTACTTTATGAATTATTCATATATCCGAGATTTAGGGCACGATTTATGATATTCCAAGCAACTGTAGGTTGAATGCGCGATTTGTCTAATGAATTTTAGCCCAATGTGGAGGGATTGGCAGCCCCGAAGCAGGAAAAACTTGAATTTGCCATCGTTTGCTTGTATCGGGCGTGCTACTCCGAGACATGATGACGACATCACGACCGCAAAGGACAGGCAATGGCCCGTGTCACAGTAGAAGATTGCATTGATAAAGTAGAAAACCGGTTCGAGCTCGTGCTGCTTGCCAGCCATCGCGCTCGCCTGATTTCGCAGGGTTCCTCGATCACCATCGACCGCGACAATGACAAGAACCCGGTCGTCGCACTGCGCGAAATCGCCGACGAGACGCTGTCTCCTGATGACCTGAAGGAAGACCTGATCCACTCGCTGCAGAAGCACGTTGAAGTCGACGAGCCAGAGCCCGATCCGGCAAGCCTCCTGGCCGCTGGCGCTGTCGCTTCTGCTTCGGGCGATGAGGAAGAAGATCAGCCGGAAGCCGTTACTTTCGATCAGATGTCGGAAGAAGAGCTTCTTGCCGGTATCGAAGGCCTTGTTCCGCCAGAAAAAAGCGACGATTACTGATCGTCGAGCTTGATGCTCTAACCAAGAGCGATATGATGAAGTAATGCCTGCGCCGGTCGTATGACTGGCGCGCTTTTATTTTGCGGGAGTAGCTTGGGAATGATGCGGCAATACGAGCTTGTCGAGCGTGTGCAGAAATACAAGCCCGATGCCAATGAAGCGCTTCTCAATAAGGCCTATGTTTATGCGATGCAGAAGCATGGGCAACAGAAGCGTGCCAGCGGCGACCCCTATATTTCCCATCCCCTCGAAGTTGCCGCCATCCTGACCGACATGCGTCTGGATGAATCGACCATCGCCGTTGCGCTCCTGCATGATACGATCGAGGATACGACCGCGACGCGTGCCGAAATCGACGAACTGTTCGGTGAGGATATTGGTCGTCTTGTCGAAGGGCTAACCAAGATCAAGAAGCTTGATCTCGTCACCAAGAAGGCGAAGCAGGCCGAGAATCTGCGTAAGCTGCTGCTCGCAATTTCCGACGATGTCCGCGTGCTCCTGGTAAAACTGGCCGACCGCCTGCACAATATGCGCACGCTCGACCACATGTCGCCGGAAAAGCGTGCCCGCATTTCCGAAGAGACGATGGATATCTATGCGCCGCTTGCCGGCCGCATGGGTATGCAGGATATGCGCGAAGAGTTGGAGGAGCTTTCGTTCCGCCATATCAATCCGGAGGCGCACGACACGGTCACCAAGCGCCTGGAGGAGCTGTCGCGGCGCAACGAAGGTTTGGTGAAGAAGATCGAGACGGAACTGCGCGACCTGCTGGTTGCCAACGGCCTCGCCAACGCCATGGTCAAGGGCCGGCAGAAGAAGCCCTATTCGGTCTTCCGCAAGATGCAGTCGAAATCGCTTTCCTTCGAACAGCTCTCCGATGTCTATGGCTTCCGCCTGCTCGTCGATGATGTTCCGTCCTGCTATCGCGCGCTCGGCATCGTGCATACGCGCTGGCGCGTCGTGCCCGGGCGGTTCAAAGATTATATCTCCACGCCGAAGCAGAACGACTACCGTTCGCTGCACACGACTATCGTCGGCCCGTCCAGCCAGCGCATCGAGCTGCAGATCCGCACCAAGCGCATGCATGAGATCGCCGAATTCGGCATCGCTGCCCATACGCTCTATAAGGACGGCACCAACAATAATGGCGATGGTGAACTGCTATCGCGCGAAAGCAATGCCTATTCCTGGCTGCGCCACACCATCGAGGCGTTGGCCGAAGGCGACAGCCCCGAAGAATTCCTGGAGCATACCAAGCTGGAACTGTTCCAGGATCAGGTTTTCTGCTTCACGCCGAAGGGCAAGTTGATCGCCCTGCCGCGCGGCGCGACGCCGATCGATTTTGCCTATGCCGTCCACACCAATATCGGCGACACCACCGTTGGCGCCAAGATCAACGGCCGGATCATGCCGCTGGTGACGCGCCTCTCCAATGGCGATGAAGTTGAGATCATCCGCTCTGGCGTGCAGGTGCCGCCGGCTGCCTGGGAAGAGATCGTCGTGACCGGCAAGGCGCGCGCCGCCATTCGCCGCGCAACGCGCCTTGCCATCCGCAAGCAATATGCCGGCCTCGGCCACCGCATTCTGGAGCGCACCTTCGAGCGCGCCGGCAAGGTCTTTTCGCGTGAAGCTCTGAAGCCGGCGCTACACCGCCTCGGCCAGAAGGATGTCGAGGACGCGATTGCTGCTGTCGGGCGAGGGGAGATGTCATCGCTCGATGTGTTGCGGGCCGTCTATCCGGATCATCAGGATGAGCGCGTCACGATCAAGCCCGCCGGCGACGAAGGCTGGTTCAATGTCCGCAGCGCCTCCGGCATGATCTTCAAGATCCCCGGCAAGACCAAGGCCGATCTCGCCGCCAGCGTCGAAGGCGTGGATGCCCTGCCGATCCGCGGCCTAGCAGCGGATGTCGACGTGCATTTCGCTCCGACCGGTGCCGTTCCCGGTGACCGTATCGTCGGCATCATGGAAAAGGGCAAGGGCATCACCATCTATCCTATCCAGTCACCGGTCCTGCAGCGTTTCGACGACCAGCCGGAGCGATGGATCGACGTACGCTGGGATCTGGATGAGGCCAACAAGTCCCGCTTCACCGCGCGCATTCTGATCAATGCGCTGAACGAGCCGGGAACACTAGCCAAGGTCGCGCAGACGGTCGCCGACATCGACGTTAACATCCGCCTTCTCAACACGGTGCGCGTTGCCGCCGACTTTACCGAGATGGCGCTGGATGTCGAAGTCTGGGATCTGCGCCAGCTCAATCAGCTCCTGGTGCAGCTCAAGGAGCTGGATTGCATTGCCACCGTGAAGCGGCTTTACGAATAATTATCTTTCGCGATGGCTCGATTGAAAGCCGATTGCATAGTTTGTGATCATTTAATGATCATATTTGCCTAAGTTCGGCCTAAGGCATGCGCCTGACGCATGGCTGCTTCTATTTTCGAGCTGTGGTAATTAACTTTTGTCACGCCTATCTTCTGGTCATCGAAGAAACGAAACAGAGATGAGTAAGACAATGTTTGGTCCTATCAAGAAATTCGCCCGCGCCTTGCGCGTTCCGAGTGCTGAAGAACGTGAAATGGCCTATCTGAATGGTTCGCACGACCGTTTTGACCTTGAATATCGTCAGCGTCAGGTCGATCGCGGTATCTTCCGCCAGCGTTAATCGCTGACAATACTTGCAAAATGGGAAGGGGCGTACCTGTTGTTGCGCCCTTGGGGCATCCCGCCGAAAGCAGACAGGATGTTCAGTCTCAAATAAAGCTGGAGTGGCCCGTTGATGTTCCTTGAACATGTGGCACTCTGAGGAGTACAGGCGCTGCGGCCGGATAATCGACGCAAGATACGCTTTGCCGCTCTTGTCATGACGGCCCTCCCTGCACTAGATAAGCCGCATGTTATTTCGCCGCCGAAAACCACTGACGCTGAGTGAAAAATTGCGGGAGCATCTTTGGCCCCGCAAGGGTTTCATTCGCTCGTTCCAATATTTTGGGAAACGCCTGGTGCGCCTTGCCGCGTCGCCACATTCGGTGGCCGCGGGCTTTGCCGCCGGCATTGTCGTATCCTGGACACCGTTTATCGGCGTGCATTTCATCATGGCGATCATCATCGCCTATGTCGTCGGCGGTAACGTGATCGCGGCCGCGCTCGGCTGTCTGGCGGCCGGCAATCCCATCACCTATCCTTTCATCTGGGGCCTCACCTGGGAAATCGGCCATCTGATCCTGGCGCGCGATAGCGGCGGTCAGGGCGGTGGCGTCGATCTGCCGGCGCTGTGGCATAAGGGCGATCTGCTGCAGATTTGGGACCCGATCCTGAAGCCGATGCTGATCGGCGGCATTCCGCCGGCAATCGTCACGGGCGTCGTCGTCTATGCGCTGACCTATTATGGCGTGAAGAGCTTCAAGAGCCGCCGCAAGGCCCGGCTGATGGAGCGGGCGCGCGAACGCCTGGCCCTTGCCGAGAACGCATCGAGCGTCTGACGGAACGCGGCGCCGTAGCGGCTGGCTGGAGGGCCTTCTCATGATTATCGGGATAGGCAACGACCTTATCGACATCCGCCGCGTGGAAAAGTCGATCGAACGCTTCGGCACACGGTTCACCGAACGCTGCTTCACCGATATCGAGCGCGCCAAATCCGAAGGGCGCAAGAACAAGGCTGCGTCATACGCCAAGCGCTTCGCCGCCAAGGAAGCCTGCTCCAAGGCACTTGGTACAGGTCTGGCGCAGGGCGTTTTCTGGCGCGACATGGGCGTCGTCAACCTGCCGAGCGGCAAGCCGACCATGCAGTTGACGGGCGGTGCGGCCAAAAGACTGGCGGCGATGCTGCCGGAAAATCATCGCGCCGCCATTCATTTGACGATAACCGATGATTTCCCTCTCGCTCAGGCCTTTGTGATTATCGAAGCACTGCCGATTGCGGGCTGAATGACGACCGTGTGTCGCTTTTAATACCTGCGCCATTGCCGCCGTGGTATGAAGCGGATAGAGAGTGCCTGAAAGTGAAGTGCGCCGGTGGGGTGCGAAAAAGGAATAAGACTGCGTGTCCGAGAAAGCCGAAAAACAGCAGAATGTCCTGTGGGAAAACATCAAGGTCATCGTACAGGCTCTAGTCCTGGCCATGATCATCCGCACGGTACTATTTCAACCCTTCACCATTCCGTCCGGCTCGATGATGCCTACGCTTCTTGTTGGCGACTATATCTTCGTCAATAAGTTCGCTTACGGTTATTCGAAATATTCTCTGCCCTTCTCGCCGGATCTGTTCAGCGGCCGCATCTTAGGCAGCGAACCCAAGCGCGGCGATGTCGTGGTCTTCCGCTTCCCGCCGAATCCGGATGTCGATTACATCAAGCGCGTCATCGGCCTGCCGGGTGACCGTATTCAGGTGAAGAACGATATCCTCTACATCAACGGCCAGGCTGTCCCGCGGGAGCCGCACGGAACCTTTGCCTCGGATTACAGCCAGGAGCCGGGCGACGACATCCCTGTTTACAGCGAGCGCCTGCCGGATACCGGCAAGGTCTACGACACGCTCGATCTGTCGCAGACGTCGCGTGGTGACAACACCCAGGAATATGTCGTGCCGCCGGGCAACTATTTCATGATGGGCGACAACCGCGACAATTCCGACGACAGCCGTTTCGACGTCGGCTACGTGCCGGCTGAGAACCTGATCGGCCGTGCCAGCGTTATTTTCTTCTCGCTCGGCCACGACACCTCGTTCCGCGAAATCTGGAAATGGCCGACCAACATGCGTTGGGACCGCATCTTCAAGGTTGTCGAATGACGAAGACCCAGACGCTCCCGCAGGCGGATCGTGTCAGGCTTGAAGCCGTCATAGGCCACGAATTCGCTGAGAAGGGGCGCCTCGACTGGGCTCTGACGCATGCCAGCGCCCGAACGCATAAGGCCGGCAACTATGAGCGGCTGGAATTTCTCGGCGACCGGGTTCTCGGCCTATGCATCGCCGAGCTCCTTTTTCAGACCTTTGGCACGGCGACCGAGGGCGAGCTCTCGGTGCGCCTCAACCAGCTTGTCAGCGCCGAGACCTGCGCCGAAGTCGCCGATGAGATGCAACTCCATCTCTTCATCCGCACGGGCGCCGATGTAAAGAAGTTGACCGGCAAACGCATGCTGAACGTGCGCGCCGATGTCGTGGAAAGCCTTATTGCGGCGCTCTATCTCGATGGTGGCCTCGAGGTGGCGCGCAAATTCATCCTGCGCTACTGGGAGCGCCGCGCTGTCCGTGCGGACGGTGCCAGACGCGATGCCAAGACGGAATTGCAGGAATGGGCGCATGCGAAATTCGGCGTCACGCCCGTTTACAGGGTTGATGACCGCAGCGGACCGGATCATGATCCCCGCTTCACGGTAACGGTGGAAGTGGCGGGAACGGCACCCGAGACCGGGATAGAACGCTCCAAGCGCGCCGCCGAGCAGGTGGCTGCGACACGGATTTTGGAGCGCGAAGGTGTATGGCAGCCCCAGTCTCTTCAAAAATGAAAATGACTGCCTAGAAATGACGGAAAAAATGACCAATCAGGAAGACCTGGCCGGCGAAGGTGCGGCTGAAAATATCGGCCCTACGCATTCGGGTTTCGTGGCCCTCATCGGCCCGACCAATGCGGGCAAGTCGACGCTCGTCAACCGGCTCGTCGGCGCCAAAGTATCGATCGTCAGCCATAAGGTGCAGACGACGCGCGCCATCGTGCGTGGCATCGCCATCCACAACAATGCGCAGATCGTCTTCATGGATACGCCCGGCATCTTCAAGCCGCGCCGGCGCCTCGATCGCGCCATGGTGACATCAGCCTGGGGCGGCGCCAAGGATGCAGATCTCATCATGCTCCTGATCGACAGCGAGCGCGGAATACGCGGCGATGCCGAAGCCATTCTCGAAGGATTGAAGGAAGTTTCCCAGCCAAAGATCCTTGTTTTGAACAAGATCGACCGCGTCCGTCGCGAGGACCTGCTGGCGCTCGCCGCCGCCGCCAACGAGAAGATCGCCTTCGAGCAGACCTTCATGATTTCGGCCGAAAACGGTTCGGGCTGCGACGATGTTATGGACTATCTGGCAAAGACCCTGCCGGAGGGTCCTTGGTATTATCCCGAAGACCAAATTTCAGACCTGCCGATGCGTCAGCTCGCCGCCGAAATAACCCGCGAAAAGCTGTTCCTGCGCCTGCATCAGGAGCTTCCCTATTCCTCGCACGTCGAAACGGAAAAATGGGAAGAGCGCAAGGACGGTTCGGTTCGGATCGAGCAAGTGATCTATGTCGAGCGCGAAAGCCAGAAGAAGATTGCGCTGGGCAAATCAGGCGAGACGATCAAGGCGATCTCAACGGCCTCTCGCAAGGAACTGTCCGAAATTCTCGAACAGCCGGTGCACCTTTTCCTTTTCGTCAAGGTGCGTGAGAATTGGGGCGACGATCCGGAACGCTTCCGCGAAATGGGACTTGAGTTTCCGCGCTGAGGGAACAATTCCCCGTTGAGTGTCTTAGCTCACGACTGCCATCGGACAGATCGCTTCAACCGAAGCGATCTAAGAGGCGTGAATGGTCAAGACCACGACGATGCACAGGAAAAAAACGCCGTGCCAGCTCTGTCCGCTGCGGCGATTGCCGCATTTTCGCGAATTCAGTCGCGATGAGCTGAGTTTCGTCTCGGATTTCAAGAAGGGTGAGCTTGTCGTCGACGCCGGTGCGACGATCTTTCTGGAGGGTGCCCACAGCGCCCACCTTTTCACGATCCTTTCCGGCTGGGGCTTTCGCTATAAAACCCTCGAAGACGGACGCAGGCAGATCCTCAACTATGTGATGCCCGGCGACCTCATCGGCCTGCAAGGCTCGATCATGGGCGAGATGCAGCATTCGACCGAGGCTTTATCGCCGGTCTCGCTCTGTGTTTTCGAGCGTGCGGAACTGATGGCGCTCTACAACAAGCATCCGTCGCTCGCCTTCGATCTCACGTGGATCGCCGCGCGCGAAGAACGCATTTTGGACGAACACCTCTTAAGCATCGGTCGCAGGTCCGCGCTGGAAAGAGCCGCCTATCTGCTCGCCTACCTGCATCAACGGGCTAAGGCCCTGCATCTCTTCGACGGCAGCAAGGTCATTCCTATCACGCAGCAGCACATCGCCGACACGCTCGGTCTCTCCATCGTTCATACGAACAAGACATTGAAAAAGCTGTCGGAACGCGGCTTGATCCGCTGGCATGAACGCGGCTGCGACGTGTTGAATGGTCAAGGACTCGCCGCGCTTGCCGAGTGGGACGGGCTGGATGCGGGCGTGCGACCGTTCATCTGACGTGGTGGCAATGATGTGGCCGCCACATGTCTTTTTTAAATGTTCATGACGAGTGTATCAGCATAGACTACATTTTCGTCACTTTTCGACCAGTTTCACCTTTTACTAACCGCGGCGGCAAATGCGTTTGGAGCATGATGACGAGCCCATAGTCCGGCGGGACAAAAAGTGCGAAGCGGGTCAGGGCAAGGTCATGTCACATGAGATCTAGCCAATACGGATGGGGGAATGCCATCCATTCAACACGGGCCGATGATTGGCGCCGGAGGGATAGATGTGGGAATGTTTACGGGGCACGACGCCGCTTGGCGCGGGGATGCGGGGGCGGCGCTGATATGACAGTTCAGCGCGTTCTCATTTTGGAAGACAATCTGATCATTGCCATGGAGGCGGAGGAAATCCTTCGTCTCATCGGGGTCAAGGAGGTGGAAATCGCCTCGAACCTGGAACAGGCGGTCAACGCCATTCACACCGAGAGTTATGATTTTGCGGTGCTCGACGTCAATCTGGGGGAGTCGATGAGTTTCGGCTTTGCCCGGTTGCTGAGGGAGCGCGGCATCGCCTTCGGCTTCGTCAGCGGCTATCCCGATACGCTCGATTTTCCACCCGATTTGCGGCATGTGCCGTTGCTCAACAAGCCTTTCGACGAGGCCGCCATGTGGGCGTTCGTCGACAGGCTGGCACCGGCAGAGCCATCAAGCAGCCCGCTACCAAGCGGATCGTCTGACATGTGACAGCGCCTGCCGTTTGTCCTAAACTCGAATCACGACATTCTATAGGACGAACCGGCCGATGCAGTGGCAGGATCAGGCGATCATCTTGGGCGTCAAACGCCTTGGCGAGACGAGTGTCGTCGCCGAGGTGATGACGCGTGATCGCGGTCGGCACATGGGATTGGTGCGCTCCGGCCGGTCCCGCGCCATGCAGCCGGTGCTGCAGGCTGGCAATCTGGTCGAAGTGACCTGGCGGGCACGGCTGCATGAGCATCTCGGCGAGTTCCGCATGGAGCCGGTGCGATTGCGGGCGGCGAGGCTGATGGAGACGGCGACCGCCGTCTATGGCGTGCAAGCCATGGGCGCTCTGCTGCGCCTGCTGCCTGAGCGTGACCCGCATCCGCATCTCTATGATGCGCTGAATGTGATTCTCGAAAACCTGCAGAACCCCATGGATGCCGGCGAACTTTTCGTCCGCTTCGAGCTGGCGGTCCTCAATGACCTGGGTTTCGGCCTCGATCTGACGGAGTGCGCGGCGACGGGAACGCACGACGATCTTGCCTTTGTTTCGCCGAAGACAGGGCGAGCCGTCTGCCGTGCCGCAGGCCTGCCTTGGGCCGACAAGATGCTGGTGTTGCCGCCTTTCCTCGCCGCCGGCGCCGTCGAAGCAGCGGATGCCGGCAGTCTCGCTGCCGCCTTCCGCCTGACCGGCTTTTTCCTGCATCGCCATGTCTACGAACCGCGCGGCATAGAGATTGCCGCGGCGCGCGACGGCTTCATCCAGGCGGCGTTGAAAGCGATGAATGCGGCGTCCTTGGAAGCACAGGAGCGGCCGAGCATTGCCGCAAAAAGATAGAGCATAATCCGAAAGGATCATGCTCTAAGGCATGATTCGGAAGTAAAAAAGCGCTTCAAACAGCCATATTCGATGCTGCCGACATGACTTCCCGTGGGGCGGGAATGCCAAACATATGGCGGCCAGCCTCTTCGACCTCCGTGAACGACCAGCGGATGACACCATCCCGATCGAGCAGGAATTCGCCGACAAGCTGGCCTTCGCCGGTGGCGATCATCCGCTTGTCATCCTCGTTGACTTCATAGCCGTCCGCCTTGTCGAGGAATTCCATCGCTGCCATCGGGTTCATGGGCTCTGGAAGCTCGCCTGGCAGATCGATGCGCATCGACATCACCGCATCCATGCTGACCTTGTGCGGCCAGTCATTCTCAGCCTCGGTAAACTGAAGATTCGGCAGGCCGAAGGCCTTGTGCGACACCCGTTCCGGGTCGGAGGCTGCCAGCAAATTGGGAAGCGGATGGTAGCGGAAGTAGAGGCGGGCGCGCTCGATCGGCGTGTTGACGACGGTCAGGCTGTCTATGCCTTTTTCCTGCAATGCATCGGTGAGCTCGGCCATGGCGGCGATCTGCCGGCGACAGAAGGGGCAATGCAGCCCGCGGAACAATCCGACAAACACCGGCTTCTGGCCGCGAAAATCGTCGATGGCGACCTTGCCCTGCCGCGTGATCGCATCCAGCACGACGTTCGGTGCGCGATCTCCAGGCTGCAATGGTCTTCCGGCGTGGTTCTCCTGCATGGTTCGTTCCTCCCTTTAAGTGCTTGAATCGATTCTCCCAATGGATCTCCGACGACCATCATGACGAGGACAATCAGTCGAGAAACGGCAATACGACGAGTGTGCCTGGATCGAGGTTGTGGCGGATGCACACATCCTGTGCCAGCGAGAAATACCGTTCCGCCTCATCCATGTCGTCATGCTCAAGGCTCAGTGTCGCCAGGCCATCATAGCACGGAAAAAGCAGTTGCGGTTCGTCAATTTCCTTCGCGACCTCAAGGGCTTCCTCGTAATACTTACGAGCTAGCTTCGGCTGCCCATGGCATTGATGGATCTGCCCGAGGACGATCAGCGGTACGGAGAGATGGTCACGCTGATCGAGTGCGCGATCGATCTCCACTGCCTTCTCCGCCGCCGGCACACCTTCGGCGGCGCAACGATCCGTGAAGGTGCAGCAGGAAACGGCGAGGTTGGCGAGAAGGCGTGCCTGGAAGCCGAGATCGCCGATCCGGGTTGCGACCTCCAGCCCGCGCCGGCAAACTTTGATGGCGTTGGCCGGATCGACAATTGTGTAGAGCACGCCGAGATTGGAATAGGCCCGACAGGCGGCACTTTGCAGATCGGCCTTTTCGGCAACGGTGAGGCTGCGCTCCACTTCCTGCACGGCATCGCGGCGGCGACCGAGCCGTGCGAGTGCAGCGCCCTTGGTGTTCAGCGCCTCCGCCATCGCTCGCGCTGCCTCCCGTCCGGCCTCGGTCGTTCCGTCAATCGGTAGCGTTTGCAGCCGCTGCAGGGCCTGTGTCGCCCATTCGGCGGCAGCGGCCTGATCGCCCATGCGGAACGCCAGATGGCCGCGCTCCTGCAGGAGATGCGCATGTTCGATCGGCGCATCTATTGTCGCGATCATGACTTCGGCCTCGGCGCAATGTGCCTCCGCTTGATCGCGGCGGCCCGCTTCGAGATGCAGCCGGCCGATCTTACGCAATATCCTCGCCGCCGCGATCCGATCGTCTCCGGTACGATGGATCGCAAGCGCTTGCTGATAATGGTTCAAGGCGGCATCGCGGCGACCGGCAGGGCCGCAGAGATCGGCGAGACGCTCCAAGAGTGCCAATTGTTCCGGCGCCACCTCCGGCTCGTTTGCAAAGGCGGCAAGCGCCTGGCGGTAGAGGCGCATCGCGTCGTCATTGGCGTAGGTCTTGCGCGCCAGATCGCCGGCAGCCATCAGGTAGCTGGCCCCCTTTGCCTTCTCGGTGGTCAGGCTGAAATGATGACCGAGCTGTGATAAATGCTCCGGCCGGTCGGGCGCTGAGCCATATTGGCGCTCCAGAACCCGTCCGATCCGGTGATGAAGCTCCATGCGCCGTTGCAGCAGGAGATTATGGTAGATGACGTCATGCAGCAGGGACTGGCTGAAGCGATAGGCGGGAGAAACACCGGCATCAGGCCCGCGCAATTCCTCGATGATATTTGCATCGCAGAGATAATCCAACGCAGCATCGATGGCAGTCGGGTCGGTGGCGACGGAGCAGAGCAGGGCGGTGTCGAACTTCGGGCCGACCACCGCCGCCTCCTGCGCCAACCGTCTAATCTCCTGCGGCAGACGATCGACGCGGGCAAGCAAGAGAGCCTGCAGATTGACTGGAATATCGACATCCGTCTCTTCCGCCGCAACTTGCCAGCGCTGACCGTCATTGTGCAGCCTGCCCATATCGATCAATCCCCGCAGGATCTCTTCGATGAAGAGCGGATTGCCGCCGGCGCGATCAAGGATGCGCTTGCGCATCGCGACCGGCAGCTTGCTATGGCTCTCGCCGAAAAACGCGGCGAGCAGCTTCTGCCCGTCGGTTGCGTTGAGTGGGCCAAGACGTTGGACGGTAACGCTGACGCGATTGGAGTCCAGCGGATCGATCTGCGATGTCGGCCGGTAGATCGCAAGCAGCATCAGCCGGCTGCGCTCCAGCCGATCCAGCATGAAGCGAAGCACTTCCAGCGAGGCCGCATCCGCCCAATGCAGATCCTCGATGACAAGCAGTAGAGGACCCTGCGCCAGCCGCCGCTCGAAGACGGTGCGGACCGCATAGAAGATCTGCCGCCGCAACTGTTCCGGCTCGATGTGCCGCAGCGCTCCACTGGGGTCACCGAGGCCGAGGACATGCAGAAAGAGCGGCGAAAGTCCCTCGACATCCTCCTGCGTGAGATCGAGCGCGCGGAAACCCGTCGCCAGTAATTGTCGCGTCCTGTCGAGATTGTCCCGCTCGCCGATGCCGTAGGCACTGCGCACGACCGCGGCAAGCGTGCCATAGGACTGTTCGCCGAGAGGGGAGCAGGTCGCCTTGCGGATGGCTAGGCCCTGAAAGCGGGCTGCATTGCCGGCGATCCCGATGAATTCATTGACCAGCCGCGACTTGCCGATGCCGGCTTCGCCGATGAGGCGGACAAGTTGCGCCGCACCGCCGCAGGCAAGGTCGAGACAGGTCAATAGCCGCGACAATTCGGTATCCCGTCCGATCATCGGGGCTCGCAGGCCGAAACTCTCGAGCCCGCGCGCCGTATGCGGTGCCTCCAAAGGTCCTGTCAGCCGATGGACAAGCACGTTGCCGCTTTTGCCGCGCAAGGCTTGGGCGCCGAGGCTGTCGAAAGCGAAGGCATGGCGGGTGAGGCGATAGGTCAGCGGCCCGACGAGGATATCGTTTTCGCCGGCCATGGATTGCAGGCGTTGGGCGGTATTCACCGTGTCGCCGGTGACGGAATAGGATTTTGTGCTAACGGCGCCGAAGCCGCCGGTGACGACCGGGCCGCTGTTGATGCCGATATGCAGACGTAGCGGTACGCCGGCGCGCGGCTGCCAGCGCTCGCCGACCTGCGTCGCCCGATCGATCATGTTGAGCGCTGCATTCAGTGCCCGCATCGGATCGTCCTCATGGGCAACCGGCGCGCCGAACAGAGCCAGCAGCGCATCGCCGACGAACTTGTCGACAAAGCCGCCATAGGCCTCGACCGCCTGGGTCATCTCTTCGAACAATTCGTTCTGCAGCACCCGCATCACTTCCGGGTCGATCTGCTCGCTCAATGTCGTGAAGCCGCAGAGATCGGCAAAAAGCACGGTCACCGGTCGCCGGTCGGCATCGTCCCCGGATTTTGCCGGCGGAGCCTCGATGATCGGCTTGGCTGCGGATGGGGCTTTGTCGGAAATCGCGGCGCCGCATCGGGGGCAGAAAGCAAAATCAGGCTGACAGGGAAAGCCGCACGCGGCGCAGGAGATGGGTTGCTTTGCGCCGCATCGCGGACAGAAAGCAAAACCGCTCTGAATATCGAAACCGCAGCCCGCACATTCCATCGGACGCACCTCGAAAAAGCCCGGTGCGCCACGGCTCCTTCAGCCGCAACCAACGGTCTTCAATATGGCGATAAACATGAACCTGCTGCCTCAGGCCCGCAAGCACTAAACAAGTGGTAGAACGACTATCGCCGTTTGAATGACCAGCCCTCGGGCCGCCCCTCGATCACGGTCACCGTATCGCCGATCTTTACCGTGCCTTCGCCGCGCGGTGCGGCATTCCAGCCGAAGAGCGGACCGGGGACGCGGCGGTCGGCAGACATGCGGACGCGGCCCATGGCGGGCATCGGGTTCGGAACGTCGCGCGAGCCGGTTTTCTGGTCCTGCGTCGTCATGATGCAGCGGGCGCATGGCTTGACGAGATCGAGCCGAATGCCGCCGATCTCGATCGCCGCCCAGCGGTCCTCGGGCCACTCCTCATCGCAGTCGATGACGATGTTGGGGCGAAAACGCTCCATGCCGACCGAACCCTCGCCATGGGTGGCAAGATCGGCATTTAGCGCCTTCAGCGAGCCGGTGGTGGTGATCAGGATCTGGTATCCGTCGACGAAGGTAACCGGCGCGTCGCCGCCGGCCCATTCCGGATTGGCGACGCGCTTGGCGAGCCTGTCGAAGAAGACCATTTTGACGTCGCGACCGAGCCACGCCGACAGGGCCTTGTTGGTTTCCTCGTCGGCAACAGAAGCGCTGACATCCGATTTCCAGACGACGACATCCATGCGGTTGTCCGGGTGCGGCGGAGGCACGATGATGTCGGCCTTGCCCTCCATTTTCAGACGCAGATAGGAGGGGCCAGGCTGGATGTCGATGCGGGCAAGATCCTGCAATTCGCGTTGCGTGATGAATTGGCCTGATGGTTCGACCAGCATGGCGCGACGATCGCCGACCAGGCCGAAAGCGTCGACGGAGGCGGATGGAATGGCAATGCCGCGCGCACTCTTGAGCGGATAGATGAAGAGATCGCTGATCCGCATGAATAGCCCTCAGATTTCGTCGATGAACATTGCCAGCACCGTCTTCAACCGCTCGTGCCGCTCGCCGGCAAACCTGCGGCCGGTTTCGGTTTTAAACCCATCCGCTAGTTTGAACAGCTTTGTCTCGAAATGGTCAATGGCGAAGCGCTTGTCGTCCAGCGGCCGCTCTGTCGCGAGCGGGTCGAACGGATCGTAGAGGCCCGAGCCCAGGCGCCCCGCGATATAGAAACAACGGGCAGCGCCGACCATGCCGATCGCATCCAGCCGGTCGGCATCCTGCAGCATTTTCGCCTCCGGCGTTTCCGGCGGAATATTGGCGGAAAAGCTGTGCGTGGTGATCGCGTGCGATACGGCGGCGATATCCTCGCCAGCCCATCCAAGCTCCCTCAGGATGCCCGAGGCCTTCTCGGCTGCCAGCCGCGATGCCTGGGCGCGATGCGGCGAATTTTTCTCCACCGAGACGCAATCATGCAGCAATACGGCGGCGGCGAGGATGCGGGCATCGCCGCCTTCTTCGGCCTGGATCGACATGGCGCTCTTGAAGACGCGCAGGATGTGGGCGACGTCGTGCGAGCCGTCGTCGCCATCGGCCGCATGTGGAATAAGCTGCGCGGCGAGCGTCTCGAACGGGGCAAAGGCCCGCGCCATCCTGTTGGTATCCATCTTCGGCCCCATGTCGGAGTGATCTGTCGGAATGATCTCGTGCGTTCCTACCGGGCGCAGAGATTCGCCGCAATCATTCCGTCGTTTTCCTCCCCGTCAGGACCTTCTGATAGAACAGGCCGATGCCGATCAGCACCGCGCCGAGGCCGATGAACGATAGTGCCCGCAGGAAGCCTTCGAGATTTGCCATGTCGATCAGAAACACTTTCACGACAGCGACGAACACCAGCGCAGCCGACGCGATACGCAGGCTGCGAGCATCGAAACGCGCCCCAAGCCAAAGAAGGGCGATGCCGATCAGCAGCCAGACGACGGAATAGGAATAGACTTCCCCCTGGATGAAGTCATTCCAGAACGGGATGTATTCGCCCTGCCAGAAACGGCGCACCGACAGCGTCGCCCAGGCAAAGGCCATGACCGCGCCGGCGACGGCCAACATCGTCACATAAGGCCGTGGCCGTCTGCCCCGCGCATAGAGCGCCAAGCCGCCATAGGCGATCGCCGGCAGCAGATAGCCGAGCAGCAACAGGTTGAAGAAAGGAATCCCGCCGGTGCTTTCGCCTGTCATGAAGGGGTTGAGCCCGAGCAAATGCAACGACAGGATCAGGATGACGGAGAGGACACCGAGCGCCATTCCGCCATAACGGAAGACGGGGCTCGATGCGCTGAGATCAAGCGCCATCAGCGTCGCCGAGGCGCCGATCGCCAGCAATGTGTAGATCGATTGTTCGCTGAGCGTCGGAATGTTTGCATTCAAGACGCCGCCGTTCATCGCATGGCGCACCAGGATTGCGATGGTCAGCAGCACCAGGAAGCTCGCAAGCGCCTGCAGCGTGTTGCGCAGCCGGAGGTCCTGCGAATGCCTGAGCTCGAAGGCGGCCCAGACGGCGAGGGCCGCGGGGATGCCGTAACCAGCAAGCAGCATGTTGAAGATCGGCGTCGTGCCGAGTTCATCCGGGTCGACGATGGTCGGCTGCCAGGCAATGCGCCCGAGGGTGATGAGCAGCGCCGCAACCATCGTCCATGGCAGGGCCGGCCAGGAGCGGGCGCGCCCGGCGAGCAGAAATGCCATGCCAAGCACCGGCAGCAGTATCGTCGGGGTGGCGTCATGGGTCAGCGTATGAAGAGCGAAGACCAGGGCAGCGAAGGAGCCTGCCGCGAGGATATTGGTCGGCAAGGCCCCGTTGGCTTCCGGGGAACGGCGGTGCTGCAATTCGGCGAGCGCCATCAGGACCGCAGCAAGCACGATGCCATAAAGCCCATGCAGCCAGTCGCGCATCCAGTTGCCGAAGGTGACATAGCTGATCACGGCGATCGTCAGCGGCGTGGCGACCATGATCGCGCTCCATAGCGCGGCAAAGGGCTTCTCGCTTTCGCCAAAACGCTTGAGAAAGAAGAAGCCGGCGATGACAAAGATCGCGCCAAGGCCGAGACCGTCATAGACGACAAGATGGGAAAGTGCCGGAACGATCTGCGCTATGTTCAGCTCCGCACCGATCTCCGGCTGCATCAGGGCGATGAACATGCCAAAGCCGGCCGCTATCGCCGACAGGATTGCCGCCCAGGCCGCATACACGCGGCTGGCTCCGAAGGCCGCAACGGTTGCGACGATCACAGCGAAGAGCAGCGATGCGTCCGGGAGCGGGTATCCGTACAGAAGACTGTAAGCGAGGAAGGCCAGGGCGACCGCGGCGCTGCCGATCGATGCCGTCAGCGTCATTCCAAGCGGTGCGCGCGCCAGGAACGCGGCCCAATGGCTGGCCGGTGGTGCGACCGATAACTCCTCGGTTTCGACCGAATCTATATCTTTCTCGATCGTTGCGGCTGCTCCATAGCGTCCGGGCCAAATGAAAATCGTGCCGGCGATCATCGCCAGCATGGCCAGAGTAACCGGGGGCAGGTCGACGACATCGCTATTGAAGATGTAAAGCAGCGGCCAGATGCTGAGGAGGGCATTGGCGAAAGACGGTACGGTGTGCCAACGGCGCAGGCGCGATGCCGCAATGGTGGCGAGCCACGTGAAGACGAGATAGCCGAACAGCGTCCACGGTCTTGGCGCCGTCGAGGCAATGAGCACCGGGGTGATCATGGAAGCCAGGAGCCCAAGCCCCGCAAGCGCCTGGCCATGCAGCAGCGACAGGCCAAGCGTGGCGAGCGAAATCAGCCCCAGAAGGACGAAGGCGGCCGCCGGTCCGATGAAGCCGTAAATGCCATGGGCAGCATAGGTCGAGCCGAACAGCGCGACGACACCCGCCGCCGTCAGCACGCCGGGGATCATCGCGTTCTGGAAGGTGTTGGCCAGCATAGGCTCGGACCGGCGCCGGATGACTTCGCCAGCAGCGATAAGGACCAAGCCGAAGATGGCGGCAAGCACCAGCCGCACGACAGGACTGAGCAGGCCGCTTTCGATCGAATATTTGACCAGGAAGATGCCGCCGAGCGCCAGCGCAATACCGCCCACCCAGACGGCCCAGCGGGCGCCAATCGTGCTCTCCAGACTTTCGTCTTTCTGCTGAAGGGCGGCCGCGACCATGTCCTCTTGTTGCTCTGGCGTGCCGCCATCGGAAAAGGCGGCTTCCTCCATGTCTGACATTGTCTCTGCAGCGGCTTCGGTCAATGGCTGCGCCGCGGTTTCGGACGCTTCGATTACCTCTTCAACAGACTCTGCCGCTGCTGCTGATTCGCCTGCACCGACCGACAACACGTGCCCGGCAAGCGCATTTTGCAGCTCTGAAACGCGGCTTTCCAGCCGTTGTAGCCGTTGGTTGTAGCTGCGCAGGATCAAAATACCCACGACCACAATCACGATCAGCAGCAGTTCAGTCATATCCACTCCATGGGCTTCCGTCGTTACATTATACGAAAAGACCAGGACAGGAAGGGCCAATCGGCCGATTTTCCCTATGATTACAGTGAATTACCAGATAGAGAGCGGGACGCATCGCGCGGTCGGCCATCATAGACTTATTAGGAAATAGCGATTTATAACTTGAAAACTATTGTTAATACTCATTAACAATTCGTCTTTACCCGGGCGGCAAATCAGCCTATCAACACTCATAGTTAACCAGAACGTATTGCGTACAAACGACGTCGCATGAGGCGGCTCCTCACCCAAGGAGGTTTGTATGTCCCATGTATCTTCCACATCCAATAGTACCTATCCTTATCGCGGTACGCTTTCGCGGCTCGATGCGAATGACGACGGTGTTTTGAGTCGTGAAGAGCGCGAAGCCGACGAGCGTCCGGGCATTCTCGAGACCGATGCGGTCGATAACGGTAGCGCTAATGGCGCATTGGGCAGCCTGATGGCAAAGCTGATGCAAATGCCCACCGGTAGCGCGACGACGGGCAAAATGTCCGCGGCCAGTAATGCTTACGACCTCGATCTGTTGACGCCGATGGATGCTTACAACAGCACTTACGGCCAATACGACGTGGACAGCAGCATGGCGGCCTGAGCGGTCGCCTTGGCCATGCCATCATAAAGGCCCGCCGGACAGTGGCGGGCCTTTTTGCGTCCAAGACCTGCCCATTTCTCTTCTCGCGGGAACACCCGACCCTGTGATGCGTTGCCTTCACGACTCAAACGGGAGAATGTTCCATGAGGACGATCATTATTGCTGCGGCCCTGGCCTTGACGGCAGCTCTGCCCGCGACTGCGCAGGACAAGCAGACGGCAATTGCCAATTTTATCGGTGTCGACGGCAAACAGGCGGGACGGGCGGTCCTGACCGAGGCGAAGACGGGCGTGCTGATCGAACTTGACGTGTCCGGCCTGCCTGCCAATCGATGGGTCGCCTTCCATATTCACGAGAACAATCATTGTGACCACACGCACGGCTTCGAATCCGCCGGCGGCCATTTCAATCCCGCAAATGCCGAACACGGCCTGCTTGCGGCCAATGGCCCGCATGCCGGCGACATGCCTAATCAATATGTCGATCAGGACGGCAAGCTCAGGGCGCAAGTCTTCAACGGCATGGTCTTGCTGGACGGCAAAAACGGCATTCGCGGCCGAACGCTGATGATCCATGCGGAGTCGGATGATTACCGCAGCCAACCTGTCGGCGGCGCCGGTAAACGGCTGGCTTGCGCCGTTATCGAATAGCCCTGCGCCAAGGGTGATTCGCTCGACTGTCGTGATCTGCGCCAAGCAGCGGTTGTCTCTCGCTCGCAGAGGTCCACCGCCAATATGATTCGCTGCCTGTCAATTGGGGTTAATAATCAATTAACACCTATCTTTGACCGCCTCCGAAAATCGGCCTATGCCAATCGGCATTTCAACGAGCGTACTGCGTCCCACCGAAAACGCCTGACAGCGTTTACTTCAGGAGATTTGGATGAGTGGTATTTCTTCAGTTGGAAGCAGCATGAGCGCTGCCTCGTACAATCCCCTTGATAAGAATCACGATGGCGTTGTGGACGCCCAGGAGCTGCAGGAAGCAGCACAATCCGGCCTCCTGTCTGCAAGCGTTCTTGCCGACGAGGACAGTGACGACAGCAGCGATCAGAGCGCCACGGGCGCTTTCTCGGGCAATCTGGCGTCTATGCTGCTGCAGATGCAGCAGAGCAGCGGCAGTGGCGAGACCAGCACTGATTCGTCAGCCACCGACACCTCATCCGTGGAAAAGACGTCCAACAGCAGCAGCGGCGGCACGGCCACGAGCGACAATACCAGCCAGAATGCGTTGGAAGTCTTCATCAAAGAGATGGAGGCCTCGATGAATGTCTATCAGAATACCTACGGTCAATACGATCCCGATCCGTCGGATAGCGTTGCCGCCTGATCGGCCGTTCTCGTAAAAGCTGAAAATGGACGGAGATTGCGCAAGCGCAGTCTCCGTTTTTATATGACGCCGATTTCCGTTTGTAGCGACAAGACAAAGGGCGCGTTGCCGTCCGCATCGGCGCCACGGCCGATCGCTTTGACGGCGTCGACGAGCCGGCCTTTGCGGTCAAGCATCTGGTCACCGATCATGATCAGCCGTGCATTCGGCGTCGCATAGGGCGAGGCGCTGCGCAGCCGATGGGCAAGCGCCAGATCGTCCTGCTCGGGATGGACGGCAAGCGCTGCGATCAGCGCGGCCGCGGGGGAGCGCGACACGCCCATCCAGCAATGGATCAGTAGCGGTGCCGTGCGATCCCAGTTTCTGGCAAAATCGATGATATCGCGGACATGCGTTTCCTGCGGTGCCACAAGGTCGCCGGTGCCGGGAAAGCTGATGTCGTTCATGCCAAGCAGCAGGTGCCGTTCTGCTTTGATCACCGCCGGCCGGTGAAACGTCTGTTCCTTGGCCATCAAGCTGATCATTTCGGATGCGCCGTGACGAACGGCCATCTCGGCGATGCGTGCCAGCGGCGATACGACAATCGCGGTCATGCGTCGGTTCTCACGATGGCGCGTTCTGCCTCGATCGCCGCGAAGCGCGCCAGGAAAAGCCTCTGTGCTTCGATCGCCGGCATCGGTTCCATCGGCAACATCTCCTGCGTAATGCCGCGAGGCTGGCCGAAGAACTTGCGCGCTTCCTGCGGCGTGAAACCGGCAAGCAGCGTCGCCTCGAAATAGGCAGAGACCGTATCGGCCTTCTTGATCTTTTCCTTCAATGCCGGCCCGCAATGCGGCGGCAGGGTAAAGCGTCGGTAGATCGCGGCTTCCAGGCGCTTCTCCACCACCTTGTAGTCGCCGCCGACCACGGATTTGAACGGCGAGATCATGTCGCCGATGACATATTCGGGCGCATCGTGCAGCAGCGCCGCTAACTGCTCGTCCGGCGTCGGCTGGTTGAGATGCCGGAAGATCGTCTCCACCACGAGACTGTGTTGCGCCACCGAGAAAGCGTGATCCCCGGAGGTCTGGCCGTTCCAGCGCGCCACGCGGGCAAGCCCGTGGGCAATATCGCTGATCTCGACGTCGAGCGGCGAAGGGTCCAGCAGATCCAGCCTGCGGCCGGACAACATGCGCTGCCAGGCGCGCGGGATATTACCCGCTGTCATGCCGAAGCCTCATCGCTCTGCGTGGGGAAGGAGAGGCCGGACCAGGCGGGCAGCGCGAGCGAAACTTCGCGATCTGCCGCAAGGATCGGCGTGCCGGCGGCGATGGCTTCGCCGGCGCGGTCGATGCGGACGATGGCAAGGCCCTTGGCGCCCTCGATCGAACCGAGCGTGCCGATCGGCTTGCCATCGGCAGTCAACTCGGTGCCGGTGGCGGGCAGATCGGCGCTGCCGCTGACGATGACGACCCGCCGGCGTGCCGTGCCGCGATGCTGCATGCGGGACACCACTTCCTGACCGACATAGCAGCCCTTGCGGAAGCCGAGGCCGCCGTTCAGATCCATCAGCACGTCATGCGGAAAAGCATCCTGCAGGGCGAAATCCTGGCCGGAAAGTGCAATGCCATTGGCGATGCGGAGCGTCTGGTAGAGCGCCTCCGCATCGTCGCCGTGCTGGCCGGGCGTGCGCGTCAGCGTGATCCCTGCATTGGCAAAACGGCTGTCCTTCCGGCTTTCAGCCGCATTCTCGCCCCAGGCGACCGTGACGCCTTCCGTCTCTATTACAGCAAAATCGACCGGTGCGCGCAGGCGGTACATGGTGAGCCGCTTCAGAAGCCCTTCTCTCTGCGCTGCATCGGTCTCCAACAGAAAGCCGGGGCCATCCCGCCAGATCATGAAATCGAACAGGATCTTGCCTTGCGGTGTGAGGAGCGCGCCGGGACGGGCCTCGTCCGCGCCGAGCGAGGCAAGATCGGTGGTGATGAGATTGTGCAGGAAGGCTTCCGCCTCCGCGCCGGTGACGCGAAGAAAGGAGCGATCTCTGAGGAATACGGCTGGCATTGTGGACCCGCTAATTTGGCCTATCGCTCAGAGGTAAGGCCTCCGGTCGGGAACCGCAAGTTCTGAGCAGGGATCATTCGCCCGACGTGAAGAATTTCCACTTGCCATCGGGCGTGATGCCGACGCGGTAGAAATTATAGCCGCCGAATTCCAGCATGTCGGAGAAATCGCCGGCGGTAACGATGCGCATCAAATCGACCTTTTCCGGCGCAGTCAGGGACTTGATGTCCTTCTCCGCGAAATAGGGCCAGACATACATTTCATCCGGTGTGCCCTGGCCGACATGCGCAAAGCCGGACGACATGATGTCAAGGAGAATGGAGAGGATCTCGATACCATCTGGATCGCCGGAAAGATCATGCAGCGTCTTGATCGGGTCTTCGGTCGGATCGTCCGCCGTTACCTGCGTCTGCTTGAGGCCGCCGCCAACGTTCATCAGCGGACGCAGACGCTCGAGATCGCCGGAGGCGGCCGCCTCGACGATCGCTTCCCGCAGCTTGCGCACCGGCTCAGGCGCCTTGCTGATATCGAAGAGAATCTCCGCCTGCTTGCCGCCATTCGGTGCACTGCTCGATGCGGCACCACTGCTCTGTCCGGCCTGGTTGTTAACCAGCGGATCGGGTGCGGGAATTGTTTTTGAGGGTGCCTCCAGCGCCTCTTCGACCGGCTTGTCATTGCGCTGCTGCGCTGATTTCCCGGCAACGCCCGGCTGGGCGGCGGGCGGATTGAGCTGGGAGAAGGCAAAGGCCGGGAAAGGGAGGGCGAGGCTGCCGAAAAACATGGTCGCTACGGCAAGCGAGGCAATGGAACGTCGAAACTCATTGCCCGGTACGGTGTGCATAGGGATCTCTGGCTGTTATTGCAGGGTGCGGTTCGGAGAGAATTCACCAGCAAGCATGCGGTCCCTAAGTGATTCGAGCAAGGCTTCTGCGCCCTGTTCTCCCTGAATGCGAATAGTCTCGCGGATGGCATGGGCAATTGCAGCGTCGGCGATGATTTCCGGCTCGATGCCGTCAGCCATCCCGTCAGCCCAGGCCTCGTTCTGGTATTCCAGCGCTGCCTGCCTTTTTTCGTGGACAATCATGTCGTCGATGTCGTTCAGGCTTGGTTCCATTGTTTCGTTCCTCGAGACGTCCATGTCCTTACCGCTTGATTAACGACTTTATCAGCCTTTTCCTAAAACGACACGGCTCGGCATGAAAAGGGGTTAATAAATCGTCAATTTCCAAAGCGAGCGGTTATTTCTGTGGCAAGTGTTGCACCTTCGTTACGGTAGCGCTCCTCAGCCACGATAGCCTGCGGCGTGCAATCCGTGTAAACCGATGCAAAGGATCTATATCCTCGGTTGAACGAGGCAGTCAGTTTTTCCTTGCGTTTCGGCTCGTCTTTCGTCTCTGCGTCCAGCAATCGCTGCATATCAGCCCGCCAGGAATCTTCTTTTCCGGTGTTGCAGAGATTGCGCAGATAGTGGATCGAGCCGAGAATTTCGGCGAGCCGTGACAACTGATCGTCATAGGGCGTCGGCCGCTCAGCATTATCGGTGTTGCCCGGCACCTGCGCCTCCGGAACGCTCGCCGGAGGCTGCGCAAAGGCCGGAAATGCGGCCACAAACGCGGCGCAGACCGGGAACAGGTTGATGAGGCGACGGTGATTCATACACACAGTTGATATGCCAAGCATGACCGGAGCAAGGCGAAAGCCTCACTTTCCACGCCGTTATTGTTACGCATCGTTAACGCTGGGGCTTCGAATATCTTGTTAGACCCGAGCAGCCGTCAGCCGTTCGGCGCATTCGAGCACGCTCGCCGGAACGGGCAGGACGCGGATCTCTTCCAGCGAATACCAGCCGATCGCCGCGGCATCGTCGGCAGCTTCGGCAATCGCATCCTCGTCGGCATCGACCAGAAAGACCGACAGAACGAAATGGCTGACGAGCTTCCCGTCTGCTGCATGGCTCCTGAGATCGTAGGTCTCGTAGAGACGGGGGTTTCGGGCTGATATTCCGGTCTCTTCCCTGAACTCCCGCAATGCCGTTTCCGACGGCGTTTCGCCGTCTTCGGCTCGCCCGCCGGGAAAGGCATACATGTCTGCGGATGGCGGATTGCGCCGCAACACCAGCAGGAACCGGCCGTCACGTTCGAGGATGGCGGAGGAGGCGGGGCGAGGGGTGGAGGTCATGGGTCGATTCGGGTTCTGGTGAAGATATCGGCGGCAAAGGATACGGTGCTTGTCGTCCGAAATAAAAGCCCTTTTACTCGCGAATGAGAATGGCGGCGATTCGGATCCGCCAGCCAGGCTGCCGAAATCATGATGACCTATGGACTTTATGCGCTCGCGGCGCTGGCCGAAATTGCCGGCTGTTTCGCCTTCTGGGCGTGGCTGCGGCTAGCAAAGCCGATCTGGTGGCTTGCGCCCGGTCTGGTGTCGCTGGCGCTGTTTGCTTGGTTGCTGACATTGGTGCCGAGCGATGCGGCGGGGCGCACCTTTGCCGCTTATGGTGGCGTCTATATCGTTGCTTCCCTACTCTGGCTCTGGCTTGTCGAGGGGCGTTCGCCGGATCGCTGGGATCTCTCCGGCGCTGCCGTTTGCCTTGCGGGCGCGACCATCATTCTCTTTGGTCCTCGCAACTGACCTTGTTCTTGACCGGGCGCCTTGCGGGTGCAAAACAAGCTGCATGTGCGGACGATTTGCGTTGACCGAAACGGAGAAGAAGGTACGGGAATTGCTCGGTTATCTCGAGCATGAAGACTTTCCCGCGCGCTTCAACATTGCCCCTACACAACCGATTCTGGTCGTCGTTTCAGGCGATCGGCAGGAGCGGGGCAGCAATTTGCCGGATCGCCGCGCGCTGCTGGTGCGCTGGGGTTTCACGCCGGCCTGGGTGAAGGATCCCAAGGAATTTCCGTTGCTGATCAATGCCCGCGCAGAAACCGCGATCGGCAAGGCATCGTTCCGCGCCGCCATGCGCCATCGGCGCATCCTGATCCCGGCATCGGGCTTTTACGAATGGCATCGTCCGTCGAAGGAGAGCGGCGAGAAATCGCAGGCCTATTGGATCCGTCCACGCCACGGTGGCGTCATCGCCTTTGCCGGACTGATGGAGACCTGGTCGTCAGCCGATGGTTCCGAGGTCGATACCGGTGCGATCCTGACGACATCAGCGAACCGAACGATGCGTCCGATTCACGACCGGATGCCTGTTGTCGTCAAGCCGGAAGATTTCACGCGCTGGCTCGATTGCAAGACGCAGGAGCCGCGTGAGCTCCTCGATCTGATGGGGCCGGTTCAGGAGGATTTTTTCGAGGCGATTCCGGTTTCGGATCGCGTCAACAAGGTCGCGAATATGGGACCGGAGCTGCAGGTACCCGTTGCGATCGAACCTCCTGCCAAGCCGTCGAAGAAGCTTGATCCCGGCGATGGCCAGTTGAGCCTTCTCTGAACGGCTTGCATTCGATCGGATGCGGCAGGCTTTAAGCGATCTTCTTCTTCAGCGGCTGGGTCTTCAGCATCAGATGTGCTGCCAGGACAGCCTTGAGGCCAAGCGGGCGATAGAGCAGAGTAGGATCGATCTTAACTTGCGGTTGTGCTGATTCGTCTTTTTTCGTGGTCATGTGTTACCTCCTCAACGTGTTCCCAGGGTGTTTTTTGATTCTGCCGTGCGATGCTGTTTTGTCATAAATCATGACAAATCAAAGGCATTCGCCAATCAGCTTTTGTAAACACCGACCATATTTCGCGAGGGTGGCGCGAAATTTAACGCAAAACATATCTAATTTAGTTATTTATTTTTCGTTAATGAGTTGCGTTAACCACAACGGAATTTGGCCAGAGAGAGCGATGGGCGACCGCGATTTTATCGCGATTGGCCATCCCAATTCTTGCTGCAGCACAACTACAACCCGATTGCCGACGTCAAATCGGGCCTGGTTTTAGGCGCTAGATATGCCGGCCGATATCGTCGTTTGAATCATCCACATCAGGATCGGCGGGGCCGTTGATGGTGAAGGTGCCGTATTTGCGTGTCCAGGAACGGGCGCCCAAGGGCAACGACAGGAGATAGGCAACGACGGTGACCACCATGACATGCCAGGTATAGCTCATCAGCAGCGCCACATAGACGACGAGGGCAAGCATGATCGGCAGCACGAGATCGCGGCGAATGCGGCTGCCTTCCGTTTTTCCGGACCAGACGGGCAGGCGGCTGACCAGCAGAAAGCCGATCAACACGGTGTAGGCGGCGCCCCAATAGGCAAAGGTCCTGGTGGGTGCCAGCCCCAGAAAACCGAGATAGACCGGCAGCAACACCAGCATCGCCCCGGCTGGCGCCGGTACGCCGACAAAATATTCAGACTGCCACGACGCCTTGTTCTCCCGTTCCGCCATGACGTTGAAGCGTGCAAGGCGCAGGCCGGCCGCGATGGTGTAGATCAGCGCCGCGATCCAGCCGAGCGAGCGGGCTTGATCGAGCAGGAAGACGTAGACCACGAGTGCCGGCGCGACACCGAAGTTGACGATGTCGGCAAGCGAATCCATCTGCGCGCCGAACTTGGAGGTGGCCTTCATCAGCCGTGCCACGCGTCCGTCGATGCCATCGAGGAAAGCGGCGACAAGCACGGCCACGACCGCGAGCTCGTAACGATTTTCGAAGGCGAGACGGATGCCGGTCAGGCCCGCGCAGATCGCCAGCACGGTGATCATGTTCGGCACCATCAGCCGTAGCGGGATTTCCCGCAGGCGCGGCCCGCGCGCCTCGTCGTTGGGACCATGCGGCTCGAAGGGCGGAAAAGGCGTCTTCATCTCGCTCGTTTTCTCCGGGCTCAGCTACGGCGGCTAAGGATGGGGCCCTTCAACGAGCCGAATTCGGCAATCACGGTTTCGCCGGCGATTGCCCTTTGGCCGACTGCGACGCGCGCCGCCGCTTCTGCCGGCAGGAAGACATCGAGGCGCGAGCCGAAGCGAATGAGGCCGATGCGCTCGCCAGCGTCGACCGGCTCGTTCTCATTGACGAAGCAGAGGATGCGGCGGGCGACGAGGCCGGCAATCTGCACGACGCCGATCTCGCCATGCTTCGTCTCGACGACGAGGCCGTTGCGCTCGTTCTGTTCACTTGCCTTGTCCAGTTCCGCATTGAGGAAGCTGCCCTGACGATAGGCGACAGTAGTGATGCGGCCGCGCATCGGCGAACGGTTCACATGGCAATCGAAGACGTTCATGAAAATCGAAACGCGCAGCATCGGTTCGTGGCCGAGGTTGAGCTCGGCCGGCGGCGTCACCATCTGTACGCCGGAAACCCTGCCGTCGGCGGGCGATACGACGAGATCGTCGTCCTGCGGCGTCATGCGCTCGGGATCGCGGAAGAAATAGGCGCACCAGAGCGTAAAGATCAAGCCGATCCAAAAGAGCGGCTTGAGGATCCAGCCGAGAACCAGCGACGCAACAAAGAAACCCGCGACAAAGGGATAGCCTTCCTTATGCACCGGGACGATGACGTTGCGTACACTGTTCAACAAGCTCATCTACGGCCTACTCCGTTAGGGCACCCTCACCGAAAACCGGGGTCCGGTTGTCGGACGAGATCATGCCAGTCAAAAGAATGAAAGCAAGATAAGCGGTCTTGCTCTGATTACTAGTTGAGCGTGACTACAGGCAAACTCTGTCATGGGCAATGCTTTCGCACGCTCGCCCCCAGCGCAATCCGCGCGGGGCCAAGATGCCAACGATCCGTAGCGTTGAAAAGCATTGCCTGTGGAAACTCGTGCCGGGCGCAAAGAAAGACCGCCGACGGGAAGCGGCGGCCTTTCATGACCTGTGATGACAGGACGGAATTTAGAGGCCGAGAGCGGCGCGCAACTCGGCCTTGGCGCCTTCATATTCGCTCTTGTAGTCGTCATGCGTCATGATGGTTTCGGCGATGACGGTGCCTGCGATGTGGGCGGCTTCAATGTCGGAGGCGTAATGAATGCCGCCGACGACGCGGTTATGGCCGTACTCCCAGGCCCGGGCCATGATGGCGGCGCGCTTCTCCGGTACCATATTTGCCAGCACAATGCCCATCAGCGTGCCGACCGTGGCGTGGCCGGATGGATAGGAGCCGGACTTGGAGAGCGGTACGATCGGCTTTACGAGATCGCTGTAGAGATGCGGACGCGGGCGCTTCCAGACATCCTTCGCCGGATCGACGACGGCGCCTTCGGTCTCGACGACACGATCGAAGAATGCCGAGAACTTCGGCAGATTTTCCTTGGTGAATTTCGGATTGTCGATGACATCGGAGAAGCGCCAGACGTTCTCTTCCGCATCGGCAACGGCACGAGCCGCCATTTCCGGCGTGCGGGTAACCTGGATTGTCAGGATTTCGCCGAGTTCGGCCTTCATCTGCGCCGAATCATTAGCCGGCGGCGGCGGCAGCAGGTTGAGGAGGTTGATCTCCTTGGCATCCGCAAACGGCTTGGCATCTTCGGCAAAAACCGGCGAAGCGACGCCGACGACGAGCAACAGCGTCAAGGCCTTGGCAAAATTACGCATTTGGGGGCTCCCTTGATGTGAGACCCGTACCTATCAAGCTGTTATCTCAACTACGTGACAAGCGAAGTCCGCAACATCGCTGCGCCGCACTTGCCCACAACGATCGCGCAACGTCGCGGCGACGCCATTCTTCAGCTTGCAGGCGCCAGCCTGTTGACCACGCCGAGATCGTCGCTCTCGCGCACCTGCTTCAGATGTTCTTCCGCCTGAGTTGCCTCACGCTGGCGGTTCCACATCGACGCATAGAGGCCGTTCTGCTCCAAGAGGGCGGCATGCGTGCCGCGTTCGGCGATTTCGCCGCTTTTCAACACGATGATCTCATCGGCGCCGATGACGGTGGACAGCCGGTGGGCGATGACCAGCGTCGTGCGGTTCTTGGAGACGACGTCCAGTGCTGCCTGAATTTCCCGTTCGGTCGTCGTATCCAGCGCCGAGGTGGCCTCGTCGAGGATCAGCACGGGCGGCGCCTTGAGGATGGTACGGGCAATGGCGACGCGCTGCTTTTCGCCGCCGGACAGTTTCAGGCCGCGCTCCCCGACCTTGGTGTCGAAGCCCTCTGGCAAATGACGGATGAAGTCACTGATCTGAGCGATCTCCGCAGCGGCCGTCACCTCGTTCTCGCTCGCACCCGGTCGACCATAGCGGATATTGTAGGCGATAGTATCGTTGAAGAGCACCGTGTCCTGGGGGACCATGCCGATCACCTTGCGCAGGCTCTTCTGCGTCACTTTGCGCAGATCCTGGCCGTCGATGGTGATCGTGCCGCTCTGTACGTCGTAAAAGCGGTAGAGAAGCCGTGACAGCGTCGATTTGCCGGCGCCCGAAGGGCCGACGACCGCGACCGTCTTGCCGGCTGGTACTTCGAAGGAAATGCCCTTCAGGATCGGCCGGGCAGAGTCATAGGCGAAATGCACATCCTTGAAGGAGATGGCGCCGTGGCCGATGACCAGCTCCTTGGCGTCGGCAGCGTCCGTCACCTCCGGCTTGACTTCGAGCAGATCGAACATCTCCTCGATGTCGGTCAGGCCCTGGCGGATTTCGCGATAGACGAAGCCGATGAAGTTCAGCGGCACCGAAAGCTGAAGCAGCATGGAGTTGATGAAGACGAAGTCGCCGACCGTTTGATGCCCGTTAAGAACGGCCCAGCCGGAGAATATCAGCATGACCGTGGTACCGAGGCCAAAGATCAAACCTTGGCCGAAGTTCAGCCAGCCGAGCGACGTCCAGACATCGGTGGCGGCTTTCTCATAGCGCGACATCGACTGGTCGAAGCGCCGGGCTTCCATTTCCTCATTGCCGAAATATTTGACCGTTTCGAAGTTCAGGAGCGAATCGATCGCCTTGGTATTGGCGTCGGTATCGCTCTCGTTCATCGAGCGGCGGATGGAGATGCGCCAGTCGCTCGCGCGGACGGTGAACCAGATGTAGAGCCAGACTGTGATCGCCGTGATGGCAAGATAGGAAAAACCGTAGCCACGCCAGAAGATAACCGCAGTCAGCAGGAATTCGACAAAGGTCGGAACGGTGTTGAGAATGGTGAAGCGGACGATCGTCTCGATGCCCTTGGTGCCGCGTTCGATGATGCGCGACAGGCCGCCGGTCTTGCGCTCGAGATGGAAGCGCAACGACAGCTCGTGCATGTGGACGAAAGTCCGGTAGGCGAGCTGGCGCACGGCATATTGGCCGACGCTGGCAAAGAGCGAGTCGCGCAACTGGTTGAGGCCGAGCTGAATGAGGCGCGTAACATTGGTGGCGACGATCAGTGCGATGGCGCCCACCATGAAGGCCGGCAGGATGCCCTGCATGTCCAGCTTGCCGTTCAGGGCATCGACGGACCATTTGAAGAAATAGGGAACCAGCAGCAGGAAGAATTTCGAGATCAACAGATAGACGGTCGCCCACACGACCCGCATCTTCAGGTCCATCCGTCCCGCCGGCCACATGTAAGGCCAGAGATTGACGATCGTATTCAATGGATTGCTGGAATCCGCCGATATGGTCTTCTTGCGATCTGCCATGTCCGTCTCCGGCGAATATCTGAGCCAGCCGGGGCAATGGCGTAGTTGCGCAGCCTGGCTGGAGGGCCCCGTCAGGTAATGAGCGGGGCAATGGGGGTCGGCGGCACGATTATACTATTTTTATGTCGGGTAAAAGCAGCGGCCAGGCGTTGATTGCGCCTGGCCATATTGCATGGGTCTTGTTGTGAGAGGCTATGCCCTAGAGATGCCCGCCTGAAAGCCGCTTGCGGTGCAGCTCTTCCGAATTGGGCAGCGCATCCTTCGGCAGGCCGAAGACCTGACCGGGTAGGATGCGGTCCGGATTGTTGATCTTGTCCTCATTGGCGAGATAGATCGTTGTATAGCGCACGCCAGCGCCGTAGGTGCGACGGGAAATCTGCCAGAGCGTATCGCCGCGGCGGATGATGACGGCATTGGTATCCCGCGAGAGCGGTGCTTGCTGGAGGGTCTTGGGGCCGCCGCCGTTGGAGGAGGTTTCGACGCTCGTCGGCGCAGGGGCTGCATTCTCGGGCTTGGTAACGGCGGCCATCATCTCTCCGAGCTTGGGCAGGGCATCGCCGACCGACTTCGGATCCTTCGGTAGAGCCTGCAGCACGGTCAGCGCCCGGCCAGCCGCGTTTGCGGCATCGGTGGCGGCCTGTTTCAGCGTCGCACTGGCATCGATCGCCGGACGGAATTCCGAAAGCGACTTCAGCGCAATTTCCGTGCCCGAGCGGGCAGCGGCGAGCTGTTCCGCATTCGGCTGCTTACCATCCGCAAAAAGATCCTTCAGCAGGATGAAAGCCTTGCCGGCGTCCCCCCTCAGCTTGCCAAGCTCACCTTCGTCGAGTGGCACCATGGTGGTGGCGGCAGCGTTGCCGTTGCTGCCGGAAGCCGCCGGTGTTTGCGCCGCGACCGTCACCTGGTTGCCCTCGGGGCGAGCGAAATTGACGCTGGTGCGCACCGTGACCTTGCCGGAGCCGTCGAGGACGTCGACACGGATCTTGTGGTCGCCGACCGTCAGCGGCATCGTGCCGTCGACGACGAAATGCCCGTCGGCTCCTGCCACGATCTCGCCGATCAGCTTGTCGTCGGCATAGGCGCGAACCTTGGCGTTCGGCTTCGTCGTGCCAGCAACGAAGATATGGTTGTTTTCGATCTCGACTGCATTGACCATAACTTCAGGTGCGCTAGCGGTCGTCGCTGCAGGCGCGGTTGCCGAGTCGCCGTTGCCGGTGGCGGAGGCAGCGGCGGTGTTGTCCTGTGGCTTGGTGCCGGTACTGTCATTGGCGGTCGCCCCGCCTGCACCATTCGCGGCTGTATCGGCTGCCGACGCTTGCTGGTCGGTTGCGACGCGCCCTTGCTTGGCTGACGGCGCGGTGATGATGCGGCTTGCCGTGCCGGGTTTGGAAACCATGGCGAGAAGCTGGCTCTTATCGTCCTTCGGAACCGATACGGTAGCAACTTCCTCTGAAGTGACGGCCTTGCCGTCCTTGCCCGTTGCGCGCAGCACCAGTTCATGATCGCCGGGCGGCAGCGGGTTGTCGAGCACGGCGGCGAAATCGCCGCTCGGCCCGACCTCGGTCGTCGTCACCACCTTGTCGCCGTCGACGATTTCCAGCTTGGAATTGGGCTCGGCCGAGCCCGCGATGACGGTGGAACCATCCGGCTCGACACGCAGCACGTCGAAGGACGGGGTTACCGGTCCCGCCGCTTGCGTCTGCGGCGCGGCCTCGCCAGTGAGTGCTGCCCGCGCCTTGTCGATCGCGGCAGCTGCATCGGCGATGTTCTCTGGAAGCGATTGGATGATGGCAAGTGCCTTGCCGGCGCCGTCATGTGCCTTGTTGACCAGGGCAAGGGTCGTGGCATCCGTCCCTTGGGGAGCGGTAAAATCGACGATCGCCTGCAGCGCAGTGACCGTCTTCGTCTTGGCGGTAGTGAAGACGTCCTCGGTCGGCCCCTTGCCGTCCTTGAAGAGCACTTTGAGATCGGCAAGAGAGGTGACGGCCGTGCCGCTGAGATCGGTGAGCTTCTTGGTGACATCGGCGGCGTTGATTGCGGTCGTGGCGGCACCCTGCGTTGCTTCACCGGCCTTTTTCACGGCGTCGCCTGTTTTTTGGCCATTTTCCGTGATGGTGTTCTTCACCGCGTCGCTCGCCTGATTGATGGCGTCACCGATTGACTTCTTATCGCCGTTGATGCGCGGCATCACAAAGAAGACCATCAGGACGGTCGCAACTACCAGTACCAACAGAGCCAGCAAGCCGGCACGGTTCTTCATCATCATTTCTCTCCAAGCGGCGGAGTCATCTCCACTCTTGAAATTGCTAACGATTTCGCCTGCTTTTACAAGCTTTCTCAGTCATTTCAGCGTGCTCTGGCACAAGTTTTCTTTTGAAAATTCTTGACTGAGCACTTGCAGCATAGTTGTTTGCATTCATGACTGACGATTCTGTGCCAATTCGATCCATCTGCGTCTATTGCGGCTCCAGGCCGGGTCGCGATCCTTCCCACATGGCTGCGGGCCGTGAGCTGGGCAAGAACATCGCCGAGAGCGGGTTGCGCCTAGTCTATGGCGGCGGCACGAAAGGTATCATGGGCGCTGTCGCGAGCGGCGTCCTGTCGCATGGTGGTCAGGTCACCGGCATCATTCCGGAGTTCCTCGTCGACATGGAAGCGACGCGCCATTCGCTCGGTCAATTGGACGAACTGATCATAACCCCGGACATGCATACGCGCAAACACACCATGTTCGAGCGCGCCGACGCTTTCGTGGCGTTGCCGGGCGGAATCGGTACGCTGGAGGAGATCGTCGAGATCATGACGTGGGGCCAGCTCGGTCGCCATGAAAAGCCGATGGTTTTCGCCAATATCAACGGTTTCTGGGACCCGATGATGGAGCTGATCCGCCACATGACGGAGGAAGGCTTCGTCCACACTGCTCATCGTGTGCAGCCGCTGGTCATCGACAAGGTCGCCGACATCATCCCGGCGATCCGCAAGCATGCCGCCGAAACGGTGGGATCGCGCGGCGGCGAAGAGGCTGTCATCGCAAAGCTCTGATTAGGGATTTGCTAACCATGTTCGGCGGTTAGCGCCCCCGGCTCTGACGCAGCATCGACCAGCTATAAAGCGCCAGCCCCGCCCAAATCAGCGAGAAGGCGATCAACTGGGTCGTGCCGAAAGGCTCCTTGAACAGGAAGACGGCGATCAGGAAGACCATGGTCGGCACGATATACTGCATGATGCCTATGGTGGAGAGCTTCAGCAGTTTCGCTCCATTGGCAAAGATCATCAGCGGCAGGGCGGTCACAAACCCGCAACCGAGCAGAAGCGCCATATCCGTGACGCCCGTGCGATAAAGATGGCCTTCGCCGCGCGCCTCCAGATAGATGATGTAAAGCAGCGCGGGGATGCAGAGCAGCAACACCTCGATAAAGAAACCCTGATTCGGCCCGACCGGCAGCGTCTTGCGGAAAAAGGCGTAGAAGCCCCAGGAGAAGGTCAGCGACAACGCCACCCAGGGCAGGGTGCCGGCTTGGACAGTCAGGATGACGACCGCTGCGGCCGCCAGGCCGATCGCGACGATCTGTGCCGGCGCAAGCCTCTCCTTCAGCAGCAAGGCGCCAAGCGCGATGCTGAACAGCGGATTGACGAAATAGCCGAGGGCTGCATCGAGCGAATGTCCTGCGCCGATGGCCCAGACATAGGTGCCCCAATTGATGGTAATCAACACCGCCGTCAGCGACGCCATGGCGAGCGTGCGCGGATTCGTGAGCGCCGCCTTCACATCGCTTGTGCGGCCGAGCGCCAGAAGCACGGCGCCGGCGACCGGAACGGACCATAGGATGCGGTGGGCAATGACCTCTGTGGCCGGAATATGCGCCAAAGCCTTCATGTAGAGCGGCAGGACGCCCCAGATCAGATAGGCCGTCAGCACAAAACCGAACCCGCGTGGGCTTTCCTCGTTCTTGATATCAGGTGCGACCGTATCGGTAGCCATTGGTATTTCCCGCCGTTCTATTTTCTTTTACGACGGGCTTACTCCAATGCGCCTTGTGGGGCCAATTCATTTCCTTGACGGCATCGTCAAGGTTTTTGATGAACGGCGGATCACTCCGCCGCGATCTTGCCCGCCATGTGCCGGTTCTTCATCAGCTTGTAGATGACGGAATCCATCAGCGCCTGGAAAGAGGCGTCGATGATGTTTTCCGAAACGCCGACCGTCCACCAGCGCACGCCGCTGCTGTCGGTGGATTCGATCAGGACCCGGGTTATGGCCTCCGTGCCGCCGTTGAGGATGCGCACTTTGAAGTCAGCGAGCACCAGATCGTCGATCTCATGCTGGTATTTGCCGAAGTCCTTGCGCAGTGCTAGGTCGAGTGCGTTGACCGGGCCATCGCCTTCGGCAACCGACATGATAGTCTGGCCGTCGATGATCATCTTGACCACCGCTTCCGAGACGATCTTTACCCGGCCGTGAGAATCGAACCGGCGCTCGACCATCACGCGGAAACCGTCGATCGCAAAGAATTCCGGAATGGTGCCAAGGGTGCGGCGGGCCAGAAGCTCGAAGCTGGCATCGGCGCCCTCGTAAGCGTAACCGGACGCTTCGCGCTCCTTGACGATCTGGATCAGCCGATCGAGCTTCGGGTCGTCCTTGCCGACCTCGATGCCGCGCCGCTTCAGCGCGTTGATGAAGTTCGACTTGCCGCCCTGGTCTGATACCATGACCTTGCGGAAATTGCCGACGCTTTCCGGCGGCACATGCTCGTAGGTGCGCGGGTCCTTCAGCAATGCTGAGGCATGGATACCGGCCTTTGTCGCAAAGGCGGAGGCGCCCACGTAGGGCGCCTGATGATCGGGCGAGCGGTTCAGCAGCTCATCGAAAGCATGCGATAGGCCGGTCAGGCCCAAGAGCCGTTCGCCGTCGATCGCCGTTTCGAAGCGCTCGCTATAGGCCCTTTTCAGCGCCAGCGTCGGGATCAGCGTGATCAGGTTGGCATTGCCGCAGCGTTCGCCGACGCCGTTCAACGTGCCTTGGATCTGCCGCACCCCGGCTTCGACCGCGGCGAGCGAATTGGCGACCGCCTGGCCCGTGTCGTTATGGGCATGGATGCCAAGACAGTCGCCGGGGACGCCCTCGGCGATCACGGCTTCAACGATGGCGCGGACTTCCGGAGGCTGCGTGCCGCCATTGGTGTCGCAGAGCACGACCCAGCGCGCACCGGCTTCATAGGCCGTCTTGGCGCAGGCGAGCGCATAGCTCGGATTGGCCTTGTAGCCGTCGAAGAAATGCTCGCAGTCAACAAGCGCTTCCTTGCCTGCTGCGATGGCCGCCTTGACGCTTTCGGCGATGCATTCGAGATTTTCCTCATTGGTACAGCCAAGGGCGACCTTGACGTGATAGTCCCAGCTCTTGGCGACGAAACAGATAGCATCGGACTTTGCCTGCAGGAGGCTGGCAAGACCGGGATCGTTGGAGGCGGAAACGCCGGCGCGCTTGGTCATGCCGAAGGCGACGAAGGAGGCAGTCTGCGTCCGCTTTTCATTGAAGAAGGCGGTGTCGGTCGGATTGGCGCCGGGATAGCCACCCTCGACATAATCGAGGCCGAATTCGTCCAGCATGTTGGCGATGGAAATCTTGTCCTCGACCGAAAAGTCGATGCCGGGCGTCTGCTGCCCGTCGCGCAAGGTCGTGTCGAAGAGATAGATTTTTTCGCGTGTCATTCGGTTTCCTCCGGCGAACCGGTTTCCTCTTATCTAGTCGCTTCCTCTCCCGCCTCGGCCTAGCGAAGCGGGGAAGGGTTCAAATTTTCCCTGCGAACTTATCCGTCGCGCGGATGAGCTGATCGAGAATGCCCGGTTCGGAAAAAGCGTGGCCGGCCCCTTCGATCAGATGGAATTCCGCCTTTGGCCATGCCTTGTGCAAAGCCCAGGCGTATTTCGCCGGGCAGGGCATGTCGTAGCGGCCGTGGACGATGACCCCGGGAATGTCCTTCAGTCTGTGGGCATCGCGCAGGAGCTGGCCTTCCTCCATCCAGCCGGCATTGACGAAGAAGTGGTTTTCGATGCGCGCGAAGGCATGCGCATATTCGGCTTCCTCGAACTTTCCGCTGGTCGAAGGATCCGGCAACAGGGTAATCGTCTCACCCTCCCAGATCGCCCAGGCCTTGGCGGCCTTCAGGCGCATGGCCTTGTCCTCGTGGGTCAGCCGGCGGTGATAGGCAAGCATCATCTCGTGACGCTCTTCCAGTGGGATCGGCGCGATGAAGCGCTCCCACTTGTCCGGGAACATTTCCGAGACGCCGAATTGATAATACCAGTCAAGCTCGGCCCTGGTCAGCGTGTAGATGCCGCGCACGACCAGTTCGGAAACCCGTTCGGGATGCTTTTCCGCATAGGCAAGCGCCAGCGTCGAGCCCCAGGAGCCGCCGAATACCAGCCACTTGTCCACACCGGCCATTTCGCGCAAGCGCTCGATATCGGCGACCAGATGCCAGGTCGTATTGGCGTTCAGCCCCGCGTGCGGCGTCGACTTGCCGCAGCCGCGCTGATCGAACAGCGTGACGTCATAAAGCGCCGGATCGAATTGGCGGCGATGCGTCGGCGAGATGCCGCCGCCCGGGCCGCCATGCAGGAAAACGGCAGGCTTGGCCCCAGGCGTGCCGACGCGCTCCCAATAGACGACATGGCCGTCACCGACATCGAGATGGCCGGAGGCGTAGGGCTCGATTTCCGGATAAAGCGTACGCAGTATTTCCGTCATATTTTCAATCCCTCGGCGGGCCAGACGTCGGTATCGTGATCAGGGTGCTGGAAGGAGATGATCTGCTCCTGCCGTGCGTAAAAATCCGGATCCTGATGGACCGGCTGCTCAAATATGGTGTCGACCCAGGGCAGGCGCGAGGCGTAGTTCACCTGGATCTGCGGCGCCAAATCGTCGCGCTCGTCGAAGGCGCCGATGGCGATCTCCAGCCCGCCGGGATGGCGGTAGGTCAGCGGCGTGCCGCAATTCTTGCAGAAGCCGCGGTCGATGTTGACGGAAGACTGGAAATAGGTGGGCTCGCCCCGCGTCCATTCGAGGCCATCATCCGGCGCCGTGACCAGGGCGGAGAAGAAGTTGCCGAACTGCTTCTGACACATGCGGCAATGGCAGATCGAGGGGCGGCCGAGCTCACCGTGGATGCGAAACCGCACGGCACCGCATTGGCATCCTCCGCTTCTGATGGCTTCAGTCATGGCTCTTCTCCTGTGGCCAGGTTTGGGTATCGTGATCGGGGTGCTGGTGGTTGGATGACCGGATCGCCAGATCACGATCCGAACCATCGCCATCCGGTTCCACTGGCAGCGCATCGAGCGCATGGAACCATGGCATTTTTCCCGCAAGATTCGATCGGGCGACCGGCTGCACCGCCATCGGCTCGTCGAGGGAACCGAGCGTCAGATTGATGAAATCCGTACCCGGAATGTCGTAGAACAACGGCGTGCCGCAGGCACTGCAAAAGCCGCGGCGCACGAGATCGGACGAGTGAAACCACGAGGGCTCGCCGCGCGTCAGCTCGAAATCGGAGCGTTGGGCGCTGCCGAGTGGCAGAGCGTAATTGCCTGAAGCCTTCTGGCACATGCGGCAATGGCAGAGATGGGGATAGCCGATCGCGCCGGCGGCACGATACCGGACCGCGCCGCACTGGCATCCACCGCTATATCCCATCGCCATCGTCATTTGCCTGTTTCCGGTGGCCATGTTGCCGTGTCGTGGTCCGGATGCTGATAAGACACGATCTCCAACACGAAGGGCGCCTGCTCCGCATCCTCTTCCGTCCGGTGCCCCGGCAGCAGATGCAGCCTGTCGACGAAGTCTATCTTGCCTTCCACGCCGAACTGCACCACCGGCGGCAATAGCGACGGATCATCGAATGCGCCAGCCGCGACCGCCACGCCATCGGGTCAACGGCGTACCGCAATCACCGCAAAAGCCGCGCTCGACGAAATTCGACGACCGAAACTTTTTGCGCTCCCCCCGTGTCCAGACGAGCTCGGCGCCGCGGGCAGAGACGAGCGGCGCATAATAGGCACCAAAGGCTTTCTGACACATGCGGCAATGACAGATCGACGCATCCTTGAGCTCGCCCCGTATACGGAAGCGAACCGCGCCGCATTGACAGCCGCCGGTGAAGGTTTCAGTCATCGCTTCACCTCCCAGGTCGTCTTACGCTCACCGGTCGCCGGGTCCTTGCCGTCCTTCAACTGAATACCTTCAGCCAAAAGCACCTCGCGGATCTTGTCCGCTTCGGCAAAGTTCTTCGCCTTCAGCAGTTCCAGCCGCTCCCGCACGCGCCTGTTGATTTCCGCAACGACGGCGTCGTCCATTTCCACCTTCTCGGGCAACAGGCCGAGAAGTGCCGCGCTTGCGGCGAAGGTGGGCAGGACGCTCGCATCGGCATTGGCGGCTTGCGCCAGAGCATGCAGCGCCTGGATGGCGGCAACGGTGTTGAGGTCGTCGGCCAGCGCCGCCACGATGGCAGCATCCGGCGCGGCATCGCCGACATCCGCCGCCGGCCATTTCGCCAGAAGCCGTTCAGCCTCTTCCAGCCGCTTCACGGAAAAGTCGATCGGCTCGCGGTAGTGCGTCATCAGCATGGCAAGCCGCAGCACCGCACCCGGCCATACCCGTCCGCCGAGTTTTTCGGTATGCAGCAGTTCGTAGATGGTGACGAAATTGCCCTCGGATTTCGACATCTTGCGGCCTTCGACCTGCAGGAAGCCGTTATGCATCCAGACATTTGCCATCACCTCGGTACCATGGGCGCAACGCGACTGGGCGATCTCGTTTTCATGGTGCGGGAAGATCAGGTCCAGTCCGCCGCCATGAATGTCAAAGACGTCACCGAGATAGCGCCCGCTCATGGCGGAGCATTCGATATGCCAGCCAGGACGGCCGCGGCCCCAGGGGCTTTCCCAGCCGGGCTCGCTCTCGTCCGAGAGCTTCCAGAGCACGAAGTCGCCCGCGCTCCTCTTATGCGCGTCGACAGCAACGCGGGCGCCGGCCTGCTGCTCCTCGAGATTGCGTTTTGAGAGCTGGCCGTAATCCGCCATGGATTTGGTGTCGAACAGCACTTCTCCAGCCGCCTGATAGGCATGGCCTTTGGCGATCAGCTTCTCGATGATCTCGATCATCTGCGCGATGTTTTCCGTCGCTCGCGGTTGCATCGTCGGCTCAAGGCAGCCGAGCGCAATCGCGTCCTGGCGGTACTGCGTCTCGGTCTTTTCGGTGACCAGGCGGATCGCGTCGTTCAGCGGCAGTCCAGGATGGTCACGCAATGCCCGCGCGTTGATCTTGTCGTCGACGTCGGTGATGTTGCGCGCATAGGTGACATGACTTTCGCCATAGACCTGCCGCAACAGTCGGAAGAGCACGTCGAAGACGATCGCGGGCCGGGCATTGCCGATATGGGCGAAGTCATAAACGGTTGGGCCGCAGACATACAGGCGGACGTTCTCGCGGTCGATCGGCTGGAAGTCGACCTTTTCGCGCGTCAGCGTGTTGTAAAATTTAAGGTGCGGCTCGGTGCCCATTTCACTCTCCCAAAGGCATAAATCCGAAAAATATCGTCACCGGCAGGCCGGACGTTTATCATCTTGAATTTTGGGAGACGAAAACGGCCAGGCCAGCGAAACGCTAGCGAATAATCTTCCGGCAGATAATGCAGATAACCGTTTTCATGGGCGGCTTTATCGCGCGAGTAGGGGATTTGGTCAAGGGGGGGATGTCGCCTTCTCCGCGTGGGCAGAAGGTGGCTCCAAGGGGTGGATGAGAGGCGACGGACGGTAGTTCGGAGCGCCCGAAGAGCAACCCTTACGGCGCAACGTCCTCAACCCGCGCTGAGCGCGAATTTTCCGCTGTTGGGGCAGCAACTGTCACCGGAATTCTCATGCGTGGACGGCACGCCGTTAATGCCACCGGTCTGTTCCGCGAATGTGAGATCGGCCCGATTACGAAAAAGATGCGCTCACATACCTACCCTAAACCTTCGGAGGATTTTCGGCATGCAAGGCGATCCCAGGGACAGGGGAAAGCCAGGGCTCTCGGTGGACCGCCCAGACCTCAAGCATCGGCTTGATGTCGTAGGGCGCCTGGTCCAGGGTGCCGAGAAATATCTCGACACCGCCGTCGAACAGGTAGAAGAGGCGCGAACCGCACACCGGGCAAAATTGGCGCCGCTCGTAGGTCTGCACCTCGCCAGTCATGCGAAAGTGGGGCTGGTGCCAGTTTGCGGTGGCAGAGTAGGCGGAGCCCGTCAGCTTTCGGCAGGTGGTGCAATGACATAGGCCCGACGCGTAAGGTTCGCCCCGAACTTCATACCTGACCCTGCCACAGAGGCATCCACCCGTTCGCACGACATCGACAGTCATTTACTTGTCCCCATTTATTGAATTGCCACGCAGGTAGTCGGCGCTCAAACCAAGCCCTACTTAATTTCCGCAACCTCGCGTGGATGCCATTGCGCCGCAAGGCGATCCAACCGGACTATCGCGGGAAGAGTACGATCCTGTGCCCTATGTGGCCCTTTTGATCCAGCATAGCGAATGCCAGAAGCCGGCGACGTCGCGCAGCGGCGAGGGCGCATAGCCCTTCACGCATACGTGTGGTGAACGAGGGGTAAAATGGGCGCTTTGGGCTGCGGTAGAGCATGATGCCATCCGGGCGTTTGCCAAAAAGATCACCCGATTCTAGAGTTTCCGCATCCTCGCTTCCAACAAGACGTTGTTGCCTGATATAAGTGGTGCTTATGGCTCGTTTTCTACCTCCACTTGCTGCAATCCGCGCTTTTGAGGCTGTCGCCCGTAAACTGAGCTTTACGCGCGCCGCGGAGGAATTAGGGATGACTCAGGCGGCGGTGAGCTACCAGATCAAGCTTCTCGAAGAGCGGCTCCGCGCAAAGCTTTTCGTGCGGCGTTCGCACGGAGTCGTCTTGACGGAAGCCGGGCAGCGCATAGCGCCCAACATCTCCGAGGCCTTCAACCTTCTCCACGAGACCCTCGATAACCTCGAGCACGCCCAGCATGAAACACTGACCGTCAGCACGACCAATGGCTTTGCGGCGCTGTGGCTGGTGCCGCGGCTGGACAGCTTCCGGCTCGCACAGCCGCAGATCACCGTGAGGATAGAGACGACAGACCGCGTGGTCGACTTCGCGCAGGAGGATATGGACGTCGCTGTTCGCGCTGGCGACGGCAAATGGCCGGGGCTGGTGGCGGTGAAAGTGCATGATGTATATTATGCGCCCATGCTTTCTCCGCAACTCGCCACTGCTATCGGAGGTGTCCGCGAGCCGGCCGACATTCTCAAGCTACCGTTGCTCGATTCCCAAAATCCCTTGTGGACGGCGTGGCTATGCGCCCATGACTTGCCGCTGGATATTTTGGAGCGCCAGTCTTCGCCCTCGCTGGGCACGCAGGTCTTCAGTGCTCCCGCAGCCATGGACGGGCGCGGCGTCGCCCTGCTCACGCCCACCTATTTTCGCCGCGAGCTGGCCGAGGGCCGGCTGGTCCAGCCTCTTGCCGAAACATCGAAAGCCGTTTGGGCATACTGGCTTACTTACCCGGAACGCAGCCGTCGCCTCCGTAAGATCAAAGCCTTCAGCGCATGGCTAATGGCAGAGGCAGGCAAGGACGCAACCTGACGGCCAGTGAGTATGATACGAAAGAGTTGCCGGCCGCCTAGCGTTCAGCGTTAGAGGTCGGTCATGGACGATCACAAGGTTGCCGTTGGTGACATCTGCTACGCAACACCGCGAATTTCTCCCAAGGGCGAATGCAGTATTATTCCGGCATCCGGTAGTCGACGAGCTTGTTTTCGCGCACGACAAAGAGTTTGCCGGTTTCGGTGACATCCGGACCCGCGAGCGGCAGGATGGCTTGCGCGACGTCGCGCGGATGCGGCAGCGTGTCCGGATCTTCGCCGGGCATTGCCTGGGCGCGCATCGCGGTGCGGGTGGCGCCGGGATCGACGCTGGTGATCCGTAGCGCCGTGCTTTGGGTTTCGCCCGCCCAGGTGCGGGTAAGTGCCTCGACGGCCGCCTTGGATGCCGAGTAGGGACCCCAGAAGGGCCGGCAGCGATGGGCTGCGGCCGATGACAGAATGATGGCGCGGCCCGCGTCGGCGCGCATCAGCAGCGGTTCGACCGAGCGGATCAGCCGCCAGGTTGCGGTGACGTTGATGGTCATCACCTTTTCGAACACCTTCGCCTCGACGTGGCCGATCGGCGAAATGACGCCGAGTACGCCGGCATTGGCGACGAGGATATCGAGCTTGCCCCAGCGCTCGAAGATGGAGCCGCCGAGCGCATCGATCGCGTTCATGTCGGCAAGATCGAAGGGCACCAGCGTTGCCGAACCGCCGACAGCCTTGATGGCGTCGTCCAGCTCCTCAAGTCCGCCGACCGTGCGGGCGCAGGCGATCACATGCGCGCCGGCCTTGGCTAGCTCCAGCGCGGTGAAATAACCAATACCGCGTGACGCGCCGGTCACCAGGGCGATTTTGTCCTTGAGGTCTATGCTCATGCTGTCTTGGTCCGAATGCGCTGGAGAAGGAGAGCGGTGAAAAGCCCCGTGTCAGCCGTTGCTGGCGAGCACGGAAAGCTTGCGCACATTGCTGGTGCTTTCCTTGTCGAGCAGGCGTGTCGGATAATCGCCGGTGAAATAGTGGTCGGTGAACTGCGGCTGCGCATTGTCGCGCGGCGCGCCGCCGACGGCGCTGTAGAGACCGTCGATCGACAGGAATTCCAGCGAATCGGCACCGATGAAATCGCACATCGCCTTCAGGCTCGTATACTGATTGGCGAGCAGCTTGTCGGCGTCCGGCGTGTCGATGCCGTAGAAATCCGGATGGTAGATCATCGGGCTGGCGACGCGGATATGCACTTCGCGAGCGCCGGCATCGCGGATCATCTGCACGATCTTGACCGATGTTGTGCCGCGCACGATGGAGTCATCCACCAGCACGACGCGCTTGCCTTCGATGATGGCCCGATTGGCGGAGTGCTTCAGCTTGACGCCGAAGGCACGAATCTGCTGCGTCGGCTCGATGAAGGTGCGGCCAACATAGTGGTTGCGGATGATGCCGAGTTCGAAGGGAATGCCACTTGCCTGTGCATAGCCGATCGCCGCCGGCGTGCCGCCATCCGGCACCGGCACGACGACATCGGCCTCGACGGGCGCTTCCTTGGCGAGATTGATGCCCATATTCTTGCGGGCGACGTAAACGTTGCGGCCACCGACCACGGAATCGGGGCGGGCGAAATAAACATATTCGAACAGGCAGAGGCGTTCAGGCTGGGAAACGTCGGGCTTGCGGGCATCGATGGTGATCGATCCGTCCGACTGGATCTCGCAGATGATGACTTCGCCATTTTCCACGTCGCGAACGTATTTGGCGCCGATAATATCGAGCGCGCAGGTTTCGGAGCAGAAGATCGGCTTGCCGTCGAGTTCGCCCATCACCAGCGGCCGGATGCCGATTGGGTCGCGCGCTGCGATCAGCTTGGTGCGCGTCATGGCGAGCATCGAATAGCCGCCTTCCATCTGGCGGATCGCGTCGATGAAGCGATCGGAGGAGGAGGGGTGCTTGGAGCGCGCGATGAGATGGAGCACGACTTCCGTGTCCGACGTCGACTGACAGATGGCGCCATCGGCGATCAATTGCCGGCGCATCGTTAGGCCGTTGGTGAAATTGCCGTTGTGAGCGATGGCAATACCGCCGACTTCCAGTTCGGCAAACAGCGGCTGCACGTTGCGCAGGATCGTCTCGCCCGTCGTCGAATAACGCACATGTCCGATCGAACGGTCGCCGGGCAGGCGGGCGAGGGTGGCGGGATCGGTATAATGGTCGCCGACAAGGCCCATGCGCCGCTCGGAATGAAAGCGCTGGCCATCGAAGGAGACGATACCGGCCGCTTCCTGGCCGCGATGCTGCAAGGCATGCAGGCCGAGCGCCGTCAGCGTCGCGGCGTCGGGATGGCCGAGAATGCCGAATACACCGCACTCCTCATGCAGGGTGTCGCCGTCGATATCATCCTCGATGGAAAGGGAATGGTTCATGGCTGCAGGCCTTTGCTCTCAACATGGGACGGGTCAGGGCGGCGTCGCGACTGAATGCAAAAATAACTGAAAATCCGGCCGGAAAGAATATCCGGCCGGATTTTCGTATTTCGTGCCGCTCACATGGCGATTATCGCTCTGCGGGTCAAGCCTGTAAACGCACTGTTAATTGTTCGTCTGCGGCGCAGGCGCGTCATCGGACGGCGCAGTATCGTTCGTTGAGCCATCCTGCGGCTGCGATTGTTGCTGCTGGTTCGGCGCGATCTTGTTGATGATCTCGGCGGGAAGCATCGCCTGAATGTTTTCCGGAAGCGCGGATTTGAGCTTTTCGACCATCGAATCGAGGAAAGGCTTCGACTTGGCGTTGTTGACCCAATCCGGACGTGCGGCCGGCGCGACCAACCAGTTCCAGAAGGCCACGACGACGACCATCAGCAGCAGGCCGCGGGCGGCGCCGAAGAGGAACCCGAGCGTACGATCCAGCGCGCCGATGCGGCTGTCGATGATGAAGTCGGCGATCCTGATGGTGATGAAGGAAATGATGATCAGCGCGATCAGGAAGATGACGGCGGCAGAGGCGACGGTCGCGATGCGGGTGTCCGCCGTATAGTGCAGCGCATAGGGCACCAGCAGCGAATAGAGATAATAGGCGGCGACGGCCGAGCCGCCCCAACTGACGATCGAGAGAATTTCGCGGGAAAAGCCGCGGACCATGGCCAGAACGGCGGAGAACAAAATAACGCCGATAACAATACCGTCAAAAATCGTAATGGGCATGTATAATCCACTCCAAGACTTGCCATGCCAAGCATGGCTGCCATCGGCCTCAAATATGTGCCTCTCTCCCCGTCAAGAACGGTTTAAGGAAGGCTCAGTCTTCGTCTTCCGCGCGCTTGAGCGCGCCCCTCGATCCGGCTATGCGCGCCACCAGATCCGGCAGGCTTTCGATCTCGTTCCAGCGCCCGCCATTGCCTTTCGGCAGGTCGGAGGAGGCGGTGGGGAGAAGCGCTGCAGAAAATCCCAGCTTCTCGGCTTCCTTGAGGCGCTGAGTGGTGTGCGCAACCGGCCGGACGGCGCCCGACAGGCTGACTTCGCCGAAATAGACGCAATCTGCCGGAAGGGCAAGACCAGCCAGGGATGAAACCAGTGCAGAGGCGACCGCAAGGTCCGCAGCCGGCTCGGAAATGCGATAACCGCCGGCAATATTGAGATAAACGTCGTGCTGACCGAGCCGAACACCGCAATGCGCTTCCAGAACCGCGAGAATCATCGACAGCCTCGCCGAATCCCAGCCGACCACAGCGCGACGCGGCGTGCCGAGCGATGTCGGGGCAACGAGCGCCTGCACTTCGACCAGCACAGGCCGGGTGCCTTCCATGCCGGCAAAGACCGCCGCGCCCGGCGACTTGGAATTGCGCTCGCCGAGGAAGAGTTCGGACGGATTGGCCACTTCCCGCAGGCCCTTGTCGGACATTTCGAAGACGCCGATCTCGTCGGTCGGGCCAAAGCGATTCTTCACCGTGCGCAGGATGCGGTAGTGATGGCCGCGATCTCCCTCGAAATAGAGAACGGCGTCGACCATATGTTCGACGACGCGCGGGCCGGCGATCTGGCCGTCCTTGGTGACGTGGCCGACCAGCACCATTGCCGCGCCCGTCTGCTTGGCGAAGCGGATCATCGCCTGCACACCGGTGCGCACCTGCGTCACCGTACCGGGCGCCGATTCGGCAAGCTCGCTCCACAGCGTCTGGATGGAATCGATGATGACGAGGTCGGGCCGCTTGCCTTCGGCGAGCGTCGCGAGGATGTCCTCGACATTGGTTTCGGCGGCGAGCATCACATCCGTATTGGCAGCGCTCAGCCGCTGGGCGCGAAGCCGAACCTGCGCCACCGCCTCTTCGCCGGAGACGTAGACGATCTTGTGGCCTCTTCGGGAAAGGGCAGCGGCCGCCTGCATCAAGAGCGTCGACTTGCCGATGCCGGGATCGCCGCCGACGAGCACTGCCGAGCCGCGCACGAAACCGCCGCCGGTCGCCCGATCGAGTTCGGAGATGCCGGTGTGAATGCGCGGTGCTTCCTCGATCTCGCCCGACAGCGCCGTCAGCGTTACTGGACGCCCCTTCTTCGGCACCTTGGCGGGACCACCGCCGATGCCGCCCATCGGGTCTTCCTCGACGATGGTGTTCCATTCGCCACAACCATCGCATTTGCCTGCCCAGCGGTTATGGACCGTGCCGCAGTTCTGGCAGATGAATTGTGTACGGGCTTTTGCCATCAGATGCTGTTCTCAATGTCCTGTGCTTCGCAGTGCGAAGCGAATCGCGGCTGGCTGTCAGATAATGTCTTTCGCGTCAGATCAAAACTAATGATTTCCGCATCAACGGCGATTGTGTCAGCCTTTATGCTGGGGTTTTCGATCGATGGTGACGGATGTTCGATTATACGCTTGCACATTGGGTCGCGTTTCTTTCGGCCGCCGTTCTGCTCAATCTGTCGCCGGGGCCGGATATTGCCTTCATTCTCGGTCACACGATCAGAAGCGGCATACGTTCCGGCTTTGCCGCGCTATTCGGCATATGGAGCGGCGCCTGCGTCCATGTTCTGATGGCCGCAGCCGGGCTATCGGCGATATTGGCGGCCTCGGCCATCGCGTTTTCGGCGGTAAAATGGGCCGGCGCGGCCTATCTCATCTGGCTTGGGATACAGGCGCTGCGCTCGAAGGGCGAAGGCGCCTGGATCAAGGAGGCCGGAAGGGCAGTGCCCTGGAGCCGCATCTATCGGCAAGGCATCCTGGTGTCGCTGCTCAATCCGAAGGTGGCCATCTTCTTTCTCGCTTTCCTGCCGCAGTTCGTCGTTGAAGGGGCAGGCCCGGTCTGGGCGCAGCTCTTGCTCCACGGCAGCCTCATCATAGTAGTCGCCGCCTTCATCGAACCGCCCCTCATTCTTCTTGGAGGTCGTCTTGCCGAGGCACTACGGCGCAATCGAAACGCGGGCCTGTGGCTGGACCGGGGGCTTGGAATATTGTTTGTAGCGCTGGGGGTCCGCTTGGCGGTCAGCGCGCGTTAGGCGGTGGTGATGCGCTCCTACTCGTCGGCCTCGTCAAAGATGTAGCGCCGCTCATGCCGCAACCCCAGGCCGGTCAGCATCTCGTAGCTGATCGTCCCGGCCGCGCGGGCAGCGTCGTCAACGGGGATATTCTTGCCGAAGAGCTCGATATAGTCGCCAGCGCGGACCAGTTTTTCGGGGACGTCGGTCACGTCGAAGATTGTCAGATCCATGGTGATGCGGCCGGCAACGGGCACCTCGTAGCCGGCGATGAATCCGTTGCCGCCGGCAATTCCGGTCTGGCGCAGCGGCACGCCATCATTCGACTGGCTGCGCATGTAACCATCGGCATAGCCGGCCGAAACAATGGCGAGGCGGCTGTCGCGCGTCAGCTTCAACGCCCCGCCGTAGCTGACGGTCTCGCCGGCTTTGGCGGAGCGGGTCTGGATGATTCTCGCCTCTGCCGTGGCGACCGGTCGCATCGGATTGGCCATATTGCCGACCGCCTGGCCGCCATAGAGGGCAATGCCGGGACGGGTAAGGTCGAAATGATATTCGGAGCCGAGGAAGATACCGGCGGAGTTGGCGAGGCTCGCCTCGATGCCTTCGAAGGCGGCGCTGACCTTGCGGAACGCTTCGAGCTGCTGCCTGTTCATCGCGTGTGCCGGGTCGTCGCCGCAGGCGAGGTGGCTCATCACCAGAACAGGCGCAAAACTCGCCGGGCGCGAGACGTCGTTGGCGAGCGCGATGGCATCCTCTGCCTGCAATCCCAGCCGGTTGAAGCCGGTATCGACCTGCAGCGCGCAGGGGTGATCACCATGGTCGGCCAGCACCGACATCCAGAAGGTCAATTGCTCTTCGGAAGCAATGACGGGCACAAGATCGTTTTCGAAAAACTGCCGCTCTGTCCCCGGCCAGATACCGCTGAGCACGAAAATCCGGGCATCCGGGGCATAGAGCCGGAGTGTGGCGCCTTCCTCGGCGGTGGCGACGAAGAAATCACGGGCGCCGGCGAGATAAAGTGCCTCGCCGACATCTTCGATCCCCAGACCATAAGCGTCCGCCTTCACCGCGGCACCGGTGCGGGCCCTGCCGGAACGGCGGGCCATGTCACGCCAGTTCTCGACGAGGGCGCCCAAATCGACCGTCAGCCGAAGGCCGGCGGAGGCGAAAGCGTCGATGTCTTCGAAATTATCTGTCATGGAGCCGCCTAAAAAAAGGGCCGGAGGGATGCTGCTCCGGCCAGAATAGTGATCATCGATGGAAAGAGAAAGTGCTGCAGTGCACATATGCGCCGCAGGCAGCCTTCATCATCAGTGCTCTTCATATTGCAGGAAGGACGAGTCCGCGAGGTCGGCGAAGCGCGTGAACTCCGACTGAAAGGCGAGTTTCACAGTGCCGGTCGGCCCGTGACGCTGCTTGGCGATGATGACGTCGGCCGTGCCTTTCACCTTGTCGAACAGGGCTTCCCATTCCGCGTATTTCGGATCGGCCGGATCGCGCGGTTCGGAGTTCTTGACGTAATATTCCTCACGGAACACGAAGAGCACCACGTCGGCGTCCTGCTCGATCGAGCCGGATTCGCGCAGGTCCGAGAGCTGCGGACGCTTATCGTCACGGCTTTCGACAGCACGCGAGAGCTGGGAGAGCGCGATGATCGGAACGTTCAGCTCCTTGCCGAGCGCCTTCAGGCCGGTGGTGATCTGGGTGATTTCCTGGACGCGGTTCTCATTCGATTTGCCGGAGCCGGTCATGAGCTGAACGTAGTCCACCACCAGAACGTCGAGGCCGCGCTGGCGCTTCAGGCGCCGTGCACGCGCGGAAAGCTGAGCAATGGAGATGCCGCCGGTCTGGTCGATATAGAGCGGCACCTTCTGCATCATCATCGAGCAGGCAACCAGCTTTTCGAAATCGGCATCGTTGATGTCGCCGCGACGGATCTTCGATGAGGAGACTTCCGTCTGCTCGGAAATGATACGGGTGGCGAGCTGTTCGGACGACATTTCCAGCGAATAAAAGCCGACGACGCCGCCGTTCTTCGCCTTGGTGGAGCCATCCGACTGCACTTCGCCTTCATAGGCGGCGGCGATATTATAGGCGATATTGGTGGCGAGCGAGGTCTTGCCCATGCCGGGACGGCCGGCGAGGATGATCAAGTCCGAACGCTGCAGGCCGCCCATCTTGCTGTCGAGCGAGTGAATGCCGGTGGAAATGCCGGATAGACCCCCGTCGCGCTCCTTGGCGACAGCCGCCATGTCGATCGCCAGCGCAACGGCATCGTTGAAGGCCTGGAAGCCGCCGTCGTAGCGGCCGTTTTCCGCAAGTTCGAACAGCCGGCGCTCCGTATCCTCGATCTGCGTCTGCGGCGGCATATCGAGCGGGGCGTCAAAGGCGATGTTGACCATATCCTCGCCGATAGTGATCAGCGCGCGGCGCAGCGCCAGATCGTAGATGGCGCGGCCATAGTCCTCGGCATTGATGATCGAGACGGCTTCGGTCGCGAGACGGGCGAGATATTGCGCCACCGTCATGTCGCCGACCTTCTCTTCGGCCGGAAGGAAGGTCTTGATCGTCACCGGATTGGCGGTCTTGCCCATGCGAATGATGTCGCCCGCCACCTCGAAGATCTTCCGGTGCAGCGGCTCGTAGAGATGAATGGGTTTCAGGAAGTCGGAGACACGGTAATAGGCGTCATTGTTGACGAGGATCGCGCCGAGCAGCGCCTGTTCCGCCTCGATATTGTTGGGCGCTTCACGGTAATGCGGTTCGGCAGGAGCAATGGCGGCGATCTTGCGCGCGGCTTCGTTCATTTTCCGTCTCTTCGTATTCTTGAGTGCCGACTGGTTTGCGACGATCCGGCGTCACGGTCAATTGCGGAAGGGTAGTGACATGTCGCGGGGCGCTGGTTCGTCCGAGCTATTCACGTTGTTCCACTCATCCACAGGGACAAACGCTCCGCACTAAAAAAACCCGTTGTCGCCGCTTTGCAACGCAATGTCCGACACGCGAATCACATACAAAACGTTCATGGGTGATTTTAGCCTGATCTGTCCCGGCTGACATCCGGCAGGCGGCAATCGTGCTTGAAAAGCTGTGAGAACCCCGCTATTTCGTTGAAATAGGGTAGGATACTAATAGTATAAAGTAGCAATAATGTCTGGTGCGCCATCACGCCGAGAACTATTCGACGAGCTTTCTGCTTTCAATCGAAAGCTGAGGGCGGCGTTCGACAGCCTGGTGCGCGAGCACGGGATGACATTGGCCCGCGCCCGGGTTTTCCATAAGCTTTCCAAGCGCGATGGCATCAATCAGCGCGAACTCGCCGATGAGCTGGAGCTTGAGACCCCAACCTTGGTGCGTATCCTCGACGCCATGGAGGCGCAGAGCTTCATCGAGCGCCGTGCGGTGCAGTCGGACCGCCGCGCCAAGCAGATATTCATGACCGAATCCGGAAAAGTGGTGGCGGCCGAAGTTGAGGCTCTTGCCACCAGCGTACGTGCGGATATCCTTCAGGGGATTTCGGACGATGATGTCGGCATGGCCCTCAAGGTCATCCGCGCCATGACCGCCAATCTGCAGAATGTGGGTAAGTCATGAGGTAGCGTATGAGCGGTGACCCCGGCCCGATCAATGCGGAAGCCAACACCGCCGCGCCTGCTGCGCCACCGCCCGTGCCGCGCTGGAAGGTGCCGCTTTATATCGGCGCTTCCGTCATGTTCTTCCTGACGCAGGGCCTCGGTCTTAATCTCGCCTTCGCCAATCTCACGCAGATCCAGGGCACCATCGCCGCCACGACCACCGAATCCGCGTGGCTGTCGGCTGCCTATATGGCGCCGAATGTCAGCCTCGCCATCGCGTTGGTGAAGATCCGTCTGCAATACGGCGTGCGCAATTTCGCCGAGGTCAGCATTCTCGGCTTCGTCGTCGCCTCGCTGCTCAATCTCTTTGTCTCCGACCTGCATTCGGCCATCGTCGTCCGCTTCCTGAGCGGCATTGCCGGCGCGCCGCTCTCGACGCTCGGCTTTCTCTATATGCTGGAGGCTTTCGAACCGGCCAAGAAGCTGACGATCGGCGTCAGCCTGGCGATGACGAATACGCTTCTGGCAGCACCCATCACTCGTCTCGTCTCGCCGTCGCTCCTCGATTACGGCGAATGGCGCGGGCTCTACACGCTGGAAATGGCACTGGCGCTGCTGGTGATGCCGATCATCTATCTGCTGCCGCTGACGCCGCCGCCGCGGATGAAAGTGATCGTCTTTGGGGACATCATCAGTTATCTGCTGGTTGCGGTCGCCTTTGGCTCACTGGCCATCGTTCTTTCCGTCGGGCGGCTTTATTGGTGGCTGGAAGTGCCTTGGCTCGGCGTATTGCTGGCCGTCAGCATCGCCACATTGACGCTCGCCATCGTCATCGAATTGCGTCGGCCAACGCCTCTGATCGATGCCCGCTGGCTACTCTGTCCGGAGATATTGCACCTGACCGGCATTCTCCTGGTCTTCCGCATGATCGCCGCCGAACAGACCTCGGTCATCATGACCTTCTATCAGAATGCCGTCGGCCTGCTCTACGATCAGCTTGCGATGCTCTATTGGATCATCTTGGCTTTTTCGGTCATCGGCGGCCTCATCTGCACGGTACTGATGAGCTATGGCCTGAGTTGGCAGATCCAGTTTGTCGCCCTCGTCATGATGGGGGCGGGTTCCTTCATGGATTCGCAGGTCACCACGCTGACCCGGCCGGAACAGATGTATCTCAGCCAGGCGCTGGTGGCGGCCGGCGCCGCTCTTTTCCTGCCGCCGTCCATGTCCCAGGGGTTCAAGGCCGCCTTTTCCAAGGGCGCCCCCTATCTGGTGACCTTCTTCGTCGTCTTCACCTTCACCCAAAGCATCGGCGGCCTGATCGGCTCTGCCTTCTACGGCACGCTGATCACCATCCGTGAAAAATTCCATTCCGCCGTCCTGACGGAACATGTGCTGCTGACCAACCCCGATGTTGCTCACCGTGTCGGCCAGCTATCTTCATCTTACGGCAGGGTGATTGGCGACAGCGCGCTTTTGAAGGGCGAGGGGTTGGCGCTACTTGGCGCACAGGTCACCCGCGAGGCCAATACGCTCGCCTATAGCGATGCCTTCTTCGTTGCCGGTGTCATCGCGGTCGTGTCGCTTGCTGGACTTTCGCTGCATGTATTCTACCGTTTCATCAAGGCGCGGCTCGTCGACGATCGGCCGCAGACCATGGCTTCCAACCCGTGAGGATATGAAATAGCTCCATGTCGAAGCTCGTTCGCTCCCCCATCGAAGTTATCGCCGTCCTCTCAGGTGTCGGCGGTGTCATGCTCGTGCTTTATGCCTGGCACCTGCCGCCTTTCCAAAGTTCCGTCGAGACGACGGACGATGCCTATGTCAGAGGCTATGTCACGACCATCAGCCCGCAGGTCAGCGGCTACATTACCGACGTGCCGGTCAGGGACTATAAGCTCGTTAAGCAAGGCGACGTGCTGACCAAGATCGACGATCGCATCTATCAGCAGAAGGTGGCGCAGGCGCGGGCGACGCTGGACGGTCAAAAGGCAGCACTTGCCAATTCGCGACAGCAGGAACAGGCGGCCCGTGCCGGCATCGCCTCTAGCGAAGCGCAGATCGACAGCGCCAACGCTGCGCTGAAGCGCGCCCAGCTTGCCTGGGATCGTGTGGCGACCCTGGTCGCCAAGGGCGTGTCGACCACCAGCGATTCCGAGCAGGCGCAGGCGACGTTGGAACAGGCAAAGGCTGCGGTTAATCAGGCGAAGGCCGGCCTCGACGTATCGCAGCAAAACCTGACGACGATCATCGTCAACCGGGCCTCGCTGGAGGCCGGCGTCAGCGGCGCGGAAGCGGCCGTGCAGCTTGCCGATATCGATCTGGAAAATGCAACGATCACCGCGCCGCGCGATGGCCGTATCGGCGAAGTCGGGGTCCGCCTTGGCCAATATGTGACGCCCGGAACCCAGCTCATGGGTCTGGTGCCCAAGGACGTCTGGGTCATCGCCAATTTCAAGGAAACGCAGCTCGACGGCATGAAGGTCGGCCAGCCCGTGACGATCTCCGTCGACGCGCTCGGTCACCGCGAGCTCAAGGGTCATATCCAGCGCTTCTCGCCGGCGGCGGGCTCGGAATTCGCCGTCATCAGACCCGACAATGCCACGGGCAATTTCACCAAAGTGGCGCAGCGCGTCGGCGTACGCGTCAAGATCGACGAAAATCAGCCGGAGGCGCAAGATCTTGCGCCCGGCATGTCGGTGGTCGTCTCCGTCGACAAGGATTCGGCACCGTTGCAGGATACTGCGGCGAATTGAGACGGCAGATGCGTCGCTAAGCCTTGTGGTCAAATAAAAAGCCTGGGTCGCGAGACCCAGGCTTTCTCATGTTCGCAGTCGATGCGACGGCTTGAATCAAGCTTCGTCTTCGGCGTTGCCGTCAGCTTCCGGATCGAAGAAGTCTTCCGGACGCAGGGCATCTTCGTCGACGCCGTAGATGGCATCAGCGGAGGTGAGGGTTTCGCCCTTGGCCTGACGCTCGGCTTCTTCAGCGGAACGGGCAACGTTGAACTCGACGGTGATTTCGACTTCGGCGTGAAGCGCGATGGCAACATTGTGCAGACCGATAGCCTTGATCGGCGTGTTCAGGTGAACCTGGTTGCGACCGATGTTGAAGCCTTCGGCGGCCAGGATTTCAACGACGTCACGAGCGGCGACCGAACCGTACAGCTGGCCGGTTTCACCAGCCGAGCGAACTACGATGAAGGACTTGCCGCCGAGAACGTCGGCAACCTTCTGGGCTTCGCTGCGGCGCTCCAAGTTGCGGGCTTCCAGGGTTGCGCGTTCGGCTTCGAAGCGAGCCTTGTTGGCGGGGTTGGCGCGCAGCGCCTTGCCGAGCGGCAGCAGGTAGTTACGGGCAAAGCCGTCGCGAACCTTGACCACTTCGCCCATCTGGCCGAGCTTGGAGATGCGCTCGAGGAGAATGACTTCCATTTTGTTGTTCCTTTCTGATGTCAGATTTTCGTGTTTGTTGGTTTGGATGTATCGGCATTCTTGTTCGGGGTCAGCGATATCGCCTTGCGAGTATCGTAGAGGCCGAGAACAAGGATGATGAAGAGCGGTAGCGTCAGCAGGAATGACGCCAGATAGCAGAGGAAGAGCACGGGTATGCGCCAGTCCTTGCCGCGCGTGCGAAAATGCAATGATGCGAAGCCGGAAATGAGGAAGCCAGCACCGAAAGCACCGAGGATGGCGGCGGCGATCAGGCCAATCACGCCGCCGAAGAATATCGCGACGATCGCTACGAGAAAGACAAAGATCGCGTTGCGATTCATGCGCAATGATGAGGGTATATCCTCCCGCGGGCGCAGATTATGCTTTGAATCTGCAACGATGCGGATCGCCACATAATAGGCGGCAAGTAGCATCATGACCCAGATCATGCCCCACGCGATCGGGATCGTGTAAAGCATCAGCGACTTCATCTTTGCGATCGCAATCGGATCGAGCTGAAGATCGGGGGACTGTTGGTTCAACGCGCCGACATAGGCGTCGACAACCTGGCCGACCAGATCGGCATTGTAGCCCATGATCGCGCCGACGATGACGACGGTCGCCGCCGTGAGGCCGCAGAGATGCAGCATGATGTCGGAGAGCGGATACCAAGCCATCAGGTGGTCTGGGCCGCCGAGTTCGGAAGCCGGACGCGCCAAATTGGCGAGATGGCTGAGCCAGGCCGGTATCAGCGTCATGACGAGCGTAAATATGCCGAAATATACCGACTGCCAGATGGCGCCGATGACACTCGCCACCACAACGGCGGTGATGACGGCCGCGTTACCCCAGCCAAGACCGACAATCAGGATCGGGAGCGCGGAAAGAGCGCCGAAGAGAATGAACAGCAACGGCTGAGTCGTCGCGCCATACACAAGTAGCACGGCGGTAAGACCGGCGAGGGCGCCGATGGCCAGCACTTTCGGGTTCATCTGTTGCACGTCGCTGTCCTGCTTCGCATCGAGCAGTTAGAGGATGCTTCCGACACTCCGGTCTGAAAGCCGTCCCCAACATGGGGTTTTAAGGTTCCGATCCGCGCCCATCGCGAAAGGGAGAAGGGAAGGCATCGCTGCCTTCCCTCAATTCATTCATGCAGCGCCGGCGCGATTAAGCGACGACGTAGGGCAGCAGGCCGAGGAAACGGGCGCGCTTGATCGCCTGGGCGAGTTCGCGCTGCTTCTTCTGGGAAACGGCCGTGATGCGGGACGGAACGATCTTGCCACGCTCGGAAATGTAGCGCTGCAGGAGACGGACGTCCTTGTAGTCGATGCGCGGCGCATTGGCGCCCGAGAACGGGCAGGTCTTGCGGCGGCGATGGAACGGACGACGGACCGGTGCGGAGGAAACTTCAGACATTCTCAAATCTCCTTAAACGCGGTCTTCGCGCGGACGGCGCGGACGGTCTTCGCGGTCACCACGATCCGGGCGCGGACCACGATCGCCGAAGCTGCGCTCCGGACGGTCACCATCGCGGCGCGGACGGTCGTCACGGTCGCGCTTCTGCATCATGGCCGACGGGCCTTCTTCGTGCTTCTCGACAGCGATCGTCATGTAGCGCAGGACGTCTTCGCTGATGCGCATCTGGCGTTCCATTTCCTGGACCGCAGCGGCCGGTGCATCGATGTCCATCAGGGCGTAGTGAGCCTTGCGGTTCTTCTTGATGCGGTAGGTGAGGGACTTGAGGCCCCAGTTTTCGATACGCCCGACTTTACCGCCGTTAGCTTCGATAACACCCTTGTACTGTTCTACGAGGGCGTCGACCTGCTGAGCGGAAATATCCTGCCGGGCAAGGAATACATGTTCGTAAAGAGCCATGGATAGCTTTGCCTTTCTTGCGTTGGTCTGAACCCGATATTCGGCGGCTAAGCCTCAACGACTGCTCCTGAGAGGGAAGACCCCAAGCAAGAAAAGCGTTTCCGAGACGGTCGAGAGCGGAGACACGGGAGGCTGGAACACTTCCGTTCCGAACGATTTTCAGCGAAGAAAACCGGCCCTCCGTTCAGCCACCAGCCAGAAGACCGGGTTGCGAACAGGGCGGCTTATACGGATTTTTGCGGGAAAGGCAAGGGGCGAAATTGCGCCGTCCGACAGCGGACGCCCTTGCCCAGGCCGAGGTAGGCGGCTTCAATCGTCCGGCAAGGTGAAGACGGCGCAGGGGTCGGCGATGCCCCGCAAGGAATATTCGCCCAAGGGGATCAAGTCGGTTTTCGTCTCTGCCGCAACCGCGCCCGAGACGAGTACACTGCGGCCAAGAGGCTTGCACAGGCCTTCGAGCCGGCTCACCAGGTTTACCGCCGGGCCTATGGCGGTGAAATCCAGCCGGTCGGCTGCGCCGATATTGCCCCAGAGCATCTCGCCGAAATGCAATGCGGCACCAAAGGGCAGCGGCGGCAGCCCTTGCGCTTGCCGCACGACATCGAGATGAGCCATGCCGGCGCGAGCGGCGGTGACTGCGCGCAGCGCCGCCTCGCAGGCATCGCCCGGCGTGCCGGTGACCGGGAAAATTGCCAGCGCGCCGTCGCCGATGAATTTCAGCACCTCGCCTCCGAAGGCGTGCACCGCTCCTGCAACGCGGTCGAACCAGGCGTCGAGAGAAGCAATCATCGCCGCTGGTTCCGTCGCCTCGGACAAAGCGGTGAAATCGCGCAGATCGGCGCAGAGCAAAGCGGCCCGGATGGTTTCGCCGGTGCCGCGCTGCAGCGCGCCGGCCTGTACCCGCGCCGCACTGCGCCGGCCGAGATAGGCCTCGAGCAGCGCTGCCAGCGCCGCCCGCGCGGCGAGGGCGCTCAAGGGTGCTGCGGCGAAGCGCGCGGCTTGCCGCAGACGGTCAGCCTCGGCAGGATCGAATGGCCGGAGCCCGGCCCAGCCGAGCACCGGACTATCCGCAGCCGTACCGACCGCATCTTCATGCACGGGGCCAAGCCCGGCCAGCCACTCGTGTCCGGCTTGGCTGGATGGACCTCCTGCGAAGCCCAACGCCTCGATCACGGCCCCGGTTTCCGCCCGCCATAGCCAGATGCGCCGGGCGATGATCGGATGCGGCACGGCGAGCGTCAGGGCTCCTCCGGCAAGCGGCAGCCCGTCAGCCAACAGCCGGCCGCCGAGCTCGGCCAGAAACCGTTCAGGGCCGGGAGAGGCATCGGCCTCATCAACCAGCCAGGCAAGAGGGGTGGGCAGATCCATCTGTCGATCATGCCACGGCAGCCGCAGGCTGTCATCCGCCGTTGCGGCGGTGCTCCTGCGTGTGATGCTGGTCCACGAAACTGCCGCTCAGGACTAGTGAGTTCGGGAACGGAAAGCGGTCATTTCCTGCCAGCCATGGGATCCGGACCCGGGTCACGCCCGGCTGCAGCTTCGGCCAGCCGTCCGAGATAGTGAGCCCAGCCTTCAGCATGGCCGGCGCATTGTTCGGCATTGGGCAGGCCGGTGTGGGTCAGGCGTAGCAGCGTTCCGTCCGGCTGCTCGATCAGGTCGATTTCGACCAGGCTCGATCCCGGTGGAACCACCTCGCTGCCATCCCAGCCGAAGCTATAGGCCAGGCGGTGTACTGGTACCACCTCGCGAAAGGAACCGCGAGCGAAACGTGCGCCGGTGACGTTGACGAGATAGAGTCCTTCCGGCTGAGGTTCGACCTGTGCCTCCGTTCCCATCCAGCGCAATATCTTCTCCGGATCGGTCAGGAGGGCGAATACCGCGGCTGGTGGCGCCGGGATGCGCTTTTCTTGGCGGACGACAAGGGGCTCTGGCATCGGTCTCTCCTTTGGTTGCATGGCCTGCCTCACCGGAGGCGGAGAATGGACAGGCGCATCCTATCGCGGAACGTCCTCGCGCGACAGCATGTAGGCGCAAGCCCGCCTGCAACAAGAGCGTTGTCTGCCATGGTATTGCCGCGCTGAGCGCTCGATCTTCAATCTTCGCAACGGGTGGAAAGCGACACTATCCTGGGCAATTCTAATAATGATCCGCAGGAAATATCGGCATCGGCGCATCCTCCATCATTTCGGCATAAAGCCGTTCGGTCTGCTGATCCGTCGGGAACATGCATTCGAGCCTCAGTTCCTGCGATGCAATGGTCATGGGGGTGCCGACTGTCGTTATTAGTGAGAAGAAGCCAAGGCTCTTGCCGTCCTTCACAAAGACCAGAGGAATGACGGGTGTGCTGCTGGCCACAGTGAGCGCTTTCCAGTCGATATCGACATCCGGATAGGCAAGCAGCGCTTTCAGAAGCTCCCGGGTCTTATCGTCGACCACCCGACCGATGGACTCCCGATGGACGCGCGCCAGCAAGCTTCTCGATGTCTCCGGCCAGTCGCGAATGAAGGGGCGCATCCCGACAGGATCGAACATCAGATGCAGCAGGTTGCGTGGCGATTTGCGCGCCGCCATATCGACGAAGCAATTGAAGAAGCGGGGCACGGCGGTATTGGACAGCAGAACGTTCCAATAGCGGTCCATGACAACTGCGGGGAAAGGTTCATGCTGACGCAACATCCGCCGCAGAGCATCCGCGACGGGTTGCATTTCCGGTGCGTCCCAGGAATCGTCCGAATAGATCGGCGCGTAGCCTGCGGCGAGCAGCAGCGTGTTGCGTTCACGGAATGGCACATCGAGTGCCTCGGCAACGGTCAGCAGCCTCTGGCGGCTGGGAACGCTGCGGCCGCTTTCAACGAAGCTGATGTGACGCTGCGAAACGCCCGTCTCCATCGAAAGGTCGAGCTGGCTCTTGCCGCGCACCTCCCGCCAGTGGCGCAGCAACGGTCCAAGCTGTTTCGAGACCGATATCGCTGTGTTGCTGTTCGTCATGGAGGGCCTCTTTGTGGGCTATGCCTGCGGCATCTTATGCCTGGTTCGGCAAGATCAGAATTGCACCGGCCCGACGGAACCGAACCAGTGGCGCACCTTAGTGTGATCAGCCTCGTCCATGTAGAAGAAGTGCGTCATGACGGGCCTGACGACAGGATGGTTCGGATCGTCCGGGGTCATCGTGACGAAGCCGCGGAAGACCTTGAGGAACCCGCCATCCCAATATTCGGTCACATCATGAAGGGCGGTAAATCCGGTGTCGATGAAAGCGCGCAGACTTTCGCGGATAATCTCGCGGCCCTTCCATTCGGCAATACCCAAATTGGCGGTGGCGTCTTCTGCGAAGCAGTCGAAGCCGGAGCCGAAGGTCTTGTCGTCAATTTCCCTCCAGAAGGCCAACAGCCAGTCCGGTGTTTCGCGCTTCGTGAAAATCATCTTATTCATAGTATGTCTCCTGACGTATTTGCTTGGGGCACGAAGAGACCGGAGCTGCCGGAGCGAAGCCGCCGGCGCTTGAGGTCTGGTCTCTTAGCGGCACCGGTTCGGTGCCTATCTCTTGTGGAGATGTCCCAAAATTACGCGTGGGTATGACGCGCCTCAATTACATCAGAGGTCATATTTTCGCGGCTTGTTTGGCCGCCATTGTGCCGATTGCCAGGTTGCGCCTTGCCACCGCGGCAAGGCGCTTCCACTGATCACATCGGCATCGGATACTGCCGGTGTACTTTTTCGATCTCGGCAATCGCCTCTTCGGGCAGCGTCACATAGGCTGAGGCAATGTCGGTTTCGAGCTGGGCCATCGAGGTCGCGCCGATGATGACTGAGGTCATGAAGGGCTTCGTCAGGCAGTAGGCAAGCGCCAGCTTGGCCGGATCGAGATGATATTTGGCGGCGATCTCCAGATAGGCCTTGACCGGCGGCTCCTGTAGCGGCTGCAGACGGCCGCCGATGTCGGTATTGATCGAGCCGCGCGAACCGGCCGGGCGTGCGCCGCCGACATACTTGCCGCTGAGAATGCCGCCGGCGAGCGGCGAATAGGCGAGCAGGCCGACATCTTCATGGTGCGACAACTCGGCGAGGTCGAGGTCGAAGTGGCGGTAAAGCAAATTGTATTCGTTCTGCGTGGTGGCAACGCGCGGCAGGCCCTTCTGCTCTGCGATCGTCAGATATTTCTGGATGCCCCAGGTCGTCTCGTTGGAGAGGCCGATGGCGCGGATCTTGCCGGCCTTCACCAATTCGCCCATCGTTTCCAGGATCTCGGTGATGTTAGCGACAACCTTTTCGCGGTCCTGGGTGAAGGGGTTGTAGCGCCAGTTCTGGCGGAAGTGGAAATGGCCGCGGTTCGGCCAATGCACCTGATAGAGATCGATATAATCGGTTTTCAGCCGCTTCAGGCTGCTGTCGATGGCCGCGCGGATATTGGCGGCATCGGCGCCCTGGCCGCCGCGCAGATAGTCGCGGCCAGGGCCGGCGACCTTGGTGGCAAGAACGATATCCCTGCGCTTGCCGGTCTTTTCGAACCACGTGCCGATATATTCCTCGGTGCGGCCTTGGGTCTCCGCGCCGACCGGCGTCGTCGGATACATCTCAGCCGTGTCGAAGAAATTGACGCCCTTGTGAAGGGCATAGTCCATCTGCTCGTGTGCCTCTGCCTCGCTGTTCTGTGTGCCCCAGGTCATCGTGCCCAGGCAAATCTGCGAAACCGAAATATCGGTGCGGCCTAAATTCTTATAGTTCATGGGAAAACCTTGATGCTTGCGGAAAAAGTCTGGGGAAAGATCGCGTAAATCTAGGTGGGAAATGAGCAAGCGCAAGAAGAAAATAGAAACTCCTCGCAAACGCAAAAGGCAGTGACTGCAGGGGCTGCGCTATTGACTCCACCGCAAACAATGTCATTGGGAAGCGAAACGACCCCTAAGGAAGCCCGATATAATGACTGTTGCTTTCACATTTCCCGGCCAGGGTAGCCAGACCGTCGGCATGGGCAAGGATCTTGCTGATAATTTCGCCGAAGCGCGCGCCGTCTTCGAGGAAGTCGATGAAGCGCTCGGTGAAAAGCTTTCCGACATCATCTTCAATGGCCCGGATGATAGGCTGACGCTGACGGCAAATGCGCAGCCCGCGCTGATGGCTGTGTCGATCGCTGTCATGCGCGTTCTGCAGGCGCGCGGCCTCGATCTGAAGAGCAAGGTTGCTTATGTTGCCGGTCATTCGCTTGGCGAATATTCGGCGCTTTGTGCCGCCGGCACTTTCTCGCTTGCCGATACGGCGCGGCTGCTGCGCATCCGCGGCAATGCCATGCAGGCTGCGGTTCCGGTCGGCGTCGGCGCCATGGCGGCGATCATCGGCCTGGAACATGCCGATGTCGTCGCGGTTTGCACGGAAGCTTCGGCCATCGGCGCCTGTCAGATCGCCAATGACAATGGCGGCGGTCAGATCGTTATCTCCGGTGAGAAGGCTCCCGTCGAAAAGGCTGCCGAGCTTGCGGCTGAAAAGGGCGCCAAGCGCGCCATTCTGCTGCCGGTATCCGCACCCTTCCATTCGTCGTTGATGGCGCCCGCCGCCGAGGCGATGCGCGCCGCTTTGGCGGAAGTGGCAAAATCCGATCCCGTCGTGCCCGTCGTTGCCAATGTCCGCGCCGCCCCGGTGCAGGACGCCGGCGAGATCGCCGATCTGCTGGTTGCGCAGGTTACGGGGCAAGTGCGCTGGCGCGAGACGGTGGAATGGTTCGCCGCCAACAATGTGACAACATTGTATGAAATCGGCGCTGGCAAGGTGCTGACGGGTCTCGCCCGGCGCATCGACAAATCGGTGAACGGCATCGCCGTCAACACGGCGGCCGACATCGACGCAGCTCTCGCAGGCCTGCTTGGCTGATACATAAATTAACGAACGAGGGACACCACATGCTCGATTTGACCGGCCGCAAGGCCCTTGTAACCGGTTCTTCCGGTGGTATCGGCGAAGAAATCGCAAGGCTGCTGCATAAGCAGGGCGCTATCGTCGGCCTGCACGGCACGCGCGTCGAGAAGCTCGAGGCACTGGCTGCCGAACTTGGCGACCGCGTCAAGATCTTTCCGGCCAACCTTTCCGATCGCGACGAGGTAAAGGCGCTCGGCGCCAAGGCTGAAGAAGAACTCGGTGGCGTCGACATCCTCGTCAACAATGCCGGCATCACCAAGGACGGCCTGTTCGTGCGCATGAGCGACGAGGACTGGGACGCCGTACTGGAAGTGAACCTGACGGCCGTCTTCCGCCTGACGCGCGAGCTGACGCATCCGATGATGCGCCGCCGCTATGGCCGCATCATCAACATCACCTCCGTAGTCGGCGTCACCGGCAATCCCGGCCAAGCCAACTACTGCGCCTCCAAAGCCGGCATGATCGGCTTCACCAAGTCGCTGGCACAGGAGATCGCAACGCGCAACGTCACGGTCAACTGCGTCGCTCCCGGTTTCATCGAGAGCGCCATGACCGGCAAGCTGAACGACAAGCAGAAAGAGGCGATCATGGGCGCCATTCCCATGAAGCGCATGGGCAGCGGTGCAGAAGTCGCATCCGCCGTCGCCTATCTCGCTTCCTCCGAAGCCAGCTACGTCACCGGTCAGACGATCCACGTCAACGGTGGCATGGCAATGATCTGAAAAAGGAAAAGTCTGTTGGGGGGAGCTTTCCCCTCCAATAGCATGTTGAGCAACCTGGAAGCGGCGATTTTCTGGCTTTGCGACAGACTTAAACCGTGTTAAGCGGGCCATGACTGTGATCAGTCGTCCCGAAAATGCAGATGGACCGGGCCGCGTGTACGGCGGCCGGGACCGGATGTGAAGGCCGGGTTGAACGGGTTTGCCAGCGGCGCCATGCAGGTGCTGCAGGCTTGAACAGGGTAGGGATGTCACACGGCATTCTGATCAGGACATAAATAAGGTCGAGGAAACCGACATGAGCGATATCGCAGAACGCGTAAAGAAAATTGTTATTGATCATCTTGGCGTCGACGCCGACAAGGTTGTTGAAAGCGCAAGCTTCATCGACGACCTGGGCGCGGACTCGCTCGACACGGTCGAACTGGTCATGGCCTTCGAAGAAGAATTCGGCGTTGAAATTCCTGATGACGCTGCCGACTCGATCCTGACGGTCGGCGATGCGGTAAAGTTCATTGAAAAGGCCCAGGCCTAATCTTTTGCGCTTTGTCACGGGCGGGCTCTCTGAGTCCGCCCTATTTCGTCCGGCGAGGTCGGACGGATCATATTCATACGCATGGCATGATAAAAAGACGGGGGTCTGCGGGCGATGAGACGTGTCGTTATCACGGGTACCGGCATGGTATCACCTTTGGGCTGTGGCACTGAGGTGTCCTGGTCGCGTTTGATTGCTGGGCACAACGGCGCGCGTCTTGTCACGGAATTCGAGGTCGAAGATCTCGCCGCAAAGATCGCTTGCCGCGTTCCGGTCGGTGATGGCAGCGACGGCACTTTCAATGCCGACGACTGGATGGAGCCGAAGGAACAGCGAAAGGTCGATCCTTTCATCATCTACGGCATGGCAGCGGCCGATATGGCGCTGAACGATGCTGGCTGGCATCCGACCTCCGACGAAGACCAGATCGCAACTGGCGTCATGATCGGCTCCGGCATCGGCGGCCTGGAGGGCATTGTCGAGGCAGGATATACGCTTCGCGACAAGGGTCCGCGCCGCATCTCGCCCTTCTTCATTCCGGGCCGTCTCATCAATCTCGTTTCCGGCCAGGTCTCGATCCGCCACAAGCTGCGCGGCCCGAACCATGCCGTCGTCACGGCTTGCTCCACCGGCGCGCATGCGATCGGCGATGCGGCCCGTCTGATCATGCTCGGCGATGCCGACGTCATGGTCGCCGGCGGCGCCGAAGCTCCGGTTTGCCGCATCTCGCTCGCCGGCTTTGCCGCCTGCAAGGCTCTGTCGACCGATTATAACGACAATCCGCAGAAGGCTTCGCGTCCTTACGATCGTGACCGTGACGGCTTCGTCATGGGCGAGGGCGCCGGCATCGTTGTTCTCGAAGAGCTGGAACATGCCAAGGCACGCGGCGCGAAGATTTACGCCGAGGTGGTCGGCTATGGCCTTTCCGGCGACGCCCATCACATTACTGCCCCGTCCGAGGATGGCGAGGGCGCGTTCCGCTGCATGACGTCGGCCCTGAAGCGCGCCGGCTTGACGCCGGCTGATGTGGACTACATCAATGCCCATGGCACCTCGACCATGGCTGATACGATCGAGCTCGGCGCTGTCGAGCGGCTGGTCGGCAATGCTGCTTCCAAGATTTCGATGTCGTCGACCAAGTCGGCGACCGGCCATCTCCTGGGCGCGGCCGGTGCGATCGAGGCGATCTTCTCGACGCTTGCCATTCGCGACAATATCGCGCCGCCGACGCTGAACCTCGACAATCCGGAGCGGGAGACGGCCATCGATCTCGTGCCGCATAAGGCCCGTAAGCGGGACATCAATGTCGCGCTGTCGAACTCCTTCGGATTCGGCGGTACGAACGCATCACTTGTCCTGCGTCGCTATGAGGCATAATAACAGCGCATAACTCCGGAAAGCTGTAGCGTTTTTCGGCAAAACTATGCGCGATCCTTGAATGTTGTTGTGTTTTTTTGCGTGTCCCATGGATGCGCCGCAGCAATGTCTAATCGGTCGAAAGCGGATCTTCACCAGGCTCCGCTTTATCTTCTGAACCTGTTTTTTGCCGCATTGCTTGGTCAAAGAGCAGGCAATGACAAATGAAGGGATTGCCGGTGAGCGATACGAACCAGAACAGCGGAACTCCGAACGGGCAGAAGGGGCCGATTATCCCGAAATCGGCCAACGAAGCTCTGCGTCCGGAGCGTGTTCCGGATCCGCCGAAGCGCTCCCGCAAAGCCCGCAGCCAGATGGTGATTTTCCTGAACTTTCTGATGACGCTGGTCGTCTTCGTGATCGTTCTCGCGATCGTCGGCACCTATTACGCCATCTCCGCCTACCAGAGCCCCGGACCGCTGGCGACCAACACCAATTTCATCGTGCGCAACGGCTGGGGCCTTGCCGAGATTTCGGGCCGGCTCGAAGCCAACAACATCATCTCCGATGCCCGCATCTTCCGCTACCTGACGGCCACCTATCTACACAATGGCGAGACGCTGCGGTCCGGCGAATATGAGATCAAGGCCGGCGCCTCCATGAAGGACATCATGGAGCTGTTGAAATCCGGCAAATCGATCCTCTATTCGGTTACCTTGCCGGAAGGCCTGACCGTGCGGCAGATCTTCAACAAGCTGCAGGCCGATCCGGTGCTGGAAGGCGAACTGCCATCGGCGCTGCCGCCTGAGGGTAGCCTGGAGCCCAATACCTATAAATTCACGCGTGGCGCCAAGCGTACGGAAATCATCGATCAGATGAAGGCAGCGCAGGAAAAGCTCGTCGACCAGATATGGGACAAGCGCGATCCGTCGATGCCTCTGACCAATAAACAGGATCTGGTCACTCTGGCGTCGATCGTTGAAAAGGAAACCGGGCTTGCGGATGAGCGCGCTCATGTGGCGTCGGTCTTCCTCAACCGTCTCGGCAAGGGCATGCGTCTGCAATCCGACCCGACGGTGATCTATGGGCTCTTCGGTGGCGACGGCAAGCCGGCCGATCGCCCGATCTTCCAGTCGGATCTCAAAAAAGAAACGGCTTACAATACCTACATGATCAAGGGCCTGCCGCCGACGCCGATCGCCAATCCGGGCAAGGACGCGCTCGATGCCGTTGCCAACCCCTGGAAGACGCAGGACCTCTATTTCGTTGCGGATGGCTCGGGCGGCCACGTCTTCGCCGCGACGCTGGAAGATCACAATGCCAACGTCAAGCGCTGGCGCAAGCTCGTCGCCGAAAAGGGCGAGGATCCCAGCGCGATCGCCGTTGACGGTCAGCCGGACGATAGCGGTGCCACAGCCGGTACGGCCCCTTCCGGCACACAGCAAAAAAAGAAGACGAACTGATCTCTGCTGCGCTGTGCTTTCGATCGAACGGACGGCGTAGTCTCACCTTGCATTGGTCCATGATTGTTGAGCGATTGTGGACGAGAATTATCGGAGGCTTGCATGGTATTGCAGTCCATGACCGGTTTCGCCCGGCGTGAGGGAACGAGTGGGCGCTCTCGTTGGGCATGGGAATTGCGATCGGTCAATGGCAAGGGTCTCGATTTCCGCCTGCGCCTGCCGCAGGGGCTGGAGCGGCTGGAAACCGATATACGCAAGCTCATCACCGACAGGTTTGCGCGCGGCAACCTGCAGGTCGGCCTTTCATTGTCCGTCGATGAAAGCCGCGTCGAGGCGGTCGTCAATCAGGACGCGCTGGCGACAGTGCTGGCCTTACGCGGTCAGCTCTCAGGCGTCATCGATCCTGCGCCGCTGCGGCTGGACACGCTGCTCGCAATCCGCGGCATCGTAGAGTTCAAGGAAGCTGAAGAGAGCGACGATGCGCTTGCCGCACGCGACGCCGACATCATGGCGGGTCTCGAAGCCGCGCTCGCCGATCTCAGCGATATGCGCCGTCGGGAAGGGCAGGCGCTCGGTCAAATCCTGCTCGGCCATGTCGGCGTCATCGAGACGCTGACGACAACGGTTGAGAGCGATCCGTCCCGCTCGCCGCAGGAGATTGCCGCGAGGCTTGCGACGCAGATTGCCATGCTTCTGGACGGAACCTCCGGCCTGGATCGTGACCGGCTGCATGCCGAGGCCGCTCTCATCGCCACCAGAGCGGATCTGCGCGAGGAGATCGACCGGCTGAAGGCGCATGTGGTGGCAGCTCGCGACCTTATCGCCAAGGGTGGACCGGTCGGACGCAAACTCGATTTCCTTGCACAGGAATTTAACCGGGAATCAAATACTATCTGTTCGAAGTCGAATGCCGCAGCGGTCACCGCCGCCGGCATCGAGTTGAAAGTGGTCATCGACCAGTTCCGCGAACAGGTCCAGAATTTGGAGTAAGCCATGAAGCCGGCGATATCCACATCCATTCCGATTGCGCGCCGGGGGCTGATGCTTGCCATTTCCTCGCCATCCGGTGCGGGCAAATCGACAATAGCGCGCACCTTGCTGGAGACCGATAAGCAGATCGGTCTTTCCGTCAGCGTTACGACGCGGCAACGGCGGCCGAGCGAGATTGCCGGCGTGCATTATCATTTTGTCTCGTTGCGGGAATTTGAGCGGCTGCGCGATTCCGACTCTCTGCTCGAATGGGCGGAGGTACACGGCAATTTCTACGGCACGCCGCGCGAGCCGGTAGAGACGGCGATGGCCGAGGGCCGCGATATGCTCTTCGATATCGACTGGCAGGGGGCGCAGCAACTGCAGGAGAAGATGCCGGCCGACGTCGTATCGATCTTCGTGCTGCCGCCCACCATGACGGAGCTGCAATCGCGCCTGCACCGCCGCGCCGAAGATTCCGAAGAGGTGATTGCCACGCGGCTTGCCAATTCCAGAGCCGAGATCGCCCATTGGCGCGAATATGACTATGTCATCATCAACGATGATCTGAACGCCGCTTTCGACGCGGTTCAGTCGATCGTCAAGGCCGAACGCCTGCGTCGCGATCGCCGCCACGGCATGTTCGACTTCGTTCGTGGTCTGCTGGAAGAAACGCCGAAGCTGTAATCGCGATCAAAGCGAGTTTGACAACCGGCAGAACTCTTCGACGGAGAGCGTTTCGGCGCGTCGCTGAGGGTCGATGTCGGCTTTCCGCAACAGTGCTTCGCCGCCAAGCGATTTCAGACTTTGGCGCAGCATCTTGCGCCGCTGACCAAAGGCGGCCTGCGTCACCTTTTCCAGATTGTCGACGGAGCAGGGGATCGGCTTTTCCTTGGGCGTCAGATGCACGACCGTCGAGGTCACCTTCGGCGGCGGCGTGAAGGCCTGTGGTGGCACATCGAAGGCCATATGCGCATTGGTGCGCCAGCCGCAGAGGACGCCGAGGCGGCCGTAATGATCGTCATCCTCGTCGGCAACGATCCGCTGGCCGACCTCTTTCTGGAACATCAGCGTCAGGGACTGCCAGAAGGGCGGCCAATGGCCGGGCAGCAGCCAGTTCACCAGCAACTGTGTGCCAACATTATAGGGCAGGTTGGCGATGATCTTGACCGGTCCCTCTGGCGCCAGTGCCGCGAAATCCGTCTTCAGCGCATCGCCTTCGATGACCTCAAGCCGGCCGGGATAGTGATCGGCGATCTCGGCGAGCGCCGGCAGGCAGCGCGCGTCGCGCTCAACGGCGATGACCTTGGCGGCGCCAAGCGCAAGGATGGCGCGCGTGAGCCCACCTGGCCCCGGGCCGACTTCGAAGACGGTGGCGCCCTCCAGCGATCCGGCGGTGCGGGCAACCTTTTGGGTCAGATTAAGATCCAGCAGAAAGTTTTGGCCGAGCGCCTTGCGCGCGTCGAGGCCATGGCGCTGGATTACGTCGCGAAGCGGCGGCAGACCGTCGAGTGCGGCCATCAGCGATTGCTTCCCGTCGCGCGGCTGAGCTCGCTCGCCAGCTTGAGCGCCGCCACGAGACTGTCCTCTTTGGCGATACCCTTGCCGGCGATGCCGAAGGCGGTGCCATGGTCCGGCGAGGTGCGAACAAAGGGAAGGCCGAGTGTGACATTGACGGAATCGTCGAAGCCGAGCGCCTTGGCCGGAATCAAAGCCTGATCGTGATACATGCAGACGGCGACATCGTAGTGACGGCGCGCATCGTCGTGGAACATCGTGTCGGCGGGCAGGGGACCAAAGGCATCGATGCCTTCATTGCGCAGCGCGTCGATCGCCGGACGGATGATGGCCTCATCTTCCTTGCCGATCGCGCCGTTCTCGCCGGCATGCGGATTGAGGCCGGCAACGGCCAGCCGCGGTTTTGCGATGCCGAAACGAGTCCTGAGGTCGTGGTCGGTGATCCGGCAGGTCTCGACAATCAAATCCGAGGTCAGCGCCTGCGGCACATCCTTCAGCGGAATATGGATGGTGACGGGAATCGCCCGCAGCTTCGGTCCGGCGAGCAGCATTACCGGCATTACCGGCTTGCCTGTCGCGCGTGTCGCAAGATCGGCGAGGAATTCGGTATGGCCGGGAAAGCCGAAGCCGGCGTCGTAAAGGACTGACTTGGCGATTGGGTTGGTCACGACCGCGCAGGTATCTCCCTTCATGCTGAGCGAGACCGCCATCTCGATAGCCGCAATCGTGGCTTTCGCCGTCACGACATGCGCTTCGCCTGCAACCACATCCATGCCGGCGGCAATCGGCAGCACCGGCAAGGCATCGGCAAAGACGCCGGAGGCCGTCGATGCGTCGGCTTCCTGAAGTGGCACGGTCAGGTTCAACTGGCGCGCTCGCGCCGAAAGAACGTTCGGGTCGCCGAGAAACAGGAAGGGAGACAAACCAAGCTCGCCGCGGCGAAGCCAGGCGGCGAGCGTGATGTCTGGTCCGATACCTGCTGGGTCCCCTTGCGTGAGGGCAAGGGGGCGGGAAGGGCGGGAGGGCATCGGAACGATCAGCGATAGAGGATCTGCGCCTTGGAGCGCAGTTCATCCATATACTTCTTGTCGTTGGCGCTGACGCCCTGGGCATTCGCCTTGCCGAGATCTTCGGCGCGGAAAACGGCCGCGGCGGCGATGTCGTCGTTCACCTGGCGCTGCGAGCAGATGGCAACATATTCAACACCACGATCGGTCACGATCGCATCGGTCGTGTTGCCCTTTGCCTTCTCCAGCAGCGGCTTCCAGGCTTCAGGAAGATCGGGAGCAAGCACACGGCCAAGATCCTGGACGGAAACGTCGTGCATCGTCGCGGCAAAGACTTTCGCCTGGTCGCAACCGGGGAACTTGGCCCGCGAGGCTTCCGCTTCGGCCTTGCGTTTACCGAGAATTGCGTTGCGCTTGGCAGACGGGACGACGAAGACCATCTGCTTCAGGAAATATTCCGTCGTGACCGGCTTTGTCTTGTTTTCCGTCATGCGCGTCACGAGGGCATCATTCGACATGCGGCCGCCGCTCGAGCCGAAGCGGGCATTGACGACGCGCGGCCAGCTCATGGAAATGGCGATATAGGATTTGAAATGGTCGACGGTGACGCCCATCTTGTCCAGGATCTGTCCAAGCTGCTGCGGCGACATTTTGTTGCTGGCGGCGAAGCGGGCAAATGCGTTGTCGACGTCCGTCGTCGATACCGACATGCGCACGCGGGAGATTTCCGAGCGCTTTAGGGTCTCATCGACGAGCTGCTGTTGCGCCAGCTTGTTGAGGTCGCCTTTCGCGTGCTGCAATTTCAGGAAGTTGATGCGCTTGGCGACATCGCCTGATGTGATCACCGTATTGTTGACGACGACCTTCACCTCACTTGCCGCGAAGGCAACATCGCTGCTTGGCACGGCAAAAGAAGCCATAACCAACGCTACGGCGCCGAATAGCACAGCGCGCATCGGTGTCTTTCCAGAGAACATCAACTAACCCCTTCCCAAAGGTCCTTGTCCGCACTGCGTCACATTGGAACGCCATTGGCGCAATACGGCAAATTCGCGCCAATATCTACAACAAGCACGACGAATTGCAAAATCCTTGCGGCGAAAGAATGACGCGGAGAGACATGGCGATCGCTTCAAAGCAAAAGGGCCGGCTTTGGAGCCGGCCCTTTTGGATTTGAGTGATCAGAACGTCGCGTCCTGGACATTGCCCAGATTGACGTCGCCGAGCGTACGGAACGTTATGCGGGCGCCGATCGACCAGTCGCTTCCCGACTGGTTCGTCGAATCCTTCTTGTCGAGGAACGAGACGCTGAAGATCGTGCATTCGTCCTCATAGGAAAGACCGATGCCCTGGCGCGTGATCTCGCTGTCGTTGAGATCATAGCTGACCGTGCCGAAGACAGACCAATAATTCTTGAATTTGATCTGGGCACGGGTTTGGATTTCGTCCTGGTCCGAGGTGAAGCCATATTGCGGCTGAGCGGCGATATGGGTGTAGGTCACCGAGGTCTGGAAGTCGTCGTTTGCAAAGCCGACCTGCGTATCGCCGCGGCGGAACGCGAAGTCCTTTTCGTCGAAGCGATAGGACTGCGACAGCGAGATGCCCTGCGGCGTCGTGAGGCCGAACATGGTCACATAATCGGAGCGGGTGGTTTCAAGTCCCGAATCCGAACCGGCACCCACCAGATCATCGGTTGCGAACGAGTTTCGTCCGGCAAGCTGGTACGATTGGCCGAAGATGTGCTGCAACTTGTAGCCGCTGTCGAAGCTGCCCGTATAGCGCCAACCCACGTTGGCGCGCGTGCCGCCTTCTACACGGTCGAAGCCGGAGAATTTGTCGCGATCAAACAGATTGGTCGCATCGAAAACAAAGCTCTGGGCGTCTTCATTCGGCAGCCGCCCTGCAAGTTGCTCGTCAGGGCGCACATAGATCTGCGCGATCGGCTCGAACACATGCGTGCTGTTGCTCGTGGTGATGAGGAACGGGTACTTGGCTTCGAGGCCTGCCGTTACCATACCGCGCGTCGCGTAATCGCTGGTGTCATAGTTGCCGGAATAGTCGCCGTTAGGCGCATCCATACCGAGGCCATAGATGTCGCCGCGAGCTGCGGCAAGCGGCGTCAAGACCAGACCCTGATCGGTCGTGAAGGTGCGCTGCCACTGTAGCTCGGTGGTAAGACGCGTATAGCTGCCGGAAAGACCGAGGAAGCGGTCGTTCAGGCTGGCGTCGCCGAGATTGTTGACGTTGTCGAGCACCGACGCCTTGTCACGCGACAAATGCGTGAAGTTCATCGTCGCGGACAATTCGCCGCCATAGACCGAGTTCGGATCGACATCATGATAGTCGACGCTCGGATAGACGACCGCCTGCTGCTTTTCGGCGGTGCTGTTGTCGTCAGCGTCCTGAATGTCGTAGTAGAAGGCGCGCATATCGAAATAATTGCGCTTGCCGAGACCCGTCAAATAGATGTCGTTCGTGTGGGTGCTCTGGCTGAGACCTTGCAAGCCATAGGTGCGCGAAAAGTTGTTATCGCTTTGCGCCATGACATCCCAGCCAAACGTCCAGCGAGGATTGATCCTAAAATCGGCCTTCGACGAGATCACGCCGCGGGTCTTGTGCTCGGCGTCACTGGTATTGGCGGTGAACTGGTCCGGGCTCATCTGATTGATACCGGCGACGCGCAGAATATGCGTACCGTTTTCAAAGCGTTGCCGGAATTCGCCTTCGAGCAGCAAGCCCTGGCTTGTATAGCCGGTGGCGCTGATCGTCGCGTCCATGCTCGGCGAGATGACGTAGTAGTAGGGAACCTTCACGCCAAAGCCGAGGTTCTCCGAATAGCTCATCGACGGAAACAGGAAGCCTGATTTGCGCTTCACCGTATTGTCGGGAACTTCGATCCAGGGAACATAAGCGATCGGCTGGCCGAACAGTTCGAAGCGGGCATGCTCGAGACGGACGGTATGCGTCACGCCGTTCTGCACCACGCGCTGAGCCTTGACCTGCCATAGCGGCGCGCGGCCCTGCTCGGAGCACGGCAAACAGGCGGTATAGACGCCCTTCGTCAGGATCAATTGGTTGCCGCCCACACGTTCGCCCTTTTCGGCGGCCATGCGGGTATTGTCTGGCATTTCGATACGCAGAGCGTTGACGAAACCGTCGGAGAAGCTATCGGTGACATCCATTTTGTCACCGTACATCCGGTTGCCGTCCGGGCTGATCAGCTCGACATTGCCAATCGCCGTCATCCGTCCGCTTTTTTGATTATATTCAACCTTTTGCGCGACCATCTTGTAGCCGCCATAGTTGATCTGAACCGCACCGCTGGCGGTAACGATTTGAGTATCCTTGTTATAGACCAGTTCGTTTGACGAAAGGATCAGCTTGGAGCCTTCCGGCACTTTGACCTTAACGGGAGAGGTCGCAGCGCCAGCGCCGCCGTTATTATTGTTGTCCTGGGCGTAAGCTACGACCGGGCTCATGACAAATGCATACGCAGCCGCGCCCATGACGAGGGCAGCGACAAATTCCTTGATACTCTTGCGGTTGCCTGCCGCCACTTAGCCGTCCTCCTGATGAAGCAGGATCGTTGCTCCGAATGCCAAAGCGACGATCACGGGTATCCATGTCGCCACGAAAGGAGGAACCACTCCGCTGCTCCCGAATGCCTTAACCAGCACGGTGACAACATAAAGCACGAAGCCTGAGAGGATTCCACCCAGAATCACGGAGCGCGATTGGTTGAATCTACTGAATTTTAACGAGACGGTGGCCGCGATCAGCGTCATTGCCACCAGAAGGAATGGCTGCGACAGCAGCGAGTGAAATTGGGTCTCAAGAGCTTTGGTTGAGATGCCAAAGGACTTTGCAATCTTTATTCGATTAGAAAGATCATAAAAAGCAATGGTTTCCGGCTGCGCCAAACGCTCGGAGACGAAATCCTGTTTCAGATTCGTACGAACCTGTACCGTACTCTTATGATCCGGAATTTCGCCCGGTCTGCGCTCGACGACACTGTTAAGAAGCCAGTAACCATCTTGCAACTTTGCCGACTGCGCGTCCTGCCTGAGAACGATATTCCCCTGTGAATCGAAGTGGATAAACACGACGTTCATCAGCGTTGTTCCGTTGTCGAGAACGGCCTTGGCGCCAATGATGACGTCGTCTTTGCCGTTCGACTGACGCAGCCACGGAATCGAGAGCTTATTGTGATAGGACGGATCGCCGCGCAGATCGGCTTCCATCGTTTCCGCTTGTCTTTGCCCCCACGCCGCAACAGGATTGAGGGCAAGCATGGTCAGCAGGCCGACAAAGAATGCGCCAATCACAAATGGCGTCATGAACTGCCAGACGGAGATGCCGGCCGCACGCGCAATCACGAGCTCGCGACGCCGATTGAGTGCGATCAGCACCGTCATGCCGACGAACAGCGCGATGAACGGTACCGTCTGCTGCAGGATGAACGGCAGCCTGACGGCCGTCATCAGCAAACCAAGACTGACCGTATACCCGGGAAGGCCGGCAAGTCGGCCTGCGGTCTCGCTGAAGTCGACGAGATAGACGATCGAGATAACGCCGAGGAAAAACCAGAAGGTCGTCACGACGTAGCGTATGAAGAAGTAGCGGCCGAGCGTATTGAAGATCATGCGCCGCCCCCATTCGAGCCGCCGGGCGCCGGCATGCGATCCTGGATCTTCTGCCGCAGATTGGCGAAGCGGTTGCGGATGGACCTGGGCACCGACATCTTCCGGTTCCTGAACAGCAGGGCGATCGCAATCAAAGCCGCGCAGATGTTGGCCGCATAGAGAACGCCGATGAAATACGGAGCATTCTCGATCTGGTTTGCCGCATAAAAATCCGCCCAGCGCAAGGCAAAAGCAATGGTAAGCGCCGACACCATCGGATGCAGCCGCGCTTCGCGATGGGATCGCGCATCGCCGGCGATCACCAGCGATATCAGGGCAAAGATTGCCGGTAACGCCCAGTCGGTGAGACGCCGGTGTAGCTCCGCGCGGTAGCCGCCTGGTTTTGCTTTATAATCTGGATCGTTCGGATCCGGGTTCAGCAGGAAGCCAAGACCGCGGTCGCCGGCGCGCAGCGTTGCCTGGCCGCGGCTCTGCGTCATGTCGGAAAGATCGAAGGAATAGGAGTCGAAATTGATGACGGAGACGTTGCCGTCAGGCGTTTTGCGGTGAACTTCGCCATCCTTCATCAAAAGCGACGTGCCGCTCGCATCGACGGCGCCTTCCTTGGCATAATAGATGAGATCGAAAGTGGGATCGCGCGAATCCACCACGAACAGGCCCTTCAGGATTCGTCCCGACAGGCGCTGGGTGATCTGCACATAAAGCCCGTCTTCGATACGGCGGAAATTCTTCTCTTCGATAACGGTCGAGAGCAGGTCGGCATAGGCTTCGGCGACCATCTCGCGGGCGGCTACACGCGCTTTCGGCTCAACCATATTGTCGACCACAAATGAGAAAACGCTGATAGCTATCGCGAGAATCATGATCGGGCGGACGATGATGCTGCGCCGCGCACCCGCCGCCTCCATGACGGTCAGTTCCGAATCGCTGTTCATCGCCGTCAGCGTCTGCGTGATGCCGATCACGAGAGCGAAGGGCAAGACCACTGGGATGATCGTCGGCAGGATGAGAGTCGCAAGCTTGGCAAACGACCCTATCGACTGGCCGCTGTCGGTCACGAGGTTGATGCGCTGCAGCACCTGGGTCGTCCAGATGATGGCGAGCACCGGCAGCAGCGCTACCAGGAACATCATGCCGACACGCCGTACGATATATGTTTCGAATAACTTCATGCCGGCCCTTAAACGCAACACTCCGCCGTGCGAGCCGGCAGAGATTCATCCTCCTCTACGCCGTTTGCGTTTTTTTGGCGACAGCCCACTCGCAAAAAATTCGTTAATTTTCTGAATTTCTTCTGCTGTGTGTCGTTTGGGATAACGCCATGAGAGCGGTGAATATGACAAGCGAGGAAAGCCAACCCAAAACGGCATCCGAGAGGTAGTGACCGCCGAAGGCTACTCGGAGGGCTGGAATGAGAATAGACACGGCTGCGATCGGCAAGGAGAGGGCCGTGCGCGCAGGCTGCGGGATGATGAAGATCAGGCAGAACAGCCAGCCGGCAGCGGCGGATTCTCCGGAAATGAAGGAACAGTTGCTCACACATTTCCCGGCAAAAGAGCCGGCATGAACGAAATCGAGCATGCCGCCGAAGAGATCGGTCTGCCGTGGCCGAGGACGGCCCGAGAAGGATTTGAGCCAGAGATTGACGATCAGCACGGGGCCGAGAAACAACGAACCGAGCGCGATTTTCAAATTCCGGGCCCGCAGCGTCCTGAAGGTTGCGCCGTGTTGCTGCCAGCACTCGACCAGCATCCAACAGAGAGCGATCGCGACGATATAGGGAACCTGAAAGAAAACTTCCCTGAGCAGGCGCATGTGCGCATCGTCATTATAAGGGAAAATGCCGCAGATCTGGCCGGGCCTTGTGGGAGTGGCGCATTGTTCCTGCAGGAAGAACATATTGGCCACAGCAAGATCGATCTGTGGAAGAATCGAAAACAGCCCGAGCAGCATCCACCAAAGGCAAAAGAGAACGACGAAGGCATCGCCCGCCGTGCGCGGCCGCAGGATTTCGGGGAAACGATCCCGATGATCGAAGCTGGCGGAGTCTATAATCAAGGCGGCGTTCCGATAGATGATCGCGTCGCGCAGGCGGCGAGACCCAATAGATACTCCGGCAAACTAGCGGCGGTAGATGACAGGGATTTGAATGTCTCAAGGTGTTTCTTCGCGGAATGCCTCGCCAAAAGCTTGTATTTGATATGGAAACCTTGAATGATCCGGAGTGTGTAATTCTATTTTGCACGACACGTATTATCGGAGCAGAAATGTCTGTGAAATTCGAGATTTCCTTTGCCAAATCGGTTCGGCTGACTGGCGGTCTGGCCATTCTCCTGAAAGACACGGACAGCGAGTTGCCGGCAGGGGCAGAAAGTGCCGATCCGGCAAATGTTTTCGCCAAGGCCGCACGGATTGCCCGGTTCACCGCCAAAGGCTTGAGCAGCCTCGATATCGTCGCGCCCGAAGGCTCGCCGGTCGACCGTATCATCGTTATCGGCACCGGCAAGGCGAAGGAGCTGAATGCGCATGATTGGCTGAAGCTCGGCGGCGGCGCGGCCGCGAAAATCCGCAATGTGGAAAAGGCTGCGATCTTCATCGATGCACATGACGGTGAGACCGAGGCCAAGGCAGCGGCCGATTTCGCCCTCGGCATGCTGTTGCGCGCCTATAGCTTCGATACCTACAAGACGAAGAAGAACGACGACGAGGACAAGAACGGCACGCCGAAGTCCGTCAAGGTGACGATCGTCACCTCGAATGCCGCCGCGGCAAAGAAGCTCCTCGCGGCATCGGAAGCGATCGCCGACGGCGTGATTCTGGCCCGCGATCTCGTCAACGAGCCGCCGAACGCTCTCGGCCCGGTCGAGTTTGCCGCCAAAGCCAAGGGGTTGGAAAAGCTCGGCGTCGAGGTGGAGATCCTGACGGAGCGTGAAATGCGCCGGCTCGGCATGGGGGCGCTGCTTGGCGTGGCGCAGGGTTCCGTGCGTCCGCCACGCCTGGTGATCATGCAGTGGAAGGGCGGCAAACCGAAAGACAAGCCGGTTGCCTTCATCGGCAAGGGCGTGGTGTTCGACACCGGCGGCATTTCTATCAAACCGGCTGCCGGCATGGAGGACATGAAGGGTGATATGGGCGGGGCTGCCGCCGTCACCGGCCTGATGCACGCGCTCGCGGCGCGCGGCGCCAAGGTCAACGCCATCGGCGTCATCGGCTTGGTCGAAAACATGCCGGACGGCAATGCCCAGCGTCCTGGCGATATCGTCACCTCCATGTCAGGCCAGACGATCGAAGTGATCAATACGGATGCCGAAGGCCGGCTCGTGCTCTGCGATGCGCTCTGGTATACCAACGACCGCTTCAAGCCGCAGTTCATGATCAACCTCGCGACGCTGACCGGCGCCATTCTCATCGCGCTCGGCAATCTGCATGCCGGCCTGTTCTGCAATGACGACAAGTTGGCGAATGAACTGACCGCTGCCGGCCTTACCACCAACGAGCGCCTGTGGCGCATGCCGCTCGGCAAGGACTATGACAAGATGATCGACAGCAAGTTCGCCGACATGAAAAATACCGGCGGCCGCCATGCCGGTTCGATCACCGCTGCGCAGTTCCTCAAGCGTTTCGTCCAGGAAACGCCCTGGGCACATCTCGATATTGCCGGCACGGCCATGGGCTCGATCCAGGACGAAATCAACCAGTCCTGGGGCTCGGGTTTCGGCGTGCGCCTGCTCGACGAGCTGGTCCGCCAGAATTACGAATCGTGACCTTCGAAGGTGTTTGAGATAGAAGGAACGGCATGACCGACGTTCTCTTCTATCACCTGACCGAATCGAAGCTGGAAGATGCCCTTCCTCCGCTGATCGACAAAAGTGTCGAGCGCGGTTGGCAGGTTGCCATCCAGGCACGCGAAGCGGCGCGGCGGGATGCTCTTGACGTGCATCTCTGGACCTATCGCGAGGACAGTTTTCTGCCGCATGGCACGGATGATGGAGACATGCCGGACAAACAGCCGGTGTTGCTGACCGTCTCGCCCGACAATGCGAACAACGCCACGGTCCGCTTCTTCGTCGATGGCGCCGAAGCCTCGGATATCGAGAATTATCAGCGCGTTGTTTTCATGTTCGATGGCTACGACCAAGAGCAGTTGGAAGGCGCCAGGGCGCAGTGGAAGAAGCTGAAGGGCGAGGGGCATAACCTCACCTACTGGCAGCAGACCCAGGATGGGCGCTGGGAGAAGAAGGCGTGATCATTCTTCTTTTCCCGTTGGGAGAAGGCTTAATCACCAGTCGCTGCAACAATCTTGTCAATAAAGACCTTCTTCGCCTCCGTATATGCGGCACGATTGTCGGCATATTCGTCGGCTAGCCCGATTTTCAGTGCCTCATAGGCTTGGGCGAGAGCGGGATTTGCGCGGAGCCTGTCGCGGAACAGGATAAACCGGTTCCAGTGGGCGCCGCCATATTCGACAATGTGAACGAGATGGGTGCGCGTTTCGCCTTTGATGCCGCGGCCGAAAATATGATCGTCGGGAACGATGTCGTTGCCGGCATACTCATAACCGATCTCTTCCATTGACTTGATGCAACAGAATCCTTCGTCGAAACGCCTGACACCAACAGCGATATCGATGATTGGCTTGGCCTTGATTGCCGGTATCGACGTACTGCCGAAATGCTGGATGTCGAGTGCGAGATCGCCGAGGGCTTTGCGGATGGCGGTCTCTTCCAGCGCATAGGCTTCCCGCCACCTGGCATTCGGCTCTGCCAGCGTGACGAGCTTGTGTCTCACGCCCAGCCCGAAGCTTTCCCCGCTTTCGGACGACATCGCAATCTCCCCACCCATGAAGATGCGCCACTTTAGCATTCTGCGCGGCGCATCTCATCGGTCAATGGAGCTTAGTCGTGGAAAGCCTCGACGAACTTGCGCTTGCCGAGCATGAAGGCGTCGGCGACGTGGCGAAGCGGCGCCAGGTCGACATCAGACGTGCCGGCTTTGACGATCTCGGCGAAGCGGCGGTAGAGCGAAGGATATTCCGCCTCGGGGGCGGTGAACTTCAATTCGCCGTTCACCGAAAGCTTCGAGCCGCCCTCGGAGAGCACCATCTGGCCGGCTTCGGTTTCAGCGACGATATCCCAGCTTTGCTTGCCGGTCTGGCGCCAGTCGAATTCGGCATGGACGGCAAGTCCCTGGCCACTCTTGAACTGCAGGTCGGCCGCAATCGGCGAATCGCGGTTTTCGGGGAATTCCAGCACTGCGCCCGTCAGAAATAGCGGCGGCAGGATGTGGGTGACGATCGATAGAGCATTGATGCCCGGATCGAAGACGCCGAGGCCGCCGGCCTGCCAGATCCATTCCTGATTCGGATGCCAGTGGCGCACGTCTTCCTTCCAAATGACATGGACGCTGTTGATCGTCGTCGCGTCGAGAAAAGCCTTCGCGGCCTCGACAGCAGGCGCATAACGCGAATGCCAGCTCGCAAAGAGAGAAACGCCCTTTGCCTTGGCGAGCGCCTCGAGATCGGCAACTTCGCTGAGCGTGGCGCCCGGCGGCTTTTCCAGGAACACATGCTTGCCGGCCTGAAGAGCCTTGTAGGCAGCCTCGTAGCGATATTGCGGCGGCATGCAAAGCGAGACGGCATCGATCCCGGCAACGGCGTCCAGCATGGCCTCGATGCTGGTGAAGGCCGGAATGCCGTCGACGGTGCCGTGGCGGCTCGCCGTGGCGATCAGTTTGAAATCCGAATTGTTCGCGATGGAAGGAAGGTGCTGGTCGCGGACGATCTTGCCGACGCCGACGATGGCGAGGTTGATGGGGGACATGGGTGTCTCTCGATTAGTATGATTATTTGCATGATCTTTTATCAGAATGCAGCGGGCGGGCAAGGCCGGCAAGCGCAATTGCTGGCAATCAGGTGGACGCCTGGCATTTCTTGCTGCTGCGCTGTCACATTTGGAAAACCAGCTTACACTCTTGATTCACAGCGTAAAATCGGCACTCTGCCTGTACGCGGCAAGGAGATCTCGGGGAAGACCGCTGCGGGGGAGAAAAATGATGAAAGCATTGCTCGGCTTCAGCCGGCTCGTGGATGCTGTCACCGAATTCATTGGCAAATCGGTTTCTTGGCTCATTCTGGTCGCCGTGCTTGTCAGCGCCGGAAACGCGATCGTCCGCAAGGTGTTCAACACCTCGTCCAACGCCTGGCTGGAAGCGCAATGGTATTTGTTCGGCGCCGCCTTCATGCTCGCCGCCGCCTATACGCTCAGGCAGAACGAGCACATCCGCATCGATATCGTCTACGGCGCCTTACCGCGGCGCGTTCAGCACTGGATCGATCTGCTCGGTCATTGCCTGTTCCTCATGCCCTTCGTGCTTCTGATGGTCTATGACCTCGTGCCCTATGTTCGCACGTCCTTCCTATCGGGCGAGGTTTCGTCCAGTGCTGGTGGCCTGATCATCTGGCCGGGCAAGGCGCTATTGTTGGCAGGCTTCCTTTTATTGGCGGTGCAGGGTGTTTCCGAAATCATCAAGAAGATCGCCGTTATGCGCGGCGATATGGAGGACCCGACACCATACGTGCCGACGCACGCGCCCCTTGATGCCGAAACGCCTGCCGGGGAGGCGCGCTGATGATTGAATTCATCGCCGTGAACATGGCCCCGATCATGTTCGCTTCGCTGATCATCTTCCTACTGATCGGATATCCTGTCGCCTTCGCGCTCGCCGCCAACGGACTGCTGTTCTTCTGGATCGGCGTCGAGCTGGCGCCTTATTCGGGCGGTTCCATCCATCTCTCCTGGCCGTTGCTCAACGCGCTGCCGGATCGGTTCTGGGGTGTGATGTCCAACGACACGCTGCTGGCGATCCCGTTCTTCACATTCATGGGCATCGTGCTGGAACGCTCGGGGATGGCGGAGGACCTGCTCGATACCGTCGGCCAGCTCTTCGGCCCGATTCGTGGCGGTCTTGCTTACGCGGTGATCTTCGTTGGCGCGCTGCTTGCCGCCACCACCGGCGTCGTCGCGGCCTCGGTCATCGCCATGGGCCTGATCTCGTTGCCGATCATGCTGCGTTACGGCTATGACCGCAGCCTTGCGTCCGGTGTCATTGCCGCGTCTGGAACGCTTGCGCAGATCATTCCACCGTCGCTTGTGCTGATCGTGCTGGCTGACCAGCTCGGCCGTTCGGTCGGCGACATGTATGCAGGCGCGCTGATCCCCGGTCTGGTGCTGACCGGCATTTACATGCTCTACGTGCTGATCATGTCGATCGTCCGGCCGAATTCGATGCCGGCGCTGCCGAAGGAGGCGCGCTCGCTCGGCTCCGGGGTGACCTCGCTTTTCATCGCGCTCTTGGTCGGCGGCGGCGTTGCCTATGCGGCTCATGTCTACCTGACGCCGATCTACGGTGAGAATGCCGATATTCTTGGTGCAACTGTCGGCGTCGCTTTCATCTATGTCGTCGCCGTCATCGATAAGACGTTGAAGTTCAACCTGATGTCGCGGCTGGCCCAGCAGGTGATCATCGTGCTGATCCCGCCTTTGGCGCTGATCTTCCTCGTACTCGGCACCATCTTCCTCGGCATCGCAACACCGACGGAGGGCGGCGCGATGGGCGCAACCGGCGCGCTGGTGATGGCGGCAGCGAAGGGGCGGCTGAACATGGATGTAGTTCGCTCGGCACTCGCATCGACGACACGGCTCTCCTCCTTCGTGCTGTTCATCCTGATCGGCTCGCGCGTATTTTCGCTGACCTTCTACGGCGTCAACGGTCATGTCTGGGTGGAGCATTTGCTGGTGTCGCTGCCGGGTGGGCAGGTCGGTTTCTTGATCGCCGTCAACCTTTTGGTTTTCGTGCTGGCCTTCTTCCTCGATTTCTTCGAGCTCGCCTTCATCATCGTGCCGCTGCTGGCGCCCGCCGCCGACAAGCTCGGGATCGACCTGATCTGGTTCGGCGTCCTGCTCGGCGTCAACATGCAGACGAGTTTCATGCACCCGCCCTTCGGCTTTGCGTTGTTCTATTTGCGCTCGGTGGCTGCGAAGGTGCCTTACCTCGACAAGGTCACCGGCAAGAAGACGGCGCCGGTGACGACCGGCCAGATCTATTGGGGTGCAGTGCCCTTCGTCGGCATTCAGATCCTGATGGTTTCACTGACGATCATGTTTCCGCAGATGGTCATGCACTACAAGGGAGCAGGCGCCGGAATTGATCCCAATACCATCAAGATCGAAGTGCCCGGCTTTGGTGCGCCCGGCCAGGATAATGGCGGCGGTCTCGGTTTGCCGGGCGGCCTGCAGCTCCCGGGTGCCAATCCGCTCGACAACAAGCCGGCAGATCAGGGCGGCGAAAAGAAGAACCCGCCTGCGAATGATCTCAGTCAGCCGCCGTCATTCAATTGAGCAGGGGACGAAGCGGCTGCCGCATTCCAAAGAGAAACCCCGGAGCATCGCTCCGGGGTTTCTTGTTTCGAATCCAATGATCAGAGCTTTCCGGCGCGTTGCTGCGTCATCATGTACACGTCGTAGCTGTATTCGGCGACCTGCGCGTAAAGATAGTGGCCGCCGCGGAACGCCTTGATCGATTCCCAGATCTTTTTGAAGGTCGGGTTCGATGCTTCCATCTCGGCGTAGACTTCGTTTGACTTGTCGAAGCAGGCGTTCAGGATGTCGGTGCTGAACGGACGCAGCTTCGCGCCTTCGGCCACGACACGCTTGATGGCTGCCGGATTGAGATAGTCGTATTTCTGCAGCATGTCGGCATCGGTTGCCTGGGCGGCGGTGCGCAGCAGCGACTGATAGGCCTTCGGCAGGCCTTCATAGGCCGCCTTGTTGAACATGACGTGTACGGTCGGACCGCCTTCCCACCAGCCGGGGTAGTAGTAGTAGGGAGCGACCTTGTAGAACCCGAGCTTTTCGTCGTCATAGGGGCCTACCCATTCGGCCGCATCGATCGTGCCTTTTTCCAGCGCCGGATAGATATCGCCGCCGGCGATCTGCTGCGGCACAACGCCGAGGCGCTCCACCACTTTGCCGGCAAAGCCGCCGATACGCATCTTCAGACCCTTGAGGTCGGCTACGGTATTGATTTCCTTACGGAACCAACCACCCATCTGCACGCCGGTATTGCCGCTCGGAAAACCAATCAGCCCTTGCGTCGCCAGGAATTCGTTGAACATGTCGATGCCGCCGCCATGGTACTGCCAGGCGTTCATGCCGCGGGCATTGAGCGCGAAAGGAACGGCCGCGCCCAGCGCCCAAACCGGATCCTTGCCCCAATAATAGTAGGAGACCGTGTGGCAGGCCTCGACCGTGCCTGCGGATGTTGCGTCGGCAGCCTGCAGGCCGGGCACGATTTCGCCGGCGGCGAAGACCTGGATGGTGAAGTTGCCGTCGGTCGCTTCCGAGACAAATTTGGACAGCACCTCGGCGCCGCCATAGATCGTGTCGAGCGATTTCGGAAACGACGAGGTCAAACGCCAGTTGATCTTCGGATTGCTCTGAGCAATGGCCGGAGCCGCCAGGGCTGCGGCAGCAACCGAGCCTGCGCCGGCAACACCGGCTTTCCTCAGAAATGAACGACGATCCATCTATCTACTCCCCCAGAGGTGAGCGGGCGGTTTGGCCCGCTCTTCGTGATCACGCCGCAACTAATCATGTCGTCAAGCGCGTTTCAAGCGCGTCGAATAATCTTACAACTGCCGATTTTCGTTTGATGTTTAAAGGACTGATTTCAATTCTCACGCGGCTTCACGATCGTCTCGCGAAGGAAGCTGTAACCCAGCGCGATACGTGCCGCGAGCTGCGTCGATGCGCCGTCGCCGCCATGGCCGCCCGAGTGGAATTCGTGGAACAGCGGATGATGGCCGAGTTCCTCCATGCGCGCAGCAAACCGCCGTGCATGGGAGGGATGAACCCGGTCGTCATTGCTGGAACTCTCGATGTAGATGGGCGGATAGGTGATCTCCGAAGCCGGCTTGAGATTGTGCAGTGGCGAATAGGAAAGCAGATAGTCCCGGTCCGCCTGGTCGTCGGGATTGCCATATTCGTCGATCCAGGCCTTGCCGGCCGGGAAGACGTGGAAGCGGGACATATCGAGCACCGGCACCTGACACCAGGCCGCGCCGAAGTCGTGCGGATAGCGTGTCAGCATCACGCCGGTCAGCAGCCCGCCATTGCTGCCGCCATTGACGGCTATGCACTGTGGTTTGGTGTAGCCGCGGTTGACGAGATCGCGGGCGACGGCCACAAAATCGGCAAAAGCTCTGTGGCGGCCATGCCCCTTGGCGGAACGATGCCAGTTCGGGCCGAGCTCGCCGCCGCCGCGGATATAGGCTTGCACATAGGCGCCGCCCTGTTCCAGCCAGCGGCCAATGACCGCCGAATATTGCGGACGAACCGAAAAATCGAAGCCGCCATAGCCATACATCAAGACCGGCAGTTCACCGTGGGTCCATGTCTTCGGCAATACCAGGCGGTACGGCACTTTCGTACCATCTTCTGAAATGGCCTCGAGCAATTCGGAGGTCATGCCGTCGGTGTCGAAATAGGCCGGCGAGCTCGCGGCGTGAATGAGTTCAAGCGGCTTCTTGCGGTCGGCAAGCTCCAGGCGATAGCAGGAGGGCGGTTGCAGGAAGCCTTCGCCATAGACCTGCAGCGTGTCGTCGCCGAGATGGAGGTCGGAATAGAGCGGCCAGACTGTTACAGTCTGAACATCGGCCGGCAGCGTGATTTCCTCGATCGCCGCATCGGCCTTGGTCAGGTCGAAGACGAAAAGGCGGGGCTGCAGTTTGTCGGAGACGACGAAGACGCACCATTCGCGCATCAGCAGGAACTGCGACACCGACTGTCGCTCGCCGGGCGAAAATAACACGCGCATCGCCTCGGCGCCGGCATCGGTGGCCTCCCGCGGTAAGGGTTGCAGCGCCAGGCTGCCGGCCGGGATGCGCTCGTCAGTCTTGGCGAGCCAGAGGCAATAGGAATAGTTGAGCTGGACGTCGATGTCCCTCGGCAGATCGATCCGCCGCAGCGAAAAATCCTGCTCTTTGACGAAGACGCTGGAATTGCCGATTTCGTGGCCGGTGATGAACAGCCGGATCGGCTTGGCCGTACCTTTCTTTGCGATGCCGGCAAGCACCGGATCGAAGACCAGGCAGGAGCCATAGACGTCGGTATCGGCGGTTGCGTAAAGCAAGGGTGCCTTTGCTGGCGCCTGGCCACGCTTCAGACGGCGACCGACGCGGGGCCAGCCGGAGCGCGTCGAAGAGAGGCGATCAATCGAGCCGAAATAGGCGATCTCGTCGCGGTTGAGCCAGGTGGCGTGGCAACGCGTCGGCGGCGTGTCAAATCCGCCTTCGACAATGCTTTTGGCTTCGCAATCGAACTCCAGCAGGCGTCCAAGATCGGAGCCACCGTCGGAAAGACAAAGCAACACCCGCGTCGGTTCCCAAGGGCAGGTGATTGCGCCGCGCCAGAGCCAAAGCTTGTTTTCCGATGCGCAGAAAGCGTCGAGATCGAAGATCGGCTCCCAGGGTGCGTCGGGCAAAGGGGCGAGATTGGCGGGCAATCGGAACCACATGCCGAGGGGGTGATCTGCGCTGCGGTGGAAGTCGAACAGCCACTTGCCGCGGCGTACCACCTGGATCAGCCGGTCCTTACGCTCGATCAGAGCCTTAATCGCCGCCCGGTCCACCTCGAACTCAGGCGTCATCAGCGCCTGTTCAGACTGTGCATCCCTTTCAGCGACGAATTGCAGTGTCAGTGGATCGTCGTCATGCTCGAGATGGAGATTCATAAGGGACCTGATATGCCATTGATGAAGTGAGTCATATATAATCAAATCAAAATACATTCGGGGAAGCAACAGTGCTTCCCCGAATGTGTTTCATCTTACAGTTTTCCGAGGCCTATCCCGCCTTCAGCGCACAACCGTGACGCTGGCCTGAGCGATCAGGTTGGTTGCAGGTGCGGAGGTGCCCTTGTACTTCAGCGTCACGACCTTGTAGCCCTCTCTTTCGAGACGCGACAGAAGGGTCGGCAGCATGGTGGCCGTGCGCTGGTGGATGTCGTGCATCAGGATGATGCCGCGACCGCGCTTGTACAGTTGGTTCATGGTGCGGGTTACGACGGCTGAGGGCGTCGAGTTGAAATAGTCCTTGCTGTCGATATCCACATCCATGACGACGAGATCCCGCATGGCGACGGCGGTGCGCAGGCGCTTGGAATCAGCGAGATAGGGGAAGCGGAAGAAGGAAACATCCGTACCGATGACCTTGGCGACGGCGTGTTCGCCGCGGGTGATCTCGGCCATCGCCATGTCGAAGCTCATCTTGTCGAGATCGGGATGGCGGAAGGTGTGGCTGCCGATGGTGTCGCCGTCGGCAAAGACCTTCCGGGCGGTGGCCGGGTGCGCCTCCGCCATCTGGCCAACCATCATGAAGGCCGCCTTGACGCCGAATCTGTCGAGCGTGGAGAGGATGCGCTCCGTCTTGCCCGGAGCCGGACCGTCGTCGAAGCTGAGAATGACTTCCTTGTCGTCCAGCTTGAGGTCGTGCAGCGAGGAAACTTCCAGTGTGCGCCCGGCGAGGTGGTGCGGACCGCCGGTATCGACCGTTTCCCTGGTTTCAAGCTCGGCGCTGGCCCATTTGGTCGGCTCCATTTCGACTGGGTCGTTGGCCTTCAGCGGCTTATGACGCGGTTCTTCCGCTGCAAAACTCGTCTTCAGTGAAGCCTCGTTGCCCGGTTTTGTGGCGCAGCCGGCAAGGGATAGGGATACGGCAAGGCCGGCCAAGAGAAGACGGAAGGTCATGGGAATCGCTCAACAATATAGGTCAATGAATGTTGGGCGTATTTTTTCCGATTATGGTTAATGATCGGTTAGGATTGACGCACGGATGCCGAGGGAATTAACCATTTGAAGAGGGCTGCACGTCCTTCCGAACGAGCAAGACCGCTCCGATATTTTGGATATAAGGCATCCGTTTGTTGGTGATGCGGGATGCTCTAGCCGGCCATCCCGCTTTCATATTCAGACGAAAGCTCAAGCCATTGCTCTTCCGCGGCTGCAAGCTTTTCCGCCGCGTCGGAGCGTTGTTTGGCTTTCTCGGCCGCCTTTGCAGGTGCCTTCTCATAGAGGGCGGGATCTGCAAGTTCCGCATCAAGTGCCTGAATCAGTTTCTCCAGCTTGCCGGTCAAGGATTCGATATCGTTGATCTTTTTCTTGAGTGGCGCCAGCGAGGCGCGGCGGTCGGCATTGAGCCTGCGCTGATCCGCCTTGGAGACGGAATCGTCAGCGCCATTGGTCTTGCCCTTGTCGTCCCTCGGCTTGGGACTGGCGACGACGAGGCTGCGATAGTCCTCCAGGTCGCCGTCGAAGTTGGAAACCGTGCCGTCGCGCACCAGCCAGAGCCGGTCGACGGTCGCCTCGATGAGGTGGCGGTCGTGCGAAATCAGGATGACCGCGCCGGAATAATCGTTCAGCGCCTGAATCAGCGCATTACGGCTGTCGATATCAAGGTGGTTGGTCGGCTCGTCGAGGATCAGAAGATTCGGTGCATCGAAGGCGGCAAGGCCCATCAGCAGCCGCGCTTTCTCGCCGCCGGAGAGATCCTTCACCTGTGTGTCCATCTTCTCGGTCGCAAGGCCCATCTGGGCGACGCGGGCGCGCACCTTCGCTTCCGGTGCATCGGGCATGCGGCGGCGCACATGCTCGACGGCGGTCTGGTTGGGCACGAGATCGTCGAGTTGATGCTGGGCAAAGAAGCCGATCTTCAGGTTCGGCGCCAGCTTCACATCGCCGCTTTCGGCATCGAGGCGGCCGGAGACGAATTTCGCGAAGGTGGATTTGCCGTTGCCGTTGGAGCCGAGCAGGGCGATACGGTCGTCGGCGTCGATGCGCAGGTTGAGGCGCTTCAAGATCGGCTTGCCGGGCTCGTAGCCGACCGCGCCGCCACTAACAGCGATGATCGGCGAGGCCGCCTGCTTTTCCGGCTCCGGAAAGCTGAAGCCCATCACATGATCTTCGATGACGGCGGCGACCGTGCCCATGCGTTCCAGCGCCTTGACGCGCGATTGCGCCTGCCGGGCCTTGGTTGCCTTGGCCTTGAAGCGATCGATGAAACTCTGCAGGTGCTTGCGCGCCGCCTCGTTCTTCGCCTTCGCCTTCATCTGCAGCTCGTCGGCCTCCGCCTTTTGCCGCTCGAACTGGTCGTAGGAGCCGCGATAGAAGGTGAGCTTCTTTTGATCGAGATGGACGATGGAATTGACGGCTGTGTTCAGAAGATCGCGATCATGCGAGATGATGATGACCGTGTGGGGATAGCGGCGGATGTAATCTTCCAGCCAGAGCGTGCCTTCGAGGTCGAGATAGTTGGTCGGTTCGTCGAGCAGCAGCAGGTCCGGCTCGGAGAAAAGTACCGCTGCGAGCGCCACGCGCATGCGCCAGCCGCCGGAAAAGGAGGAGGCGGGTCGGTGCTGTGCCTCATGGTCAAAGCCGAGGCCGGCGAGAATGCTGGCGGCGCGCGCTTCGGCCGAATGGGCGCCGATATCGGCAAGGCGCGTCTGGATGTCGGCGATGCGATGCGGATCGGTCGCCGTTTCGGCTTCCGTGAGCAGGGCAGTGCGTTCCTTGTCGGCCTTCAGAACGATCTCGATCAGCGGCTCCTCAGTACCCGGCGCTTCCTGCGCCACCTGGCCGATGCGGGCATTGCGCGGAATGGAGACCGAGCCGCTTTCGGCGGCAAGATCGCCGGTGATCACACGGAACAATGTCGACTTGCCGGCGCCGTTCTTGCCGACAAGCCCCGCCTTCGTGCCCGCCGGAAGCGTCACGCTGGCATGGTCGATGAGGAGGCGGCCGGCAATGCGGGCGGAAAGATCGGAAATCGAAATCATGGCGCGGTTTTGGCCGAACTCCGCGCCGAAGGCAAGAGCCGGAGCGCTTAGGCGCGGGTGCCGCCCGCTCGCGACGGCAGGCCGGCGCAATCTCTCAGCCTCTCCGTCAGCTCGGTTTCGTAAAGCAGCAGGTTACTGAGCGACGCATTGAGGCTGTCCATGGCGGCGGCGACATGCGGCGCCGTTTCGATCTCGCGGGCAAAGCCCTGTTTCTTCATCAGCCCCTCAGCCAGTTGCGCGGCCACTTCGCGCAGCATCTCGGCCGCATCCGCCTCGGATTTCCGCGCGACCAGGCCGCAATGGCTGACGAGGCGATGTTTCAAGCCGATATCGTCGAGGCTGGCTTGCGAGGGGGCGGGGCCAAGCGCTGCGATCTCGCTGGCGATCTTGCGATCCGAACCGTGGAGCGCTTCATGGAAAAGCTGGTAATTGCGCGGCAGGGCTTTGACTTTCAGCTTGGCCATATGGCGGCCGATCATCTCGAGGTCGGTCGCTGCCTCGCTGTCGTCATTGCCGATGGGATATGCTGAAACACCTGCCTGCGAACTCTTCATGCCTGCTCTCTGATGATCCGCTACCTGATATATTTCGCAAATTGCAGGTGCGCAGGTTAAGGCAACATGAACAGAACGTCATACTGGCGGGATATTGCAACAAAATTAGACAGTCGAACAACGCCAAACTGTATTGGGGAATGCTGGCTCGCGCCCTGCTTCACATCCAGTGCTTTCCGTCCGTGCGCACGAAATAAATCAGATCGAGACTAAGCGACGGTTTGCCCATTGCCGTCAGTATCATGTGGCATTGGCCGCGGTGGTGGGTCTGATGGTTGAAGAAATGCGTGAGCGCCGGCATCAATGGATGGGTGATGACACCTGGCCGGGTAATCGGCGTGTAGGTGATATCGGCAGCAAGCGCCTCATCATCGAGCGTGTCCATCCAATTGATGATGCGCCGGTCTTCAGCCTCGCGAGCGGCACGAAGATCCGTAAAATTGTCGTGCAATATGATGTTCAAGGCCGCCGGCATCTCGCCGATGCCGGTGAAGCGATGCATCCAGGCGCGATCGCCGACCAGAATGTGATTGAGCGTGCCGTGCAGCGAGCCGAAAAAGGCGCCGCGGTCCTCGCGATACTCGGCATCGCTGAGCTCAGCGGCGGCATCGTAAAGCAGGGCGTTGGCCCAGCGGTTGTAATCGGCGAACATTCTGTAATGTCTCAGCATCCCGGCCTTCCTCCAAAAGCAATGAAGCAAGCATAAAATGGAAAGGAGTAAATGGGGCTAATGGCGCCCACGAAATTTGCTGATGGGTTGTCAACTGGCCGTCAGTCTCGCTCCGAATCGGGCATCCTGAGTGTGACAGCAGCGTGAAATTGGCGCGTCCCCCTTGTTTTCAGGCTGTGGGGCGGGTAAAGACCGCCCACTTTTCTCTGACGACAAGGACGTGACCCATGGCGATTGAACGCACTTTTTCGATGATCAAGCCGGACGCAACCAAGCGTAACCTGACCGGCGCCATCACCAAGATTTTTGAGGACAATGGCCTGCGCGTCATCGCTTCCAAGCGCGTTTGGATGAGCAAGCGCGAAGCCGAAGGCTTCTACGCCGTTCATAAGGACCGTCCTTTCTTCGGCGAGCTCGTCGAAGGCATGACCTCCGGCCCGACCGTCGTTCAGGTTCTGGAAGGCGAAGGCGCCATCCTGAAGAACCGCGAAATCATGGGCGCTACCAACCCGGCCAACGCTGCCGAAGGCACGATCCGCAAGATCCATGCTCTGTCGATCGGCGAAAACTCCGTTCACGGCTCGGACGCTCCGGAAACCGCCGCGATCGAAATCGCCTACTGGTTCTCCGAAACCGAAATCGTCGGCTGAATCAGTCATTCAGCCTGCGCGCTGAAGCAATTGAATTCATAGAAGAAAGCCGGGGTCTTGCGCTCCGGCTTTTTCATGCCGGGCAGGCCTCATCGTGGCCATAGTCTATGCTGCCATCGGCTTTGAAGACATCCGGGTTCTTTGTATAGCTCGGGCCGACCACGAGCGGCCTCGTCGGCAGCACGGTCTGGTCGAGATCGGATTTCACCTCGGTCTTGATTGTCTGGATCGTCTTGTCGCTGGCATCGACGAGCTTGATCGAGACGGAATAGGGGTGGTCCTTGCGCACGCAGCGCAGATCGGGGCTTTCGAGCGTGATCTTGTCCCAGAACGTATAGATCTTCTCGCGCACTACCAGGGGATCGCCGCCCGCCGGGTTTTCGAATTCCGCGACCGCCGTCGTGCCCTCCGGGATCGGCGCGATCTTCTTCAGCGTAATCATGTAGCTCGCGCTCGCGACGCGATAGTTGAAGACGAAGAGCCTGCCGCTGAGTTCGGTCGGACCGTTTTCTGCCTGCCGCTGACAGCCGGCAAGCGCAAGGCCCGCAATTGCGGCCATCAAGACGATCGCCTGGGTTCTCATGGCGCACTCTCCTCCTTCTTGCGGCGATAGTGCCGGTTCGCCTTGGCGCGGTTGCCGCAGACCGCCATGTCGCACCAGGCCCGGCTTTTGTTCTTGCTGCGGTCGATGAACAGCCAGCCGCAGTTGCGGCAGATTTTCATGCGGTCCGGATCAGGCATGGCAATGAGCCTTAGCGTCGAACGCACCGTCGCGGCGTCGAGCCCATCGGGCGAGGTGGCCCGCCGCAGCACCTTCGACAGCGCCTCCAGCAGATTGGCCAGTAACGCATCGGCATCACGGTCGAGGATGCGAGCGCGAAAATAGCGGTCGATCGCCTCGCGCAGATCGAGAAAGCCGGATCTATTCTCCTGCCTCACCGGCAGGATATCGCCGAACAAGGCCCGCTCGGTGCAGAAATTCACCGCCGCTTTCGGAAAGCTTTCCATCTGCCCCGGCGCCTCGAAACGATCGGTGCGCCGCTCATCGTCGTGGCGCATTATGACGCTGTTGGCGACGTCCAGCGCCAGTGCGCCGCCGGAAAACCGATGTGGGGTCCAGGAAAAGCTCATGCTCAAAATTATAACTAGTAAAATGGATTTTACTAGTTACTATTCGTCGATATCCGGAGGTTCCATGGCCTATCTCCTGCAGCAATTGGCAAATGCCGTTCCGCTTGCCGCACTCTATGCGGCGCTGGCTTTCGGCTATGCCGTTGCTTTCGGTGTGATGAAGCGGGCCGATATCACCTATGGCGCGCTGTTCGCCTTTGCCGGCCAGATGCTGGTCCTGTTCACCGACGTCGGCTACACGAGAATGTTTCTCATTCTGCCGGCCGCACTCGCCTTCGGCGCTGTCATTGCGCTCGCCTATACGCTGGGGACGAGCCTCCTAATCGGCCGTTCGGTCATGCTGCCGCTGTCGCGCAAATCGCCCAACACGATCATCGTCGCAGCGCTTGGCATGATGATCATATTGATGGAGACGGCGCGGCTGGCCGCCAATACGCGTGGCATTTGGCTACCGCCTTTCCTGAATGAGATGATCGTCTTCTGGGACAGCGGCGGTTTCCGGGTCACGCTGACCGAGATCCAGCTCATCAATACGGCGCTGATGATCGTGGTGATCCTCGGGGGCGCCTATGTGCTGAGATATACCGGATGGGGCCGCATCTGGCGGGCGGTGACGGATGATGCGCTGGCGGCCGAGCTTTGCGGCACAAGCGCCAATCGCGTCTTTCTCTTGGCCTATATGGCCTCGGCATTGGTCGCAACCGCCTGCGGCCTGTTGGCGACTTGCTATTACGGCACGATGGATTTCGGCGCCGGGCTAATGTTCGGGCTGAAGGTGCTGATGATTGCCGCTGTCGGCGGTTATTCCGATCCGCTGAAATCGGCGGCTGGAGCGGCATTGCTCGGCCTGTTCGAGACCATGTGGGGCGCCTACGGACCGTTCCTCTGGCGCGATTTCGTGATCTTCTCGCTGCTCGTCCTGCTGCTGGTATTGAGTCGGCGGGAGCGTGTGGCCCCGTAGAGCAATTGCGCTCTAAAGCCTATTCTTTATCGGCCCATTTAGCCCGCGCGGCATCGTCCGCATCCTTGGCTGAAACCCAATCGCCTTGCCTGCCGTCTTTTGCATGTTCCTTCTTCCAGAAGGGCGCCGAAGTCTTCAAAAAGTCCATGACGAAATTGGCGCCGTCGAAGGCGGCTTGCCGATGCGAGGCGGCGGCGATGACGAGGACGATGTTTTCTCCCGGCGCAATTTTGCCGTAGCGATGGATGGCCGTCAGGCCGCGAAGCTCGAAGCGTTCGATGGCGAGCGTCGCGATGCGGGTGATCTCCGCCTCCGCCATGCCGGGATAATGTTCGAGCTCGAGAGCGTCGAGCATGCCGCCTTCGTCGCGGCAGAGGCCGGAAAAGGTCACGACAGCGCCGATATCATGCCGTCCTTCGGTCAGGCGGTCGATCTCGGCCTGAAGGTCGAAATCGTCGCTTTGAACCCTGACAAACGGCCCGGCAGCCATGGTCGTCACCCACCCGTCATCGGCGGGAACAACCCAATCTCGCGCGCTCCGGCGATCGGTTCGTCATGATCGGCATGTTCCATATCGATGGCGACGCGGATCGCCTCGGGAAATTGAAGCGCCGTCTCGTATTCCTCGCCCAAGCTCTTCAAATGATTCAGGAGATCGCCGACGGTGATCACTTCGGCGGGGAGCGAAATCTCTTCTTCACCCTTGCCAATCCGCTCACGTACCCAGGCGAAATAGACGAGCTTCGTCATCATTCCTCATCCACCACATGCTTCAAGCCGGCGCGGAAATAGTCGTAGCCGGTGTAGATGGTCAGCAGCGCTGCGACCCAGAGCAGGACGATGCCCATCTCCGTCGTATAGGGTATCACCTTGTCGCCGGCCGGCCCAGCCAGCAGGAAGGCGATGGCGACGAGCTGCGCGGTCGTCTTCCATTTGGCGATGCGCGTCACCGGCACGCTGACCTTCAGCGCCGCCAGATATTCGCGCAGGCCCGAGACGAGAATTTCGCGGCAAAGGATGATGATGGCAGCCCAGAGCGACCAGCCGGCGATCGTGCCGTCGGCAGCGACCAGCAGCAGGATCGCCGAAACCAGCAGCTTGTCGGCGATCGGATCGAGCATGCGGCCGATATTCGACGTCTGATTCCAGATGCGCGCGAGATAGCCATCCAGAAAGTCGGTGATCGAGGCGATGATGAAAATCCACAGCGCCACCCAGCGCGCGAAATCGGACCCTTCCAGTTTGCCTTCGACGAAGAAGCACAGGACGATCAACGGCACGCAGAGAATGCGGCCATAGGTGAGCAGATTGGGAATGCTATATGCGCGCGAAGCCATGGAAATCGTTTCGTTTCAGTTGTTTCACCGGACCAAAATGGCCTTCCCCCAAGGCGTCATCTCGTTCCAGCTATTTGATTTAGCATGATCTTATCCAAAAACCGTCCCGCACCTCTTGAGATCATGCCCTAGATGGCGGTTTGAGGAGCTTGCCGTCAATATTGTTTCTGTTTTTTCACCGTCATTGCGTGGAATTTGCGACCAGCTTTTCTTATTTCGCGGCGTCCTCGTGAAAATGGTTATAGACCTGCCGCGCGACGGCTTCGGATATGCCTTCGACGGCCATCAGGTCGGATAGTGCCGCGCGCGACACCGCCTTGGCGGTGCCGAAATGCTGCAGCAGTGCCCGCTTGCGTGAAGGGCCGATGCCGCCGATTTCGTCCAGTGGGTTTTTCACCATTTCCTTCTTGCGGCGTGCCCGATGCGAGCCGATGGCAAAACGATGTGCCTCGTCGCGCAGGCGCTGGATGAAGTAGAGCACGGGATCGCGGGGCGGCAGGGTGAAGCTCTCGCGGGCGGGCGCAAAGAAGCGCTCGCGTCCGGCATCGCGGTCGACGCCCTTGGCGACGCCGATGGCGATGACGCTGTCGGTAATTCCGAGCTCTTCGAGAATGGCACGCACCGCGGTCATTTGCCCTTGGCCGCCATCGATGAGGATGACGTCCGGCCAAGCGGGGAAGGGCTGATCCGCAGCGTCAACGGCTGCGCTCTCCGTATTCGGGCTGCGGTCCGGCTTGCCCTCTTCCTTCAGCAGGCGGGAGAAACGCCGGGTCATGACCTCGCGCATCATGCCGAAATCGTCGCCGGGCGTGATGTCGGTCGATTTGATGTTGAACTTGCGGTATTGGCCTTTGACGAACCCTTCCGGCCCAGCCACCACCATACCGCCAACCGCATTCGTGCCCATGATGTGCGAGTTGTCATAGATCTCGATGCGTTGTGGCACATAGGGAAGCTGGAATGTCTCCTTGAAGCCTTCGAGCAGCCGCGATTGGGAGGCGGTCTCGGCAAGCTTGCGGCCATGCGCTTCGCGGGCATTGGCAACGACGTGATCGACCAGATCGCGCTTCTCGCCGCGCTGCGGCACCAGGATCGTGACCTTGTGCCCGGCCTTTTCGCCGAGTGCCGCCGCCAGCAGCTCGATCTCCTCGACCGTCTCCGATAGCAGGATCTGCCTCGGCACCGGCTTGCCGTCGTAGAACTGCGCGAGAAATGCATTCAGCACTTCGGCGCCGGAAAGCGACGGGTCAGCCTTCGGGAAATAGGCGCGGTTGCCCCAGTTCTGCCCGGTGCGGAAGAAGAAGACCTGGATGCAGGAAATGCCGCCCTCGTGATGGATGGCAAAGACGTCAGCCTCTTCGACACCGGCGGGATTGATGCCCTGATGGCTTTGCACATGCGACAGCGCCGCCAGCCGGTCGCGATAGACGGCGGCGCGCTCGAAATCGAGGTCTTCGGCGGCAGCGTTCATCGCCTCCGCCATATGGGCTTTCACGTTCTGGCTCTTGCCGGAGAGGAAGTCCTTCGCCTCCTGCACCAGCTCCGCATAGCCCTCATCGCTGATCTCGCGGGTGCAAGGCCCTGAGCAGCGCTTGATCTGATAGAGCAGGCAGGGTCGGGTCCGGGTCTCGAAAACGCTGTCGGTGCAGGTGCGGATCAGGAAGGCGCGTTGCAGCGAATTGATGGTGCGGCCGACGGCGCCCGCTGACGCGAAGGGGCCGAAATACTCACCCTTGCGGGCACGCGCGCCGCGATGCTTGAAGATCGCCGGTGCCCGATGATCGCCGGTGATGAGAATATAGGGAAAGGACTTGTCGTCCCGCAGCAATACGTTGAAGCGCGGCCGTAAGCGCTTGATCAGATTCGCTTCCAGCAGCAGCGCTTCGGTCTCGGTGCGGGTGGTGACGAACTCCATATTGGCGGTTTCGCGCACCATGCGGGCGATGCGGTTGGAATGCACGCGGCCCATCGCATAATTGGCGACACGCTTCTTCAGGCTGCGCGCCTTGCCGACGTAGAGAACGTCGCCGGCTTCGTTGAACATGCGATAGACGCCGGGATTGTTCGGCAGGCGCTTGACGAATTCTGCGATCAGTTCCGCGCCCTGAAGGCCGGTTTCATTCTTCCCGCCTTCGTTCCAGTCGACGGGCACGACGGGGGAAGCGCCGGCATCGGCTTCCACCTCGATGTCGTCCTCAATGTCCTCTGATTCGTCATAGAGAATGCCGCCGTCGGGCAGCTTTCGTCCGTTCATTCCATGCTCTCCGACACATCGGGCGTTTCCCAGGCAAGATGCTGGCCACCATCGAGCGCTATCATTTGGCCCGTGATCGAAGGCGTGTCAAAAAGAAAGCGGACGGTGCGACCGAATTCCTCGAGGCCGGGCGCAGCCTTCAATATGAGACCATCGATCTGCGCTTGGAAGTCCTCTTCCGTCTGTCGGACGCTGCGCACCGTCGGACCGGGGCCGATGGCGTTGACGCGGATGCGCGGCGCAAAGGTCTGCGCCATCGTCTGGGTCGCCGTCCACAGGGCGGCCTTTGACAGCGTATAGGAATAGAAGCGCGGGTTCAGCGCCCAGACGCGCTGGTCGACAATGTTGACGATCAGCCCCGGGGTGCCTTCCGGAAGCTGCCGCACGAAATCCGCGGCGAGGATGGAGGGCGCGCGGACATGCACGGCAAAATGCGCGTCGAAGGCTTCGGCGTCGAAATGGTCGGCGGAATCACCCTGGAAAACGGAGGCGTTGTTGACCAGGAGATCCAGCGGTCCAAGCTCCGAAACGGCCCTTTCGATCAGCGTCGATGTTTCCGCCGAATTTTGCAGGTCGGCCTTGATCGCAATCGCCTTTCTGCCCTGTTGCCGCAATTTCGCCACGACTTCGGCTGCCTCGGCGAACGATTGATTGGCATGCAGCGCCACCGCAAAGCCGTTAGCCGACAAATCCTCTGCGATTGCCCGGCCTATTCTTTTTGATGCACCTGATATAAGCGCTGTGCGTAGTTTTTCCTGGCTCAAGATGCTGCCTTTTCGTCGCCATTACCCAACTGGCACTCATATAGGTCGTCGATACACCATATGAAAAGATGCTTCTGCACGGAGATCCGCAGCGGCGACCTATGTAAAACTTCAGTTATATTTCGATTAAAATAAGTATACATGCTTTAACCAAGCATTATGGTTAACAATTCGTCTGTTGCGCTCAAGCAACATCGAAATTCAGCCACCTCTGCGCCACAATGATATCATATTTTAGCTCTTCGAATTCCTCATTTGCATTCCAATTTCAGTCCCGATCCGGGAGGGACATCTTGTAATTGCTCGTGGTGCTTCGAGGTCATCAGTAGACGAAGAACACGGGACTGAAAGGAGAAAAGTATGCGTACTCTCATCACGACCCTCATGGTCTCTGGTTTCGCCCTCGGCGGCTTCACCGCGGCTCATGCAGCCGACGCTGTGGAGCAGGTTCCGCAGCCGCCCGTCGCCCAGGAGGCTCCGCCGGTTGTCAACAACTGGGCCGGTTTCTACATCGGTGGTGCTGGCGACTGGAATGCCGGCCACTTCAATCACAACGGCAACTCCTACGCTTTCGGCGGTGAGGCTTTCACCGGCTACAACTGGCAGCAGGGCCAGATCGTATATGGTGTTGAAGGCGACCTCGGCTACGCCGACTCCGACTCGACCCGCAATGGCCTTACCGCCAAGAACGGCGTAAACGGCTCGGTTCGCGGCCGTATCGGTTACGACTTCAACCCGTTCATGCTGTACGGCACTGCCGGTCTGGCAATCGGCCAGAACAAGCTCGAGGACGCTACCTCGTCTGAAAGCAAGACGGCTGTTGGCTACACGGTCGGTGCAGGTGCTGAAACCTTCATCACCAACAACATCACGGCTCGTCTTGAGTACCGTTACACCGACTACGGCAAGAAGGATTTCAACCTCGACTCCGGCAGCTTCTCGCGCGGTTATGACGAGCAGAGCGTCAAGGTCGGTATCGGCGTCAAGTTCTGATAATTTGATGGCATAATCTAACGAAAGCCGGGGTTCTCGCCCCGGCTTTTTCCGTTTCATGGTTCTGATATTTACGCGGCGTCCTTCGGGAAGTCCGTCGAGACGGCCAGTTCGCGCCAGTCGGCTAGTTCCTTGACGACGTATTCATTCTTGGTCTCGATCACGCCGACCGTATCGGAGCCGAAGGGCATGCGCAGCGGCGGGTTGGCCGAATGTGCAAGCGTGATCATCGACTTTGCAAGCCGTGCCGGATCGCCGGGCTGGCCGTGGTTGTGACCGGCGGCGAAATCGCGCATCGCACCGGCAGGCGTGTCCTTGTAGTCGCCAATCGAGCTCGGGCTGACGGCGAGCGAGCTTTCGTCAAGGAAGTCGGTCCGGAAGAAGCCGGGTTCGACAACCGTGACCTTGATCCCCAGCGGCTGCAGTTCCGACGCCATTGCCTCGGACAGAGCTTCGACTGCGAATTTCGTTGAGCAATAGACGCCCCAACCGGCAAAGCTCTGGTAGCCACCGACCGACGACATGTTGATCACATGACCGGAACGTTGGCGGCGCATGTGCGGAAGGATGGCGCGCGTGACCTTCAGCAGGCCGAAGACGTTGGTGGCATAGATCTTCTCGATTTCTTCGGCGGTAGCCTCTTCAACTGCACCCAACAGGCCGTAGCCGGCATTGTTGAGAAGAATGTCGATCCGGCCGAAGCGCTTGACGGCTTCTGCAGCCGCTTCATGGGCCTGTGCCTCGTTCGAAACGTCGAGGGCAACGGGCAGGAGGTTCGGATGATTGCCGAACTTTTCCGCAAGGCCTGCGGGGTTGCGGGCCGTGGCGACAACGGCGTCGCCGGCTTTGAGGGCTTCCTGAGCTATGAGGGCGCCGAAGCCGCGGGATGCACCCGTAATGAACCAAACGCGCATGACTTTCTCCTTTCGTGGGGTTGCAATTCCGTGCGCGGAATTTGCTTGCAGGGGAAAGATAGCTTGATGGCTCTGATGAGGTAATCTATCTTCTCCTCCTTGAAGTGCTGAGAAAATCTCATCAATGCGGCGCATCCGTTCAACCGATCTGGCAATTTTCCTGGCCATCGCCCAACACCGCAGCTTTCGCAAAGCCGCGGTCGAACTCGGCGTGACGGCTTCAGCGCTCAGCCATTCGCTGCGGGCGATCGAGGAACGGCTGGACGTGCGGTTGGTCAATCGCACCACCCGCGGCGTCGGCTTGACGGAGGCCGGCGAGCGCCTGTTCGAGCGTATCCGCCCGGCCTTCCTCGATATCGACGACGCGCTCGAGGATCTCGATAAATTTCGCGGCCAGCCCTATGGCAAGCTGCGTATCAACGCCCCGCGCCCTGCCGCCAAGATGGTGTTGTTGCCGATCATATCGCGGTTCCTGAGGGCTTATCCCGCTGTCGAAATGGAAATCGTGGCGGACGATGCGCTCGTGGACACGGTTTCCGGCGGCTTCGATGCCGGCGTGCGGTTCGGCGAAAGCATCGCCGCCGACATGATCGCCATCGCCATCGGCCCCCGCCAGCGGACTGCGATCGTCGGTTCGCCCGAACATTTTCAGCGTTTCGCCAAACCGGTCACGCCGCATGATCTGAAGGATCACCCGTGCATCCGCTATCGTTTCCCGAGCGGCACCTACTATCGTTGGGAATTCGAACGCGGCGGCATTGAGCTGGAGATTGAGGTACAGGGGCCGCTGACGCTCGGCGACCTCGACATGATGTTCGAAGCCGCCGTCAACGGCTCCGGTCTTGCTTTCATGTTCGAGGATCTCGCGCTGCCGGCTTTGAAGGATGGCCGGCTGATCCGTGTGCTGGAGGACTGGTGCCCCTATTATCCCGGCTTCTTTCTCTATTATCCAAGCCGCCGGCAGTTGCCGACCGCCTTACGCGCCTTCGTCGATTTCATCAAAATCGACAGTTCGCGCCAGGGCTAAGAGGGACGCCGTCAGGCCCGCGGCTTCATAGCCTGATAGTCCGGAAAGTGCTTTTCGAACTTGCGTGCCCAATCGATAAGGTCAGCATGGTCCGCTTCCCACTGTCCCTCGAAGCGCAGTTGCAGATAGCCTATCATGGACGCTAGAGCGAAATGCCCGCCATGCAGTTTCTTGCCGATCTTCGGCGGTTCGGCGTTGAGGTGGGCGAGCGCGCGGCTCACTTTCGTCCACTGCCGGTCGATCCATGGCTGATGCTGCTTGTCCTGATCGCGCAAGCGCCGCTCGTAGACGATCGACAGGAGGCAGTCATTGGTCCCGTCGCAAAGCGCTTCCAGCACCTCGGCGTCTATGCGTTTGCTCTCCTTGGCAGGATAAAGCGTCTTGCCCTTCAGCCGATGGAAATAATGCATGATCGCGCGGCTGTCGAAGATCGACACGCCGTCTTCCGTCAGCAGCGTCGGAATCTTGCCGAGCGGATTGTTGTCGACCAGCAGGGCCGGACCGGCATTGGTGTCGACATGGATTTCGGTGAACTCGATGCCGAGATGGCGGGCTGCCATCCGCACCTTGCTGGAGAAGGGGGAAGCGGGCGAGCAGAGAAGCTTCATGGGATCACCTGGGCGAAAGAAATATCATTGTTCGCCGCGCAGCCAGAAGGCGCGCTGCGAGGCGAAGCGGTCTTGCGCCAGCATATCCTTCAGGGCCGGCAGCAAGGCATGCAGCTCGTCCTTCAGCGTAAATGGCGGATTGACGATAATGAGGCCGGAGCCGGTTAGTCCGGTGAAGCCGCGATCGCTTTTGACCGTCAGCTCGGCGCAGAGCATCTTCGGAATCTCCAAAGCCTGCAATGCCTCATGAAAAGCCTTGATCGGTGCATCCTTCTTAAGCGGATACCAGAGGCAATAGGTGCCGCCGGGAAAGCGGCGCCAGGCTTTCGCAAGTCCGTCCGCCAGCCGTTCATATTCGCCGTCTTCTTCGAACGGCGGATCGACCAGCACGATGCCACGCTTCTCCTTCGGTGGCAGATGCGCGCCGAGCGCCAGCCAGCCGTCGAGCTCGGTGATGCGCGCATGGTGATCGCCCTCGAACAACCGATGCAGCCGCTGGAAATCCTCCGGATGCAGCTCCATCGCCGATAACCGGTCCTGTGGGCGGAACAGCATGCGGGCAAGCTTCGGGGAGCCCGGATAGAACCGCAGGCCACCTTCGGGATTGAGCTCGCGGACGGCGGTCAGATAGGGCTCCAGCAGATTGGCCACTTGCGGCACAAGTTCGGCTTTCAGCAGCCGGCCGATACCATCCAGCCATTCGCCGGTCTTCTGCGCCTCCTCCGAAGAGAGATCGTAGAGCCCGATGCCTGCATGGGTGTCGAGAACACGGAAAGCCTTGTCCTTGTTCTGCATGTAGCGGATGAGACGGGCTAGTACCGCGTGCTTCAGCACATCGGCGAAATTGCCCGCGTGGTAGATATGCCGATAGTTCATTGTCGGTGAAGTCCGCATGAATTGTTGCGATGGGCCAGATTATGCCTTTTGGCCGGACAAGGCATGAAATATACAAACGGCATGAACATTGCGACCCCCATTCACGCCAAATCCCCGGTCGGCCACACGGCCTGTCCGCACGACTGTCCCTCCACCTGTGCGTTGGAGATCGATCTGACGGAGGACGGCAGGATCGGCCGCGTGCGTGGCGCGGGCGATCATTCCTATACCGCAGGCGTCATCTGCGCCAAAGTCGCCCGTTATGCCGAACGGCTTTACCATCCGGACCGGCTGACGAAGCCCTTGCGCCGCGCCGGGGCGAAGGGAGAGGGCCAGTGGCAGGAACTCTCCTGGGACGACGCGCTGGACGAAATTGCCGATGCTTTCGTCAAGGCTGAGGCAAAAGACGGCAGCGAAGCGATCTGGCCCTATTACTATGCCGGCACCATGGGCTGGGTGCAGCGCGATTCCATCAATCGGCTGCGCCATGCCAAGCGCTATTCCGGTTTCTTTTCCTCGATCTGCACAAACCCCGCCTGGACCGGCTTCACCATGGCGACGGGCACGCTGCGTGGTCCTGATCCGCGCGAGATGGGCCGTACCGATTGCGTGGTTATCTGGGGGACAAACGCGGTCGCGACCCAGGTCAATGTGATGACCCATGCCGTGAAGTCGCGCAAGGAGCGCGGTGCCAAGATCGTCGTCATCGATATCTACGACAATCCGACGATGAAACAGGCCGACCTGGCGCTCATTGTCAAGCCGGGCACGGATGCTGCGCTCGCCTGCGCCGTCATGCACATCGCCTTCCGCGACGGTTATGCCGATCATGCCTATATGGCCAAATTTGCCGACGATCCGGCAGGTCTCGAAGCGCATCTCAAGACGAAGACGCCGGAATGGGCGGCTGCGATCACCGGCTTATCCGTCGATGAGATCGAAGCCTTTGCCAAGCTGGTCGGCACGACGAAGAAGACCTATTTCCGCCTCGGCTACGGCTTCACCCGCCAGCGCAACGGCGCGGTCGCGATGCACGCGGCAGCTTCCGTCGCCACCGTGCTCGGCTCCTGGCAATATGAGGGCGGCGGCGCCTTTCATTCCAACAGCGATATCTTCCGCATGGACGCGAGCGAGCTGACCGGCCGGTCGATGCTGGACCCGGATATCCGCACGATCGACCAGTCGCAGATCGGCCGGGCACTGACCGGCGATGCCGTCGCTTTGCGCCATCGCGGCCCCGTGACGGCGATGCTGATCCAAAACACCAATCCGGTGAACATCGCGCCGGAACAGCGGCTGGTGAAGCGCGGCTTTGCGCGCGACGATCTCTTCGTCGCCGTGCACGAACAATTCATGACCGATACTGCCGAGATGGCCGATATCGTCATCCCGGCCACCATGTTCGTCGAGCATGACGACATCTACCGCGCCGGCGGGCAAAACCACATCTTGCTTGGCCCGAAGCTGGTCGAGCCGCCGCCGACGGTGCGTAGCAATCTCTTCGTCATCGAGGAACTGGCGAAGCGCCTCGGCGTCGCCGATCGTCCCGGCTTCGGATTTTCGGCCCGCGAGATGATCGACCGCATTCTGGAGCGAAGCGGTCTGCCGGATTACGATCATTTCCTCGAACACAAATGGTTCGATCGTCAGCCGGCTTTCGAGGATGCGCATTTCCTCAATGGCTTCGCCCATCCCGATGGCAAGTTCCGCTTCCGTCCCGATTGGATCAACCAGCCGGCTCCGAACCGGCCGCCGGAAGCTGTCGGCCTGCTCGGCCCTCATGTCGCGCTGCCGGAGTTTCCGGATCAGGTTGACGTCATCGAAGTTGCCGATCCCGATCATCCATTCCGGCTTGCCACATCGCCGTCGCGCAATTTCTTGAACTCGAGCTTCGCGGAAACGAAGACCTCTCGCCAGAAGGAAGGTCGCCCGGAAGTCATGATCAATCCCGCGGATGCCGCAGCGCTGGACATCGCCCATGGCGACCTCGTTCAGCTGGGCAATCTCAGGGGCGATATCCGCATTCATGCGCGCATCACGGCCGAGGTGAAGCCGGGCGTGCTGATCGCCGAAGGCTTATGGCCGAACAAGGCGCATGTGGACGGTGAGGGGATCAATGTTCTGACCGGCGCCGATCCTGTTGCCCCCTATGGCGGCGCGGCTGTTCACGACAACAAGGTCTGGCTGCGCAAGGATAGAGCATGAACAAGTTCGACGAGGCGAAGGCCGAGATCGTCAGTGAGAAGACGCTTTCGGACCAATGGACGCGGCTCAGCAGCTTCGACATCGACTACACGGATTCGACGGGCGAGACGCATCGGGTGAAGCGGGAAATCTATCACCGCACGCCTGCCGCCTGCATTCTGCTCTACGACCCCAAGCGCGAAACGGTCATCCTCGTGCGGCAATTCCGCCTGCCGGCCCATCTCACCGGCTTTCCAGCCTGGATGATCGAGGTACCCGCCGGCTTGCTCGACGGTGATCATCCGGAAGAGGCGATCCGCCGCGAGGCAATGGAGGAAACCGGCTTCCGCGTCCGTGATGTCCGCTTCCTGTTCAAGGCATTCACCTCGCCGGGCGCTGTTACCGAGATCATTCATTTCTTTGCTGCTGTGGTCGATACGACGGACCGCATCGGCAACGGCGGCGGGCTTGCCCACGAACATGAGGATATCGAGGTGCTCGAAGTGCCGCTCGCCGAAACCATGGCGATGATCGAAGCCGGCGAGATCTACGACGCCAAGACGATCATGCTGTTGCAATGGGCGATGTTGAACAAGGCAAGCCTGAAATAGCCTGAAATAAGACCGTTCGGCGGTGCTTAATGGCTGCCAAAATCAGCGTCGCAGCTTTCATTATGATGTCACGAATCGCGACTACCGAGGGGCGCTCGCCGGAAAGGTCCGGTCCACAGCCATACCTTCAAAACGATTGACGCTATTTCAGGAGAAAGCCGATGTGGCTCAGCAATTTCACGCTCGTTCTTCCCGATGAAGTCGTCGATCAGGGGGCTATCCGCATCGAAGATGGCGTGATCGCCGAGATCCGGTCCGAACCGGTGGAAGCTGCGACATTCGATGGCGGCGGACGGCTGCTGATGCCGGGCTTTGTGGATCTGCATGGCGATATGATCGAGCGCGAAATCGCTCCGCGGCCGAATGCGACGATGCCGATCGATTTCGGTATCCATGAACTCGACAAGAAACTCGCCGCCGCCGGGGTCACCACCGCCTATGCCGCCGTCTCCTTCGCCACAGAAAGTGTCTATGGCCATGTCCGCTCGCTGGAGACCACCTCGGCGGTGATCAAGGGCATCAACAGCCTGCGTGATCACCTGCTGATCGACCACCGCGTTCATGCTCGCTACGAGATCACCAATGTCGGCGCGGCGCCCACGTTGGAGCGGCTCCTGGAAGATGGTGTCGTCGATATGGTCTCGCTGACGGACCATACGCCAGGGCAGGGGCAATATAACAATATTGAAGCCTATCTTCTCAGCATGTCGGAGCGCCGCGGCATCACCCGTGAAGCGGCCGAGGAAGTGCTGGCCCGGCGCATCGCCCTGCGGCAGGATCCGGATATCGAGCTGAAACTGCGCGATATCATCGGCCTAACCTTGAAGCACAAGCTGTCGCTCGCCTCGCATGACGATGACAGCGCCGAAAAGGTGGCCGAAATGTTCGATCTCGGTGTCACGATCAGCGAATTCCCGGTGACGCTACCGGCCGCTGAAGAGGCGCGCCGTCGCGGCCTCTGGACGCTGATGGGCGCGCCGAATGCGCTGCGCGGCCAGTCCATGTCCGGGAATCTGAGTGCGCTCGATGCGGCCGGCGCTGGCCTTCTCGGCATCATCGCTGCCGATTATCACCCGGCCGCTTTCGTGCCGGCCATTTTCAAGATCGCCGAGGTCGCCAGTGGTGGTCTACCGGCAGCCGTGGCCATGGCGACGGCTGGTGCCGCGCGCGCTGCGGGGCTCACGGATCGCGGCGAGATCGCCGTCGGCCAGAAGGCCGATCTGGTTGCCGTCGAGCACGGTGCTGTTCACCGCATCCGCGCCACCTTCCGCAACGGCCGTGTCGTCTACAGCGACGGTACGCTTCATCCCCTGATGGCAATGGCTGCCTAAGGGGAAAACGGCTAGATCTGATCGATATCACCGAGCAGTGAAATAATCTGCGGGGCACGGGCAACGGGCGTCTTGGTGGCAGCAATTGCCTTGCCGTCTTCCATGCGCACCTTGCCCTCAGCCAGCAACCGAAGCGACTGCGGATAAAGCTGGTGCTCGATCGTGAGTACGCGGGCGGCAAGCGTTTCGGCTGTGTCGTCGGTCAGCACCGGCACGGCTGCCTGGCCGATCGCCGGGCCTTCGTCCATGCCCTCGGTGACGAAATGCACCGTGCAGCCGGCGATCCGCTGGCCGGCGTCGATGGCGCGTTGATGCGTGTGCAACCCGGGGAAAAGTGGCAGCAGCGAAGGGTGGATATTGATGATCCGGCCTTCATAGCGCTGAATGAAACGCCCGGAGAGAAGGCGCATATAGCCGGCGAGGCAGATAACATCGGGTGACAGCGCCTCGAGCTGCGCAAGGATTGCCTCCTCATGGGCCTCCTTGCTGGCAAAATCCTTACGGACGAAGGCAAAGGTAGCAATGCCCTCGGCTGCGGCTTTCGCCAAACCGCCTGCATCCGCCTTGTCGGAGATCACACCGACAATTTCGGCTGGATAATCCGAAGCCGCCGCAGCCTTGACCAGCGCCATCATGTTGGAGCCGCTGCCCGAGATGAAGACGACGACGCGTTTGCGGCTCGAACTCATATTGCCAGCGTGCCCTTGTAAACGGTGCCGGCAGCGCCTTCGTCGCGGGCGATCATGCGGCCGAGCGTGACGATGCTTTCGCCCTCGGCTTCAAGCGCTGCCTTGACGGCCGCTACATTCTCGGCCGCCACGACAGCGATCATGCCGATGCCGCAATTGAAGGTGCGCAGCATTTCCTTGGCCTCGACGCCGCCTGTCTTGGCGAGCCAGGAGAAGACCGGCGGCACTTGGACGGCGGCCAGATCGATCTCGGCAGCAAGATGCTTCGGCAGCACCCGCGGAATATTCTCCGGGAAACCGCCGCCGGTGATATGGGCGAGCGCCTTGATGGCATGCGTCTCGCGGATCACCTTCAAAAGCGGCTTCACATAGATGCGTGTCGGCGTCAGCAGGGCTTCACCGAGCGCCTTGTCCCCGGCAAAGGGAGCCGGCGCGTCCCAGCCAAGACCGGAGATGACGACGATCTTGCGTACCAGCGAAAACCCGTTGGAATGAACGCCGGAGGAGGCAAGACCGAGAATGACGTCACCCTCGGCGATATCGCCGGAGGGGAGAAGCTGCCCGCGTTCGGCCGCACCCACGGCAAAGCCGGCGAGATCGTAGTCGCCATCGGAATACATGCCCGGCATTTCCGCCGTCTCGCCGCCGATCAGCGCGCAACCCGCCTCGCGGCAGCCGGCAGCAATGCCGCCGACGATCGCGGCACCCTGGTCGGGATCGAGCTTGCCGGTCGCGAAATAATCGAGGAAGAACAGCGGCTCGGCGCCTTGGACGACAAGATCGTTGACGCACATGGCAACGAGGTCGATGCCGACGGTGTCGTGATAGTTCGCGTCGATCGCGATCTTCAGCTTGGTGCCAACGCCGTCATTGGCGGCCACCAGCACCGGATCGGTGAAGCCCGCAGCCTTCAGGTCGAAGAGGCCACCGAAACCGCCGATTTCGCCATCGGCGCCGGGACGGCGGGTCGAACGAACCGCCGGTTTGATCTTTTCGACCAGCAGGTTGCCGGCATCGATATCGACGCCAGCGTCGCTATAGGTCAGACCGTTTTTTCCAGATTGGCTCATGCTTTCGCCTCCGGTGGCCATCATTCCAATTGGAATAATTTTGATCGGGTCGCCATTGCATGACGGGAACCTTTATGCAAGGCGCCAGCGCAGGCAAACCCTCGATTTTCCCCGCTTCACAGCGCTCAAAAGCCGATTTCAGGCCGCAGGCTTGACCATAATTGCGGCGTCATCCTATGTCCTAAGCGGGCGGCAACGGGCGGCGAAGAATGGGGAAGTCGATGGAGCAACAAGTCAGCGGGGCGAGCCTCAAGCGCCAGGTCACCTTCTGGGTGATCGTGCTCGTCCTCTTCATTGTCTTTCTCTATCTCTTCAGCTCGATCCTCTTGCCCTTCATCGCCGGCATGTCGGTCGCCTATTTCCTCGATCCGGTCGCAGACCGGCTGGAAAGGATCGGCCTCAGCCGCTTCATGGCGACGGTGGTGATCCTCGTTGCCTTCGTGCTGGTCTTTGCGCTGGCACTGACGATCTTCATCCCGATCATCATCAATCAGTTCAATGATTTCATTCAACATATACCGGGCTATGTGCAGCAATTCCAGAAGTTCATCGCCCATACGCAGACGACGATGCTGCCGATTTGGATTCGCGATCAGCTCGGTGCCATCAAGGATAATTTCTCCAGCATATTGTCGGATGGGCTGAGCTTTGTCGGCGGCCTGTTCGCGCAAATATGGAGCTCCGGCAAGGCGCTGGTCAACATCATCTCACTGATGATCGTCACGCCGGTCGTCGCCTTCTATATATTGCTCGACTGGGATCGCATGATCGCCAAGGTCGATGCCTGGGTGCCGCGCGATCACGTCTCGACCGTGCGCGAGATCGCCCGGGAAGTGGACCAGGCGATCGCCGGCTTCATCCGCGGGCAGGGCTCGCTCTGCATTATCCTCGGTGTCTATTACGGCGTCGGCCTGTCGCTTGTGGGTCTGAACTTCGGCCTGTTGATCGGCCTGTTCGCCGGAATGATCAGCTTCATCCCCTATGTCGGTTCGCTCGTCGGCCTGTTTATGGCACTGAGCGTCGCCCTGGTGCAGTTTTGGCCCGATTATCTATGGGTCGGCCTCACGCTCGCCGTCTTTTTCACCGGCCAGTTCCTGGAGGGCAATGTGCTGCAGCCGAAGCTGGTCGGCGAAAGCGTCGGCCTGCATCCGGTCTGGCTGATGTTCGCCCTTTTTGCCTTCGGCGCGCTCTTCGGTTTCGTCGGTCTGCTGGTTGCGGTTCCGGCCGCAGCCGCCTGTGGCGTCCTTGTCCGTTTTGCCCTTTCGCGGTACCTTCAAAGCGACCTCTATTATGGACGCTCGGAAGCCGGCAAGGCGCGCAAAGCCAAGGCCGGCAATCCTGAGAACAAATAGCATGACCGACGCGAAGAATGCTGATTTGAGGCGCAAGCCCGCCGAACAGCTACCCCTGGCTTTTGCGCACGCCGCCGCGAGCGGCCGCGACGACCTGCTGGTCGCCCATCCCTTGAGCGCGGCGGTGAAGATCGTCGATTCATGGCCATCTTGGCCGTCGCCCGTGGTCATTCTCGCTGGGCCGGTCGGTTCGGGAAAATCGCACCTTGCCAATATCTGGCGCGAGAGAAGCGGGGCGATCGCTATTCATCCGAAAGCCGGCTCCGGCGCAGCCGTGGCGGCGGCGAACGGCCCGGTCATCTTCGAGGATGCCGATCGCCTGGGTTTTGACGACACCGAGCTTTTCCATGTCATCAACAGCGTCAGGGAAAACGGCACAGGGCTGCTGATGACCAGCAGGCTCTGGCCGATGTCCTGGCCGGTGACGCTGCCCGATCTGCGCTCTCGGCTGAAGGCGGCGACGGTGGTGGAGATCGGCGAGCCGGACGAGGAATTGTTGTCGCAAGTTATCGTAAAGCTCTTTGCGGACCGTCAGCTTTATATCGATGACAAACTTGTCCTCTATATCGTCAACCGCATGGAACGGTCCCTGAATGCCGCCCAGTTGATCGTCGATCGGCTGGACCGCCTTGCGCTCGGCCGCGGCACCAGGATCACACGCATTCTGGCCGCTGAAGTATTGAATGAATTGGGTAATTCCGCCCCCGCTGATTGAACGATCGTTGAACTGTCACAGTTCCGTCGTCAAACTGCTATACGTGGCGCAAGCTTATAAGATGAGGCAGGTGGAACATGGACTCGGCACTAACGGAACATCAGGAAGCCAACCAGCAAGCGCCGGAGACCGCGCCGCCGATCAATGAGCTGCTGACCAGCCCCGAACGCTTCATCAACCGTGAATTTTCCTGGCTGCAGTTCAACCGCCGCGTTCTCGAGGAAACGCTGAACACGGCGCATCCGCTTCTGGAACGCATCCGTTTCCTCTCCATTTCCGCCGCCAACCTCGATGAATTCTTCATGGTGCGCGTCGCCGGCCTCGAAGGCCAGGTCCGCCAGAAGATCCTCATGCGCACCCCGGACGGCAAGACACCCGCCGAACAGCTCGACGACATCCTGCGCGAGATCGACAATCTGCAGATGGAACAGCAGGCCTCGCTTGCTGTGCTGCAGCAGTATCTCGCCAAGGAAGACATTCTGATCGTGCGCCCGCCGGCACTTTCCGAGGTCGACCGGCAATGGCTTGCCAATGAATTCGATCAGGCGATCTTCCCGGTCCTGACGCCGCTTTCTATCGATCCGGCGCATCCGTTCCCGTTCATTCCGAACCTCGGCTTCTCGATCGCGCTGCAACTGAACAGCATGAACGGCCGCGAGCCGATGACGGCGTTGTTGCGCCTGCCGCCGGCGCTCGACCGCTTCGTTCGCCTGCCGGACGCCAGCAACGTCATCCGCTACATCACGCTGGAAGACGTGGTGAACATCTTCATTCACCGGCTCTATCCGGGCTATGAAGTGCAGGGTTCGGGTACGTTCCGCATCATCCGAGACAGCGATATCGAAGTCGAGGAAGAAGCCGAAGATTTGGTGCGCTTCTTTGAAACGGCGCTGAAGCGCCGCCGCCGCGGTTCGGTGATCCGCATCGAGACCGATTCGGAAATGCCGCTCGAGCTGCGCCAGTTCGTTGTGGAATCGCTGAACGTGCCGGAAAACCGCATCGCCGTTCTGCCGGGCCTTTTGGCCCTCAACACGTTGTCCGAAATCGCCAAGGCGCCGCGCGACGATCTGCGCTTCGAGCCCTACAATGCCCGATTTCCTGAGCGCGTCCGCGAACATGCCGGCGATTGCTTCGCCGCGATCCGCGAAAAGGACATGGTGGTCCACCACCCCTACGAATCCTTTGACGTGGTCGTCCAGTTTCTTCTCCAGGCTGCGCGCGATCCTGACGTTCTGGCGATAAAGCAGACGCTCTATCGTACCTCCAACGACAGCCCGATCGTCCGGGCGCTGATCGATGCCGCCGATACCGGCAAATCGGTCACGGCGCTGGTCGAGCTCAAGGCCCGCTTTGACGAAGAGGCCAATATCCGCTGGGCGCGCGACCTCGAACGCGCCGGCGTGCAGGTCGTCTTCGGCTTTATCGAGCTCAAGACGCATGCGAAGATGTCGATGGTCGTGCGCCGTGAGGACGGCAAGCTGCGCACTTATTGCCACCTCGGCACAGGCAACTACCACCCGATCACCGCCAAGATCTATACCGACCTTTCCTACTTCACCTGCGATCCGAAGATCGCCCATGACATGGCGAATATCTTCAACTTCATCACCGGGTATGGTGAGCCGGAAGACGGCATGAAGATCGCGGTTTCGCCCTATACGCTGCGCTCGCGCATCCTCCAGCATATCGAGGAGGAGATCGAGCACGCCAAAAACGGCCAGCCGGCGGCGATCTGGATGAAGATGAATTCGCTGGTCGACCCCGACATCATCGATGCGCTCTACCGTGCCAGCAATGCCGGTGTCGAGATCGATCTCGTCGTGCGCGGCATCTGCTGCCTGCGTCCGCAGGTGCCGGGTCTCTCCGAAAATATCCGCGTCAAGTCCATCGTCGGCCGCTTCCTCGAACACAGCCGCATCTTCTGCTTCGGCAATGGCCAGGGCCTGCCGTCGGAGAAGGCGCTGGTCTATATCGGCTCCGCCGACATGATGCCGAGAAACCTCGACCGCCGCGTCGAAACCCTTGTTCCGCTGACCAACAAGACCGTGCACGAGCAGGTTCTTTCGCAGATCATGCTGGGCAACATCATTGACAATCAGCAGAGCTACGAGATATTGCCGGACGGTACTTCGCGGCGCACGGAGGTGCGCAAGGGGGAAGAGCCATTCAACGCGCAGCAGTATTTCATGACTAATCCCAGCCTTTCCGGCCGTGGTGAAGCTCTGAAATCCAGTGCGCCGAAACTGATCGCCGGGCTGTTGTCGGGCCGCAAGAAATAACTGGACCTGCATGGTTGAATCAGAAGCCCAGGGGCGCCTTCCCGGTATTGCCCCGGTCTCCGTTGTCGATATCGGGTCGAACTCGGTTCGTCTCGTCGTCTATGAAGGCCATTCGCGGTCGCCGACCATCCTTTTCAACGAGAAAGTGCTTTGCGGCCTTGGCAGGGGCATAGCGCTGACCGGAAAGATGGATGAGGAGAGTGTCGCTCGCGCGCTCGCATCCCTGCACCGGTTCAAGGCGCTGTCCGACCAGGCGCGCGCATCGACCATCTACGTTCTGGCGACGGCGGCTGCCCGCGAGGCAAGCAACGGTCCGGAATTCATCCATCAGGCAGAATCGATCCTGCAGCGCAAGGTGCGTGTGCTTTCAGGCGAGGAAGAGGCGCGTTTTTCCGCGCTTGGCATCATCAGCGGCTTTTTCCACCCGGATGGCATCGCCGGCGACCTCGGCGGCGGTTCGCTCGAACTCATCGACATCAAGGGCAAGGAGATCGGCAAGGGCATCACCCTGCCGCTCGGCGGCCTCAGGCTTTCCGAATATGCCAACGGCTCGCTCGCTAGGGCGCGCAGCTTTGCCCGCAAGCATGTGAAAACAGCGAAACTGCTGAGCAAGGGCGAGGGACGCACCTTTTATGCGGTCGGCGGCACCTGGCGAAACATCGCCAAGCTCCACATGGAAATGCGTAAATATGCGCTGCATATGATGCAGGGCTATGAAGTGCCGCTGGACGAGATGATGCGTTTCCTCGATCAGATCAGCGAGGCGAAGGAATCGAAAGAGCCGGCGCTGATGGCCATCTCGAAGCATCGCCGTTCGCTGCTGCCCTTCGGCGCGGTGGCGATGCGCGAGGTGCTGGCGGAAATGAAGCCCTCCATCATCTCCTTCTCGGCCCAGGGCGTGCGTGAAGGCTACCTCTATTCGCTGCTGACCGAGGCGGAACGCCATAGTGACCCGCTGCTGGTCGCCGCCGGCGAACTTGCGATCCTGCGCGCCCGTTCGCCGGAGCATGCGCGCGAACTTGCCGAGTGGACTGGTCGCATGATGCCCTTCTTCGGCGTCACCGAGACGGAGGAGGAGAGCCGCTATCGCCAGGCCGCTTGCTTGCTTGCCGACATCAGTTGGCGTGCCCATCCCGACTATCGCGGCCTGCAGGCGCTGAACATCATCGCCCATACGTCCTTCGTCGGCATCACCCACGCCGGCCGCGCCTTTATCGCTCTCGCCAACTACTACCGTTTCGAGGGCCTTCACGATGACGGCGCCACCGAACCGCTGGCAGCGATAGCCACGCCGCAATTCGTAGAACGTGCCAAACTGCTCGGCGGCCTGCTGCGTGTCGTCTATCTCTTTTCGGCTTCCATGCCAGGCGTCGTCCGCAATCTGACATTTCGACGTTCGCCGAGCCCGGAGCTGGATCTCGAATTCGTCGTTCCAGCCGAATACCACGATTTCGCCGGCGAGCGGCTGGAAGGCCGGCTGCAACAACTGGGCAAGCTGACGAATAGACGGCTTGCATTCCGGTTTGAGTAAAAAACCTTCTCCCCGATGGGGAGAAGGTAGGGTATCGCTCACTTAGCGTTCAGGAAATCGCCGACTTCGAGAATGCTGAACTCGTTGTCGTCTGCCTTGTCGACAGCGCGGCCGGCCGAGAACGGCAGGTTGTTGTCGTTGCCGATGATGATGTGGGTGGCATCCACGCGGTCGACGTTTTCGATGGTGACGAAGGGCATGTCGTAGAAGCCTTCGCCGCCGCCCTGGCGACGCTTGTGGTCGGGATCTTCGATATGCAGCAGATCGATGTAACCGATCTTGCGGACGGCCTTGCCGACATTGGCGTCGTTGAATTCGATCTTATAGACGCGCTTCAATTCGGCCGGGGCTTCGAAGCAATCCGGCTTCGGCTGCTTCGGATCGGCGCAAGCCTTGTCCTTCGTGCCGGCGCCGTTGTCGCGCTCGATCACCAGAGCGGTGCTGTCGTCCAGCATGTTGAAATCGCCGATCGAGGTGCCCTTGTCTGCGAAGGGGTAGAGCCAGCTACGACCGGTCCAGCTCTTCGAGGCGACGTCGAATTCGATGACGCGGATCGCGGTATGACCGTCGACGCTTTCCATCTTGCCATCATCTTGATAGATCGCGCCTTCCAGCAGGCCATAGAGCTTGCTGCCGTCCTTCGACATGGCGAGACCTTCGAAGCCGCCCGAGCGTCTCAGGTTGAAGGCCGGCATCTTCTGCGTCGGATTGGCCGGCAGTTGCAGTAGGGCATTGTCCGGAGACATGACGGGCTTGCCGTTGAGCGTGGTCGGGAAAACGTCGGTCAGCGCGCCGTTCGTATCGAACTTCAGCAGATAGGGACCGAATTCGTCGCCGATCCAGAAGCCGTCGGCAACCGGCTGGATCGACTCGATGTCGAAATCGGCGCCGGTCAGATAGCGCTTGTCGGCGCCTTCGAGGACGATCGGGAAGGGGGCCTTCTTGTTCGGGTCGGACAGGAACAGGTTCTTGACGACGTCGACCTTGCCATTGTCCCAGTCGAATTTGATCTGGTGCAGGAATAGCATGGAGTCGCTCGAATTCTGCTTGGAGCCGAAGCCGTTGTCGGTCAGCGTCCAAAAGGTGCCGTCCGGCATGGTCTTGATCCCGGAAAAGCCCTGGATCGCCTGGCCATTGAAGGGCAGCTTCAGATCGGTCACGCGGGCGCCGTCTTTGCCCGGAACCGTGCCGAGGGCCTCCGTGCGCTTGCGATCCGGCGTCGTGAACTTGCCGGAGGTCTTCAGAAATTCCGGCGCGTCGACCGGTGCCGCGACAATCGTGTTGGCGGGTAGGATGGCCTGCGAGGTCAGCTTTGCGGGAAACTGCGTTTCATCGGCCTGGGCCGAGGCGGCAATCAGAACAAAAAGTGCCGTGGAAGCGAAAAGAATTCGGGTCATCATGTCACCTTGTTGGCGGGGATTGGCAAACAACTCCCGCTTAACAGGCGAGCTATGTCGGCGAATTAACGCTTAGGTGAAGCTTTGGTGACTGTGGACAACCGATAGGGTGTAGGGTCTTGGGGACTAGGCAATAGGCAATAGGCAATAGGCAAGGAAGATAATAACTCCCTGCCTACGACCTCCCACCTATCGCCTTCCGCTCTGGCCTCCTCGCCCTATGCAGGGCAATCACCCCGAGTGTCTGGTCGCGACCGCGAACGGCATGGTCGCCAAGTTCTTCCCTGGCGATATCGTCGGGAAGCTCGATCCGTCTTGCAAGATCGGCTGAGATCAGCACCTGTCGCTCCAGCGTCTTGCAGAGCGATTCCAGCCTCGCGGTGGTATTCACCGTGTCGCCGAAATAGGCGATCTTGTGATGGTCGATGCCGATTTCGGCAGTGACGATGCTGCCGCCGTGCAAGGCGGCCCTCAGCCGCGGCACCCTGCCGTAGGATTTCAGCCATGTCTCCGCATTCGCCTCGATATCGGCAAGGATGTCGAAGACACAGCGAATGCAACGGGCATTCTTCACGCCACGCCGAAGAGGCCAGGTGATGATGGCGGCATCGCCGATATAGTCGTCGATCGCACCCTTATATCGCCTCACCGGCTCGGCGAACGCGCTGAATACCGAGCCTAGAAATTGCTGTGTCCTGAGGTCGCCATGCTCCTCGGCGAAGGCCGTCGAACCGACGAGATCGATGAAGAGAAACACGCGCTCTTCCTGCATCGGATTGCGATAGCGGCCGGTCAACAGGCTGAGGAAGACGTCGCGGCCAAGCAGCTCCCGTACGCGCCCGACGAAAATGATGATCGCGGTCACCAGAACGGCATAGATATAGACGTCGACCTGCAGCAGCATGACGTTGGCCCAGGTGTCGTTGATCAGGTTCAGCGATTTCATCAGGCCGCCGGCCATTGCGAAACCGATGGCGATCAAGGCGAAATCGACAATCAAGGCTGATAGGATGAAGGCCGGCGTGGGCAGGCTATGCATCCAATGGTTCAAGCGCGGCAGGATCATGCGGCGTTCGAAGGCCAGCGCCGGCATGCCGCAGAACAATGCGTAGATTGCGCCGATATACAGCGGTGACGCATGGAAAAACAGCTTGCCATAGAGGACGCCGCTTGCGGCGACGACGGCCGCGGTCAAAATCCAGTTGAGCGCTGAAGGGAATCTTCCCATGCTGCCGATCCGCCAAGAGCCGGCGCGTGCCCCCAAACCGGGATTGGTTCGGGAAAAGGCCTGTGCGCCATCAATTATGTGATTGCGCTAAGCGCCCATCCTGGCGGATGTGCGGCACAATCGCGTTCGCAACCAGCATCTCTATTTTTAAATGGCGCGCAACCGCCAAATGTTCGGCATCGCCGACCGATCGGCAAAGGTCACGTGACTACAAACTGACCGTCTCGACCCGCTTGCCGACGAAGCGCAAGGCCACCTGGCCCTGGATGAGCTGCAGCGCCGTCTCGCCGAAAAGATCGCGTCGCCAGCCGGTGAGGGCGGCCACTTCGGCTTTCTCGCCTTCGGCGGCAATCTTGTCCAGATCCTCGCTGTTGGCGATGACTTTCGGGGCGACGCCGTGTTTTTCAGCGATGAGCTTCAGGAGAACCTTCAGCAGTTCGGCCGCTGCGGCTGTGCCTTCCGGCGCTTGCTGATGACGCGGCACATGCGGCATTTCGGCCTTGGGCAAGGCCAGGGCCTGATTGATTGCCTCCAATACGGCCGTGCCGGAGGCGGATCGCTCCCAACCTTTCGGGATCGTGCGCAGGCGGCCGAGCGCTTCCATGTCCTTCGGCTGCTGCTGGGCGATTTCGTAGATGGCATCGTCCTTCAGCACACGGGCGCGCGGCACATTGCGGGCGCGCGCCTCGCGTTCGCGCCAGGCGGCGACATATTTCAAAACGGCCAGTTCCTGCGGCTTGCGCAGCCGCATCTTCAGCCGCTGCCAGGCATCGTCCGGATGCAGGTCGTAGGTCTCGCGCGCTTCGAGGATCGCCATTTCTTCGAGCAGCCAGGAGGCGCGGCTTTCACGTTCGAGCTGCTCTTTCAACGAAAGATAGACGTCGCGCAGGTGAGTGACGTCGGCCAGCGCATAGTCGAGCTGTTTCTCCGACAGCGGCCGGCGGCTCCAGTCGGTGAAGCGCGAAGACTTGTCGATGTGAACGTTCTTGGTGCGGCTGACGAGCTGATCGTAGGAGACCGAATCGCCGAAGCCGCAGACCATGGCGGCCACCTGGGTGTCGAAGATCGGATGCGGTATGAGGTTGCCGCGATTGAAGATGATTTCGATGTCCTGGCGTGCGGCGTGGAACACCTTCATGACAGCGGGATTGGCCATCAGCTCAAAAAAGGGTTTCAGGTCCAGGCCCTTGGCCAGCGGATCGACCAGCACTTCGGTCGTGGGGCTCGCCATCTGGATCAGGCAAAGCTCCGGCCAGAAGGTCGTCTCGCGCAGGAATTCGGTGTCGATGGTAATGAATTCTGACTTGGCCAGCTCTTGGCAGGCCGCCTCCAATTGGGCGGTAGTTTCGATCATATCAACACATTCATCGGTAAAATAGTCCGTTAACCTTCCTTCCCCTTTCGATGGGAGATGTCAATACGTCGAAAGGGCAAGCCCGGTACGGTCGCCGCTTTTAAGTGGAATTGCGGAAAGTACTTGGGGTCGTCCTGAGCGAGCATGAAGCCCGTTTCGGGATCGTGCCTAAGCCACGCGCACATAGCTGGTCATGCCCGTTTTCTGATGTTCGATAATGTGGCAATGCAACACCCAGTCGCCGGGATTGTCGGCGACGACGCCGAGCTGCACCTTTTCATTGGGCTGGATCAGGTAGGTGTCGGAGACGAAGGGCCGCACCTGGCGCGTCGAAGAGGAGAGCACCGTGAAGCTCATGCCGTGCAGATGAATCGGATGCGAATGCGGCGTCACGTTTTCCATGTCGATGACATAGCTCTTGCCGAGTTTCAGTTCGGCGAGCGGTGCGGTCGGATCGGGCGTATCGCCCGGCCACGGCACCTTGTTGATGGCCCAGAAGCTGTAGCCAAGCGAGCCGCAAATGCTGTTGTCGGCGGTATTTTCCGCCGTGGCGCTGAGGATCAGCGGAATGTGCTCCGCCGAGCCGATATCGGCTTTTGCGACCGGATTGTCTTCGAGGGGCGCCAGATCGCGAACGTCGCGCTTCAGCGAGCTGCCGACTGATCGCAGCGTTGCGAGCACCTTGGGATCGGTGCCCTTGATATCCTCGAGCTTGACGATTGCACCTTCGTTATCGGGCATGCGCACGGCCAATTCCAGCCGCTGACCGGGTCCGAGCTGCAGCAGATCGAGCGGGAAGCGCTGCGGCACCGGATTGCCGTCGACGGCGATCACCGTTGCCTCGGCTCCATCCATGCGGAAAGAATAGATGCGCGTGACGTCGGTGATGGCGAGCCGTAGCCGCACCAGCCCGCCGGAGGGCGCGTCATATTGCGGCTGCTGCTGCCAGTTGGCCGTCCGCACCGTCCCATAGGTGCCGGACTTGGCGGAATCGCGCGGGCGGAACGGAGCGATGAACTGGCCGTCGCCGCCGAGCCGCCAGTCGCGAAGATTGAGAACTATTTCCGAATCGAATGCCGGATCCTTCGGATTCTCTACGACGACGACGCCTGTCATGCCGTGTCCCATCTGGATCAGCGTGTTGCAATGCGGATGATACCAGAAGGTGCCGGCGTCGGGCGGCGTGAAGGCATAATCGAAATGGTCGCCCATATAGACGTAGGGCTGCGTCAGGAAGGGCACCCCGTCCATCTTGTTCGGGAGGCGGATACCATGCCAGTGGATCGTCGTCGGGTCATCGATGCCGTTGATCAGGCGTGCGGCGAAGGGCTCGCCCTTTTTCATGCGCAGGACGGGCGGCATGCCGGCGTCGCCATAGGTCAGGACATCCTTGGTGGCTCCGACGTCCATCAAACTGGCTTGGATCTTCGCAGCCTTCAGCACCTGCGGCTCCGGCGCCGCTACCGCGCTGCCGCCAAACCTGCTGGCGATGCCAAGCCCCACGCCATAGGCACCGGCAACGGCCGAGGCTTTCAAAAGATTGCGGCGGGTAAGGATAGGCATGCGAAGCTCCGGGGACACGGGGATGTGCCTGCCTGTTTAAAGTTGACTATGGTCTTCAGCAATAGGGCTGGGGTAGCTGAATTGCCGCATCGGCCACTGATAGTAGTGATTGCCGTTGGCGCGTAGTTCTCGTAATAGTAGAAATCTATTTGACCGGATGCTTTTCGCAATAACGATAATGGAAACGAGAGAACTCTTGCATCGCAACGTTCCTGATCGACATCGGCAATTTGCCAGAGCAATGCGCGGTGATGCCACCAAGGCTGAGAACATGCTCTGGCAGTCTTTGCGTCGCAGTCAGCTTGAGGGATTCAAATTCAAGCGACAGGTTCCGATCGATGGCTATATCGTAGACTTTGTGTGTTTTGAAGCGCGGTTGATCGTTGAGGTCGATGGTGCGCAACACGCTGAAAGTAAACGGGATCTCAGACGAGACGAGCACTTTAGAAGTCAGCGATTTCGCATATTGCGGGTCTGGAACTACGAGGTCGTCATGAATCTCGATGGAGTCTGTTTGACGATCTTGGCAGAGCTGAAAAATACCGGAGAATGAGCCGGAGCTTTAGGCAAGCTCGAAGCCTATCTCGCCCTTGGCGGGCGAGAAAGCAATTTCACTGGTTTAGGAATTGCGCAACAGGAAGGTTCCACACTCTCATAAGCTTGGCGCAATTTCTAAGTCATTGAAATTGCAAGAGCGGGGGTCCGCTTCTTGCTCAACCTTGTTCAAGAGTTCTGCGCATCCCCGCCTACCCCCTCTCTTGCAAAAACTAAGACTTAGACGAGGGACGAGCCCTCATCTAAGCCTAAGTTTTTGCTTTCTCGCCCGCCGGGGGCGAGATAGAAGCGCCGTTCGAGCCTTGACAAATCAGGCGCACCATGCGCTTTTCCGCCCGATTTTCTCGTCGGCAGGCGAGGGGCTTTTGTCCTCATTCGCCGCCGTCCGCCAAGTCCAGGATATATACTATGCATCGCTATCGCAGCCACACATGCGCCGCCCTGCGCAAGTCCGACGTCGGTTCGACCGTTCGCATCTCCGGCTGGGTTCATCGCGTTCGAGATCATGGTGGCGTGTTGTTCATCGATCTGCGCGATCACTACGGCATCACCCAGGTTGTCGCCGATCCGGATTCTCCGGCCTTTAAGCTTGCCGAGACCGTACGCGGCGAATGGGTCATCCGCATCGACGGCCTGGTGAAGGCCCGTACCGAAGACACGATCAACAAGAACATGCCGACCGGCGAAATCGAGCTTTATGCGCAGGAGATCGAAGTGCTCTCCGCTGCCAAGGAATTGCCGCTGCCGGTTTTCGGCGAGCCGGAATATCCGGAAGACGTTCGCCTGAAGTATCGCTTCCTCGACCTGCGCCGCGAAACGCTGCACCGGAACATCGTCAAGCGCACGCAGGTTATCTCTTCCATGCGCCGCCATATGGGCGAAGTGGGCTTCACCGAATACACGACGCCGATCCTGACGGCCTCGTCGCCGGAAGGCGCGCGCGACTTCCTCGTGCCGAGCCGCATTCATCCCGGCACCTTCTACGCCCTGCCGCAGGCACCGCAGCAGTATAAGCAGCTTCTGATGGTTGCCGGCTTCGACCGCTACTTCCAGATCGCGCCGTGCTTCCGCGACGAAGATCCGCGCGCCGACCGTCTGCCGGGCGAATTCTATCAGCTCGACCTCGAGATGAGCTTCGTCACCCAGGAAGACGTCTGGAACACCATGAGCCCGCTGATGACCCAGGTGTTCGAAGAGTTTGCCGAAGGCAAGCCCGTCACCAAGGAATGGCCGCGCATTCCCTATGACGAAGCGATCCGCAAATACGGCTCGGACAAGCCGGACCTGCGCAACCCGATCGTCATGGAAGCGGTGACCGACCATTTCGCCGGCTCCGGCTTTAAGGTCTTCGCCAACATGATCGCCTCGAACCCGAAGGTTCAGGTCTGGGCGATCCCGGCCAAGACCGGTGGTTCGCGCGCTTTCTGCGACCGGATGAACGCCTGGGCGCAGAGCCAGGGCCAGCCGGGTCTCGGCTATATCTTCTGGCGCAAGGAAGGTGAGAAGCTCGAGGGCGCCGGCCCGCTTGCCAAGAACATCGGCGAGGAGCGCACGGATGCGATCCGCACCCAGCTCGGTCTCGATGATGGCGACGCCTGCTTCTTTGTCGCCGGCGATCCGGACAAGTTCTACAAGTTTGCCGGCGAGGCCCGCACCAGGGCCGGCGAGGAGCTGAACCTGGTCGACCGCGACCGTTTCGAGCTTTGCTGGATTGTCGACTTCCCGTTCTTCGAATGGAGCGAGGAAGAGAAGAAGGTCGATTTCGCACACAACCCGTTCTCCATGCCGCAGGGCGGCCTTGAGGCGCTGCAGAGCCAGGATCCGCTAACGATCAAGGCCTTCCAGTACGACGCTGTCTGCAACGGCTTCGAGATCGCTTCGGGCTCGATCCGTAACCAGTCGCCGGAAACCATGGTTGCTGCCTTCGAAAAGGTCGGCCTCAGCCAGGCGGATGTCGAGGAGCGCTTCGGCGGCCTCTACCGCGCCTTCCAGTACGGCGCGCCTCCGCACGGCGGCGCTGCCTTCGGTATCGACCGCATCGTCATGCTGCTGGTCGGTGCCAAGAACCTGCGCGAGATCTCACTGTTCCCGATGAACCAGCAGGCGCAGGATCTGCTAATGGGCGCTCCCTCGGCCGCAACGCCGACGCAACTGCGCGAACTGGCCATCCGCCCGGTGCCGCCGGTCAAGAAGGACTAAGGCTTTTCTGGCTTGATGAAATACAAAACCCGGCGACCGAAATCGCCGGGTTTTTCGTGCTCTGTTAGAACCTAGAGAGCGGCGTAGATCGCATCGCGAAGATCGATCGTGAACTGTCCCCACATGCCTTCGAAAGCGGTGTTGGTGAGCGCCACGACCGTCAGCTTTTTCTCGGAGTCGACGAACCAGCTATGGCCGTAGACTCCGCCCCATTTGATCGTGCCCTTGGAGAATGGAGCCTGCGCCGCAACGGCGTCGGTGACGACGGACCAGCCATAGCCGAAACCGAAGCCGGCTTGCAGCGTCTGCATATGGCCACCCGCCTGATCGGCCATCATCGTCTTCACCGTATCGGCCGACAGCAGCGGCGCACCACCCTTGCGCACCGTTTCCAGAATGGCGAGGATGTCGCCTGCCGTTCCGGCCATGCCCGCGCCGCCGGAATGATAGGAGCCGGGATTGAATATTCTGTCCGGCGCGAAGCGGATCATGCCGTCAAGTATCGGAACGAGCGCCTCATCTCCCATCGGCTGCAGTCCCGATGCACCATTCACATAGGCGACTGCCAAGCGGCTGCGGTCACGGACCGAAAAGGCCGTGTCGAAAAGGCCGAGCGGCTTCATCACCAGATCCGCAACGGCATCGCCGAGAGCACCGCCGGTTTCCTTTTCGATGATGCCGCCGAGCACATCCATTGCCAGCGAATAATGCCAGGCTTCGCCGGGCGGAAAGAGAAGGGGAGCGCTGGCGAGACGCGTGAGGTTATCGGCCAGCGACCGGCCCGGTATGTCCAGGCCGTCGGATACGCCGGCGCGATGATACGGACCGTCCTGCTCATCGGCGAATGTGTAACTCAGTCCGGACGTGTGCGTGAGAAGGTGCCGGATACGGATAACGGCCTCGCCTCCGTCGGGCAGCCGCGGCCGGAAGTCCGGCAGCCATTTGGGATCGTCCAGCCCAATGCGACCCTGTTCGACGAGGCGCATGGCGGCAATAGCGACGATCGGCTTGGTGATGGAGGCCAGACGGAAGATGGCATCCTCCCGCATCACCACCTCGTTCTCGCGATCCGCCAGGCCGGCAGCGCGGCCGTAGACCAGCTCTCCGTCCCGGGCAATGAGGACCACAGCCCCGACCAGCCTCTCATCCGCCAGGGCGGAATCAATCGCAGCATCGACGCCTTCAGCAAGGCTGCCGCTCCGGTATGCGGAATTTTCCAGGGGAAGACTCATGGGGCAAAACCTTCTATAATCACAATGACCATTCCTGAATAAACCAGATCGGAGATTATTTCTAGAGTGACCATTGTGAAAAATAATGAAGAGGCCGAAAATTCCGTGCCTCGGAAGCGTGGACGCCCACCCGCTTTCGATCGCGAGACGGTTCTTGCCGCCGCGCGCAACACGTTCTGGAAGCATGGCTATGATGGTTCCTCCATCGCCGATCTGACGGCGGCCATGGGGATCACGCCGCAAAGCCTCTATGCCGCCTTCAGCTCCAAGGCCGAGCTATACCGGGAAGCGCTCGAGCAGTATCGACGCATGCCACGACCGGAGCCCGGGAACCCGTTTACGGACGAGGTGGATACGGTAGCCGCCTTCGAGCGCTTTTTGACGAATTCCGCCAAGATCTTCACGGCGCCGGAGCATCCAAAAGGCTGCATGATATCGACGGCGGTGCTGAACTGCGCAGAGGAAAACGAGCCGATCGCCCATCACGTCGCATCGATGCGCCTGCAGGCGCTGGCTATTTTCACGGCACGAATCGAGCGCGGTATCGCCGAGGGTGACATGCGGCCGGATGCCGACGCCAGATCGCTTGCGCGCTTTCTGGGCGCAATCGTGCAGGGCATGTCCGTCCAGGCGCGCGACGGTGCGACCACGGATGAATTGTTTGCTCTGTTGTCTCATGCTCTGAGCGAACTGAAGAAATATCAGCTTCGGCCGGAGATCTGACCAGCGGCAAAGAAAAACCCGGCGACCGAGATCGCCGGGTTTCTGAATAGCTTGGAGAACGGCAGCTTAGTCGTTCGAGGAAACCTTGAGGCCGATGACCTGCGGGATCGACTGCGGGGCTCCCATGGCAGCGCCGATGATCATCGGCACCGGCACCGGCTTGTCTGGCGTAGCCTTGACCGTCAGGCTCTTCGGATTGTCGAGATAGGCGCTGACGGCAGTGGAAACGGCATTCTGCAGCTCCGGAATGTTGAGCTGCGCCATCATGATCGGCGTCATAGCCTTCAGCGTGTCGGCGAGCTGCTTGCCGGAAACGCCCTGCTTCTTGCCGGCGAAATCGAGCGCACGTGCTGTGATCGAAGCGTCGTCGAAACGGATCTGGGCGCTGTTGAAAGTTAGCTGCTGGAGGAGGCCCAGCATGGCGAGGCCAGCCGACTGCTGAGCTTCCTGCTGGTTCGGATTGGAACGAACCGTCTTGAGCGCTTCCTGCAATGATTTCGCGAAAGCAGGCGTGTAGCCGGAAATGCTGAAGGCGAGGTTCAGTTTGCCGATGTCATTGAAGTTCAAGGAGTATTCGGTGATGTCGATCGTGCCGGGTCCGATTTCCCAGCTACCCTTCATGGCGATTGCGCCATTGATCTGCTGCAGCTTGAGCGCCTCGATCGCGTCCTTGGTCTTCGCGTCGTCGACTTTGCTGAGATCGGCTTTGACTCCGTTGATCTTGGCGTCGAAGTCGATGCCCGACTTGTCTTCGCGCCTATCCATCGTGGCGTCGGCATCGTCGATCGAAAATACCTTGGTGCCGTCCTTGGTGACGGATACGGCGCCGGCATGAGCGCTCTTGTAATAGAGCAGCGAACTGAGATCGCCCTTGGTCGCGTCGGCTGGAATTTCGACGCCGCTCAGCGTGAGGTCGGTGGCGGAAATGGCAGCGCCATCCTTTTTGAGGTCGACATCAGCAAAAGCGATTTCGTCAATCGTGTAACCGCCGTCATTCTCTTCGACACCGTCCATCGTGATGTCGCCGAGCGGGAGGCCGTCGTCCATTCCGGCTGCCTTGAAGCTGGCGCCCTTCAGCGTCACCGTGCTACCGTCAATATCGATGCCCGTGGCGGCAATCGAAGCGCCCTGCAGCCCGTAGACGTCGTTGATCTTCTTCAGAAGATCGTTACCGTCGAGCGCGAAGGCGGAGCTGGCGAAAGACAGTATGGCGGCGCTGGACAGCATCAGCCGTGTTGTCCGATAAAAAGTCATATGGCTTTTCCTCATTGAGCTGGTGTAGGCGGGTGTACATATTTTGCGTGTAGTGCGCGATTTATATTCGCGTTCGTCTAAAATTCCAATGCCATGATCATGGCAAATATATGCACGAGAATTATGTCTGACCTTGCGTCAGATCGTGCTTGAACTGAGGCGTCATCCACAAGTGCCTTTCACTGATTTCTTGCCGGGAATCGGCTTCTCGGCTAGTCAAGGGCCATGGGACAAAATCTTTTACCGCCCGGTGGCGGCGACGACGACAGCATCCTTCCGGTCGATCTCAAGGCGGCGCTCGAAGAGCGCTACCTGGCCTATGCCTTGTCGACGATCATGCATCGCGCTCTGCCGGATGTTCGCGACGGCCTGAAGCCGGTCCATCGCCGTATCGTTTATGCGATGAGCGAGATGGGCCTGCGCCCCACCGCCGCTTTCCGCAAATGCGCCAAGATCGTCGGCGAGGTGATGGGTAACTATCACCCGCACGGCGACCAGTCGATCTATGACGCATTGGCCCGCCTGGCCCAGGATTTCTCGCAACGCTATACGCTGGTCAACGGCCAGGGCAATTTCGGCAATATCGACGGCGATAGCCCCGCCGCGATGCGCTACACCGAATCCAAGATGACGGCAGTCTCGGAACTGCTGCTCGAAGGCATCGACCAGGATGCCGTGGATTTCCGCGACACCTACGACGAGTCGAATTCGGAGCCGGTCGTCCTGCCCGGTGCTTTCCCGAACCTGCTCGCCAACGGCTCCTCGGGCATCGCTGTCGGCATGGCGACCTCGATCCCGCCGCACAATGCCCACGAACTTTGTGACGCGGCGCTGCATCTGATCCGTGATCGCGACGCAACCGTGGAAAAACTGGTGGAGTTCATCCCCGGCCCGGATTTCCCGACCGGCGGCATTATCATCGACGATCGCGACAGCATCATCGAAAGCTATAGGACCGGCCGCGGCGGTTTCCGCGTCCGTGCCAAGTGGGAAACGGAAGATCTCGGCCGCGGCGGTTATCAGATCGTCATTACCGAAATTCCGTTCCAGGTGCAGAAATCGCGGTTGATCGAAAAGATCGCCGAGCTGCTTCTGGCGCGCAAGCTCCCGCTGCTTGAGGACGTTCGCGATGAATCCGCCGAGGACATCCGCGTCGTCCTGACGCCGAAGAGCCGCACCGTCGACCCGATGATCCTGATGGAATCGATGTTCAAGCTGACGGAGCTGGAAAGCCGCTTTCCGCTGAACATGAACGTTCTCTCCATGGGCCGCATCCCGAAGGTCATGGCGCTGAACGATGTGCTGAAGGAATGGCTGGATCATCGGCGGGAAGTGTTGTTGCGCCGTTCGCGCTTCCGGCTCGCGGCCATCGAAAAACGCCTGGAAATCCTCGGCGGCTTCCTGATCGCCTACCTCAACATCGATGAGGTCATTGCCATCATCCGCGAGGAGGATGAGCCGAAACCCGTGATGATGGAGCGGTTCGGCCTAACGGACAATCAGGTCGAAGCGATCCTCAACATGCGGCTGCGCTCCTTGCGCAAGCTCGAAGAATTCGAGATCCGCAAGGAATTCGACGGCCTGACCAAGGAAAAGGCCGATATCGAGGCTTTGCTCGCCTCCGACGACAAGCAGTGGCAGACAGTCGCGTGGGAAATTGGCGAGGTGAAGAAGAAATTTGCGAAAGCGACCGAGATCGGCCGCCGCCGCACGCAGTTCGCCGAAGCGCCTGAGGCCGACGACGCTGCGATCCAGCAGGCGATGATCGAGAAGGAACCGATCACAGTCGTCGTTTCGGAAAAGGGCTGGATTCGTGCGCTGAAGGGCCACATCTCCGATACATCGACGCTCACCTTCAAGGAGGGTGACGGGCTGAAGGTGGCATTCCCTGCGCAGACGACGGACAAGATTCTGATCGTCACGACCGGCGGCAAGGCCTACACGCTTGGCGGCGACAAGCTGCCCGGCGGTCGTGGTCACGGCGAGCCGCTGCGTATCATGGTCGACATGGAAAACGACCAGGACGTGCTGACCGCCTTCGTCCACGATCCGCAGCGCAAGCAACTGGTCGTCTCGACCGCCGGCAACGGCTTTATCGTGCCGGAAGTGGAACTGGTCGCCAATACCCGCAAGGGCAAGCAGATCATGAACCTGACGACGCCGGATGAGACGAAACTGCTCGTGCCGATCTCGGGCGATCACGCCGCCGTCGTCGGCGAGAACCGCAAGATGGTGGTGTTTCCGCTGTCCCAGATCCCGGAAATGTCGCGCGGCAAAGGCGTGCGCCTGCAACGCTACAAGGACGGCGGCGTCGGCGATATCAAGTGCTTCGCCATAGCCGATGGCCTGACCTGGGAAGACAGCGCCGGCCGCACCTTCACCAAGACCAGGGACGAACTGACAGAATGGCTTGCCGAACGCGCCTCGGCCGGGCGCACGGTGCCGAAAGGCTTCCCGAGAAGCGGCAAGTTTTCGGGGTGAGGAGCGGTCGGCGTAACCGACGAAACGCCCGGTGGGGCGTTTCGAGGGACGAACGCCCTGAGCTTGAGCGAAGGGGTGGGGCAGAAGATGAGCCATCAGCCCGCATAGGGAATGCAGACGTCTCTGAAGAAACGGATAGCGCTTTCTTCATCAATTTCACCGGCGGCTATGGCAAGAACAAAGCTGTAGAGATTAGCGTCCGTTGTCTGGATCTCGTAACCATTGTCCATGAGAAAGATCGCAGCCGCCACGATGGCGATACGCTTGTTGCCATCAACGAATGCATGGCTTTTCTCCAAGCCAAACAGATAGGCTGCTGCAAGTTCGATAACATCGTCGCTGCCGTACTGAGCTTTGTTGATAGGACGCGCCAATGCGGATTCGAGGGCACCTTCGTCCCTTAACCCGTACGAGCCTCCAAATCGTTTGATTTGTATCTTGTGCAACTGTTCGACGAGCGTTCGCGTCAGGAAAATAATAGGCATTATTCTGCCAATTTTTTCAGCGCCACTTTGTATTGATCCATGAAACGCTGCGCATGTTCCATTTGACGCGCAAAATCTGCGTCCGTAGGCTGCAGGCGCAGTTCGCCATCTTGCATGCTGAGTTCCAGCGTGTCGCCGGCTTCAAGACCCATACGATCAAGAATTTCTCTAGGAATAATGACCCCTTCGGAATTGCCAATCTTGCGGATCACGACGTTCATGGTTCTGCTCCCTATGTAATAACATTGTTATAACATAGGACCCTTGCGGTCACAACACGGCTCACCCCGCCGCCATCACTCTCGCTCTCACCCGTGCCCGCCACAACGAATGCGCCGCAAGCGCCACGATCAGCACCAGCCCACCCGCAAGCGTCATGTCGCTTGGCGCTTCGGCGAAGATCAGCCAGACCCAGATCGGTGCCAGGATCGTTTCCAGCAGATAGAACATCGCCACTTCCGGCGCCGAGAGAAAGCGTGTGCCGGTGGCGAGGCACCAGAAGGAGAGGGGCATCAGAACTGCGCCGTCGAGCAGGATCCAGCCGGGATGATCGATGGCGATGCCCGAAGGCATGACATGATAGAGTCCGACTGCGGCAGGGACGATGGCGGACAAGAGAGAGGCGAAGCCCATATCCCTTCGCGAGGCGCGGCCGATGGTAATGGCGCAGGCGATGAAGAAAGACGCTAGAACCGACAGTGCGTCACCGAGGAAATGGCCGCCCTCCATGCCGTCCCACACGATCAGGCCGACGCCGAAGATCATCGCGATCATGGCGACGATGGTGGAAAGAGCGGGGCGTTCCCTTAGGAAAATCCAGGAAAGGAGCGCAGCGAACATCGGGTTGAGAGCGATGATGAACACCACATTCGCCGCCGTCGTATAGTAGATGGCGAGGAGAAAGGTGATGGTCGTCAGGCCGTAGAAAAGGCCGACGGGAAGCCCGATCCAGCCCGGCAGCGTATTACGCAGTGATCCGGTGACGCGGCGGATGACGATCAGGGCGGCAAGCGCGACGACGATCGTCGCAATGCTGCGCACCGACAGGACGGACCAGACGTCGCCGCTCGAAAGCCGGATCAGCGGGATGTCCATCGACAACGTGAGACCGCCGATTGAGGTCAGCAGCAAGCCTTTTCTGTGATCCGGGAGATGGGAGAGCATTCAGCGAGGGGGATCTAGGATGGCATCTGCGGGATTGAAGCGCTCCCAACCGCGCGGCGTCAGATGTTCCTGCGGCTGAAACCGCGTCTTGTAGTCCATCTTACGGGAGCCCTTGACCCAATAGCCGAGATAGACATGCGGCAGCCCGAGCGCCTTGGTCCGCTTGATATGATCGAGGATCATGAAGGTGCCGAGCGAGCGTTGGTCGAGATCGGGATTGAAATAGGAATAGACCATCGACAGCCCGTCGCTCATCACGTCGGTCAATGCTGCCGCCAGCAGCTCGCCTTTGGGCCGCTGCTCCAGCCCGGAGCCTTCCTCGCGCCGACGATATTCGATGATGCGGGTGTTGACGTGGGTGTCTTCGACCATGATCGCGTAGTCGAGCACTGTCATGTCGGACATGCCGCCCTGCTGATGACGATAATCGAGATAGCGGCGGAAGAGGGAATATTGCTCGCTGGACGGCTGCGCCGGGAATTCGGTGGCGATGATATCGCTATTCGACGACAGGACGCGCTTCATCGACCGGCTGGGTTCGAATTCTTGAGCGAGAATACGAACGGAAATACAGGCACGGCAGGATTCGCAAGCGGGGCGGTAGGCGATGTTCTGCGAGCGACGAAAGCCGCCCTGGGTCAGAATGTCGTTCATCTCCGCCGCGCGCGGCCCGACGAGATGGGTGAAGACCTTGCGCTCCATCTCCCGCGGCAGGTACGGGCAGGCAGCCGGTGCCGTCAGATAAAACTGCGGGGATGGCGTCGACTGCGTGTTCATCTGCCGTTGATTAACCTTCCGTTCGGCATTCGACTCCTCACAAGCATGGCCCAAGTTTAGAAAACGTCAACTATGTCCTTTGTCCAAGGCCATAGTTTCCCAGCTTCTTCAGAAGCAAGCGGGCTTTCTTATGATGATGGGGACGACCAAACCGTTGGGTATGAGGTTGAGTGGAATAACCTTGGTTTACGCCGTTCGGACGATGACCGTGCCGAGCAGGAGATCATGCACCAGGCGGCTGCGTTCGATGAATAGGCCTGCAAGCAGGATGAGGGGTGTTAGCACGGAGTTCAGGATCCAGAACAGTGCCAAGTGTACGATCGCGGTGAGAAAATCCATCGGCCGGCCATCGATCCGCACCATGGCGATGCCCATGGCGCGCATACCGAGCGAGGCCTGATGCGGTCCGCCGAGCGTCCAGCCGAAATAGAGACCCGCGACGATGAGGAAGAGGGCAGGATAGAGCACGAAGCCCAGCCCAAGCGTCAGGACGGAGACAAAGAACAATACCACCGCTGCCGGGATGCAAAGCAAGCCGACGATGACATAGTCGAGAATGAAGGCGAAGATGCGCCGGCTCAGCACACCACTATAGGCGCGCCAGTCGTCCGGTGCTGCATAAAGCGGGGTTGGATTGAGGCTCATTGTCTTTCTCCTTCGCGCATAACCCTTTCTATCGCTCCGATGAAAAGGCTTATGCGCAGCCTAAAGATCCCACTGCATTCCTTGCGCGTTCGATAGGGTGCGCAGGCAGCAGGGAAACATTTGCCGAACATATGGTGTGAGGTCCGGCAAATGCAATAAGCTTTGTGGCCGGGAATTACCTCTTTGCCAGCAGTCTTGCCACTTCCGGTGCGAAATAAGTGAGAATGCCGTCACAGCCCGCCCGCTTGAAGGCGAGCAGCGTTTCCAGCATCACCCTTTCGCCATCGATCCAGCCATTGGCTGCGGCGGCCTTGACCATCGAATATTCACCGGAGACCTGGTAGGCGAAGGTCGGCAGGCCGAAAGCCTCTTTCAGCCGCCAACAGATGTCGAGATAGGGCAGGCCGGGCTTGACCATCAGCATGTCTGCGCCCTCTTCGACGTCGAGCGCGGCATCGCGCACCGCCTCGGTGCCGTTGGCCGGATCGATATAATAGGTTTTCTTGTCGCCCTTCAGCAGGCCGCCCGTCGAGATCGCCTCGCGATAGGGGCCGTAGAATGCGGAGCTGAACTTGGTGGCATAGCTCATGATGCTGACGCTCTGGTGACCGGCGGCGTCGAGCGCGCGGCGGATGAAACCGATGCGCCCGTCCATCATTTCCGAGGGCGCAATGATATCGGCGCCGGCATCGGCCTGATAGACGGCGGCGCGCGCCACCTGTTCCACGGTCTCGTCATTGACGATTTCGTTGCCGCGCAAAATGCCGTCATGTCCGTGGCTGGTGAAGGGGTCGAGGGCAACATCGGTGATGACGCCGATATTCGGCACGGCCTTCTTGATGGCGGCGGTGGCGAGATTGATGAGGTTGTTTTTTTCCAGACTGTTCGAGCCGGTCTCGTCGCGCAGCTCCATTTCGATGTTCGGAAAGGTGGCGAGCGCGGGGATGCCGAGATCGGCTGCTTCCTTTGCCGCTTCTACGGCCTTGTCGACCGTCAGCCTGAAGACGCCGGGCATGGCGGGGATCGGTTCGGCGATGCCGCTGCCGGGGATGAGAAAGATCGGCCAGATCAGGTCGTCGACGGTCAGGCGGTTTTCCTGCACCAGGCGGCGCGTCCAGTCGGCCTTGCGGTTGCGCCGCATGCGCCGGTGCCCGGTGATCTCGTCAACAAGATGCGTCTTGTCCTGCATGGTGCCGCCATCCTTTTTAGTCTATCTATGGCCTCAATTGGTGAGCAGCGTACCTATCACGCTGTCCCCCGGAAACAAAACCCGGCGAAAGGCCGCAGCTATTATAGCGCTGGCGAGCCTTTGGCCTTCTACTTATTGTCTGCGCATGGAACCCGATTCTCCGACCATACCCAAGAATACGCTGACCGACATTCTGTTCGTATTGTTCCTGCGGCTGATTGCGATCGCCTGTTTCTGGCTTGGCCTGCAATATTGGTCGATGCTGGTCGGCTATTCGCTGGACGGCCAGGCGCGTTTCGATCTCCTCAACCTGCCCTGGAAGGTGGCGGGCGCCGGGCTGGCCGTCGTCTTCCCGGTCGCCGCCCTCGGCCTATGGCTGACGGTCTCCTGGGGACCGGTTATCTGGGTGCTGGCGGCTGGCAGTCAGGCGCTGATGTATGGCCTCTGGCCACAGATTTTCGGCTCCAATCCGTTGATCGTCATCCTGCATGCAGGCGTCGCCGTGCTCTACTGTATTTTCCGCATTTTGCTCTGGCTGGAGAAGCGCCGACGCGAACAGCAGGTAATGGTTGATTTACCCTGAGACACCAAGAGTTTCTGGTAAGGTGCTGTTAAGCCTGCAGTTTAAGTAGAATTTTATGTGTATTCGATAGGGTCTCACTCAAGGCGGGAAGAAAACGACACCGCCAAACAAAACAGTGAGGCCAAGTCATGATGAACACGAAAATCAAGCCGCAGGCAGTTGCGAATGCTCGGGACCAGCAGATCGAAGATATCCGTGGTCTGTATATGGAATCGCTCCACTTGGTGGAGCGTCTCCACCGCCGTCTCCTCGATGTTATCAAGGACGAGTTCGACCGCCAAGGCCGCGACGACGTCAACGCCGTCCAGGCGCTGCTCCTTTTCAACATCGGCAATTCCGAACTGACCGCCGGCGAGCTGCGCTCCCGCGGTTTCTACCTCGGCTCCAACGTTTCCTATAACGTCAAGAAGCTGGTCGACCTCGGCTTCATCAACCATCAGCGCTCGCGCATCGACCGCCGCTCGGTCCGCATCAGCCTGACGGAAACCGGCCAGGACATCGCCGAAACCGTCGCCAAGCTCTACGAGCGCCACATCGCCTCCATCGACAAGGTCGGCGGCATCGGCACGGACGAGTTCACCCAGATGAACAAACTCCTGCAGCGCCTCGACCGCTTCTGGAACGACCAGATTTTGTATCGCCTGTAATCTGCTAGGCTGGCATTCCCTCCAGCTTGTTAGAACCTCCGGACTGGCGCAAAAGGGCGCAACGGTGCTTGAGAAGGCGCACCGTTGCGCCCTTTGCGTGCCAGCGTCAGAACGGGATATCGTCGTCCAAATCACGAGAAAAGCCACCGTTGGAAGGTCCCTCAATGCGCTTCGGTGGTGGAGGTAATTTTTTCCGTTCGGCCGGGGGAGGCAACTGGTTCTGCTCAGGCTCGCTTTCCTTGGCGTTGCCCATGATGGCCTGAATACGCCGCAGAAGTTCGTTGATGGGCTTCAGAGCATTGGTACCCTTGTCAACCACACCAATGATGTCGATAGCCATGAGCGTGGCGTTGTCAAAGCGTGTGCGCACTCTATCCACGTCCGCCTCGAAGGCGTTGAGCTTGTTGAATAGAGAGTTTCGCTTGCGGTCCTGCAAGTCCGCGCTCGTCAGTATCTCGCGGATTTCCCGAATGAGGCTGTGTATGCGCTCCTTGTCCTCGGGACTGAGTTGCACCGAGTAAACCTTCGTTACCCGAGATTTCCTGACCTTCACCTCCATGATGTAACGTTTCAGGGCGCGGTCAAAGCTCGTGAAGGCGGGATAGATATCATCCCAGTCGTCGGGAATCGTCCACTCCTCAAAGCCAGAAATTTCGAGGCCCTGCGCGACGCCAAGCATGGTGTTCATGAACTCGACGGCCGCCGCGCGGGTGTCCTGCACGTCGTAGGTCTGCTCCTGATATTCTTTGTTGGCCCGCTCATAGAGCCGGACGAAAGCAACTTCGGGATCATCAGGAAGGTCATCAAATTCAGGAAAGTCGTTCATCCATACCCCTCTTGTTGACAAGAAGGTAAGAAACGACAGTTTCCAGCACAATACCGGAAACAACTAACTCACAAGACAACTGAGCTTGCGGCTCTCAGTGAGGATGGGCAGCACATGTACTGAGAAAGACCGCTGCTTGCACTCTCTTTGCTTCCTGATCGCCTTTCGGCTGTGCTCGTTCCGAGCAAAAGATCCCACATCGGCTGTGCGCTTTTTGCCACGCCCCCGCCGCGACGTTGCGATGCACACCATGTATGCTGCATCTGCGCCATTGACGCGAGATCCGCACGCGCTATGAAACACAATCATTTGGTGGTATTTTAGCAACGCAAAATGGAGTTTCTTCCGCTACGGCAGGTGAACGCAAGTTTCATGCCGGGCGACACGAATTGGCCATATTGCTATGACAGCGGAAACGAACGGCAAACGGCGCTTTTCAAGTCTTGATCTTCATGCCTTAGGGCTTTGGGCTCGCAATATTGTGATGGTCCGGAGCGAAGTTTTAGTGTGCGCTAAGGCAACGGATTGACACAGAGCTGCGTTACTTGGCGCGAGCTGCAGTGATTTACTGCTTTCTCTCTTGGCTGCGGATAATTGGGCCGCAGCGTCGAACGGTGGGATATGTCGAAGAAAACCGGAATTGAACCCTTCTCGCGCCGCTCCTTCCTGCGGTCTGCGGCAACTTTTGGCGTGGCCGCTTTGGCAGCCCCGGCTTTCGCACAGGACCAGACGCCTCTCGATGCGCTGATCAACAATCGCGCCCGCGGCAACTGGGACGATCAGTTTGATGCGAAGGCCGCCGCGCGCACTGCCGCAGCGGTTGTTTCCAACACGCCGATCCTCGGGCCCGATTCCGTACCGAACATCCAGCAGGCGATCGCCCAGTATCAGAGCATCGCTGCCGGTGGCGGCTGGCCGCAGATCAATCCTGGCGAGCAGCAGCTTCAGCTCGGCGTCACCGACGGTTCCGTACAGGCGCTCCGCCAGCGCCTGATGGTCACCGGCGACCTGCCGAAGGAAGCCGGCATGTCCTCGGCATTCGATTCCTACGTCGATGGCGCCGTCAAGCGCTTCCAGGCTCGCCACGGCCTGCCGCCGGACGGCGTTATCGGCGAATTCACGCTGAAGGCGATGAACATTCCCGCCGAGGTCCGCCTGCAGCAATTGAACACCAACCTCGTTCGCCTGCAGACGTTCCCGTCCGACCTCGGTCGACGTCACGTCATGGTCAACGTTCCGGCGACCTATATCGAAGCCGTTGAGGACGGTCAGGTGGCGCTGCGTCACGAGGCGATCGTCGGCCGCATCTCACGCCCGACGCACCTCATCAATTCCAAGATCTACGAGGTCATTCTCAACCCGTACTGGACGGCGCCGCGCTCGATCGTCGTCAAGGACATCGTGCCGCTGATGCGCAAGGATCCGACCTACCTGACGAAGAACAATATCCGCCTGCTCGACGGCAAGGGCCAGGAAGTTGCGCCTGAGACGATCGACTGGAATTCGGACAAGGCGCCGGACCTGATGTTCCGCCAGGATCCGGGCAAGAACAACGCCATGGCATCTACGAAGATCAACTTCCACAACCCCAACAACGAATATATGCACGACACCCCCGAACAGGGTCTGTTCAACAAGCTGATGCGCTTTGACAGCTCGGGCTGCGTGCGCGTGCAGAACGTGCGCGATCTGACGAACTGGCTGCTTGCCGAAACGCCGGGCTGGCCGCGCCAGCATATCGAGCAGGTCATTTCCACTCGCGTCAACACGCCAATCACACTGGCGACGGAAGTTCCGGTCTATTTCGTCTATATCTCCGCTTGGGGGGCTGGCAACGGCATCGTTCAGTTCCGCGACGATATCTATCAGCTCGACGGCAATTCTCAGCTAGCGCTGGATACGACACAGGGCATGGAGCAGCCGGTTCAATAATCCGGCGCCATAGCGACGACAGTCTCAGAAAGCCGCGTCCTCGGATGCGGCTTTTTTCTTTGCTGGGGACCTCCATCGTAGAATGCTCAGCAAATGTCGCTGATCGTATTGCTCTCGGGCTACCCTGACGCTAATACCGTCTCCATTGCCGTTCCGGCCTGTTCAGGAGCTTCCACGATGACCAATGCTTCCACCGAACCTTTCTTCAATCGCTCGCTCGCCGATACCGATCCGGAAATCTTTGGCGCGATCGGCAAGGAGTTGGGTCGTCAGCGGCACGAAATCGAATTGATCGCCTCGGAAAACATCGTCTCGCGCGCCGTATTGGAAGCGCAGGGCTCGATCATGACGAATAAGTACGCTGAAGGTTACCCGGGCAAGCGCTACTATGGCGGCTGCCAGTTCGTCGATATCGCCGAAGAGCTCGCCATTGAGCGCGCCAAGAAGCTGTTCGGCGTCAACTTCGCCAACGTTCAGCCGAATTCCGGTTCCCAGATGAACCAGGCCGTCTTCCTCGCGCTGCTGCAGCCGGGCGACACCTTCATGGGCCTCGACCTCAATTCGGGCGGTCACCTGACGCATGGTTCGCCGGTCAACATGTCCGGCAAGTGGTTCAACGTCGTTTCCTACGGCGTGCGCGAAGGCGACAACCTTCTCGACATGGATGAAGTGCAGCGCAAGGCCGAGCAGCACAAGCCGAAGCTGATCATCGCCGGCGGCACCGCCTATTCCCGCATCTGGGACTGGAAGCGCTTCCGCGAGATCGCCGATAGCGTTGGTGCTTACCTGATGGTCGACATGGCCCATATTGCCGGCCTCGTTGCCGGCGGCCAGCATCCGTCGCCGTTCCCGCATTGCCACGTTGCAACGACCACGACCCACAAGTCTCTGCGCGGCCCGCGCGGCGGCATGATCCTCACCAATGAAGAGGATCTGGCGAAGAAGTTCAACTCGGCCGTTTTCCCCGGTCTCCAGGGTGGCCCGCTGATGCACGTCATCGCCGCTAAGGCCGTAGCGCTCGGCGAAGCACTGCAGCCGGAGTTCAAGGACTATACGGCGCAGATCGTCAAGAACGCCAAGGCTCTTGCCGAAACGCTGATTTCCGGCGGTGTCGATGTCGTCTCCGGCGGCACGGACAACCACCTGATGCTGGTCGACCTGCGCAAGAAGAACGCCACCGGCAAGCGCGCCGAAGCTGCCCTCGGCCGCGCTTACGTGACCTGCAACAAGAACGGCATCCCCTTCGACCCGGAAAAGCCTTTCGTCACCTCTGGTGTCCGCCTCGGCACGCCGGCCGGCACGACGCGCGGCTTCAAGGAAGCTGAGTTCCGCGAAATCGGCAATCTCATCATCGAAGTGCTCGATGGCCTGAAGGTCGCCAACTCCGATGAAGGCAATGCCGCCGTCGAGGCCGCAGTGCGCGAGAAGGTGGTCAACCTCACCGGCCGCTTCCCCATGTACGGCTACATGGGCTAAGGAGAGCGCATGCGCTGCCCTTATTGCGGTTCGGAAGATACGCAGGTCAAGGATTCGCGTCCGGCGGAGGACAATACGTCCATCCGCCGGCGGCGTATTTGTCCGGATTGCGGCGGCCGCTTCACCACCTTCGAGCGTGTGCAACTGCGCGAGCTGATGGTCATCAAGAAGACCGGCCGCAAGGTGCCTTTTGACCGGGATAAGCTGGTGCGGTCCTTCGAAATCGCACTGCGCAAACGCCCGGTCGACCGCGATCGCATTGAGCGTGCCGTCTCCGGTATCGTCCGCCGCCTGGAAAGCTCCGGCGAGACGGAAATCAGTTCGGAGCAGATCGGCCTGCAGGTGCTTGAAGCCTTGAAGAGCCTCGATGATGTCGCCTTCGTGCGCTATGCTTCCGTTTATCGTGATTTCTCGCATGCGGAGGATTTCGAGCAGGTGATCACCGAGATCAACGCCAAGATCGCCCGCGATCCGCTGGATCCCTGACCATGGCGCTCCGGCCTGAAGACGAGCGTTTCATGGCCGCGGCGATCCGTCTGTCGCGCACGCATCTGGGGCTTACCTCCACCAACCCGTCCGTCGGATGTCTGATTGTCAAGGATGGTGCTGTCATCGGCCGCGCCGTTACCGCGCTTGGCGGTAGGCCGCATGCCGAGCCGCAAGCTTTGGCCGAGGCCGGCGAAGCGGCGCGGGGCGCCACGGCCTACGTCACCCTCGAACCCTGTTCGCACCACGGCAAGACGCCGCCCTGTGCCGAGGCGCTCATCGCCTACGGCGTCGCCCGCGTCGTCATCAGCGTCACCGATCCCGATCAGCGTGTTTCCGGCCGCGGCATCGCGCTGCTGCGGCAGGCGGGGATCGAGGTCGATGCCGGTATTCTCGAGGAGGAGGGCAGGCGTGCTCTTGCCGGCTACCTCATGCGCCAGACGAGAAAACGGCCGTATGTGACTCTCAAACTTGCTGTTTCGGCAGACGGGATGATTGGCAAAACCGGCGAGGGGCAGGTGCGCATCACCGGCGATATCGCCCGCGCCCAGGTGCAGGTCCTGCGCGCCGAAAGCGACGCGATTCTTGTCGGCATCGGCACGGCGGTGGCAGACGATCCGGAATTGACCTGCCGTCTGCCGGGGCTAGAAAGCCGTACGCCATTGCGTATCGTCATCGACGACCAGCTTCAGCTTCCGCTTGGCAGCAAGCTCGTGAAGACGGCTGAGCAATATGGGTTGATGATCGTCGCCGGCGATCCGCCGCCATTCGATGAAAACACTGACAAGGCCTTCATGGGCCGCCGCGCCGCGCTGGATGCCGCCGGCGCTGAAGTGCTGCAATCCAATTCCGGCGAGCTGGGGGAGTTGGTTGAAGCGTTGGGTACGCGCGGCATCTCTTCTTTGCTGGTCGAAGGCGGGGCAAGGACAGCGCAACGCTTCCTTGATGCCGACCTCGTCGACCGCATCCTTCTGTTTCAGGGGCCGGCTACGATCGGCGAGGGCGGTATTGAATCGCCGATCACGAAGACCAATATCCCACCCAGTTTCAGGCATATCCGCGCGAGCCGGTTTGGCGATGATCGCTGCGACGAATTTGAAAGAGGTTTTTGATGTTTACCGGAATTGTCACCGATATCGGCAAGATCGAATCTATTTCCCCTCTCAAGGAAGGCATCAAGCTGCGGGTCGCCACCAATTACGATCCGGCAACAATCGATATGGGTGCCTCGATTTCCCATTCCGGCGTCTGCCTGACGGTGACGGGCCTGCCGGAAGTCGGCAGCAACGGTCGCTGGTTCGAAGTCGAGGCCTGGGAAGAGGCCCTGCGGCTGACCACCATTGCCACCTGGCAGGCTGGTAGCCATATCAATCTCGAGCGCTCGCTGAAGATCGGCGATGAGCTCGGCGGCCACATCGTCTCGGGCCATGTCGACGGTAAGGCCGAAATCCTGTCGGTGACGGCGGAGGGCGACGCCACCCGCTTTCGCCTGCGCGCTCCGGCGCATCTCGCAAAATTCGTTGCTCCTAAGGGCTCGATCGCTCTCGACGGCACGTCGCTCACGGTAAACGCCGTCGACGGCACGGATTTCGACGTGCTCCTGATCCGCCACACTCTGGAGGTCACCACCTGGGGCGAACGTAAGGCCGGCGATTTCGTCAATTTCGAAGTCGACACCATGGCCCGCTATGCCGCACGGCTGGCGGAATTCCCGGTGGCGCGGGAAAGCTGATTGTAAGTTTCTCGTGGCCCCAATCTCCGCGGTTGATTCCGCCACTACCGCTCGAACATGACGTTCGGTTTGTCCTTGTAGAAGACTTCACCGATCCGGCGGAAGCCGACTTTTTCGGCGACGCGCAACGATGCCCTGTTTTCTGGATCGACGATGCAGGTCATGCGTCGGCCGGGGAATGTGTCGTCGGCCCAGGCGATCGCCGCCTTGACGGCTTCCGTTGCATAACCTCTGCCCTGCAGCGCTGGTGTGATCCCCCAGCCGGTTTCCAAGGTCCCCTCCGTAGTGGTCGGGTGCATGTCGCGATGCAGGTCGAGGAAGCCGACTTCGCCGATGAAGCGGCCGCTCTGACGTTCTTCGACGGCGAAGAAACCGAAGCCAAGGTGGTGCCACATGCCGGCATAACGCAACAGGCGCGACCAGGCCTGTTCACGCGTCGACGTCTCGCCGCCGATGTAGCGGACAAGATCTTCCTGCGTCCAGAAGGCGGTATATTCTTCGAAATCCTCCAGCCGGTGCGAGCGGAGGATGAGGCGTTCGGTCATCAGCGTCGGAATTATGGTCATGGCGGGAGCGGCTTCCTTCCTGTCTGCCGTTTCTGCGTTCATATGCATCTGTTTATGCTCCCGGCTCGCCGTCCCAATAATCCACGGCGCCGTCTTCGCGCCCGATGAAGCTGAAGCGCCGCGGCGCCTCGCCGGGGCGATTGGTTTTCGCCATGAACTTGCCGGAGTCGGGATATTCGACGATCTCCGTCCTGGCTTTGGTTGAGATGACGAGATAGATCAGCACGCTCGGGCCGATATTGATGAGCTGATGGGCAGTTTCCTGGCCGCCGGCGGGCGCTCCGAGGACATCGCCTTTCGCAACCAGGAAACGTTCGCTCCCGAAGCGATATTCGCCTTCGCCCTCTAAAATGACGAAGAGCTCTTCCTCGACGTGATGATTGTGAAATGGACAGCCGGATTTGCCGGGCGGCACTTCATTGTAGCTGATGCCAAGATCCTTCAGCCCGAGCAGTGCGCCGAAGGAGACATCGCTGCCGGCAAAAAAATCTCCCTGCTGCCAATGATCGAGGTGTAGCTCGCCGAGGTTGACAGCGCATCTGGTTTTTTCTGTCATCAGGTTCCTCCCTGCCAGTAGCAAATTATTAGCGAAGCGAGTGAGCTGGCGGAAGATACAATTTCTGGCACGGATCAATGTTCCTCAAATCCGGATTAGAATTGGCGCAGGCATCCGAAAAACACTTGCCAAGCGCGGCCCGCCGTGGTTTGACCCGCCCTTATCAAGGTGCTGCCCGCCCTCTCATTTAGCAGGTGACGTATGTCCAGCTCTACCAATGCCCACATCCTCATCGTTGAAGCCCGCTTCTACGATGACATGGCCGACGCTCTTCTCGACGGCGCCAAGACCGCGCTCGAAGAAGCCGGCGCGACCTATGACGTCGTCACCGTGCCCGGCGCCCTGGAGATTCCGGCCGCCATCGCCATGGCACTTGACGGCGCCGACAACGGGGGCACCGAATATGACGGCTATGTCGCCCTCGGTATGGTCATCCGCGGCGAGACCTATCATTTCGACATCGTCTCCAACGAATCTTCGCGTGCGCTGATGGATCTGGCCGTCAGCGAATCTCTGGCGATCGGCAACGGGATCCTGACGGTCGAAAACGACGATCAGGCCTGGGTGCGCGTGCGCCGCTCGGACAAGGACAAGGGTGGCTTTGCCGCCCGCGCAGCGCTGACGATGATCGCGCTGAAACAAAAGTTGGGTGCATAAGTTCATGAGCAATCAGGATAACGAGCGACCGGCAAAGACCGCGAACCAGCGGGGGGCAGCACGCCTTGCCGCCGTTCAGGCGCTCTATCAGATGGATATCGGCGGTACCGGCGTGTTGGAGGTGGTAGCCGAATACGAGGCACACCGTCTCGGACAGGAGCTGGACGGCGAGACCTATCTGAAGGCCGACGCATCCTGGTTCCGTTCCATCGTCGCCGGTGTCGTGCGCGAGCAGACCCGGCTCGATCCGCTGATCGGCTCCGCCCTGCAGGACGATTGGGCGCTGTCGCGTCTCGACAGCACCGTGCGTGCCATCCTGCGTGCCGGCACCTTCGAGCTTCTCGACCGCAAGGACGTGCCGGTCCCGGTCATCGTCACCGAATATGTCGAGATCGCTCACGCCTTTTTTGAAGAGGATGAGCCGAAGCTCGTCAACGCCGTGCTCGACCGAATCGCCAAGCAGGTTCGCAGCGAAGCCAAGAAATAAGGCCCGACGTCAGGCCGGCGCTTGATCCCTGCCGGTTTCGTTTCTTTCGCTCGCGCCTGATTTCACCAAGCGACATTCTTTTGAACTTCCATCGGGTGTTTTACCCGCGGGCGGTCTTGACGCGACGTTTTCCCAAACGCAATCTCCCCTTGCACATTTGCCGACCCCCTTGGGAGGAGGGGGCAGGCCATTGTCGCGGGCGGCCGGAGGGGGAGTGAACCGCCGGCTTTTTTGGAGGGAAAAAGCGAAATGTCGATTCTGTTAGGTGTTATCGCGTGCGGACTGCTCTCGGTGATCTACGCCGTCTGGGCAACCCGGTCGGTGCTGTCAGCCGACCAGGGCAATGCACGCATGCAGGAGATTGCAGGCTATATTCGAGAAGGCGCGCAAGCCTATCTGGCGCGTCAATACAGAACCATTGCCATTGTCGGCGTCATCGTTTTCATCCTGGCCTGGCTGCTCCTGTCGGGCGAAGCCGCCATCGGTTTCCTGATCGGCGCTATCCTGTCGGGTGCCGCCGGTTTCATCGGCATGCATGTCTCCGTGCGCGCCAATGTCCGCACCGCACAGGCCTCCTCGCACAGCCTGTCGGCCGGTCTCGACATCGCCTTCAAGTCGGGCGCCATCACCGGCATGCTGGTCGCCGGCCTCGCTCTGCTCGGCGTCTCCATCTATTTCTACGTGCTGACGGGTGTTCTCGGCCATGAGCCGGGCTCGCGCGACGTCATCGATGCGCTGGTGGCGCTCGGCTTCGGCGCCTCGCTGATTTCGATCTTCGCCCGTCTCGGCGGCGGTATCTTCACCAAGGGCGCCGATGTCGGCGGCGACCTCGTCGGCAAGGTGGAAGCCGGCATTCCCGAGGATGACCCGCGCAATCCCGCCACCATCGCTGACAATGTTGGCGACAACGTCGGAGACTGCGCCGGCATGGCCGCCGACCTCTTCGAAACCTATGCAGTCTCCGTCGTGGCGACCATGGTTCTCGCAGCGATCTTCTTCGCCGGCACGCCAATTCTCGCCTCCGCGATGATCTATCCGCTGGCGGTCTGTGGCGCCTGCATCATCACGTCGATCATTGGCACTTTCTTCGTCAAGCTCGGCGTAAACGGCTCGATCATGGGCGCGCTCTACAAGGGCCTGATTGCCACGGGCGTTCTGTCGATCATTGGTCTTGCGGCCGCCACGTCTGTGACCGTCGGCTGGGGTTCGATCGGCGCTACCGCAGGTTTCGAAGTCACCGGCACGAGGCTGTTCTTTTGCGGTATCGTCGGCCTGATCGTCACGGCGCTGATCGTCGTCATCACTGAATATTATACCGGCACCAACAAGCGCCCGGTCAATTCCATCGCCCAGGCCTCGGTCACCGGCCATGGCACCAACGTGATCCAGGGCCTCGCCGTTTCACTCGAATCGACGGCACTGCCGGCAATCGTCATCGTCGGCGGTATCCTTGCCACCTATCAGCTCGGCGGCCTGTTCGGCACCGGTATCGCGGTCACCGCCATGCTCGGTCTCGCCGGGATGATTGTTGCGCTGGACGCCTTCGGTCCGGTCACCGACAATGCCGGCGGCATCGCCGAAATGTCGCATCTTCCGCCGGAAGTGCGCAAATCGACCGACGCGCTAGACGCAGTCGGTAACACCACCAAGGCGGTGACGAAGGGTTATGCCATCGGCTCGGCCGGCCTCGGCGCTCTGGTGCTCTTTGCCGCCTATTCGAACGACTTGAAATATTTCGCAGCCCATGGCGATCAGTTCCCCTATTTCACGAATGTGGGCACGATATCCTTCGATCTCTCCAACCCTTATGTCGTCGCCGGCCTGTTGTTTGGCGGCCTGATTCCCTATCTCTTCGGCGGCATCGCCATGACCGCCGTCGGCCGCGCGGCTGGCGCGATCGTCGAAGAGGTGCGTAAGCAGTTTCGTGAAAAGCCGGGCATCATGAAGGGTACCGAGCGCCCCGATTACGGCCGCGCTGTCGACCTTCTGACCAAGGCTGCCATTCGCGAGATGATCATTCCGTCCCTGCTGCCGGTACTGGCGCCGATCGTCGTCTATTTCGGCGTGCTGTTGATCTCCGGCTCGAAAGCCTCGGCATTTGCCGCGCTCGGCGCCTCGCTGCTGGGCGTCATCATCAACGGCCTGTTCGTCGCCATTTCCATGACGTCGGGCGGCGGTGCCTGGGACAATGCCAAGAAGAGCTTCGAAGACGGTTTCGTCGATAAGGACGGCGCGCGTCACCTGAAGGGCTCGGAGGCGCACAAGGCTTCCGTCACGGGCGACACCGTCGGCGATCCCTACAAGGACACAGCCGGTCCCGCCGTCAACCCGGCAATCAAGATCACCAATATCGTCGCGCTGCTGCTGCTTGCCGTTCTCGCCGGATAAGGGCGAGGGCTGAACAAATGAAAAACCCGCGAAGCCTGCGCTTCGCGGGTTTTTTGATGGGGTATCGCCAGCTTATTGGCCGGCGTTGAGGTTGTTGAGGAAGTTCTTCGCGCCGTTGATGCCGTTGCCGCCGCCCTGCAGGATCTGTTGCAGGAAGGTCATGTCGCGACCGCCGGTCGGCGTCGTGCGGCTGATCATGTCGAAGACCCGGCCGTCCTTCAGCGTGTAGTTGGCTTCCTGCTTCACCACGCCGTCCTTGTCGAAATAGATCGCCAGAATGTTTTGGTCGACCAGCTTCGGCTTCATGAAGGCCACGGCGCGCGTGCGTTTCTGGGAGATGTAATAGAAGACTTCGCCATCGAAGGTCGCCGTCGTCGACGGCGTGCCGAGCGAAAGCAGCACCTGCTCGCGGCTCGAGCCGACGGGCACGAGATTGAGCGCTTGCTGGTCGAAGATGTAGCCGTTGTTCATGACCTCGCTGGTCTGGCAGCCCGCGAGCCCCGCGGTGGCAATCACCAGAGCGATAGCGGCACTACTGATGAAAGTTCTGTCAGACTTGAAATACCGTCTCGTCAACGACATCTCATCTCCCCTAATGAATCAAACCGATGGCCGAACGGCCGATATGACCTTGCTGTGCACATCATTGTGGCCATTCCGCGATTGCGGAAGGCTCAACGATGTTGTTCGGCACTCTTCATCACCAATCATGCACGGAGAGTGACGACGGCTGGGGCGGGACCTTGAAGCGGGCACAAACGGCATTGCAATTCGCGCCTGCTTCGGTAAACCAGCTTTCAAGTGGATGCAACAAGGCCGAGCGCAACGGGGCGCTCTGAATGAGCCAATTCTGGGAATTTTCATGATTTTTGGGCTCTTCCGCAAAAGAAATCACAACCAGCTCATCGTCGTCAGGCAATATGACACCCTGACCGCGATGGCGCGCCTGCCGGTTTTCTATACGGATTATGATGTGCCGGACACGGTGATGGGTCGTTTCGAGCTGCTGTCGGCGGTGATGATCCTGTTTTTCCGCCGTACACGTTCGTCTGAAACCAGCGGCCAGGAGCTTGCCCAGGAAATCGTCGATGCCTTTTTTGAGGATATCGACTATTCGATCCGCGAACTCGGAATCGGCGACAACAGCGTGCCGAAGCGGATGAAGAAACTGGCCGGTATGTTTTACGGGCGGCTGGAGAGCTATGCCGCCGCGATGGACGGGAACGACCGTGTCGCGCTGGCCGCTGCCCTCCGGCGCAATATCTATCCCAAGGCAGGCGAGGGAGCTCCCTCGATGATTGCTCTTGCGGATTGGATGATGACCGCCGAGACGCATCTGTCAGGGATCGCAGAAACCGAGATCGCCACCGGCTCCGCAACGCTGCCGCAGCCGCCTGAAATCGGCAAAGACGCACCTTAGGAGACAAAAATGAAAAGAACCAACTCCGACGAAACGCCCTTTTCCTATCCGGTGAAGGTCGGCCATATCTCCGCCAACCCGGTGGACGTGCATCTCGAAGCCGACAAGAGGGAGCTTGTTGGCTTGGCTGCGCTTTGGGATGTGCTTTCCGTGGAGAGCCTCTCGGCAGATCTGAAGATTTCCCGCTGGAAGCGCGACGGCATCCGCCTCAAGGGCAATGTTCGCGCAAAGATCGTCCAGGCCTGTGTGGTGACGCTGGAGCCGGTCGAATCGGAGATCGACGAGGATTTCGAGCATATTTTCATCCCCGAGGATTCGAAGCTCGCGCGGGCGCCGTCCATGGATGCAGGCGAAATGGTGCTCGACCCCGACGGTCCGGATCTTCCGGAAACCTTCATCGGCGATACGATCGATGCCGGGGCAGTCGTTGCCGAATTCGCCGCGCTTGCCATTGATCCCTATCCGCGCAAGCCCGGCATCGAGTTCGAAGGTCACATCGAGGATAGTGGTGAAGATGACAAGAAACCGTCGCCTTTCGCTGTCCTGAAAGACTGGAAAAAGGAATAGACCCCTCTGGCAATTGAACACAATTCAGTTGTAACGCGAGGAGAAACCGGTATTTTGACGCCAAATTCGCCGGGCCCGGCGGACAAAAAGGACTAGGGACGCGTGATCAGAATTTCTCTTGACCTAATGGGTGGCGACTTCGGCCCTGAGGTTGTCATTCCTGGCGCGGCCAAGGCGCTGGATAGGCATCCCGACATTACGTTCGTCATGTACGGCCAGAAGGATCGTTGCGAAGCGGTCCTCGGCAAATATCCGAAACTTCGGGAAAAATCCGTCTTTCATGAATGCGATGTCGCCATCAGCATGGATGAAAAGCCGAGCCAGGCCCTGCGCCGCGGCCGCTATATTTCCAGCATGTGGCGCTCGATCGAGGCAGTGAAGGTCGGCGACGCCGATGTCGTCGTTTCCGCCGGCAATACCGGTGCGCTGATGGCTATGGCAAAATTCTGCCTGCGCACGATGGCCAACATCGAACGTCCCGCGATCGCCGCAATCTGGCCGACGCTGCGGGGCGAAAGCATCGTGCTCGATGTCGGCGCGACCATCGGCGCCGATTCGCAGCAATTGCTGGATTTCGCCTTGATGGGTGGCGCCATGGCGCGCGCGCTCTTTGAGATCGAGCGACCGACCATCGGCCTGCTGAATGTCGGCGTTGAAGAAATCAAGGGCCAGGAAGACGTCAAGGAAGCCGGCCGCCTGATCCGCGAAGCCAATCTCGAATCGCTCGAATATTTCGGCTTCGTCGAGGGCGACGATATCGGCAAAGGCACCGTCGATGTGGTGGTGACGGAGGGTTTCTCGGGCAATATCGCATTGAAGGCGGCCGAGGGCACGGCAAAGCAGATCGGCGCTTATCTGCGCGCGGCCATGACGCGCACGCTGCTGGCCCGCATCGGCTATATCTTTGCCAAGGGCGCCTTCGACCTGCTGCGCGAGAAGCTCGATCCGAGCAAGGTCAATGGCGGCGTCTTCCTCGGCCTCAACGGTATCGTCATTAAGAGCCATGGCGGCGCCAATGCCGAGGCTTTTGCGGCGGCCATCGATGTCGGCTATGACATGGCCAAGAATGGCCTCACTCAAAAGATAGAAAACGATCTGAAAAAATATCATGCCAAACGGCAGCCGCCGATCGGACCGGAAGCGGCATGAGCGACGGGGTATAACAAGAATGATCCGTTCAGTTGTTCGCGGATTTGGCTCGGCGCTCCCCAAGCGCGTCGTGACCAATCGCGAGATGGAGCAAATCGTCGACACCAGCGACGATTGGATTATCCAGCGCACTGGCATCCGCCAGCGCTATATCGCCGGCGAAGGCGAAACCACGGCCTCGCTCGGCGAGCAGGCGGCGCGGGCAGCCCTTGCCAATGCCGGCCTGACGGCCGACGATCTCGACCTGATCATTGTCGCCACCTCGACGCCGGATAATACTTTTCCCGCCACCGCGGTGAACATCCAGAACCGCCTCGGCATGCATCATGGCTTCGCCTTCGATGTCCAGGCTGTCTGTTCGGGCTTCGTCTATGCGGTGACGACCGCCGACGCCTATATTCGTGGCAGCGTTGCCAAGCGCGTGCTCGTCATCGGCGCCGAAACATTCTCCCGCATTCTGGACTGGACGGACCGCACGACCTGCGTCCTCTTCGGCGACGGTGCCGGTGCGCTGATCCTCGAAGCAGGCGAGGGGACCGGCGCCAGCAGTGATCGTGGCGTGCTGACAGCGAGCCTGCGTTCCGACGGTGCTCACAAGGACAAGCTCTACGTCGATGGCGGCCCCTCCTCGACAGGAACGGTCGGCGTGCTGCATATGGCAGGCCGGGAAGTGTTCAAACATGCCGTCGGCATGATCACCGATGTCATCCAGGCCACCTTCGAAGCGGCGGAAGTGACAGCGGACGATCTCGACTGGCTGGTGCCGCATCAGGCAAACCGCCGCATCATCGACGGCTCAGCCAAGAAGCTCGGAATTGCTCCCGAGAAGGTTGTGGTTACCGTGGATCTCCATGGCAATACGTCAGCGGCGTCGATCCCGCTCGCGCTTGCCGTAGCGGCAGGCGACGGCCGGATCAAGAAGGGCGATCTGGTGATGCTGGAAGCCATGGGCGGCGGTTTTACCTGGGGCGCGGTCCTGCTGCGTTGGTAGGCCGCGTCTCTAAAATCCGATTCCTAACAAGAGCTTGACCGTTTGGTGCAAGGGCAATAGTCTCTTGCAGCTTAGATAAAATTACGTAGCAATATGGGCGGGGAACTATGACGGGCAAGACAGTGACGCGCGCGGACTTGGCGGAGTCGGTATTCCGGAAAGTCGGCCTCTCCCGGACTGAGTCGGCGGAACTGGTCGAAACGGTGATCGATGAAATTTGCAACGCCATCGTGCGTGGCGAGACGGTAAAACTCTCCTCCTTCGCGACGTTTCAGGTGCGCGACAAGAACGAACGCATTGGTCGAAACCCGAAGACCGGCGAAGAGGTGCCCATCTCTCCGCGCCGTGTCATGACGTTCAAGGCGTCCAACGTCCTCAAGACGCGTATCCTGAAGGCCCATGCCAGCCGCAAGGCGAAAGTCCGGCCGGCAAATCCCGTTTCCTGATCCATCAAAACCGATATTGGCTGTGCAGGGGCATGTGCTCTGGCACGCAGTTTTCCAGGTTGTTCGCGCTTATTTTTCGGCTTGCTTGTGAAAGAGCTGAAGAGGCGACTTGAATTTCTCCCGGCAAACCGTTGAAATATGATGAGTCGTATCGCGATAAGGCGCGGTGCGGATATCGGGTTTCGCATGATCCGGCCTGAATGGCGCCGGAGCCATGCTGTGGGGGTATGACGATGGACAAGAGCCCGGATGCATTTCGCACGATCAGCGAAGTCGCGGAAGACCTTGATCTGCCGCAGCATGTCCTGCGTTTCTGGGAGACCCGTTTTCCGCAGATCAAGCCGATGAAGCGCGGCGGCGGCCGGCGCTACTATCGTCCGGAAGACGTCGATCTGCTGAACGGCATCCGTCATCTGCTCTATGACCATGGCTATACGATCAAGGGCGTTCAGAAGCTTCTGAAGACCAATGGCAACAAATTCGTCATCGCCGTCGGCCATGGCGATCTTGCGAGCGTCGAGGCGCTGGCCACTGCGCAGGAGCCGGTCGTGGCCGAGCCGCGCGTCGGCTCTCCGGACGACGACCAAATCGTCGGCCGCCCCAAGGCGCCGATCAGCCGTCGCTTCTTCAACTTCGTCAGCGGTGAAGACGAGGCTCCCGATGTTTCCATCGGCAAGTCGAGCGTCGGCAAGGAAGATCGGGCGCTGCTGCAGGAAACGCTTTATGACCTGCTGGAATGCAAGCGGTTGCTCGATCAAGTGCGGTAAGACAGAGGCCACGCCGGAAAAGCTGACAACCTGCAATGTTTGAGTTTCTGTTATGATTTTCAGAGGTCAGTTGCACCTGCGTGGAACAGTGGGATTAGCCTGGCTCGGCGCAACGATGGATTTTCCATCGGCGGAGCGAGGGAGCGTCCAGCATGCGTTCGGGTCCTTTTCCACCGTGTCGCTCGTGTCGCGATCACCGACAATGGTGTTGCGATAATTGCCAGGGTCGTCCGCGCCCGGACTGTCGCCCCAGCCACCGCGATCGCCGCCAGCTCCATGACCGCTTGACGCTGCCATAGCTGTCGTGACCATGCCGACAGTGAGGAGAGATATGCTGAGCACTCTGAGAAACATGGGCTTTTCCCGCTGATCTGGTCATCTGCACCGTTCCGGTTGCAGCAGACGATGGTAATCCCGACCGGCGGATTGTAATTATTTATTGCTGTCATTCAATACAGCTAAAATACGTGCTGGCTGAACCGGGTCAGTTCTTAGATGTGGATGTCGAGCATTTGCCAGGCGACTGAGCAAATGTAAGTGTTATTTTTGTCACGTATGGAATTCGACATTAATGTGACGATTGGTTTGCTCTGCTTATTAACTTGCAAGCTCCCGATACCGGGTCCAGCTTCGGCGATGAAGCTTCGTTGCTTCGCCCTCGATATGAGGGGACTTAAATCAGGTTATGGCACGGCCCGATACCATCAGCCGCAAAGCCATCCTGGTGGATATTCGAATGGAGACACCATGAACATCAAGAGCCTTCTTCTCGGCTCCGCCGCCGCATTGGCATCGGTGAGCGGTGCCCATGCGGCAGACGCCGTTGTCGCGGCAGAACCCGAGCCGCTGGAATATGTGCGCATTTGCGACGCCTACGGCACCGGCTATTTCTTCATTCCAGGCACGGAAACCTGCCTCAAGATCGGCGGCAAAGTTCGTACGGAAGGCCAATGGTACGATGCCTATAATCCGAACAGCAGGGTCGGCACGCTCTGGCATGACCGCGCGGAGCTCAAGGTCGATACGGCGACGGACACGGAATACGGTCCTCTGAAGACAAATCTTATCCTGCGATGGGAATGGAACGATGGAGGCGATACCGCGTCGAAGCTGCTGTTTGCCAATATCAGCCTTGGCGGCTTCACCGTCGGCAAGCTCGATTCGCAGTATAACCTCTATGCCGGTTACGCCGGCGACGTCATCAACGACGATGCGATCTATGACGGCCCCTATGAGCTCAACCAGTTGACGTATAACTATGACGCCGGCAACGGCTTCACCGGCGTCATTTCGCTGGAAGACAGCAACTCGACATCGGATTCCGATAGCTATGGCGGTGCTTGGGTAACCTCCAAGGCCGATCATTATTTGCCGGACGTTGTTGCAGGTTTGGGCTACACGACTGGCAACCTCGGCTTCAAAATCGTCGGCGGATATGACTCAATCGTCGAGGAGGGTGCCATCAAGGCCCGCATCGATGCCAAGTTCGGCGGCGTGGAAGCATTCCTGATGGGCGGTTGGAATACGGATGGTGACAAGCTCAACCAGTATGCCGGCTCCTATCAGGATGAATCGGCCTGCACGACGTCAGATGGTGTCGTTCACGGGGCAAAGTGCGGCTGGGGTGACTGGGCCGTATGGGGCGGCGTGGGCGTGCCCATCAACGAAAAGCTGAAGTGGAACCTGCAGCTTGCCTACACCGAGTCGAAGATTTTCGAGACCACCACCAACGTCAAGTTCAATCCGGTCAAGGATCTGCTCATCGAGCCGGAACTGACCTACATGCACTATGACTTCATCAATGATGATACGGTCGCCGGCATCCTCCGTTTCGAACGGAATTTCTAAGCGGAAGCGATCTTCGACCGAAAGCGGGCGACGTCCTCGTCGGCGCTGCGGTCAGCGACAATCACTACCACCACGGCTATCATCTCGCCGAAAAATGAAAACTCTGCCGGTGTTACGCCGGCGGAGTTTTTTGTTGATGGGTGCCGCCGCTGCTAGAACGGCCGGGTTATCTCTTCCCTACTAACGAGCTTCAGGCTGCGATCGGGCTGGATGATGTAGGTTTCATACACATCCTGGCCCCACTGATTGACAAAATGGTGCGGCAATCGGGTGCCCGGAGGCGATAGCGTCAGCTTCAAACGCGGCTGGCCGCCATAGGTGATGCTGCCGGGAATCGGCTGCAGGGATTGGTCGTTCGTCGTGCATGCGGCAAGCAAAGGTCCGCACAGCACCAAGGCAATCAAGAGCTTCATCGCCGTAACTTTCTAATCACTTCTTATTCAATGAAAAATCCGCCTGGAAGACGGCAAGGCATCTGTGAGCTTGGTTCAAAGCCACTATATAAAGCTAATGCCGGAGTGGTCGGCGGCAAGGCTCTCATGAAGTTGAGCTTGCTGCTGCTGGAATTCGAAGGAGTTGCACATGCGTACGATCAAAAGATCGGCAGCGGCCCTGGGTTTTGGTCTGTTATTGGCAGCAAGCGCCGTTGTACCCGCCGGCGCCGTCACCATGCCCACGCTCTCGGTGCCGGAGCAATCCGATATCATTCAGGTCCACGACCATGGGCATGGCCACAGCCATAACCATTGGCGCGGCGGCCATAAGTACCATGGCTTCGACGGTTACTATGACGATGATTCCGACAGCGGTGTGTTGTTCAAATCCTTCGTGACCGGCACGCTTTTCAACAGGCAGCGCACGGAAGGCTACTACGACAGCCATGCGCAAGCCTGCGCCGACCGCTACCCGTCCTACCGCGTCTCGGACAACACATACCAACCTAGCCACGGGCCTCGGCGCGTATGCAGGTGATCGGCAGAGCGAGAATTTTTCTCGCTCTTGATGCCGTTTTTATCCCGACGTGCGATTTTACCTCTTGCGCTGCCATGCCCGACAGACTAATGCAATCAAGCCTTTTCGGCAGGTCGGGGCGTAGCGCAGCCCGGTAGCGCACTTGACTGGGGGTCAAGGGGTCGCTGGTTCGAGTCCAGTCGCCCCGACCATTTATCTCCTTGAACTCCCAATCAAATTTTCATTGATTTAGCTGCACCACGATGTTGTCTGCCCCGTCCAGCGGCGGGCCAGTCCTTCCGCAACCATTTGATCGCCGATGGATCGGCCGGCCCGCATGGCGATGCGGAATTTGCTACCCTGTTGATCGTCACCCCGCCCGCTGGCGGAGAGCACGAAGGTGTCGCGGTTGAGAAGGGCTTGCAGTCGCAGCTTCGCGGCGGTGGCTTTTTGCCGCTCGCCGGCGCAATGCGAGGGCTCGATGTCAGGGACATCGATATCCGCCAGGCGGATTTTGATTCCATTCTGCCAGAAGGTGTTGCCGTCGACGACGCAGTTGATGCCGGTTTCGCCGCCGCACAGGCCGAATCGTCCGGCGGCTTCAGGCGGGGCAGCGGCCAGCGTCCGATCCGCCGGCACGGCAACGGGAATAACGTTTGGCGGGACCGGCAGCGCCGAGGTCGGGTGTTCGGGAACGACGGCAACCATTTTGGGCTTCGGCTTGGCCGTCGGCAACGGCGCGTCCTGCGGCACGTGCCGAACGGCGGCGGCGCCGGCATAGCCCTGCAACGAAGGCATATCCCGGCGATGCTCATAGGCGAAAATGCCTGCTATGGCGGCCAGACCGACCGTGCCCCACAGCCACATCGAATTGCCCGCTTTAGCTTGCGGCTTGCGCCGCGTGCGTCGTTTCGTTTTTGCCATGGCTTCATTCCTCAATTGCGAGGAAATTATCGCCAAGATTTCTTACCGATCCGTTGGCTTCCCTGCTGCCGGATGCCTAAGCGGAACCTTTATTCACTTCGCGGCGCCGGCGGTAGGCTTCAGCTTGACAGCCATCGTGATCTGGCCGCGCACTGTCAGCTTCGGCCCGCGACCGTCCATATTGGTGACATCGGTGTTGCTGGAAAGCGCGTTGATCTGGCAATCGTCGGCAATGGTATCGAGCAGCACGGTGCAATTGCTGGCAGCGATGCGATAGAAGGATTTGATCGCATCCTGCTGCTGTTTTTCATCGCTGCCATCCGTGATCGGGACGGAAAGCGATATCCCGGATTGCACGGAGATATAGCCATCGGGAACCTGGCGCGGATTGCGCAGCGGCAACGCCGAAAGGGACTGCGAAGAGGCCGGCGCCGCGGCGCCGAGCAGAAGCATGCAAAGTGTCGCCGAGATCAGACGTTTGTTCATCAGGAAGCCTCCGTTTCTTGTCCTTTATGTCAGGCATCGGTGAAGGCTTGGTGATGGCGTAACTTAAAATTGTAGTCTTGTGAGAATTGCGAGCATATTCCTCCGAATCAGACGTGCTTCGAGATAAAGAGCTGCTCCCACAAAACCTTGCTTGCCAAGCCTCCGGGCAGGGCGCATAGTCACTTTCTGTATCGTCGGTTAAACAAACGGGCACCGGCGACCGTATTTGCGTGCGGCCCGACGGACGAGGCGGCGCCATGTTAGAAACCTCCATTCACCCGCAGGATCTACCCCTGTTTTCCGACGATCTGGATCGTTTGGAAAAGGTGTTGGATGCCGTCTGCATGGATCGCGGCATTAGTCCCCGCAGCCAGGAGGGCGAACGCCTGGGTGCCCTGATGATTCAGCTCTATCGCCAGGGCGTGAAAGAAGATGCAAAGCTTCTTGCGCTTGCGAAAGCCTATCTCTGACGCTTTTTTCTTCAATCATCTGATCGCTTTAAGCCGATTTCACATAGCAGCAATGACGCATTGTGCCTGCTCGAACCTGCGTCGCTGCCTTATATTTGCTGCATCGCACAAGGAGAGTCGATTGCTCGATCTCGTTGCCCCGCGGGGTCGATGTGCGGCCCGCCCGCCAAATGAAATCAACTACGGTGGGCGCGGATAATTTGGAAGGTCCATGATGAATTTCAAAGTTCCGAGCCGGCTTCGCCGTTTGCTCGTTGATTCCGTTGAGCTGCCTCAGCTCAAATTCCCCGTGACGCGGCCGCGATCGCAGCCGGCACGCCGGCGCGTCTCCACGCAGCTAGTGCCGCAGCGTCTGACGGAGGTCCTGTGGTTCGGGCGCAACCCTGGCGATCTGCGCATGCTGGAATATGTGCCGGCAGGTGTCCAAGGTCCGATGCCGCTCGTCGTCGTTTTGCATGGCTGTCACCAGAATGCCGAGGATTTCGATCGCGCCAGCGGCTGGACGGCCCTGGCGCGCCAGCACGGTTTCGCCGTGCTTTATGCCGAGCAGAAGCCGGCCAACAATGCCAATCTCTGTTTCAATTGGTTCCGCCCGAGCCTGGTGACGCGCGATCGCGGCGAGCTGGGTTCGATCCGCGAGATGATCGATTTCAGCCGCCGGCTGCATGATATCGACGAAAGCAAGATCTTCGTCATGGGCCTGTCGGCGGGCGGCGCCATGGCGTCGGCGCTGCTCGCCACCTATCCGGAGCTGTTTGCCGCCGGCGCCGTCATCGGCGGCTTACCTTTCGGTGCCGCCCGCGATGCCATGTCTGCGCTGGATGTGATGAAGAGAGCCGCCGCGCGCCCGGCCGAAAAATGGGCCGAACTCGTCCGCGAAGCTTCGCCGGATGCCGCCCGTTTTCCGGCGGTCTCCATCTGGCATGGGACCGATGACGGCGTCGTTTCGTTCGGCAATGCCGAAGCGTCGGTGGCGCAGTGGCTGGCCGTGCATGGGCGGCCGCAGACCAAGGGCCGGTTGCGCCTGTTCGAAGGCGGCGAGCGGCGCGAATGGCGTAACGACTATGGCGATATCGTGCTGGAACTGGTGACCTTGAATGATTTCGGCCATGGCTTGCCGATTGGTCCCATCGCCGAGGGCAGGGAGCCGGCCAACGATACCGAACGCTTCATCTTGCGCGCTGCTCTCTCCGCGCCAGAGCAACTGGTTCGGAACTGGGGCCTGGCGTAAGCCTCAATCGTCGTTGGTGGCGTTCAGGTTTTCCGGCCGGATGCCGCCATCTTCCGCCCAATGCTTGAAGCGGATGCCGGCACCGCCGGCTTCGTCGCTCCCGCTGGCGATGAACGATATGCCGCGGGCTTCGAGGGCGGTACGCAAGGCGACCAACGCCTTGGCATCCCCCGAACTGACGTCCTCTTCCAGCGTTTCAATCGTCGTTACGGACAATTTGCTCTCGACGGCAAGCGTTTCTATTGTCAGTCCGAGCATGGCGCGTGCGCCGCGTAGTTGCGCTGATGTGATCATGACTGAAATTTAGCGCATAAATCTGAAAATCGGAACCGATTTTCGGATCGGATCATGCGCAAACTTGAGATGTGGTTGCATTCCCGTCGCTTGCTTCAGGACGCGCTGCGCAGCACCACTTTTTCCGGCGTTCTCAGGAAGTTAGGGACGCGATGGCCGAGCAATTCGAAGTAGATTTCTTCCGTCGCATCCGCCATACCGGCAAGCGTATAGCCGTCCTTGCGCCGCCGGGCCTCTGCGGTGAAGCTTCGCAGCAATTTGGGATCGGCAAAGCGCATCATCGCCGCGGCCAGTTCTGCGGGGTCGTCGCTGTTGGCGACGATATAGCCATTCTTGCCGGGCTCGATCACTGTGCGTGCGCCGCCGACATCGGTCAACAGCAGCGGCTTGCCGCCGGCGGCAGCTTCTAGCATGACATAGGACATGGCCTCGTAGCGGCTCGGCATGACGACGACATCGAAGGCGTCGACGGCGGTGGCGCCGGGAATAGAGCTATCGAGATGCGCGCGATCTTCGAGGCCGGCGACCTTGATCATGCTGCCGACGGTCTCGGCCAGTTCGCCGATGCCGATCATCAGCAGGCGCGCCTGTGGTAAGTCTTTGGCGACGCGGGCAAAGGCCTCGACCAATCGCTCCGGCGCTTTCTGTGGGGTCAGCCGGCCGACGAAACCGAAGAGCAGGGCGTCCTGCGGTATTCCATAACGCGCACGGATGGCGGCCCGTTGACCGGATGGCGGGGCGCTGACGCCGTTGACGACGATCCGCAGCCGCCCCTCCGGAATACCGATCGACAGCGCATGATTATATTCATCGCGGGACACGCAGATCAGGCGGTCGGACAGCCAGTTGCCGAGCAGCCTCTCGATGCCGCCATAGATCATCCGGCCCCGGTTTCCGAGTGTCGGGTCCATGGTGCGGAAGGCGTGCGGCGTATAGATCACCGGAGTATGCGGGCCTGGCAATCTCAGCCGCGTCAGCGCTCCAGCTTTAGAGCTGTGGCCATGAATGAGATGAAACGGTCCGTGCTGTGCGACGATTTTCCGAATTTGCCACCAAGCGGTGATATCCCAAGGTCCCGGCGCGCGCCGCATGGCAAGAGAGATGACGCTGTCGAGGCCCATCCCCTCCAATTCGGCGACGAAAGCTGCTTCGGCGCGCAAAGGCGAATAGATCGCCGTCACCGAATGGCCGCGGCGCTGCATGGCGCGGCAGAGATCGAGGAAGTGCCGCCCGGAACCGCCGCCGCTTGGTTCGAGAACTTGCAGCAGCGACAGGCGTTTGATGCCGACATTCATGTTCACGGTGCTGCTTCCCTTCGGGCCAAGCTACGCTGATACTGTTGCTCGAGTGCCCCGCAGCCCCAGACGATGCCGATCAGCATGTAGAGATGGCGCCAATGATCGGTGTCGATGACATTGCCGATGCCGACATGGCCGAGAATGACGATCCAGGCGATCGTCAAGTAGGGCTGCCAGGGCCGGTCCTTCAAAAAGTTGCGGAAGCCGATATAGATGGTCCAGCAGATCATGCTGACCCAGCAGAAGAAGCCGAGCCAGCCATAGGTGGTCAGCGTCTTCAGCCAGATATTGTGCTCGTCCTCGCGAAACAGGGTGGAAAAGACGAGCGGGCCGATGCCGAGCGGCCTTTCCATCGACAGCATGAATCCGATGCGATGGCGCTCGAAACGACCGAGATGACCGCCATCATAATCCTGCACGAGCTGGGTGCGCGTCGAGAACAGGTCGCTCACCTGATGGAACTGCAGCGCGACGACCAGGAGCAGGACCATGAAAATGATTGCCGCCAAAGACATCACCAGAATGCGCAGCCGGAAGGCATTGCTGCGGTGCTGCAGCAGCATGCAAAAGATCAGCATCGCCGACGCGAAGGAGAACAAGCCCCATGCGGCGCGAGAGAAGGAGAGAAAGATGCCGAAGGCCAGCACGAACAGGCAGAGCGCCTTGATCGGCGCCTTCTTCAGGTCGCCGATCAGGATGCCGTGCATGAGATAGATGCTCGGTGTCACCAGGTAGGGACCGAAGACATTGGGGTCCTGGAATACGCCCATGGCGCGGTCATAGCGGGTGAAGATTTCAGCGCCTGGAAAGGCGTGGAAATAGCCGAGAATGCCGAGGCTTGCCGTAATCAGCGCGGCGACTACCCAGGTGTTGAAGATCAGCTTCAACCGCTTTTCGCTGTCTTCGATAATCGCGGCATAGAAGACCGAGCTCAGCGCCAGGAAGGTGGAAACGGCCACATAGATCGGTCCGTCGAGATGGGAGTTTGCCCCGAGGTCGCGCATCTGCGTCAGCGACAGCATGCCGCCGACGTTGAACGTCAGGAACAGCGCCAGAAGCGGCGCGACATTGCGTGAGATCTTCAGCCCAAGGATGAACCAGGTGCCGATGAGAAAGGCGACCCATAGCTCATAGGGCGCCGGTTCGGCGATGACGAAGCCCGATAGAAAGACCCCGAAAGCAACGCAAGCCGTGCCGACCAGCCGCAATGCTGCGAGCTGAGGTCGGTCGACGCGCCGATAGGGGAGATCGATCGCGGTCAATAGGCGTTTTCCGTGTTGAGGAGGCGGAAGGGAGTCAGCCACAGGATTTTCAGATCGAAATACAGCGACCAGTTCTCGATATAGTAGAGATCGTAAGCCGTGCGGAACTTGATCTTGTCATCGCTGTCGATCTCGCCGCGCCAGCCGTTGATCTGTGCCCAGCCCGTGACGCCGGGCTTGACGCGATGGCGGGCGAAATAGCCTTCGACCACATCGGCATAAATGCGATTGTGGCTCGCCGCCAATACGGCATGCGGGCGCGGGCCGACGAGCGACAGATTGCCGAGCAGCACGTTGAAGAGCTGCGGCAATTCGTCGATCGAGGTCTTGCGGATGAAACGTCCGACCGGTGTCACCCGGGGATCGTTCTTCGTCACGGCAATGCGGGCCGTCGGGTCGCTCATGTTGGTGTACATCGAGCGGAACTTGAAGACGTTGATGATCTCGTTGTTGAAGCCGTGGCGCTTCTGCATGAAGAAGACCGGTCCCTTCGATGTCGCCTTCACGGCAATTGCGGCTCCGAGCATGATCGGCCAGAGCAGGCAGAGCGCGAGCAGGCTGAAGAAGACATCGAAAGTGCGCTTGGCGACGCCGTCCCAATCACGGATCGGCTTGTTGAAGATATCGAGCATCGGCACCGCGCCGACATGGGAATAAGAGCGCGGGCGGAAGCGCAACTTATTGGCATGCGCTGCCAGGCGAATGTCGACGGGCAGCACCCAAAGCTTCCTGAGAAGCTGCAGAATGCGATCCTCGGCGCTGATCGGCAGCGCGATGATCAGCATGTCGATGCGCGTTAGCCGGGCGAATTCCACCAGCTCGGCGACAGTGCCGAGTTTCGGGTAACCGGCGACCATCACCGGCGAACGTTTCTCGCCGCGATCATCGAAGATGCCGCAGATGCGGATATCGTTGTCAGACTGATGCTCCAGCGCGCGGATCAACTCCTTGGCCGGTTCACCGCCGCCAACGATGACGGCGCGCCGCTCCATGAGACCGTTGCGGGCCCAGTTGCGGATGCCATAGGCGAACACGGCACGTGCGGCGACGAGGAAGATTGTGCCGGCGGCAAGCCAGATCCCGAGAGCGCGGATCGAATAGATATGGTTGACGTCGAAGGGCAGGAGGGCAAGAACCATCACAGCAAACGCGGCCACCCATGACACCAGGATACGCTGCGGGAAACGATGCGGCGCGCGCAGTATCGGGATCTGATAGGCGTCGGCCACCTGCAGGAAGACGATGGCGAGACCGCAAAGCGCGATCGTCACCGCCGCCTGCGACAGGAAGGGATGGGCGCCGGGCGTGGTCTGGAAGAAGAGAACCGCCAGCCCCACGGCAAGCAACGACAGGAATTCGAAAAGCCGGTATTGCCCGATGATGATGGCTGGCGTCTGATTGCTCTCGCGAAATTGTTCGGCGATCTGGCGGGCATAGGCGTTGATGTCGCCGGCCTGATGATCGCCGCTCTGTTCCTCAGTGCCGCGAGTGCGAATTTCCGAGACCTGCTTGCGAATATTGTCCAAGTTAAATTGCGAGGACTCTTCAATATGGTTCATGGCAATTCATCCGGTCGTTACCGGAGATGGCCTAACAGATATGAGCTAATAAACGTTTACAACACTTGATTGTATTCTAATGTTTGCCGCCCAATTCAAGTATATCATAATATAGGTCTATAGTTTCCTTCGCCATGACGGACGCCGAAAATGCCGACCGGATCGTCTCGATTTTCGGCATGGTGTGCTGACGCCATTGCGGCTCGCTGATTGCCGCCGCCATGACACGGGAGAGATCGTCGGCATCGCCTGCTTCGGCAAGCGCAGGGCTTTGCTCGCCAAGCGCTTCGGCAATGCCGCCGACGCGCGAGGCGATCACCGTCTTCTCGGCAGCGAGAGCCTCCAGCACGATATAGGGCATGGCTTCGGCGCGTGAGGGGACGACGACATTCTGCGACATGGCGAAGGCCTCATGCACGCGCATGGCGGGCAGCATGCCGATGCGGTGACCAAGGCCGCGCTGTATCATCATAGTACGGTATTTGTCCTTGTCCGGTCCGTCGCCGATCATCAATGCGGACAAAGGCCGGCCGATCCGCCGTTCGGTCTTGGCGAAGGCTTCCACAAACAGATCGGGACCCTTCAGGTCCCGCAGCATGCCGATATAGACGAAATGCACAGAGTCAGATCGTGTGGGTATGTTCCGGAAATCGCGCCCACTGATGCCGTTGTAGATCATTGCGGTGCGCGTCCGCGGCTTGCCGATCTTGCTTTCGTAACTTCGGCGCTCGAATTCGCAGATGAAGATCAGTCCGTCGGTCAGAAACTCCAGCATCCGCTCCAAGCTGTGCACCAGCATGCCTTGGGGCGAGGCGCGCGAGAAATGCAAGCTGCCTCCATGCGCAGTATAAAGGCGGGCAACGCGATACCTGTTCACCCGCAAGGCTGAGCCGATGATGCGCGCAAGCAGGCCGCCCTTGGCGCCATGCCCATGCAGCACATCCGGCCGCAAACTTTTGACTTTGTTGTAGCTGTCCCAGAGCGTCGTGGCGTCCGACAGGCTAATCTGGCGCCGGATCGGCAGGCGCGTCACGCCGAGCGACAGGAAAGGTCTGACATCGTCGAACAGCCGGTCCTCATGCGCCCCGCCGGTAAGGCTGTCGCAGAGAATGCCGACCGCATGTCCCGCCTTGCTCTGTTCCTCCGCCAGATCGCGGACATGGCGGAATATCCCGCCGACCGGAGATCTGAAGCAATGAAGGATGCGGAGCGGTCTAGCCATGATCGGGGCGGTCAGAATAGCCGTTCGCGGACGTAGATCGTGTCGCCTGCCAGCACCGGATCGGAGATGCCGACCCGTCCGGTCATGACATGACCATTGATCTTGCGGGTAACGTCGGCATTTGACTGGTTCGCGCGGCTGGTAAAGCCGCCGGCAACAGCGATGGCATTCTGTATCGTCATGCCGGGCACGTAGGAATACTGACCGGGCTGGCCGACTTCACCCATGATATAGACGGAGCGATAGCGATCGATGTCGATGGTGACATCGGGATCGCGGATATAGCCCTGGCGAAGTTTCTGCGCGATCTGGCCGGAAAGCTGCTGCAGCGTACGGCCGCGGGCAGGGACCTGGCCGATCAGCGGGAAGGCGATATAACCGGCCTGATCGACTGTATAGGTATTCGTCAAGCCTTCCTGGTCGAACACGGTGACGCGCAGGCGGTCGCCGCTGTCAAGCGTATAAGGCTGAATCGTTGCTTCACTGAAGGCTTTCGGCGCCGGCTGATAGGTATTGCAGCCACTGAGCGCAGCGCTCACGGCAGCCATGCCGAGTGCCAGGACAATCTTTGGCGTTGCGAAGGGCATTTCGCGCTCTCAGGAGAGGAAAATCACTAGCGCCGTTATCGATCCGTTAGGGTTAACGGTCGGTAAAGGGCAAGAAAAATTCTACATTCTTTATTAGGTAACTCGAAAATAATACATGAAAAATACAATTAACGCTTGGGTTACCATAGTCGTTTACACTTCAATCGGCTTTATATTACGGAGTTCTTGTGTATGCCCGGCGTCAACAGCAGCCAGCAGGATGTCGATATTGACCTAGCGCAGCTTTTTCGCGCCGTTTGGCAGCGCCGGGTACGCGTCATCGCCATCACTCTGGTCGGCGCTTGTCTGGCATTTGCCGTTGCCAAGATCGTCTCGCCGGAATATCGCAGCGAAACGCGCATTCTGATCGAACAGCGTGCGCCGGCCTTTGCGACCACGACGCAGAACAATGATGCCAGCTCCGGTCCGCTGCTCGATGAACTCAACATCGCCAGCCAGGTGCAGATCTTGCAATCGGCCGATCTCATCAAGCAGGTGATTACCAACCTGAAGCTCTACGAGCGCCCGGAGTTCGATGCCGCCACCAAGAGCTCGGCGTTTTCCGACATTCTTGTCATGTTGCACCTGAAAAAGAGCCCGCTCGACAAGGCGCCGGAAGAGCGGATGCTCGACGCCTTCACCAGTAAGCTTCAGGTCTATCAGATCAACAGCTCGCGCGTCATTGGTATCAGCTTCACCTCCCGCGCTCCGGATTTGGCGGCCAGCGTTCCGAACGCTATGGCGCAGGTCTACCTGTCGATGCAGAGCGGTGCCAAGCTTGATTCCAATAGCGAGGCGACCCGCTGGCTGGAGCCCGAGATCGCCAATCTGCGCAACAAGGTCAACGAAGCCGAGAAGAAGGTCGCCGACTATCGCTCCGCCAACGGGCTATTGCAGACCAGCGACAACAATACCTTCGCGACGCAGCAGCTTGCCGATATTTCCGGCCAACTGGCGCAGGTGCGCGGCGAGAGGGCCAATGCCGAGGCGCGGGCCCAGGCCGTTCGCAGCGCACTGGCCACCGGCCGTTCCACCGATACGCTCGCCGATGTTTCGGGCTCGCAGACGATCCAGCGGCTGAAGGCGACAGAGTCCAATCTGGAATCGCAGATTTCTGATCTCTCCACGACGCTGATGGATGGCCACCCGCGGCTGAGGAGCCTGCGCGCTCAGCTCGCCGACATCCGCCAGCAGATCGACCGTGAAACTAAGAAGATCCTTGCCAGCATCGAGAATGAAGCCAAGGTGGCGCAACTGCGCGAGCAGCAGCTCGTCGGCCAGTCGAACACGTTGAAGGCTGATAGCGCCAGGGCAGGGGAAGATGAAGTCGGCCTCAACGCACTGGAACGCGAAGCGACCGCTGAGCGGCAATTGCTGGAAACCTATCTCGCCCGCTACCGCGAAGCCGCTTCCCGCGTCGACAAGAATTCGAGCCCGGCGGATGCCCGCGTGGTGTCCCAGGCCGTCGAGCCGGTCGATCCCTATTTCCCGAAGATCGGTCCGATCGTCGTCGTCGCCACGCTTGCAACCTTCATTCTGACCTCCATCGTCATCATGCTGGCCGAACTCTTCAGCGGCCGTGCGTTGCGTCCGGTTGGCCCGGTCGAGCCCGAAGTCGTAGCCCGGAAGGAACCTGCCGCTCGGGCGGAAACGGCAATCGGCATCGCTCCTGCCAAAGGCGCTCTAGCATCGCGTCAAGGCGACGTGCCCGCCAGCATGCTCTCCGTCGTTGCCGACGAGGCACTGGCGCGGGAGATGGAAGCAGCGGTCGATCTTGGGCATCGGCCACAAGAGACCATCGACGAGGTGGAAGATGAAGAGGATTTTTCCATCCAGTCGGTTGCCGATTATCTGATCGAACGCGACTCCCGCCTCGCCATCGCCATATCACCGACCGGCGACAATGGATCCACGGCGACCGTGATGCTGGCCCGCACCATATCGGATGCCGGACGCCGCATCGTGCTGGTCGATATGACTGGAACGGGCTGCCCGTCGCGATTGATGGCCGAAACTGCCGGCCTTTCCGGGGTAACCGATCTGCTTTGCGGCGAGGCCGCCTTTGCCGATACCATTCATCCCGACCGTCTTTCCGATGCCCATCTCGTGCCCCAAGGCACCAGCGATCTCGGGCGGGCCATGCGCGGCGCCGACCGCCTGTCCCTCATCCTCGATGCACTCGGCGCGGCCTATGATATCGTCTTGGTCGAGTGTGGCGCCGCGGACGTCTCGGGCGTCGCCCGGCTGACGCGCAGCAAGGATACCGAAATCATCCTCTCCATGCCGGAGCCGGACGAGAACCAATTCATGACGGCAATGACGGAATTCCAGAAGGCCGGCTATGAGCACATCATCCTGATGTCCGGCTGGCGGCAGGAACATGGCCCTGACGCGCGCCAGCACGCGGCCTGATCAGTCCTTCTCAGCCTCCGCCGCAGGGGCGTCTCTGCCGCCTTGCCGCGCTCGCAGCCGCTGGATGAATCCATAGAGCTGCGGATTGGCCTTGATGGCCGCCTTGGCGCGCGTCACTCCCCGTTGCGCGAAAGCCGCCGCATGGCCGATCCCCGAAACCGGCAGGATCAGGTCGTGCTGTGTCGTTTCTGTCGGACACCAGGAGCGCTTGTAGATCTGGTCACCGATGCCAAAATCGAAGAGGCTGACACCTTCGCGGTGAAACCGCTCGATCATCAGCCAGAACAACAGTTCGCCAGGGCTCGCCTCGGCAACCAGCGTCTCGTCGATCGAGGCAAACTGGCAGATCACATGATCGCCCTTGCGTGACAGAGCGGCAACCGCGGGGATATGCCCCTCATGCTCGCCCTTCAGCCGCAGCGCATGCATCTCCAGCGCAGCATAGGATCGCTCCTCGCTGCCAAGCGCCAGCAGCCTGTGCAGCACTGTTTGGGTCGGCAGATCCTGAAACACATCCGGCAGGCCCGCCGCTTCGAAGCGCACCGCTTTCTGTCGAAAGAACAGATCGAGCAGGGCATCCCGCTCATCAGGAGCCGCGATCACATATTCGTAGCCGCCTTTTTCATTGAGAATGCGGGTCTGATGTTTGAATTTCTTGCGCCGCCGTTTGGCATTCACCTGCTTCAGCGACGCTTCGAAGGTGCCGAGGAACGGCATTTGAAAGGCATGATTCTGATTCTCGACAGCGGGCATCGAGGCGAGGGGGCTTTTGCGACCTCGCCATTCCAGCGGCACATTACGCAGAACCATCAGGTCGGCCTTGCCCCGCAATGCCTGCACAATCTCTGCCTGCTGCACTGCCGACAGGCCATTCTCCGCTGTTTCCAGAAATTCGCCGGAGAACAGGCCGGTATTGATGTTGCTGTGACGCGCGCCGATGAATTCGGCACGGCGGATGCCCTGGCTGCGGATAATTTCGAGCGGCAGGATAAAGGCGGTGCGGCCGTTGAAAGAGCCGCGGATGATTGCCAGCGGATATCGAAAGGTCTCGACCCAGGCGGCGCACCAATCGTAGCTCTGATGTAGCGAGGCAAGATCGTCTTGTTCCAGCGCCCGCCATTCGGCCTCCAGCGGTGCCATGCTGTCGAAGATGTCGAGGCGCATGCCGTCGCCTGCCGCAGCCGCAACAGGCATGGCTGCAATATCGAGCTTCTGCGTTTGCACCTTCTGCGCCTGCATTTGGGCGTCTCCAATCGGACGGCATTTGCACGCAGTCTTCAGCGCAGGCGACTTATTTTTGGTTTAAGGCGAGATGATCAGACAAGTTTCCCGTTGATCACGGTTATCCCTAAGTAAATCCGAAATCGCTTGAATAAGGCGGCGCCTATTGCGGACGAGGCCCGGCCATCCATTTGATGATGCCCATCGCCGGCAGCACCCAGATGATGCCGCTGAAGAGGAAATAGAGGAAATGCACCCAGCCGGGTTGGTCGCCAAGCGTGCGCACCGCCACGATCATCGCCACGATCGCATAGATGACGACCAGCAGAACGAGCAGGATCATGCCGATGAATTTGCGCAGGCGAAGGGGCAAGGTTGGTCTCTCCTCTCTCGACGGCGTGCCGCGACGGCATGCCGCAAAGTCTCGGGACTTGTTTTGCACGCCCCTATCAGGCAAATCAACAGCCGGATTGAAGGGAGATCCCATGGCTGTCGCTAATTTCACGTCGGAACAGGCCGTTTTGAACGAAGTGGCCCGGCAGGACCGCAATCGCCGCGCTATCCGCATCTGGCTTGCCTGTGTGCTTCTGGCGCTCTTTGCCCTGGTGCTCGTCGGCGGAGCGACGCGTCTGACCAATTCTGGCCTGTCGATCACCGAATGGCAGCCGATCCATGGTGTCATCCCGCCGCTCAATGCGCAGGAATGGCAGGAGGAATTCGACCTCTATAAACGCATCCCGCAGTTCGAGCAGTTGAACAAGGATATGACGGTCGATGAGTTCAAAGGCATCTTCTGGTGGGAATGGGCCCATCGGCTGCTCGCCCGCGCCATGGGTGTCATCTTCGGCCTGCCGTTGCTGTTCTTCGTTCTGACCGGCCGCGTTGAGCGCAAGCTATGGCTGCCGCTCGGTGGTATTTTCGTGCTCGGCGGCCTGCAGGGGGCGATTGGCTGGTGGATGGTCTCGTCCGGCCTCGAAGCGCGCACCGACGTCAGCCAGTATCGCCTCGCCACTCATCTCGTTACCGCTTGCCTGATCTTTGCCGCCTGCATGTGGTTCATGCGCGCGCTGTCGCCGCATTCCAACGACCCGGCGCCGACGCGTTATTCGGCAAAGCTTGCCGGCCTCATCACCTTCATGGCGCTATTCCAGATCTATCTCGGCGCGCTGGTTGCCGGCCTCGACGCCGGTCTCTCCTATAATACCTGGCCGCTGATGGATGGCGCTGTGGTGCCGGGCGGGCTGTTCGCGCAATCTCCGGGCTGGATCAATTTCTTCGAAAACCCGAAGATGGTGCAATATGTCCACCGTCTCGGCGCCTATGCGCTTTTCACCGTGGTTGCCATCAACATGATCATCTCGCTGCGTGCTGCGGCGCAGACGACGCATGCCCGCCGTTCGGTCGTGCTGTTCGTTCTAGTGTTGATCCAGGCGATCCTCGGCATTTCGACGCTGCTCCTGCAGGTGCCGCTACACCTGGCTTTGGCTCATCAGGCCGGCGCCCTCATCGTCTTCGGCTTTGCCATCGCCAATTGGCGCGGTTTCTATGGCGAATATCCGCATCAGACAGTCATCGCTGTGAGGAACTGAGGCGGATAATCGCCTCGCTCCCATTTCGCAAACTCAGCGCGACGCAATATTGCTGGACGCCGACGACAGACGCGCCACCACTTGTATACGCTTGATTTCACCGCGCTTAAAGGCAGCCAGGAAGCGGCTGTAATCCTTGAAGACCACGCAGCCATTTGATTCGCCACGGCCGCTTCTGAGCATGTACGTGTGAGCCAGCAAGCCGACGCGGCCATAGACGCGGGCGCCGTTTGCGGGCGTCAGGCGCAGCGCCTGCACGCCATGGAACAGGCTTTCCCTATAGGTCAGGTTATACGTTTCAGGCGGCGTCGGGCCGGTGTTTTTGCGGTCGACATAGCGAGGATTGTCGCGCATGTGGCCGAGGCCGGAATGCGCTTCGAGGCGTTCGCCGCTCGGCAGGTAGACGGTTCCGGCCGAAATGTCGTAGATGGCGGTGCCGCCCCGCGGGGTAAGGGCGGCGAACGGGTTGAGGAACGGCCGCGACCGCTTCACCTCTTCTTCCGGCTTGGCATAGGCCAACTCTTGCGTCGGCGACGTGTCAGCTTCGTCGGCAGCGTCCGAGGCGGTGGCCCTTGCAACAACATGGGCCGGGCGCGGCAGCGGCACGACGGAAGGTAAGTCCTCGACAGCCGACATGTCTTCCGCTTCCGCAAGATCGATGGTTCCGGCGTCCGATGATGCGGCGCCATCGCTGCCGGGCATCAGGTCCGGACGTGGCATCGGGATGATGTTGAAAGGCTGCGACGCGAGATCGCTGGAAGCGGTCGTCGCGAGGCTTTCTGCAACAGCGCGGTCGATCGTTCCGGCGGCCGACGCCATCTCGGTGGGCGGTGCGTCGCTTGCGGGCGCTGCGACCGGCAGACCGTCCTTGCCCGGATGATCCAGAGCAGCCGTATTTGGCCCTACGGCCTGGATTGCGGGTTTGCCCAGCGCAACCTCGGCATCGCGCAGATGCGCGACCGTTTCCGGCGAGGTCGGTGCGTCGTTCTTGGCAACGGCCGCCGCCGTTTGAGCCCGTGCGAGATCTGAGGCCTGCTGCGATAGCGCGCTCGCCAATTGCTGCTTGATCAGTGCGCGCGCCAGGATCGCTTTGGAGTGTGCGATGGCTTCTCGCTTCTCGTCGGCGGACATACCTCCTACCCGTATTCTTCCGCCCATGGGCACGGTCTGACTGGCAAGGCGCGCCGCATGTGGGATGTTCCCCTGTGGCACGATGAAGGCGGATGCTCTCGGCGTCAGCGAAGTCTCCAACGAAACATCGGCACCGGGTAGAGACAGAACCATCGATTGCGTGGTCATCAATGTGGCGGCCACCCATGCGAACACCACCACCGCGACGCCGGTGATGGCCGTACCCGGACTGATCCCTCGGGATTTTTTCCGGCGCAGAGCATACCCGGAACGGGAATTGAAGTTACCGAACGTCTCGGTCGCAAACGCCATGATACTCGTTATCCAAACTACATACGCACCATGCCGGCTCACAAAAGTGCCTACGCCGGGACACAAAACCTGCGTCCGGTCGTGACATTGCCGACTGTCGGAAAGCATGCCGAATTATGGTAACCAATTCCTTTACGCCGACCCGATCTTGGAATTGTCTGTTGCCATGACCGCGACTATTGCGGCGGCGAAAGCCCGAACAGGTGATCGGGGCTGATTTGTGGCGAGAGGCTAATAAAGTGCGTTCAAATATATCAGAAAGCCAACGATCGGCCGGATCGACATCGCTGCGCATTGCAAATCATTGCCGTCAGTGACCCGGGATGATTCCAAATGGCAGGCGCACCGAAGGTGACTTCAGTCTGGAATAGATCGAGCCCAGCCGATCGACCTGCATGAGGTGATTGGCTGGGGCTCTCTTAATTTTGGATGTTGATTAGGGTGGAAAGTTCAGGCGCTCAGCATCAGGTCCATGTTCTGGACCGCAGCTCCCGAAGCACCCTTGCCGAGGTTGTCGAGCAGGGCGACGAGGTTGACCTGTGTGGTGCCTGGCGTGCCGAATACGAACAGCTTCATCGTATCCTGGCCGGCCAGTTCGATGGCGTTGACGCGCGGCAAAGCGTGGCTCTCCGCCAGCGGGATGACCTGCACGATATCTTGACCGGCATAATGGGCGGCCAGCGCAGCATGGATGCTTTCCAGCGTCGCGCCTTCAGCGAGATCGTCGAGATGCAACGGCACCTGCACGATCATGCCCTGCGGGAACTTGCCGACCGACGGAGAGAAGATCGGCGCGCGGTCAAGCAGGCCATGCGTCGTCATCTCCGGCACATGTTTGTGGGTCAGCGGCAGGCCATAGAGGAAGTGCGGTGCGGTGATCGCATCGGGATGATCGGCATTTTCCATCTGCGCGATCATCTGCTTGCCGCCGCCGGTATAGCCGGAAACGGCATTGATGGTGACGGGATAGCCGTCGGGCAGGATGCCGGCAGCACGCAGCGGCCGGATGAGGCCGATGGCGCCGGTCGGATAGCAGCCGGGGTTGGCGACGAAACGGGCGGCCTTGATCTTGTCGCCCTGATCCTTGTCCATTTCGGCAAAACCATAGGCCCAGCCGGGATTGACGCGATGGGCGGTGGAGGTGTCGATGACGCGGACATTGTTGTTGGCCGAAACCATCTTCACCGCTTCCTTCGACGCATCGTCGGGCAGGCAGAGAATGGCGATATCGGCGTTGTTCAGCATGTCTTCGCGCATCGCGGCATTGCGCCGCTCGGCTTCCGGAATGGACAGAAGCTCGACATCGCGGCGGTCGGCCATGCGCGTGCGGATCTGCAAGCCCGTGGTTCCGTGTTCGCCATCGATGAAGATTTTCGGTGCCATTTTAATCCTGCTCTTTCAATAGGTTCAGAGTGTTTCCGGACTCAGTTTGCCATGGAGTTGATTCAAAATGATAACAGTCGCGGTCAGCGGCTGATCGCACGCCTTTCGGCGTGGAGACCGAGCATATACATCGCCACCGTTGCTCCGGCAATGGCAGTGATGTCGGCATGGTCATAGGCAGGGGAGACTTCGACGACATCGGCGCCCCTGATGTCGAGCTGACGCAGGCGCTGCAGTACCGAGAGGATTTTCGCACTCGACGGACCGCCAGCGACCGGTGTGCCCGTGCCGGGCGCATAGGCCGGATCGAGGCAGTCTATATCGAAGGTCAAGTAGACGGGCGCGCCTTTGGTATGGGAGATGATCGCCGACGCGATATCGGCCGCGCTCATATCCTCGGCTTCATGGCCGTAGAGAACCCGAATGCCATAATCCTCCGGCGCATGCGTGCGGATGCCGATCTGGATGGACCGGTCGGCATCGATCAAGCCGTCACGGGCAGCGCGTGCGACGAAGGAGCCGTGGTCGATGCGTTTGCCGTCGTCAAACCACGTGTCCTGATGCGCGTCGAATTGCACCAGCGCCAAGGGGCCATGTTTGGCCGCATGCGCCTTCAGCAAAGGCCAGGTGACGAAATGGTCGCCGCCGAGCGTCAGTAAAAATGCGCCGCTATCGAGGATAGTGTTCGCTTGCCGCTCGATCGCCGCCGGCGTCTCCTGGTGGTTGCCGTAGTCGAGCAGGCAATCGCCGTAATCGATGACGGCCATTTCGGCGAAGAGGTCGCGATGGAAAGGATATTGCGGATCATTGTCGAAGATTGCCGACGCGCGACGGATCGCCTGCGGCCCGAAACGTGTTCCAGGGCGATTGGATGTGGCCGCATCGAAGGGAATACCCCAGACGACGGCGTCGACGCCCTCGAGCGATTTGGTGAAACGCCGGCGCATGAAGGAGAGCGCGCCCGCAAAAGTCGGATCGCTGGCCGCCGACGTCAGGCTGGTGGCTGAAAAGGCATGATCAATCGACGTGCTCGGCATGGGATTCTCCTTGCGTGGAAACTAGGCCCGGGTCGTGATGTGCCTTCGGCTGACTCGAGTTAGGAGACATCGGCGCTAATTGCAAGCAGGCGGCTTTCCGAGCTACTGCTTTGCACGTGCTGTGCATTGATACGCCTTTTTCACGCACGCGATTTGCGGCGTGGAGCATTCGGCCTTTCCGTTGGCAACGGTGCAGATCGAACATTGATCGGTAAATTGCTGGCAGTCCGGATTGGCTTGCAGGAAATCCCGCATGCTTTCCATGGGTACCGGCGTTGCCTCGATCGTCGTTACGGTATCCGCTGAAAAAGCCGCGGTTGCGCAGAGAACCGCAAGCGCCAGCGAAGAGATCAAGCTTAGCCCGTCAGATCTCATTTCCGTCCCCGTACGGTTCCTGTCCCGCTCCTCTATAGTCGATCATACGATCAGGAAGCAAAAAAAGCGCTGACCCATCCCGGTATTGGCTGGGCGGGCTGAACGACCGGAAGACCTAAGCGGGGGCGGCACTCCACATAAACAAAAAGGCCGGGCGAACCCGGCCTTTCCAAAATCCAATCTCGGATAAGCGATTAACGCTTGGAGAACTGGAACGAACGACGTGCCTTGGCGCGGCCGTACTTCTTGCGTTCGACGACGCGGCTGTCGCGGGTCAGGAAGCCGCCCTTCTTCAGGACCGAGCGCAGGCCCGGTTCGAAGTAGGTGAGCGCCTTGGACAGGCCGTGACGAACGGCACCGGCCTGGCCGGAAAGACCGCCGCCGGCGACGGTGGCAACGATGTCGAACTGGCCGTCACGGGCAGCAGCGACGATCGGCTGACGCAGGATCATCTGCAGAACCGGACGGGCGAAATAAGCCGTGTAGTCCTTGCCGTTGACGATGATCTTGCCGGAGCCGGCCTTGACCCAAACGCGGGCGACGGCGTCCTTGCGCTTGCCGGTCGCGTAGGAACGGCCAAGCGAGTCAACCTTGCGGACGTGAACCGGAGCAGCAGCTTCCGATGCCGTGCCGAGATCCTTCAGGGAAGAGAGATCAGCCATTATCAGGCGCTCCTTACGTTCTTCTTGTTCAGCTTGGCCACGTCGAGAACGACCGGCTGCTGGGCTTCATGGGGATGGTTGGAGCCGGCGTAGACGCGCAGGTTCTTCATCTGGCGACGGCCGAGCGGGCCGCGCGGAACCATGCGTTCGACAGCCTTCTCGAGAACGCGCTCCGGGAAGCGGCCTTCGATGATCTGGCGAGCGGTGCGCTCCTTGATGCCGCCGGCGTAACCGGTGTGCCAGTAGTAAACCTTGTCTTCGTACTTCTTGCCGGTGAAGACGACCTTGTCGGCATTGATGACGATGACGTTGTCGCCGTCGTCGACGTGCGGCGTGAAGGTAGCCTTATGCTTGCCACGCAGACGCATTGCGATGAGAGAAGCGAGACGGCCAACGACGAGCCCTTCGGCGTCGATGAGAACCCACTTCTTCTCCACCTCTGCAGGCTTCTGGGAGAAGGTTGCCATGTTGAATACTCTCTTTTGGGACCCTGGACCCGAAGGCATCAGGGCGTTTCTTGTTGCTTGGTTTGGCGAGCGAAACGCGCGCCAAAAAGAAAGCAGCCCGGAAAGGCTGCGATCTGGCGCGGCTTATAAAGGGAATAGCTGTTGAGGTCAATAAGACAGGATTTGGCTGTCTGAAAAATTCGTGAACAGAATCAATAGGTTAAATATACGGTATTTCAATACCCCATATTTCTCATCTTTAGGCCAGTCTTAGAACCAACACGCCGCCTGCAATAATGGCACCGGCGACATAACGCCAGATGCTCGATCGCTCCTTCAGGATGACCACCGAAATCACCAGTGCAAATAGGATCGATGTCTCGCGTAGCGCCGCCACCATGGCGACGGGCGCCTTGGTCATCGCCCACAATGCCAGGCCATAGGACGTCAGCGAACCGCCGCCGCCGATTAGGCCGCGCCACCAATTGTAGCGGACATGGGCGGCGACAACGGAAAAGCCGCGCTGCGAGATTGCCCAGGCAAACAGTAGCACCGGCGGCAGGAGCGACATCCACAGCGTATAGGATATGGAATTGCCGGAAAGGCGTGCGCCGATACCATCGACATAGGTATAGGTGGCGATGACCACCGCGTTCGACAAAGCAAGCACGATGGCCTGCCGGCCGCCCTTCCGGGCTTCGAAGGCAAGCGTCAATATTCCGGCGCAGATCGTCATCGTACCGAGCAGAGCACCGCTGGACAGCGTCTCCCGAAGGATGAATCCGCTGGTCGCAACGATGATCAGTGGCGCCACCCCGCGCATCAGCGGATAGACGAGACCGATGTCGCCGGCGCGGTAGGCCGCGGCTACCAACTGAAAATAAGCAAATTGCAGGATCGCCGAGGCGCCGATGAAGGGCCAGGCGGCCGAAGCCGGCAACGGCAGAAACGGCAGAAAGGGCAGGGCAGTGACCGCGCCGCCGGCTGCAACCATTGCGGCATCCAGGGACTTCTCCGTTCCCGCCTTGATGATTGCATTCCACGTTGCGTGCAGCAGGGCGCCGAAGAGGACGAGAACGATAACGTCAGCGGACACGGAGACCTCGAAATTACCCGGCAACGGGCGAGAGTTTGATGATTTGCGGGTATACGGGATGCCATTGACGCTCAATACTCCAAAAGCAACAACATGTGTGGGTTTACATGCTTCTGGCTGTTGCTTTCCTCAATAAATCCATAGAAAAGTGCGGTTGAGCGTTCGCTATTTGTTCTATTTATTCGCGCAACCATGAGGTGTTTCTAATTTACAGGGGAATGAAGAGAGAACAAAAATTGCATGGCGGGTGAACGCATTGTCTGGGGTTATTCCGATAACATCCAAAGCGCTATGAGGATGTTATCGTGCTATCATGATTAAGGAACGGCACGTTTTGGGGAGTAACCAAATTGCGGCCGCGGGGCAAAACTGCACCGCATCGCGATCAACGTGATGCAGGCTGAACCACAATCCCATGCGCAAATCGAGATCGAGAGAGGCTAGCAACCTGCTTTGCCCTGCTGCTATCGATGCGGGATGAGCAAATCATCGTCGTCGAAATCGGTCGACGGCCGACATGTGTAGACGGGGCAGTTGGGCCTGTCCTTGGTCGGAATATAGTCCTGATAGGCATAGTAGCCGGGATCGCAGGCATTGCTGTCAGAAACGACACGATCATAGAGCGTCATGTTGCGCACCCTGGTGGACGGATAGCGCATGATTACCGCCCGTTCGCGGTCTATGATCGCCTTAGCCTGGCCACAGGTGAAGGACATGGAGTTGTACCGTGAGATCGCCAAGGCCGGGCTGGCGGCGGAGGCAATCAGCAGGCTCAGCAGGATGATTTTTTTCATCGGAGCAATTCTCCCTGAAATTGTTATAATACCTATATATACGCGAAAGCCGCGGCCGTGGTTTCCGGATTTGTGGCAAAACGCAAGTGTGATCCAAAGGGAGGCTCCGTGATGAACCATGACCGCTACGAGGATTCTTATATCGCCGATATCCTTTTATCCGTACGGACCATTGCGCTTGTTGGCGCATCGCCCAATCCCGCGCGGCCTAGCAACGGCGTCATGGCCTACCTGATGGCGCGAGGCTATCGCGTCATTCCCGTCAATCCCGGGCAGGCCGGCAAGGAGATCCTCGGACAATGGGTCTTTGGTCATCTGGCCGATATTCCCGAGCCGGTCGACATGGTTGATGTCTTCCGTGCACCGGAATATCTGCGCTCGGTGGTCGAGGAGACGATCATGATCGAGCCGAGGCCGCCGGTCATTTGGGGCCAGCTCGGCGTCAGAGACGATGCCGCCGCTGCGAGAGCGGAAGCGGCCGGCGTCAAGGTCGTCATGGATCGCTGCCCGGCCATCGAATATCCGCGCCTGGTCGCCTGACCCCGACAGCCTGCGCCTGACTACTGCGAAAAGCTGACCATTTTGTCGCGCGATATCGCCGAAAGATGGCAGGTTTTTTCCGTGAGCGGAAAAGCTCGGCAAAGTTCGCGGTTAACTTTAAGGCCTGAGACGCTATGATCCTCCCGTTATAATAGTATGGGCGGAAGGAGAGGGCATGCCGACCAACAATCCAGGTTTCGACACGCTGGCGATTCATGCGGGCGCGCAGCCGGACCCGACGACGGGCGCCCGCGCGACACCGATCTATCAGACGACCTCCTTCGTCTTTCAGGATGCGGACCACGCCGCCGCACTCTTCGGGCTGCAGCAGTTCGGCAATATCTACACGCGTATCATGAACCCGACCCAGGCCGTACTCGAGGAACGGGTGGCAGCCCTCGAAGGCGGCACGGCCGGCCTCGCCGTCGCCTCTGGTCATGCTGCTCAGATGCTCGTCTTTCACACCATCATGCAGCCGGGCGACAATTTCGTCGCCGCCAGGCAGCTCTACGGTGGCTCGATCAATCAGTTCGGCCACTCCTTCCAGAATTTCGATTGGCATGTGCGCTGGGCCGACTCCGCCGATCCGGCCACGTTCGAGACACAGATCGACAGCCGCACCCGCGGCATCTTCATTGAAAGCCTCGCCAATCCCGGCGGTACCTTCGTCGACATCGAGGCGATCGCCGCCGTTGCCCGCCGGCACGGCCTGCCGCTGATCGTCGACAATACCATGGCCAGCCCCTATCTCATCCGGCCGTTGGAGCATGGCGCCGACATCGTCATCCATTCGCTGACCAAATTCATGGGCGGCCACGGCAATTCCATGGGTGGCATGATCATCGATGGCGGCACCTTCGACTGGTCCGCGTCAGGCAATTATCCGATGCTGTCGACGCCGAGGCTGGAATATAACGGCATCGTGCTGCACGCGACCTTCGGCAATTTCGCTTTCGCCATCGCCTGTCGCGTCCTCGGCCTGCGCGATCTCGGCCCTGCCATCTCCCCCTTCAATGCCTTCTTGATCCTTACGGGCATCGAGACGTTGCCGCTGCGCATGCAGCGCCATTCCGACAATGCGATCGCCGTCGCCCGCTGGCTGAAAGGGCAGGACAAGGTGGCCTGGGTGAACTATGCCGGCCTTGAGGACGACCCGAACCATCCGCTGCAACAGCGCTATTCGCCCAAGGGGGCGGGTTCCGTCTTCACTTTCGGGTTGAAGGGCGGGTATGAGGCGGGCAAGGGACTGGTGGAAGGCCTGGAGCTCTTTTCTCATCTCGCCAATATCGGCGACACGCGTTCGCTGGTCATCCACCCCGCCTCGACGACGCACAAGCAGCTCACCGACGAGCAGAAAATCGCAGCCGGCGCCGGTCCCGACGTGGTGCGCCTGTCGATCGGTATCGAGGACGTCAAGGACATCATCGCCGACCTTGAGCAGGCGCTGGCAAAGGTATGACACGGAAGCGTTTCCAGATCGGGACGGAAGAATTATGACAACGTATTTACGATTGGACCCCGACGGCATCGAGCCGGAAGTTGGCGCTCCCGCCGACGATCGCATCGTTTCCGGGGCACCAAAGTTCCGCACCTGGAATGTCGAGGAAGCTGATGGCGGCCTCTACGCGGGCATATGGGAGGCAACGCCCGGAAAATGGCGAATCGTCTATGACGAGTGGGAGTATTTCCATATCCTTTCCGGCTACTCGGTGGTAACTGCCGAAAATGGCGAGGCTTTTCACCTGCGTGCCGGCGATCGGATGATTCTGAGACCCGGCTTTAAGGGGACGTGGGAAGTCATTGAAACCACCCGAAAGGATTATGTGATCCGTCTCTGAAGGCGCCGCAAAGCCGGTCGAATCAAATCAGGACGGCCAGCGCCGCTCGGACGCGCGCAGGCATTTGTTAGCCGGCCAGCGCAAATAGCCGTTTTCATTGCCGCAAGTTGTGTCACTGGCCTTTCACCAAACTGTCATCAAACTGAAACACTGCGAGATTAGAGCCATCACTGTCGCCAGGAGATTGAGGTGGGGGTTACGAACCGATGGGGACGTTCCGTGCTCAGATCCTGCTCGCCATCCATTCATCACTTGAGGAAGTGAGTTCAATCATGTTGAATCAGAAATTTCGTTCGCTTTGCCTGACTGCAGGCTTCATCGCGGCTATGTCCGTGTCGGCCTCGGCTGCCGACATCACGGGCGCCGGCTCGAGCTTTATCGCGCCGGTTATGTCCAAGTGGGCTGAAGGCTATAAGGCTGCGACGAACAACGTCGTCAACTACCAGTCGGTCGGTTCGGGCGCCGGCATCAAGCAGCTCCTCGACAAGACGATCGTATTCGGCGCTTCGGACAAGCCGATGAGCGACGCTGACCTCGAGAAGAACGGCATTGCCCAGTTCCCGATGATCTCCGGCGGTATCGTCGTTTCCTATAACGTTGAAGGCGTAAAGCCGGGCGAACTCGTTCTCGACGGCAAGACGCTGGCCGACATCTTCCTCGGCAAGGTCGCCAAGTGGGACGATGCAGCCATCAAGGCCCTGAACCCCGACGTGAAGCTGCCTTCCACCGCGATCTCCGTCGTTTATCGCGCCGACAGCTCGGGCACGACCTTCAACTTCACCGATTTCCTGTCGAAGGTTTCGCCGGAGTGGAAAGAAAAGGTTGGTTCGAACACGGCAGTTGAATGGCCGGTCGGCTTTGGCGCCAAGGGTTCCGAAGGCGTTTCCACCACTGTCAACCAGACGGCTGGTTCGATCTCTTACGTTGAATATTCTTACGTCGTCGCCAACCATATCGGTTTCGCGAAGATGAAGAATGCTGCCGGCAAGGTTGTCGAGCCTAGCCTCGATACATTCAAGGCTGCTGCTTCCAACGCCGATTGGGCTCATGCCAGGAACTTCAACCTGATCATCACCAATCAGCCGGGCGAAAAGAGCTGGCCGATTGCCGCTTCGACCTGGGTTATGCTCTACAAGAAGCCGGCCGATGCCGCTAAGAACGAAGAGGCCCTGAAGTTCTTCAAGTGGTCCTATCAGAACGGTCAGAAGGACGCGACCGCCCTGTCTTATCTGGCAGTCCCGGACAATGTCGTCGAGATTGTCGAGAAGTCCTGGCAGAAGGATTTCGGCACGAAGTAATTTGTGCTGGGTGAGAAGCTGCGGCGGACAGGGTATAGCCCTGTCCGCCTTTCGTCACGGACAAGGGGAAATCGATGGCTGACGCGACTCAGACGGCTGCCTTCCAGGCTATAGATACCACCGCCAGCACCAGAAAATTCCGGACGCAGGATCGGATTTTCTATTTTATGACGCTTGGCTCGGCTACTCTCGTCGTGCTTCTGCTGCTGGCAATCCTGGTGGTTCTTGTCATCGATGCCTTGCCAACCTTCCAGACCTTCGGCTTGTCGTTCCTCTTTGGCACAAAGTGGAGCGCTCCCGTTGACATCTACGGTGCAGTGCCTGCCGTGGTCGGTACGCTGGTGAGTTCGTTCATCGCCATGCTGATTGCCGTTCCCCTCGGCATCGGCATTGCCATCTTCCTCACGGAACTTTGCCCCGGCAGCCTGCGACGTCCGATCAGCACGGCCATCGAGCTTTTGGCCGGTGTGCCCTCCATTATCTACGGTATCGTCGGTTTGTTCATTCTCGTGCCGCTGATGCAGAACTATATCCTGCCCTTCCTTATGATGACGATCGGCCAAGTGCCGTTGATCGGCCTGCTGTTCCAGCCGCCGGCCCCGGGCGTCGGCCTGTTGACGGCAAGCCTCGTGCTGGCTGTCATGATCCTGCCGTTCATCACCGCGATCGCCCGCGACGTGTTCAGCACCGTGCCGCCGATGTTGCGTGAATCCGCTTACGGCATGGGCATGACCACATGGGAGGTGGCCCGCCACATCCTGATCCCCTATACACGTCGCGGCCTCGTCGGCGGCATCATGCTCGGCCTCGGCCGCGCGCTTGGCGAAACCATGGCCGTCACCTTCGTTGTAGGCTCGGTTAGCCGTTTGCAATCGTCGATCATTTCGCCGTCCACCACCATTTCCGCCCAGATCGCGAACAACTTCGGCGATGCCGACGGTCTACAATTGTCGAGCCTGATCGCGCTCGGCCTGCTCCTGTTCGTCCTTTCCTTCTGCGTGCTAGCAGCGGCGAGATGGATGATCGGCCGCGGCGACGCGCATTGAGGAAAACACCCATGGAAAATGCAATTCGTCAGAATCTCGTGTCGAGGCGCTATGGGAAGAACCGCGTGATGATGGCCTTGTGCTTCCTCGCGGCCATCCTCGGCATATTCTTTCTCAGCGTGATCCTTGTGACCCTGCTTTATCGCGGCGTATCGGCACTCAGCCTCGACGTCTTCACGATGTCGATCCCGGCGCAGGGCTCGCGCGGTGGTCTGATCAACGCGATCTATGGCACCGTGCTGGTCACGGGCTGCGCCATCCTGATCGCCGCGCCGATCGGCATTCTCGCCGGCACCTATCTGGTGGAATATGCCAACGGCACCAAGCTTGCCGAGGCCGCCAAGTTCATCAACGACATCTTGCTGTCCGCACCCTCGATCATCATCGGCGTGTTCGTCTACGGCCTCGTGGTCGTGCCCATGCACGGCAACTCCGCCATCGCCGGCATCCTCGCGCTGGCGCTGATCGCCCTTCCGGTCGTCAACCGCACGACGCAGGATATGCTGTTGCTGGTGCCAAATGCGCTTCGTGAGGCGACCGCCGCGCTCGGCGCGCCGCGCTGGAAGTCCATGATGATGGTGATCTACCGTTCCGCCTGGACCGGCATCCTCACCGGCATCCTGCTGGCCGTCGCCCGTATCAGCGGCGAAACCGCGCCGCTTCTCTTCACCGCCGGTTACAGCAAATTTATGAATGCGGGCGTGACCGGTCCAATCGCCACGCTGCCGGTTGCCATCAACACGCTCGCCGCCGATGCAGGTGAGGATCTCAAACAACTGGCTTGGGCCGGCGCGCTGATCATCACCGTTGCCATCCTAGCCCTTAACATCCTTGCCCGTGTCTTGAGTGGGCGCCGCCAGTGACGCAGCCGCCGAACGATAGGAATGAAACCATGAACATGAGCGACAGCAATTTCCAGAGCGTCAACGCACAGTCGGGGAAGGACGCCGTTTCACAGTCGGGTCCCGGCATGCTCGCGAAACTTGAGGTGAAGAACCTCGATTTCACCTATCAGAACGGCCATCGCGTTCTGAAGGGTGTGAACATGAACATCCGCAAAAATGCGGTCACCGCCTTCATCGGCCCTTCGGGTTGCGGCAAGTCCACGCTGCTGCGCACCTTCAACCGGATGTATGATCTCTATCCGGGCCAGACTGTTGGCGGCGAGATCCTGTTGGATGGCCGCAATATCCTCGCCAAGGACGTCGATCTGAACGATTTGCGTGCCAAGGTCGGCATGGTGTTCCAGAAGCCCACGCCGTTCCCGATGTCGATCTATGAAAACGTCGCTTTCGGCATCCGGCTCTATGAGAAGATTTCCAAGGCGGAAATGGACGCCCGCGTCGAAGCGGCGCTGACTGAAACTGCGCTTTGGAGCGAAGTGAAGGAAAAGCTGCACCAGAGCGGACTTGGCCTTTCCGGCGGCCAGCAGCAGCGTCTCTGCATCGCCCGCGCCATCGCGGTGAAGCCATCCGTGTTGCTTCTCGACGAGCCGACTTCGGCTCTCGATCCTATCTCGACCGCCAAGGTCGAGGAATTGGTCTCGCAGCTTAAGGGCGAGTTCACGGTCGTCATCGTGACGCACAACATGCAGCAGGCGAGCCGTATCTCCGACAACACCGCCTTCATGTATCTAGGTGAGTTGATCGAATACGGCGCGACCGAGCAGATTTTCCAGGCGCCGAAGGTCAAGCGCACGGAAGACTACATCACCGGCCGTTACGGCTGATATGGCAGAGGCGGGCGCATGCCGCCCGCTGCCAAGGGTTTTGCAATGGCGCGCCCGCCCGGCGCGCCATTTTGCGTTTTAGGCGATCAATGAACCTAGCGGATAGTCCTGCAATCAAGGCGTAACGCGCAATCGGGATTGGCGGGCTCTCGGCCAAAGGCAATACTTAACTCACCAGCTCAGTTCCAGCTTGTCGAGGCCGTGGAATTGATAGAGATCCTTGACCTCCGGCGTCTTCTTGAGCGTCAGGCCGGGCAGGCGTTCGAACAGGATCGGCAGCACCACGTTCAATTCCAGCCGCGCCAGCGGCGCGCCGATGCAGAAATGGATACCGGCGCCGAAGGAGAGATTGGGTGCTTCGTTGCGGTCGGGCTTGAAGGTGAGGGGATCGGAGAACTTCGTGGGGTCGAGATTGGCGGCGGCGAGAATCAACGCCACCTTATCGCCACGCTGGAAGGACACGCCGTCGATTTCTGCCGGCTCCAGGCACCAGCGCTGGAAGACATGCACGGGCGCGCAGATTCGCAGCGTTTCCTCGACAGTACGCTCCGTCGTCGCCTCATCCTTGAAAAGCGCGGCAGGTGCGTAGCCGTTCTCCAGAATGACACGGACGGAATTGCCGATCTGATGCACCGTCGCCTCGTGGCCGGCATTGAGCAGCACGATCGTCGTTGAGACCAGCTCGTCCTCGGTCAGATACTGGCCCTTATGCTCGGTTGTGATCATATGCGTGAGGAGATCGTCCTGCGGATTGGCGCGGCGCTCGCGAATGACCGTTTTCACGTAGTCGGCAAATTCCTTGGCTGCCTGATCGGCGGCAAGCTCGTCTTCGGGCGTGCGGCCGAATATGTACATGCGTACATAGGCATGCGACCACTTCAGCAATTGCGGCCCCATCTCTTCCGGAATGCCGATCATCCGCGCGATCATGGTGACGGGAATGATATCGGCAAAGGCCGACAGCAGTTCGACTTCGCTTTTTTCTTCGAAATTATCGATCAGCCGGTTGGCGAGCTCCGCCAGCTCCGGCTTCATCTTCTCGACGTGACGGGAGACGAAGGCGCGGTTGACGAGGGTTCTCAGCCGCGTGTGCTCGGGCGGCTCGATTTCGAGCAGTGAATGTTGTTCGGCAAGATCGAAATTTTTGAGATGCGGCTGCGGCGCGGGCAGGCCGAGTTCTTCGCGGCTGGCGATATGCAGGATCTGCCGGCCGAAGCGGCGGTCGCGCAGCAGGCCGTTCACATGGTCATAGCCGGTGAAATACCATTGCTTCTGCTGTTCCCAATAGAAGGTGGGACATTCGGCATGCAGGGCGGCATAGACGGCGTTCGGATTGTTGTAGAAGGCGGGATCGCGCGCATTGAGGGACACGCGACGCGCCACGGGATCGATGGAGAAAACGGAGGATGTGGTCATGACGAAAGGATTATCGGAATAAAGCGGATGGGAAAAGGCCGTTACATCCGTGCCAGCGTACCGAGGCGGCGCAGCGCATGAATCTGATCATCGAGTGTCGGCACAAGCTCGCCGCCGTTCGGATCGGGCGGGGTATCGGTGGCCATTGCCGCTTCCGCCTCGCTGAAGACGATCGTGCAATTGCGGCCGCCGCGCTTGGCGGCATAAAGCGCCCGATCTGCGGCGGAAACCAATCGGTCCCAATTGGCGTTTTCGCATGGCATGATCGCCAGACCGATGCTGACGGTCGCTGGCACTAACGAGCGGCCGGCAAGCAGCGGCACACGGCAGAAGTCCAGGCGGATCGTCTCGGCGATCGCCTCGGCCTCCGCTTGGTCGTCTACGAGGATGAAGGCGGTAAATTCCTCGCCACCCATGCGGCCGAATGCGCCGTTGCGAGGCACGAACTGTCGTCCGATGCGAGCGAATTCGGCAAGCACGATATCGCCCGTCTGGTGGCCATAACGGTCGTTGATCGCCTTGAAGTGATCGAGATCGAACAGCAGCGTGGCGATCTTCCGCGAGTCTTTGGTCGTCTTTCCGGCGACAAGTTCGAAATAATCCTGCAGGCCGCGTCGGTTCAGCACGCCCGTCAACGTATCCGTGACCGATATCGCCCGCCAGCGTCGTTCGGACCGCTCCATCATCAGCTTGCCAGTGAGTGCGATTGCCGTGGTGATCAGCAACGCGCTGCCAAGGGCGGAGTAGCTGCGATAGCTCTGCGCTTCCTCAAGGTTGAGCTGCAGAAGCGTCATCGACATGGCGGAAACAAAGCAAAGGCAGGCGAGCGCCATGAAAACGAAGCCGAGCAGACCGCGCACCCCTTCGCGCCGGCCTTCCGCCGGGCGGACCGCGGCGGCAAGCAGCGTCGCGCCGACCGCGCCGGCGAGATCGTAGAGGATGACGCGATTGACGAAACTCTCGTGAATCCAAGGCAGTTCGACGCCGGCAAACCAGATGGCTGGCGGGAACAGCGCCCGCCAGTCCAGCCGGCGATTGTCCATCCAGCAAAAGCCGGCGATCCAGGCACTTTCGCCGAGCAGAGCGATGCCGTTGCCGACTTCGATCGACAGGAAATCCGGAATGAAGCCGCGCGCTGCCACGAGGGCGAACCCGACGGCGCTGACGGTGAAGCCCAGCGACCACATCAAATAGGCAGGCGTCTGGCGATCATGCCGCCAGGCAAAGAAAAGCACGGTTGCGAGCGTAATCGCTTCCGAACACCAGATGGTGAGGCCCGTTGTGATATTGAGCACGATATGCGTTTCTCCTTTACCGTGGCGCGGATTTCGTCGGCGCAAAGGACACGGTAACGCTTGCAATGGAGGCATCATCGCCGAATAAGATGGTGAGTTCCTTAAGTCGCTTGGTAAATTTTACCTGCGCATGGGATTACGCTGTGCCAAGCTCGTCTGCGCTTCATCCTTCCTTCACCCTGCAGTTGGGAAAAGCGGTGGACCGCGCGGAGAGCGTCATCGGAGCTATTGGCATGAGGAAATCAGCGGTTAGAAACGCTTCCTCAACATCTCCTGGGCCATTAGGCCTTTTTGACGTTATCCTTTCGCGCGTCTTGAAGTGCAGGGCAGTGACACTCTATGTAGGGTAAGGGATTTTATTCGATTCCCGGCGTTTTCGCCGCCGGGGCAAGCTTGGTAAAGGACGCACATGAGAAATCCAGTCGATACAGCTATGGCTCTGGTGCCGATGGTTGTTGAGCAGACCAACCGCGGGGAACGGTCTTACGACATCTATTCTCGCCTGCTGAAGGAACGCATCATCTTCCTGACGGGCCCGGTCGAAGATCAAATGGCGACGCTGGTCTGCGCCCAGCTTCTCTTCCTCGAGGCGGAAAACCCGAAGAAAGAAATCGCGCTCTACATCAATTCCCCGGGCGGCGTTGTCACCGCCGGCATGGCAATCTATGACACCATGCAGTTCATCAAGCCCGCCGTATCCACGCTTTGCATCGGCCAGGCTGCGTCCATGGGCTCGCTGCTGCTCGCGGCCGGCGACAAGGACATGCGTTTCGCCACGCCGAATTCCCGCATCATGGTTCACCAGCCTTCCGGCGGCTTCCAGGGGCAGGCTTCGGACATCGAGCGTCACGCCCGCGACATCATCAAGATGAAGCGCCGCCTGAACGAAGTCTACGTCAAGCATTGCGGCCGGACTTACGAAGAGGTTGAACAGACGCTCGATCGTGACCATTTCATGTCCTCCGATGAGGCGAAGGAATGGGGTCTGATCGACAAGGTGCTGACGTCTCGTACTGAAATGGAAGGTGAAACCCCCGCCTGAGTTATCCACGGGCGGTGTCTTCTACGCCACAGTTCTATCCCATTTGTGATCGAATAGGGGTTTAATGTGGTGTAGAACACGGTAATAGTAAGCATTAATGCTATGTAGCGATTTTATGACATAGCATTCGGCATTCGAAGGGGGATTCGTTGCCACCGCAGCCCGGATATGTTGTCTGGGCTACGTTCAGTACCCCGAAGAGCGCCGCGATCTGCTGATAAACGAGGGGCAGGTCCGGTGGGCGCATTGAGTGGACCGCGATTTCAATCTGGGAATCAGCGGCGTGCTGGAAGGAAAATGATATGAGCAAAGTCAGCGGCAGCAACGGCGGCGACTCCAAGAATACCCTGTATTGTTCATTCTGCGGCAAGAGCCAGCATGAAGTCCGGAAGCTTATTGCCGGACCGACCGTCTTCATCTGCGATGAATGCGTCGAGCTCTGCATGGATATCATCCGCGAGGAGAACAAGTCCTCGATGGTGAAATCCCGTGACGGCGTGCCGACACCGCAGGATATCATCAAGGTTCTCGACGAATACGTCATCGGCCAGAGGCAGGCGAAGAAGATCCTGTCAGTGGCAGTTCATAACCACTACAAGCGTCTCGCGCATGCGTCGAAGAACGGCGATGTCGAACTGGCGAAGTCGAACATCATGCTCGTCGGCCCGACCGGCTGCGGCAAGACCTACCTCGCACAGACGCTGGCCCGTATCATCGACGTGCCGTTTACCATGGCTGACGCCACGACGCTAACCGAAGCCGGTTACGTCGGCGAAGATGTCGAAAACATCATCCTGAAGCTGCTGCAGGCTGCCGACTACAATGTTGAGCGCGCCCAGCGCGGCATCGTCTACATCGATGAAGTCGACAAGATCTCGCGCAAGTCGGACAACCCGTCGATCACCCGCGATGTGTCGGGCGAAGGCGTGCAGCAGGCGCTGCTGAAGATCATGGAAGGCACGGTCGCTTCGGTTCCTCCCCAGGGTGGCCGCAAGCATCCGCAGCAGGAATTCCTGCAGGTCGACACCACGAACATCCTGTTCATCTGCGGCGGCGCTTTCGCCGGTCTCGACAAGATCATCTCCGCTCGCGGCGAAAAGACCTCGATCGGCTTCAGCGCCGCTGTCAAGGCGCCGGATGACCGTCGCGTCGGCGAAGTGCTGCGTGAACTGGAGCCGGAAGACCTGGTCAAGTTCGGCCTGATCCCGGAGTTCATTGGCCGTCTGCCGGTTCTGGCGACGCTGGAAGACCTCGACGAGGATGCGCTGATCCAGATCCTGTCGGAACCGAAGAACGCGCTCGTCAAGCAGTACCAGCGCCTGTTCGAGATGGAAGACGTCGAGTTGACCTTCCACGAGGACGCGCTGCGCGAAATCGCCCGCAAGGCGATCGTGCGCAAGACCGGCGCTCGCGGCCTGCGCTCGATCATGGAAAAGATCCTGCTCGACACCATGTTCGATCTGCCGGCGCTGGAAGGTGTTCGCGAAGTGGTCATCTCCGAAGAGGTCGTTCGCGGCTCCGCCCGCCCGCTCTACATCTATGCCGACCGGCAGGAAGAAAAGGCAAACGCCACTGCCTAATTGCCGGATTTGCGGTTGAAATCAGGGGCTCGTCGTTGACGGGCCCCTTTCTATTTGAAAAATCGTACAGTTTCCTGATAAAGTCCGGGATAAGCTTATTGGAACGCCGACGAAACCGGTTGTGAAGAGCGCTTGCCGCGGCCATGATGGCGTGATTCTGGGAATCCTCGGCGGATATGATTTTGCGTCCGGCTTCGGTCCTTGTGGGGCCCGTGTTGCCGGCAATGTTCGAGTAGCCGTGGCCCGGTATTTGTTGTTGCGTTCCTCCTCGTGACATGCGCGTTTCGCCACCCTGCAGCGCGTTTTGCACGACTTGAAATGAATGATGTGAAGCTCCACTTCTAACCCAAGTGAGAGAGCCGGCTAATTCCCCCATGCCGGCAGAAGAGCCCGGGAACGGGACGACGGAAAGGAAATGACATGACTAAGAAAACGTCTGCGGCAAATGAGAGCATTGCCTATCCGGTATTGCCATTGCGCGACATCGTGGTTTTCCCCCACATGATCGTGCCGCTGTTCGTCGGACGGGAGAAGTCCATCCGCGCGCTGGAAGAGGTCATGGGGTCCGACAAGCAGATCATGCTCGTCACCCAGATCAATGCCAGCGACGATGATCCCGCCCCGGACGCAATCCACAGGGTCGGCACGGTAGCCAATGTGCTGCAGCTCCTGAAGCTCCCAGACGGCACCGTCAAGGTGCTGGTCGAGGGCCGGGCACGCGCAGAGATCGACACTTATACGGGTCGCGAGGATTTTTACGAGGCCCTCGGCCATGTCCTGAATGAGCCGAATGAAGATCCGGTCGAACTGGAAGCGCTAAGCCGCTCGGTCGTTTCGGAATTCGAAAGCTACGTGAAGCTCAACAAGAAGATTTCGCCGGAAGTGGTTGGCGCCGCCAGCCAGATCGACGACTACTCGAAGCTCGCCGACACCGTCGCTTCGCATCTGTCGATCAAGATCACCGAGAAGCAGGAAATGCTGGAAACCACCAGCGTCAAGGGCCGCCTCGAAAAGGCGCTCGGTTTCATGGAAGGCGAGATTTCGGTTCTGCAGGTCGAAAAGCGTATCCGCTCGCGCGTCAAGCGCCAGATGGAGAAGACCCAGCGCGAATACTACCTGAATGAGCAGATGAAGGCGATCCAGAAGGAACTCGGCGACGGCGAAGAGGGCCGCGACGAGATGGCCGAACTGGAAGAGCGCATCTCCAAGACAAAGCTCTCCAAGGAAGCCAAGGAAAAGGCCGATGCGGAGCTGAAGAAGCTGCGTCAGATGAGCCCGATGTCGGCGGAAGCCACCGTCGTGCGCAACTATCTCGACTGGCTGCTGGGCATCCCTTGGCACAAGAAGTCGAAGATCAAGACCGATCTGAACAATGCCGAGAAGATCCTCGAAGCGGATCATTTCGGTCTCGACAAGGTCAAGGAGCGCATCGTCGAATATCTGGCCGTCCAGGCGCGCGCGACGAAGATCAAGGGCCCGATCCTTTGCCTCGTCGGCCCTCCGGGCGTCGGCAAGACCTCGCTCGCGCAGTCGATCGCCAAGGCGACCGGCCGTGAGTATGTCCGCATGGCGCTTGGCGGCGTTCGTGACGAAGCCGAAATCCGCGGTCACCGCCGCACCTATATCGGCTCGATGCCCGGCAAGGTCATCCAGTCGATGAAGAAGGCCAAGAAGTCCAACCCGCTCTTCCTGCTCGACGAAATCGACAAGATGGGCATGGATTTCCGCGGCGATCCGTCTTCAGCCTTGCTGGAAGTACTGGACCCGGCGCAGAACTCGACCTTTATGGATCACTACCTGGAAGTCGAATACGATCTGTCTGACGTGATGTTCATCACGACGGCGAACACGCTGAACATCCCTGCGCCGCTGATGGACCGCATGGAAATCATTCGTATCGCCGGCTACACCGAAGACGAGAAGCGCGAAATCGCCAAGCGGCACCTGTTGCCGAAGGCCATCAAGGAACATGCGCTGCAGCCGAATGAATTTTCGGTCAGCGACGACGCCCTGATGGCGATCAGCCAGCAGTACACCCGCGAAGCAGGTGTGCGTAACTTTGAGCGCGAATTGATGAAGCTCGCCCGCAAGGCGGTCACCGAGATCATCAAGGGCAAGGCCAAGTCCGTCGCGGTTACCGCTGCGAATATCGACGAATATCTCGGCGTTCCGCGCTTCCGCCATGGCGAAGCGGAACGCGACGATCAGGTCGGCGTTGTCACCGGTCTCGCCTGGACGGAAGTCGGCGGCGAGTTGCTGACGATCGAAGGCGTGATGATGCCGGGCAAGGGCCGCATGACGGTCACCGGCAACCTGAAGGAAGTCATGAAGGAATCGATTTCCGCGGCGGCCTCGTATGTCCGCTCGCGCGCCGTCGATTTCGGCGTCCAGCCGCCGCTCTTCGACAAGAGCGACATCCACGTGCACGTGCCGGAAGGTGCGACGCCGAAGGATGGTCCCTCGGCTGGTGTCGCCATGGCGACCGCAATCGTCTCGATCATGACCGGCATCCCCGTTTCCAAGGATGTCGCCATGACCGGTGAAATCACGCTGCGCGGCCGCGTGCTGCCGATCGGCGGCCTGAAGGAAAAGCTGCTTGCAGCGCTTCGCGGCGGCATCAAGAAGGTGCTGATTCCGGAGGAAAACGCCAAGGATTTGGCGGAGATTCCGGACAACGTGAAGAACAACATGGAGATCGTTCCGGTATCGCGCATGGGCGAGGTGATCAAGCATGCGCTGATCCGCAGACCGGAGCCGATCGAGTGGGATGGCACCGTTGAAACGCCCGTGATCGCAACGGTTGAAGGCGTCGACGATGTGGGTGCTGCCATCGCGCACTAGGCGTGGTTGAGCCTCATTTGCGCCGAATTGACATGAAACCAGAAAAGACCGGCAAAATGCCGGTCTTTTTTGTGAAAAGCTTTTGACAGCGCTTGCTTTTCCTTGATTTGCAGGGCTTTTGGGGGTTGCGGCGGGCTAGAGCACTCGTATTCTGCGCCCCGCTTACAAGATGAGTCGTTTCATACCAGTAGAAAGGGGTGGAAACATGAATAAGAATGAGCTCGTGTCCGCAGTGGCCGAGAAGGCCGGTATTACGAAGGCTGACGCTGCTTCCGCTGTTGACGCTGTTTTCGATACCGTCCAGTCTGAACTGAAGAAGGGCGGCGACATTCGTCTCGCAGGTTTCGGCAGCTTCACCGTTTCCCACCGTGCAGCTACGAAGGGCCGTAACCCGTCCACCGGCGCTGAAGTTGATATCGCGGCTCGTAACGTGCCGAAGTTCACGCCCGGTAAGGGCCTGAAGGACGCCGTCAACGGCTGATCCGTTTTCACCCGCCTATTGGGGCTTTTGCTCCATGGTGGAGGATATAGGGGGTTCGAAGCATTTCGGACCCCCTTTTTTGTAGCGATGCACCAATGACTACTTTTGGTCAGGTGTGCCAACTCTACTCGTCGCCGCGGGGGCGATCATGACCGGAGACCAGCCCGGTCGAAACCACGGTCTCAAAATACTCGACCTTCAGATCGAAGGAGCGCAAAAGCTTCTGGGTACTTGCCTTCACCACCGCATCGTCAAAATCACCTTTGCCAAAGTGACCGGCAGAGGCCATATCGGCCCAAAAGCTCATAACCACCAGCTCATTGTTCTCGCCACGAACCCTGCGGGCGAGGGTCGCCCCAAGATGGCCGGGAAGCTGCGCCATTTCAACAAAGGTGGTTGTCTCAAGATGCTTCGCATAAGCCGCCAGCACCTCATCGGAGCCAGCAACGGCTCGCCAAGAACGAACGATCATATTAATTCCCTATCCTGCCTGGAGGGTGCTTGTAGCCCCCATTTCCTGATGTCCGATCGTGATTTATGCACCGCTTTCATTGCCCGGCAATCTCAATTGCTGGCGTAGTGGAGGCTCGGAATTGCAGAGGGCGATCAAAGAAGCGTCCGGACAAAAAATCTGTGGCCGGATCTGCACCCGGCCACGCATTTTTCCAGAAACTCCTATCGTTACCAGCGGTGATGAACGTGCGGGGCGATCAGACGTTCGTAGATCTCGCGCGTTGCCGCCATGACATCGGCCGAAAGCGGCGCAAGATTGGCGGCTGCCGCATTGGCTCTGGCCTGCTCGGCATTGCGCGCACCGGGGATGACGACGGTGACTGCTTCGCTCATCAGGATCCAGCGCAGTGCGAACGCTGCCATGCTGGCGCCCGCCGGAACCAGCTTGCGCACTTCTTCGACCGCCTGCAGGCCGACCTCAAAAGGAACGCCGGCAAAGGTCTCACCGACATCGAAGGCCTCGCCGTGGCGGTTGAAGTTGCGATGATCGTCGCTGGCGAACTGGGTATCGCGGGTGATCTTGCCGGAAAGCAGGCCGGAGGCCAACGGCACACGGGCAATGACCGCAACATTCTTGCGCCTGGCTTCCTTGAAGAACAGGTGGTCGGGACGCTGGCGGAAGATGTTGTAGATGATCTGGATGCTGAGCACGCCCGGATATTCGATCGCCTTCAGCGCCTCCTCGACTTTCTCGACGCTGACGCCGTAGCCCTTGATCTTTCCGGCCTTCTGCAGTTCGTCAAGGCCGGCAAAGACTTCGGGGCGGTAGAGCACCTCTGTCGGCGGGCAATGCAACTGCACGAGGTCCAGGCTGTCGACGCCGAGGTTTTTCAGGCTGCGGTCGATGAAGCCTTCGAGATTGGCCTTGTTATAGCCGTCGGCGACGTGCGGGTTGAGTCGACGGCCGGCTTTGGTCGCGACCATCGGGTGCGTGCCGCCGCGCGCCTTCAACACGTCTGCGATGATCTTTTCTGAGCGGCCGTCGCCATAGACGTCGGCCGTGTCGATGAAGGTCATGCCGGCGTCGAGCGCAGCATTCAAGGCGGCGCGGCCGTCCGCCTCGCTGACATCACCCCAGGCGCCGCCGATTTGCCAGGCGCCGAAGCCGACATTTGTAACGATAAAGGGCGTGCGGCCAAAAGCATCGTGTTTCATGGAATTGTCTCCGTTCGTGATGAAATGCCAAGGCACTACCAGCCGCTCAGAGTGCGGACAAGCCTGGGGCGACATTGCAAGATCGCAATCGCGTGACATAGGAGCATGACAGGACCCGGCAATAGATGAAAGCGTTGGATGACCTCTCCCGCATGGTGTTCATCGGCCCCGTATTTCCGTAAAAAGAAGGTGCCAGATATCTGACGATGACCGGAGCTTATGCCCTCTTTCAGTTTCATCCACGCCGCCGATCTGCATCTCGGCAGTCCTTTTCAGGGGCTGGCGTTGAAAGATGCTGCTATCGCCGCCGTCTTCGTGGAAGCGAGCCGCAAGGCCTTTTCGACGCTGGTGGGGCTGGCGATCGAGAAAGCGGTCGATTTCTTCCTTATCGCTGGCGATGTCTATGACGGCGATTGGAAGGACAACAAGATCGGCCTGTTCTTCAATCGGGAAATGGCGCGGCTGGAGCGGGCCGGCATCCGGGTCTATCTGCTACGCGGCAATCACGACGCGGCGAGCGTCATCACCAAGACCATTACCCTGCCAGCCAATGTCCATGAATTCCCGACCAACAAGCCCGGCTCCGTCAGGCTGGATGGGTTGCAGGTAGCGCTGCACGGGCAGGGCTTTGCCGAGCGCTCTGCCAACGATAATCTGGCGCTTGCCTATCCGGCGCCCGTGTCCGGCTGGTTCAATATCGGCATTCTCCATACCTCGCTCACCGGCCGCGAGCCGCACGCGCCTTACGCGCCGTGTTCGGTCGATGATCTGCGTTCGCGCGGTTACGATTATTGGGCGCTTGGCCACGTGCACGACTATGAGGTGGTGGCAAACGACCCGCTGGTGGTTTTTCCGGGCAACCTGCAGGGCCGCAGCATTCGCGAGCGCGGGGCAAAGGGCGCCGTGCTGGTCACGGTCGAGGAAGGCTGCGTCAGCCACGAACGCTTGATCGTCGACGAGGCGCGGTTTGCGCAGGCCGATATTGCCGTCGATCCCGAGGACGATCAGGCCGCAATCCTGCGCCGCGTCGAGCAGGCGGTGCAGCCACTTGCCGATGACATGGCGGGACGCATGACGGCGCTGCGCGTTCGGCTATCGGGCATCACGCCGTTGCAGGGCGCCATTGCCGCCAATCGCCAGCAATGGCGCGACGAGGTCGAGGCCGCCTGCCATCGCGTGCATGAGGATATCTGGCTGGAGAAGCTGGAGCTGCGCCTGGAGCCACCTGTCGCAAGCGCTGTCGAGGCTAACGGCACGCTCGATCTCGGCCAATTGCTGGCCGAACATGCCGGTGATGCGGATATCGTCGCGGAAGCGGAAAGGCTCGTTGGCGAAATCGCGATGCGCTTGCCCTCCGGCCTCGGCGCAGCGGAGTTGCCGCTTGACGACACCATCGAGATGCTGATCGAGGAGGCGCGGCAATTGCTGCTGGCGCGAGGGCAGGGGGCAGGCTGACCCATGCGCTTCGATCGGCTCGACATTCTCCGCTACGGTGCACTGACCGACCGCACGCTCGATTTTCGTGCAGGTGCGAAACTTCATGTCATTTATGGGCCGAACGAGGCGGGGAAATCCTCGGCGCTCAGTGCCATTTCGGATCTGCTTTTCGGCTTTCCCGTTGCCGCCGAACAAAGCTTCCTGCATGAGCCGACGAGCCTTCGTGTCGGCGCTGCAATCAGCGCGCGGTATGGTGCGTCGTTGGCTTTCCGCCGCCGCCGCGGGCGCAAGAACACTCTGCTCGCTCCCGACGACAAGGAGGGGCCGCTTGCGGAAGATGCCTTGGCGCCGTTCCTCGGCCATTTGAGTCGCGATGTCTTCGAGCGCGCTTTCGGGCTCGATTCTCTCCGATTGCGGCAAGGCGCGACGGCCATGCTGCGCAGCGGCGGCGAGATCGGCAGCCTGTTGTTTTCCGCCGCCTCGGGCCTAACGGGCCTGTCGCGGCTGCGGCAGTCTCTCGATGGTGAAGCGGACGGCATCTATGCCCAGCGGCGGTCGAAGGATCGCAGTTTCTACCGCGCTCTGGACCGCCATGACGAGGCCCGCAGGGCCGAACGCGACAATGAGCTCAAATCCGGTGACTGGAAGAAGTTGCTGGCGGAAGCCGTCGAATTGGAAGGCGAATTGGAGCGCCTGCAGGACCGGCGTCGCCAGACGCGTCAGGCGCTAGACCGACTACAAAGATTGAAGACGCTGCAGCCGCTGCTGGCCGAAATCGATGGCGAGATCGCAGCTCTCGACCGCCTCGCTGATCTCTCGGTTTTACCGGACAATTTTGCGGATCGGCTGGAGCAGAGCCTGAGCGACAAGCGCGCCGCCGAGGACGAGTTGCGCCGTGCCCAGCAATTGGCCGCACGCACCGGCGAAGAGCTGTCGCTGATTGAGATAGACGAAACGCTGCTGCGGATATCGAACGACATCACGCAGCTTTTTGCCGATAGCGGCAATTATCGCAGCCAGCGCCATGACCTGCCGCGTGTCGACCAGGAGTTGGCGACCTATGATGCGGAGCTCGCACAGCTTGCCCGCCGCCTCGGCCTTTCAGATGTTGCGCAATTGGAAAAACGGCAACCGAGCGATGCCGACCGCGCGCGCCTCTCGGAACTGGTGGAAGAGGGCAGGCGGTTGCTGCTCCGAGCCCAGGCAATCGCAGAGCAGTTGGACGGCGAACGCGGGCAGCTCGTGGCGCTGGAGAGGGATGGTCTTGCCGGCCGTTTGATCGATCCCCGGCCTCATCTCGATCAACTGGAGTCACTGACCGGTGATCTAACCGCTCTTGCCCGTCTCGACGCGTTGGAGACGCATATCCGCCGTGCCGAGGCAGACCTTGGCGAGGCCGCTGACCGCCTGCGTCCTCCTGTTGCCGATGTCGAGGCGCTATTTTCCGCGCCGCTGCCGGACAGTGCCGAGATCGCCACGCATCGCGAGGCTATCGATGCTGCCCGCGGCAGCCTGCGCGAGGCGTCCGACAAGGTGCGCCTCCATGATGAGCAGTTGGCTGAGATCGAGCAGGCGCTGGAGGATGCTGAGCGCACGGGTCCGATCGTCACACGTGAACAGATCGCCGGCGCACGCAATGCTCGCGATGGCCTATGGCAATCGATCCGCGACGGGCTGGCGGATGGTGGACCGGCTCCCGATGGAAAAGCCATCGCGAGGTTCACGACGAGCCTTGCGGAAGCGGATCGGCTGGCCGATGCGGCGCTGAGTGATGCAGATCGCGTCTCGCGCCATGCGGATAATCTATTGCGCCGCGCGCGGCTGCAGCAGGAGCGTGAGGCGGCCGCAAAGCGACTGCAACAGTGCGAAGAGAAATCCGCAAAAGCGCTCGCCACCTTTGCCGCGCTCTTCGAGCCCTGCGGTATCGCTGCGCTCGATCCGGCGGCCATGCTGGAATGGCGGCGTGCGGTTGAAGGGTTGTTCCGCGAGCGTCGGGCTCTGCGCGATCTGGTGGACGAGCGGGATGAAGCTGCGCGTGCCGAAGCGCGTGTGTCTCCGGCGCTAAAAGATATCGCCGACGCCATCGGCTATAAGAGCGGCCGGCTGCCGCCAGGCGCCATGGCGGAAGGGTTGCGAAAACATCTTCGCCTGCTTTCGGAGCGTTGGAATGAAAGTCGCACGCGCGAAGGCGAAATCGCCTCGGCACGCGACCGGCTGACGCGTCTTGGTGAACAGGGCCAAGATATCGAGCGGCGGCAGGCCGGTTGGCGCGACGCGTTTGGTAAAGCTGTCCTCCCGTTCGGTCTTCCCGCAGATGCGACGCTGGAGATGGCTGCCGCTGCCTTGAAGGCATGGATGGAACTGCCGGATGTCTTGGCGGAGCATGACAATCGTCAACGCCGTGTCAGCGGCATGCGCCGCGACATGGCCGATTTCGAGCGTCGGCTTGCAACACTTGCCGCAACCGCCGGCTATGAACTCGACCACCTGCCGCCGGACGCCGCGGCCGAGGCGCTGCACGCTCGTGCCAATGCGGCGCGCGGTGAGCAGAAGAAGCGCGACCAGCTCGATGAGGAGCGTCAGCGCGCCGAGGCACAGGCCCTCCGCTGCAGTGACGCGCTTGCAACGGTGGTGGCTGATCTTGCTCGTCTGACTGCCGATCTGCCCGAGGATGCCGATCTGCCGGCATTGCTGTCGCGCCTGCGCGAACGTACCCGGCTGAACACGAGGCTGCTGGAGAGCCGCGACCGTTTCCGCCAGCAGGCCGATGGCGGCAGCGAGGATGAGACCCGCGCTCAGCTCGCCGGCTTCGAGCGCATCGCCGCGGAGCTGGAAATCGAGCGGCTGACCGCCGAAGATCTCCGGCAATTCACCGCCCATGGCGAGCTGGTGGCGCGCCACGCGGAAAACCAGCGCCAGCAGCGTGCGCTGGAAACCGGTGTCAGCGCTGAACACGCCGTCTTCGAGAAGCTCTCCGCCGAACAGGAGGCCAAGGACCTTGCGCGGCAATGGGTGGTGCTGAAACTCGCGGCACGGATGCTGGCAAGCTCGATGGAGGCCTATCGAGAGCGGCAGGCCGATCCGGTCATCAAGCGGGCAGGGGATTTGTTCTCCTTGCTGACCGGCCACCGCTTCGCGCGACTGGTCGAGGAACATGACGAGAGGGATGCTCTGCAACTGCTGGCGGAGCGCTCAGGCGGCGAGCGCGTGCCGCTGGATGGCTTGAGCGAGGGGACCGGCGATCAGCTTTATCTGGCGCTGCGGCTCGCCTTCCTCGAAGATTATTCCTCCCGCAACGAGCCCGCGCCGTTGATCGTCGACGACATCTTCCAGACCTTCGACGATGACCGCGCCAGCGCCGGCCTGAAGGCGCTCGCCGGCACGGCGGAGCGTTTCCAGACTATTCTCTTCACCCATGAAATGAGCCTGGTCGAGATTGCCAAACGGGAGATCGGCAAGGACTTGGATCTGATCCAACTGTAAAGCGCCGACATCGGCGTTGTCGCTTGGATGACGTCATCGAATGGCATAGGCTTGCGGCAGAAAACGAGGCGCGGCGGGTGCCGCGCTGGTGGAAGCAGGAGAAATTCCGTGGAGATCAAGCCCAATGGATCGCGTCCGTCCTTCAATGCGCCGGCCGAGTATTTTACCGGCAGCGTACGCCAGGAACCATTGATGCAGGCGCAGGCACCGGCCCGTGTCCAGGTGGTCAATGTCAGCTTCGACCCGGGCGCCCGCACCGCATGGCATACACATCCCTTCGGCCAGACACTCGTGGTGACCTCCGGCAAGGGACTTGCGCAAAGCTGGGGCGGCGAAATCCGCGAGATCAATGCCGGCGATGTCCTCTGGTTTGCCCCGGGCGAAAAGCACTGGCACGGCGCCGGGCCGGCCACCGCGCTGACGCATATCGCCATTCAGGAAATGCAGGACGGCAAGGCCGCCGACTGGATGGAATATGTAACCGAAGAGCAATATCGCGGATAAAAGCGGCTCGCGGCGGTTTGGATGGGATAGCAGCCGAGACCTTACATCGATGGAATGCGCAGCTTCGTTGGCATCAAGATCTTCGGGTCCGATTTATCGCGGCTGTAGGCTGGATTGATCGCGCGGTCTTCAAACGTCTGCGTCTCATGCAGCCGGCGCAGATTGTCTTTCTCCCGTTCAAATCGTTTCTTCCGTTCTCCCGATTTGTCCGATCCCCGTGAAACCGATTCATGGTGGTAAAGGCAGGCGAATGGCGTCCATATGATGCGAAACCCGGCCTTGTGGGCGCGCAGGCAATAGTCGACGTCGTTGTAGGCGACGGCGAAATTTTCTTCGTCGAACGTGCCGATTGCTTCGGCACAGTCGCCGGAAATCAGCATCACCGCCCCGGTCACGCAGCTCATCGAATTGCGGACATGCAGCCTGTTCATCGGGCCACCGAAATCCCGGGGCTTGTTCATGTACCAATGACCCGCCAGTCCGCCGAAGCCGACGAGGACGCCGGCATGCTGGATCTTGTCGTTCGGATAGAGAAGCTTGGCGCCGACAATGCCGGTCCCCTCGAAGGCGAGACAGGCCACCATCTCCTTCAGCCAGCCCGGCTCGATAATCTCGACGTCATTGTTGAGGATCAGATAGTGCTCGCCTTTTGCAGCGCGCAAACCGCGATTGATCGAACGCGAGAAATTGAAGGGTTCGGGCGTGATCGTCGCTGAAAACTCAGGCTGCGTTTCGCGGTAGTGCTCGTAAAGGTCCAGCACGGCCTTGTCGGAAGAACCGTTGTCGATGATCAGCACTTCGAAATTGGCATAGTCCGTTTGCTCGAAGATATCCTTCAGCACCCGGGAAATCAGGTCGAAACTATCCTTGCTGGGAATAATGATGGAGATCTTCGGCCATGAAGTCTCCGAACGTTCGAACACCACGCGATGCAGGGTATTCGTCAAGGCCTCCTCGACACGAATGGGCTGCTTTTGACGCTCAAATCGTTCCACGATCGCCTTCCTGGCGTTGGCGGTCGCGGCATCCATGAATTTCCGCGAATAGGTGTGGCCGTTGCGCCGCCACCAATAGGCGGGGTAGGGCAGGTGAAGGATTGTATTGTCGGGCAGCCCTTCCAGATAACGCAGTAGGAGATCATAGTCCTGCGAACCGTCGTATCCGGTGCGGAGATAGCCGATCTCGTGAAGCCGGCTGCGGCGGTAGATGGAGAAATGATTGATGTAATTGACGCCCGTCAGAAGAACGGGGTCATAGGCCGGCTTCAACATCAGGCCCTTGGGCTTCAGCCTATCGTCGACAACCAGTTCGTCGGTATAGAGGAAGTTTGCATTGGGGTTCTGCTCCAACGTATGCCGCACGACTTTGAAGGCGTGAGGAGCGATCACGTCGTCATGGTCCAGCAAAGCGACCCACAGGCCGCGCGCCTGCAAAAGCCCGGCATTGGTCGCGATCGCTATGCCGCCGTTCTTCTCGTTCAGAACGAAACGGACGTTGTTCCTCGATTTTTGCGTCTCATACCATCGCCGCGTTTCCGGCGAAGTCGAGCCGTCGTCACTCAGAATGAGTTCCGTACCCGCTTCGCTTTGTGCTTCGAAGGAGCTTATGAGATCGTCGAGATATCGTGAGGGAGCGTTGTAGACCGGAACAACAACGCTGAGCCACATCCCCGCCGTCGAGGAAACGGGTGATACGGCAAGATTGGTGGCAAGCCGATAGCTCGCCTCCGCATATTGTATCGTCGCACTCGGCGAACGTTTTCCGAAGGGCAGCTTCGGCATTTTTGTCCAATATTGCGCAAGTTTGCCGAGATCGAACCGCTCCGCCTGCGCGTGTGCGCCGAGCAGAGTTGAAATATGCTTCTCGGCCGATTTCACCGAAGAAAATGCCGCAACGTCGAAGCTGAACGTAGTCGGGAAACTTGCGGGGTCGGCGCGCAGCGAGCAGATGGTTCCGACGGCTCCCACATCCGCCGTAATAATGAAGCGTCTCCCCGCCGACAGCGTGACCGCATCCTTTTCCCGAAAGCCGCGACCGCGATTGACGTAGAACTTCGGGTCGATGGCTTCATCGGTGCTGGCTATATGAATAACGACAAGCCTTTTCCGGACCGGTGCGAATCGAATTTCGAAGGCAGGATCGTCGCCAAGGGATTTCCAAAGATTGGAATTCGCACCGGCAGAAATCGCGCGTTCAAGATCGTCGTTGGGTAAAATCTTAAGTGTCATTGATGTCTTGATATCCAAATCCCAACAGCGGATAGCGCCTCAATGGCCGGCCATCAAGCCGTATCCCCCGAGCCCATCGAAACGTATGCCTGGAAATGCCAGCGTCGCGCTCTGTCGCATTTTTTCCAGGGACTGTAGTGTGGCATTGCGCGCGATCTCTCGCCGATGCCCATCCTCCACAAGCTGGTCGATTGCCGTCACCCACTCCTCGGCTGTGTTCCCGATATGAATCTCTCCGGCGACGGCGCAACGCGCGAATGTCGCGCATCGGGAAAATATGGCGGCGGCCCCCATGCGGCTTATATCGATCCGCTTGGTGTCTGCGCGGCTGTCGTTGGTCCTTCCCGCCAGGAGCGGCGCCAAGGCAATGTCGGCACCATGATTGGTGGTCCTCGCGAGATAGGACGACCACGGTAACTGCGGGCTTACCGTCATCCGACCCGGTTCAATGCCCTGACGACGCCATCGGCGCGCAAGGTCGCCATCGGCAAAGACTTCGAAATGCAAATTCTTATGCTTGTTCATGGCAGTCCTGACGATCTGCATCAGGAACTCGTGCTCATGACGGTGAATGCCGGTCGCATGATAGACCATCTTTAGCAACGCAGCCGTTTCACCGATCATGGCGGGTGATTTCTGAGAGGGCTGCGCCGGCATGGGTGCGAGAATGTCGACCTTATGGTCCGAGTTTGTGAGCGTCCCAGCTAGGTGCTCAGTGGATGCCCAAAGGTGGGTCAGCAATCGGTTGAGGCGCGGGAGCGGCCGGATGGCGAAATTGAGCAGCCTGAATTTATAGGGCCAACTGGCTTCGTCGCCCGCGATAACGGCGGGGATATCGTCGTCAACGAAATAGGCTACCCCCGCCAGGCGTCCATGCCTCTGCTCCAGCCAGCGCAATTGCGGCGCCTTGATATAGCGGCAGATAATGACGAAAAGCCCTTCGCAATCGACGTCGCCCAATCCGTCGTCGAGCCCCTTCAGGATGACGGGAATATCGGCAAGGGCCTTGCTTCGCTCATCCAGATAATAGCTGACGCTGGGATTGGGGTATCGCGACAGGATCAGCAACCGCTTTACCGGCGGGCGGATGCGGGACGCGGCCGAAGGCTGCGGCCTCGGTATCAATCCGTAGATGGTGTCGCGCAGACTTTGCATGGGTGGTTGAAGCGTGATCACCCCAAACGATTTCGCACTGTGGTCAGCACGCCGACGACAATGCCCCAAATGGCCAGGGTCGCCGCCAAAATGCCGCCGATCCAAAGCCCTCGTTTCGGATATTCCGCTTCGTCCGGCAGATCGGGGGCAAGAAACGTGTCGAGATAGAGAAGCTGTTGCTTGCTGACAAACTGCACTTGCTCCAGCGTTTTCATGGCTGTGGCGAATTGCTGTTCGGCCAGGCTTTGTTCTAACTCCCGCTGAGACATCTCGACCGACACGTCGGCAAGGTTCTGCTCGGATTTATTCTGCCCCGCCACCTGGCTGTTCAGATCTTGCAGTTGCTTTTCCTTGCTGTCGATTTCGCGCTTCAGAACCTTCATTTGCGGCGCATTGGGCGATACCGTCCGGACCAAAGCATCGTATTTCTGCTGAAGATTGACCTTGTCCGTCTGAACGCTGGTTATCAGGCCCGTGAGGATTGCCGATGATCCCTCGACACTGAGGACGCCCGTTTGGTTGCGGGCGAGCTGAAGCTTCTGCCGCGTTGTCTGCAGTTGATTCTTCGCATTGTCCAAATTGGTTTGAGCGGTGGTGATGACATCACGCCAGATGCGGTTGTTGACATCGTTGACCACGGCTTCGGAAGCCGCAACAACCTCTTGCAACAGCTTCTGCGCATCGGTCGCCGAAAAGGCACGGACCTTGACCGTCACGATACCGCTGTTGGGGTCGGTTTTGACGGACACCATATCCTTCCAATAGTCGAGCATCTTTTCCGATGACGCATCCTGCTTCAGCCTCGCCAACGGATCGATTTCCGCGTTTCCGTAGAGCGTTTGGAAGTCGACCTTGGCCTGGAGAGCAGTCACCATGTCCTTGCTGGCGATGAAATTGGTAACGATTTGGGTATCCTGAACGATTTGTGCCGATGGCAGGCCGGTTACCTTGGCCAGTTCGTCCTTCCCAAGTGCCGGCGTCGATGACCGGACGGTAAAGCGCGTTTCGGACTGAAATTGATCCGAGGCCATACGCGTAAAGTAATAGAGCGAAGCGGCGTTCGGGATGACAAGAAGCAATAGCGTAGAAGCCAGTATCGCCCTGCTAAGAATTTGCTCCAGCGGGCGAGGGCGCAGTCCGACTGCTTTGTAAAACTGGCTTCGCTTCGATGTCGAAAAGCGCAACTTTCGCGCAGTCACCGACAGTTTCGCGGCAACATCGCGGCTGTGCTGGATCGCGCTGAGCTGAACAGTTTCAGACGTCTTTCCGGTATCGTGAGCCATATGGGACCTTGTTGACAATCCGTCGCATCTTATCTGTTCAATCTGTAGTACGCTTCGATGGCCTGCTCGACCTGATCGAAAACCATAAGTCTGCCATCGACGAGCACCATTCCCTTGTCGCAATGCTGTTTGATCATGCTCATGCTGTGCGAGATCATGATCACGTCGGAATATTTCCGCCGGCTCTCAAATGCGATGCGACAGCGTTCCTGGAACCGGGCGTCGCCCACGGCCAGAACTTCATCGACAAGATAGCAGTCGAATTCGATCGCCATGGAGAGCCCGAAGGCCAATCGTGCGCCCATGCCCGAAGAATAGGTGCGCACCGGCGCGTTGATGTAGTCGCCAAGTTCGGCGAACTCTTCGACAAACCGGGAAACTCGCCGGACATCCTCTCCATAGGCGCGGGCGACGAAGTGAAGATTGGCACGGCCGGTCATATAAGGATTGAAGCCGCTGGCAAGGCCCAGCGGCCAGGACACCCGAACGTCCTTGGTGATCTTGCCTGAATTTGGCAGCATGGTGCCGGCGATCATCCGCATCGTCGTGGACTTTCCAGCGCCGTTCACGCCGAGCAGACCATAGGAATAGCCAGGCATGAATTCGCAGCTCATACGATCCAGAATGACTTTCTTGCTATTCTGCGTCTTGAAGTGTTTCGACACGTTCTTGAAGCGGATCATCGCGTATTTCTCATATCCGATGATCCTCCACCGACGCCCAAATCAATGAAAGGGTGGTCCAGAGAACCGCCAAACCAAGCAATATGATCAGCGGTGTGGTTACACGGTGCGGAAATATGGCTTCGTCCGGAAGCGCCGGCTTTACGAAGACGGCCAAATAGAGCGTCTTGCGCAGTGCTTCCGCAAGCACTGCGTCGTAGTTCCTCTGGGAGGCCTCGTAGAGCTTCTCTGCAATCATCCGATCTGTGTCGAGCTTGGAGTATTCCAGCAGCGCTTGGGCAAGGCTCGCGTTTTCCGGCCCAGTGAGCTCCGCCTTCTTCTTGTCGATCTGAGCGTCAAGGCTTTGCAGGGCAAGGCTGAGCTGCTGATAGGTCGGCGACCCCTCGGCATGCGACTGCTTCATCACGAACAGGCGTGTTTCGAATTCGAGCTTCTGCGCAAGCAATCCCGTTAGCAAGGTACTGCTGTCTTTAGCCTGGGTCTGTGGGCTGAGAAGCCCGGATTGATGTTGGAACTGATTGAGCGCGGCCAGGGTATCGCTATAGGCTTTCCCGCTCTTTTCGACATCCGCCCGCATGCTTTGCACGATATCGTTGCGTGCGCGCTGCGAGAGCTCGTTGATCAGCGATTCGCTCTCCTGAATGATGGCGTCGGAGAGCTTTACGGAATCATCCGGCGTGAATGCACGCACCTTCAAGGTGATGATGCCGGAAGAGACGTCGATGTAGGCGCTGACATGGTTTTGCCAATAGGTCAGAAACTCCTCATCGGATTCCGAAGAGCGGAATCGAGATATAAAATCCGCATCCTGCCGCGCGAACATGGATCGATAGTCGAGTTTCTCACCGATCCGTCTGAGGATCTCGGTGGAGTGAATGAAGCTCGTGACGACATAGGCATCCTGTGAGGCGGAGCGCATGTTGAGAAGGCCTGACGCCCCGCCGCCACTCTCGGATCCGCCGCTGCCGTCGCCCTTGTCATCCGAACTGGTGCCGGAGAGCGCGCGGACGGCGAAACGGGCTTCGGCAACGTACTGATCCGAAGCAATGAAGACGTAATAGATCAAGCTCGCCAGAAACGGCAGGATAACGATCAACAGGAAGCTGATGAGTCGGAGCGGCGGCTTGCCGCCGGCTTGGGGCACGGGGTCGTGCGTGCCAGGTACCGGCAAATACTCGATGTCTTCCAGATCATTGGGCCGGAGCCGTTCCGGCACCCTGCGTCGAAACAATGACGGCAGGATATGACGTGCCGGTTTTACCCGCGGATATGGCTGATCGATTGTCTCTTCAATGGCTATTTTGGGCATGTCGGCTTGCATTCGTGTTCCGCAATTCCGGCGCGGTGGGTTTCATCGCCTCACGCACATAATGATCAAAAATCAAATCTTCCTCGAGTATCAGTTCGGCAATATGCAATGAGCGCAATCGCGTCGCAACGTCCTCCAGGGCGGTATGGCGCGAGAGCAGTGGAAGATCGCCTACGGAGATGCCAAGCAGCTCACCGATCGCGTCCTGAAAGTGAAGGCTGTCGGCATCGTGCCCGACAATGGTGAAACGCGACAGCAGGTCGATCGCCGCGGCGACATCGCCGCGCGTGACGAGTTGCTCCGGGGTTTTCGCGACCAGTTGGCGGGTAACGGGGGACAGCAGAACGTTTCTGACGTTCTGCGATGCTTTCTTGAGCGCGGATTTAAGGGACGCCTCGCTTTCAAGATTGACGTCGGCGAAGTGTTCGGCCGCAGGCGCCAGGATAATCCTGTCTCGGTCGCCGAAGAAGGAGATCTGGGTCTTTGCCATTCGTTTCAAAAGGAATATGCGCAGGGCCAATTCGTAATATGGGTCCGTAAGCAGAACGATGGCCTTGAATCCCTTGTCGAGAAACTCCTCATAATTCCGCAGCAGCAGCCGCCCACTGATGTAGATCGACTGAATGGCATTGAGATGAAAGGCTTGCAGCGCGGTTTCATGGCCGAAGCGCTCCACGGACGACAGCTCATATTGGAAATGGCGGCCGCAGTGATAGTCGAACTTGGCCATGGGCAGGAGTTGGGTCTCCAGCCGCAGGATCTTCAACGGGACCAGTCGCGACACCTGCGGCCGCCGATAGATCAGCAACCCGGACTTGGCATCGTGGATCATGAGCGTATTTCGCTCGGCAATATCCGGAATGATCGATGCATCTAGCTTGAAGCCGACCCGCCCATTCTCATGTCGACCCGAATCCACCACCGCTTGCTTGATCTGATCGCAGGGCAAGACCATCAGCTCGCCATCCGCATCCGATACCCTGATATGCGGCAGATCGGAAAATCCGTCCGGAATGAGATAGCCTTCCAGAACTGCGCCCCGATCATATTCGAGATTAAACAGCACGGATGCCCTCCGGCGTCTCAAGCTTGCAGGCAGAGACGAGGCGTTGGCCTTCAAGAGCCGTCAGATTGTCATAGGTGCCTTCAAACACGTCAAAATTATCCAAAATACTCTCAGGCGCCGAGCGTCGGCATGCGTGCCCGTCACGGAGCTGCCTGCCCTTTGCGTGCCAGGAGAGAAAAGCACGGTCCGCCGGAATGGCCGAAATCCTGATCCTTGATTAGGATGTCGCTGAATCCAAGCTTTTCCAACAGCGTTAATATATCGTCTCTGTGCATCCAAAAATGCCGGTCCTTCATACCACCGCAGAAGGACGCGTTCGAGTTGGCATGCTGATAGCTGCGTTCGTAGTAGCGTACCGGAACGCCCTCGATCATCCTCGTTTCGACCTTTCCGCTGAAAGGATTGCGACGCACATCGCCCGCCGGCATAGCCTCTTCGAGAAAAAAATGCGTCCAGATGAAAACGGCATTCGCGCGGCGGGCCAACAGTCTCAAAAACTCTCCGGGATCGGCCATGTGATAGAGGACGCCGGAAGCGACGGCAAAATCATAAACCTCATCGTGGTCGGTAAGCCACGCCTGAATATCACCCAACAAAAACGAAGCGGTGTTGATATCGAGTATTTGCCTTGTTACCAGGCATCGCAGGAAACAGAGCCGATTTGCTTCGATGGCATCGATTCGTGCGGGACGCTCGCGGTGCAGCATATAAGTATGCATCCCCTCGAGCGGGCCGACTTCCAGAATCGTCTTTCCCTCAATTGAACCAAACGATCGCAGCGCCCAATCTATTCGGCCGTCCGCATAAAGATGATGTATTCCGGCTTTCAAATTGAGGGCGACGGGAAAGGCGCTGTTCCAGCCGGGAAGGGCGTCGATCGCATTCTGATGATCGGGTTTGCCCTGCTCATATTGGTCAAATATCGCCTCCAGAGAATTCCCCGCCACCTTTTTCCTGGATCGCTTTGCAAAACCGAGCATCGATTGCACCTTCATTTCCATCGGTATTTTCGTCCGGTTTTCGAGGCGCCTCTAAGCCGGCATAAGAGGCCGATTTTCTACCGCTCTGATCCACATCGCCGCGGCGCCTTGAGTGGTCGGCACAATCCACGTCACGGTCTTTTTTCGGGAATAAGCTTTACCCAACCTTGCTTCGATTTTCCTTATTATCTGCAAAGAATAAATCTGCCGCTCGGCTAATCTTGGGTTGTCTTATTTGGCAGCCAATATCGGGCACGGTTTAGAGCGCGAGGCTATCATAAGCAAGGGTACCCTCATAAAAACGAGGAGGTTCTCAGGTCCGTTTTTTCCGTTTCGGACGTGCGAGATTTCCAATCTTGCTTGATGTCATTACTTAAGTAATTCCTTTATCATTCAGTGAATATTAATTAAATTACTTGGAGAATTTTGATAGAAATTGCCTTATTTCCGTTTTCAGCCTATATCGCATAGGTAGTGCTGCCATGGCGTGAGTTCGGAAGTATGCTCATAAGAACGCACATAAATTTTTTTAACGGCATTTGTGCAAAATCGGCTTGTTGAGGGGCGCTCACTATGCTTTTCAGGACGCCGACTGATTTTATGAATAATGCGCTGGCCTGACCGACTCGGTAACAGCAGCCGATATTGATTTTGAGGTTATTCAATTGATTCGCGTAGGGGCGGCGTTAGTCGTTTGCGTAATTCTGGCGGGATGTAATTCCGTCTCGAGCGAAGGGCCGCTGGCCGGTGCGATTGATGAGGATGCCGGGCAATCGGGCGCGGAACTCGGGCGCAAGAATGCGGCCGTCTTCGATGTCGTCGACATAAACAGCCGCACGGCGCGCTTTGTCTCGGACTATGTGTCCAGCGCACTCAATCGTCGGTTCGGGATAGGTGGCCCTGTCGGACGGGTCGTTATCGGCGTCGGCGATTCGCTGAAAGTGACGATCTTCGAGGCTGGCGCCGACGGTTTGTTCTCGACGGCCCAGTCGAAACAGGTATCCCTGGATATTATCGTCCAGCCGGATGGGACTGCAGCTATCCCTTATGCCGGCACGGTCAAGTTTGCGGGCAAGACGTTGGAACAGGCCCGTCAAGCGATCCTGGCGGCGCTGGCTACCAAGGCGGTCGAGCCGGACGTTATCGTGACGAGTACCGGCACGTCATCGCGGACGGTAACTGTCTCCGGCGCGGTTGGCCGTCCGTCGATGGTTCCTTTGGATCTGATCGGCGAAAAGATCACCCAGGTCATTGCCAAGGCTGGCGGACCGGTCACTCAGCCTTATGAGACCTATGTGACCTTGGTTCGGGGCAACAGGACCGGAACGGTTCTTCTAAAGTCGATCATCGAACATCCCACTGAAGATATTTACGTTCAGCCTGGCGATCAGATTTTCCTCGTGCGTGATCCCAGGACCTTTACCCTTCTTGGCGCCGTTAAGGGTGACGGCCGCCTTGAGTTCGGGGCCAACGACTTGAACCTGCTGGAGGCTGTCGCTCTGGGCCATGGCGCGGTGGATGAAGCCGCCAATGCGCAAGGGTTCTTCCTGTTCCGGTACGAAGAACCGGAAATCGTTCAGAACCTCCTCGGTGCCGCTCGTTTCCAGGAGCTGGTGCGTAAGGGAATGGCGCCGGATTCCAAGGGACGATATCCGATCGTCTATAGATTCGACATGTCGCATCCCGACAGTCTCATTGTCGGCCAAACGTTCCCCGTCAAGAGCCGGGACGTCATCTATGTATCGCGTCATCCCTCGGTCGACATTCGGAAATTCCTGACGCTGGTCGGTGCGCCGCTTAATATTGCCTCGCAGGGTGCTGCGACCGCTGCCAATCTGGGGCAGTGACATTGGCTTGATCGCGGAGGCGGCGCGGAACGCGCCTAGCCGCAGTTTCAATGCCGACGTCAGCATATCGCATCGTCGAAAGACTGGCTTTCATTGAGCAACAGAGGATTGCGAGAGCCGGCGGGCTGCGTCTTCCTTTTGAGATTCCGATGGTGGTTCTTCTAGGAAGGGTTGTGGTGAGCCGACCCTGTCCCGCTTCGGATCAGGGTCGTGTTGTTTGTCAATATGGTGTTCAGCCCTCGGTTTTTGCAGGTGACAACCGCGGACAATTGTGGTGTGAACGGGTGATAAGCAAATATGGCTACTTTCATCCTATGCAATTTTAGAGACGACGCCGAGATACTATGACGGTTGAAATTATCGGACGGGCGAGTGTTGCCCCGGGCGCGGATTCGATTGAAGAACTGCACCTCGTCCTCAAGGAGGGACGTTGCACGGTCAACCGGATCCCCGATGAACGCTGGGATCTTGCGCGTTTTTGGCATCCCGTCGTCGGCACGCAAGGGAAAACCTATAGCTACGCCGCCGGTGTCATGGCCGACATCTATTCTTTTGACCCTGCAGTCTTCGGCCTTTCGCAGCGTGAGGCGATGCAGATGGACCCGCAGCAGCGCATCCTTCTGAACCTCGTCTGGCGGGCTTTGGAAGATGCGAATTTGCCCGTCGATAGCTTCGAAGGCGAAAGGGTGGGCGTCTATGTCGGCGCTTCCTCGCTTGACCACGGCAATCTCACCGCCGAAGATCCGGCCGCTGGCAGCCCGTATTTCATGACGGGCAACACGCTCTCGATCGTTTCCAACCGCATTTCGCATATTTTCGGCCTGCGTGGCCCGAGTATGACGATCGATACGGCCTGCTCGTCGTCGCTCGTGGCGCTCGATCAGGCGGTGAGGGCGCTGGAATGCGGCGATATCGATACGGCGATCGTCGGCGGCATCAACCTTCTGGTTCACCCGCTATCATTCGTCGGCTTTTCCCAGGCGCGCATGCTGTCGCCGGAAGGGCTTTGCCGCGCCTATGACGATAATGGCCGCGGTTACGTTCGCGCGGAAGGCGGCGCGGCCATCATCCTGCGCAGGACAGATCGCGCTTTGCGTGAGAAGGATCGCAGTTACGCTCGGCTCCATGCGATCGGGGTGAATTCTTCCGGCCGTACAAATGGGATTTCGTTGCCGTCGCGCGATGCACAAGCCGCTTTGCTGCGTTCGATCTATGAAGGGCAGAACATCGACGTCAACCGCATAGCCTTCATCGAAGGTCATGGTACGGGGACTAAGGTTGGCGATCCCGCCGAGATTTGGGCGATCGGCAATATCATTGGCCGGAACCGCCGGGCGCCGGTGCCGGTCGGCTCGATCAAGTCCAATATCGGCCATACTGAGCCCGCCTCCGGTCTTTTCGGCCTGCTGAAGGCGATGATCGCGCTGGAGAACAATTTTCTGCCGGCATCGCTGCATTTCGAGCAGCCGAATGAAACCATCGATTTCGAAGGATTGAACGTTCGGGTCAATACATCGGCCATCGAGCTCCTTCCGGCCAAACGGCCGCGCTTTGCCGGCATCAATTCCTTCGGCTTCGGGGGCACGAACGCCCATGTCGTCATCAGCGATCCCGATCCGGTCGCTCCGCCCGAACCACCATTGCGGGGCGAGGGCACGATTTTCGTTGCGAGCGCTCATACGGCTTCGGCGCTGTCGAAGCTGCTCGAGGACTACAGGAGCCAGCTCGAACGGGCAGAGCCCAAGGAAGCCCGGCAGATCATCGCGGCCGCCGCTGCCAATCGCGAACCGATGCGCCACCGTTTCGCCGCCAAGGCCAAAGACAGCGCCGCAGTGCTTGCGGCGATCGATGCCCATCTTGGCGGCGAAAATTCCGTTGGTGAAATCGGTGAAGTGCCGGCTCAGGCGGTCAAGATTGCCTTCGTTTTTTCCGGCAACGGCTCGCAATGGGCGGGCATGGGAGTCGAGGCTTATCGGGAAAACAGCCATTTCCGGCAGTGTTTTCAGTCGTTCAGCGCGCTCTTCGAATATTATCTCGGCGAGAAGCTGACGGATATTCTGGTTTCCTCCGATCTATCCCTGCGGCTCGCCGACACCAAGATCGCGCAGCCTCTGCTTTTTGCAATTCAAGCCTCCCTATCGGACTGCTTCTCGGTGCTGGGAGTGAAGCCCGATGCCGTCCTCGGCCACTCCGTCGGCGAAATCGCCGCCGCCTATGCGGCCAAAGCGCTGACGGCAGCCGAAGCGGTCGCGATCGTCGCCAAGCGTTCGCTGCATCAGGATCTTCTCGCCGGAGAAGGCAAGATGGCTGCGGTCGTTCTCAACGAGGACGCGGCGCTCGCCTTCGCCAAATTGCACGGTCTCCACGACATCTGCATCGCAGCGATCAACGCGCCGAATTCGATAACGATTTCTGGCCCGGTCCATGAGATCGAAGCATTCAAGGAGGCAGCTCGCAAGTCGCAGATCGTCGCGCATATCCTCGACATCAACTATCCCTTCCACCATCCGATCATCGATCGGGCAAAGGACGCCTTTCTGGCCGATCTGCCTGACGTCGCACCGGATGCCGGCAGCGGCACCTTCATTTCAACGGTAACCGGCGCTGCCTGCGATGGCCGCCTGCTGGATGCTCAATACTGGTGGCGCAATGTCCGCGATCCCGTGCTTTTCAAGACGGCCTGTCAGGCGGCCATGGCGATGGGATGCAACCTGTTCATTGAAATCGCCCCGCGCCCGATCCTTTCGAATTACATGACGGAGATCGCCAAGCAGGCGTCCGTCCAGGCGGTTGCCATACCGACATTGCTGCGGGAGCCGCCGCTCTCCGGGCGGGATCCGGTTTCGCAGGCTTTTGCGCGCGCTGTCGCACATGGCGCGTCGGCGCTGCGTTCGCGCGGCAGCGCCACGCGCAATGCCTTCGTCAAGCTGCCGTCTTTGCCGTTCGAACCGGTGGAGCTGCGTTCGCAGCCAACAACGGACGAAATCGACATTTTTGGCCGCGACGGCAAGAGCCCTTACACCCTGCTGGGCTGGCGCACGGACCCCAACGCCTCCACCTGGAAGAACCATCTGGATGCGCATCTCTTCGCCGATCTCGCCGAACATGTCGTCGACGGCAAGTCGATCTTGCCGGGCAGCGGTTTCATCGAGATCGCCGTCACGGCAGCTCAGCGATATTACCAGACGGATGCGGTTGAGATCGGCAATCTCGAAATCGTCAGACCCTTGGAACTGCGGCAGGATCGGATGGTGGAACTGTCGACCATCCTTTCCCCGGAGACGGGCGATATCGAGATCCGCTCGCGTGAGAGGCTGAGCAACGACGACTGGACCGTTCATGCGGTCGCGCGCGGCCGCAAGCCGATCGGGAAGGGCGATGCCGAAGACAGAGCCGCATGGCGGTTCGAGGAAGAGAAATCCATTCTCACGTCCGAGAAGACCTATGAAACGGCCGAGCGTTTCGGGCTGCAATATGGTCCGCATTTCCAGCTTCTATCGAAGGCTGTCGCTTTCGGGCGCAGCGTCATTGAAGTGGAGCTGAAGCCGGCTGCCGCTCCCGCCCATCCGTTCGTAACCTACAACCTCAATCCGATGTCGATCGATGCGGCGTTCCACGGCCTCGTCGCACTCTTCGATAAACTGTCGGGCGATGAGGCGGGAGCTCCCTATATCCCGGTTCGTTTCGGCACTGTGCGGGTAGCTGGCAAGGGAAGACCGGTTGTCAAAGCGGTCATTGAGATCGATCGGTTCAGCCGGAATTCGATCAAGGCCCGCTTCCGCATGTTCAGCGGCGATGGCGATGAGATTGCCGTTTTCGACGATTGCCGCTTCCGCCGCACCTATTTGCGCCGGCACACGACGCTCGATTCCGTCGCCTTCCATTATGAGACCGTGCCATCGGCGATTTTTGGACGCCGATCCGCATCGGACATGGTGACGCTAGATGCTTCGGCGCTGCGCCGCCCTAGTGAAAATCATTCGCTCAATAATGCGACCCTGCTTCTCGACGCGGCGATCTACCGGGCATGCCATGAGATCGCCTTGGCGATCGCGGGCAGGGACGGTGCGGTTTCGCTTTCAAACCTTCCGGACGATCCGGAATTCCGGCCGTTCCTGATCAACTGCCTCTATATTCTCGAGGATGCCGGCATCGCTTCGGCTGAGGATGGCGAATGGCATATTCCCCTCGATTTTACCCTGCCGCCGGTGGGCGAAGTGCTGCAGGAGCTCTATCGCGAGGATGCCGGCCGAGTCGCCGAAGCAATTCTCGTCAACAATGCCTATCGTGAAACCCTGGAGCGTCTGGCCGCCGTTCATAGACACGTGCTTGGCCAAAAGCGGGCCGAGGCAACTGTTCATACGACTGGCGGAGCAACGCTGGAGCATGTGCTCGTTCACTCGCCCTTGAGCAGCAGGCGGCTTTCGCTTGTTGCCGAGGCCCTCGCAGTGTCCATCGAGACCAATCCCGGCGATATTGGTTTTATTCTGGAAGCGGGGTCGACATCCGCAGCCTTTAGCCAGCGGTTGGCCACGATCGCCGCCAAGGCCGGCGCCAGCCTGATCATAGCCGAGCCGCGAGAGCAGATGCGCCGTGCACTTGAAATCGCCTTCGAGGGGGCCGCACATGTCATCGTCGCGGAGCCTGGCAAGCTTGCCGATCAGCCGCTCGCCGACGTTATCATTGCCTGTAGTGATCAGAGCCAGCATCTTCTATCCCATGACGACGGGCTGAAAGCCGCCATCCGCAGCGCTGCCGCGCGTGGCGCGCAACTCCTGTTTGCCGATCGAGCGCCGAGCATCTTCAACGATTTCGCGTTTGGCCTGTCGGAGGGATGGTTCGCCGGCAGTCAGTCGCCCGAATTCCCTGTAGGCCAGTTGGGTACGCTGCAGCAGGTCGAGGATATCCTTGCGGCGCTCGGTTTCGGCAAGCCTCGGATCGAGGAGCAGGTTTTCCCCGAAGGGGTGCTGATCACGGCGTTGGCTGCATCCGAAGGTCAAGTCGAAGACGAGCCTGCTGTATCCCGCGCCGACGCACCGCTTTTAGTTCTGTCCGAGCGTGGCGCGAGCATCGGCCTTTCCGATAGGCAGGTGATCGCCGTCGACGTCAAACCAGCGACTTCGAACCTCGCCGATGTCCTCGCGACCCACCATCCGCGCCATATTCTCTATGTGGCGGAACGGGAGGGCGAGCGCGGCGCGTCCGATCTATCGTGGATGCGGCTCGACGTGTTCGCAGAGTTGGCCGATGCACTGACGAGATATGCGGAGGGTGACAGACCGCGCCTTGTAATCGCGGCTCCGGGCGGTTCGCCGCTTGCCAAAGAGCGGATTGATAGCGCCAATGCCGGCTTGTGGGCCTTCGCGCGCGTGCTGCAGAATGAATATGACGGCTTCGACGTGCACCTGCTCGATGCCGAAACCGACGATGAGCGGGCGATCGCAACCGTTGAGACCCTTCTGTTCGCCGAGACCAATAACCGGGAGTGGATGCTCGACAGGGTAACCGGCGAGATCCGCGAAATCCGGGCCGTGGCGGCACCTTTTGCGCTAACCGAGATGAACCGCCGCGACGTTGCCTCGGCGGCGATCCGGCAACATACGAGTGGCCGGTTGGACAGCGTTGTTTGGGAAGAGGCGGATTTGCCGGCGCCGTCGGATGACGAGGTCATCATTGCCGTCGAAGCCACCGGCCTCAATTTCCGTGACGTCATGTGGGCGATGGGCCTGTTGCCAGAAGAAGCGCTGGAGGATGGGTTTGCCGGCGCTACGATCGGCATGGAGTTCGCCGGTCGCGTGCTGCAAACCGGCTCTGCCGTCGGCGACCTCCAGCCGGGCGACAAAGTCATGGGCATCGGTCCCGCTGCGTTTTCGACCCATGTACGCGTGCGCCGCGATGGTGTCACCAAGCTGCCGGAGACGATGGACACGCTTGCCGCGGCCACGGTGCCCGTCGCCTTCCTGACCGCCTATTACGCTATGGTCGAGCTGGGGCGTATCCAATCGGGTGAAACCATCCTGATCCATGGCGCTGCCGGCGGTGTCGGCCTTGCCGCGTTGCAGGTCGCTAAGCTCAAGGGCGCCAAGGTGATCGCCACCGCCGGCACGGTCGAGAAGCGCCGCTTCCTTCAAATGCTCGGCGCCGACCATGTGCTTGACTCCCGCTCGCTGGATTTCGTTGCGGGCGTTCGCCAAATTACCCGGGGCGAAGGCGTCGATCTTGTGCTGAATTCGCTGTTTTCCGAGGCGATGGAGCGAAGCATCGAGCTGGTCAAGCCGTTTGGACGCTTCCTGGAATTGGGCAAGCGCGATTATTATTCCGACCGCAAGATCGGCCTGCGCCCCTTCCGCCGCAATATCAGCTATTTCGGCATCGACGCCGATCAATTGCTGGTCAACGCTCCCGCCCTGACGAAGCGGATCTTTGCGGAGATCGGTCAGCTCTTTGCCGATTACAAGCTCACTCCGCTGCCCTATCGTGCCTTCGGCTATGATGAGATCGCCAGCGCTTTCCGGCTTATGCAGAATGCCGGTCATATCGGCAAGATCGTCGTTCGCCCGCCTGTTCTCGGTGCCGATCCTGTCTTGCCGGCGCCGGCTAAATCGCTCCGGCTCGATCCCGCCGGCATTTTCCTCGTGGCTGGGGGTATCGGCGGTTTCGGTCTCGCGGCCGCCAACTGGCTCGTGTCCAAGGGTGCGCGCCGCATCGCTCTGTGCTCGCGCCGGGGCGTCGCCGATGAGGAGACGCTGAACACCGTTGGCGAATGGGAGAAGAAAGGCGTCGTGGCAACGCTGCACGCCTGCGACATCACCGACGAGGTTGCTGTCGAGGCACTGCTTGGCTCGCTTCGTTCCGAGGGTGCGCTGAAGGGCATTATCCATGCCGCCATGGTTCTTGACGATGGGCTTCTCGCCAACCTGACACCAGAGCGCAATCGGCCGGTTATCGAGGTGAAAGTCAGGGGCGCCGACAATCTTCATCGATTGACCCGGAATGACAGCCTCGATCTGTTCCTGCTGTTTTCGTCCGCGACGACGATGCTCGGCAATCCTGGGCAAGCGAATTACGTCGCAGCGAACGGCTATCTCGAAGGTTTAGCGCGATCGCGCCGCGCCGCCGGTCTGCCGGCGCTCGCCGTCGGCTTCGGCGCCATTGCGGACAAAGGATTTCTTGCCCGCAACATCGAGGTCAACGAACTCTTGTCGAAGCGCATCGGCAAAGCCGCCTTGAAGGCGCGGGATGCGCTGGAGCAGGTCGAACGTTACATGCTGGCCGATACCGGCAAAATCGATGCCGCAGCCGTTATGATCGCCGAAATCGATTGGAGTGCGGCACGCATGCTACCGATCGCCGGTCGGTCGCTGTTCGAACCGCTGATGCGCCATGCGGGCGACCATCAGTCCCTGAACGATGGCGATATGATCGATCTCAGCGAATTGATCAAAGGTAAATCCGAGGAGGAGGCGCAATCCGCTTTGCACGTGATCGTGGCTTCGGAAATTGCTGCGATCCTGCGCGTGACCGAAGATACGATTACACCCGACAAGGTGCTGAAGGATATCGGCCTCGACAGCCTGATGGCGATGGAACTCGGCATGAGCTTCCAGCAGAAGACCGGTTTCGACATTCCCTTGAGTGGGATCGGGGAGGGGACGACGGTCAGCGACGTCGTCAGCCGCTTGCGTGACAGGGTCATGAATCGTGGTGGCGGGGAGGTCGAGGGTTCGGCGGCGAGCGAGGATCAAGTGGTCAGCCGATTGGTCCAAAGCCACTCCCTTCAGAAGAAGGCCGCACGCTCATGACGCAAGATGCCAATGGGGTTGTTCCGCCCGGCGACAAGAAAAGCAGCCTGCTGGAGCAGATGCGCCGCGCCAACGAATCTTCCGGACGCAACCGGGCGGAGCGGTTGAACAGGCAGCCGCAGCAGCCGGTTCGTCAGGCTCAGCGCTTCGAGGATTTGCCGGAATATAAGCGCGTCATGACGCAGAAGATTGCCGGCGAGATGGCCGGTATCGCTAATCCTTTCTACCGCTCGCATGATACCGCCGCCGGCGCGACGACAAAGATGGGCGGACGAGAATTCGTCAATTTCGCCTCCTATGATTACCTTGCCACCAATACCGACCCTCTCGTGGCAACCCGTGCCAAGGAAGCCATCGACCGTTTCGGCATCTCAGCTTCCGCCAGCCGCCTTGTCGCCGGAGAGCGGCCGGTGCATGTCGAGCTGGAGCAGCAGCTCGCCAAGCTCTATGGCGTCGATGCTGCTGTCTGTTTCGTCAGCGGCTACTTGACCAATGTCGCGACCATTGGCTGTCTGCTGGGGCCGCAGGACCTCGTCATCCACGATGAGTTCATCCATAACAGCGCGCTTGCCGGCATCAAGCTTTCCGGCGCGGCGCGGCGCCTGTTCAAGCACAATGACGCCGAAAATCTTGAAAGCATCCTGAAGACACTGTCTTCCGACTTTCGCCGTATCCTGGTCATTGTCGAAGGCATCTATTCCATGGACGGCGATGTCGCCGATCTCCCGGCGCTTCTGGAGCTGAAGGCTCGCTATGGCTTCTGGCTGATGGTGGATGAGGCCCACGCACTCGGCATCCTCGGCGAAAAGGGCCGTGGCACCTTCGAGCATTTCGGCCTCGATCCGCGCGATGTCGACATCTGGATGGGAACGCTTTCGAAGACGACATCGAGCTGCGGCGGCTATATTGCCGGCAGCAGCGCGCTCGCCGATATCCTGAAGGCGGAGGCAGGCGGCTTCGTCTATAGCGTCGGTCTTGCCCCGGTTCTGGCCACGGCGGCCATCGCCGGCTTACAAATTCTGGAGTCCGCACCGGAGAGGGCCGCTCGGCTCAGGCGCAATGGCAGCCTCTTCCTGCAGCGTGCCAGGGAGGCGGGCCTCGATACCGGTCTGAGTCTTGGCTTTTCCGTCGTTCCCGTCATCGTCGGCGATTCGCTGCGAGCGGTGCAGCTTTCCAATGATTTGCTGGGCGAAGGCATCAATGTGCTGCCGATCATTCACCCGGCCGTGCCCGAAGGCATGGCGCGGCTGCGCTTCTTCATCACCTGCAATCACACCGAAGAGCAAATCCGCCGTTCAGTCGCCGTAACGGCCCGGAAACTCCAGGATTTACAGGATCGGAATTTCGGCCTGGCGTCCATCGATATGGACAAGGTAATGCAGTTGTTGCCGGCGCGCCAGGCCGCCGGCAAGCCATAGACTTAAGGCGATCAGGTCATGCATGTCATCGTCACCGGAGGCTCAAGCGGGATCGGTCTGGCGATCGCCAAGCTCTATGCCATCAGAGGCGACCGGGTGTCTCTTCTTGCTCGCCACCCCGGGCGTCTGGACGAGGCGCGTGTTGAGATTGCGACCACGGCAGGCGTCGATCTTTCTTGCATCCAGATTGCCTCCGTCGATGTCGCATCCGCCAAACAGGTTTTGGAAGCCGTTGAGACCTGCGAACGTGCTTTCGGACCTTGCGACGTCCTGATCGCGTCTGCCGGCATCGTCGAGCCATCTGCTTTCGATATTATGCCGGCCGCAGTTTTCGACGAGCAGATTGCCACCAATCTCCTGGGAACGGCGAATATCGTGCGCGCTGTCTATAAGGGCATGAAGACCCGCCGCAGCGGCAAGATCATGATGATCTCCTCTGGCGCCGCTTTGATCGGCATTTACGGCTACACCGCCTATTGCGCCTCCAAGTCGGCGCTGATCGGCTTTGCCGAAGCCTTGAGCGCAGAAGCGGCCATCGCCGGGGTGCGTGTCGCGATCTGCTTTCCGCCGGATACGCTCACGCCGCAATATCACCGTGAAATGTCGATGCGGCCCGCCGAGGCGGAGCTATTGATGGGTACGGTCAAGCCGTGGAGCGCCGAAGCCGTGGCGGCAAAAATCGTCGGCGGTCTCGACCGCGGCAAGGCCCGAATCCACTTTGGATGGTCGCTGACCGCTCTCGCCTATTTCGGGCCCTTGATAAAGCCGCTGTTGATATGGTGGTATTCTCGCAAGCTTCGAAAAATAATTGAGCAAGGACGGGATGGAAGCCTTGCCCGCTCGATCGACAAAGGCTTTGATCGGGGCTGAACGCAGTTTCGATAAATTTGTGTGCTGCTCCAGCGCGCCTGAAGAGACACTTAAAACAACAGAATTTTGGAATTGGCGGCTTTTCCGGTTTTTCGAGTGAGTTGCCGCAGACTATGGTATTTGGACGGTTTAGTTTTGAAACTTCATGATTTTCCGGCGCTGTTGACGCTTGGTTGCTTTGCTTTTTCCTGCGTGGTCATTTTCCTGACCGACCCTTTTGCAATGCCTGCCGCAGTCAACAAACAAAATCATACAGAGAGAAGTTTGAAGCGGCTGGCGTTCGAATGGGCGGCAAGAATTCCCGTCATCGCTCTCATCTACGGCTTCTTCTTCGCAATCTCCTGGCGTCCGATTTATGGTGCGCAGGGTGCGATCAGTTTCTTCGTCATCTTCACCGGAATTTCGCGCGCAAAATTCGAGTTCATCCGCGAACCCCTGGTCTTTTCCGACATCGCCCTAGTGGTCGATGTTTTCAAATACAAAGAGATTTTCTACGCGACGTCTCTGAACATCGTCTTCTGGGTCATCGCGCTCTCCTATGTATTCGGCGTCAGCGCGCTTTATATGTATTTCGAGCCCTCGATCCTGCCCAGCCACAACGGTTTCCTTTGGGTTCTCGTGATGCTGGCGATCGCCTTCGGCCCCTGGCTCGCCTTATTCAGCCGGATCGTCAGCGGCCCCGTTTGTCGTTTCACACAGAATGTTCTCGGCAAGGTCGACGTCAAGAAGGATACGGTCCGATTCGGCACTTTTGAATCCGTCGTCTTTCATTTCGTCATCTGGGTGGGCGTCAGGCGTGAGGCTATCGTCACCCAGCTATCGGAACGCTTCATTTCCGCCCTTCATGAACTATGGGAGCATGGCGACGACGAACCTTTGATCGTCATATGGCAATCCGAATCCTTCATCGATCTCCGGCATTTCGGCGTGGAAAACGTCAAGCTGCCCAATCTTGACCGGCTACGGGAGCAGGCCGCCCAATGGGGCCGCATGACAAGCGTTTTCGAGGGCGGCTATACGCTGCGCACCGAGTTCGCAGTGCTGAGCGGCTTGTTGCCCGAAAACGTCCATATCGACGCGAGCTACCCCTATTTGCGCGCCAGCCACTATAAGGATGTCGTCTGGCCGCAACGGCTGCGGAAGGCCGGTTGGAAGACGCAATTTATCCACCCCTACGACAAAACTTTTTTCCTGCGTCACAAGGCCATGCCGCAGCTCGGTTTCGACCGGATGATGATGCTGGACGAATTCGACCACCGGGCCGACCGCGACGGCCCCTATGTCAGCGACCTGTCGCTGACGAAAAGCGTGATTCGGGCGATCGACGAGGATGGCGCCGGGAAAAATTTCGTCTTCGTCGCTTCCATGGCGAATCATGGCCCCTGGGAGCCCGGCCGCTGCGGCGATCTGACGAATCCGGTCGATATCTACAGCGAGCTGCTGATGCGCGCCGACCATGCGCTGGGTAATCTCGCGCATCACCTGGATCGGCTCGACCGTCCTGTGTGGCTGCTATTCTACGGCGATCACGCCCCTCTGTTGAAGGCCTTCGCCGATCCCTTCCCGGATCCGCGTACGGACTACATCGTCGTTCCGCTCGGTCGAGCGCGGTCGCACTCGCAAAAGCCAATGCCGCCGCAGGAAGAAGCGCCTTGGAACCTCATCGGCACGCTGCTGCGTTACGCCGGCCTCAGCACCGAGGTTCCGGAGTGATGGCTGACGGGCAGGGGGGAGCGGGGGCTTCTCAGCGCGTCTTTCTTTTCCTGCAGGGGCCGTCCTCACCGCTTTTTTCTGAAATCGCCAGGGGGCTGGAAGCCGCTGGCCATCGCTGTATCCACATCAACTTGAACCCTGGCGATTGGATATTCTGGCGCCGTCGAGGAGCCTTCAATTATCGCGGCGGCTTTGCCGGTTGGCGCAGCTGCGTTCGCCGCCGAATCGAGGCCGACGAGGTCACGGACGTGATTCTTCTCGGCGAGGAGCGTCCGTATCATCAGGTCGCCATCGAAGAGGCGAGGCGGCGAGCCGCCAGTATCAATGTCGTCGAGATGGGATATCTGCGGCCGGATTGGGTGACGCTCGAGCGTGACGGAATGTCATCCAATTCCCGTTTTCCTGTCGATCCGTTCTACATCGTCCAGGCTGCGGCGAGCCTTCCCGAGCCGGACTTGAGCCGTCGCTTCAGTCACAGTTTCCTGGCCGAAGCAGCCTATGATCTCCTCTACAATCTTCCCAATGCCTTCCTGTGGTTTCTCTATCCCGGCTATCGGCGCCATGCGCTCTATCATCCGCTGGTGGAATATGCGGGCTGGCTCCGCCGGCTGCCGTCGAGCGGCAGGCGTGCACGGGAAGCGGAGGCGACCATCGAGTGCTTGATCACCGCTGAGACGCGATTCTTCGTCTATCCCCTGCAGCTTCAGACGGATTATCAACTCCGCTCGCACTCGCCCTTCCATCGACAGCAGGATGCAATCAAGCAGATCATGCAGTCGTTTGCCGCGCACGCAGCGCCAAACATGCATTTGGTTATAAAGCTTCATCCGCTCGACAATGGGCTTGTCGACTGGAGGGGCTATATCCACGGCATAGGCGCAAGGCTCGCCCTGTCCTCCCGCATCCATTTTATCGACGGCGGCAATCTCGAAAAATTGATTTCGGCAAGCCAGGGCATGGTGACGGTCAATTCCACCGCCGCACTTTCCGCCCTGCAGGCTGAGAGACCGGTAAAAGCCCTTGGAGCGGCGATCTACGATATCGACGGTCTGACGGACCAAAAGCCATTGGACCTCTTCTGGGGCAATCCAGCAAAGCCGTTGCCCGGCCTTCGCAGCGCATTTCTGAAACTGCTTGCCGCATCGGTGCAGGTGCGCGGGAATTTTTACTCGCGGGCCGGCGCACGGGCGGCATCCGCTGAGATCGCTAAGCGGCTCCTATCGCGAAGCGTCAACCTCCCGGCCGCCTATATCGACCCGCCGCCACGGCAAAGGCCGACAAAGATCGATATTCCCGACCCGAAATTGACATACCCTCCGCCTATGGGAGATTCGCGTTAAACCTAACGCAGCGATTCGATGTTGGGACAAAGCGCGAATAAGCAGTTTGCGGGGAGCAAACGTCATGGATGGCGGCAAGATGGAACGTTTTATGCTGAAGGAGCTGCTCGCAATCATCGCAGCTCTTGTGGTTGTTTCAGCGGTACTTCTGACGATCGTGATTACGGGGAATTATTGAGCGGGTGCCGCTGGGGCGTTGGCACCGTTCTGGTGCGCAAAGAGCGCTGTCAAACAGCTTGAAAACCGCTATTTCAACCAATCGATTTATATTTGGAAATGGTGGGCGATGAGAGACTCGAACTCCCGACATCCTCGGTGTAAACGAGGCGCTCTACCAACTGAGCTAATCGCCCTTGCAGCAAGCGGGTCTTTGGCCCGCCGCGTTCGGTGGCCGTGATCTATGCGGAACGACAAAAAACCGCAAGAGTGTTTGTGAAGATTTTTTGATTTTTTTGATGGCGCGGCATCAGTGGCCGATATCGCCACATGCGACTGCTGGGGAAGCCGGCCTGGTTGGGGCAGGTTTATGAGCCGTTTTTGAAATGCATGGGGCGCGAACCTGCCATGCCAAATCGACGGAGCCGAAACGTGCCGGCGGCGGTCGCGAAAACAATTCGTGCTCTGTCATGGATTTGTATTTAAACCTGCTTGACACCCAAACGCGAACCCCGTAGTTAGCCGCTCATCGAACGGCGAGGCCGCTTTGATGGATGCGAAAGCATCCGGAATGCTTGAAATGAAGTGCGGGTGTAGCTCAGTCGGTTAGAGTGCCGGCCTGTCACGCCGGAGGTCGCGGGTTCGAGCCCCGTCACTCGCGCCATTTTAAAGCATGATTGCCGGATTTCGCATGACCGAAAGGTCAAACGATGCGCGGGTGTAGCTCAGTCGGTTAGAGTGCCGGCCTGTCACGCCGGAGGTCGCGGGTTCGAGCCCCGTCACTCGCGCCATTTGTTTCAAGCCATTACAATCAATCATCAATTTGCTGCGACTGCGAAAAAGCCGTTTTGCCTTTGCGCGGATTTGTCGCGATATCGTTACAGCCTGTTGGTAAGTCCGGTTCGGTAGTGCTTGAAACGACATATTCAAAAGGCTTGCGCCCGCGCTCCGGCTGCGCTAACCACGGCTCTGTTGCAACGCTCTTTCGCTTGGCTTGGGCATTTGCCCAGAGGCGCCGCCCCGGCGCACATGGCAAGCAGGGATGGACATGATGACTGGACTGCTCAGTTCCTATATTCCGATAGCTATTTTCATTGGTATTGCCGTGGTGATCGGCCTGGCGTTGTTGATCACGCCGTTTGCCGTCGCCTTCAAGGCGCCTGATTCGGAAAAGCTGTCGGCCTATGAGTGCGGCTTCAACGCATTCGACGACGCCCGCATGAAGTTCGACATCCGCTTCTATCTTGTGTCGATTCTCTTCATCATCTTTGACCTGGAAGTCGCCTTCCTTTTCCCCTGGGCCGTATCCTTCGGTGCGATCGGCTGGTTCGGGTTCTGGTCGATGATGGTATTCCTGGCGGTGCTGACCATCGGCTTTATTTATGAATGGAAGAAGGGGGCGCTCGAATGGGAGTAGTCCAAAGCAACACGACGCTCGTTGCGCCGCAGCCGAAGGGGATCATCGATCCCGCAACCGGCAAGCCCGTTGGCAGCAATGATCCGTATTTTGGCGAGATCAACAATGAACTCGCCGACAAGGGCTTTCTGGTTACTTCGACCGACGAGTTGATCAACTGGGCCCGTACCGGCTCGCTGATGTGGATGACCTTCGGTCTCGCCTGCTGCGCCGTCGAAATGATGCAGGTTTCCATGCCGCGTTATGACGTCGAGCGCTTCGGTTTCGCGCCGCGCGCCTCGCCGCGCCAGTCTGACGTCATGATCGTCGCCGGCACGCTGACCAACAAGATGGCGCCCGCTCTGCGCAAGGTCTACGACCAGATGCCGGAACCGCGCTACGTCATCTCAATGGGCTCCTGCGCCAACGGCGGCGGCTACTATCATTATTCCTATTCCGTCGTGCGCGGTTGCGACCGCGTGGTGCCGATCGACATCTATGTGCCGGGCTGTCCTCCCACGGCGGAGGCGCTGCTCTACGGCGTGCTTCTGCTGCAGAAGAAAATCCGGCGCACCGGCACGATCGAACGGTAAGGCAGGGGACAAGGCAATATGAGTGAAGCCCTGAACGAACTCGCCACCTATCTCACGGAAGTTCGCGGCACGCTGATTTCGTCGTCCGAGATCAAGTATGGCGAGCTGAACGTGACGACGACGGCCGCAAACGTGGTCGCGCTGCTGACGTTCCTGCGTGATGATGCCAAATGCGGCTTCGTCAACCTGACGGATATTTGCGGCGTCGACTGGCCGCAGCGTCCCGATCGTTTCGACGTCGTCTACCACCTGCTGTCGCCGAAGAAGAACCTGCGCATCCGCATCAAGGTTCCGGTCGCCGAAGATCAGCCGGTGCCGTCGGCTTGCAGCGTCTATCCCGGCGCCGATTGGTTCGAGCGCGAGACCTGGGACATGTACGGCGTTCTTTTCACCGGCCACCCGGATTTGCGCCGCCTTCTGACCGACTATGGCTTCGAAGGCCATCCCCTGCGCAAGGATTTCCCGACCACCGGTTTCGTCGAAGTTCGTTATGACGACGCCGCCAAGCGCGTGGTCTACGAGCCGGTCGAACTGAAGCAGGAATTCCGTAACTTCGACTTCTTATCTCCCTGGGAAGGCACGGATTACGTGCTGCCGGGCGATGAGAAGGCGAAGCAGTAAGAGGCAATAGGCAGTAGCCAATAGGCAATAGGAGAATGGCAAACGGCGATTAATTCCTACCAGGACCTTACTGTGTGGCAGCGCTCGATGGACCTTGCTGTTGAATGTTATGCTCTTACCAAGGAATTTCCGAAGGAAGAGATTTACGGCTTGGTTTCACAGATACGGCGCGCATCTGTATCTATCGCGGCAAACATCGCGGAAGGTTATGGGCGAGAAGCTACAGGGGCTTATGTTCATCACCTAAAGATCGCACAAGGGTCGCTGAAGGAATTGGAAACGCATCTGATATTGTCAACGCGAGTAGAGATCGTCGCCTTTGAGCGAATTAAGGCGACGATGTCCTTGGGTGATGAAATCGGCAAGATGCTGCGATCGCTTATTCGCCGATTGCAGGACGAACGACATGGATATGAGAGTTAACGGTTACACTATTGCCTATTGCCTACTGGCTAATGCCTGCAATAAGCGGAGCGCATTGCAATGACTGAACACAACGTTCGCAACTTCAACATCAATTTCGGTCCGCAGCATCCTGCTGCGCACGGCGTTCTGCGTCTTGTCCTCGAATTGGACGGCGAAATTGTGGAACGCGTCGATCCGCATATCGGCCTGCTGCATCGCGGCACGGAAAAGCTGATCGAAACGAAGACCTACCTGCAGGCCGTTCCTTACTTCGACCGCCTCGATTACGTGGCGCCGATGAACCAGGAACACGCCTACGCGCTGGCCGTCGAAAAGCTGCTCGGCATCGAGATCCCGATCCGCGGTCAGTTGATCCGCGTGCTCTATTCCGAAATCGGCCGCATCCTGTCGCATCTGCTGAACGTGACGACGCAGGCCATGGACGTTGGTGCGCTGACGCCGCCGCTCTGGGGCTTCGAAGAGCGCGAAAAGCTGATGGTGTTTTATGAGCGTGCCTCCGGCTCGCGCATGCATGCCGCCTATATCCGTCCGGGCGGCGTTCACCAGGATCTGCCGGAAAAGCTGGTGCAGGATATCGGCGACTGGTGCGATCCCTTCCTGAAGGCGCTCGACGATATTGACGAGCTGCTCACCGGTAACCGTATCTTCAAGCAGCGCAACGTCGATATCGGCGTCGTGTCGCTGGAAGACTGTTGGGCCTGGGGCTTCTCGGGCGTCATGGTCCGCGGCTCGGGCGCCGCATGGGACCTGCGCCGCGCGCAGCCCTATGAGTGCTATTCCGATCTCGAATTCGACATTCCGATCGGCAAGAACGGTGACTGCTACGACCGTTACCTGATCCGCATGATCGAAATGCGCCAGTCGGTCCGCATTATGAAGCAGTGCGTCAACCGCCTGCTCGGCGATGCCAAGACCGGCCCGGTCTCTTCGCTGGACGGCAAGGTCGTGCCGCCGAAGCGCGGTGAAATGAAGCGCTCGATGGAAGCGCTGATCCACCACTTCAAGCTCTACACCGAAGGCTATCACGTGCCGGCCGGTGAAGTTTACGCCGCCGTTGAAGCGCCGAAGGGCGAGTTCGGCGTCTACCTCGTCTCCGACGGTTCGAACAAGCCGTATCGTTGCAAGATCCGGGCGCCGGGCTATGCGCATCTGCAGGCCATGGATTTCATGTGCCGCGGCCATCTGCTTGCCGACGTCGCGGCCGTGCTCGGTTCGCTCGACATCGTGTTCGGTGAGGTGGATCGCTGATGAAGCTTTGGCTGGTCATCGCTACTGCGCTTCTCGTTGCTTCCGGAGCTTCGGCTCAGCAGGCCGGCAAGGCGCAGGCGTTGCCCAGCATCTCCGTGCAAGGTTCGAATGCGAAAAGCTCGAATGTTGCAAAGAGCGGAAATACGGCTTCGCAGAGCGCGGTATCGACCATGGCCGATCTCGTGTCACGTGGCTATGAAATAAAGGCCGCCGTGCCGAACGGCGGCAAATTCGTTGTGTTTATGCAGAAAGACCAGTCGGCCTATGCCTGCGAATTTTCGTCCCTGACGGATACGCGGTGTGGGTCCTTAAACTGAGATAAGGCGTGAAAGATGTCCGTTCGTCGACTAGCCGAAGATCAATTCCAGCCTGCCGCATTCGCCTTTAACCAGGAGAACGCGGCTTGGGCTGAAAAGACGATCAAGAAATATCCCGAGGGCCGCCAGCAATCCGCGATCATCCCGCTGATGATGCGTGCGCAGGAGCAGGATGGCTGGGTCACCAAGGCGGCCATCGAAAAGATCGCCGATATGCTTGATATGGCCTATATCCGGGCGCTCGAAGTCGCCACCTTCTACACGCAGTTCCAACTGCATCCGGTCGGCAGCCGCGCTCATATTCAGGTCTGCGGCACGACGCCCTGCATGTTGCGCGGCGCCGAAGGCCTGGTGAAGGTCTGCAAGAGCAAGATCGCCGCCCACGCGCTGGAGCGCAACGCCGAAGGCACGCTCTCCTGGGAAGAAGTCGAATGTCAGGGCGCCTGCGTCAACGCACCGATGGTCGTGATCGGCAAGGATACCTATGAGGATCTGACGCCGGAACGTCTCGAAGAGATCATCGATGCATTCGTCGCAGGCAAGGGCAGCGAAGTTCCGACCGGTCCGCAGATCGATCGCGTTTTCTCCGCACCGGAAGGTGGTTTGACGTCACTTCTGGATTCGCCGGCGACGAAGACGAAGAAGAAGGCCGGTGCTAAGGTTGCCGCCGAAACGGTTGCTCTGCCGCCATCCGAGGCAGCCAAGCCCGTTAGCAGCGATGCCGAGACCAATCCGGCGCTGAAGAGCCCGGCTGATGGCAAGACGGCGCTGCCCGCCGAGCATCCGAAGGCTGCTCCGGCCAAAGAAGACAATACGGCTGTCGGCGACAAGGCTGAGTAAGAGGTAAGGTATGTTACAGGATCAGGATCGCATCTTTACCAATATCTACGGTCTCAAGGACAAGTCCCTGAAAGGCGCGATGAGCCGCGGCCACTGGGACGGCACCAAGCAGATCCTCGAAAAGGGTCGGGACTGGATCGTCAACGAGATGAAGGCATCCGGTCTGCGCGGCCGCGGCGGCGCTGGCTTCCCGACCGGCCTCAAGTGGTCCTTCATGCCGAAGGAAAGCGATGGCCGCCCGCATTATCTCGTCGTCAATGCCGATGAGTCCGAACCGGGCACCTGCAAAGACCGCGATATCATGCGCCACGATCCGCATACGCTGATCGAAGGCTGCGTCATTGCCGGTTTCGCCATGGGTGCGAACACGGCTTATATCTATGTCCGCGGCGAATACATGCGCGAACGCGAAGCCCTGCAGGCTGCGATCGACGAATGCTATGACGCCGGATTGTTAGGAAAAAACAATAAGCTAGGCTGGGATTTTGATGTTTTTGTTCATCACGGTGCCGGCGCCTACATCTGCGGCGAAGAAACCGCGCTGCTCGAAAGCCTGGAAGGCAAAAAGGGTCAGCCGCGCCTGAAGCCGCCGTTCCCCGCCAATATGGGTCTCTATGGCTGCCCGACCACCGTCAACAACGTCGAATCGATCGCCGTTGCCCCGACGATCTTGCGTCGCGGCGCCGGCTGGTTCTCGTCTTTCGGTCGTCCGAACAATGTCGGCACGAAGCTGTTCATGCTTTCCGGTCACGTCAATCGTCCATGCACGGTCGAAGAAACGATGGGCATCACTTTCCGCGAGCTCGTCGAGAAGCATGGCGGCGGCATTCGTGGCGGCTGGGACAATCTGCTTGCCGTCATCCCCGGCGGCGCATCGTGCCCGGTCGTTCCGGCGGCCGACATTATCGATTGCCCGATGGATTTTGACGGTCTGCGCGAAGTCAAGTCGTCCTTCGGTACGGCTGCTGCGATCGTCATGGACAAGTCGACCGACATCATCAAGGCGATTGCTCGCATCTCGGCCTTCTTCAAGCATGAAAGCTGCGGCCAGTGTACGCCGTGCCGTGAAGGTACCGGCTGGATGTGGCGCGTGCTGGAGCGCATGGCCAGGGGCAATGCGCAGAAGCGCGAAATCGACATGCTGTTCCAGGTGACGAAGCAGATCGAAGGCCATACCATCTGTGCGCTCGGCGACGCCGCCGCATGGCCTGTACAGGGCCTGATCCGCAACTTCCGCCCGGAAATCGAAAAGCGCATTGACCAATACACGGCCAATGCAACGAGCCACGGAGCGGTGCTGGAAGCGGCCGAGTAAGGACGATGATGGCGAAGAGCACAGATACCACGCAGAACAGCAGGGCAGCCGATGCATCGGCCGATCTCGGCCGTATTGCAGCGGATATGCTGCGGAATTCGCCCATTTTGCCGATCCACCCTTTGATGGCGCATCCGGCGGCAGCCTTTGCCGCCGCGACCGCGATCGGGTTCGGCTTCTCGTCGCAGATGGCCGGCGCATTCTTCGGCGCGCTGCAGGGCGCGGTCGAGGCGACCAACAAGCTCGCCGTCGCGCTCGACGAGAAAGACGATGCCGCTGTCGAGGAGAAGCCGGCCGCAAAAAGCGAAGAGGCAAGGGAGGCGAAGCCGGTGAAGGCATCGCCCGTTGCCAAGCCCGTCGAAGCAACGCCCGTCGAAGCAAAGCCGGTTAAAGCAATACCGGTTAAGGCAGCGCCGGTTGAGGTAACGAAGGTCGAGCCGAAGCCAGTCGCGGCGAAAGCAACGCCGGCAAGGGCCCCTGCCAAGGCTAAGGTCGTTCCTGCCAAGCCGGTTGCGGCAGCGGCGCCTGCGCGCAGCCGTAAGGCCGTCGTGAAGGCCGACGACCTGAAGCGGATTTCGGGTATCGGTCCGAAGCTGGAGCAGGTTCTGAACGAACGCGGCATTCTGCGCTTTGTCGATATCGCCGCTTGGAACGAGGCGGATGTCGAGCGGATCGATGCGGAACTCGGTTTCGACGGCCGTATCCGGCGCGACGATTGGGTTGGCCAGGCAAAAGCGCTCCAGCCAAGAGGTCGGGGTTGAGAGTTTTCTTCGGCGATGCCCCAAGCGGCCGAAGAGTGTGAATAAGGCGGTGGACATGTTGCGGGCGGGGTCTCGCGATGTTTCAGCCGGAACGCTGATCTTGTGGGGGCAAGGTTCGGCAAAGGTGATTGTGAGCAAGACCGGTGCCATGCGGCTCAAAATGCCGCGCCGGTGGCGAGACGGTGTTGCGATCATGAAATTGTCTGCGGCCAGGTTCGGCGGCAGACGTGACATAGGACTGAGTGGACGATGGCAAAACTGAAGATTGACGGTAAAGAGATCGAAGTTCCGGATCACTACACGCTTATCCAGGCGTGCGAGGAAGCCGGCGCCGAAGTCCCGCGCTTCTGCTTCCATGAAAGACTGTCGGTAGCCGGCAATTGCCGCATGTGCCTCGTCGAGGTGAAGGGCGGTCCGCCGAAGCCGCAGGCCTCCTGCGCTATGGGTGTGCGCGATATCCGCGGCGGCCCGAACGGCGAGCTTCCGGAAGTCTTCACCAACACGCCGATGGTCAAGAAGGCCCGCGAAGGCGTGATGGAATTCCTGCTGATCAACCACCCGCTGGATTGCCCGATCTGCGACCAGGGCGGTGAATGCGACCTGCAGGACCAGGCCATGGCCTTCGGTATCGATAGTTCGCGCTATCAGGAAGACAAGCGTGCCGTTGAGGACAAGTACATCGGCCCGCTCGTCAAGACCGTGATGAACCGCTGCATCCACTGCACGCGCTGCGTCCGCTTCACCACGGAAGTCGCCGGCATTTCCGAACTTGGCCTGATTGGCCGTGGCGAAGATGCCGAAATCACCACCTATCTCGAGCAGGCAATGACCTCCGAACTGCAGGGCAACGTCGTTGACCTCTGCCCGGTTGGCGCGCTGACCTCGAAGCCCTTCGCCTTCACGGCCCGTCCGTGGGAACTGAACAAGACCGAATCGATCGACGTCATGGACGCGCTCGGCTCGGCCATCCGCGTCGACACCCGTGGCCGCGAAGTCATGCGCGTGCTGCCGCGCGTCAACGAGCAGATCAACGAAGAGTGGATCTCCGACAAGACCCGCTTCATCTGGGACGGTCTGAAGACGCAGCGCCTCGACAAGCCCTATGTCCGCAAGGATGGCCGCCTGCAGGCTTCGACCTGGGGTGATGCCTTCGCCGCCATCAAGTCCGCGGTTGCCGCCACCAGCGGCGACAAGATCGGCGCGATCGCCGGCGATCTTGCTTCCGTCGAGGAAATGTACGCGCTCTCCGAACTGCTGAAGTCGCTGGGATCGGAAAATCTCGACTGTCGCCAGGACGGGACGGCGCTTGATCCGTCGCTTGGCCGTGCAAGCTACATCTTCAACCCGACCATCGAGGGCATCGAAGCAGCCGATGCGCTGCTGATCATCGGCGCCACTCCGCGCTTCGAAGCGGCCGTGTTGAACTCGCGCATCCGCAAACGCTGGCGCAAGGGTAAGTTCCCGATCGGTGTGATCGGCGAACATGCCGCCCTGCGTTACTCCTATGACTATCTCGGCGCTGGTCCGGATACGCTGGCTGATGTCGTCAGCGGTTCGCACAGCTTCGCCGACGTTCTGAAGAATGCGCAGAAGCCGATGATCATCATCGGTCAGGGCGCGCTCATCCGCGAAGACGGCGCCGAAGTGCTGGCGAATGCCGCCAAGCTCGCTGCCGCTGTCGGCGTCGTGAAGGACGGCTGGAATGGCTTTGCCGTGCTGCATACCGCAGCTTCCCGCGTCGGCGGCCTCGACCTCGGCTTCATGCCGGGTGCAAAGGGCGTCAACGCTGCGGCGATGCTGTCGTCGATGGACGTCCTCTTCCTGCTGGGCGCTGACGAGCTCGACTTCACCCGCAAGGGTGCGAAGTTCACTGTCTACATCGGCTCGCACGGCGACAATGGCGCGCACAATGCGGACGTCATTCTGCCGGCCGCTACCTACACCGAAAAGTCGGGCACCTGGGTCAACACAGAAGGCCGCGTCCAGATGGGCAATCGTGCCGGTTTCGCACCGGGCGACGCTCGCGAGGACTGGGCCATCATCCGCGCCCTTTCCGACGTGCTCGGCAAGAAGCTTCCCTTTGATTCGCTGAGAGAATTGCGCGCCAAGCTCTATGCTGCGTTCCCGCATTTCGCCGGCATCGACGAGATCGCTGAAGGCGATAGCGCCCAAATTGTCGCACTTGCGAAAAAAGCCGGCGCGATGGGCAAATCCGCATTTGCTTCGCCGATCAAAGACTTCTATTTGACGAACCCGATAGCGCGCGCCTCGGCCGTCATGGCCGAGTGCTCGGCATTGGCCCGCAACAATTTCCAGGCTGCGGCAGAGTAAGGGCAGAGGACTATGGATTCATTCGTTTCGACCTATCTTTGGCCGGCGCTGATTATCATCGGTCAGTCCCTGCTGCTCCTGGTCTGCCTGCTAATCTTCATCGCCTATATCCTTCTTGCCGACCGCAAGATCTGGGCGGCGGTTCAGTTGCGCCGCGGCCCGAACGTCGTCGGTCCCTTTGGCCTGTTCCAGTCCTTCGCCGACCTTTTGAAGTTCATGGTCAAGGAGCCGATCATCCCGGCCGGCGCCAACAAGACCGTCTTCCTGCTGGCGCCGCTCGTCTCCGTGGTCCTGGCGCTCTCCACCTGGGCCGTCGTGCCGCTGGCGCATGGCTGGGTCATCGCCGACATCAATGTCGGCATCCTCTACATTCTGGCGATTTCGTCGCTGGAAGTGTACGGCATCATCATGGGCGGCTGGGCTTCGAACTCGAAGTATCCGTTCCTCGGCGCGCTGCGTTCCGCCGCGCAGATGGTGTCCTACGAAGTCTCGATCGGCTTCGTCATCGTTACCGTGCTGCTCTGCGTTGGTTCGTTGAACCTGACCGATATCGTCATGTCGCAGCAGACCGGCCTCGGTACCAAGCTCGGCCTGCCGGCGTCGTTCCTCGACTGGCATTGGCTGTCGTTGTTCCCGATGTTCACCGTGTTCTTCATTTCGGCGCTCGCTGAAACGAACCGTCCGCCATTCGATCTTCCGGAAGCGGAATCGGAGCTGGTTGCCGGCTTCATGGTCGAATATGGCTCTTCGCCGTACATGATGTTCATGCTCGGCGAATATGCCGCCGTCGTTTTGATGTGCTCGCTGACCACGATCCTCTTCCTCGGTGGCTGGCTGCCGCCGGTCGATATCTGGATCTTGAACTGGGTCCCCGGCGTCATCTGGTTCCTGCTGAAGTCGTGCCTCGTCTTCTTCATGTTCGCGATGGTCAAGGCGTTCGTGCCGCGCTACCGCTACGACCAGCTCATGCGCCTTGGCTGGAAGGTGTTCCTGCCGCTGTCGCTCGCTATGGTCATTATTGTTGCATTCGTGCTGAAGCTGACGGGATGGGCATGATGATGTCGATCCTCGCTTCAAGCAGATTTGGAGGTTGAAGATGGCCGGACTTTCCAACGCCGTCAGCTCACTGTTCCTCAAGGAATTCGTCGGCGCATTCTTTTTGTCGATGCGTTATTTCTTCAAGCAGAAGGCGACGATCAATTATCCCTTCGAAAAGGGGCCGGTCAGCCCGCGCTTCCGCGGCGAACATGCGCTGCGCCGTTATCCCAACGGCGAAGAGCGCTGCATCGCTTGCAAGCTCTGCGAAGCCATCTGTCCTGCTCAGGCCATCACCATCGAAGCCGGGCCGCGCCGCAATGACGGCACCCGCCGCACGGTGCGTTACGACATCGATATGGTGAAGTGCATCTATTGCGGCTTCTGCCAGGAGGCTTGCCCGGTCGACGCCATCGTCGAAGGGCCGAACTTCGAATTCGCCACGGAAACCCGCGAAGAGCTTTATTTCGACAAGGCGCGGCTTCTCGAAAATGGCGACCGCTGGGAACGCGAAATCGCGCGCAACATCGCGATGGACTCGCCGTACCGCTAAGCGGAATTTTGAATATGCCGTGACGGGCGGCTGAGATTGTCGCCGTCGCGGTGGAATAGAGACCGGGGCTTTGCCGGACGCATGTCCAGCCAAGTCCCATCGGGCAGGGACACTCCCGGCTGCCCGGGGGAAGACGAAAAAGGCACCAACATGGGTCTGCAGGCTCTTTTTTTCTATATCTTCGCCTTTGTCGCGGTGGCGTCGGCGTTCATGGTTATCTCGGCGCGGAATCCGGTCCATTCGGTCCTGTTCCTCATCCTGGTATTCTTTAATGCCGCCGGCCTCTTCCTGCTGATGGGGGCGGAATTCCTGGCGATGATCCTGCTGGTCGTCTATGTCGGCGCCGTCGCAGTCCTCTTCCTCTTCGTCGTCATGATGCTCGACATCGACTTCTCCGAGCTCAGGGCAGGCATTTTGGAATATGCACCGATCGGCGCGCTGATCGGCATCATCCTCGCCGCCGAGCTGATCGTCGTCATCGGCGGCAGCGTGATTTCACCTGTTGTCGCTAAGTCGGTCGCTATGCCGATCCCGGCGGTGACGACCCGCACGAACACCGCAGCACTCGGCGACGTGCTTTATACCAACTACGTTTATTTCTTCGAGATCGCCGGTCTTGTGCTTCTGGTCGCGATGATCGGCGCGATCGTGCTGACGCTGCGGCATCGCACCCACGTCAGACGCCAGAGCATTCCGCAACAGGTCGCCCGCACGCCTGCGACCGCCGTCGAGGTGGTCAAGGTCAAGCCGGGGCAGGGCGTCTAAGGCGCGGCACGAGGGTCAAAGGAACAAGAATATGGTCATCGGACTTTCCCACTACCTGACGGTCAGCGCCATCCTTTTCGTGCTCGGCGTTTTCGGCATTTTCCTGAACCGCAAGAACGTCATCATCATCCTGATGTCGATCGAGCTCATCCTGCTTGCGGTCAACATCAACATGGTCGCCTTCTCGTCGTTCCTCAACGATATCGTCGGCCAGGTCTTCGCTTTGTTCATTCTGACCGTCGCTGCTGCCGAAGCGGCCATCGGTCTTGCAATTCTCGTCGTCTTCTACCGTAACCGCGGTTCTATCGCGGTCGAAGACGTCAACGTGATGAAGGGCTGATACAGCTATGTTTTTATATAAGGCTATCGTCTTTCTTCCCCTGATCGGCGCGATCATCGCCGGCCTGTTTGGCCGCGGGATCGGCGCCAAGGCTTCGGAATACGTTACCAGCGGCTTGATGATCATCGCCGCGGTTCTGTCATGGATCGTCTTCTTCACGGTCGCGCTTGGTCACGGCGAGGGCCCGATCAAGGTGGAAGTGCTGCGCTGGATCCAGTCCGGCGGCATCGATGTCTCCTGGATGCTGCGCATCGATACGCTGACCTCGGTGATGCTGATCGTCGTGAACACGGTTTCGACCCTCGTTCACATCTATTCGATCGGATACATGCATCACGATCCGCATCGTCCGCGCTTCTTCGCCTATCTCTCGCTCTTCACCTTCGCCATGCTGATGTTGGTGACCTCCGACAACCTCGCCCAGATGTTCTTCGGCTGGGAAGGCGTCGGTCTGGCCTCCTATCTGCTCATCGGTTTCTGGTTCAAGAAGCCGTCCGCATCTGCGGCCGCGATCAAGGCCTTCATCGTCAACCGCGTCGGCGACTTCGGTTTCGTGCTCGGCATCGCCGGCGTCTTCGTTCTCTTCGGCTCGATCAATTTCGACGTCATCTTCGGCAACGCCCAGAGCTTTGCCGCGGGGCAGGGCGGTCAGCCGGGCGATATCGTGCTCAATCTCTTCGGCATGCATCTTGATCGTGCGCATGCACTGACCGGCGTCTGCCTGCTGCTCTTCATGGGCGCCATGGGTAAGTCGGCGCAGTTCCTGCTGCACACCTGGCTGCCGGACGCCATGGAAGGCCCGACCCCGGTGTCGGCGCTCATCCATGCCGCGACCATGGTCACCGCCGGCGTCTTCCTCGTCGCTCGCATGTCGCCGATCTTCGAACTGTCGCCGGACGCCCTGACCTTCGTCACCATCATCGGTGCGATCACGGCGTTCTTTGCGGCAACCGTCGGTCTGGTGCAGAACGATATCAAGCGCGTCATCGCCTATTCGACCTGTTCGCAGCTCGGCTACATGTTCGTCGCTCTCGGCGTCGGCGCCTATGGCGCAGCCATCTTCCACCTGTTCACGCACGCCTTCTTCAAAGCGCTGCTCTTCCTCGGTGCCGGTTCGGTGATTCACGCCGTCGACGGCGAGCAGGACATGCGCCACATGGGCGGTCTGCGTAAGCATATTCCGAACACTTTCTGGATGATGATCACCGGCACGGTGGCGATTACCGGCGTCGGCATCCCCTTCACGCATTTCGGCTTCGCGGGCTTCATTTCGAAGGACGCGATCATCGAAGCTGCGTTTGCCTCGCAAGGTCCGGCTGCAGGCTTTGCCTTTACGCTGCTGGTTATTGCCGCCCTGTTCACGAGCTTCTATTCCTGGCGTCTGATCTTCATGACCTTCTACGGCAAGCCACGCGCTTCGCATGAGGTCATGCATCACGTGCATGAATCGCCGAACGTCATGCTGATCCCGCTCTATCTGCTGGGGCTCGGGGCTGTCGCCGCGGGCATGGTCTTCAGAAACGATTTCGTTGGCGAGGCCTATGGCGAGTTCTGGAAGACTGCGCTGTTCACACTGCCGACCAACCACATCTTCGAAGAGATGGAACATGTTCCGGCTTGGGTGAGCGTCAGCCCGTTCATCGCTATGCTGCTCGGCTTCGTTCTGGCCTGGTACATGTACATCAGGTCGCCGCAGACGCCGCGCATCCTCGCGCAGCAGCATCGCGTGCTCTACGAATTCCTGCTGAACAAGTGGTACTTCGATGAGCTCTATGACTTCCTCTTCGTTCGCACTGCCAAGGCGCTTGGTCGCTTCCTGTGGCAGAAGGGCGATATCGGGGTCATCGACACGTTCGGCCCGAACGGTGTCGCCGCCCGCGTCGTCGATGTCACCAACCGCGTTGTTCGCCTGCAGACCGGTTACCTCTATCACTATGCCTTCGCGATGCTGCTCGGTATTGCGGCCCTCGTTACCTGGATGATGCTCGGGAGTTCCCTCTGATGACCGATTGGCCTATTCTTTCAACGGTCACCTTCCTGCCGCTGGTGGGCGTCCTTCTCCTGTTGTTCATGCGGGATGACGGACCCAACGGCCGCCGCAACATCCTCAACGTATCGCTGCTGACCACGGTCTTCACGTTCGTCGTGTCGCTGTTCGTCTGGATTGGCTTCGACAATGCCAATCCGGGCTTCCAGATGATCGAGAAGCATGACTGGCTGAGCTCCGGCATCAGCTATCACATGGGCGTCGACGGCATTTCCATGCTGTTCGTCATCCTGACCACCTTCCTGATGCCCTTCTGCGTGCTGGCGAGCTGGCTCTCGATCGAGAAGCGCCTGAAGGACTACATGATCGCCTTCCTCGTCCTCGAGACGATGATGGTCGGCGTTTTCACGTCGCTGGATATCGTGCTGTTCTACGTCTTCTTCGAAGCCGGTCTCATCCCGATGTTCCTGATCATCGGCGTCTGGGGCGGCAAGGATCGCGTCTACGCCAGCTACAAATTCTTCCTCTATACGCTGCTCGGCTCGGTGCTGATGCTGCTTGCCATCATGGCGATGTACTGGCAGGCCGGCACGACGGATATCCCGGCGTTGCTCGCCTACAAGTTCCCGCCGCAGATGCAGACGTGGTTATGGCTGGCTTTCTTCGCCTCCTTCGCGGTGAAGATGCCGATGTGGCCGGTTCACACCTGGTTGCCAGACGCGCACGTTCAGGCGCCGACGGCCGGCTCGGTCATTCTGGCCGGTATTCTTCTGAAGCTCGGCGGTTATGGTCTCATCCGCTTCTCGATCGGTATGTTCCCGAACGCGTCGGAATATTTCGCGCCGCTCGTCTACGCTCTGTCCGTCATCGCCATCATCTACACTTCGCTGGTGGCGATGATGCAGGAAGACATCAAGAAGCTGATCGCCTATTCCTCGGTCGCGCACATGGGCTATGTCACCATGGGCATCTTTGCTGCCAACCAGCAGGGTGTTCAGGGCGCGATTTTCCAGATGCTGTCGCATGGTATCGTCTCCGGCGCGCTCTTCCTTTGCGTCGGCGTGGTCTACGACCGCACCCATACCCGCGAGATCGCGGCCTATGGCGGCCTCGTCAACAACATGCCGAAATATGCCGTCGCGATGATGGTCTTCACCATGGCCAATGTCGGTCTGCCCGGCACCTCCGGCTTCATCGGTGAATTCCTGACCCTGATCGGCGTCTTCCGCGCCAACACCTGGGTTGCACTGTTCGCCGCGACCGGCGTTATTCTTTCAGCCGCTTACGCGCTCTGGCTCTACCGCCGCGTCATCTTCGGCGCGCTGGAAAAGGAAAACCTCAAGAAGCTGCTGGATCTGTCGCCGCGCGAACAGCTCATCCTCTATCCGCTGATCGCGATGACGATCTTCTTCGGTGTCTATCCGGCTCCGATCTTCGATGCGACGGCCGCTTCGGTGGATCTGCTTGTGAACAACTACACCGCAGCCCTGCACGCCGCGCAGAATGTTGCGCTGTCGATGAATTGATGACGGGACTTATTCGACATGACTGCTGACACAATTCTTGCAAGCCTGCATCTTTCCATCCCGGAGCTTATCCTCGCGGTCGGTGCGCTTGTGCTGCTCATGATCGGCGTCTTCGCGGGCGAACGGTCGGGACCGACGGTCACCGGTCTTGCCATTGCAGTTCTCGCAGTGGCCGGTCTCTGGATCATCTTCGTGCCGGGCGAAGGCCTGGCTTACGGCGGCGCTTATCTCGCCGATGGCTTTTCGCGCTTCATGAAGATCGTCGCCCTCGTGGGCTCGATCGTCGCCATGTTCATGAGCATGGGACATGCGCGCGAGCAGCAGCTCGATCGTTTCGAATTCCCCGTGCTGCTGCTGCTGGCGACCCTCGGCATCCTGCTGATGATCTCGGCGCATGACCTGATCTCGCTCTATCTATCGCTGGAGCTCCAGTCCCTGGCGCTCTACGTCGTTGCCGCCATCAACCGCGATAGCGTCAAGTCGACGGAAGCCGGTCTGAAGTATTTCGTGCTCGGCGCACTGTCGTCGGGCATGCTGCTCTACGGCATGTCGCTTGTCTATGGCTTCACCGGCCACACCACCTTCGATGCGATCGCCACGGCGCTCAGCTCCGAGACCCGTTCGCTCGGCCTCGTCTTTGGTCTGGTCTTCGTTCTCGCGGGCCTTGCCTTCAAGATCTCCGCCGTGCCGTTCCACATGTGGACGCCGGACGTTTATGAAGGTGCGCCGACCCCGGTCACCGCCTTCTTTGCCGGTGCCCCGAAAGTGGCGGCTATGGCGATCCTGACCCGTATCGTCGTCACCGCTTTTCATCCGGTGCTTGCCGACTGGCAGCAGATCATCGTCTTCATCTCGATCGCTTCGATGCTGCTCGGTTCCTTCGCCGCAATCGGTCAGCGCAACTTCAAGCGACTGATGGCCTATTCCTCCATCGGTCACATGGGCTATGCGCTTGTTGGTCTTGCCGCCGGCAGCAAGACCGGCGTCTCCGGTGTCATGCTTTACATGGTCATCTACATGGCCATGACGCTCGGCTCCTTCGCCATCATCATGGCGATGCGTCGCAACGACGGCCGCCAGGTTGAGAATATCGACGATCTCGCCGGCCTTTCGACGACCAATCCCTTTATGGCGGTCGTATTGACGGCGCTGATGTTCTCGCTTGCCGGTATCCCGCCGCTCGCCGGTTTCTTCGGGAAGTACTTCGTCTTCATTGCCGCCATCCAGGCCCATCTCTATGCGCTCGCCATCATCGGCGTTCTCGCATCGGTCGTCGGCGCCTACTATTATCTGCGCGTCATCAAGGTGATGTGGTTCGATGAAGCCAAGGACGAGTTCACCCGTACGGCCGGTTCGCTGCGTCTGGTCTTCGGCCTTTCCGGTCTCTTCGTCGTCACCTATGTCTTCTTCGGCGGTGCTATCGGCGGTGCGGCCGATCTCGCTGCCGCGACGCTGTTTTGATGACGTCTGATATGAACAGCTGGAAGTCGCTCGCCGACTTCCGGCATGATGCCCTTTCAGAGACAGCATCCACCAATAGCGAATGCCTGGAGCGGGCGAGGGCAGGCGATGCCGGCAATCTCTGGGTAACGGCAGGCCGCCAGACGGGTGGCCGCGGACGCCGCGGACGCGCCTGGGTGTCCGAACCCGGCAATCTTTATGCTTCCCTTCTTCTGATCGATCCGGCTCCTATGGACCGCCTTGGCTCCCTGCCGCTGGCTGTCGCCGTTGGCGTGCACCAAGCGGTGCGCAGCGTGCTGCCTCTCGCCGCGGAACCGGTCGAGGTCAAGTGGCCGAACGATATCCTGATCGGCCGCAAGAAGACTTGCGGCATTCTGATCGAGGGAGAGGCTCTTCCCGACGGACGCTATGCGCTGGTGATCGGCATCGGCATCAACATTGCCGTCAAGCCGGAAAACCCGCTCTATCCGGTCACCTGCCTGCATGAGCATGGCTCGACCGTATCGCCGGAAGAACTGTTTGCGCATCTCTATGCGTCCATGGCCGAAGCCTTGGCGGTCTGGAATAGCGGCAAAGGTGTTCGCGAGGTTACAGCACGCTGGCGCGAGGTCGCCTGCGGCATCGGGGAAAAGATCACTGTGAATCTGCCGGATCGTTCGATTTCCGGCCATTTTGCCGGAATCGATGATAATGGCTTGTTGATGCTCGATACTGGCGGCGGCAAGATTTTGCCGATTGCTGCGGGCGATGTTTTTTTCAGATCGTAGGTAAAAGATAGATATGGCAAACCAAGACGAACTGGTGTTTTTGCCACTCGGCGGCGTCGGCGAGATCGGCATGAATCTCGCGCTTTACGGCTATGGCGCGCCGGAGCATCGCCAGTGGATCATGGTCGATTGCGGCGTCACCTTTCCGGGGCCGGACCTGCCGGGCGTCGATCTCGTGCTCCCCGATATCCGTTTTCTCGCCAAGGAACGCAAGAATCTCAAAGGCATCATCATCACGCATGCGCATGAGGATCACTATGGCGCATTGAATGATCTCTGGCCGGGCCTGAACGTTCCCGTCTATGCGTCGGCCTTCACAGCCGGCCTGCTGGAAGCCAAGCGCGACTATGAGAAGGCGATGGGCGAAATCCCGATCACGCCGTTCAAGGCCGGCGATCGTATCAATGTCGGCCCCTTCAGCATCGAAGGCGTCGGCGTCAATCACTCCATTCCCGAGCCTATGTCGCTGGTGATCCGCACGCCGGTTGGCAATGTCATTCACACCGGCGACTGGAAGATCGATCACGAGCCATCGCTTGGACCGCTGACCGATGAGGCGCGTTTCCGCCAACTCGGTGATGAAGGCGTGCTGGCGTTGATGTGCGATTCCACCAATGCGTTGCGAGACGGCGTATCTCCCTCGGAAAAGGATGTTTCCGAAAGCCTGCGCAAGATCATCGAGGATGCCGAGGGCCGGGTGGCGATCACCACCTTCTCCTCGAATGTCGGCCGCATCCGCACCATTGCCGAGGCCGCCGAGGCCGCAGGCCGCGAGATTTTGCTGCTTGGCAGTTCGCTGAAGCGCGTTGTCGATGTTGCCCGTGACATCGGCATTATGGAGGGCATCAAGCCGTTCATTGCCGAAGATGAATATGGCTATATCCCGCGCGACAAGGTCGTCGTCATCCTGACCGGCAGCCAGGGCGAGCCGCGCGCTGCTCTCGCCAAACTTTCGCGCGACGAAATGCGCAACGTCGCGCTCGCCGCCGGCGATATCGTCGTTTTCTCCTCGCGCGCCATTCCCGGCAATGAGAAGGCCATCCAGGATATCAAGAACGGGCTCACCGAGCAGGGCGTGCATGTGGTGACGGATGCTGAAGCGCTGGTCCACGTCTCCGGCCACCCGCGCCGCAACGAGCTGCAGAGGATGTATGAATGGACGCGGCCGAAGATCGTCGTGCCGGTGCATGGCGAGGCGACGCATCTGACCGCACATAAGGAATTGGCCGAACAATCCGGCATTTCCATCGTGCCACGGGTTCGCAACGGCGACATATTGCGGCTGGCTCCAGGCCCGGTCGAGGTGATCGGCGAGGCGCCGCATGGCCGCATCTTCAAGGATGGCACGCTGATCGGCGATTTTGACGAGATGGGCATAGGCGAGCGCAAGAAGCTCGCCTATGTCGGCCATGTCGCCGTGAATGTCCTGCTCGATGCCCGTTATGAGATCGTCGGCGATCCCGATCTCGTCGCGATCGGCTTGCCGGCCTATGACGACGAAGGCGAGGATATGGAAGACACGCTCTTCGATGCCATCGTCAGCGCCATCGAAAGCATCCCGCGCGCCCGCCGCAAGGATATCGACATGCTGCAGGAAGCTGTGCGTCGCGCCGTACGCGCCGCTGCCAACCATGGCTGGGGCAAGAAGCCGGTCGTGACGGTGTTCGTCACGCGCGTGCCCGGTTAATAGCGTTTCTATCTGGTCGGGGAGGAGGGGCAGCCATGCTCGGACGCATCAATCACATCGCGATTGCCGTTCCTGATATCGCCGCCGCTTCCGCCACCTATCGCGATACGCTCGGCGCCAAGGTCTCGGCGCCGCAGCCCTTGCCGGAACACGGTGTCACCGTCGTTTTCATCGATCTGCCGAACGGCAAGGTCGAGCTATTGGAACCGCTCGGCGACGCCTCGCCGATATCCGCCTTCCTGGCGAAGAACCCCGATGGGGGCATGCACCATATCTGCTACGAGGTGGATGATCTTCTGGCCGCACGTGATCGGCTTCTCGACGCCGGCGCCCGTGTGCTCGGCAATGGCGAGCCGAAGATCGGCGCCCACGGCAAGCCGGTGCTCTTCCTGCACCCCAAGGATTTTTTTGGGACTCTCGTCGAGCTTGAGCAGAGCGCGACCCCTTAGATCGGCGTTCGACACAGCAGTGTGACATTAGAGCGCTGAACTGCGCTTTGAAACAAGGAAGCTTTGGCTCTATAAGCTGGTTGGGACGAGGAGAGTGCGGGCCGGTTTGAAGCCTGTCTTGAGGAAGCATAATGGTCCAGCAGATTTTTTCGACATGCGCTGTCTATTTCGTTGTCTGGTGGATCACGCTCTTCGCCATCCTGCCGTTTGGTTTGCGCACCCAGGCCGAAGACAATCATGTGGTCCTCGGCACCGTCGAAAGTGCGCCGACGAAATTCCGTGGTTTAAGAGTGGTGCTGATCACGACGCTGGTATCCGGCCTGATCTACGGCGCCTGGTACATCAGCTCCCACTATCTGGGCATCGGCTTCAACTCGATCCCACCGATCATTCCACGCTACGACGGCTGACGTTTATCCTCGAAATTCTTTGCAATTTGCGGCTGAAATCCTCTGCCACCGAATAGTCAGCAATCCGTCATACCCTTGTCATCAGTTTGAGGCAAAGAGGCTGCGCAGCGGCGATGATCCCGTTGCGTTGACTTGACTGCGGTTGGGAACGGTTCCAAAGCCTGCCGGCTCGAAAAGGTCGTGATCAGGGCCGCAGAAAAGCAAAAAAAAACAAGGCTGTAAGCCTTGTTTTTAAGTATCGCGTGATCCTTATCCGTTGCCGGGGCTGCGAGCGAGCGCGCCTAAGATCTGATCCTCCCAAGACTTGACCGCGAAACGACAAGAATTTAGCCTTCTTGCCTCTTTTGTGAGCTAAAATTAGCTCAAAGATTGGCCGTTGTCATCTGTTTTTTTGCATTTTTGCTACAGTCGCGCAGAATTTTTCTGTTGACACATTTCTCTTCCAAATCCTTATAAACGTGCATTTTTTCGAATTTCCAAAAATATATGACGTTGCCCAACATTTGCGGGTGTTCGCCCGCTTTACTCGCGCTAAATGCGGGTTTCTTTCCTGCGCCGAAGCAGTTATGAACTCCTCCAGCAGTTAAATTCTAACGATTCCGCCAAATGCGGAACGTCAAACCATCTGGAATCAGCCCATGCGCCTGTCTCGTTACTTCATGCCCATTCTGAAGGAAAATCCCAAAGAGGCTGAAATTGTTTCCCATCGGCTGATGCTGCGCGCCGGCATGATCCGCCAGCAGTCGCAAGGCATTTACTCCTGGCTGCCGCTGGGCAAGCGCGTCCTCGACAAGGTCAACAATATCATCCGCGAGGAACAGAACCGTGCCGGCGCCATCGAGCTGCTGATGCCGACGCTGCAGTCGGCCGAGCTCTGGCAGGAAAGCGGCCGCTATGACGCCTATGGCAAGGAGATGCTGCGCATCCAGGACCGCCAGGAGCGCCCCATGCTCTACGGCCCGACCAATGAGGAGGTGGTCACCGACATCTTCCGTTCCTACGTCAAGTCCTACAAGGACCTGCCGTTGAACCTCTATCATATCCAACTGAAGTTTCGCGACGAGATCCGCCCGCGCTTCGGCACCATGCGCTCGCGCGAATTCATGATGAAGGATGCCTATTCCTTCGATCTGACGCTCGAAGGCGCGGTGCACTCCTATAACAAGATGTTCGCTGCCTATCTGCGCACCTTCACTCGACTGGGTCTCAGGGCAATTCCGATGCGCGCCGACACCGGCCCCATCGGCGGCGACCTCAGCCATGAATTCATCATCCTCGCCGACACCGGCGAATCGGAGGTCTTCTGCCACAAGGATTTCGTCAATTTCGACATCCCCGCAGACGACACGAATTTTGATGACGTCGCTGGCCTGAAAGCCATCTTCGACAAATGGACGTCGGTCTATGCGGCGACCTCCGAGATGCATGACGAGGCGGCCTTCAACGCCATTCCGGAAGGCGAGCGCCTGTCGGCCCGTGGCATCGAGGTCGGCCATATCTTTTATTTCGGCACGAAATATTCCGAACCGATGGGCGCGAAAGTGCAGGGTCCTGACGGCAAGGAGCATGCCGTCCATATGGGTTCTTACGGTATTGGCCCGACACGCCTTGTTCCCGCCATCATCGAAGCATCGCATGATGAGAACGGAATCATCTGGCCGGCGTCGATCGCGCCCTTTGATGCCGTCGTGATCAACATGAAGGCCGGCGATCAGGCCTGCGACGCGGCTTGCGAGACGATCTATGCGGCGCTCTCGAAGGCCGGCAAGGACGTTCTGCTTGACGATACGGACGATCGTGCCGGAACGAAGTTCGCCACTGCCGACCTGATCGGCGTGCCCATGCAGATCATCGTCGGGCCGCGTTCGATCGCGAACGGCGAAGTGGAAGTCAAGGATCGCAAGACCGGCGCCCGCGAAACGATCACCGTCGAAGCGGCGATCAATCGGCTGGCAGGCTGATAAACGATAGGATGAGAAGCGAATGGCGGTAGGCGAGGCAGTGAAGCAGCAGGAGAAGGCCTTCAAAACCGGCCCGTCATCGCGTCCGTTCTCCGGCTTCGAGCGGCTTGTCGCCTGGCGCTATCTGCGCGCCCGGCGCAAGGAGGCGTCGATCTCGGTCATCGCCGGCTTCTCGCTGGTCGGTATCATGCTGGGCGTTGCGGCATTGATCATCGTCATGGCGGTCATGAACGGTTTTCGCGCCGAGCTCTTCAAGCAGATTCTCGGTTTCAACGGCCATGTCGTTGTTCAGCCCGTGGATTCGCCGCTGAATGATTATGCCGCGCTGGCACAGAGGCTCGCTGCCGTCCCGGGCGTTACCATGGCTCTGCCGCTGGTCGAAGGCGAGACGCTGGCTTCCGGCCGCGGCGGTTCCGGCACCGGCGCGCTCGTGCGCGGCATCCGTGCTGAGGACCTCACCAAGCTCAAGACTGTTTCGGACCACATCGTCGATGGCGACATGGTCGGCTTCACCGCCGGCCAGGGCGTCATGGTGGGTTCGCGCTTGGCGCGGCAACTGGGTCTGACGGTCGGCGACCAGATTACGCTGACTGCGCCGGACGGCGACGTGACGCCTTTCGGGGTCAATCCGCGCGTCAAGGCCTATACGATCTCCGGCATCTTCGAAGTCGGCATGTCGGAATACGATTCCTCCGTCGTCTTCATGCCGCTGGAGGAGGCGCAGCTCTTTTTCAACGCCGAGGGGATCGTCGAGAAGATTGAACTCTTCGTCAGCAACCCGGATGATGTCGACGCACTGAGGCCGCAGATCGAAGCGGCGGCGGGGCGGCAGGTCTTTCTGACCGACTGGCGGCAGGTGAACGAGACCTTCTTCTCGGCGCTGCAGGTCGAACGCAACACCATGTTCATGATCCTGACGCTGATTGTCATCGTCGCGGCGCTCAACATCATTTCCGGTCTGATCATGCTGGTGAAGGACAAGGGAAGCGATATCGCCATTTTGCGCACCATGGGCGCGACGTCGGGGGCGATCATGCGCATCTTCTTCATGACGGGTGCGGCGATCGGCGTCGTCGGCACCGTCGCCGGCGTCGCGCTCGGTGTCGTCGTCTGCCTCAATATCGAATCGATCCGTCAGTTCTTCTCCTGGATATCCGGCACGGTGATCTTCAATCCCGAGGTCTATTTCCTCAGCAAGTTGCCGGCGGAAATGAATCTCGGCGAGACCCTCTCCGTGGTCGTGATGGCGCTGACGCTCTCCTTCCTCGCCACGATCTTTCCGGCCTGGCGTGCCTCGCGGCTCGATCCGGTGCAGGCGCTAAGGTACGAATAAGGAATTCCACATTTGATCAAACGCAACGTCGTTCTCCAGCTTACGGGCGTGGAGCGTCATTACGGGCAGGGCGAAACGCGGCTGTCGATCCTGAAGGGCGCCGATTTCGCCTTGACCAGCGGCGAGATCGTTGCCCTGGTCGCGCCGTCGGGAACGGGGAAATCGACGCTTCTGCACGTTGCCGGCCTGCTCGAACATCCAGATGGCGGCGAGGTGACGATCAATGGCCAGGCCTGTGAGGGACTGTCCGATGAAAAGCGCACGGCCGTCCGTCGCAGCGAGATTGGCTTCGTCTATCAGTTCCACCATCTGTTGCCCGAGTTTTCCGCGCTGGAAAACATCATGATGCCGCAGTTGATTTCCGGTCTCTCCCGGAAAGAGGCGAGCGCTCGCGCTGCCCAGCTCCTCGACTATATGCGCATTGGTCATCGCGCCGATCACCGCCCGGCCGAGCTTTCCGGCGGTGAGCAACAGCGCGTCGCGATCGCCCGCGCCGTTGCCAACGCACCACTGGTGCTTTTGGCCGACGAGCCGACCGGCAACCTCGATCCTGATACGGCGCATTACGTCTTCGACGCGCTGGAGGCGCTGGTGCGTCAGTCCGGGCTTGCCGCGCTGATCGCCACGCACAATCACGAACTGGCGGCTCGCATGGACCGCCGCGTGACTATCCATGACGGTAAGGTCGTCGAATTCTGACGGTGCCCATCAAGGGACGATCAGTCCGCCGCGGTAATCCAGCTCATAGGCCTTGCGTCCGTTTACGAGGATGACCTCATGGCCGATAAAATGATCGCAGCCGCCGGTACTGCGATCGACATACTGGCCAAATGAATGGGCGAATTCGAAACCGCCGAGAAAGCGTTTTTCATCGAGGTAGAGCCGCATGAGCGCCGCCTTGATGACCATCCCTGCAGCCCTGCCATCGATCAGATCGGGCTCGACGATTCGTCCAAAATAATTCATCGCCCAGACCGGCTCGTCATCGTACCAGACGACTTCCTGTCCGGCGAAATCCGTGCCGCCGAAATAGCTATCGAGATAGCGCCAGCGGCCGCTGGCATAGCCGATGTCATGCGAGCCGCTCCGGCAGGACGGCAGCCTCTCGCCATCGCCGACATAGGTCTCCGCCTTCGCGGCAACAATAAAATCGTTCAGCGCGGCAAGATCCGGCATGACCCTCTCCATTACCCTCTCCATTCGTGGTGAGGGCACAGAATGCCACGCGCTCGATAGCAAGTAAAGAACATACAGTGAACAAATGAAAAGCCGCTACGTGTTTTCCCCACAAGCTTTCCGGCCGATATCGTCTTTCCAGTCCTGGATCTTGATGGTTTTGGCTTCAGTCTGGAGTTCCCTGCCACTCTTCGTCGCCTTGCCCGTCAGGACATTGTAGTCGCAGCTATAGCTTCTATCGGCGTCGAGATTGTCCCGGTAATCAAAGGTGTAGCCGGCGACGACGAAGGCGTTGTTGCGGAAGGCGAGGGTGAGCGTCTGATGCCAGCGGTCGCGCCCGATCGCGTCATTCTGGGACATGACGGCGATCGAACCATTGGGCAGCGCCGTGATAGAAGGCTCCTGACCGAAGATACCGCCCGGCTCGCCGCGGCCCCATACCTTGTCGGGTGCGGCGGCCGCCAGCTTGAGCAACTGATGTTCTTTGTCGCGGAGATAAATATAGATGCCGATCGTGGTCGCGTCGTCTGGCGGGGCCAACGCCAGCAAAGCAAGGTCCGGCTTACCGTCCTTGTTCCAATCGCCGACCGCCGCGTCGATGATGCGGTCGGGCGCAATGATATCGTCAGCGTGAGCCGCGGATGTAACCGAAAGCAGAATGAGAGCGCAGGCAAGTGGTTTCATCGTGATCCCCCCTCGCGTTTTCATAGCTTAGGGGTTGTGCTTCGGTCCATTGGTACTCTTCAAAATACTGATGATGAAAATTATTGATGCAGCTATTGACTCTCGAACATAAATAGAACAAAAAAGAAACATAACGAGTAAGGAGCGCGTAAATGACCGATATCATTCGAGACGTTGCAGCATTCACCTCCATCGTCATGTTTGTCGCCAGCTTTTCCCTCATCATGATGGCGATGTGAAACTTATCCCCACGGGTGTTGCGATGCGCCCGTGAATCATGAAGTCAACTTATGGACTTTATCGTCCGCTATGCCGAAAATGCAGCCGATTCATTTGGGCATGCGGAAAGGCATATGATGGCGGATATGATGAGCAGCGGCGCAGCGGGTGCGCCGGTCGGAGATACGCCGGAATTCGTGCATCTTCGCGTCCATTCCGCATATTCTCTGCTCGAAGGCGCATTGCCGCTAAAGAAGATCCTCGCCAAGGCGGCGGGCGACAATCAGCCGGCCATCGCCATCACCGATACCAACAACCTTTTCATCGCGCTGGAGTTTTCCCAGAAGGCGATGGATGAGGGCCTGCAGCCGATCATCGGCTGCCAGGTGTCGATCGACATGGAAGATAGTGTCGAGGGCGAAAAGCGCGGCCCGCAACAGGCACTCGCCAAGCTGCCGTCCATCGTGTTGCTCGCCGCCACGGAGCGGGGCTATGAGCGGCTGGTCGATCTCGTGAGCCGCGCCTATCTGGGCGGCGAAGGCAATCAGGCTGTCCATATCACCGCCTCCTGGTTGAAGGAAATCGGCACGGACGGCATGATTGCGCTGACCGGTTCGCTTGGCGGTCCGGTCGATATGGCGTTGAAGGAAGGCCACGCGCCGCAGGCGCTGTCGCGTCTGCTGACGCTCAAGGACCTGTTCGGTGATCGGCTTTATGTCGAATTGCAACGTCACGGCACCTATGATCGTCGCCACGAACAGAAGATGATCGCGCTCGCCTATGAGCATGAATTGCCGCTGGTCGCGACCAACGAGGCCTTCTTCCCGACGCGTGAGGACTATGAGGCCCACGACGCCCTCATGGCGGTCGCCCACAATGCCATTGTTTCGGACGACACTCGTTTTCGCCTGACACCGGATCACTATTTGAAGAGCCGCGCCGATATGGCGAAGCTGTTCGCCAATCTGCCGGAAGCCTTGGAGAACACCGTCGAGATCGCCCGGCGCTGTTCCTTCGTCTTGAAGACACGCAAGCCGATCCTGCCGCGCTTCACCGGCGCCACTGACGATCCGGAGGAGGCCGAACGCGCCGAGGCGGCGGAGCTGCGCGCCCAGGCGGTCGAAGGTCTCGACCGGCGCCTCGCCTCGCTCGGTATGGCGGCGGGCTACGCGGAGAAGGACTATCGCGAGCGGCTGGAGTTCGAGCTCAGCGTCATCGAGCGCATGAAATTCCCTGGCTACTTCCTGATCGTCGCGGACTTCATCAAATGGGCCAAGCAGCATGATATTCCGGTCGGCCCGGGCCGCGGTTCGGGCGCGGGCTCACTCGTTGCCTATGCGCTGACGATTACCGACGTCGATCCGCTGCGTTTCTCGCTGCTGTTCGAGCGCTTCCTCAATCCGTCGCGCGTCTCGATGCCGGACTTCGACATCGACTTCTGCCAGGATCGTCGCGAAGAGGTGATCCGCTATGTCCAGGCCAAATACGGCCGTGAGCAGGTGGCGCAGATCATCACCTTCGGTTCGCTTCAGGCGCGCGCCGCCCTTCGCGACGTTGGGCGCGTGCTGGAAATGCCCTACGGCCAGGTCGACAAGATTTGCAAGCTGGTGCCGAACAACCCCGCCAATCCGACCCCGCTCAGCAAGGCGATCGAGGAAGAACCACGTCTGCAGGAGGAGGCGGACAAGGAACCGGTCGTTGCCCGTCTGCTCGATATCGCCCAGAAGATCGAGGGCCTTTATCGCCATGCCTCGACACACGCCGCCGGCATCGTCATCGGCGATCGGCCGCTGTCGAAGCTGGTGCCGATGTATCGAGACCCGCGCTCCGACATGCCGGTCACCCAGTTCAACATGAAGTGGGTGGAACAGGCCGGCCTGGTCAAGTTCGACTTCCTCGGCCTGAAGACGCTGACGGTTCTAAAGACAGCCGTCGATTTCGTCGCCAAGCGCGGCATTACACTTGATCTCGCCAGCATCCCGCTCGACGACAAGAAGACTTACGACATGCTCTCGCGCGGTGAGACGGTCGGCGTGTTCCAGGTGGAAAGTGCGGGCATGCGCAAGGCGCTGATCGGCATGCGCCCGGACTGCATCGAGGACATCATCGCGCTGGTCGCCCTCTATCGTCCGGGCCCGATGGAAAACATCCCGGTCTACAATGCCCGCAAACACGGCGAGGAAGAGATTGAATCGATCCATCCGACGATCGATTATCTGCTGAAGGAGACGCAGGGCGTTATCGTCTATCAGGAGCAGGTGATGCAGATCGCCCAGGTCCTGTCTGGCTATTCGCTCGGCGAGGCCGATCTTCTGCGCCGCGCCATGGGCAAGAAGATCAAGGCCGAGATGGACCAGCAGCGCGAACGCTTCGTCGATGGCGCCGTCAAGAATGGCGTATCGAAAGGCCAGGCGGACGTTATTTTCGACCTGCTTGCCAAGTTCGCGAACTACGGCTTCAACAAGTCGCACGCCGCCGCCTACGCCATCGTCTCCTACCAGACCGCCTATATGAAGGCGCATTATCCGGTGGAGTTCCTCGCCGCCTCGATGACGCTCGATATGGCGAATACCGAAAAGGTCAACGACTTCCGCCAGGACGCCAAGCGCCTCGGCATCGAAGTCATCGCGCCATCGATCCAGACCTCGTTCCGCCATTTCGAAACCGGTGACAGCCGGATCTACTATGCGCTGGCCGCCATCAAGGGCGTTGGCGAATCCGCCGTCGACCATATTGTCGAGGTGCGCGGCGACCAGCCTTTTGCCGGCATCGAGGATTTCTGCCTGCGCATCGATCCGAAGCAGATCAATCGCCGGGTGCTGGAAAGCCTGATCTCCGCGGGCGCCTTTGATTGTTTCGATATCGACCGCGCGCAACTGATTGGCGGGCTGGACCGGGTCATGGGCTATGCGCAGGTCGCGCAGGAAAACAAGCGAAGTGGTCAGTCCGATATGTTCGGAAGCGCTGCCTCGGGACCTGAGAAGATCTCATTCCCGCCTTTCACCCCCTGGCTCGCCTCGGAGCGGCTGCTACGCGAATTCCAGGTGCTCGGCTTCTACCTCACGGCCCATCCGCTCGACACTTACAAGAACGTCCTGAACAAGATGCGCGTGCAGACCTTCGCCGATTTTTCGGCGGCGGTGAAGCAGGGGGCCAGCAACGGTCGCTTGGCGGGCACCGTGATTTCCAAGCAGGAGCGCAAGACGCGCACCGGCAACAAGATGGGCATCTTCGTCCTCTCCGATGCCTCCGGCCAGTTCGAAGCTGTGCTGTTTTCGGAAGTGCTCAATCAGTATCGCGACGTGCTGGAAGTCGGCAAATCCTTCGTCATCACTGCGCAGGCGGACGAACGGCCGGAAGGCATCAGTCTGCGCCTACAGACGGCGCAGTCGCTGGAGGAAAAGTCGCTGCAGATGCAGAAGGCGCTGCGTGTCTATGTCCGCGATTCCGGTCCTTTGAAAGCGGTTGCCGCGCATCTCAACGCCAAGGGCGACGGCCTGGTCTCCTTCATCGTCATCAAGGAGGAGGGCAAGCGCGAGGTGGAGGTGGCGCTGCCGGAGAAATACCGCATCACGCCGGAGATTGCAGCCGCGCTACGCACCGCGCCCGGTGTGATCGACGTCGAGCTGGTCTAAAGCAATTCCAGGAAAAGTGCGCAGCGGTTTTCCGTCCGGAATTGCGAGAGAACAAAAGGACAGAGCGGTTCTGAGATTCCGTGAAACGCTAGCCGCTCTAGCCGTTTTTCCCAAGGGCGCCGCGATTGGTGATGGTGATGAAATCGGTCCCGTCGCCGGTTTCCGGGCCGATGCCGGTGTCGGAAATCGTCAGCGACGAACCTGCCGTCAGCAGATCCTCGATCTTGCGCCTGACGTCATCGGGTATGGTGATGCGGTCGAGCGCGCGGTCGGCGGCGTCGAGCGATTCCGCCTGCGCCTCGCTGGTGATGCCGAAGCGTTTCTTCGCCTCCTTGGAAAGATCGTCTTCCAGCGTCACGCCGAACCAGTCCGCCTTGCCGTTCACCTTGTCGATCGTATGGGCGGTGAAGAAATGCGTGCCAAGGGCTTCCTGTGGCTCGGCGATGATGGCGGGAGCTTCGAACAGCGGTTTGAAATTCTGCCGAACCATGATTTCGCCGTTCGGCGGTGCGCCCTTGCCGGCGACCTCATAGACCGCCTTCATCAGCGCCGGGCTCACCAGTCCGCCCGATGTCGTGATGTTGTGGGCTTTCTTGAAATCCGCGATCGCCTGCACCGTCGCCGGTCCAAGCATGCCGTCCGGCGTGCCGGTAACAAAGCCCATATCGTTCAAGATGCCCTGCAGATCGCGGACATTTTCCCGCAGACCTCGGCGTGTGATGAGAATGCCAAGCGGCGCCTGGTCGGCGGTGGGCACTGCCCGTACGGCCTCCGGTATGGGCAGAGCGGCGACATCGTTCGTGGCGACTTGCACCGGCTCCGCCTGCGGCAGAAAACCGGTCGTCGTCGGGCGCAGTTCGAGATCGGAGAACAGAGCGGCGGCGGGTGCGACTTCGGGTTGAAACAACATGGCATGTTGGAAAGGCTGCGGCACCAGCGGCTGGTCGGCGATAACGACATGCACGCCGCGTTCGGTCATCTGGTAGAGCATCTTGGCGAAGGCCTTGGGCATGCGCACGCAGCCGTGCGAGGCGGGATAGTTCGGCACCGAATTGGATTCGTGCAGCGCGATACCAGACCAGGTCAGCCGCTGCATGAAGGGCATCGGCGACGCCGAATAGAGATTGGACTCGTGATAGACCTCCTTCTCCAGAATGGAGAAGATGCCGCTCGGTGTCGTATGGCCGCGCTTGCCGGTCGAAACCTTCGATGTCGCCACCACCTGGTCGCCGTCATAGACGGCAAGCGATTGCCGGTCCTTCGATACGACGATCTGTAATGTGCGGGCATCCTCCGCGAAGGCGGGATGAACAAGGGCCGTGGCCGACAGCAGGCCAAGCCCGAAAAAGAAACGCGACTTCATATACACATACCAAAACGCAATACTCGTATCGCCTGAGGTTAGACTTCGAAGTTTAAGGAAGACTTGAAGAGGAGCCGCCCACCTGAATTGCTTTTTTCCTACTTCCTCAGCAAAGGCCTGTCCGATAGGCGCAATTGCGACCGGAAGTATTTTATGTAAATCTTAAATTGTAGGACGCGGAGCCGGGCGGGCGTCACATGCATGTGGACGTGATCGAAAAGCTGGAAGATCTGCAGGGGCTGAAAGACGACTGGGATCGGATCTATGAGATCGACCCGGAGGCGCATTGTTTTTTATCCTGGACCTGGATGTCGAGCTGGTTCGCCTCTCGTGCGCTCCCTTGGCTCGTGCTGGCGGCAAAGGCAGATGAGGGCGGCGCCTATGTGGCTTTCTTCCCGATCCAGCTCGGTACCGGGCTCGACCGGAGCAACGGTTTCTACAATACCGTCGTCATGGGCGGCTCCTATTTTGCCTCCTATACGGGTATTCTCTGCGATCCGGCCTATGCCAATGCCGCTGTCTCAGCCTTTGGCGATCGGATTCGCGCCTTTCATTGGCGCAGCTTGCATCTCGACGACATCGATCGATCGTCTGCGCGCATCGGGGCTTTCCTCGAGCGTTTCCCGCCGGCGGATTTTGTCGGCGACAGGGTCAAGCGCCCGGCACAGATTTCGGATGCGGCCGAAAGGATTGATCCGGAGATCTACGTCCATGTGACGCTGCCTGCGGATTTCGATTCGTTCCTTCGTGAGAAACTGCATTGGCGTGCGCGCCGCAATATCCGCCATTGCTTGCACAAGCTGGAGGGTTCGGCGGCACTGCGGATAACGCATGGCGACGCCGCAACCATCGAAGAGGATCTGGCGACGCTGCTGCGTCTTTGGGAGAAACAATGGGGATGGCGCAATCCCGGCTATATGCGTTACATCCTCGACAATTCGCGATCGGTTCTGCCGGATTGCTTTCGCAGCGGCGATCTCTTTCTACCGGTTCTCTGGCAAGACGGCGTAGCGATCGCCGCATCCGCCGTCCTTCTCGATCGTCCCAGGAAGAGCCTGATCTGTTTCCTCAGCGCACGTGATGTCTCGATCCGAGATCTGTCCCCAGGCTTGACCCTGCATGCCTATACGATCCGCTGGGCGATAGAGAACGGCTTTCGAATCTATGATCTTGGTGCCGGCAATTATGAGCACAAGTATATTTTCGGCTCCGTCAGCCGGCGCATCGAGCGCTTCCGGATCGACACAAGAACAGGCCGGAACCTCGGTGACCGGCTGGACCCGCATTGCCTCCGTTTCGTGCTTGCCCGTATCAGGAAGCTGTATGCCGCAGGTGATTTGGTCGATGCCGAAATCGGCTGCCGACAGGTTCTTGCTATCGAACCCGCAAATGGTGAGGCGCTGGCACTCTATCGCGAAGTCGTGGCGTCACGCATCCTCTGGCAGGCGATCTCGCCCGATGAAGCTCCAAATATCGGCTCGGACGAGCAAGAAGTCGTCGGCCGCGCCGAGGCGGAAAAGCAATGTCGCGCCACCATTGCCGAAACCCCGGGAGATTTCGATGCCGTGCACCGGCTGAGCATATTGCTGCTACTGCGGGGCGAGGCCAGGGAGGCGGAGGCGGAGATTGAACGGGCGTTGGAGCTGCGTCCCGACTCCGCTGCCGCCCATTGCACCTATGGCAATATCCTCGCCGCGACCAGGGATTTCGAAGGCGCTGTCGTCCGCTATGACCGCGCGATCGCCCTGGAGCCAGGCCATGCGATTGCCTATAACAACAAGGGCAACGCATTGCGCCGCCTGGGTCGTGCCGACGAGGCGCTGGCGAGCTATGAAAAGGCGATTGCGATCAGGCCGAGTTACGAGCAGGCGATTGCCAATCGCGCAGCCCTTTTCGACGAAGAGACGGACATGCTGCCGGCCGTGATTCAACTCTCTCGCTTGCCGCCGAATGTGTAGCCGGTTTCGACCGTCTTGTTGCCGAATTTTTCCCTGAGCTTGTCCATCGCTGCTTCCGCCGCGGCGCGGCGGGTTGCCTGTTCGTCGATCAGATCGGGCGGGTCGGCGCGGGCGGCGTCGCAGAGATCGGTGACGCCGATGCCGATCAAGCGGAACTTGGTGCCATCGGTCTCATGCTCGAGCAATCGCAGGCCGGTACGGAAAATGCGATCGGCAAGCTGGGTGGGGTCTTCCAGACGGCGGTTGCGGGTGCGGCTTTTGAAATCGGCCGTTTTCAGCTTCAACACGACAGTCTGCCCGGCAATGCCGCTGCGTTTCAGGCGGCGCGATACCTTCTCTGCGAGATCGCGCAGGATCGGCACCAGATCGTCATGCCGAGAAATATCGTCGAAGAAGGTCGTCTCCGATGACACGCTTTTTGCCGCTTCGTTCGGATGGACCGTGCGATCGTCGATGCCGCGCGACAGGCGGAAGAGCCGCTGGCCGATGACTCCATAGCGGCGCATCAGATCGCCTTCCTCCATGGTCTGCAACTGGCCGATGGTACGGATGCCGTCGCTTTCCAAAGTCGCCGCAAAGGCCTTGCCGACGCCCCAGATGGTGGTCACAGGGCGCGGCTCCAGAAACGATAGCGCCTCTTGCCGCCCGATGACGGAAAAGCCGCGTGGTTTCTGCAGGTCGGAAGCGACCTTGGCGAGGAACTTGCAATAGGAAAGGCCGACCGAAATGGTGATGCCGATCTCGCTTTCGATGCGCTTGGCGAATTTCGCCAGGATGCGGGCCGGCGGATCATGGTGCAGGCGCTGCGTGCCCTCAAGCTCCAGAAAGGCCTCGTCGATCGAAAGCGGCTGCACCAGCGGAGTCAGCTCCTGCATGAGTCCGCGCACTTCGCGGCCGACCCGGACATATTTCTCCATGTTCGGGCGGATGACGACCGCCTGCGGGCAGGCCTCCAGCGCCTTGAACATCGGCATGGCCGATCGGACGCCGTGAATGCGGGCGATATAGCAGGCCGTGGACACGACGCCGCGCTTGCCGCCGCCGATGACGACCGGCTTATCGGCCAGTTCCGGATTGTCGCGCTTCTCGATCGAGGCATAGAAGGCATCGCAATCAATATGCGCCAGCGTCAGGCCATAGAGTTCGCGATGATAGACAAGCCGTGGGCTGCCGCAGGCCCGACAGCGCGCGCGTTCTGCCGATTGCTCGCTCAGGCAATCGCGGCAAAAACCGGAAACTTTGTCGGGCGCGCTGGTCATGAAAATAGAACAAAAATTGAACATCGCCACCTTATGTTTTAAGCTTGTGAGTCTCAAGACGGAAAAGAGCGGGGAGGAGATGTTGGAGGAATTGAAAGCGGTGCCTTTGACGGCGGATCGCTGGGGCGATTTCGAAACACTCTTCGGGCCAAGCGGCGCCTGTTATGGCTGCTGGTGCACCTATTTGCGCGTTCCGACATCCGAGCGCAAAACGATGGATGGCGGGGCGAAGAAAAAATTCATGCAGGCCCGCGTCTCAGCAGGCCCGCCCCCCGGCCTTCTCGGCTATATCGGTGAGCGCCCGGTTGCCTGGACGCAGGTTGGACCGCGATCGGAACTGCCGCAGTGGAATTCTCCGAAAACCGTCTCACGGCCGCTCGATCCGGAGGATGCCGAAGACAGCTCGGTCTGGGCCGTCAGTTGCTTTTTCATGAATTCGCGCGATCGCGGCAAGGGATACAGCCATCGCATGCTGTCCGAGGCGGTGAACTTCGCCAAGGCCTCTGGTGCACGCATTCTCGAGGGCTGTCCGATCGAACGGACGATGCAATCGAAATCCGTCGGCCTCTGTGTCGGCTCGCTCCGCATATTCGAGGCGGCCGGCTTTTCCGAAGTCGCCAAACGAAAGGACGGGCGTCCCTTGATGCGCCTTGTTCTCTAATGCCGGCGCGGGCGAACTTAGCGGGCGATATGGGCGCGGATCAATGGCGCTGCCTGAGCCCAATCGTTTGCCTGGGGGATATCGGCCGCTGCGGCCGGCGCCATGCGATGGACGATCGAGTCCGGCTTCAGGTTGATGAGAAGGCAGCTTGCGAGATGGTCGCGGACCGAATGCAGATTGTGCGCCATATCGTCGACGAAGGCGACGGGCAGGGTGCGCGTGCCGTGCAATGCCTGCACGATCGGTCCCTTCGGCTGCAGCGAGGCGAGCAGCGGATGGGAAAGGCCCAGCCTGTCGAGAAGACGGCGGCGCTGCGCCCAGAACTGCGGCGGCATGGCGGTGAGGAAGACGACATCGGCGTCTTTGGAAAAGCCATCAAGGGTGTCGACGACGCGATCCAAGGGTGTCTGCCATTGTTCCTGCGCCTCGAAAAACGCGTCGATCAGACGACGGACCTCCATTTCCTCCAGCGCCTCACCGCTTGCCTTCGAAATGACGTTGCCGGTCAGCCGGAAGGACCGCGGCAGGAATTCATGGCCTTCTCCATCGAGAAAGAGCAGGAAGGGCGCAAAGAAGTGCAGCACGACATCGTCGACGTCGCAGACGATGAGCGGCCGGTCGCCAAGGCGGACATGCGATGTGTCCAATTCGATCGGGGCATCCATCGTCAATATTCCCCTGAGGAAAGGCCGGGTGGCGAGAAGTGCGCGGATGCGGCGGCAACCGTTTCTGGCGCGATGCCGCTTGCCTGGCAGAATGCAAGCAATGTCGGCTCATGGTTCATCAAAAAATCCAGCATGCCGGCAAGAAAAGCGGGTTCGTTGATGGCGTTGCGCACCTGTGCCGGTTCGACACCGGTCAAGGCCAGGAAGCGGCCGAACATGTCCGGCTCATTGGCCAGCCAGCCAAGTACGGCGATCGCGGTTTCCTGCGGATCGGCGGCGGCCTTCTTCGAGTTCTTGAAGTTACTTTGCATTTTGAGCGGTGAGTTACCTATTTTTCAACCAAATGCCGCTAGCGTCGGATTCAAGTATTTCTGGAATCGATTTCTCGCGACGTTATATTTTCATAGAATGGATGCAATACCGGATGCAGGGACAGCTCTCCATGCCTAAGCAGGTGATGATTGTAGAAGACAACGAGCTCAATATGAAGCTCTTTCGCGATCTTATCGAGGCGTCCGGCTATACGACGATCCAGACCCGAAATGGCATGGAAGCACTTGATCTTGCTCGCAAATATCGCCCGGATCTGATCCTGATGGACATCCAGCTTCCCGAGGTTTCGGGCCTTGAGGTGACGAAGTGGCTGAAAGAGGATGACGATCTGCACGTCATTCCGGTGATCGCGGTGACCGCCTTTGCGATGAAGGGCGACGAGGAGCGAATCCGTCAGGGCGGCTGCGAAGCCTATGTCTCCAAGCCGATCTCCGTGCCGAAATTCATCGAGACCATTAAAACCTATCTGGGCGACGCCTGAGCGCGGGGAAGACTGATGACCGCGCGCATATTGGTGGTTGACGATGTACCCGCTAACGTAAAGCTGCTCGAAGCAAGGCTGCTGGCCGAGTATTTCGACGTGCTGACGGCGGAGGACGGCCTGAAGGCGCTGGCGATCTGCGACAGCACCCAGGTCGATCTCATCCTGCTCGATATCATGATGCCCGGCATGGATGGGTTCGAGGTCTGCGAGCGGCTGAAGTCCGATCCGCGCACCGCGCATATTCCCGTGGTCATGGTCACGGCGCTGGATCAGCCCGCCGACCGCGTGCGCGGCCTTAAGGCCGGCGCCGACGATTTTCTGACCAAGCCGGTAAACGATCTGCAGCTCATTTCGCGGGTCAAAAGCCTGCTGCGCCTGAAGACACTCAGCGACGAGCTGCGCATGCGCAACGAGACCGCGCGCAACTTCGGCATTGACGACCTTCTGCGCATCGGCGAAGGCCGCGCCGACGACAATGGCCATGTGTTGCTGGTCGACGGCCGCGCCAATTCGCAGGAGCGTATCATCCGCGCCCTGAAGCCGATCGCCGAGGTGACCGCAACATCCGATCCGCAGGCGGCCCTATTCGAAGCTGCGGAAAGGCCGTTCGAACTCGTCGTCGTCAATTCGAATTTCGATAATTATGATCCGCTGCGGCTTTGCTCGCAGCTCCGCTCGCTGGAGCGTACGCGCTTCCTGCCGGTGCTGTTGGTGACGGAGCAGGGGGCTGACGAGATGATCGTCCGCGCGCTCGATCTCGGTATCAACGACTATATCGTCCGCCCGCTCGATCCGAACGAGCTGGTAGCGCGCTGCCTGACGCAGATCCGCCGCAAGCGTTACAACGACCGTCTGCGCGCCAGTGTGCAGCATACGATCGAACTCGCCGTCACCGACGCGCTCACCGGGCTCAACAACAGGCGCTATCTCGACAATCACTTGAAGATCCTCTTCAATCGCTCCTTGACGCGTGGACGGCCGCTCTCGGTGCTGATCACCGATATCGATCGCTTCAAGCAGGTGAACGACACCTATGGCCACGACGCCGGTGATGAAGTGCTGAAGGAGTTTGCCGCCCGTATCCGCTCCACCGTACGCGGCGCCGATCTGGCCTGCCGCTATGGCGGAGAGGAATTTGTGGTGGTCATGCCGGATACGTCCCCCGAAGTCGCTGCCGCCGTTGCCGAGCGGCTGCGTGCTGCCGTGGAAACCACGCCGGTTACGCTGCGAGAAACAGGAGCCGTTCTCAATGTCACCGCCTCTTTCGGCATCTCGTCCCGTTTGGAGACGGTCGAAAGCCCCGAGCAGTTGATGAAGCAGGCCGACCGCGCCCTGTATGAGGCCAAGAATGCCGGCCGCAACCGGGTCGTCGCGGCGGCTGCTTGAGCAAGGGTGCCGTCTCGGTCCCTTAATATTCATGGGATTTTGGTAGTTTTGAACAAGGATTAAAAATTTGTAATCTTTGCTCCACAGCAATGACTGCAGATTTCCACAGGAGAATAAGCCGTTATTCTACACCAGTAAGTTCGCAGAATATACTTATTATATTTTGTAGAAGACTGATGTATAGCATGTATTTGTTGTGATATTTTTGCCATAAATGAAGTTGAAATGGCGAAAAGCTATGAGTATTCCATGCATAACGTGGTTCTCACTATGGTATGCAAATGGGCTCAAATATCTGTAATCAGAATCTGCTATGCATGCGATCATTACCTCTTTAATTTTAAGATCTACTCGCTTTCCGATTGTCATTTTTTCAGGCCAACAAAGCTGAATGACGGCAGGAATTTTAACCATTCGGGCAGACAAGAATTTTTTATCATTAAGAATTTGTTGATTTTCTTTCGATTTCGCGCAAATTTAGTCCCGTACAAGCACAGGCCCGCAAGGGCGTGGGAATACCCCATGATGCTCAGGTCCGCCGCATCTCCTGGGTCGTGGGGTCGGTCGGCTGGCAAGCAAATTTAAGCGGTTCCTCGTGCCGTTTTGCAGGCTAGCCGACCCCCAATTCGAAACGCCGCCTTCCAAAGGAAGCGCGGCGTTTTTCTTTGTTAATATCAGAAAGTTGAGTTTTAGGCTTTTCTGTTTTTCCGGTGCCTGCATAAGGTTTTGCACAGAAAAAGAAGGCAGCAAAAATAAAAAAAGGCGCTAACCTTACGGTTGCGCCCTTTTGTAATCAGAAGTTTAGGAAACTTACTTGATCTTCGTTTCCTTGAACTCGACATGCTTCTTAGCAATCGGGTCGTACTTCGTCTTCGTCATCTTGTCCGTCATCGTACGGCTGTTCTTCGTCGTGACGTAGAAGAAACCGGTGTCGGCCGTCGACAGCAGCTTGATCTTGATGGTGGTAGCCTTGGCCATGGTCGTCCTGCCTTTAAGAAAAATGAAAGCCGTGGACGGCCAGTGCGGAGGTCCACGGCAAATTCTGGCGCGAAACTACAAATCGCGCCCGAAAAGTCAACCCCTGCTGCCCATGAAAAGCAGCCGTATCGCCGAAAGCAGGACGTAAAGTCCAAAGAAAAAGGCGATTGCCCAGGCAAAACCGCTGGGATTGGCGATATCCATGGCTGTTCCGATCGTCGGCGGACCGAGGACCATGCCGACTGCGTAACAGAAAACGAATGCCGCATTGGCGGCGACAAGGTCCGCGCCCGTCAGCCGCGTTCCGAGGTGGCTGAGGCCGACCGTATACATGCCTGAGACGCAGCCGCCCCAGAACAGCAGGATAACCGCCAGAAGTATCCAATTCGAAGCCAGCGAGGGCAATAGAAGCGCACCGACCAGTCCGATGGCTGCCATGATCGACAGAAGCGGCCGCTTGTCGCGCAGGCGGTCGGCAAGCAGCCCCAGGGGAATCTGGAAGACGAAGTTGCCGACGCCCATCACGGTCAGCAGCAGCGCGGCTTGTGATTCGTTGAAACCAAGCCGAGTCGCATAGCTGGTAAACAATGATCCGCCGCCGACGGTCACAGCGCCGAACACGAACACGGCGGCGGTCGCCGTTGGCACCAGGAAAACGTAGCGGATAAAGTGCAGCTCGGGCTTTTCGTCGACGATCGGGCTCTCGTTGCGGGCGATGAAGATCGGGATTGTCGCCGCCAGAATAATGCAGGCGCCGATGACGAAGGGCATCAGCCCTTCGCTGCCGACCAGCGAGAAAAGCAGGGGGCCGGCTGCAAAGCCGAGCGAGAAAACCGTGGAATAGAGGCCGAGCACGAAGCCGCGCTTGGAGGGCGGGGAGGCGGCGTTGATCCAGAATTCCGACAGGATGAAGAGGGTGGTGGTCGCTCCATGGAAGATCAGGCGCAGCGGGAACCACAGCAGCAGGCTTTCCGCGTAATAGAACCCGAGCGAGCTCAGCGCGGAGAGCACGACAGCCCAGATCATCGTCTGCACCACACCGAATCGGTGGGCGAGCTTCGTGGTGATCAGCGCCGCTATCATCGCGGCGATCCCCATCATTGCCGTGTTGAGCCCGATCAGGCTTGAGGGAATGCCGCGTTTTTCGAGGATGATGCTGAGAAGCGGAAGGCCGAGGCCGATGGCGATGCCGACAGCGGAAACGGACGAAATGGCGGCGACGAGCGAAGGCCAATGAATTTCTTCGACATGGCCGGCCTTGCCGTTCGTCGGTTCAAACATGAATTGATCCTTAGAGCATGTGGCGAACGAATCGTTCGCAACGCGGGAGATAGAAAGGCACGGCACGGCCAAATCCAGGTGACGGGTCGGCTTTCATGGGATCAATCATATCCTCCGCAATGATCCTTTCGACGCCCGGCATGTTCAGACAAGAAATGTCGCCGATGTCAAGCCATTGGAGATCAAGCAATTCCCGCGAATCATGAATATAGGGCGGATCGATACTGGTTCCGTCCGAAGGGAGTAACGGCGTATGCCCGCTCCCGCCGGCCGGCAAGGCTGGTGATATCAGCTCGAGCATATGGTTCACGACCGGCCGTTTCCCCGATCCCATTCTTCGGGACTGTCGTCATGGCCGCCGAAGCCATGCATCCGCAGCGCCCATTGCAGGCCGATGACGCCGCCCTTGATTGGTTGAATTGCCGCCAAGGCGGTGAGCACCGTAATCGGCGCCCAGATGGCGAGATGCGCCCAGATCGGCAGATGAAAGGCCATATCCGTCAGCATGTAGCCGCCGACCACCACATGGCCGAGTACCAGGATGACCAAGTAGGGCGGCAGGTCGTCGGCACGCTGGTGGAACAGCTCCTCCTCGCAGACGGCGCAACGGTCTGCTGGTTTCAGGAACGCCTTGAAGAGCTTTCCCGAGCCGCAATGCGGACAGCGGTTCAGTAAGCCGCGGACAATCGAGCGTCCGAGCGGACGTTCAGCCTCGTCGGGGCCGCCAAAGCGGATGATTGGATCGGACGGGCTGCTCGTCATGAACCTTTCCTTCCTGCCGGCAGCCGCCGTTTATCGGCGCCCGCGCGGCGGTCTCGTTCCCGGCGCCTTGCGTGCCGGGGTCTTGTTGCGTCGCGTCGCCTTGTGGAAGGAACGCACTGCCGTTGGCATGGCGCGACCGTCGCTTAACATTTCGAAGCGCAGGGCACCCGCCAGCGGGATCGCTTCCGCAAGGCGCACCGTGACGCTGTCGCCGAGGCGGAAGCCGAGCCCCGTCTTTTCACCCGTCAGCGCCTGATGCGCCTCGTCATAGATGAAATAGTCGGAGCCGAGCGTAGATATAGGGATGAAGCCGTCAGCGCCATAGTCGGGCAGGGTGACAAAAAGTCCCGACTTGGTGACACCGCCGACCCGGGCCTCGAATTCCTCGCCGATACGCCCGACAAGATGATGCGCGATCAGCCGGTCGACCGTCTCGCGTTCGGCCGCCATGGCACGGCGCTCGAAAGTAGAAATTTCGGCGGCGATATCGTCGAGCGTTGCTTCCTCGTCCGGCGTGATACCGCCTTCGCCGAAGCTGAGCGAACCGACGAGGGCGCGATGCACGATCAGATCCGCATAGCGGCGGATCGGCGAGGTGAAATGCGCGTATTTCATCAGGTTCAGGCCGAAATGCCCGATATTGTCGGGGCTGTAGATCGCCTGGCTCTGCGAGCGCAGCACCATCTCGTTGACCATGGTCTGATGCGCCGTACCCTCGGCCTTCGCCAGGATGCCGTTGAAGCTGTTGGCGCGGACATTGCCGCCCTTGACGAGCGAGATGCCGAGCGTTGCGAGGAATTCGCGCAGCACTTCCTGCTTGGCAAGCGTCGGGCCGTCATGGATGCGATAGATCAGCACCTGCCGCTTCTTTTCCAGCGTTTCGGCAGCGGCGACATTCGCCTGGATCATCATTTCTTCGATGAGTTTGTGGGCATCGAGACGCGGCGGTACGAAGACCCGATCGACCGTCCCATCCGGCTTCAGCAGGATCTTGCGTTCGGGCATGTCGAGTTCGAGCGGCTGACGCCGGTCGCGGCCGCGCCTCATAACCTCATAGGCATGCCAGAGCGGCTTCAGGATCGGCTCCAGCATCGGTCCGGTCTTGTCGTCCGGCTTGCCGTCGATCGCCGCCTGGGCCTGTTGGTAGGAAAGCTTGGCGGCACTCTTCATCATGATGCGATGGAAGGTGTGGCCCGCCTTGCGGCCTTCCTTGGAAAAGATCATCCGCACGGCAAGCGCAGGGCGGTCGACGCCTTCCTTGAGGGAGCAGAGATCGTTGGAGATGCGCTCCGGGAGCATCGGCACGACGCGATCAGGAAAATAGACCGAATTGCCGCGCTTCAGCGCCTCCCGATCCAGCGCGGAGCCGGGGCGGACATACCAGGAGACATCCGCGATGGCGACAGTGACGATCACGCCGCCGGGATTGTCGGGCGAGGGGTCCAGCTCGGCATAGACCGCATCGTCATGGTCCTTGGCGTCGGCCGGATCAATGGTGATCAGCGGCAGGCTGCGCCAATCTTCGCGATGCGACATGGTGGCGGGCTTGGCGGCGTCCGCCTCGGCGATGGCGGCCTGCGGGAAGACATGCGGGATGCCATGCGCATGGATGGCGATCATCGAAATCGCCTTTTCCGAAGCGACGGAGCCCACGATCGACAGCACCTTGGCGCGAGGTAGCCCGAAACGGCCGAGACGGGCAACTTCGACCTCGACCAGATCGCCTTCCTTGGCGTCGCCGGTATAATCCGGATCGATGACCATTTCCTCGCCGCGCCGCTCGATCGGCAGCAGCCGCCCGCCGCCGCCCGGCGTCTCGCGAAAGACGCCCATGGTTGCGGCCAGACGCTTGTCGATGACCCTGATGATGCGCGCGGTATAAGCCGGCCCGCCGCGATCGACAGCCGGAAATATCTTAGCGAGGATGCGGTCGCCCATGCCGGCAACCGGAGCCTTGCCCTTGCCGTTGCGACCGGCGGGGGAAGAGGACTGCTTGATCATCACGGCCGGCGCGACGCCGTTTTCCTCCGGCCATTCGGTCGGACGGCCGATCAGCTCGCCATCCTTGTCGCGCGTGGTGATATCGAGGACGGCGATCGGCGGCAAAGCTCCGGGGCGGATGAGCGACTTGCGGCTCTTCTGCACCATGCCGTCTTCTTCAAGCTCGCGCAGGAGGTTCTTGAGCTCGACGCGGCTCTCGCCCTTTAATCCAAAGGCCTTGGCAAGCTCGCGCTTGGAAGCCTGCTGCGGGTGATCGGCGATGAAGCGCAGGAGGACTTCGCGCGGCGGCAAAACGCCGTGCACGATCGCCATCATCGGTTCCGCATCGCCGCTGTTTTTCGCCGCACGACCAGTCTTGCCGGGGCGTCGCTCCGACGATGAATTCCTGCCGCGCGGTTCTCTGCTCACTCTGCGCTCTTCTTCGTCGTCTTGGTTGTTTTCGCCTTGGCCGGAGCCTTTGCAGCCGCCTTTGCCTTCGGTTTGGCGGCAGTCTTCGTCGTCTTGGTGGCGGCAGCCGCGGTCTTGGTCTTGGCCGGCGCTCTGGCCGACTTCCCGCCGCCGGATTTACCGGCTTTCGCCGCGATCAGCTCCAGCGCCTCTTCAACCGTGATTGCCTGCGGATCCTTGCCTTTCGGCAGGGTCGCATTGACCTTGCCCCAGTTCACGTAGGGTCCGTATTTGCCGTCGCGAACGGTGATCGAGCCGCCGTCGGGATGTTCGCCGAGGTCCTTCAATGCTGCTGGCGTGCCGCCGCGGCTTCCTCCGCCGCCGGCCTTGCTCTGCTTTTCAGCAAGAACGGTCACGGCGCGGTTGAGGCCGACGGTGAAAACGTCTTCGACGGACTCGAGATTGGCGTAGCTGCCGTCATGCAGCAGAAACGGCCCGTAGCGGCCGATGCCGGACGAGATCATCTTGCCGCTTTCCGGATGCTTGCCGATATCGCGCGGAAGCGAGATCAGCGCCATGGCCTTTTCATAGTCGATATCCTCGGGCTTCCAGCCCCTCGGCAGCGACGCACGCTTGGCTTCCTTGCCGTCGCCGCGCTGGATATAGGGCCCGAAGCGGCCGGAGCGCAGCGTCAGCTCTTCGCCGGTGACGGGATCGGTGCCGAGCGCCTTCGGTTCGTTCAACCCGCTGGCTTCAGCCTCCGCGCCGCCTTCCGAGGAGAGCTGGCGCGTGTAATTGCATTCCGGATAGTTCGAGCAGCCGATGAAGGCGCCGTATTTGCCGAGCTTCAGCGACAGGTTGCCCGTGCCGCAGACCTGGCAGATACGCGGATCGCTGCCATCTTCCCGTTTCGGGAAGACCAGTGGAGCAAGCGCTTCGTTCAGCGCGTCGAGCACATTGGTGACGCGCAGCTCCTTTGTATCCTCGATCTGGGCAAAGAAATCGCGCCAGAAGTCGCGCAATACGTCCTTCCAGTTCAATTCGCCAGCGGAGATACGATCGAGCTTCTCTTCGAGATCGGCGGTGAAGTCGTATTCGACGTATTTCGTGAAGAAGCTTTCGAGGAAGGCGGTGACGAGCCGGCCCTTGGCCTGCGGCACCAGCTTGCGCTTGTCGATCGTGACATAGTCGCGGTCGCGCAGCGTCGCCAGCGTCGCGGCATAGGTCGATGGGCGGCCGATGCCGAGTTCTTCCATCTTCTTGATCAGCGATGCTTCCGAATAGCGGGGCGGCGGCTCGGTGAAGTGCTGGGTCGAATTGATCTTCTGCTTGGCGAGATTTTCGCGCGCATTGATCTCCGGCAGGCGGCCATCCTCGTCGTCGGCATCGTCGCTTTGTTCGCCATCTTCCTTCTGATCGGTGTAGGCGGCGATGAAGCCGTCGAAGCGGATCACCGAACCGACAGCGCGCAAGCCCGCCTTCTGGCCGGCATTGTCAGCTAGGATTTCGACGGTGGTCCGCTCGATCTCGGCCGAGGCCATCTGGCTCGCGATACCGCGCTTCCAGATGAGATCGTAGAGCCTGATCTGATCGGCATCGAGGAATTTGCGCACGCGATCCGGCGAACGATCGAAATCGGTCGGACGGATCGCCTCGTGCGCTTCCTGGGCATTCTTCGCCTTGGTCGAGTAGAAGCGCGCTTTCTCCGGCAGGTAGCGATTGCCGAACTGATCGGCGATGGAGCGCCGTGCCGCGTCGATCGCTTCCGGCGCCATCTGAACGCCGTCCGTACGCATATAGGTGATGAGACCGACAGTCTCGCCGCCTATATCGACACCCTCATAGAGCTTCTGCGCGATCTGCATCGTGCGGGATGCCGAGAAGCCGAGCTTGGAGGAGGCGGCCTGCTGCAGGGTGGACGTGGTGAAAGGCGGGCTCGGATTGCGCTTGACCGGCTTTGCCTCGACCGTGTCGACGACATAGGCGGCACCTTCCAGCAGCGCCTTCAGCTTGCCGGCTTCTTCGCCATTGCCGATCGAGCGCGGCTGCAGGCGCTTGCCGTTGGCGGCGACGAGCCGCGCTTCGAATTCGTCACCGCGCGGCGTCTTCAGGATCGCCAAGAGATTCCAGTATTCCTCGGAGATAAAACGTTCGATCTCCGACTCACGGTCGCAGACGAGGCGCAAGGCCACCGACTGCACGCGGCCGGCCGAACGGGCGCCCGGCAGCTTGCGCCACAGCACCGGCGACAGGTTGAAGCCGACGAGATAGTCGAGCGCGCGACGGGCGAGATAGGCGTCGACCAGCGGCACGTCGATATCGCGCGGCTCGGCCATCGCGTCGAGCACCGCCTTCTTAGTGATGGCGTTGAAGACGACGCGCTTCACGGGCTTGCCGTTGATGACGCGCTTCTTGTTCAAGAGGTCGAGCACGTGCCAGGAAATCGCTTCGCCTTCGCGATCCGGGTCGGTCGCGAGAATCAGGCCGTCGGAGGATTTCACTGCGTCGGCAATGTCCTTGATGCGCTTTTGCGAAGCGCCATCGACTTCCCAGAGCATCTCGAAGTCTTGCTCGGGAAGGACCGAGCCGTCCTTGGCAGGCAGGTCGCGCACATGGCCGAAGGAAGCAAGAACCTTATATCCGGGTCCCAGATATTTATTGATTGTCTTGGCCTTGGCAGGCGATTCCACCACTACAACGTTCATCATCAATCTCTGAATGCGAGGTCGCGCCGGAAAAAGGCGCGGGAGAGACGGGGTATTTCGTTTCCCCGGCCTTCCGACATGGACAGGGAATTCGCCGCGGTCAAGAGGCGAAGTCGATTTTTGCGGTCAGCGCGGCGATGCGATCCTTGCAAGATGGCATCTATACTACAATCCTGAATAAGCGCCTTTGGACGCTCCCCGTAGGTTCTGGTCATCATATCGGAATAGCCGGCAACACTTTCAATCCAGCATCGAGATCGACACCAGTCCGCCGGGATGCCGATGCAACCGGCCGGCCATGTCGAGTTCGAGAAGCACGGAATGAACGGAGGACACCGACTGGCCGGTATGCCGGATGATATCGTCGATTTCCACCGGCGTCGGCCCGAGTGCGTCGATGATCTCCCAGCGCTCCGTATCGTCCGGTGGCAAGGACAGCGGTTTGTCGTTCTTTTCAGCGGGCGCTTCGGCAAGCTGCGGGCGGAAAAGATCGGGCTCGGCGAGAGGCCTCAGCGCCTCGATGACGTCATCCGGACTGGTCACGATCATCGCGCCATCCTTCAGCAAACCATTGGTGCCCTCGCAGCGTGGATCGAGCGGAGAGCCCGGCACGGCAAATACCAGCCGGCCGAATTCGCCCGCGAGCCGCGCGGTGATCAGCGAGCCGGAGCGCGTTGCCGCCTCGACCACGACGACGCCCAGCGAGATGCCTGATATCAGCCGATTGCGGCGCGGAAAATCGCGTGCGCGCGGTTCCCAGCCGAACGGCATTTCGCTGACGGCAAGGCCGTTGCCGTCCCATATTTCATGCAAGAGGCCGACATTTTCGGGCGGGTAGGGCTGGTCGAGCCCGCCGGCCATGGCGGCGATCGTGCCCGTTTCCAGGCTGGCGCGGTGAGCTGCCGTGTCAATGCCGCGGGCAAGGCCCGAGACCACGGCATAGCCGGCCTGGCCACAAATGCGGGCGATCATCGCAGTGAATTTGGCGCCGCTGATCGAGGCATTGCGCGAGCCGACGATGCCGATCGCCGGTCGGGTTGCCGTCGGCAGGCTGCCTTTGACAGCAAGCAGCGGCGGCGCACCATCGATCTCCCTCAGCGCCTGCGGATAATCCGGTTCGCCGATACCGACGAAGCGGGCGCCGAAACGATGCGCGGCCTCCAGTTCGCGCAGTGCATCCTGCTCGCTGGCGATACGGATAGCCCGCGTCGAGCCGCCGCGCTGCGACAGTTCCGGCAACGCGGCGAGTGCGGCTTCGGCTGAGCCGTAGTGACGGATAAGGTCGCGAAAGGTGGAGGGGCCAACATTGTCGGAGCGGATCAGGCGGAGCCAGGCGATCCTTTGTTTTTCCGTCAGCGCAATTCCGGTTCGTCCTGCGCTGCCTCTTCCCATTACCCCTTCGCTCCGATCTTGGTTTCCGTGCCGGCGGTCAGCCGGGCAATATTGGCTCTGTGCTTGTACCAGGCGATAACGGTCATCAACGCCATGGCCGCGGCGATCTTGTCGGCACCCAATATCCATAATGCAACCGGAATGACAAGGGTTGCAACCAGCGCGGAAAGAGAGGAGTAGCGGGTCGTAAAGGCGATGACCAGCCAGATGATGGAGAAGATCAGCGCCATCAACGGCGCGAGGCCTAGGAGAATACCCAGGTAGGTCGCCACGCCCTTGCCGCCCTTGAAGCCGATCCAGACCGGAAAGATATGGCCGATGAAGGCGGCAAAGCCGGCGAGCACGCCCGCATCCTCACCGAAGAAATGCGAGACGATCAGCACGGCGACCGTACCCTTGAAAGCATCGAGCAGCAGCGTTGCCACCGCCAACGGCTTATTGCCGGTGCGCAGCACATTGGTCGCTCCGATATTGCCGGAACCGATCTTGCGGACGTCGCCGAGGCCGGCCATGCGCGTCAGAACCAGGCCGAAGGGGATAGAGCCGAGCAGGTAGCCGATGACAATAGCTGCCAGCGCCGTTGGCAGGGTCAACTGCCATGTCCAGAAATCCGCCATCACTTTCTATTCCCCATAAGCCTCAGCTTTGCCTAGAGACTGTGAACCAACTTGCCGGCGACATAGGTCGCGACTGCCCTGCCGGTCATTCTTGCGTCTTCGAACGGTGTATTCTTCGAGCGCGACAGAAGCATGTCTTTGGCAACAAGCCAAGGCTCGTCGAGATCGATCAAGGTGATATCCGCTTTCGCGCCCGGCTTCAGCGTGCCGGCATCAAGACCGAAGATCTGCGCCGGCCGGGTTGAAAGGGCGTCGATCAGTCGCATCAGGCTCACTTCGCCGCTGTGATGCAGGCGAAGTGCGGCGGCAAGCAGCGTCTCCAGCCCGATCGCCCCGTCCTCAGCCTCTCCGAAAGGCAGGCGCTTGGTATCCACATCCTGCGGGTCGTGCGACGAGACGATGATGTCGATGGTGCCGTCCGCAAGCGCCTCGATCATGGCCGTGCGATCATCCTCGGAGCGCAGCGGCGGATAGAGCTTGAAGAAGGTGCGGTATTCGCCGATGTCGTTTTCGTTAAGCGCCAGATTGTTAATCGAGATGCCGCAGGTGACCTTTGCGCCGCGCGAGCGTGCAAGGCGGATGGCCTCTGCCGATTCGGGCACGGAGATCATCGCTGCGTGATAGTGGCTGCGGGTCAGCGTTGCTATTCTCAGATCGCGCTCGAGCGGGATAAGCTCGGTTTCCCTCGGAATACCGGATAGCCCGAGCCAGCTTGCCAGCAGCCCCTCATGCATCACGCCGTTGGCGCCGAGATATTTGTCGCGGGTCTCGCAGGAGACGACCGCGCCGAATTCGCGCGCATAGGTCATGATGCGGCGCAGGACCTGCGTATCGTAGACGCCGGAATGCGCATCGGTGAAGACCACGGCGCCGGCCTCCCTGAGGAGACCGATTTCCGTCATCTCTTCGCCGGCAAGCCCCTTGGTAATCGCCGCTGCCGGATAGACATTGACGACGGCCGTATCGCGCGCCGTCTTCTTAACGAATTCGACCAGGGCGATGTCGTCGATGACGGGATCAGTGTCCGGCATCATGATGAAGGAGGTCACGCCGCCGGCTGCCGCCGCACGGCTCGCCGAAGCGATGGTCTCGCGATGTTCGCCGCCGGGCTCGCCGACATGGACGCGGGCGTCGACAAGGCCGGGCACGGCGACGAGGCCAGTGCAATCCCGGATCTCGGCGCCCTTCGGCACGGCATGCCTATGCGCGTCCTTGCCGGCAGAGAGGATGACGCCGTTTTCGACGATGATCATGCCGACTTCATCGAGATTGCGCGAGGGATCGATGATACGGACGTTCTGGAGGACGATAGAGTTGCTCATGCGCCAGCTCCCTCGGTGCGCGGTCCCTGGTTTTGCGAGATCAGGAGCGCCTCCATGACCGCCATGCGCACCGCGACACCCATTTCCACCTGTTCGGCGATGACGCTTTGCGGTCCGTCGGCCACCTCGGAGGCAATCTCGACACCGCGGTTCATCGGACCGGGATGCATGACAAGTGCATCCTCCTTGGCCGCCTTCAATGTCTCGGCATCGAGCCCATAGAAATGATAGTATTCCCGCACCGACGGCACGAAGGCACCGGACATGCGCTCGCGTTGCAGCCGCAGCATCATCACCACATCGGCGTCCTTCAGTCCTTCCTTCATCGAATGGAAGACCTCGACGCCCATGTCGGCGTTCCCGGCGGGCAGCAGCGTGGCGGGAGCCACGACCCGGATACGCGCACCCATGGCATTCAGCAGCAGGATATTGGAGCGTGCGACACGCGAATGCAGCACGTCGCCGCAGATCGCGACGATGATGCGCGAAAGCTTGCCCTTGGCGCGGCGAATGGTCAGTGCGTCGAGCAGCGCCTGCGTCGGATGCTCATGCTGGCCGTCGCCGGCATTGACGACGGAGCAGGAGACCTTCTGCGCCAGCAGCGAGGCAGCACCGGCGCTGGAGTGGCGGATGACGAGGACATCGGGACGCATGGCGTTCAGCGTCATCGCCGTGTCGATCAGCGTTTCGCCCTTCTTTACGGAGGAATTGCCGACCGACATGTTCATGACGTCGGCGCCGAGCCGCTTGCCGGCCAGTTCGAAGGATGCTTGCGTGCGGGTCGAGGCTTCGAAAAAGAGATTGATCTGCGTCAGCCCGCGAAGCGTCGATGTTTTCTTTTCGCGCTGCCGGCTGATCTTCACCGCCTCGTCGGCCTTGTCGAGAAGATAGGTGATATCTTGTTCGGTGAGGCCCTTGATGCCGATGAGGTGGCGGTGGGGGAAGAAGAACATGACGCTGCCCTCCGGATTTCGTCAGGGGGTCTATAAAGAGGGAGCGCCTCAGGGGCAAGCGCGGGCTTTCGTTACGCCCGCTTGTTCCCCATGCAATTTCGCTCGAATCCCGCTACAGCAGCTATGCTGTTGGGAGACGAAAGTTCCAGTTTCCTTTTGCAACCCTCTTGCTCTACAAGCGATCCATGACCCAACCGACCCGGACTGACGACACATTTGCCGAACTGAACCAGCCGAGCCTCTGGTCCGGCATCAATGCCTATCGTTCCGATCCGCTGATCGTCGATTTGACGTCCGGTCTGCCGCGCTCGACGCGCGAAGATCTGGAGCAGATGGGCCGTTATGTCACCTCGCATGAGGCGCAGGAACTGGCGCGCATGGCGAACCAGGGCGCGCCGCAACTGCGCACCCACGGCCCGCGCGGCGAACGGCTGGATGTGGTCGAGTTTCATCCGGCCTGGCATGCGCTGATGCGCCGCTCCATGGCATCAGGTCTGCATTCCTCGATCTGGGATCCGCAGTCCGACCCGGAAGCCAAGGGCCAGTCGCACAAGGTCCGCGCCGCGCGCTTCTATCTGACCGCACAATTGGAATGCGGCCATCTCTGCCCGCTGACCATGACCAGCGCCTCGGTCGCGGCAATGATGGCGTCTCCGGCCGTGCAGAAGGATTGGGCGACGAAGATTCTCTCGCGCAAATATGATTCGTCCAACAAGCCGGCCATGCAGAAAAGCGCCGTCACCATCGGCATGGGCATGACGGAAAAGCAGGGCGGCACGGATGTGCGCGCCAACAAGACGAGCGCCGACAAGGTCAGTGACGGCATCTATCGGCTCTCGGGCCACAAATGGTTCATGTCGGCCCCGATGAGCGATGCTTTCATCATGCTGGCGCAGACCAAGGACGGCATGGGCTGCTTCCTGGTGCCGCGCCTGCTTGAAGACGGCTCCGCCAATGGCCTGCAGTTCCAGCGGTTGAAGGACAAGCTCGGCAATCGCTCGAACGCGTCCTCCGAAGTCGAGTTCAGCGATACCTTCGGCTTCCTGCTAGGCGCGCCGGATGGCGGCATTCGCACCATTCTCGATATGGTGACGCTGACGCGCCTCGATTGTGCACTGGCATCCGCCGGCATCATGCGGGCTTCGCTCGCCGAAGCCGTGCATCATGCCCGTGGCCGCAGCGTCTTCGGCAAGATGCTGGTCCATCAGCCGATCATGACGCGCGTGCTTGCCGACATGGCGCTCGATGTTGCGGCGGCGACTGCACTCGCCTTCCGCCTGGCGGAGGCCTTCGACAAGGCAAGCAGCAGCAGCGAAGATGCCGCCTATGCCCGCGTCATGACGCCGGTTGCCAAATATTGGTGCTGCAAGATCGCGCCCGCGCTGATCTACGAGGCGATGGAGTGCATCGGCGGCAGCGGCTATATCGAGGAGCGCCCGATCGCCCGGCATTACCGCGAGGCGCCGGTCAATGCGATCTGGGAAGGCTCCGGCAACGTCATGGCGCTCGACGTGCTGCGCGTTCTGAACCGGGGTAGGGACCTGTTCGAAACCGTCTTCGCCGGCCTTGCCCGCGACCTCGGCCCGGCCGGCAAGAAAACCATCGATGTCCTACGCGCCGCCATGGCGCTTTGCGAACAGGACGAAGGAGCAGCCCGCCTCTTGATCGAGCAGATGGCACTGGCCGCCGGCGCCGCCGAACTCTATCGCCTGGGCGCAGGCAAGATCGCCGATGCTTTTATAGAAACCCGCCTTGCGGGCGGCTGGCGCGCCACCTACGGCATGCTGGATGCCCGCTTCGATGCGAGCTACATCGTCGATTTGTTGTATCCGCCGGCGACTTGATTGCCCCGGCTCGGATTTATCCAGCTATTTGTAGACCGAGATGCTCAGACATTGGATCGAAATCCCGATCATCGTGAAGAAGCACGTGCCCTTCCTCGATGCAGAACGTGCCGATGATGACGCCTATGGTTTTTCGTACAGTAATTCCACGCTCTCGTAGAAAACGATAGTTGCGCGCCGCTTTGACTGCAAATGCATCGTTCAGCATCGGTCGAACCGTAAATTGGCGAAGACTTCTTTCTATTAGAGCCGCATGCCGATCACCACGGGCACCCTGAAGAACTTCGAGAAGTATAAGATCTCCAACCAAAATATCGGGAGGTCCTGCTGCTATCATATTTCGGAGACGACGCACGGCTTCCGTCTCTGCGTTGCGCAAAAGGGAAATCCAAACAGAGCTATCAACGACGATCACTGTTGTCGATCTCTTCGCATCTCTTCCAGATCGCCTTCCCATCCAAGCCCTGCAAGGTCCTCGAGCGCTCGTCTCTGGCGATGCCAACGAACTACACTCCGCAGAGCTTCCTCAACGGTCGCTTTTTTTGTCGACTGTCCTGTCGCAGCCATTGCTTCTGCGATTAGCGCGTCATCAATTTCTATATTTGTTCGCATTTGCAATCTCGTGTGTATGCCAATAAAGAATTATACACATCGATCCCTGGGATCGCAAACGCGAAAGCAGCCATTGAGGGTATCCATGATCAATCTCCGCCCGGTCCAACCCGATGACATCGATCAGCTCTATATCATTTCCCTGGTCACCGGCGATGCCGGCAGGGATGCCACGGCGCTACATCGCGATGGACGGATGATCGGGCATATCTATTCGGTGCCCTATGCGACCCTTAGCCCGGAAACCGTTTTCGTCGCCGAAGATGGGGAGGGTGTCTGCGGCTATATTGCCGGGGTCTTCGATACGGTTGCTTTCGAGGAAAGGCTGGAACGTGAGTGGTGGCCGGCGCTGCGCAAACGCTATGCGGAGCCATCCGGCGATGCTTCGACCTGGGATGCGGATCAGCAGAGAAGCTTTACGATCCACCATCCGAAGCGAGCGCCCGCTGCTCTCACCGATCCGTTCCCGGCGCATATTCATATGAATCTTTTACCGCGCACGCAGGGGCAGGGCATTGGCAGCGCGCTTCTCGACAGATGGCTTTCCAATGCCCGCGCCCATGGCGTCAAAGGCGTGCATCTGGGGGCAAATGTCGGTAACCACAATGGCATACGCTTCTGGGCATCGCGCGGATTTTCCCGGCTGGAACTGCCGCCAGAATTGACATCGCAGACCACCATCTGGTTCGGCCAATCTCTCTAATCTGTGGATTGCACAGCTTTAACTCCATCGAAGTTCATCGGCTCGTTGTTCCCTTCGGTGCGGCTTGTTATTCACCGTCTGGTGACAGGTTGGGGCCGACACAATGCCAAGCGCAAACGCCGTTTTGAGAAAACCGATCGAAACACCCGCCGAGCCGGAGAAGCGGGTGCGCAACCGCGCCGCCACCGAGCAGGCGATCCTGGATGCTGCGAAACGGCTGCTGGCGGAGGAAGGTTTCCAGAATTTCGGCATCAACGCGGTTGCCCGCGGCGCCGGCTGCGACAAGCAATTGATCTATCGCTACTATGGCGGTCTCGATGGCTTGGTGGAGGCGATCGGCACCGATCTCGGAAGCTGGGTGACGGATCGCATTCCCGACGATACCGGCGGCATGTTCCTGCTGACCTATGGCGACCTGATGGAACGATTGGCCCTGCTTTTCCTCGATGCATTGCGCGCCGATCCGCTGATGCGCCGCATCGTCGCGTGGGAGGTGTCCGAAAATACCGAGCAGGTGCGGCGGCTGTCGGAAGCCCGCTCGAAAGCGCTGGCTGGCTGGATAGAGCGCATGCGCGGCTCGCTTACACCGCCGAAGGGGATCGATGCGATCGGCGTCAATGCCATGATCTTCGCCGCCATCCAGCATCTCGTGCTTTCGGCGACCGTCAGCGGCCAATGCGCCGGTCTTGCCCTGAAAACGTCGAAGGACTGGGAGAAGGCCGCTACCGCCCTGAAGCGGATCGTGCGCGGCGTTTACGGCTGACATTTCAACCACGCAGGAGATATCCACAGTTCCGCCCGGGCGTTAACCTTAACAATTGGTTTACATTGCGCCGCAACGGTTAACTGGCCACTGTAGGTGGATAGTTTGTTAACCACCGAGCGTGCAGCCATGGGGTCGAGACCCACAAAAATCGTGTTCCTTGTCGCGGCGATGATGTTCTTCGCCGTACTGGCACTCGACATAGCGGTACCGGCACTGGTTTTGAGCGCCATGGCACTGTCGAACTGGCTGGTCCTTTCGACTGAAGCGACGCAATACCCGCGTCGAAGGGGAACCGCATGAAGTGGTTGCTGATATGCTGGGCCGCACCCGTCTCGTTTCTCGGGGCGTGGTACTATCTTTCCTACTACGACATGAGTTTCGGCGTCTTCATGTTCACGCGGCAGATGCACGATCTCGTTTTTGATATCTACGGCAAGATCCTCGGCATCCCGCCCGAAACCATTCCGCCGTTGGTCGCCCGCGCCATCGCCTTCGACAGCCTGCTGGTCTTCTCCATCATAGGCTTCCGCAAGCGTGCTGCTATCCTGGAACGGTGGAAGAGCCGTCAGGTCTCGAGATCGGGAAAAACCCGCCTGCCGAGTGCCGAAAGCCTGTCCAAGGCGCCCTGAAGAATGAAGCTTGCGGCCGCCGAGTCGATGCGCTCGGCACGTTTGGCGCGCGAGACGTCCATTTCCAGCAGCGCCCGCTCGGCGGCGACCGTCGACAACCGCTCATCCCAGAAGACGAAGGGCAGGTCGGTCTTGTCGGCCATGCTGCGCACGAAGGCCCGTGTCGCCTGCACGCGCGGCCCTGCCGAACCGTCCATGTTCATCGGCAGGCCGATCACGAAAGCCGCGACTTTCTCCTTTTCAGCGAAGGAAAGCAGCACCTGCGCATCCTGGGTGAACTTCACACGCTTGATCACCGGGCGCGGCGTGGCAAACCGCCGACCGAGATCGGACATGGCGAGCCCGATCGTCTTGGTGCCGAGATCGAGCCCGGCGATCGGCTGGCCGGGCAGAAGCATCACGGCGAGGTCTTCGATGGTCAGCGTCGTCATCAGGCTATTGTCCCCCGTCAAAACAAATTGAAGTCCGCACCGCTTTTCTTTGTGACGGTTTCGGATATGTCCTAAGACACCAGTCTTGCATTAGAAATCAAGTATTAAGGAGAAATCCATGAAGATCACTTGGCTCGGCCACTCCGCCTTTCGCATCGAAACGGCCAAGGCCAAAATCCTTATCGATCCGTTCCTGACCTATAATTCGTCCTTCGCCGGCCTCGATATGAAGGACGCCACCGCGGGCGTCACCCACATCCTCTTGACCCATGGTCATGGCGATCACGTCGGCGACACTATTCAGATCGCCAAGGACACCGGCGCAGTCGTTCTCGCCAATGCCGATCTCGCCGCCTGGCTCGGCAGCAAGGGTGTCGAGAAGCTGGAAATGGGCAATACCGGCGGCACCATCTCTTTGGGTAGCTTCTCGGCGACCTTCACCAACGCGCTACACTCCTCTGCCCAACTCACAGAGGACGGTGTTTCGCATTCTCTCGGCAACGCGAACGGCCTGATGCTGCATTTCGACGACGAGCCGACGCTGTTCCACATGGGCGATACTGACATCTTTTCCGATATGGCCCTGATCAACGAACTGCATCAGCCTGATATCGGCATCGTGCCGATCGGCGACCGCTTCACCATGGGTGGCGCCGTTGCCGCGCTCGCCTGCCAGCGCTACTTCAACTTCAAGACCGCCATTCCCTGCCACTACGGCACTTTCCCGATCATCGACCAGACGCCGGAAAAGTTCATCGCCGGCCTGGAAGGTTCGAAGACGGCCGTCGCGGCACCGAAGCCGGGCGGCAGCGTTTCCGCCTGACAAAAGTACGTTGCGTATGGCGGACATGGTCTTTATAGCGATAGGAAAAATCCTATCCGGAGAATGCCATGTCCGTCGATCTTGCTACCGTGAAACGCGTCGCCCATCTTGCCCGCATCGCCGTCAATGAGGACGAAGCGCAGCGGATGATGGGTGAGTTGAACGGCATTCTGGGCTTCGTCGAGCAGCTTTCCGAAGTGAATGTCGATGGTGTAGAAGCCATGACCTCCGTCACGCCGATGGCGATGAAGAAGCGGATGGATGGTGTCACCGATGGCAGCAAGGCCTCCGACATCGTCGCCAATGCGCCGAATACCGATCAGAATTTCTTCCTGGTTCCCAAAGTTGTTGAATAACGGCCGCACGAGCCTGTTCCGACCCATTGCCCTCATTAGACCTGAAGCGAAACAAGATGAGTGAACTGACCAGCCTGACCATCGCCGAAGCTCGCGACAAACTGCGCGCCAAGGACATCACCGCCACCGAATTGACCGAGGCCTATCTTTCGGCGATCGAGGCGGCCAATGCTCAGTTCAATGCCTATGTGAAGGTGACGCCGCAAAAGGCGCTTGCAATGGCCAAGGTCTCGGACGCCCGCCTTGCTGAAGGCAAAGCCGGCGCGCTGGAAGGCATTCCGCTCGGCATCAAGGACCTGTTCGGCACCGAAGGCATTCATACCCAGGCCTGCAGCCACATCCTGGACGGCTTCGAGCCGCACTACGAGTCGACCGTCACCCAGAACCTCTGGAACGACGGTGCTGTCATGCTGGGCAAGCTCAACATGGATGAGTTCGCCATGGGCTCCTCCAACGAGACCTCCTATTACGGCCCCGTGATCAACCCCTGGCGCGCCGCAGGCTCCAACCAGCAGCTCGTTCCCGGGGGCTCCTCGGGCGGTTCGGCCGCTGCCGTTGCCGCGCATCTCTGCGCGGGCGCCACCGCCACTGACACCGGCGGCTCCATTCGCCAGCCCGCCGCCTTTACCGGCACGGTCGGCATCAAGCCGACCTATGGCCGCTGCTCGCGCTGGGGCATCGTCGCCTTCGCCTCGTCGCTCGACCAGGCTGGCCCGATCGCTCGCGATGTTCGCGACGCTGCCATCCTGCTGAAGTCGATGGCGAGCGTTGACGCCAAAGATACGACCTCGGTCGATCTGCCCGTGCCGGATTACGAAGCCTCGCTGGGTAAATCGCTCAAGGGCATGAAGATCGGCATCCCGAACGAATACCGCGTCGACGGCATGCCGGAAGAGATCGAGACTCTTTGGCAGCAGGGCATCGCCTGGCTAAAGGATGCAGGCGCCGAAATCGTCAACATCTCGCTGCCGCATACGAAATACGCCCTGCCGGCCTATTACATCGTCGCGCCGGCTGAAGCCTCGTCGAACCTCGCCCGTTACGACGGCGTGCGCTATGGCCTGCGCGTCGACGGCGAGAATATCGTCGACATGTACGAGAAGACGCGCGCTGCCGGCTTCGGCCAGGAAGTCAAGCGCCGCATCATGATCGGCACCTACGTGCTCTCGGCCGGCTATTACGACGCCTACTACCTGCGTGCCCAGAAGGTCCGCACGCTGATCAAGCGCGATTTCGAACTCGCCTTCCACGCCGGCGTCGACGCGATCCTCACGCCCGCCACGCCGTCTTCGGCCTTCGGTATCGCCGACGAGAACCTCGCTTCCGATCCGGTCAAGATGTACCTCAACGACATCTTCACGGTGACGGTCAACATGGCCGGTCTTCCCGGCATCGCCGTCCCCGCCGGCCTCGACCCGAAGGGCCTGCCACTCGGCCTGCAACTCATCGGCAAGCCGTTCGACGAGGAAACCCTGTTCAAGACCGCCCACGTCATCGAACAGGCCGCCGGCAAGTTCACGCCGGCGAAGTGGTGGTAAGCGCCGTCCTTTTGAGGCCTATAAATGCGCCGATCATGAAACGGTCGGCGCGGTTGGATTTGCCGCATGAATGATTGGCAATGCGCTGGACACGAATTTGAAAAATGCCAGCGTCAAGCGCCGTCGGTCGCGAATTCTTCGCCTATTCCGTCATTGCTAAAAGGTGATGCCGTCAGTGGCTGGATTGGGTGCTGTAATGTGACCGGTTCATTTGGGAATGCGACCATGCCGGAGGCTTGAAGAAGAGCGGCCCGGCACAAAGCTGCGAAAGCTGTGTCATCGCTATCCGAGACATATTTGGCCACACGAAACAAATCCGTTGTAGCTACAAGGCTGGTACCAGATGATTTTGCTGAAGAAACACACTTATCTGTGAACTGCTGCCCTCGCTCAGATGGAGCTTGCAGCCTGTAGCCATTGCCAAACAAAACTGGTTTTGCTTGCGTATTTACTTCATCTCGTGCCAGATCTTCATGAATGTTCATGGATAATTGGCGCAACTTTTCGATGTTTATTGGCTTATTATCTTTTCCTTCCGCTTCGCCGAGAAGCCGACCTTCAGCACTACGAAACACAACATCGAATTCGGATTCCGCATCCTTGTATGACTCAGCCTCGAAACCAAGGGCCGTCAATGCTCGGATGATCGCTTTTTCAAGAGGTGCACCCTTTTCGTACAGAAGAGCGCGTAAGCTACCAGCTTCCAGCAAGGAGTCAGCTGCTTCTTCCTTTTGCTTCTGTGCTTCCGTTAATCGCTGCTCCGCTTCAAGAAGTTTTGCCTTCAAGCTAGCCTCAGCGTGAAGCAGATATACACCGCCTTCTGCCCACTGAGGGGCCGGAGTGAGTTCCGTTTCAGAACGGAGTGATGCATCAATGCCCAACCAAGAATGAATTATTTTTTCCGCGAAGACCTTGGCCGTTTCGTTGAAGTCGCCGCCAGAGAAAAAGTCATCTTGATAAAACGTCAGCATCGGAAGCGTAACGAAGTTCCCTCCTGATGTTGTTCTATAAATGCCGCCTACGACTTGGTCGCCTGCCTTGGTTGTAATCGAGGCCGTCGGCGGACTTCCATGAAGGGTCACTTCAAATGTGGATTCGCCACCGAACTCTGACCAGTATTGGCTTAACACTGATGCCTTTGGCGAAAGTTTCATGGAGCTGCCAGAGGCGTTTCTAGGCTTCAGCGAAACAGGCAACGACTCGTAGTTGGAATAAAGCGAAACAAGTCGAGTTGTATGTCTGTTTTTGCCGGTGCCAGAGTAGTTTCGCTGCCCAGTATCAACAAATATCTCTTTCAACTCTTCAAGGTAACAGATGACAGTTCGTCCGGCATCCAATGCGAGTTTGATTTCGCGTCTCCAGTGCTCACATCGCTCTTTGAGCCGGAAGCTATCATTTTCGTTGAGACTGATTTTCCCCTGATATGACTCGCTATGATTAAGCATGTTGGCGATATCTGGAAAGAAAACGATAACATCCCAGTCCAAGAGTGTGTGCTTTGAGTCGAAGTCTATTCTCTCGACATTGTCACTATTTAGCTCAACTTCGACCACAACTACTTTTTTTGGTGCCACTTGGCCTGCCCTCTACCAACTGAAACAATTCAAAAGAAATCAAACTTAATGCGAGGTAGCAAGGCGTCCCAGCGCTGAAAAATTCACATTTATACGAGCTATGCTTGTGCTATCTGCTTTTATTTGCGGCGCAGCTTCCAAATCGTTTGGTAAGGCGAAGAATTCGTTCGCGTGCTCGCGGTCGTCGTGTCGATGCGAGCGCTGATGGTTAGAGTTCGGAAGCTCCTCCCGTTCAGGCGGTATATCGACCGCCCGGAAAATCCGGGCAGCCTCGCTCATTCAAGCCTACCTATTATCCAACTGCGCCCTCACCAGCCTCAATCCCTGCTCAGTAATCCGATAGGGATGCCCCCCGGCCGATTTGATGGCTCTTAGGCGTTTGAGCCTGCGGAAAAGGTCGAGGCCGAAGCCGGGATAGAGCCAGCCGTCGCGTGTGAAGCAGCGGACCGTCTCGATCTTCTTGTTTTCGGCGCGGTTGATTTCAATGCGCCCGCCTTGGGCGAGCAGATGCAGGATGCGCTGTTCGGCGCGAGAAATATCCATGGTTTTCAAGATCCGGAAAGCGCCGTAAGGCGCGACAAAACGATCCGACATTCCCTTGCGGAAAGTCGGGGCTTCGTTTCGGGCCCAGCGCGCAAGAAGACTTGCGGGCGGGGCCTCTACCGGGTCTGAGAAAAGGTGGACATCAAGACTCCATTGATGCGCCATATCTAAAGCAGGTTGTACCCGCCGGTCAAGTTTCACCTCGTTAAACATAGGCCGCCATCCAGCGCCCGTTCTCATTTGGTGGCTGGAAAAAGCCCGTTTCCGGTGTTTTACTGCTGAAAACGGCGGGGGCCTGATGATCCACATTCGCAACGCGCACGAAGGAGAGATGGAGATATTGGCCAATATCGGCCTGCGCTCATGGCAGGCGGCCATGAGGTCGATCGGCGGCACGGACGCGCTGCTCGAAAGTGCCAGCGAAGCCTTCTCGAACTTCACCCGCGGCGCCTGGCTGACGATCACGGTCGTGGAGCTGAACGGAGTGGTTGCCGGTTGGGCAGCCCGTGAAGCCTTGGACGAGAATATCTCCGATTTCTGGATCGATCCCGATCATCTGCGGCAGGGACTTGGTTCGGCCCTGCTGGCGCAGATCGAAAAGGACGTTCGGGAGCAGGGGCTGGAGAAGATCGCGGTGCAAACCCACGCGGAAAACAGCGATGCGATCGAATTCTTCAAGGCACACGGCTATGCCATTCATTGGCTTTCCGTCGACTATTCTCCGAAGCTCGATCGCGACGTGCCGACGGTCGGACTTTCGAAAGCGCTGCTCGATAGCGACGACGGGACGTATGGCGCGGGCTTATAGGTGCTGAAAGTCTTGCGCCGCACCGCCAATTGCTCTACCTCACAAAGTTCAGAAGAACAGCATTTCAAGAGCCTCTCATGACCATTGTCGACGTTCGTACGCCAGATCCGAAGCGCTTCATTCCCGGTGCCACCGGCGATTGGGAAGTTATTGTCGGAATGGAAGTCCATGCCCAGGTGCTGAGCAAATCCAAGCTCTTCTCCGGTGCTTCGACCGAGTTCGGCAAGCCGCAGAATTCCAACGTCTCGCTGGTCGATGCCGCCATGCCCGGCATGCTGCCGGTCATCAATGAGGAATGCGTCAGGCAGGCCGTGCGCACCGGCCTCGGCCTGAAGGCTCAGATCAACAAGCGCTCGGTCTTCGACCGCAAGAACTATTTCTATCCGGACCTGCCGCAGGGCTATCAGATCTCGCAGTATAAGGACCCGATCGTCGGCGAAGGCAAGATCGTCATCTCGCTCGGTCCGGATCGCCAGGGTCAGTTCGAGGACATCGAGATCGGCATCGAGCGCCTGCATCTGGAGCAGGACGCCGGCAAGTCCATGCACGACCAGCACGCCACTATGTCCTATGTCGACCTCAACCGTTCCGGCGTGGCGCTGATGGAAATCGTCTCCAAGCCGGACATGCGCTCGTCGGATGAGGCGAAGGCCTATATGACCAAGCTGCGCTCGATCGTACGTTATCTCGGCACCTGCGACGGCAATATGGATGAAGGTTCCATGCGCGCCGACGTCAATGTCTCTGTCCGTCGTCCGGGCGGCGAGTTCGGCACACGCTGCGAAATCAAGAACGTCAACTCCATCCGCTTCATTGGACAGGCGATCGAGGCCGAGGCGGTCCGGCAGATCCGTATTTTGGAAGACGGTGGGGTGATCGAGCAGGAAACGCGCCTCTTCGACCCGAATAAGGGTGAAACCCGCTCCATGCGCTCCAAGGAGGATGCACACGACTACCGTTATTTCCCCGATCCGGACCTGCTGCCGCTCGAATTCGACGACGCTTTCGTCGAGGAACTCGCAGCCGATCTGCCGGAGCTGCCTGACGACAAGAAGGAGCGTTTCGTCCGCGATCTTGGTCTCTCGGTCTATGATGCCTCCGTGCTTGTCTCGGAAAAGGCGATTGCCGATTATTTCGAGGCCGTCGCTGCCGGTCGCGATGGCAAGATCACGGCAAACTGGGTGATCAACGACTTGCTGGGCGCCTTGAACAAAACCGGCAAAACCATTGAGGAGACTCCGGTTTCGCCTGCCCAGCTCGGCGCCATCATCGACCTGATCAAGGCCGAAACCATCTCCGGTAAGATCGCCAAGGACCTGTTCGAGATCGTGCTTACCGAAGGCGGCGATCCCATGGAGATCGTCGAAGCTCGCGGTATGAAGCAGGTCACCGACACCGGCGCCATCGAGAAGGCCGTCGATGAGATCATCGCCGCCAATCCGGATCAGGTCGCCAAGGTCAAGGCCAAGCCGACGCTTGCCGGCTGGTTCGTCGGCCAGGTGATGAAGTCGACCGGCGGCAAGGCCAATCCGCAGGCGGTACAAGCCCTCGTCAAGGCCAAGCTCGGCATCGAAGAGGAATAGGCGCCCGTGTATTTCGTCCGCACGGCCGGCGAACAGGATCTCGGGAAGGTCCGTGACCTTCTCGTAGAGACCTGGCATGCCGCCTATGATCGGCACTACGGCGCGGCGAAGGTCAATGAACTGATCGAGTTTCTGCTGTCGCCGGCCAAGCTGAAAGCGCGGTTGGCGAAGCGGCAATCCGAGTTTCTGGTCGCCGATAATGGCGAGGATATTGGCGGCATGGGTTATGCCGTCATGTCCGAGCAGATGACCAAGACCGTTCTCCTGCACATGCTCTATGTCCGTCCCTCGTTGCAACGCAACGGCATCGGCCGCGACATCTTCGCCGAGCTGGAAACCTGCTTTCCGAACGCCGAGGTCATGCGCCTCGACGTCGAGCCAGAAAATGCCGAAGCGATCGCCTTCTACAAAGCCCACGGCTTCACCGAGGTCGGCCGCAACGAGAATGCTGGCCCGGGGCAGTCGGGTATTCCGGCGCTGGTGTTTGAGAAGCGGCTGGCAAGCCACTAAAGTGGATCAGAAGATGTTGGCGATGACTGGAACTGACCTGCTGATCCGCGAAGCCCGAGAGACGGATCTTGGCTTCTTAATCGCCCTCTTCGCCGCCGATGCTCTCGGCGGTCACGCCGACACGACCGATCCCACCGCTTACGAGGATTACCTCCGCGCCTTCCGGACCATCCAATCCTCGCCGGATCAGGCGCTCTATGTCGCCGAGCTGGCGGGCGAGGTCGTCGGCACGTTCCAGACCATGATCACGACATCGCTGACCGGCCGCGGCTCCTCGTCGATGATCATCGAGGCCGTCCAGACGCGGAGCGATCTGCGCGGGCAGGGGATCGGTGCCATGATGATCAATTTTTGCATTGCCGAGGCAAAAGGCCGCGGCGTGCGGCTCGTGCAACTAACCTCGAACGCCCTTCGCAAGGATGCCCATCGTTTCTATGAGAGATTGGGTTTCAAGCCGAGCCATCTCGGCTTCAAGATGGCCTTGAAATGAAGCGCGTTTCCCATGCGAATCTCTGGACAATCCGTTTGTCAGACGGCATAAGCAAACGATCGAATTCTGGTTTCGCCTGCTCCCAACGGGCACAAGGATAAAGACATGTGGAATTTACTCGTGCAAACCTTCACTTGGTGGAATGGTCAGACGATGGGCACCCGCTTTGCGACCTGGCGGTTCGGCAAGCGCGTCGGCGAGGATGAATTCGGCAATGTCTACTACGAGGGCGGCATGTCCTCCTACGGCCTTCCGAAGCGCTGGGTGATCTACAAGGGTTATGCCGAGGCGTCCGCTATTCCTCCGGGCTGGCACGGCTGGATGCATCACCGCACCGACGTTCCGCCGACCAAGGACAACTACGTCGCCAAGGAATGGCAGAAGGCGCACCGCGCCAATCCGACGGGTTCGCCGCAGGCCTATCGTCCGCCCGGCTCGCTGTCCGTTGCCGGCGAACGTCCGCGCGTGACCGGCGATTACGACGCCTGGACGCCCGGCAACTGAGCCTAGAGGGCCGGCCCGTCCTTTGGCCACAATTGGCCTTTAGGCGCAGAACTTGCCGGCTCGTGCTCGGCGCTTTGACCGAGACCAAGCGGAGATTGGCGGATATGACGTTTTTCACGCGGAGCGCTTCTTTGCGTGCGATATCGGGAGTGGCGCTTGCCTTTGCTGCGGGCGTCTTTTTGCCGCCGTCCGCCGAGGCTGCCCGCATCTCCAACCCCGTCGCCGTCTTCTCCGGCCTCGACAAGATCACCGGCCGCATCACCACGTTCGATGTCTACATCAACGAGACCGTGCAGTTCGGCGCGCTGCAGGTGACGCCGAAGGCTTGCTATTCCCGTGACGATACCGAGCAGCAGAAGGTCGACGGCTTTGTCGAGGTGGACGAGATCACCCTCGACCGCCGCATCCGCCGCATCTTCACCGGCTGGATGTTCGCCGACAGCCCGGGTCTCAACGCCGTTGAACATCCGATCTATGACGTCTGGCTGAAAGAGTGCAAGCAGAAGTCGGACATCCCGCCGCCGGACAGCGCCGGCGCCAAGTAACATATTCCTCTTCAGCCATAGCAATGCCGCAAGATTGGCGCGCGAAGGTCAATTCGTCGCGAGCAATCCTACGGCATCCGGTCAGCTGATCTCTTTGCCCAAAACGGCGGCTTTCCAGATCAAATGTCGATCGGCCTCGTCAGAGAGATCGATGACGATGCATGAGCCATTCTTGATCCTACGCCGCATCGCATCGGCGCGATCCGTATGCACCCGAAGTTTCGCGTCTTCGTGCAGAGCCTGAAGCCGGGAGCGTGAGACGTTGAGTTCAGAGGCAAGCAGGCGATCGAGACGGACGTTGAAAGGAAGCGTAACCGCCAGATCGATTTCCAGCATTGTCCAGCAATCCGGTTCGCTCAGTATCTCTTTTTCAACATCTGCATCGGCAAATTCGTCGATGCGTTGGGTCTTGCGCCGCAGCGCATCGAGATCGAATTCTCTGGCTCGTATCCAATCGGAATCGTTGCCTTGCAGCGCTTCCAGAACAAGCGGATCAAGATCACGAATGGTCTGGCGCTCGAAGAGCGTCCGGTTCCATGTCTTGTCGCAGTCCACGCATTTATAGACGAGCCAGGCGTCGAGTTTCTTGCCGTTGGCGTTGAGCCTGATCTTGCCGCTGGACTTGAAAGGCTTGGGGCAGCCGCATCCGCTGCAGGCGATCCATGGTTGAGGGGCAGTTCGAGGATTGATGGTCCATCGGACCTTGAGACTGTTGCACATACCGTCTTGGTCTTCCGTTCGGAAGTTCACCAAGTTGGCGGTAAGACAAGCCCATTACGGGCGCGGCGTGGCGATGTTTCGGACGGCTGAAGAGCTGAGACAGCAATGGCTGCGCATGGCGCATTTCAACAATGCCAAACCGGTCTCAGGCCACCACCCGATGAACATGATCATACATCCGGCGGCGATGAAGCTGCCCTGACATACGGGGTGAAATTGGATGAGACCGGTATTTACGACGGCAAAGTGGAACCTCAATGCACCAACGCTCTTCAAACGAGCGTTAGCAGATTAAAACGCGGATTTGAAGCCGTGACGCACTGGAGGCCAACGGCCTTTCTCTACACCAGCCGGCCGGACCGCGCTCAAGCGTCGGTGCTTTTATCCCGGCGAAACACGCCAAGGATCTTGCGTCCGAGGGCGGCAATGCCGGCGATGACGACGATCAGCCCTTTCTTCAATGCCAGGAGCGCTACGCCGAAGCTTTTGAAAAAGCCAAGGACGACAGCCAGGAAGCCGAGTTTTGCTGCAATCTTCACGCCGGCACCGGCCGCGATCATTCCCGCCATGCTGTAGGCGGCGATCTTGTCGCCGTTGACAAAGTCGGCATAGCGCTTGCCGCTGTCATATTGCACGGTGTTGATGACATTCGGGATGGCATTGTTGATTTCCTGCAATTGGTTGAGGCCGGCTACGAAATCGAGCTCCATGACGCCTTCGCGACCGAGCACGCGCACCGAATAGTTCAGCGTATGCGGACCATTGGGGTCTTTGCCGAAGACCAGGTCGCGCGCCCAGTGGAGCGCATGGGTTGTCTTGTCATAGTGCGGTGGTTCAGCCCAGCCGACCAGAGTGATCGAAGGGTAGCCTTGCTTCTCGCGTTCGGGATTGTCTCCTTTGATCGCGTCCTGGATTTGTTTCAGCAGCGCGTTGTAGTCTGTCGACGCGGCATCATCGTCGGAGACATGGCCGCCATCGTCATATTCGACGACCGCACCCCAGGTACGCTGATCCGTCGGCGCATATTTCGCCGGGAAGATCATGCCGAGCGTACCTTCGGCGGCATTGCCCGGATTGCCCCAAAGCTGAACCAGTACTTTTCGCGTATCGGCCGGATTGAGATAGTAGAACTGATCGGAAACATTCAGCGTCGCGTTGGCGCCGGGCAATTTGATCGGTCCCTGCTGGAAGTCGATGGTCTTCAGTATGGCTCCTGCGCCGCCCTCGGGCGCGTCGGTGCCGAACATGTCGTGAAAGGATTTGGCCTCGGCCTGCGTTGCGACCAGTGCGGCGAGAAAGGCGATTGCAAGATATGTTTTCAAGATACTACCCCCGGCTGTTGTGCCGAACGTAGCGGATTTCTGGTTTTAATCAACGTATGTACGTGGGTTCTCAACCGTTGGAGAAGCTCAGATTGGGCGATTCCATCGCTTTCTCGAGCATCCTTGTATATTGATCCTTTGGCACGTCGATCGCGCCGAATGTCCTCAGATGCTCGGTGGTGAATTGAGTATCGAGGAGGGTGAAGCCGCGCTGCTTGAGCCGCTCGACCAGATAGACAAGACAGATCTTCGAGGCGTCGGTGCGGCGTGAAAACATGCTCTCCCCGAAGAAGGCCGAGCCTAGCGATACGCCATAGAGCCCACCGACCAGTTTGCTGCCCTCCCAAGCCTCAACGGAGTGCGCATGGCCGATATGGTTGAGGGTCGAATAGAGCGACTTGATGGTCTTGTTGATCCAGGTGCTTGGCCGGCCGCTGGTATGCTCAGCGCAGGCGGCGATAACGGCATCGAAATCCGTGTTGAAACGAATATCGAAGGGCTTGCGACGGATCGTTTTCGTCAGGCTTTTCGAAATGTGGAAAGTGTCGAGCGGCAGCACGCCCCGCAGTTCGGGTTCGACCCAGAAGATTTCCGGATCGTCAGCCGATTCCGCCATGGGGAAGAGACCGATGGAATAGGCGCGCAGCAGAATTTCCGGAGTAATGCCAGGATTTCTGCCGCGCGGCCCTGCCATAGGTTAAGCCGAACCTTTCGCCAGATAGTCTTCCAGCCAATGGATATCGTAATCGCCGTTGGCGATATCCTGGTTGGAAACCAGATCCTGGAACAGAGGCAGCGTGGTCTTGATGCCATCGACCACGAATTCGTCGAGCGCGCGGCGCAGGCGCATCATGCATTCGACGCGGGTGCGGCCATGCACGATCAGCTTGCCGATCAGGCTGTCGTAATAGGGCGGGATTCTGTAGCCCTGGTAGGCGCCCGAATCGATGCGAACGCCAAGGCCGCCCGGTGCGTGGAAATGCGTGATCGTGCCGGGCGAGGGCACGAAGGTGCGCGCGTCCTCGGCATTGATGCGGCATTCGATGGCGTGGCCGTGGAAATGCACGTCTTCCTGCGTCACGGAAAGACCGCCGCCCGAGGCCACACGGATCTGTTCGTGCACGAGATCGATGCCGGTGATCGCTTCGGTAACCGGATGCTCGACCTGCAGGCGGGTGTTCATTTCGATGAAATAGAACTCGCCGTTTTCATAGAGGAATTCGATCGTGCCGGCGCCCCGATATTTCAGCTTCTTCATGGCGTCGGCGCAGATCTGGCCGATCTTCATCCGCTGCTCGACGTTGAGCGCCGGTGAATTGGCTTCTTCCCAGACCTTCTGGTGGCGGCGCTGCAGCGAGCAGTCGCGCTCTCCGAGATGCACGGCATTGCCTTCGCCATCGCCGAATACCTGGATTTCAATATGGCGCGGCTTGCCGAGATATTTTTCCATGTAGACGGATTCATTGCCGAAGGCGGCTGCCGCCTCGGTGCGCGCCGTCGACCAGGCTTCGAGTACATCGGCTTCCGTGCGCGCCACCTTCATGCCGCGTCCGCCGCCACCGGCGGTCGCCTTGATCAGCACGGGATAGCCGATTTCCTTCGCGGTCCTCAGCGCATCCGCTTCGGTCTTCACTTCGCCGTCCGAACCGGGAACGACGGGAATGCCGAGCTGCTGCGCCGTCGTCTTGGCGGTGATCTTATCGCCCATGATGCGGATGTGATCCGCCGTCGGGCCGATGAAGGTGATGCCATGTGCTTCGAGAATATCGGCGAACTTGGCGTTCTCCGACAAGAACCCATAGCCCGGATGAACGGCGTCGGCACCGGTGATCTCGCAGGCCGCGACGATCTGGTGGATGTTGAGATAGCTCTCGCGCGACGGCGGCGGGCCAATGCACACGCTTTCATCCGCCAGGCGCACATGCATCGCGTCGGCGTCGGCGGTCGAATGCACGGCGACGCTCGCAATGCCGAGCTCCTTGCAGGCGCGCAGCACACGAAGGGCGATCTCTCCGCGATTGGCTATGAGAATCTTCGAAATCATGGGCATGGGGCCTACTCGATGACGACCAGGGCTTCGCCGTATTCGACCGGGCGTCCATCCTGAATGAGGATTTCGGTCACAATACCGGATTTGGGCGCGGGGATCTGGTTCATCGTCTTCATTGCTTCGATGATCAGCAGCGTCTGGCCTTCCTTGACGGAGGCGCCGACCTCGATGAAAGCGGCAGCGCCTGGAGCGGGTGCCATGTAGACCGTGCCTACCATCGGCGCGCTGACGACGTTGTCCGGATTGCGCGACTTGCCGGCAGGTGCGGCCGCTGCAACGGGGGCGGCGGCGGGAGCTGCTGCGGCATAGGCGGGTGCTGCGATCGGTGCCTGAACATATTGAGTCGTGCCGGCGCGCGATACGCGGATGCGCAGATCTTCCTGCTCGACTTCGATCTCGGTCAGATCGGTCTCATTGAGAATATTGGCGAGGTCGCGGATCAGCGCCTGGTCGATACCCAATTTCTTGTCAGCCATGGATGTTTAGCCCTGTATTCTTGTTATTACGTGATGGATTTCAGCGCATGCAGCGCCAGGATGTAGCTGTGGGGCCCAAAACCGCAGATCACGCCCTTGGCGGCGGGCGCGATCATCGATTTGTGCCGGAATTCTTCGCGTGCGTGGATGTTGGAGATATGAACCTCCACCACCGGAATGGAAATGGCGCGGATCGCATCATGAAGCGCGATCGACGTGTGGCCATAGGCGCCGGGGTTGATGGCGACGCCGGCGGCGACGTCGCCGGCTTCGTGCATCCAGTCGACCAGCACGCCTTCATGGTTGCTCTGGCGAAAGTCGACGACAAAGCCAAGGCTTTCGCCCACGGATTTGCAGTCGGCTTCGATATCCTTGAGCGTCTTGCCGCCATAGATGCCCGGCTCGCGCTTGCCGAGGGCATTCAAATTGGGTCCGTTTAGGACGAAAATGGTTTGCGCCATCAGAGGTTCCGTCAAAGTGCAGCGCAACCTATAGACTCCCGAGGGCGCGTAGGAAAGCCCCCAGGACGTAGGTTGCGCGTGTCTAGGTGTGGAAACGCCCCGATTTTGGCGATTTTACGCATAAGCCCGAAATCGGTTCGACTTCGGAAAGGCTCATACATCTTCTGAGGCGCCACTGTGTCCTTTATGCATCCTGAAAGATGCGCGGCGCAGACATTGCCACGGTTCAGCAGCTCGTCTTGCCGCAACTGCGGACATTGGCGATCTTCTGCTGAATGGCGTCGAGGCCGATTGCGCCGGAGATCGCCTCATTACCGATGACATAGGCCGGCGTGCCGGTGACGTTGAGATCGGTGGCGAGCTGGTACGTGGCCTTGATCGAATCGCTGTTCGGGCTCTTGGCCATTTCAGCGCGAATTGCCGCTTCAGTGACGCCGAGCGAGGTCGCAACTTCGATGGCGCTGTCTTCCGATGCGCGGCCGTCGCTTCCAAGCAGCGCATGGTGGAATTCAGCATATTTTTCCGGCGCAAGCTTGCGGAAAGCATCGGAAACCCGTGCCGCGGCAACCGAATCCGGTCCGAGGATCGGGAATTCCTTCAGCACGAAACGCACATTCGGGTCTTGCTTCAACAGCGCGTCCATGTCGGGGAGCGCATGGCGGCAATAGGTGCAATTATAGTCGAAGAACTCGACCACGGTGACGTCACCCTTTGGATTGCCGATCGTGACATCATCCTTGGAATTGAAGATGGCATCCTTGTTTTGGGTGACAGCCTGGGCCGACTGAGCGAGGCGCGCCTCGTCCTGTTTCTTTTCAAGCGCCGCTTGCGCGTCCAACAGCACTTCCGGGTGCTCGACGAGGTATTCCTTGATGAACTCCCCGAATTCCTTCTTCTGCTGGTCATCCAGCGCGGCTGCGGGCTGAACCATGGCAAGCGATGCGGCAATGGCGATCGCTGAGGCGGCCAGCAGGGTTTTGGAAAAAAGGGTCATTGGGTCCTCGTTTGAGTAGGTGCTGAGACTCATCGTCCGGTTCGGGATATCACCGCCAGGTTAAAATCCCGAAATTTGTATCGGCAATTTACGGTGCATGCTTATTTCCAGAAACAGGAATTTTCACGACAAAGCCGCAATCGCGGGATTGTGAACAGGCTAATATTGCGGCAATTGTCTGGCTTTAATCCGATCCGAGAAAGAATTGACCTTGTTTTCCCTATCCAAACGCAGCGATGTCGAACCCTTCCACGCCATGGATGTGCTGGCGGAGGCGACCCGTCGGCGTCAGGCGGGGCATGCCGTCATTTCGATGGCCGTCGGCCAGCCGTCGCATCCGACGCCCAAGGCAGCACTTGAGGCAGCACGCACGGCACTCGGGCACGGACGCATCGGCTACACGGACGCACTGGGCACGCTGGCGCTGAAACAGGCGCTAGCGGTTCATTACCAGGTTCGCCATGGGCTGAGCATCGATCCCATGCGGATCGCGATCACGACAGGTTCGTCGGCCGGCTTCAACCTCGCCTTTCTGACGCTGTTCGATCCTGGCGACAGCGTCGCCATCGCAAGGCCCGGCTATCCAGCCTATCGCAATATTCTTGCTGCTCTCGGGCTCGATGTCGTCGAAGTGCCCGTCACCGCCGAAACGCAATTCACGTTGACGCCGGAAAGCCTGGAGGCGGCGCAAGCGGCCAGCGGCAAGCGGCTGAAGGGCGTACTGCTTGCAAGCCCCGCCAATCCTACCGGCACGGTGACCGGCAGGGCGGCGCTGAAGGCGCTTGCCGATTATTGTGCCGACCGTTCGATCGCTTTCATTTCCGACGAAATCTATCATGGACTGACCTTCGTCGGCGAAGAGACGAGCGCTCTGGAACTGACCGATCAGGCCATCATCATCAATTCCTTTTCGAAATATTATTGCATGACCGGCTGGCGCATCGGCTGGATGGTGCTGCCGGAGCGCCTGGTGCGCCCGATCGAGCGCGTTGCTCAGAGCCTTTACATTTCGGCGCCGGAGCTCTCGCAGATCGCCGCCGCCGCAGCACTCGGGGCAGGGGCCGAATTGGACGTCTACCGCGAAAGCTACCGCCATAACCGCGATTTCCTGATGCGCCGTCTGCCCGAAATTGGCTTTTCCATCGCGTCGCCGATGGACGGCGCCTTCTACGCCTATGTCGATGTCAGCCGCTTTACCAACGACAGCATGGCCTTCGCCCGCAAGATGCTGGCTGAAATCAACGTCGCCGCCACACCGGGCCTCGATTTCGATCCGATCGAAGGACACCGCGCGATGCGCATCTCCTATGCCGGCTCGAACGCGGAGATCGAGGAAGCGGCAGAACGCATGGCGGCGTGGCTGAAATAGGCTCTTCGATCAGAGGTTTACGGCGAGTTTTGAAGATTTGCACCGAACGGAGATCACTCCGTCCTCCGCGGCAATTCCACCCTATCCGCTGAAATGCGCCTCAATTCGCGGAAATGCCGATCATCGGCCGCGGTTGCTTGCCGTCTTCCAAAACAAAAATCCGGCCGCGTTGCCACGGCCGGATTTGTTTATTTCGTTCCGAACAGCAGCGTTCAGAAGAAGCCACGGCGCTGCCACCAGCCGGCTTTCTTCGGCTTGGTCGGCTCGCCATCGCCGTCGCCGCCCTCGCTGGTGCGGGTGGACTTGACCACCGGCTCGGAGGAGGAGACGTTCGACTCGCGGTTGGCGCGAGCCGGCTTGGCTGCGGCCTCGATCACTTCGGGCTCCGCAGCGGCGACCGGTTCGGCGGCCTTGTCGAGATCGCCGGCAACTTCGGCAACCGTTTCAGCCTCGGCGTCGATCACGGACACTTCTTCAGTGACCGGTACCTCGACGGGCGATGCTTCCGCCTTCGGCTTGCGGCGGCTGCGGCCCTTGGCGGGCTTCACGTCTTCAACGACGACGGCCGCGGTTTCGACAGCCGCCATTGCCGGCTCGCTTTCGACGGCGGCTTCGCCTTCGGCGACCGCGATATCGGCAACGGTTACAGCGACATCGCTTTCGCCGTCATCCTCATCGTCAGCGCCTTCGTCGGAACCGGCTTCACCGCCGGCGGCTAATTCGTTGCCTTCGCCGTCGCGATTGCGACGCCCGCCACGCTTGCCGCGGCGGCGGCGCTTGCGCTTCTGCTGGCCATCATCGCTGGACACGGCCGCGACTTCGCCGCTGCTGCCGGTATCGTCCTCGTCGCCTTCATCCGCTTCGTCATCGCCTTCCTCGCGGGATGCATCGGCCGATTCGGATGCTACCTGGGCGTCACCGCCACGACCGCGACGACGGCGGCGGCGCTTGCGCTTGCGGCCACCTTCATTATTTTCGGAGCGCGCTGCGGGCTGCTGTTCGACGCTAGCGGCCTTTTCTTCGAGCTCTTCGTCTTCGTCCTCATCTGCCTCGATGACGATATCGTCGTCATCATCCTCCGGAATGGCGGCGAAGTTGAACAGGGATTCGATCTTCACCGGATTTTCCACCGGCTCGCCGCGGTCGATCGCGAAATGCTGCGTGCCGACGGCATTGTCCGCGCCGATGACGATGGCGACGCCGAAGCGGTTTTCGTAATCGACGATCGTCTGACGCTTGTGATTGAGCAGATAGAGCGCAATGTCCGGCGTCGTACGCACGGTGATGTCGTGCGTCGTGTTCTTCAGCAGGTATTCCTCGATGCCGCGCAGAACATGCAGCGCAACGGAGGACTGCGAGCGAACATGACCGGTGCCGCCGCAATGCGAGCAGATCTGCGTCGTGCTTTCGAGAACCGAAGCGCGGATGCGCTGGCGCGACATTTCCAGAAGGCCGAAATGCGAGATACGGCCGACTTGGATGCGGGCGCGGTCGTTCTTCAGGCATTCCTTCAGCTTCTTCTCGACGGCGCGGTTGTTGCGCTTTTCTTCCATGTCGATGAAGTCGATGACGATCAGGCCGGCAAGGTCGCGCAGGCGAAGCTGGCGGGCAATTTCCTCGGCAGCTTCCAGATTGGTCTGGAGCGCCGTGTCCTCGATCGAGTGTTCGCGGGTCGAGCGGCCGGAGTTGACGTCGATCGAAACCAGCGCTTCCGTCTGGTTCATGATCAGGTAGCCGCCCGAGCGCAAAGTCACCTGCGGCTGCAGCATGCGGTCAAGCTGCGCCTCGATGCCGGAGCGCGAGAAGATCGGATGGATGTCTCGATAGGGCTGAACCACCTTGGCATGGCTCGGCATCAGCATCTTCATGAAGTCTTTCGCTTCACGATAGCCTTCTTCGCCGGCAACGATGATCTCGCCGATATCCTTGTTGTAAAGGTCGCGGATCGAGCGCTTGATCAGGCTGCCTTCTTCGTAGACGAGGCAAGGCGCTGTCGAAGCGAGCGTCAGCGTACGGACGTTTTCCCAAAGGCGCATCAGATATTCGAAGTCACGCTTGACCTCGACCTTGGTGCGGTTGGCGCCGGCGGTACGCAGGATGACGCCCATGCCCTGCGGCACTTCGAGCATCTTGGCGATTTCCTTCAGGCGCTTGCGGTCCTGCGGATTGGTGATCTTGCGGGAGATACCACCGCCGCGCGCCGTGTTCGGCATCAGAACCGAGTAGCGGCCTGCGAGCGAAAGATAGGTGGTAAGTGCTGCACCCTTGTTGCCGCGCTCTTCCTTGGCAACCTGCACCAGCAGGATCTGCCGACGCTTGATGACTTCCTGAATGCGATACTGTTTCCGCGGCTTGCGCTGCGTGCGGTCCGGAACCTCTTCCATCGCGTCTTCGGCGCCGACGGATTCGATTACTTCTTCTTCCTGGTCGTGATCATCGTCGTCGTCATCGTCGTGACGGCGCTTGGAAACATCGACATCCTCGGAAATCGAATCGGTTTCGACCATCGCGGCCATCTCGCCGGACGGGCCGCCTTCTTCATCTTCGCTCGGCGCGTCGACTGTTGCGATCGCTTCGGCTGCAGGAGCCTCCTCGGCGGCAGCTTCAGCGACCACCTTCTTGCGGCTGCGGCGTGGCTTGGCCTTCTTCGCCGGAGCTTCCTCGACGGGAGCAGCCGCTACCTCAGGGGCAAGGGCTTCTTCCGTCACCGCGACTTCCGCCTCGTCCTTCTGGACGATGCCGATGTCGGGCTGTTCCTGCTGGGAAAGATCGAGCGCCGTTTCGACATGCTCGACATCGTCGTCGCGGCGATGCTCTTCGGCTTCCGCCTTCAGGAGCGCCTGCCGGTCGGCGAGCGGGATCTGGTAGTAGTCGGGATGGATTTCGGCAAAGGCCAGGAAGCCATGCCGGTTGCCGCCGTAATCCACGAAAGCGGCTTGCAGCGAGGGCTCAACCCTCGTCACCTTGGCGAGATAGATATTGCCGCGGATTTGCTTCTTGTGCTGCGACTCGAAGTCAAATTCTTCTATGCGGTTCCCGCGAACGACAACAACACGCGTCTCTTCCTCGTGAGACGCATCGATAAGCATTTTGTCTGCCATGTAAGCTGTGCTCCTCGGCGCCGGCATGCGGAAAGGCGCCGGCCGGTCGCTAGGACAGGCTGGTTGCACTCCACTATTGCTGCACCGGATAATGAAAGTCGCGATTGGTTGTTTTGCGATGACGATGACAGCAGCCAGACAGCGGCCGGGAGATCAGTTCCCCGGGGTCTGTTCACTTCTTGAAAAAGCTGCTGCGGTACCATCCGTAACCAAGCGAGATCGACAATGCCTTAGACCCAACAAACGGGTCCGATGAATGTGCTCTCTTTAAAGAGCGTTTGGTGGCTCTCCACCGATGAATTTCCCGCGCAAAACCGGAAATTCAGATATCCAGTATGGGAGCAGAAGCACTGTAGACGGCGGATGACGGCCGCTTATGGCGCCTAGTACTCGAGGCGGCTGCCTTTGCGGCGACTCTATCCCGTCAACACTTCTACCCTAATATGCGTTGTATGTTTTATCTGTCACAATAGCAAGGGGAAAGCCAAGTATGCCATAATATTGATGGATTCGTCGGATGATGAAGGTGCGGGGACGGCGTTTCCGATTCTTCTCCCGGCACGCCATCACATCGACACTATCGCGTCATCCGTGGTTTTCCCGTTATTTTTGGACTTCAAAAACAACGTCGAAATCAATATGGGGCGCGGTGGGCGATAGTTAAAGGGATTGCGGCATGCGACGGAGAATGGCGTGAGGGTTTTGCGAATTGCAGCGGTGGCCCTCGCAGTGACGGCTCTTCCGATTCTCTCGCCGCTTGCGACGGCCATGGCCGCCGCCGATCCATTGCTCGCCTATGGCGCACGCATCGCCGGCGACGATGCCCGCACCCGTATCGTCATCGATATGGATCGCGAGCCGACCTTCACGGTCCATTATCTTGACAACCCCGTACGCGTCATCGTCGACCTTCCGGCAACCGCCTTCGGTTTCCCCGCAGCCGATCTGAAGCCGATCGGCCTCTTCAAGGATATCCGCTACGGCACCATGGATGAGGACAGCGCCCGCATCGTGCTGACGGCGGCCAAGCCGGTGAAGCTGGTCATGGCCAAGGTGCAGCCCGACGAAAGCGGCAAGGGGCATCGCCTCGTGCTCGATGCCGAGATGCTGCCTGCCGGGCAGTTTGCGGATCTTATCAAGCAGCAGAGCTGGACCAACGATGACACCGCAAAGGATGTCGGTCCGGTGGCGCCGATCGAAAGGGCTGATCCGAGCAGTTTCCTCGTGGCGGTCGACGCGGGTCACGGCGGGATCGACGCCGGCGCAACGGCCAGCGATGGCGTCACCCAGGAGAAGGACATCACGCTCGCCTTTGCCAAACTCCTGGCCGACAAGCTGAACGCCAAGCCCGGCATCAAGGCTTTCCTGACGCGCGACAATGATGAATATCTGTCGCTGTCGCAGCGCGTCACCATCGCCCGGCAGAATCACGCCTCGCTATTCATCTCGCTGCATGCCGACACGCTGAAGCAGAAGGATATCCGCGGCGCCACAGTCTATACGATCTCCGACAAGGCCTCCGACAAGCTCGCCAGCGAAGTCGCCGACCGCGAAAACAATTCCGACCAGCTTGCCGGCGCCGAGACGCAGGCCCAGCCTGCCGCCGTCGCGGATATTCTAATGGACCTGACCCGGCGTGAGACGCAGGCTTTTTCCATCTCGCTGGCGCAGGACGTGTTGACCTCGTTCAATGGCCAGATCTCGATGATCAACAACCCGCATCGCCATGCCGGCTTCCGCGTGCTGCAGGCGCCGGATGTTCCCTCCATTCTCCTCGAGCTTGGCTTCCTCTCGAACAAGGATGATGAGAAACTTTTGCTTGATCCCGATTGGCGGCAGAAATTGGCGGATCGGCTGACCGATGCGGTACAGAAATACCGCGTTTCGACCATCGCGAATGGCGGCTGAGATGGTAGAATAGCGGCGCCGTTCGTGTCTTCCATGTAACAGCCGCTGCTAATGGGCTGGGATGAAGTGAGGAATACCAGCGGTGAGCCCTATTTTGCTCACATTCCCGCCGTTACACCAAAGTATTGTTTGCCGCGGTCGGCATGCACGGCTTTATGCCGTTGCCGTCTTGCATTCACGCCCTGAGCGTGCAAAACGCCCGTGAATGTGCGATGGTCTCGCGCATGCGCCGCATGAAGAAGAAGCACCGGTAGCATCATATGGTCAGACTGATTGGATATTTCTTTGGGCTGGGCTGCCTCCTGTTCCTGGGTGCGGCGGCGGCGGCGGCTATTTATCTGAGCGTCGTTTCCAAGGATCTGCCGGATTATGAGGTGCTCGCCAAATACGCGCCGCCGGTGACGACCCGCATTCACGCGGGCAACGGTGCCTTGATGAAGGAATATTCGCGCGAGAACCGGCTGTTCCTGCCGATCCAGGCCATTCCCGATCGCGTCAAGGCCGCTTTCCTCTCGGCGGAAGACAAGAACTTCTACAATCATCCGGGCGTCGATGTCGGCGGCCTGATGCGCGCCGTCGCCGTAAACCTTCAGAATATCGGTTCCGGCCGCCGTTTCGTTGGTGCATCGACCATCACCCAGCAGGTCGCCAAGAACTTCTTGCTTTCGGCCGACCAGACCTTCGACCGCAAGATCAAGGAAGCGATCCTCTCCTTCCGCATCGAACAGGCCTACAGCAAGGACAAGATCCTCGAACTCTATCTGAACGAGATCTATTTCGGCCTCAATTCCTATGGCATCGCCGGTGCGGCGCTGACCTATTTCGACAAGTCGGTCAACGAGCTGACGATTGCCGAATCGGCTTATCTCGCTTCGCTGCCCAAGGGCCCGTCCAACTACAATCCGTTCCGCCACCCCGACGCTGCGATGACCCGCCGCAACTGGGTTATCGACCGCATGGTCGAGAATGGCTATGTCAGCCAGAGCGACGGCGAAGAAGCCAAGAAGCAGCCGCTCGGCGTTGCGCCGCCAAAGAGTGGCCCGTCGCTCTTCGCCTCCGATTATTTTGCCGAAGAAGTCCGCCGCCAGTTGATCGACCAATATGGCGAGAAAACCCTCCTCGAGGGCGGGCTTTCGGTCCGTACCTCGCTGGATCCGCAGATCCAGATCGAAGCACGCAAGGCGTTGCAGGACGGACTGGTCGACTACGACGAGCGCCGCGGCTTCCATGGCCCGATCAAGCAGATCGCGACATCGCAGGATTGGGGTCCGGAACTCGCCAAGATCCCGTCCCTGAGCGACGTGCCGGAATGGCAGCTCGCCGTCGTGCTTTCCGTGTCCGATCAGACGGTCGATATCGGCCTCCAGCCAAGTGTCGACGCCGCGGGTAAGGTCGCGAACGATCGCAAGCGTGGTACGATCGCCGTAGCTGACATGCGTTGGGCTTTCCGCTCGGCGGGTGGCAGCAAGACGGCGAAATCGCCGACCGGCGTGTTGAGCCCAGGTGACGTGATCTATGTCCAGAAGACCGGCGATGCCGATTCCAGCGCCTATCGCCTGCGCCAGCCTCCGAAAGTGCAGGGCGGCCTCGTCGTGATGGATCCGCATACCGGCCGCGTGCTCGCCATGGTCGGCGGTTTCTCCTATGCGCAGTCGGAGTTCAACCGCGCTACCCAGGCTAAACGCCAGCCCGGCTCGTCCTTCAAGCCCTTCGTTTACGCGGCGGCCATGGACAATGGCTATACGCCGGCGTCGGTCATTCTTGACGATCCGCTCCAGATCACGCTCAGCAACGGACAGGTGTGGAAGCCGGAAAACTACGAAGGCGAGGGCGGCGGCGCCCATACGCTTCGCTTTGCCATCGAGCATTCGCGCAACCTGATGACCGTGCGTCTCGCTGCGGATATGGGCATGCCGCTGGTCGCCGAATATGCCGACCGCTTCGGCATCTATGACCGCATGAACCCGGTTCTTGCCATGGCGCTTGGCGCCGGCGAGACGACGGTGCTGCGCATGGTTTCCGCCTATTCGGTCATCGCCAATGGCGGCAAGCAGATCAAGCCGACATTGATCGACCGCATTCAGGACCGCTATGGCGCGACCATCTTCAAGCACGAAGAGCGCGTCTGCGACGCCTGCAATGTCAGCGATTGGCAGAATCAGGATGAGCCAGTCATCGCCGACAACCGCGAGCAGGTGCTCGATCCGATGACTGCCTATCAGGTCACTTCGATGATGCAGGGCGTCGTCGTCCGCGGCACGGCCGCCGGCAAGATCAAGCTGAACACCGATGTCGCCGGCAAGACCGGTACGACCAACGATGAAAAGGACGCCTGGTTCGTCGGCTTTACGCCGAGCCTCGTTGCCGGCCTTTATGTCGGCTACGACACGCCGAGCACACTCGGCCGCGGCGCGACCGGTGGCTCGATCGCCGCGCCGATCTTTAACGAGTTCATGCAGGCCGCCACCAAGGATGAGCAGCCGGAGAAATTCCAGGTTCCGGCGGGCATGAATATGATGGCCGTCAACCGCGCGACCGGCATGGCCGCGCAGCCCGGCGATCCCGACGCCATCATGGAAGCCTTCAAGCCCGGCACTGGTCCTGCGACCACCTATACGGTCATCGGCGGCGGCGATGCTTCGGCGCAGGTCGCGCCCGAGGAAATTCTGAAGACCTCGCCGCAGGCCAATCAGGCGGTCACGTCAGGTGCGGGCGGTCTCTTCTGATCCTGGTCGATTTGTCCAATGATCATGTGGCGGGGCTTTACAGTCGCGGCATGTGTATCTATGTCACCAGCACTCTTTGAATTGAACAGCCGTTCATAGCGAACGGCCGAATAAAGAAGCAGGAACATGCGAGCGGAAATCGAGAATGTAGTCGACGAAACCAAGCAGGCCATAAGCCTGCTGAGGAGGCATCTTTGACTGGGATCAGGCGATAAGACGACTGGACTGGTTGAACAACAAGGCAGAGGACCCGACCCTCTGGAACGATGCCTCCGAAGCGCAGAAGCTGATGCGCGAGCGCCAGCAGCTCGATGACGGCATCAACGGCGTGCGTGCGCTTGAGCAGCAGCTTGCCGACAATGTCGAACTGATCGAGCTTGGCGAGGAAGAGGGCGATGCCGACGTCGTCCGCGAGGCCGAAGAAGCCCTCAAGAGTTTGAAGACGGAAGCTGCGCGCCGGCAGGTGGAAGCCATGCTTTCGGGCGAGGCCGATTCCAACGATACCTACCTCGAAGTCCATTCCGGCGCCGGCGGCACCGAGAGCCAGGACTGGGCAAACATGCTGCTGCGCATGTACACCCGCTGGGCAGAGCGTCAGCGCTTCAAAGTGGAATTGCTCGAAGTCCATGACGGCGAAGAAGCCGGCATCAAATCGGCGACGCTGCTGGTCAAGGGCCACAATGCCTATGGCTGGCTGAAGACCGAATCGGGCGTTCACCGCCTGGTTCGCATCTCGCCCTATGACAGCAATGCCCGCCGTCACACCTCCTTCTCGTCGATCTGGGTCTATCCGGTCGTGGACGACTCGATCCAGATCGAGATCAACGAGGGCGACTGCCGCATCGACACCTATCGTTCGTCCGGCGCCGGCGGCCAGCACGTCAACACGACCGACTCGGCGGTGCGTATCACGCACATCCCGACCGGCATCGTCGTGCAATGCCAGCAGGAACGCTCGCAGCACAAGAACCGCGCCAAGGCCTGGGACATGCTGCGCGCCCGCATGTACGAAGCGGAATTGATGAAGCGGGAAGAGGCCGCCAACGCCGAAGCCGCCTCGAAGACCGATATCGGCTGGGGCCACCAGATCCGCTCCTACGTCCTGCAGCCTTATCAGCTCGTCAAGGACTTGCGCACCGGCGTCGCCAGCACGGCCCCAGATGACGTGCTCGATGGCGATCTCAACGAGTTCATGGAAGCTGCCCTCGCGCACCGCATCAGCGGCGCGGCCGACGCGGTCGTGGACGACGTGGATTAAGATCCGAACGCATTTAATAGACGAAAAGCCCCGGAGACGGGGCTTTTTTTGTTCGCTGGAATGCCGCTCTTGCGATGCGCAAGTATTTCTTAATCCGAAAACTGCTCCGCCAATATCCGCTCCGACCACGATCTGTCTGGATCGGAGAGAATACGTGCCGTCGTGTCTTCGGTCTGGGCGATCTTGACGCTCACGACCGATTTGACTTCGGTGTTGTCGGCAACCGCATTGACCGGGCGTTTTTCTGCCTCCAGCACGGTGATGTCGATCGTCACCTTGTTGGGCAGGAGGGCGCCGCGCCAGCGGCGAGGGCGGAAAGCGCTGACTGGGGTGATGGCGAGCAGCGGTGCCTCGAGCGGCAGGATGGGGCCGTGAGCGGAGAGATTATAGGCGGTGGAACCGGCCGGCGTCGTCACCATCAGCCCGTCGCAGATCAGTTCCGGCAGACGGACATGGCCGTCGATCTCGACCTTCAGCTTGGCCGCCTGATAGGACTGGCGAAACAATGACACCTCGTTGATGGCAAGCGCGACGGATGTGCTGCCGTCTGCGTTGCGCGTGCTCATCTGCAGCGGATGAAACGCATTTTCGACAGCCGCTTCGATGCGTTCGGCCAGGCATTCGGTACGATAATCGTTCATCAGGAAGCCGATGGAGCCGCGATTCATGCCGTAGACGCGCTTGCCGGAGTTCATCGTATTGTGCAGCGTCTGCAGCATGAAGCCATCGCCGCCGAGCGCAACGACGATATCCGCATCTTCCTGCGGCGTCTGGCCGTAAAGGCGAATCAACTCCTCCCGCGCGCTTTGGGCTTCCGGCGCGGTCGATGCGAGAAAACAAACAGACTGAAAAGCGCGTGACATGCAATGTCCTTTGAATAATCGTACTAGGTAATGATATTCCCCTTACGCGACAAGACGTTTTGCAAAGACTGGTGAATAGGCAGGGGCTTTGATCCGCTGCATCAAAGCCAAACTGCCGATTTTCCCTTTACAGGAAATCAAAATCTGCTACTTGGCATGCCGATGTGCCCTTGTAGCTCAGTTGGTAGAGCACCTGATTTGTAATCAGGGGGTCGCGGGTTCGAACCCTGCCGGGGGCACCATCATGATCTAGAGATCACTATGCTTTCCCCAATCTTCTGAAATTTGCGACCTATTTTGCGGCTCGAGACTTTCTGGAAAATGCCTCACAGGCTACCAGCTCCTTTGCCGAAGCGCGTCCACGATCACAGAAAATGCCGGCAAATTCTGGCGCCTGCTGGGATAGTAGAGGTAATATCCGGCAAATTTCGGTGACCAGTCGTCGAGCACGAGCTGCAGCCGCCCTTCTGCCAGATGCTGCTCGACGAAGCTTTCCGGTACGTAGGCTATGCCATAGCCTCGAAGAGCGGCATCGACCATCTCGGCATCCGTGTTGAAAGTAAGCTGCCCTTCGACCCTGACGCGAACCTCCTCGCCATCCTTCTCGAACTCCCAGGCATAGAGCGCTCCGATCCTGTCAATGCGCCTGTTGATGCAATTATGGCGCATGAGTTCCTGCGGCGTCCTTGGCACGGCTCGCGTCATGAAATAACCGGGAGACCCAACAGCCACCAATCTCCAATCCGGTCCGATCCGCACCGCCACCATGTCTTTCTCAAGACTTTCGCCGAGTCTCACACCAGCGTCGAAGCCATCCTCAACGATGTTGCGGAAGCTGCTATCGACGCTGAGTTCCAGCTTGATGTCCGGATAGTCCGCGAGCATGGGGGATAGTTTGGGCCAAACGACGCTTTCCATGGCGTGATGGGACAATGTGATTCTGACGGTACCGGCCGGCTTGTCCCGATAGGCCATCAACGCCTCTATGTCGGCTTCTATTTCAGAAATGCGCGGCGCCAGGGATTGCCGGAGACGTTCGCCGGCCTCCGTCGTTCCCACACTTCGCGTCGTGCGGGTCAGAAGCCGAAGCCCCATTCGTGCTTCGAGTTGCTTGACGGCGTAGCTGAGGGTGGATTGGGCAATTCCCAACTTTGCCGCGGCTTTGGTGAAGCTGCGTTCTTCGGCAACTGCGAGGAACAAGAGTAATTCGTTGAAGTTTTCCCGCGCCACAACAGGTCCTCCACCTATCCGATCGATATCTATTACAAGCGAATTTCGATAAGTCCATGCAAATTGGCGCGGCTAATGCAGGCTATCGATCGGTGCTATCTGTTTCTCCGATCAAGTTTGACAAGGGCACTTCGCCCGATGGTCAAAGAACCGGAGAGATTCATGCTCGGAACAGTCCTTCACGCCCCCGGCGACATCCGCTGCGAAGAAGTCGCCGAACCCAAAATCCTGAAGTCCACCGACGCCATCATCAAGCTTTCGGCGTCCTGCGTCTGCGGCTCCGATCTCTGGCCGTATCGCGGAATTCAGGCCGTGACCGCGCCGCAGCATATGGGCCATGAATACTGCGGCGTCGTGGTCGAGGTTGGAAGCGACGTGAAGACTATCCGGCCCGGCCAGTTCGTCGTCGGCTCGTTCTGCCTCTCGGACAATACCTGCCCGCATTGCCGGTACGGTTTCCAGTCCTCCTGCGAACACCGCGAATTCATGTCCGGCGCGCAGGCGCCATACGCTCGTATCGCACTGGCTGACGGTACGTTGGTCGCGACCGACACCATGCCGTCCGAAGACCTGATCCCGAGCCTGCTCGCCGCATCCGACGTGCTCGGCACGGGCTGGTATGCCGCTGATGCCGCGCGCGTGACGCCGGGCTGCACGGCGGTTGTGGTGGGCGACGGCGCCGTCGGCCTCATGGGCGTGCTGTCGGCAAAACAGCTTGGCGCCGGGCGCATCATTGCCATGAGCCGCCATAAGCAGCGCCAGGAACTCGCCCTCGAATATGGCGCCACCGACATCATCACAGAGCGGGGCGACGCGGGCGTTGCAAGAGTGAAGGAATTGACCGGAGGCGTTGGCGCCGATTCCGTCCTTGAGTGCGTCGGCACCCAGGAATCGATGCTGCAGGCGATCAACTGCGCCCGTCCAGGCGGCTCGATCGGCTATGTCGGCGTGCCGCATGGCGTTGAGCTGGACGGGCAGATGCTGTTTTTTCAACAGAAGAACCTGCTCGGCGGTCCGGCACCGGTGCGTCGCTTCCTGCCGCACCTCATTGATCTCATCATGACCCGGCAGATCAACCCCGGCAAAGTCTTCGATCTCGAAGTGCCGCTTACCGATGTCGCCCAAGGCTACAAGGCCATGGACGAACGCAGTGCCATCAAGACGCTCCTTCGGATGTGAGGACGTCATGACCCTGAAGCGATCTACGACGTTGGCGGCGGTGCTTGCATTGGGATGCCTGGGACTAGCGGGCATCATTCAAGCCAAATCGAGTTACACGACAGAAGACAGCGCCATGCACAGCAATTTGAGAAAGCCGAGCGACAAGACAATCGCGATACGCATCGGTGAAAAGACGTTTGCTGTCGATCTCTACGACAACGAGACGGCCAAAGACCTGATCACCAAACTGCCGCTCAACTTAAAAGCCGGCAATTATCCTGGTTATGACGAGAAGGTCATCCGGCTGAAAGACGGGCTTTCCATGAAGGGGGGGCCTCGTGGCGACGAGCCTGAGATCCCGGAAGTGGGCTATTACGAGCCCGGTCAATGGATTGCGCTTTATTATGGTTACATCGGCTACTGGCCAGGAAAAGTCCCGCTGGGACGCATTCACGCGAGCGTGGACGAAGTTCGCGCGATCCCGGACGGTGCACCGGTAACCATCGAGGTCAGCAACGGACTGACGGGCAAGAACGAGAACTAGGCGGCGCGGCCCGCGCGCATCTTCGAAAACCTGATCGCATGAGACTCAAGCTGGGTGAGGCCGGCGCGCCGGCACGATCCCTGTCGTTCCCTCAGCAGGCTCAGACACTCCAATACGTCCTGAACGATCCGCTCCAAGCCATTGACGGAAAGCAATATGGAAACCACCTACGACAACCAGATCGAAAGCACGGCAAGTCCGTGGGGTATTGTCATCTGCATGACGCTGATGACATTCACGCTCGTTGCCTCGGAATTCCTGCCTGTCAGCCTGCTGACACCAATCGCCGACGAACTGAGCATCACGGTGGGACAGGCCGGTCAAGCGATTTCCGTTTCGGGTTTCTTTGCCGTCGTCACCAGCCTGTTCAGCAATGCGTTACTGGCACGCCTTGACCGACGCGCAGTGGTACTTTCCTACACAGGCGTTCTCGTGCTTTCCGGTCTGGCAATCACATTCGCGCCCAACTACCTCGTGTTCATGGTCGGCCGCGCGCTGATCGGCGTGTCGATTGGCGGCTTCTGGTCGCTGTCCACGGCTATCATGGCGCGTATTGTATCCGGCCCGGACCTACCCAAGGCTCTTGCCATGCTGCAAGGAGGAAGCGCCCTTGCAAGTGTTGTCGCTCAACCATTGGGGAGTTTCCTCGGCGGGTTGATCGGCTGGCGAGGCGCATTCTTTATTATGGTGCCGATCGCGATCATTGCCTTCATATGGCAGGTCTTTGCACTGCCGAAAATACCGGGAGGTGGTGCCGGTTCGGTTCGCAGTACATTCGGGCTGCTGCGCAACCGCACCTTCGCCATCGGTATGGCGGCCATGACCTTCTTCTTCATGGGACAGTTTGCACTGTCCACCTATTTACGGCCGTTCCTTGGGGACGTAACCGGCCTTGATGTCAACGGTCTTTCGCTCGTTCTCCTTGGGATCGGCCTGGCGGGCCTTCTGGGGACATCGATGATCGGGTTCCTGCTGCGCTCGCACCTAAGCACCGTGCTGGTGAGCTTCCCGGCCGCGCTGATGCTCATCGCGGTATTGTTGATACCGCTTGGCCCATCTGCCCTGACAATAGGGGCGCTCCTTGCTCTCTTCGGCCTGTTTGCCACTCCCATTCCGGTGGCCTGGGGTACCTGGCTGACGCGCATCATACCGTCAGAGCTTGAAGCGGGAGGCGGGCTTCAGGTTGCGCTCATCCAGTTCGCCATAACATTTGGTGCCTTCACAGGCGGCATGCTCTTCGACAGTGCCGGCTGGTGGAGCCCGTTCGCGTACAGCGCTATCCTCTTTATGGTTTCGAGCGTGGTCGCGGTCGGCGTGACACGCTTGCGGCCGAGGTGACGCCATGCAGTGACGTTCGACCTGCTTCGGCAATAGACACGCTCATTCAGCGGCTTAACCGAGTTGTTTTCCCTGCAGCCCTCGATGCAGGAAATCGGCGGCTGCTTCATGCAATTGTAACGCCGCTGCACTTTGAAATGGTCGTAACGATCACTAAGTTACGATTCTCGTCATTGCTGCATGTGGGAAGATATGACCGTTAAGCCCAAGAAGCCCAAACTCGAACACTCCGAACTATCCGGTGAATTTACCGAGGACGGCGTGACCGTGCTCGTCGATATCTTTCGCCCGGCAGGCACCCAGCAAGACTGGCGGATGGAGGTCATCACGCCGGAGGAGGATCTTATCGAATGGGAAGAGCCCTTCGCGACTGACCGCGAGGCCTTCGATGAGTTCCTGGCGACGATCGCGCGCGATGGTATCAGGACTTTCTTCGACGAATCGGATCCTGCGATTCACTAGGCTGCGCCGGCGCGCTTCGGCCTCGCGCATTTACAACGTCTGAAATAAGCATACACTTTCCTCATCCACGGCGGGCGAGGGAACGTCCATGCGCGAGGTTTTGAAGCTTATTGTCCTGGGATTGCCGTTTGCTGTGATGGCAGATGCGCCGGCGTTGGCCGGGCAGGATTGCTACTGCAAAAACGTAGACGGAAAGCAGCATGCGATCGGCGAAGTCGCCTGCATGACCGTGAACGGCAAGAGCTATCTCGCGCAATGCGAGATGAACCTGAATGTCACCTCATGGCTGAAGCTGCAGGATGGATGCCCGATCACGGAGCGGTCGCTCACGCAGCAATCGGCTTGGCGTCCGCAGCCGATTGCAGTTCGCTGATCCGTTTTTCTGTCCCTTTGTTTTTGTCGCAATTCCGGACGAAAAACCGTTGCGCACTTTTCCTCGAATTACTCTAGTGGCAGCGGTATGCGCGCTCCGAAATGGCGCTCATGCCCGAGCGGGTCATGAGTTCGTAGAGTATGCGCCGGCCGAATGGATTGTGCAGGCGGACGGCGTCGGACCCCAGAAAATGCGTTTCCGCCAGTTCGAAGGCTCTGAGATGGGGCGCCCGCAGGATAGCCGCACGGTAGAAATCGTGGAATTCGCGCCGGCAGACATATGTTTTGTATTTCGTCATGCAGAAAGCCGAGAAAATCTCATCATCGTCGCGGAGGAAATCCGCGACACCGACTGTGACCTCCGGCCAGGCGGGATTGAACGTGTCGTCGAAGACGATGACGCCATGGTCGGCGATCGTCTCCTTCGCCAGGTGGATGTCGGCTTTCAGGTTCGACAAGGTGTGCCCGCCATCGATACTGAAGAAGCGCACCTTGCCGACCTTGCTCGCTATGTCTTTCGGCGACAGCTCCGCGCTATCGCCGACGAACAGCAGGTCCTCGTCGACAGGCAGGCCGAGCCGCTCGCCATTCTCGATAAATGTTCGGTATTGCTCGGAAACGCCATTCGACATCTCTCCGATGTCGAAGAGATCGATGCCAAGCACACGATCCTCCGGCGAAGTGATCTTTTTCAGGAGAAAATAAGAACGACCGAAATAAACCCCGATTTCAGCAATTCCGCCGCCCAATCCATGTCCCCTCTGGCGTTCCAGAATAGAAAGGTAAACAAGGGCATCCGGTGGGTCGATATATCCTTCTACACTTCGCAATTCGTGGAAGATGAATTTGCGGATATTCGATAAGATCATGCGCCCTGTACCTATATTTCCCAATATGTGACAATAAGGGCCGGGTTCGGACCGGCCCAAGCTAACATAGTCACATTTCTCGGACGTCAAGCCATAGGCGGGATATCGGCTCCTTTAGCCGCCCTGTTTGCGGACGAGCACCATCGGCTGTCCCTCTTCTTCCTCGGATTTCTGAAAGCTGCCATCCGGCCGCATATCGAAGGAGAGCGAAGAGCCGTCAGTGCCCATCATCACCAGGCCAAAGCCCTCAACGACCCAGAGGGAAAGCTTGAGGTCAGCAACGTCGGCCGGGCAGTCGCTGCCCGGTGACATTTTCGGCGTGCCATCCTCGTCGGTATCGCTGGACAGCGTGATGTTGCAGATGAGTTTGCCGTTGGGCTGCTCGACTTGCCAGGTGCCGGCGAGGCTTGCGACGGTTGGAACATGGTCGACGTCTCCGAGTGCTGGCAGCAGCCACGTCGGATCGCCTTCTTCGCTTTCCCAGGGCGAGCCCTCTTCTTCCTGGAAACGGGCCACCACCTTCTGCGTCGCGTCCATAAGGGCGAGCGAGCCGTCCTCGCTGAAATTCCAGGCGGCCGTCTTGGCGTAGGCGGGCAGGGCGGTTGCGCAGGCATCCGCGCCGCTGACGGCGTAGCCGCCGGTCACTGGACTGGTTTCGAAGGTGAGGCGGCAGCCCTTGGCGCCACCTTCCGGCGCCAGCAGCCATGTGCCCGCCTGCGACTTGATGAGTTCCTCGTCGGCGGCACCAGCCGGTTGCCCGGCGGCGAGAATGAAGGCGGCAGAAGCCGCCGCGAGACAAAAAGTGCGGATCAAGGCAGTTCCCCCCAAATCTGCTGCGGCACCCCCGTGCCGCTAGATTTTCAGATAAGACCGCGCTGCATAGAGAGCGATCGCGGCCGCGTTCGAGACGTTGAGTGATTTGATCGCGCCTGGCATGTCGAGCCGCGCCAGCGCGTTCACCGTTTCCCGTGTCTTCTGGCGCAGCCCCTTGCCCTCGGAGCCAAGGACGAGGGCAACCTTCTCGCCCGAAAACGTGCCTTCGAGCGGCGCCGGCCCTTCCGAATCAAGACCGATGGTGACGAAGCCGAGGCGGTGCAGCTCACCGAGCGCGTCGGCGAGATTGGTGATCTGAATATAGGGTATCAGCTCCAGCGCGCCGGAGGCGGATTTGGCGAGTACGCCCGATTCGGTCGGGCTATGACGCTGTGTGGTGATGACGGCGCCGGCGTCGAAGGCGACGGCTGAGCGCATGATTGCGCCGACATTGTGCGGATCGGTCACCTGATCGAGAACCAGCAGCAGCGGGCTGTCCTTCAGGGCCTCCAGCCGGCGCACGGGCAGGGGACGCGTCTCCAGCATGACACCCTGATGGATCGCTTCCGGACCCAGCACTTTGTCAATATCCTGCGGCGAGACCATCTCGACGGGAATGCCGAGTTCGGCCGCCGGTCCGATTTCCAGCCGCACCAACGCATTCTGCGTCGCCGACAGCTTGATGTTCTTCCGCTCGGGATTGGCAAGGGCTGCGCGCACCGTATGTAGGCCATAAAGATACACCTGGTCGGGGGCGAGTGCCGGCGGCTTCCAATCGTCCGCGCCGGCCCGCTTGCGCTTCTGTGGCGGCGGCGTCGGAATTTCGCCGCGCTCGCGCTTGGCGTCGCGATGCGCGCGCCGCAAGGTGGCGTAATGCGTGTCTTTGGCCGACTTGTCGCCGACGGTGTTGTCAGGGCCGGAACGGCCGGATGTTCTGTCTTTGCTCATGCGGCTTTATAGCGAGAGCGCCCTTGAGCGCATAGTCCTCTTTCGTCAGTGGGCTTTTGCAGCAAGTTGAAATTTTTTCGTCATTTTTGCCCGGACCTCATGTTGACAGAAGGAAACGGTCCGGTCATATACGCGGCGCAGATCGCGGCGGCGACGTCCGGTCTAGCAAGCTTGGTCGCAAGATCCAGTCGGAAAACTGGAGGGATGCCCGAGTGGTTAAAGGGGACGGACTGTAAATCCGTTGGCTCAGCCTACGTTGGTTCAAATCCAACTCCCTCCACCATTCCGCACAGGATCTTGGCCACCCGCGGGTATAGCTCAATGGTAGAGCAGCAGCCTTCCAAGCTGAATACGCGGGTTCGATTCCCGCTACCCGCTCCAAGATTTTCAGTCCTTCATCTCCGTCAGGCAGGTCTTGCGACAGACCTGCTGCCCTGAATCCCTGCTTTCCTCTCCGCCATATTCGATTCACATCCTCCGCGTGAGGAATGGCTTATATTCTGGCGGGCGATACATACCTATTCGCGAACCTCTGCAAGATCGGCCTCTGCAGACCTGTTCAATTCTGAGAAGCGGCTTCGGACACCTGGATTATTTCCTCAGCGTGCCTATCTAAGCGTCTGAACCGGCAAATGCTTTTACATCTTTCCGGATCGGCCGGCGAAACCTGCGGGGCGAATCAAAGCCGACGGCGTGCATTGTCCGTCATCGGCTACACTTCGCCAAGAATAGGGCCTGCAATTAAGTCTTGCGCAAATGCGACGAAAGCCTTAAACGGCGGCACTAAACCGGTTCGCCGGGGCCACCATTTACGTTCACAGGAAGCATTCAAATGGCAAAGAGTAAGTTTGAGCGCAATAAGCCGCACGTTAACATCGGCACGATCGGCCACGTTGACCACGGCAAGACGTCTCTGACGGCAGCGATCACGAAGTTCTTCGGTGAGTTCAAGGCGTATGACCAGATCGACGCGGCACCGGAAGAAAAGGCGCGTGGTATCACGATCTCGACGGCACACGTTGAATATGAAACGGCTGCTCGTCACTATGCGCACGTCGACTGCCCCGGCCACGCTGACTATGTGAAGAACATGATCACGGGTGCCGCGCAGATGGACGGCGCGATCCTGGTTTGCTCGGCTGCCGACGGCCCGATGCCGCAGACGCGCGAGCACATCCTGCTCGCCCGCCAGGTTGGCGTTCCGGCGATCGTTGTGTTCCTGAACAAGGTCGACCAGGTTGACGACGCCGAGCTTCTCGAGCTCGTCGAGCTTGAAGTTCGCGAACTGCTGTCGTCCTACGACTTCCCGGGCGATGACATTCCGGTTGTCAAGGGTTCGGCGCTTGCTGCCCTGGAAGACAGCAACAAGGAAATCGGCGAAAACGCGATCCGCGAGCTGATGGCCCAGGTTGACGCCTACATCCCGACGCCAGAGCGTCCGA